>NZ_SACO01000004.1 GCF_004005905.1 Novosphingobium umbonatum
CGGCCCCGTGCGCATGAAACACATTCTTTGCGATATCCAATCCGATCGTGCTAATCTCCGACATGGACGCCTCCTCAAGTGGTGTTCAACACCTCCACTATGGCACATCAATGCCGTCGGGGGGGGGCGTCCACCCCATCAAGTCCACTTCTTTGGCGGCGGTGCGGCGGGATATGTCGATTATCCAGAAATGGCTTGACGGGGACATATCCGCAACCCTTTGTCCACACGCCTTTTCAAAGCATGTGGCGCCAACGCTATTCCGGTTGGCGCCACACCTGCCAATTGAAGACAATCCTCCAAGGCCCCGCTCAGATCGGCCAGGTCTCACGCCGGTAGGCGGAATCCCAGAACATCCATTCGTAGCGCGTGGCGTTGCGGAAGGCGGTCGCCATGGCTGCGCGGGTGGTCGGCGTGGCGCTGGCGGCGGCCTCGCCCACCAAGGCGCGCACCCGATCGGTGGCCTCGCCGAAGGAGGGGGCGGCGTAAGTGTCGATCCATGCGGCATAGGGATTGGGCGAGACAGCGCGCGGCTTGATGTCGCAGCCCACTTCCCAATAGACCCAGAAGCAGGGGAGGATGCCCGCAATCAGTTCCTCGTAGCTGCGCGTTGCGGCGAGGCTGGCCAAGTAGCTGGTGTAGCCAAGGCATGCGGGCGTCGCCTCGGCCTGCCGCGCCATTTCGGGGGTGACACCGAACTGTACGAAAAAGGCCTGATGCAGCGCCTGTTCCACCTGAACTGCAACCTTGGCACCGTCCGAGAATTCGAGGCGTCCCGCAGCCGTAGGTGCACGCGCGGCTGCGATCGCCAGTACGCGGGCATATTCGGCAAGGTAGAGACTGTCCTGCAGCATATAGTGCCTGAAGCTTTCAGTCGGGAGCGATCCATCGGCCAGCTCGGCAAGGAAAGGCTGGGCGAGGATCGCGCGGCGCAGCGGGGCGACATCTTGCCAGATCGTGTCGCAAAAGCTCATGGACTGGGTCTCTTCCCTTGAAAACAGCATGTGGTGCCTGGGCCGCATTGGTGGCCGGTGTTGATCGTAAAGCTGGCGAATGGGCCAAACAGCCCATAGGCGCATAATAGTAGGATGGTCCGCCGATCGACAAGCGCAACAAAAAGTGGAGATTGCAATCGAGCCGATAGGTGGCGTTCTCCTTGCCTGCCTATTTGGCCGGTCCTGTGCTGGTGAAAACCGGTGCAAGCATGTGGGCGATCGCCTCTTCCACCCAGTGCTCGTCAGCAGGGTCTATCCCCGAAAACTGCGCGATCAAGGCGCGATTTCCAAAGGTGATCAGCGCCGCGCCAATCAGGCTGAAATAGGCTATTTCCGGTGCTGTCCCCCCCAGATACCCATCGGCGCGCATCTGGCTGAACACCGGCGCAAGCAAGCGCCACACCGGCTGCGCAAAATTCTCGGCCAGCCACGTGCTGCGGTCGGAGGACACCGACATTTCCTGAAGCATCAGGCGGGTCAGTCGCGGGTTTTCGGCAAAACCGCGCAGCAACACCGGTAGGGCGGCTCTGGCGATGGCGCAAGCAGGCGCCCCCTCGGACAAGGCGATATGATGGGCAAGGCGCTGTTCGGCCTGTTGTGCGAAGGTTTCGATCACCTGTCGCCAGAGCGCCATCTTGTTGGGAAAGTAATAGGCCAGATGCCCCTGCTCGATCCCGGCGGCGGCCGCAATCGCCCGCGTGCTGGCGCCTTCATAGCCCACCTGCGAAAACACATCGAGCGCGGCATCGAGCACCCGCAGCCGATTTTGGGCGCCATCATAGCGAACGGTTTGGGGGCGGACGGTTCGGGGGCGGGGCGGTGCAATGTCGTTTGCGGTCATGTCCTGCCCATGACGCATCCGGAGGGCGTGGGCAAGGATGAATGTTTTTCGATTGACAAAGAGTGTTGGTCAATTGACAAACATGGCCACAAACCATGCAATCGGGAGAATGCCATGTACCCTCTGTCCGTCGATCAGCCCTATCCACGCAACCAATGGTGGGTGGCCGCCTATGCTTCGGAAGTGGGGCGCGATCTGTTGGCGCGCGACATTCTGGGCGAGCCGGTGATCCTTTACCGTAGCGCGGCAGGCGAAGCCTTGGCGCTGGCGGGGATCTGCCCGCATCGTGCCTTTCCTCTGGCCAAGGGCTGTTTGGTGGGCGACGCAGTGCAATGCGGCTATCACGGCTTTCAGTTTGGTCCGGATGGCGCATGCCAGAACGTGCCGAGCCAGAGCGGTGTCCCGCAAAATGCCCGGTTGCGTCGTTATCCTGTGGCGGAACGCGGTGGGCTGATCTGGATCTGGACCGGCGCTGCCGAACGGGCAGACCCTGCCAATATCCCCGATGTGGCCAGCATCGGGCTGGGGCGGCCCGATTGGGCGGTGGAAGAGCATCCGATCAAAACCGTTGATGGCCGCTATACGCTTCTGATCGAGAACCTGCTTGATCTAAGCCATGTTACCTTCATCCATGACAAGACTATCCCCGGTGGCGAAAAGGTCGCCGCTATTCCGGTGTCTGTGATAGAAACCCAGACCAGTCTGACGGTGCAGCGGCGCGGCGAGAACTTGCCGCTAAATCCCTTGATAAAAATGCAGTTTCCCGAGCAGACGGGGCCGGTTCACCAGCATTTTGATTCCGAATATCTGGGCCCCTGCATGATCCGCACGGGCGGCGCGATGTATGACGCGGCCACCGGTGCCGAGCTTGGTATCCAGAACTATATCCACATCATCACCCCCGCCAGCCCAACGCGTATGCATTACATGGTGATGACCGCACGCAATTTCGGCATCGACCAACCGCATCTGGGCGAGATCCAGATTGGCATGGGCAGCCGCATCCAGCCCGAAGACATCGATGCCATCGAGGCGATTGAGCGCGTGCTGCAATCGGGCGCGACCATGCCGCAGGAAATCAGCGCAAGGGTCGACAATGGCGCGCTGAAAGTGCGTCGGCGCCTTGAGGCCCAGATCCGCGCCGAAGCCGCCTAAGCTGCGGTCGCTTGGTTGAGCAGGTCTGTTTGCATCATCGCAGCCTTTTCAAGCCAGACTGGTGAGCACATGCGCTGCCTCGGCCCGTGATTGGACCTGCATTTTGGCGAAAATGTGCTTTTCGTGGGTGCGGATGGTTTCTGTGCCCACGCCCAGGCTTGTGGCAATATCGGCTACACGTTGGCCGGTCATCAAGGCGTCGGCCACGCGGCACTCGCTGGGCGTCAGGCCGAACAGCGTTGACCACAGAGCCGATCTGGCCTGCGCCAGAGCCTGTTTGGGTTCTTGCGGATGGCGGATAGTGACAAGATGCGAGGCCTGATGACCAAAAGCGCGACGCAATGGCGCTGAAACGCGATCCAGCTTGGCCAGATGACGCGGCCCAAGCCGCAACAGCGGTGTGATAGTCGGCTCTTGCCCCTGCAAGGCAATATGCCTACGCCATGCTTTCTGGGCGACAGGCTCCACCGGCACAGGGCCGCCTCTGGCCCATAGAAACAGGCCGGGGTCATCCGCCAACATCTGGCCTGCCTGATTGCTCCACAGCAATTGCCCGCTCCGCCCCAACAGCAGCACCGCCATCTGGCTTTGATTGAGCATGGTTTCAAGGCAGGCCTGTTGTGCGGATAATTCCCCGAAACGCACGCTTAAACCCATCACGCGGTCCAGATGGGGCGCGATTTTGTCAAAGGCTTGCCGCATATCGGCGCTGCGCTCCAACCCGACGGGCAGGCAAAGTGACAGGCCGCTGCGCGTTCCGGGATGAACCTCCGCCACGCGTCCGATACGACGATCCGCGCCCGCATGCTGGCGCAGCCAATGGATAAATTCGCTGCTATTCTGGGCCTCGGGTGTCAGGATCTCATGGGTTTCGGCGGTAAAACTGGGCCGCGCCATAAAAGGCAGCATGTAATCTTCTTTCCAGACATCATTCTGGAAAGTGGCCAGCGCATTCTGGTCAAAGCCCACGTTCAAAGAAAAGGAAAAAGGCGCTTCGCCACCGCCCCAATCGGCATTGTCGGGCGTTGCAAAGCATAAAGCGCCGACAGCCTGAAACTGGCCCTTCAGCAGGTTCAGAATGTGGTGCATTCCTTCTTCTTCGCCCGCAGCCTCGTAGATTTGCTCAATGACCGAATAGATGTCTTTGATATCCAGCGTCATGACGGTCACCAGCCTCCCCGTGGGCGAAAGGAATGCGTAAATCCACGGTAGGCATTTTCTATGAATTATGCGGAGTGCTTTGCCAAGATTGTTCTTACCACAAAATATCGCCTCAGCCTTTGTGTTGCGCTGCCTTTTTAAGCGTTCAGGCATCAAATGCTGGAATAATATCTTGAAGCAAGAGTTTGCACCCCTCATGCGAGGGGCGGCGATGATGTCTCCGCCAGATTTGCGACCCACTACCCATTCGGGCGAGAGCAGGGCATCTTGTTGCCTGATCCCGGGATCATGGGCGCAAATCGTGCTGTAATTCATAACAGGATCAGAATTGGGCCTTTTCCCGCCTCCGATGGGTTTTCACACAAGTGTTGATGAAATCATCAAACAAATACGGTTTGGTTCATTCGATCATGTGTTACAGATTGCGGCTGAACAGTTGGTCGTCTGCGTCCATGCCGCCATCAGACATGTCCAGAGTAAAGCCATTGCCCCTCGGCATTGGCGGTTGTTGCCTGTTGGCCCAGCGCGCGGTGTGGTTGCCAAAGGCGGGCATGCAAAGTGGCTCTGCGGTCGCGCGAGAGGCTGAGGGCGCATGCCGGTTCATATGGGATTGATTTCCAGTACGGAAGAAGGCGATAGAGTTTTGCAATTCGTCGGCCTGTGCGGCCAATTCTTCCGCGGTCGACGAAATTTGATCCGAGGCCGTGGCATTGAGTTGTGTTACCTTGTCGAGTTGTTGAATAGCCTCGTTGATTTGAGCCGCACCAATATCCTGCTCACGGCATGCGGCGCTGATTTCCGACACCAATTCCGCCGTGCGCCGAATGTCCGGCACAAGGCGTGTGAGCATTTCCCCCGCGTCGGTGGCCACTTTGACCGTTTCAAACGAGACTGCCCCGATTTCGGCCGCCGCGCTTTGGCTTCGTTCGGCCAGTTTGCGCACTTCGGATGCCACGACCGCAAAGCCCTTGCCATGTTCGCCTGCCCGCGCGGCTTCTACTGCGGCATTGAGCGCCAACAGGTCTGTCTGGCGGGCGATTTCCTGAACGATGCCGATCCTTTCGGCGATGGTCCGCATGGCCAGCACCGCCTTTTCAACAGCCTGTCCCGACAGTTCGGCATCCCTGGACGACTGGCGGGCGATTTTCTCGGTTTGTGCCGCATTGTCGGCGTTTTGTTTAATATTGGAAGCCATTTGCTCCATGGATGCCGATGCCTCCTCGGCCGAGGCGGCTTGCTCTGTCGCCCCTTGCGAGACTTGCTCGGAACTTGCTGCCAATTGCTTGCTGCCCGCTGATACATTGTTGACCGCCAGCGTGGTCATTCCCACCACATTGCGAAGCCGCTCGATCATCGAAGCCAGAGCGCCGCCTAACTGATCAGCCTCCGACAGGGCGCGATGCTCGGCGGTCAGATCGCCATCGGCAATGCGATCAGCCACCTCCACCGTTTTGCGCAGGCGGTCGATCATGGCGGCCAGTGCGCTGCCCAATTGATCATCGCGTGATAGAGCGCGATGCTCCACCGTCAGATCGCCGCCAGCGATGCGGTCGGCCACATGCGCCGTGCTGCGCATGGCCACAACCAGTGCGTTCACCGCGTCCCGCATCCTTTGGTGGTCGCCATGGCATTCCATTTCGACCTTTTCCTGCAAATTGCCATTGCTCAACAGGCGCAGCACACGATTGCCCTCTTCGATCGGCAAAAGGATCGCATCAAGCATACCGTTGATATCGCGCACCAGTCCGGCAAAATCGCCGACAAAGCGCGATGCATCGCCACGCTTGGACAGCTGCCCTTTGGTGGCCGCGACAATCAATTGCTGGATTTCACCGGTGATGTCCCGCAGGTTTTTGCGCAAAGTCTCGATCGTCTCGTTGATAAAGGCTTTCTGGCCGGGGAATTGTTCGAGCGGCGCGTCGAAATCGCCTTGGCCAAAGGCCTTGACGCAGGCCATCGCTTTTTTCTTCACCGCGATGTGACCGGCCACCATTTCGTTGATGCCGCGCGCCACCAGCGCGAAGTCGCCTTGAAACTTGGCGTCATTAATCGTCACATCGATGTAGCCACGATCATGCTCGCTGGACATATGCCGCATTTCGGCGATCAGGCCGACGAGATTGCCCCGCAAGGTTTCCAGCGTATCGTTGATAAAGGCCTTTTTGCCGGGCAATGGCTCGATCGAGGCCTTGAAATCGCCTTCGCCGAAGGCTTTGACGCAGGCCATCGCCTTTTTCTTGACCGCAATATGGCCTGCTACCATGTCGTTGATGCCACGGGCGACCAGCGCAAAATCGCCTTGAAACTTGGCGCTATTGATCATCACATCAATATCGCCGCGCTCATGCTCACTGGACATGTTCTGCATTTCGGCGATTAGGCCGGTAAGATTGATGCGCAGACTGTCCAGTGCTTGATTGATAAAGGCCTTCTTGCCCGGCAATGGCTCGATCGAAGCCTTGAAATCCCCTTCGCCGAAGGCTTTGACACAGGCCATCGCTTGCTTCTTGACCTTTATATGTGCCGCAACCAATTCATTAACCTGCCTCGCCATCTTGCCATAAGTTCCGGGCAGGGCGCTGGTATCAAGGATGACATCTATGTCGCCACGCTCGTGCTCGGCGGTCATGCGTGCGATTTGGGTCGAGATCTCGTTGACCGGTTGCGTCACGCTCTCCAGCAGGCCATTGATCGCGCAGAGTATGGCGTTCGTTGGCGGGTTATTGCCGCCCGTTTCGTGCAGTCTGGCTGACAATTCGCCATTGGCCAGCGACTGTCTTACCCGCTCGATTTCGTCAATGACCGTTCTGTCCGACACACGTGTGAAGAAATTGCCCATAGCCGATCCCTCTTACGCATCTGGACACGCCCCAAGGTACGTATTTGAACTTCGCCTGAGTCGCGTCTAATTGCTATCCTGACCATTGCCGGATTGTGTTCCGGTCATTGATCAGGCACTCTCCCGTTTATATAAGCATAAGCCTATATTAATAGGGTAAGCCAGCGCTGGTGATGGTTGCGTGAGTCATTTCAGTTATTTTGAAATTTTTTTGTATTAATGGAAATCGCGTAGACATTTTGCTTTGATCTGCATTGGTCGCATGAAAGCATGGCTGGTTATTGCCGCTTTGCTTTGCCGCTGCCCCCGCTGGATTTTGCCGGACCACCAAACGCCTAGCCGCGCCCATAGGACGGCGGGGGGGCATCGGATTGGCGTCGTACCAGCTTGCAATCAAACAGTTGGTGCTGGATTTTGGACTTGCGCTTGCGGCTGCGTACGGCCTCTACCAACATTTCCGTGGCGGACATGGCCATCTCACGGATCGGCAGGCGGATGGTGGTCAGTTCGGGCCAAATGGTTGTGGCCAAGGGCGTATCGTCGCAACCACAAACGCTCAAATCAAACGGCACATGCAGCATCATCATATGTGCCATGGCAATCGTGGCCGCGGCCATATCGTCGTTGCTGGCAAAGATGGCGGTGGGACGTTGCGGCAGGCGCAGCAATTTTTCCGCCGCGCTCAAACCTGATCGATAGGTGTAGAGGCCCTGCTCCACCAAGGTCGGGTCCATGTCCATCCCTGCCTCTGCCAAAGCGGCCAGAAAGCCGCGATAGCGTCTGACGCTGGAGCCATGCTGGGGATTGCCTTTGATAAAGCCGATGCGGCGATGGCCCGTATCGATCAAATATCGGGTCATTTCCTTGGCGGCTTCAAAATCGTCGATATAGACGCAATGGCTATCGGGGCGATTGCTGGCCGGTGCGACGGTGACCGTGGGGATGTTTTCATCCTGCAGGGCGCTCAACATATCTTCCCTATCGCATAGGGGCGTGGGAAGGATGATCCCGTTGACCTGACCTCGCTTGAGATGTTTGACCACGTCGGCCACGGCGCAATCAGGTTCGAACCGTTCCAACGTCAATTGCACGTTCAGTCGACTGGTCTGTTCCAAACAGCCCATCAGCAATTCTGACAGATAGGCCGCCGAAGGATTGGCATAGGCCAGCGCGATGCGCAGCTCGTCCCCGCCTGCCAATTGGCGGGCGGCGACGCTGGGGGAATAGTTGAGCGCCTTGATCGCTTCGGTCACTTTGGCGCGGGTGGTATCGCGCACCATGCCATCGCCATTGATCACGCGCGAAACCGTCATTGAGGATACGCCCGCATGTTGGGCCACATCTTTGATCGTGGCGGCGTTGCGTTGGCTGCGGGAACGGGTTCTGGTCATCAATCCATGGGCTCAAACGGGGTGCAGAGAGCGAAATTGGTGCGTATCGCATACAGACTGGCGCACCAATCGAAATCATGCCTTTTCATGGATTGCCTGGCGCATAGGGCAGGTTTTGCTCTTTGTACCAATCCAGATCATGGGCAGGCTTGGCGCTGCCTGAGGGCAGGTCCAAATGGTTGACCGATTGAAAATAGGCGATGGAGGCATCACGCCACCATTGCGCCTCACGCCGTTGAATGGCCAGAAAGGCCTGGGTTTTGGCAAAACGCTCTTTGTCGATATAGGGTTGCAGACTATCCCATTGCACCTGCATACGGGCCACTTGCGCCACGCCTGCGTCATAGTGATGTACCATGCCGCTCCACAAGGCTTCCCCATTCTTCAAACGGTAATCCCAGGGCAGGTGATGAAACCACAGCAATTGCCGCTCGTCCGTGGTGGCCGGATCGGACAGTTTTTGCGCAATGGGCGGCGCATATTGGCTGATGGCATTGCTGCCTTTTGCGCTGCGGTCAAAGCCTATGCCTTGGGCGTCGGCCTTGTGGTAATAGACCGGATTCCACTCCGGTCGGGCCAGATGGCTGACCCATGGCGCGGGGCCGTAATGGTGGCCGGTGCCCATCACATGGGCCAGCCCCAAAGGCGTCATATAATCCACCGCCGCCTCGCGTGAGGGCATCATGATCGTGGTGACGGTGTTGACCACTTTGGGCGCGGGGCCAAAGGTTTGCGCGGCCCATTCGCGTGCGATGGTCTCGGGCGAAAGCTCTGGATCCCATGCCAGACGGCCAAAGGCATACCAGTCGGCCTGATTAAAGATCGAGCCTGACCAATCGCGGTCCGCCCCGATGTTGGCCACGCCCGCCATGCCGGTCAATCTATGCCCGTCCAGCGTCCCGTCCACCACCTTGGCCACGGTTGATCCGGTGCCTTTGGCCTGTGTATCGGCCTGCAATGTCTCGGAAAACAGTGTGCCCAGATAGGTCAGATGGGTCGATTGGCCCACATATTCCTTGGT
The DNA here is from genome assembly GCF_004005905.1 of Novosphingobium umbonatum. GTDB lineage: Bacteria > Pseudomonadota > Alphaproteobacteria > Sphingomonadales > Sphingomonadaceae > Novosphingobium > Novosphingobium umbonatum. The sequence continues at coordinate 9,404 of NZ_SACO01000004.1, forward strand.
GATCTGGAATTCCATCATCAGATTGGTTTTGGGCATAGCGCCGAACAGCGGATGGAAAGGCTCGCGCGGTTGGAAATCGATCGCGCCATTTTTGACCTGCACCAACACATTGTCGGCAAATTGCCCGTCCAACGGTTGGAAGTCATTATAGGCCTGCTTGGCGCGATCGTCGGGATTATCATGGGCATAGACAAAGGCCCGCCACATCACCACGCCGCCATGGGGCTTTACCGCCGCTGCCAGCATATTGGCGCCCTCGGCATGGCTGCGCCGGTAATCTTGTGGTCCGGGTTGTCCTTCGGAATTGGCCTTGACCAGAAAGCCGCCAAAGTCGGGAATGGCGGCGTAAATCTCGTCGGATTTGGCGCGCCACCATGCGGCAACCGCTGGATCTAGCGGATCGGCACTTTTCAATCCGCCAATCTCCATCGGCGCAGTCCAGCGGGCAGACAGGTAAACGCGGATACCCCAAGGGCGCAATTCACCCGCGATGGCCGCCAATTTGGCAATATAAGGCGCGGTCAGGCTGGTGCTCTTGGCATTGACATTGTTGACCACCACGCCATTGATCCCCAGCGAGGCATTGGCGCGGGCATATTCGGTGTAAAGCGTATCGCGCCAGTCGGGCAGGCGCCACCAGTCCCAGATCGAGCGGCCCGAATAGCCGCGTTCGACCACGCCATCCAGATTGTCCCAATGGTTGAGCACCCGCAATTGCACGCGCGGGGAAGATGCCAGATCCAATGTGGCCAAGGGCGCACCCGTCGCGGCAAGCCGCAGATAATGAAAGACCCCATACAGCAGTCCGATTTCGCGACGGGCGGCAATCACGGTCTGGCCATCGGGGCGGGCGGTGATGTGAAAGCCTTCATCGTTGATGCGGCTATCCTGCACCAGTTCCAGCGTGATGGTCCCGCCCTTGCCTCCGCGCGCTGGTGTCGCGCCCAATCGCGCCAGACCGCGTTGCAATTCGGCCAAGGCCAATCGGGCGGTAGGGCCATGGGCGGTGGTCTGAAGCCGGGTGGCCTGATGGCGCAGGGCCGATCGTTGTGGCGCGGGCAGGGGGGATGCGCGCAGCCATAGTTCATGGCCGTCTTCGGCATGGGCCACTGTCTGGGGCATCAGGGCCAGCAGGGCGAGGGCGGTCAATAGGGGGCGCATCGAAGAAATCCTCTCTTGCCGGACGGAGTCGCAGATCGGCTCGACGCTCCATTCTTGTGCAAATTCCGCATGGTGGCGACGATATCACCCCTTTAGCAAAGGGGCATTGACACCGTGATCACTTGGAGTAATGTTAGCGGTAACAAGAGGGGCGATGCAAGCTCTATTCACAAACTTCAGGTCGTTTCCTGTCGGAGAGGTCATTCATGTCAAAAATTGCCCGCACGCTGTGCGCTGTGTCCGCGTTCGCTTTGGTCGCCGGGGCAGGGGTGTCCCCCGCTTTTGCCGCTACGCCTGCCGCCACTTCGCAGGAAATGCCGCTGTATAAGGATGCCAAGGCGCCGGTCGAGGCCCGGGTTGATGACTTGCTGGCAAGGATGACGCTGGAGGAAAAGATCGCCCAGATCACGACGGTCTGGGAAAATAAGGTCGGAATTTTTGACGAGAATTTGCAACTCGATCTCGCCAGGCTGCGCGCCAAATATCCGCAGGGTCTTGGCCATTTTACCCGCCCTTCCGATGCCAAGGGCGCGGTCAGTCCGCGCGTGGCCAAGGGGCGTAATCCTGCCGAAACAGTGGCGCTAGTCAATGCCTTGCAGAAATGGGCCCTGACCGAAACCCGCCTTGGCATCCCGATTCTGTTCCATGAGGAGGGGCTGCACGGCCATACGGGTGTCGGCTCGACCAGCTTTCCCATGTCGATGGCGATGGCATCCAGCTGGGATCCGGCTCTGGTCCGCGACGTGAACAAGGTGATCGGGCGTGAAATTGCCGCGCGGGGTGTGTCGCTGGTGTTGTCGCCGGTGGTGGATATTGCGCGTGAACCGCGCTGGGGCCGGATCGAGGAAACCTTTGGCGAGGACCCCTATCTGGTGGGCGAGATGGGCGTGGCGGCGGTCGAAGGGCTGCAAGGCTCCGGCCATCAGCGTCAATTGGCGCCGGGCAAGGTATTTGCCACATTGAAGCACCTGACCGGCCATGGCCAGCCCGAGAGTGGCACCAATGTTGGCCCCGCACCCATTTCAGAACGCGAATTGCGCGAGAATTTCTTTCCGCCTTTTGAACAGGTTGTGAAGCGTACCGGCATCGAGGCCGTGATGGCCAGTTATAACGAGATCGATGGCGTGCCCAGCCATGCCAACAAATGGTTGTTGGGTGATGTGCTGCGCGGCGAATGGGGCTTCAAGGGCGCGGTTGTGTCGGACTATTCGGCGGTGGATCAGCTGATGAGCATCCATCACATTACCGACAGTCTGGAAGGCGCAGCGATGCGGGCTTTGGACGCGGGCGTGGATGCCGACCTGCCCGAGGGTCTGTCCTATGCCTCGCTGGGCAAGCTGGTGCGCGAGGGCAAGGTGGCCGAGGCGCAGGTGGACAAGGCGGTGCGCCGGATGCTGGAGTTGAAGTTCCGCGCCGGCTTGTTTGAACATCCCTATGCCGATGCCGCCTATGCGACCAAGATCACCAACAATGATGAAGCACGCGCTTTGGCCCGCACTGCGGCGCAGCGGGCGATTACCCTGTTAAAGAACGATGGCATGTTGCCGTTGAAGCCGGAAGGCAAGATTGCCCTGATCGGCCCCAGCATCGCGGTGGCGCGTCTGGGCGGCTATTACGGCCAGCCTGCGCATCCGGTGTCCATTCTGGAGGGTGTGAAGGCCAAGGTGGGAACCAAGGCCGAGATCCTGTTTGCCCAAGGCGTGAAGATCACCGAGGACGATGACTGGTGGGCCGATAGCGTGACCAAGTCCGACCCCGCCGCCAATCGCAAGCTGATCGCCGAGGCGGTGGAAGTGGCCAAAAAGGCCGACCGCATCGTGCTGACTTTGGGCGATACCGAACAATCGAGCCGCGAGGGCTGGGCCAACAACCATCTGGGCGACCGCCCCAGCCTTGATCTGGTGGGTGAGCAGCAGGAATTGTTCGATGCGCTCAAGGCTCTGGGCAAACCGATCGCGGTCATGCTGATCAATGGCCGCCCCGCCTCGGCGGTGAAGGTCAGCGAGCAGGCCAATGCCATCCTTGAAGGCTGGTATCTGGGCGAGCAGACCGGACATGCTATCGCCGATGTGCTTTTCGGCGATGTGAACCCCGGCGGCCATCTTGCGGTGACAATCCCGCGTTCGGTGGGGCAATTGCCGATGTTCTATAACGCCAAGCCCAGCGCGCGCCGTGGTTATCTGTTTGACACGACAGCCCCTCTCTATCCCTTTGGTTACGGCCTGAGTTACACCAGTTTTGCCCTGTCGGCCCCGCGCCTGTCGGCCAATACAATCGGCGTGGCGGGCAAGGTGCAGGTGGCGGTGGACATCACCAACACCGGCCAGCGCGCCGGTGATGATGTGGTGCAACTCTATATCCGCGACAAGGTCAGTTCCGTCACCCGCCCGGTCAAGGAGTTGAAGGGCTTTGAGCGCGTAACCCTGAAGCCGGGCGAGACGCGCAAGGTCACCTTTACCGTGGGACCGGAAGCGCTGCAAATGTGGGACGGATCGATGCATCGCGTGGTCGAACCGGGCGAGTTCGAGATCATGACCGGCGACAATTCGGTCGATCTGAAAAGCGCCACTTTGACCGTCGCGCCCTGATCTGCGCGCAACCTATCGAAACTATCTGGAACACAGGAAGTCCCCCATGCCTATCATCACTGGCGCCAAGGTTATCGTAACCTGCCCCGGCCGCAATTTCGTGACGTTGAAAATCGAGACGGATGCGGGCGTGTACGGCCTTGGCGATGCCACGCTCAATGGCCGCGAATTGTCGGTGGCCAGCTATCTGGCCGATCACGTCATCCCCTGTCTGATCGGGCGGGACGCGCATCGGATCGAGGACATCTGGCAATATCTCTACAAGGGCGCCTACTGGCGGCGCGGGCCGGTAACGATGAGCGCGATCGCGGCGGTGGATACCGCGCTATGGGATATCAAGGGCAAGATTGCGGGCCTGCCGGTCTATCAATTGCTGGGCGGGGCAAGCCGCGACGGGGTGATGGTCTATGGCCATGCCAATGGCACCAGCATCGAGGATACGGTGCAGGTAGCGCTGGAATATCAGCGGCAGGGTTACAAGGCGATCCGTCTGCAATGCGGTGTGCCGGGCATGGCCAGCACCTATGGCGTGTCGAAAGACAAATATTTCTACGAACCCGCCGATGCGGACCTGCCCACCGAAAACGTGTGGAACACGTCGAAATATATGCGCGTGGTGCCCGAACTGTTCAAGGCCGCGCGCGAAGCTCTGGGCTGGGACGTGCATCTGCTGCATGACATCCACCACCGCCTGACCCCGATCGAGGCGGGGCGTCTGGGCAAGGATCTGGAGCCTTACCGCCCCTTCTGGCTGGAGGATGCGACGCCTGCGGAAAATCAGGAAGCCTTCAAACTGATCCGCCAACACACCACCAGCCCGCTGGCGGTAGGCGAGATTTTCAATTCGATCTGGGATGCCAAGGATCTGATCCAGAACCAGTTGATTGACTATATCCGCGCCACGGTGGTGCATGCGGGCGGGATCACCCATCTGCGCCGCATTGCCGCGCTGGCCGATCTCTATCAGATCCGCACTGGTTGCCATGGCGCCACCGACCTGTCGCCGGTGTGCATGGCCGCGGCGCTGCATTTCGACCTGTCGGTGCCCAATTTCGGCATTCAGGAATATATGCGCCATACGCCCGAGACGGACGCTGTATTCCCCCATGCCTATAGCTTCAAGGATGGCATGATGCATCCGGGCGATGCCCCGGGGCTGGGGGTGGAGATCGATGAGGATCTGGCCGTGCAATATGAATATAAGCGCGCCTTCCTGCCGGTGAACCGGTTGGAAGATGGCACGATGTACAACTGGTAAGGATCGGCCATGGGAGAGGATGCAAAGGCCACACCGCCCAAAGGGCGGGTGCGCTGGATGATTTGCGGGCTGCTGTTTGCCGCCGTGGTGCTGTCCTATATCGACAGGCTGGTGCTGGGGGTGCTCAAGCCGCAACTGGCCGCGCTCTATCATTGGACCAACACCGGCTATGGCGACATCACCGGCTATTTCCAGATCGCCTATGGGATAGGTTTTCTGTTCTTTGGCGCGCTGATTGACCGGGTGGGGCCGCGTATCGGCTATCTGCTGGCGATGGGTGCGTGGACCATTGGCCATTTCGCGCAAACGCTGGCCACATCGACGGGGCAGTTCGTGGTGGCGCGCCTGCCCTTGGCCTTGGGTGAGGCGGGCACCTATCCTTCGGCCCTGGCGGCCATTTCCTCATGGTTTCCCTTGCGCGAGCGGGCGCTGGCTATCGGCATTTTCGGGGCAGGCGCCAATGTCGGGGCGCTGGTCACGCCTTTGCTGGTGTCCTTCATTGTGGCCGGTTTGGGGTTTGACTGGCGCTGGGCCTTTATCATCACGGGGGCGTTCAATCTCGTCTGGCTGGCGGCATGGTGGCTGTTTTACCGCGCGCCCGCCGATCATCCCGCGCTATCGGCCGAAGAGCGTGCCTGGGTCGAGGCGGAGCCTGCCGAAACCGTTGGCCGCGCGGGCTTTCTGGCCGTGCTGCGCCATCGCGAGGCATGGGCCTATATGGTGGCCCGCTTTCTGATCGATCCGGTCTGGTGGACCTTCCTGTTCTGGCTGCCCGATTTCTTTCACAAGACCTATGGCTATGACCTGAAGAATTTCGGGCCGCCATTGGTGGTCATCTATATTCTGGCCGATGTCGGGGCGATTGTGGGCGGGTGGTATTCCTCGCGCTTGTTGAAACGCGGCTTGGCGGTGGGGACGGCGCGCAAGCGGGCGATGTTTGCAGCGGCCCTCTTCGCTCTGCCGGTGATGGGCGCGGGGGCGGCCAGCAACATCTGGGTGGCGGTGGCGCTGATCGGGCTGGCTTGCGCGGCGCATCAGGGCTTTTCCACCAACGTTTTCTCGCTACCGGGCGATCAGTTTCCACGCTTTGCCCAAGGCACGCTCGTGGGGCTGGGCGGGTTCGCCGGTGCCTTGGGAGGATTTCTGGCTTCGAAATCGCTGGGTCTGCTGCTGGATGTGGTGGGCAGCTATGGCCCGTTCTTCATCGCTTGCGGCTGTGCCTATATGGTCGCGCTGGCGGCATTCCATATTCTCAATCCGGCCTATCGACCGGTATCCATTGCGAAAGATTGACGATGTCGCATCCCTTGCTGGTCCATCCCGACCGTTTGCTGCCTGCCGATCCGGCCTTGCGCTCCATCGCCCGCGAGCTTTACGCCAGCGTTGCAGGCCTTCCGATTGTCAGCCCGCATGGGCACACCGACCCCAGCTGGTTTGCCAAAAACCAGCCTTTCGGCAATGCCACCGAACTGCTGCTGCGGCCTGACCATTATCTGTTCCGCATGCTCTATTCGCAGGGCGTCAATCTGGCCGATCTGGGCATTGGCCACCACAAGGCGACCTATGACCCGCGCAAGGCATGGCGCATTCTGGCCGAGCATTGGCACCTCTATCGCGGCACGCCCTCGCGCATGTGGTCGGATTGGGTGTTCAGCGAAGTCTTTGGTTTTACCCAGATGCTGGGATCGGACACGGCCGATCTCTATTACGACACGATCACTGATGCGCTGGCCACCGATGCTTTCCGCCCGCGTGCCCTGTTCGAGCGGTACAATATCGAGGTGATCGCCACCACCGAAAGCCCGCTCGACACGCTGGAGCATCACGCCGCCATTCAGGCTGACAATGCCAGCGGCGCATGGGGCGGCAAGGTGGTTACCGCCTATCGCCCCGATCCGGTGGTTGACCCCGAATTCGAAGGCTTCCGCGATAACCTAAAGCGCTTTAGCGAAATTACCGGCGAGGATTGCCTGACATGGAACGGCTATCTGGCCGCTCATCGCCAGCGCCGCGCTTTCTTTGCGCAGCATGGCGCCACCAGCACCGATCACGGTCACCCCACTGCGCAAACCGCCAACCTGTCTGCCGCGCAGGCCGAGGCTTTGTTTGACAAGGTGGCCAAGGGCAGCTTCACCGCCGCCGAGGCCGAATTGTTCCGCGCGCAAATGCTGACCGAGATGGCGGGCATGAGCCTTGCGGATGGTCTGGTGATGCAAATCCACCCCGGCTCTTTCCGCAACCACAACGAGGCCCTGTTTGCAGCGCTGGGCCGCGACAAGGGTGCCGACATTCCGATGCGCACCGATTATGTCAACGCGCTCAAGCCTTTGCTGGACAAATATGGCAATGAGGCCAGCCTCTCGATCATCCTCTTCACGCTGGATGAGAGCGTCTATGCGCGCGAATTGGCGCCGTTGGCGGGCCATTATCCCTGTTTGAAGCTGGGTCCGGCATGGTGGTTCCATGACAGCCCCGAAGGCATGCGCCGCTTCCGCCATGCCACCACCGAAACGGCGGGCTTCTACAACACGGTCGGCTTCAACGACGATACGCGCGCCTTCCTGTCAATCCCCGCACGCCATGATGTGGCCCGCCGCATCGACTGCGGCTTCCTTGCCCAGATGGTGGCCGAACATCGCATGGCCGATTGGGAAGCGGCAGAAGTTGCGCAGGATCTGACCTATAATCTCGTCAAAAAGGCCTATAAACTGTGAGCCAGAGCGCCTTCTTTCGCCTCATGACTGGCATGTCGGCGCTTGCGCTGTCCTTGCCTGCCATGGCCGAGCCGCCGCATTTGGTACAGCAGGGAACTGCCCGTCAATTGCAAGTGCAGGGCAAGCCCATGCTGCTCATCGCGGGCGAATTGGGCAACTCCTCCTCCTCCAGCGCGGCCTATATGGCGCCGCATTGGAAGAAATTGCGCGACATGCATCTCAACACGGTGCTGGCGCCGGTTCAGTGGGAGTTGCTGGAGCCTGTCGAGGGCAAGTTCGATTTCACACAGGTGGATAATCTGATCCGCGATGCGCGGGCCAACAATCTGAAACTGGTTTTCCTGTGGTTCGGGGCGTGGAAGAATTCCATGTCCACCTATGTGCCCAGCTGGGTGAAGCGCGATCAGGCCCGTTTCCCCCGCGCGGCCCTGGTCAATGGGCAAGAGGTTGAAATCCTCTCGGCCATGGCACCAACGACTTTGGCTTCGGACCAGAAGGCCTTGGCGGCCTTGATGGCACATATCAAACAGGTTGATGGCAAGCAGAACACCGTGGTGATGCTGCAGGTCGAGAATGAGATCGGCATGTTGCCGGTGGCCCGCGATTATGGGCCATTGGCGCAGGCGGCTTGGCAAGGGCAGGTGCCGAGGGAATTGACCGCCTATCTGACTGCGCATCGGGATAGTTTGGTGCCAGAGATGAAGCGCCTGTGGGCGGCGCAAGGCGCGCGGACCAGCGGCACATGGGCAGAGGTTTTCGGGGGCGGGATAGCCGCCGAGGAAGTGTTCACCGCATGGTATTATGCCCGTTTCGCCGATGAACTGACCAAGGCGGGCAAGGCGGCCTATGACCTGCCGATGTATGTCAATGTCGCGCTCAACCGGCCCGGACGTTTGCCGGGGGAATATCCCAGTGGTGGCCCGTTGCCCCATTTGATCGATGTATGGAAGGCGGGGGCGCCCAGCATCGATATGCTGTCTCCCGACATCTATTTTCCCAATTTTGTGGATATTGTGAACCGCTACAAGCGTGCCGATAATCCCCTGTTCGTGCCCGAGGCCAATAATGCGGACCATCCCCAAGTCGCGGGCAATGCGTTTTATGCGATAGGCCAATTGGATGCGATCGGCTTTGGGCCTTTCTCCATCGAATCCATTGATGACAAGTCCGGCGCATTGGGCGCGGCCTATGATGTGCTTGAACAGTTGGCGCCGCATATTCTGGCGGCGCAGGGTTTGAACAAAATGGCCGGTTTCCGGCCCAAGGCGCTCTATGACGAGACCTTGCTCTATGAGCCGCAAGTGGCGGTGATCGGGGATTACCGGTTTACCGTGGCCTATGCCGACATCCAGCGTCCGGCCCTGTCCTCCAAAACCGCCGAGGCGGGCGGAATAATCGTGCAGATCGGGCCAGAGGAATATCTGATCGGTGGTTCGGGCGTCACAGTGACTTTTGCTCCGGCAAAGGATGGCGGGGGACAGGCGGGTATTGATTCGGCATGGGAGGGGCGCTTTGATTCGGCAGGTCAGTGGCGGGCGGGACGCTTGCTGAATGGCGATCAAACCCACCAAGGCCGCCATATCCAGATCCCCGCTGGCCAGTGGCAGATCCAGCGCGTGAAGTTTTACCGCTACAAGTAATCAACATTGCAGCCACATCGATAACAGGAACTTGACAAGGCGCTGGCGGTCGCACATCAGGCGTAAATCTGATAGCGCTACCATACGAGATGGACCGATGAATCGGCCACCAGCGCACAGGAGAGGAGGAAAGCGAATGACTTCGTATACCCACGCTATGCGTCTATCCCTCTATGCCGCTACCGCGCTGACGGTGATCGGCACGGCACAGGCCCAGACCGCAACTGCGGCCGCATCGCAAGTGAATGATGTACCCGCCAATGAAATCGTGGTGACCGGCCTGCGCGCGTCTTTGAAAAGCGCGACCATGGCCAAGCAGGCGATGGTCGGCTTTGGCGATGCTATCTATGCCGAAGATATTGGTAAGCTTCCGGCGACCAATCTGGCTGAAACGCTGAACCGCATGCCTGGTGTTCGCTTGAACCGTGATATTAACGGTGAAGGTACACAAGTCGCTATTCGCGGCCTTGGCCCATCATTTTCCAAGGTTTTATTGAACAACACCCAGATCGCCGTCGCTTCGGATGGCGGGACGACCGGTGGCAGCGCCAACCGCGAGGTTGATCTTGACCTTTTCCCTTCCGAACTGTTCACCAAGCTGGAGCTGTCCAAGAGCCCGCTGGCATCGCAGTTGGAGGGCGGTACCGCTGGCGTGGTCAATCTGCGCAACGCCCGCCCGTTTGACAAGCGGGGCACTCATGTCACCGCTATTGCTCAAGGGCAGTATACTGACACCGATTTCTCGGTCTCGCCGCGCGGCTCCTTGATCGCCAGCAAGACCTGGGACACGTTCGGCATTCTGGTCGGTGTGTCGGGCGTGCGGCAAAGCACCCGCATCGATGGCTTTGAAACCGTGGGCTGGACCGATGGCAATCTGGGCTCGGCCAATGGCGATGTTGGTACCGGTAACGGTTTCCAATATGCCTCGGTCATGCCCAATAATGTCGGCCATGGTTATACCGCCGGTTCGACCGTCAATCTGGCCCAGACCTCTGGCCTGCCGCTCTCCACTTTGGGCAGCGCGATCATCCCGCGCCTTGGCCGTAACAGCCTGACCAGCGGCACGCGCTCGCGCATTTCATCGTTGGTATCGTTGGAATGGCGCCCGTCCGATACGCTGCAATTCGCGCTGGACGCGATGTATGCCGTTTCCAAGCGTGACTACACCCGTTCGAGCATGAACTGGTATGTCCGCAATTCCGGCCCCGGCACTTCGCCCACCTCGACCGGCGGCATGGTTCCGATTGGCCTGACGGTGGACAGCAACAATATCGTCACCAACGGCACATTCGCCAATTCCAGCTTCTTTAACGAATATGCGATCTTCAAGCAGACCACCCGCTTTTACAACATCAACCCCAATGTGATGTGGAAACCGGCGGACAAGCTGAAGGTGGAGGCGCAGGTCAATTTCGGGCATTCGACCTTCTTCCGCGAACAGCCTGCATTCAATTTCCAGACCACCCCGCAATCGGGCGTGGATGTCTATTACAGCAACCCGACCGGTGCCCTGCAGCCGGTGATCACCACCAATGTCAATCTGGCCGATCCCAATGCCGGATGGCGCTGGTATCGCGTGACGGTGCAGAATGTGCGCCGCACCACCGATACCAAAGGCGCGCATCTCGATCTGTCCTGGGGCGATTCCAAGCTGATGCTGCGCGCCGGTGCTGCATGGGACCGTGCCACGCGCCAGATCATCGCCTATGACAATTCGGCAGCCTTCCAGACATCGGTTTGCGGTTCGACTTGCGCGGGGACGACCGGTTCGGTGTTGAACTCGCAGGTCAGCCAGTATCTGCTGGGCTCGGCGGTCAACAATTTCGGCCATTTGTCCTCGTCCAATGTGGGCTACACGGGCTGGATCACGCCCAACCTCACCTCTTTGATGGCGGCCACCAATTACGCCTATTACCGCGACACCGCCCCGCAGGCTTTGGGGGCGGTCACCGGTGGGTCGACGGGTAATATCAAGGAATCGACCTTTGGCGGCTATGTATCGGGCGACGGGGTGTTCGACCTGTTTGGCCGTGAATTGAAGGCCAACGCAGGCTTGCGCTATTATCGCACCCAACAGGGCGTGGCAGGGCCGGTGCAGATCGGTTCGACCATTTCCTATGTGAATTTCAACAAGACCTATAGCGGCCTGCTGCCTTCGGCCAATTTCGTCTATGATGTGGCGTCCAAGACCAAGTTGCGCTTTGCCCTGTCCAAGACGATCACCCGCGCCGATGCCAGTTCGCTGATGCCTGGCCTGACCTTCTCGGACCCTTCGGCCCAGACGGCTAGCCGTGGCAACCCCGATCTGCGTCCCTATAAGGCCAATAATATCGATCTGGGCGGTGAATATTACACCGGCGGCATTGGATATGTGGGCCTGTCGCTGTTCTACAAGAACATTGACGGCTTCACCACCAACCAGCAGACAACCTTGCCCTTTACGGCGCTGGGCATTCCCTATTCGTCGCTGACCGTGACGCAGCAGCAGGCGATTGATGGCCGTGGCGGGGCTTCGGCGGCCACCGTCACCGTGACCCAACCGGTCAACCTGCAAAGCCTGAACCTCAAGGGGCTGGAAGCCACCTGGGTGCAGCCGCTGGACTTCCTGATCAAGGGCACCGGCTTTTCGGCCAATGTCACCCATATCAAGCAGTCCTCGTCTTCCGGTCTGGTGGCCACCGGTATCAGCCCGTGGAGCTATAACCTGCAGGGCTTTTATGAAGGTCATGGTGTTTCCTTCAGCCTGAACTATGTCTGGAATGATGGTGCCATCGCGGCCAATGGTCCGCAGAACAACATCGCCGTTCCGTTGAAATCGGTGGCGCGTGGCCAGCTGGATATGTCGACCAGCTATGCCCTGCCCATCCTTGGCGGCAAGGTGAAGGCGACGGTGGATGTGCTCAACATCACCAATCAGCCGATCCGCACCGTCTTTGGCTATGACAATGCCACTTACTCCATCTACTGGCCGGGTCGTCAGATCCTGTTCGGTCTGCGGGGTAGCTTCTGATCCGGCATTATGGGATCAAACGGGGGGCTGGTCGTAGGACCGGCCCCTTTATAACGATAGGGTGAGCGATGAAGCAGGGCATGTTGGCGGCGCTGGCCGCAGGGCTGATCGCCGTGGGGCCGCAAGCATGGGCCAAGCCGCAGGCCGAAGGCGGTTGCAAGGCGCAATGGGTGGCCGCCTGGGGATCGGCCCAGTTTCAGCCCGATGCCAACAATGCGCTGCCTGCCGGTAGTTTCGCGGGCAAAACCTTGCGCGAAATCCTGCGCCTGTCCTTGGGCGGGCAAAAGGTCCGGCTGCGCCTGTCCAATTTTGCCGGAACACAGCCTTTGACATTGAAAGGTGTCAGCGTCGCGCTGGCGCAGGATCCGGCCCATGCGGCGGTCGATCCGCTCTCGATCCGCCCGGTGCGTTTTGATGGCCGGCAAGAGGTTACGATTCCGGCGGGCGCGGACTATTGGTCGGACGCGGTGGATTTGCCCATGCAAGCGGGGCGTGATCTGGCGGTGTCCATTGCCTATGACGCCGATCCCGCCAACCAGACCAGCCATCCCGGATCGCGCGCGACCAGCTATCTTCTGGCCGGCGATCAGCGCGAGGCAGCCGATATGCCGGGGGCGAGCACCACCGACCATTGGTTCCAGTTGGCCGGTGTCGAAGTGGAGCGCTGTGCTCCTGCGGCGGTGATTGTCGCTTTGGGTGATTCCATCACCGATGGCCATGGCACCACCACCAATGGCAATAACCGCTGGACCGATATCTTGGCGCAGCGCCTGCAGGCAGACCCGCGTTTCCGCAATCAGGCGGTGATCAATCAGGGCATTGGCGGCAATCGCTTGCTGCATGATGGTTTGGGCCCCAATGCTTTGGCGCGGTTTGAACGGGATGTGTTGAGTCAGGCGGGCCTGAGTCATGTCATTGTGTTGGAGGGCATCAACGATATTGGCACGTTGACCCGCGAGGCTCCCGTTCCGCTGGCCGAGCATCAGCGTCTGGTTGCCAACATGATTGCCGCCTATCGCCAGATTATTGCCCGCGCCCATGCGCGCGGGGTCAAGGTGATTGGCGCAACGATTATGCCCTTCATGGGCACCGCATTCTATCACCCCGATGCGCAGAATGAGGCTGATCGCCAGAATGTAAACGACTGGATTCGCGCCAAGGGCCATTTTGACGCGGTGATCGATTTTGACGCCATCACGCGCGATCCGGCCCATCCTGACCGGTTGCTACCTACCTATGACAAGGGCGATTTTCTGCATCCTGGTCCGCAAGGCTATCGGGCCATGGGCGAGGCCATCGATCTGACCCTATTTCGCTAAACGCGGGTGAGGGGGCTTCTTGCCCCCTCGGTTGTTACCCCGCTATTCGACCGAAATCGCCGTCATCTTCATCGCTTCCTCCATCGGTCATATCCAGCCTGTAGCCGGCATCGCGCAGTTTGCGATCAACTCTCAATGATTTGCGGGACGTTCTGTCTGGCGCCTTGGCATTGAAGGATGCGATATTGAGCGCTTTGGCTTGGCTTTGCCGCTTGGGTTCTTTCTTGCTGGGTACCATGGCGTGATTGCCGGTGCGGAAGAAGGAGATGGAGTTCTGCAATTCTTCGGCTTGCGATGCCAATTCGTCCGAGGTCGAGGAAATCTGTTCGGAGGCCGATGCGTTCAACTGGGTGACTTTATCCAATTGTTGAATAGCCTCGTTGATTTGCGAAGCGCCAATGTCCTGCTCGCGGCAGGCGGCGCTGATTTCGGCCACTAATTCGGCGGTGTGGCGAATGTCGGGCACAAGTCGGCCCAGCATTTCGCCAGCCTCGGCCGCGACCTTTACGGTGTCGACCGAGACCGACACGATTTCGGCAGCGGCACTTTGGCTGCGTTCGGCCAATTTGCGGACTTCGGAGGCGACCACGGCAAAGCCCTTGCCATGCTCACCGGCCCTTGCCGCTTCGACGGCAGCATTCAAGGCCAGCAAGTCCGTCTGGCGGGCGATTTCCTGAACGATGCTTATCCTTTCGGCGATGGTGCGCATGGCCGACACCGCCTTTTCAACCGCTTTGCCCGAAACTTCTGCATCCTTGGAGGATTGTCGCGCGATCTTTTCGGTTTGCGCGGCATTATCGGCATTCTGTTTGATGTTGGATGCCATCTGTTCCATCGAGGCAGAAGCCTCTTCCGCTGCGGCGGCCTGTTCGGTGGCGCCTTGCGACACTTGTTCGGAACTGGCCGCCAATTGACGGCTGCCGGCAGAGACACTGTCCACCGCCGCCGCAGTGGCACCGACCACGCTGCGCAAACGATCGATCATCGCGGCCAGAGCCGAGCCCAGGCGGTCTTCATCGGACAAAGCGCGATGTTCCATCGTCAGATCGCCTTCGGCAATCCGGTCTGCCACATCGACCGTCTTGCGCAGGTTCAGCACCAGCGCATTGATGGAATCGCGCATCCTCTGATGGTCGCCATGGCATTCGATGGTGACGGTTTTGTCGAGATCGCCGACGCTGACCAGACGCAGGACTTTGTTACCTTCTTCAATCGGCAACACGATGGCGTCCAGCATGCCATTAATGCCCACCACCAACCTTGCGAAATCGCCGACGAAGCGGCTGTCATTGCCGCGCTCGCCCAATTTTCCATTGGTGGCGGCGGTAATCAGGCGTTGAATTTCCTCGGTAATATCGCGCAGGTTTTTCCGCAGCGTCTCGATGGTTTCGTTGATAAACGCCTTTTGTCCGGGGAATTGTTCCAAAGGCGCGTTGAAATCCCCTTCGCCAAAGGCCTTTACGCAGGCCATCGCCTTCTTTTTAACCGCAATATGGCCCGCGACCATTTCGTTAATCCCGCGCGCCACGATGCCAAAATCGCCCTGGAATTTGGCGTCATCGATCACCACGTCAATATAGCCACGGTCATGCTCGGTCGACATATGGCGCATTTCGGCAATCAACCCGCTCAGATTTCTCCGCAAGGTTTCAATTGTGTCATTGATAAAGGCCTTTTTGCCGGGCAATTGCTCCATCTGGGCTTTAAAATCACCTTCGGCAAAGGCTTTGACGCAGGCCATCGCCTGTTTCTTCACATGGATATGGGCCGAGACCAGGCTGTTGATCTGTCGCGCCATTGCGCCATAGTCGCCCGGCAGGCTTTGTGCATCGATGATGACATCAATATCGCCGCGATGATGTTCGTCGGCCATATGGTTCAATTGGGATGACAATTGCGTCACCGGAGCCGTTGCCCGTGCCAGCAAGCTATTGATGGCTGCCGCTACCGCCGATGTTGGCGCATTGCCGATGGATTCATGCAACCTGCTGGATAAATCCCCTGAGGCTAAAGCGTTTTCTACGCGCGAGATCTCATCGATGATGAGCTTTTCGGACACTTTTGCAAACAGGTTCCCCATCGACGCATCCTTTCTATGGCAACGTCCCTGTCAGACAGGGGACGAGCTTTCCCGTATTTTCGCGCCTTTCGAAATGAGCAAAGTCGCCTGCAGGCCAAATGCCTGCTCCATCGACTCTGGAATATTTCCTTGCGGAATGGTTTCGGCGCCGCTTTTGCAATATTACGCCGACAAAGTAATAATTGGCCGCATCATGGTGTATTGGTTTTTACCATAAGTAATAGGTGAGGGATAAAGGGCGCGATGCTGGCGGGCATCTGATTGCCAGCGTCCGCCCCTTTTGTCCTCAACCGATCTGGAAAATATCCAGTTCGACCACCGCGCCGCGCTTGCCACCAGCAGCGAGGAAAAGCGCGCGATTGACCCAGTCATAGGATGCATGGCCGGTTTCCAGCCTGACAAATGTCCGCATATAATAATCGGTGAAGGGAATATCCTCACCCGCAGCGGCACGTGCGGCCACTTCCGGCGCCATATGCCGCATGCCTTGGGAAAGGACCTCGATCACCGCGCCATCCTCGGTCTCGATGGCATAGCGGGCATCCAGTTGGGCCACGCCATCGGCCAAGACCGTTTGCCAATCGGCCCCCACATCCAGAATGCGTCCCTTGATCCTTGGGCCATCGACCGTCCCGCCCTTGATCGGGATGATGCGTCTGGTGCCCGTGCCACATGCGCCCATTTCATGCGGCTTGGTCAAGGCGATGGTCAGGGTGCAGACCGGTTCAAGCGCTGGCGTCATCGCACAGCCTTTCCTTGGCCTTGGCACCCGAAGCGATAATCGGCGGCGCCGCGTTCAACGTGTCACGCGCGAAACCGGCGGCCGATTGATAGGCCAGCATGAAGGCCTTGCGCTCGGCCTCGGGGATCACATCGTCGATGGATTCAAACGTGCCGCCACAGCGTTCATCGACCAGATTGAGCAGGCCAAACGGCCCCGCTCCGCGATTGCGCAGCGCCAATTGGCCCACAGGTTCGCACAGTTCGGCATTATAGGCGGCAAGGCTGTCGGCATTGACGCCGCGCTCCACAAAATAGCGGCCAAGCACTCGCCCGTCGATGATCGCTTGTGAGGCGCCGTTGGAGCCTGTAGGGTACATCGGATGCGCCGCATCGCCCATCAATGCCACCGGTCCATCCACCCAGGTCGGGATCGGATCGCGGTCGATCATCGGGTTTTCATAGGCGACATCGGCCTTGGCCAAAAGCGCGGGCAGATCCAGCCAGTCATAGACGAAACCATCGAAATGATGAGCAAAGTCGGCCACTTCGCAAGGGCGGAACCAACCGGTCTTGGTCCAGTCGTGGCTGGCATCATAGGTCTGTTCGGCGATCCAGTTGATGTCGGCCAGCCCGTTTTCGTCCGGCGCGGAGATGGGATAGATCACCACGCGATGGCGATGGGTGCCAAGGCCGACAAAGGAGGAGCCGGTGCGGATCGGCACAGACTTGCTGGTCCCGCGCCACATCAAGGTGCCGCCCCAACGGATCGGGGGCTGATCGGGATGCATCTGTGCGCGGATGGCGGAATGGATGCCATCGGCACCGATCAGCAACGCCCCATGCTCGTCGCTCTGCGAGCCATCGGCATGGGTGATATGGGCCACCACGCTACCGTCGGCCTGCTTGGTATAGCCGGTGACCTTTTGCCCCAGACGCAGCGCATCATCGCCAAGCCGGTTGCGGACATGGGCCGCCAGCATCAGATGGAACCGGCCCCGATGCACGGCATATTGATGCCAGTGATAGCCTGCTACCTTGCCGCGAGGCTCGCTATAGATTTCCTTGCCATTGAGGCCGACCAGCGCCCATTCGCGCGCGGCAATGCCCACGGCTTCCATATCCGCCTCGCCAATGCCCAGCGCTTCCAATTCGCGCACGGCATTGGGTTGCAGGTTGATGCCAACCCCCAAGGGGCGCAGTTCGGTGACGCTTTCAAAGATGGTGCAAGGCACGCCGATCTGGTGCAGCGTCAGGGCCAGTGCCAGCCCGCCAATGCCGCCGCCGGCAATCAAAACCCGATCCGATTCCATCTGCGCCCTATCCCGATCCGTTACGCTATCGCATTGCGCCATAGCATTCGGCGATGCGCATAAACGAGGGGCGGCACCAAATCAAAGGATTCGCTGCGGGCGCTGGCAAGGCTGGTGTCGATGCCGGAAAACGGGCTTCAGGAAACCACAGGCACCCTTTGGCGAAAGCCTTTGATCTTGCCGCTACGCGCACAAAAGCGGGTGGAGAGCAGGGCTTCCAGCTTAAGTGCCACCAGCGCCACCGCAAAGCCGAGCAGCATATCGGACAGATAATGCGTGCCTTCCACCGGCGTGGACAGCAGCATCGCTACATTAAGCGGCACCAACACAAAGCGCAGCCGCCGCATCGGCCATGCCGTGACGATGTAAAGCGTAGCGCAAACGGTGTGGAAACTGGGCGCGCAGACCAGCCCGCGCAAGGCGCCCAGATTGATCTCGCCAAATGTGTGTTGGCGCAGGGCGGGGATGATGCTGCCCTGATAGAGATTGTTGGTGGGCATATAGGGGATTGGCCCATGCCAGAGATATTCCAGCGCTCCCTTGGCCGGAAACAGCGGGAATAGCGCCAAGGTCATGGTTGCCGCCAGCCAATAGGTGAACAGAAACCTTTGGGCGGCGGAGCGATCCCCCGACCAGGCAATCGCGCCCAACAGGATCACCGGCGAGACATAGATCGAGCTATAGGCTGCCGCCCCCAGATGTTGCAGCACAGGATGGTGGATCACCATTTGATACCATGCCAGCCAGTTGAAATGCAGCTTGGCATCCAGTCCGGCCAACAAGGGGTCGACAAAGCCTTGGGTGTCGCTGGCTGTGGCATAGGAGGCAACACCGCCAATCGCGCTGGCTGAAACCATCAATAAGGCATATTCGCAAAAATCGCGGGTGCGCCTTTGGGCCGTGGTCGCTGCTGGAACTGCCCAATATCGCGCCAGACCCAGAACGCCCAGAATGGCCAGAAAGGCGGCAAACGCTCCATTTCGCCAGTTGATGCCCAACTGATTCTGCACCATCAACCCGGCCACGACCGCACAACTGCCCATCAAGGCCACCGTCAACCAGCGCAGAGGTACGCAGGGACGGATGGGATCAGAGGCAGCGGTCTCTTGATTTTGTCCAAGGAGGCCAGTGGGTTGGATGGTCATGCTTGGCGAATTCTCTTAAGGGCTGCGCCCGAAAATCGTGTTGACGGATGGGTCCCGGGCAAGCTGTTGCTTGGCTCAGGCGCTTCCTTGTTGGCTTGTCACAAAAAGTTCAAGAAAAAAGGTGCCAGTCGAATGCGCGACGGGGTGGCGGCGATGATGTCGCCATCGGCCTGCACCGCAATCCCCTCTGGCCCGTCAATATCGATCGATCGCGCGCTTTGCCTATGCCACTGGCGGCTGCCCAGTGCAGGGTGAATCATGGTGGCCAGACCGAGCCGGATCAGGTCCCGTCGGCCCGCGCGCGGTAGGATCAGGACCTGAAAACTGTCTTTGTGCAGGCTGGCCTGTCGGTCGATCATCCATGGGCCGGCATAGTAGCGGCCCTTGCAGACGAACAGGGCTTCACCTTCCAGTTCCGCGCCATCGACCGTGAAGCGGAATTTGCGCCTTGGCCAGCGCCAGAGCATGCCCAGCGCCGCCAACCCATAGGCCAGCCTGCCCACCCGCCGCTTCCATTTGGGCGAGACGCGGGCCACCACTTCGGCATCGGGCCCGACCGAGGCACAGCACAGGAAGGCTTGTCCGTCGATCTGGCCAAAATGCGTGGGGCGGGACTGGCGCGCGGAAATAAGGCGGGCGAATTGCTTCGGGTTGGCCGGATAGCCTGCCTCGCGGGCCAACAGGTTGATCGTGCCCGAGGGATAGGTGCAATAGGCAGCGCCATCGGCGGCCTCGCCATTCATCTGCACCACGGTGCGCGCTGTGCCATCCCCGCCATAGGCGCAGATCAGGTCCACCGGATCATCGGGCGAAAAGCGAAAAACACGGCTGTTTTCGGCACGCACACCATGGCCCTGA
Source organism: Novosphingobium umbonatum (assembly GCF_004005905.1). Taxonomy (GTDB): domain Bacteria; phylum Pseudomonadota; class Alphaproteobacteria; order Sphingomonadales; family Sphingomonadaceae; genus Novosphingobium; species Novosphingobium umbonatum. The sequence continues at coordinate 29,210 of NZ_SACO01000004.1, forward strand.
TCGATCAGCGCCTGTTGCAATTGCCGCAAAAGTTCGGGGCGGAAACTGCCGGAAGCCGGATTGAAGGCCAGCACGATCCGCTTGCCCGTGAAGGGCGGCTCTTTGGCACCGGTCGCGGGCGCGTCAGGGGCAGAATGGGGAGCGGGTGGGGGCAAAACGGGCTCGTATCGGCAGGGGAGCGGGCCTCCTAGCCGTGACGCGGGCAAATTTCCACTCTTTCCACGCGATGGCGCATGACGGCGCCATAAGCTAGCCGCATGGCTGGCGGGGACCGGCATGATCTGGCGAAGGGCGGGCGCAGCATTGCCATCCCGCCCTTGGCCTTCTGGGCCGCGCCGGTTACGGACGGATCAGCACTTTAAGCGCGCTTCTTTCGTTCATGGCGCGATAGCCGTCGGGTACGCCGTCCAGCGTTACAGTGCGGTCGAACACGCGGCCCGGTTCGATCTTGCCGTCCATCACTTCGGGCAGCAGTTCATCGATATAGGCCCGCACCGGCGCAGGGCCGCCCGCCACGGTCACATTGCCAAAGAACATGGGCTGGGCGGCGGGGATGGCGGGGTAATGGGGTACGCCCACGCGGCCCACCGCGCCGCCCTTGCGGACAATGCCCATCGAGGTTTCGATCGCCTGCGCATGGCCCACGCATTCCAGCACGGATTGCACACCCAGACCTTGGGTCAGGCTGCGCACCTGCTCGATGGCTTCCTCGCCCCTTGCGGATACGACATCGGTGGCGCCAAAGGCCCGCGCCAGATCGAGGCGGGCCTGATGGCGGCCCATGATGATGATCTGCTCTGCGCCCAGACGCTTGGCCGCGATGACGCCGCAAAGGCCCACCGCCCCGTCGCCGACCACCGCCACCACGCCGCCTTGGCGCACGCGCGATGTGATGGCCGCATGGTGGCCCGTACCCATCACATCCGACAGCGTCAGCAGCGAGGGCATCAGGGCGTCATCCTCCCCCACCGGCAGCGGATAAAGCGTGCCATCGGCAAAGGGCACGCGCAAAGCCTCGGCCTGCGCGCCGCCGATCTCGCCGCCAACGCCGAAGAAACCGCCGTGGTTACAGGCGGTGTGCAACCCGTCCTCGCAGAACAGGCAGGTGCCGTCGGAAAAGGCAAAGGGCATCACCACCACTTGCCCGACTTTGATTTTCTCCACAGCGCTGCCCACCGCCTCGACCACGCCGATGGCTTCATGGCCCATCTGCTGCCCCGCGACATTGGGCCCGTCATTATAGGGCCACAGGTCGCTGCCGCAGATACAGGCGCGGGTCACGCGAATGACCGCATCGGTGGGATGGAGAATGGTGGCATCGGGCACATGGGCGATGGCAACATCACCGGCCTTGTTCATCACAGTGGCACGCATGGGAAAGCTCCTGTCCGGTAGGGATATGGGGCTGTTTAGGCCGGACGGGCCGCGCGGATCAGCCCTTGTTTTTGCAATGGCCCGTTGAGAAAATTTCAGGATGGGCGGTGCTGGCCGCGACGGATGCTATGGATTTATTTTACTGATTTTGCGTATTTTTTCAAAATGGGTCACGCCGGTCTGGCCTAAAGCTGTTGCCTGTTTGTAACGAGCCTACATCGAGGGTTATCGGTTTTTACGTATATTTTGCCGCCATAAATCGGCCACTGCGCCGAGCCCTCGCTCGTGTTCGTCGAAAATTGCATCCAACAGAGGGCCATCCGTGAAAAAGAAGCGCGCATTTCTGCAATCCGTATCCTTTCTGGCTGTCAGTCTCTGTTCAGGCGGCACAGCTGCCTTTGCGGCTGACACAGCCACCACCACGATCGTGGATGGCAATGGGGGCACCGGCTCTATCGTAAGCGGCACCAGAACGGTAGGCAGCAACGCCACCACCACGGTCTACACCAATTACAACACGGTCGGCGGATCGGGCAGCGGCGGTGGCGGCGGCCTTGGCGGCGTGTTCTTTGTGGACAGCGGCGGCAATCTGACGCTGAACAATGTCGAATTGACCGGCAATACCGCCACCGGTGGTCTGGGCGGCGTCAGCACGACCGGCGGGTCGATGAACAGTTTGTCCAATAATACGGCAAATGGCGCCAACGGCCGAGCAGGCGCGAATGCTGCCTCGGACTTTTCCTATTGGAGCGGCGGCGACGGGGGCGACGGTTATAAGGGGGCGACGGGCGGCGATGCTACCGCGGGAGTTGGCGGAGCTGGTGGGAAAGGGGGCAACGGCTCCAGCGGTGCGTTCACCACGGCGGAAACCGTCTATTTTGCTGCCACGACAGCCTATGATGTGGCTAGCGCTGCTCTTTCCGGGGAGGAATCGGGGTCCTATGCAGCCCTGATCGCGGCCTTTGGTGTTCTGAGCGCTGCTGCGACGGCTGTTCCTTTTACAGCAGGTTTGTCCGCAGGCTTGGCCGCGGCACTGGCCGCATTCGGCGTGATGGAGGGTGGTGAAACAACTTTTGTCAGCGCCGAATCTTTGCGCGCGGCTGCCGATATTGCTTTCCAGATTGCGCTCACTTCCAAAAGCTACATTGCGGGTTCGGCCGGTAATGGTGGCTCCGGAGGCGACGGCGGCGACGGCGGCAATGGCAGTGACTTTTTCGGCGGCGGCACCGGCGGCGCCGGCGGTAATGGCGGCGATGCGGTCAGTTCTGGCGGATCTGTCGGCGGTGATGGCGGAAATGGTGGTGCTGGTGGCAGTGGCGGCTTTGGGGCTGGCGGCGGCTCCGGTGGTAACGGCGGCAGCGGAGGCACATCAGCGTCCAGCGATAATGAAAATGGTTCGGATGGCGACGATGGCGACGGCGGTGCCGGTGGTTTTGGCGGGGGCGTTGGCTCCAGCGGAACGACCAACAACGGCGATGGCACCTATGGCTCGGGCGGCGGTGGCGGTTCGGGCTATGGCGGCGCGATTTTTGTGCGTGATGGCGGGTCTTTGACGGTTACCGGCGATTCCCTGTTCCGCAACAACAGCGTGCTGGCTGGATCGTCTGCCAATGGCGGCGCGGCGGGCGATGCTGCGGGCAGCGATATTTTCATGATGAAGGGCAGCACGGTCACGCTGGCGCCCGGTGCGGGCCACACGATCCGTGTGGAGGGCACGATTGCCGACGATAGCGCATCGAGCATTGCCGATGCCTCCTATGCCTCGGGCAATGGCGCCGATTTGCACATCACCGGCGGTGGTCTGGTACAATTGGTGGGCGCCAACACCTATTCGGGCAAGACCTATATCGAAGGGGCCACGCTGGAGGCTGACGATGGCGTGGGCATCAACGTCAACAGCAATGTGACCTTTAATGGCAGCAGCACGATCGGTTCCAGCCTTTCCAATGACACCAGCGGGGTCTGGCTCACCTCCGGCGCGATCGAACGCCGCGTCGGCCTGCTCTCGACGCAGGTGTCCTGGACGGGGAGCGGCGGTTTTGCTGCCGGTGCCGACGGTCTGGTGCTCAATTTCGGCGCGGTCACCAATGGCACCTCGCGGCAGGAACTGACCTGGAACTCGGGCGGGTTTGTGACGGCCGGTTCGACCCTGCTGTTCGGTTCCGATTATGGTCTGGGCAAGGTTACCCTGCTCAACAATGTGAACCTCAACAGCCTGAATGGTCGCATCGCCGTTTATGACAATACGGCGGTGGATACTGACTATGCCGTGATGGCGGGCAAGTGGACCAATGGTTCGCTGGAAATCAATGATACAGGTTATAGCGGCACGATCTATTTCACCGCACAGAACACGTTGACGGGTCTGACCGTGCATGATGGCGTGGTCAGCACCAGCTATGACGGCACCATCGGGCGGCTGATGAATGCCTCGACCGGCGGCTATCTGACGATGACCGGTGGCGAGCTGGATCTCTATTCGGCGGAAAAATTCACGACCGTGTCGCTGGCTGCCGCGGCAACGCTCAATGCCTATGCGTCTGTTGCGACCGGCAACATCAACAATGTGGGCACGATCAATCTGGCCTCGACCGCAGCGCTGGGCAATGTGGTCAATTCCGGCGCGATCAATCTGGGTGGGGCGACTACCACGGGCAGCATCACCAACCAGTCGGGCGGCGTGATCACCACGGCCAGCAGCCTGACCGCTTCGGGTGCGGTGAATAACCAGACCGGTGGCACCATCTATCTGGGCGGCGATCTGACCTCGGCATCGACGGTGACCAATGATGGCCTGATGGTCATTCTGGGGCAGGGCAGCGGCGCTGGCGAAACGGCAGCGAGCCGCACCATCACCACCACCGGTTTCCAGGATCCCACCGGCGTTCTGCAACTGGGCAGCACGTCGGGCCTGATCGCGAACACCCTGACCTTGAACCAGTCGGGCAACAGCACCTATGCCGGTACGATTATCGGTGCTGGTTCGCTGGTCAAATCGGGCGCTGGCGCTTTGACGCTGCAAGGGGCAAACACTTTCACTGGGGGCCTGACCATCGCTGGCGGGACGATCGATACCACCGGCGGCGGCACGCTGGCCGATACGCTGGCCGTGTCGGTGGCCGAGGGCGCGCAATTCATCGTTGGCACCGATGATGCGATTGGTGCGGTCACCAATGCGGGCACGGTCACGCTTAATGCCGCATCGCAAATGGCCAGCCTGAGCAACAGTGACCTGTTGAATGCCAATTATGTGTCCTCCAGCTTGCCCTCGCTCTATGTGACCGGCCAGACCGTCAATAGCGGCACGATCAATCTGGCCGACAATGTGCTGACGGTGCTTAATGGCCTGACCAACAGCGGGGCCGTCCATCAGGGAACGGGCGCCTCGCTCTTTGCCAGCTCGATCACCAATAGCGGGGCGATTGCCAGCAGCGGCACGATCACCGTCAGCGGCAATGTCACCAATAGCGGCAGTCTGGTTGAACAGGGCGCGCTGACCATTGGCGGCAATCTGGTGAACAGCGGCACGATCGGCGTGGATGGCGACATGCTGGTGCTGGGCTCCTATGCCCAGAATGCCGGTTCGCTCAGCGTGACGGGCGATCTGGCCACCGGTTCGCTGTCGGGCGCTGGCGGGGCGATCCATCTGGCCAATGGTTCCACCTATACGTTGAACCAGACCGCCGATGGCACCTATGCCGGTTCGATTTCGGGCACCGGTTCTGCGGTGGTCAAAATCGGCACGGCTACGCTGACCCTTGCCGGTGCGGCGGGCAGCTTTGCGCCTTCCTCGCTGGATATTCTGGCGGGCAAGATTGCGGTCAATGGTGCGGGCATTCTGGACAGCGCGCTGTCGGTCTATGTGGCCAGCGCGGGCACGCTGCAATTGGTGAGCGGTGACCAGACCATCAACAATCTGACCGGCACCGGTGTGGTCGATGTGGGCACCAATACGCTCAATCTGGCCAATGGCGGCAACTTCTATGGCACGCTCAATGGTTCGGGCAAGATCAAGGTTACCTCGGGCATTTTGTCGCTGGGCAGCACGATCAATGCCACCAATGGCAGCTTTGAAGTGCAAGGCGGCACCACGCTCAACCTGCTGGCGACCGGCACGCTCAACACCAATGCCCTGTTGGTCAATGGGGGGCTGCTCAATCTGATGGGAACGGCCACGGCCAATTCCACGGTGGTCAACAATGGCGGCACCTTGCATCTGGGCAATAGCGATGGCTCGGCAGGCGGCACGCTCAATTCCACCACGGTGCTGGTCAATGGCGGCGGCACGTTAAGCGGCGTTGGCACGATCAACGGCACGGTGACGATTGGCGGCAGCAGCGCGGGCACGATCAGCGCGGGCAATTCGCCCGGCGTGTTGACGGTAACCAATCTGGCGCTGGGCAATCTGTCCACCGCCTTGATGGAGGTGCAGGGCAATGCAGGGGCCGGTGTCTCGGCGGCTCTGGGCGGCTATGACCAGATTGTCGTGACCGGCAAGATGACGATTGGCAGCGGTTCCGCGCTGGCGATCACCAATGCCAACACCTATGAGCTGGGGCTGGGCCAGAAGATCCAGCTGTTCAAATTCACGCCCGGTTCCGTGTCCGGTTATTTTGGCACGGTAACCAGCCAGTTTGGCAAGAGCGTAGCCTATAATATCGCCACGGGATCGGTCGTCGGTCTGGGCGATTACAACACGGCCGGTTTCGAGGCCGCCGTGGCGCGCACGCCCAACCAGACGGCGGTTTTGAACCAGATCCGCATGAACAGCAATGGCGGGGTGACCCAGTATTACGGCGGGCGCCTGCTGGAATATGTCAGCAGCGCCTTGGCTTCGGGTGGTCAGGCGGCTGCCGCACAGGCCTTTGCCAAGGCTTCGCCGGAGGCCTATATCGGCCTGATGGATCAGGTGAAAACCTCGGTGCTGGACAATCTGGCCGATTTGAATGGCGCAAGCTTCGACAAGGCCAGCCATATCTATATGACCGGATCCTATAGCGCCAACAGCCAGCGCAATGATCACCGCGATGGTTATGTCGATTACCGTGCCGTCAATGACCATTTCAATCTGGGCGCAGCGGCACAATGGGCCGGTGGCAGGGTGGAAGTGTCCTATGCCCGCAGCAATGGCCATGTATCCTCCGACCTGATGCGCAGCGAGTTGAAGGGCGACCAATATTCGATCGGCGGCGTGCTGCCGGTGGCGCTGAAGGGGCGTTTGCGCGTGGTGGGTCGTTTGACTTATGGCGATTACACATTGAAGGGAACGCGCGTCACCAATGCAGGCACGGCCAGCTTTGGCCAGACGAATGGCGAGGCCACGGTCTATGGCGGTGGTCTGGAATATTTCGACGGCGCCAGCCCCCTGTCGGTGGATGCGTCGGTCGAATTGTTGGGCGTGCATAGCGCGGTGGCTGGCTTTACCGAAGGTGGGGTCAATGCGCTGGATGCCTTAAGTGTCCATAGCCAGCGTCAGGACTATGCCATGGTCAAGAGCAAGCTGAAGCTGGCCTATCAGGTCTCGCCCGCGATCCGTCTGTCGGCAGCGGTGGGGCTGGATCAGGACCTGTCGCAGGGCATGCGTTACGTAACCGCCAACGTTAGCGTGGAAGATGTCAATATGACGCTGGCCAATGCGGGGCTGGCCTCCACACGCGTCAAGGGTGGTTTGGGCGTGGCCGCGCAATTGACCGACGCGATCAGCTGGAGCGCGGAAGCCTATGCCGGCAATGGTTCTGCGACCGGCGCCAAGAGCGGCGTGACCATCCGCTTCTAAACCTGACCGGATGCGATAAGCCCCGCCAGACTGGTTCTGGCGGGGCTTATTGTGTTTGGGACGGCTATCTTTCGGGTTAGAGCCTCAATCCCTCACCCTTACCACGACCTTGGCGTAACCGGTCAGGGCGGGCGTGCCGCTATCGGTCACTTCGGCCAGAATCTGGAATGTCTGGCCGGTTTTGGCATTGCGCGGCACGGTCAGCGTGGCGGTCGGCTGATCGGCATGCTGCAGTTTGACCGATCCGGCATAGTCATCCGCCGCTGCCCAGCGCCGCCAATGCATGGTGACATGCTGACCATCCGGATCGCTGGCCTCGGCGACGAGTTTGATCGTTTGCCCCCGCTTTGCCTCCACCATTTGCGGCGATGCAAGGGTGACCACAGGGGCGTGGTTGGCGCCCGCATAGGCGGGAGTGGTGGTCCAAAGCAGTCTTGCGGCAAAATCGTTTTGCGCCGCCCCGACAAAGGGATCGCTGGCATGCCGTGTCAGGCGCACAGCAGCGGGGTTTTGCATGAACATGGCAAACAGCTTTTCCATGCGCTCCGCATCTGCCTTGGTCATGCGATGGCCGGCCCATCCACCAGCGGTTGCATCGTGAAAACCCTGCAGCCCGTTGCGCACAAAATTGAGGAAGGTCGGCGTGTCGCCCTCGCTGATGAACGAGCCTTTTTCCTGTAGCGGGGTCCAGACCGTATAGCCGTCAGCCTTCAATTGCTCGGCGCTGCGCCCGCTGATGCCGAAAAAGTCGAATTTATCGTCGGGTACCATCTGCCGCCCGTCGCCCCAGACGCGATACATCGCGCCCATCGGCCCACGCTCCAGCACATTGGCCTTGGTCCATGCGGCCGAGAAATAGGCTGAGTCTTCCTCACTGACCTGCGCCTGCGCGCCATAGCCCAGCGGCACGCCATCGGCATATTCCAGATAGCGGATCTGGGGCCAGACCGGTTTGATATAGGCCTGAAAACTGTCATCCTGATGGCCGGAGGGGACGATCACCGCTTTGGCAATTACCTTCGCCCGAATGGCAGGCCATTGCGGCGTGTCTTTATACTGTTCCTCGATCGATTTGAGCGCGCGGGCAATCGTGCTTTCCCCGCCCCAGGCCAGCAAATAGACCGGCGTGGCGACATCATCGAGCAGCAAGGAGCGGATGAGGTCCGATCCGGCGGTGTCATGGGTGATGTCCCCTTCGAAATCGACATTGCCCCAGCGGATTACGGCGCGCAATTGGTCGGGCGAAGGGTAGGCGCGATCATGCTGCCTCAGATTGCCATAGACCTTGGCATAGGCATCGACTGCCCGATCAATATGCAATTCGCCCTTGGGCCAGCGATAGGAGGTGCAGGGGCATTTGACCGCGCCGCCATGGGAATATTCCCGATCGGGGTGGTTGAAAAGCGTGCCTTTATCGTCCCCGCTCCAATGCACCGCGCTGCTGGCATAAACCAGGCCTACCGTATCCACATCATTGGCATAGAGCAGATAACGCAGCATCGAATTGGCGTCATCCAGTTCCGGATCGGTGGTGACAACCAAGCGGGGCCTCGTTTGGGGTGGCGTTTCCAGATAGGACTGTGCGGCCAAGGGCATGGGCGATAATGCGGCAACGGCTAAAGCACTTGCCCCGAATACACGGCTCTTGATCATTGGAATCCTCGTTCTGGTTATCTTGTCGCTTTAAGAATAATCCTGTCGCAAGGGAAGGCGCTTTTCTTGACCGCCACCTATCGCCCGCGCTGCGTTGACAGGCGGGTCGGCGCGTGTAGGCTGCCGGAAAAAGGAGAGGTTTTCGTGGTTGGCATCCAGAAAAAGGCGGGCCTGAGTGGCGCGATCCTGACGTTGGTTTGTGGCGCATTCCTTGGTGGGGCGGCATGGGCACAGACTCCCACTCGGAGCGAAGGTGCCGCTGATCCCATCCGACGTATAGCGCCCCTGCCTGAACCTAATGCCATCGCGATCTATCCTGATGCTGGGCAGGGTAAGCCTGCCGCTTCGGGCGAGATCTGGACGATGTCCTTTGATCAACCTTGGGTCCGTAACGTCACGCGGCCGACCCTAACACCCTTTATGCCCGCGCCAGACAAGGCGAATGGCACCGCCATTCTGATCCTGCCCGGTGGGGGTTTCCTGTTCAATTCGATCGATAATGAAGGATGGGGTGCAGCCCGCGCCTTGGCTGCGCAGGGCTATACCGCCTTTGTCCTGAAATATCGGACGGAACCTACCTCCAGTGACGATCACCTGTTCTGGCAGGCCTTCGTCACCCGCCTTTCCGTGCCTGCGGCAGGTACACCGAAGCCCGATAGCGCCCGCCGCGCCATGGATTTGGCACGCGAAGACGGGCAGGCCGCGCTGCGTTTGATCCGCGCCCGCGCCGCAGAGTGGAAAATAGACCCGCATCGGGTTGGCATGATGGGCTTTTCGGCGGGCGCGATGACCACGCTGAACACCACTTTGGCCGATGCCCCCGATGCAAGGCCGGATTTTATCGCCCCGATTTACGGCGCCATGACAAATGTGACGCCACCGCCCCATCCGCAACCCATGTTTGTGGCTCTGGCCGCCAATGATCCGCTGTTTGGCAAACAGGGCTTTGGTTTGGTGGAGAGTTGGCAAAAGGCTGGCGGGCAGGTGGAGTTGCATTTCTATGCCGCGGGCGATCACGGTTTTGGTGTCCAGCACAAAGGCACCACCAGCGATTTGTGGCTGGACCAATTTCTGGCCTGGCTGCGTGCCAACCATTTTTGAGCGTAACCGGCAACGGGCTTGGGGCGGCTAGCCGGTTACGCTTCAGGCGTCAGGTCAAGAGGCACCTATGGCGCTGCCCCAGCGGATCATCGGCCCCGTGGTCATGCCACGAACGGAAAATTGGGCGGCATTGCATCATAGACCAGAACGCCTCGCCACAAATGGCCGTATTTTGCGATGAACTGCGTTTGCTGGAATGGTGTAGCAGGCACAGCCGCCCGCCTCTGCTGCCTAAACCTGATATTATCGCACCGGAGGCCAACTGGCAGGCATTTTCTGTCGTCCACCCGGCACAAATTGATAAAGCTGCCCTTCGTTGGAAACTTTGGCTGCCGTGGATGGCGGGGGCGGTGGCGGCAGCATCGGCTTTAACCGGGCAACCGTCGCGGCATAGCGCTGCAATCGGGCAAGGTTATGATATTCTCCCGGATCCTTGGACAGGTCGTAAAGTTCTGCGCCGTCCGATCCGTTCACGCCCCATTCGCTGTAACGCCATTGTTTATAGCGGACGCTTCGCCCGTTAACGACTTGGGATTGGGCGGGATAGTTCCATGCCTTGGACTTGGGATTTTCCAGCAACGGGCGCAGACTATGCCCCTCCGGACCAACCGGCGCGGGCAGGCCTGCCATATCGGCCAAGGTTTGATAGAGATCGACCAGTTCGACGGGTTGCGCTGCGGTTTTGCCATTGCCCCGCGCCTTGGGGGCGTAAATAACCAAAGGCACTTCGGTCGACTGTCGCCATAGGACCGTTTTCTCCCAGTGCCCATGTTCGCCAAGGTTAAAGCCATGGTCGCTGGTGAACACCACAATGGTTCGATCCGCCACGCCGGATTTTTCCAAGCCGGCCAGAATGCGCCCGACTTGGGCATCCATGAAGGACATGGAAGCATAATAGCCGCGCACAAACTCCCTTTCCTGATCCACGCTCAGGCCTTGGTCCATTTCCTTGCGCTTGATCCCGCTGGTGTCAGGCCGGCTTTCGGGCTGCCACTGGATTTTGGCATATTGGTCGAAATAGGCCTTGGGCGCGATTTCAGGCACATGGGGGCGATAGAAACCGGCAGCGATAAAGAAGGGGTGATCCTTGTTCTGCTGGATCAACTCGATGGTTTTGTCAGCGACCAGATCGTCCGTATGCGGCTTGCCCGAAGGATCGGCATACCATGCCATCGCAATGCCTGGATGGAAATGTGACGGGTTGATCAGCTTGTCATCCCACTCGATTTCTTTGTCCACGCCGATCGGCTTATAGGCCACATCCCATGACAGGGGATCATGGTGGGGGTCTTTTTCCGGCGGCAGGCCGATCGTGCCGGGCACGCCTTGATGGTGCAATTTGCCCACTGCGGCGGTGAAGTAACCGTTTTGTCGGAAATATTGCGGCATGGTCACCAAATCGGGCTTGTTGCCCCTGATGCTGGTGTCCAGATCATAGACCTTCACCGAATTGGGGCGCAGGCCGGACAGGAAGGAGGCCCGGCTAGGGCCGCAAAGCGGGAATTGCGTCTGGGCCTGGGTGAAGCGGACGCCCTTGGCCGCTAGGGCATCGACATTGGGCATGCGCACTTCATTCGTGCCAAAGGCCGATCCCACGCGCAGGTCATCGGCGATGATAAACAGCACATTCATCCGCTTTGGCGCGGGGACTTGTGCCGGTGCCGAGGGTTTTGCGATGGCGCTGCTGCCTAAAGCGGGAAAAACCAGTGCAGCGCCCATCAAAAGCGCGCGTGAGGCAGCGCTTATCCGTTTCCATTTGCTGCTTTTGTCGTGCTGCATCTGTCACTCCATGGGAGGGAGGGCGATAGGATGCCCTCCCGCCGGATTGTCCAAGTTTAGAACCTTACGCCCGCCTCGACACCAATGGTGCGGAAGGCATCGGAGGTGAGGAGTTGGGTATAGCCCGCGCCGGTGGTAGATGTATCGCGGAAGCCGGTGCCGATGCTGGTGGCAAAATGCTGATTGGTCAGGTTCTTGCCCCAAAGCGTCAGGCGATAGCGCTTGTCCTTGGTTTCGACAGTGAGCGAGCCATTGAGCAGGCCGTAGCCCTTTTGCACGGTGTTGGGATCGGCATAGGCGAAGAAGACATTCGAGCGGTAGGTATAGCCCAAGGTTCCCTTGGCCTGCAGCGAGCCGTTGATCTCATGCGTGTAATCGCCGCCCACCGTATAGGCCCATTTGGGCGCATTGGCCAAAGGCTGGCCCGTGACGTCCTGCGTGCTGTTGGCCCCGCAGCCCAGCGCCAGCGTCTGGCCCGGATAGCAGGCGATGACAAAGCCTTCGACCTTGGTGTCGGTATAGGCGACATTGGCCGACAGGTTGAACCCTTGCGCGGGATGGGCAATGGCTTCGACTTCCACCCCGTTGGCGGTCAATTTGCCCGCATTGGCCAGCGTGAAGGTGCTGAGCACGGCGTTGAAAGTTTGCGCCTGGAAATTGGTGAAAGTTTCGTGGAAGCCGGTGACGTTCAGCGTCAGCTTGCGATCCAGCATCTGGGTGCGCAGGCCCACTTCCAGATTGCGGGCGATTTCGGGCTTCAGGATGGCCTGACCTGCATTGACGACCGAGGCTGTCAGGTTGTTGAGCAGGTTGATCGCCGGGCCCTTATAACCGCGCGTATAGGTGATATAGGCCATGACATCGCGCGAGAATTTGTAATCGGCGCCTAGCTTGTAGCTGAAATCCTTGTTCGAGAAATGCAGCGCGGGCGAGGTATAGACCGGTCCGCCCAGACCCGTGGCGGGACCATTGGCACCGGCCAGCACGCTGCGGGCGAAATTGGCGGTGGCATTTTCCGCCGTATAGCGGAAGCCGCCGATCAGCGAGAGTTCCTCGGTCGGGTGATAAGTGAACTGGCCAAAGGCGGCGCCATTGTTGTTACGGATCGAACGGTCGACCTGATTGCCCAGATACTGACCTGCGGGCAGGGCGGTAAAGCCAGTGCCCTTGACCTGGGTTACCGTGTCGAGATCCTGATAGAAATAGAACAGGCCCAGCACATATTCCAGCTTTTGCTTGGCAGGCGAGGTCAGGCGCAATTCCTGCGTGAACTGCTTTTGATGCTGTAGCGCGTTGTTGACGTTGTAAACGTCGACCTGCACGCCATCGGCATCGTTATTGTCATAGGTTTTGAAAGCGCGATAGGCGGTCACGCTGGTCAGGGTCTGGCCCAGAAGCTCGGTGTTGAATTCGGCCGAGACGCCGCCTGCACTCTGGTTGCCAAAGGCATCGCCGTCGATGTTGACCGTGCGGTTGAGCGGGCCGATCTGTTGATTGGCGGTCAATTGGGCGCGGGTCTGGCCGTTGTAATAGGTGGTCGCGGGCAGGATCGAGCGGATGGTCGACACGCAGCAGCGACGGTTATTGGCCGAATAATCGCCGATGATATAGAGCGATGTATTATCGCCCATATCCCACAGCAATTTGCCGCGCAGGCCCCAAGTGTTGATGTTGTTGAGGTTTTTGCCGTTATACAGATTGGTGATGACCCCATCGGCGGTCGAGCGGAAACCCGACAGGCGCAAGGCCACGCTGCCATCTTTCAGCACCATCGAGGCTGAGCCTTTCAGGCGGAAGTCGTTGAACGTGCCATAGCTGATGGTGCCATCCAGACTGTTGCGGGTCAGGCTGGGCTTTTCGGTGACGAGGTTGATGGCGCCGGCGCTGGCATTTTTGCCGAACAGCGTGCCTTGGGGGCCGCGCAGTACTTCGACGCGGCTGATGTCGCTGAAGTCGAAGAAGGAGGCGGCCGAGCGGCCAATTACCACGCCGTCAATCACGGTCGAAACCGATGGTTCAACACCGTCGGAGAAGTTGAGCGTACCAATGCCGCGCACTGAAACGCCCTGTCCGCGGGTGTTGGCGCTGTTGGTAAAATTCACCGAAGGGGCGATCTGGGCCAGCTGTTCAATGCCGGCCACGCGATTGGCCGCGAGGGCGGTGGCGCCGATAACGGAAACCGATACCGGAACTTTTTGGAGGCTTTGTTCACGCTTTTGCGCGGTGACGATGATTTCGCCCGATGCCGCATCCTGGATTTTGGGGGGCGCAGCAGACTGTGCCTGGGCGCTTGACGCCTGTGCCATAGCCACGATTGCGCATGCAGTGCCAGCCAGCCAAAGCTGGGTCTTGGTATAGGTCATTATCCTCTCCTGAGCAGGTCTTCGTGACCGGCCACCTCTTGAGACAAGGTTGTCTAGATGGGACAACCTTGTCTCAAGAGGGCGAGCTTTGTCAAGAATGAAGGCAAACATTTATTCAAGGCTATGAGATAACGTCATTTAATGCGTTTGAGCCTGAATGGCGCATCGAATCCCCGCGCCGCAGACTCCATCTGGCAGGGCAAGACGGGCTTTCACCTTGGGCAATATTTGGCAAGAGGCTCGACGACCAATGTTACGGTGATCGTCGCTCACCCTGTCCATATCAAGCGCCAGCCCGTACATGGAGGCGAATGTCTGCCCCATGTAAGAGCCTACGAGGTTCAACCTGTCGTTTTCCCGAAGGAAATCATCGGCTCCAACTCGTCTACTCGCCCGTTGGGGGCAGCCGCTTTCAACAAGGATGCCAACAGGGAAATGGGCGCCTGCATGTCGATCCCGTCGGGCATGACCCGATTGGCGATCGACAGGCCGCGCACGGCCCAAACCATCAGGCGTTTGACGGCCAGTGCGGTCTCCGCGCTGCCACCCAGATCCTTGCGCATGGTTTCCAACGAAGCGAGTTCTACGTCTGCCTGTTTCAAGCGGATGATTTCGTGCAATTCCTTGTCGCTCTGGCTGGCCTGCAGTATTTCCAGCACGGCAACGCCAGAGGGTTGACCCAGAACCTCCATCAAGATTTGCGGCCAATCGTAAATCTGGTGGCCTCGGACACCTTGCCCGACAATCTTGCCGTAAATTTCCATTTCGCGCTGATACACTTCGGTCACCACCTCGGCCATCAGTGTGGCGCGCGTGCCGAACTGATGCAGGATGGCGCCTCGACTGACGCCTGCCCTTTCGGCGATCAAGGTGGTGCTGGCCCCGTTATAGCCCAGTTCGTGGATGGCCGAGATCGCCGCATCGATCAGCGCCTGGCGGGTTTCGGCGGTCCTTTCCTCCTGACTGCGGCGGGTGCGGGCGGGGTGGTTCATGCTGGCTTCCTTTGCTGATGCACAAAAAGCACAGGTGGGCGGATTCATGCAAGATGGAACTAACATGCATTCTTGACTGTATGTAAATTGAGCCTTAGCTCCGGCCCCAACAAATGTTGCAAAGGGAGGTTTCTGATGAAATTCCGGTCATATCTGGCCAGCGTTAGCTTGTCGGCCATGGTTCTGGTCGCACCGACCGTGGCGCAAGCTCAGGACAATTCGGGCGAAATCATCGTCACCGCCCAGCGTCGCCCCGAACGTCTGCAAAATGTGCCGGTCAGCGTGACGGCGGTATCCTCCGATGTCCTCAAGGCCCGCGGCCTCAATGATCTGACGCAAATGACACTGGCCGCGCCCAGCCTTCAGTCGGGCGCGGATAACAATTTTGCGGTGCGCGGCGTGGGCACTTCGGCCTTTTCCAGTTCGATTGAATCCAGCGTGGCCTATGCGCAGGACGAGGTAAACCTGACCAATGCCGGTCTGATCTACAGCTTTTTCGATCTGGCGCAGGTCGAAGTACTCAATGGCCCGCAAGGCTTGCTGTTTGGCCGCAATGCCTCGGCAGGCCTGCTCAATGTCAGCAGCGCCAAGCCGCAATTGGGCAAGACCTCGGGCCAGTTCGACCTGGAACTCGACCGTCGCCCAACCGCTGCAAACAATTCCAACGGCATTATTGCGCGTGGGGCTGTCAATTTGCCGCTGGGGGACAAGGCCGCGCTGCGCCTTGCCGGTTTCAATGAGTATCAGATGCCGCTGGTCAATTTCAGCGGTGCCTTGAACAATGGCGCGCGCAACGAATTGAACCTGCGCCGCTTTGGCCTGCGCGCCAGCTTACTCTTCAAGCCCAGCGAAGCGCTGACCTTTACCGTGATCGGTGATGTCGGTCAGGATCGGGGCGTGTTGGGCTTGTTTGATTCCACCTATCGTCAATTGGGGGCAGGCAGCGCTAACCTCGCGCAGCTTGCCAGCGCGGGTATCACGGCCAGCCCCGGCAATATCACGGTTGCGGGCAATGCGGGCTATTACCGCGATGTAGACCGCAACGGTTTGCAGGCCAAGGCCAGCTATCTGCTGGATAATGGCATAGAAATCAGCAATATTGTGGCGTGGAAGGGCTTTACCCGCAAGCAACAGCTCGACACGGATGGCACCGGCTCCAATGGCGCCGATTTTAACCGCAGCTCCACCAGCTTCAACCAGTTCAGCAATGAATTGCGCATCGCGCTGCCGGGGGAAAACCGCTTGAGCGGGCAGGCGGGGATCTATGCTTTCCGCTCCACGTTGAAGGAAGTTGCCCAGATTGCGGGCAATAATTACTTCCCCTCCTTCCTGCTGCCGCGCTATCCCTTCTGCGTTGGCGCTACGGCTGTCGCCGGTGCGGGCGCCGGCGTTTGTTCGGTCAGCAACGGCTATTTCCTCGGCTTTGACCGCGTGGTGCGCCAGACCAATGATGGTCTCGCCGCCTTTGGCCAATTGACCTACAAGCTGACCGACAAGCTGCAACTGATCGGCGGTGCGCGCGTCACGCAGGATATTGTCTCGATCCGTCTGGTGCAGAACCAGCAGAAATATTTCGTGACTTTCGGCATTGTCGAACCGGGCCGCAGCGAGCGCGTGTCCAACACCAATTTCAGCTACAAGCTGGGCGCGCAATATAATCTGACCCGCGATGTGATGGCCTATGGCACCTATGGTCGCGGCTATAAGGGGCCCGGTTTCAACAACAATGCGGTGAGCGCTTCGGCCTCGCTGGCCATCAAGCCCGAAACCAACGAGAATGTCGAAATCGGCCTGAAGACCAGTTGGCTCCAGCGCAAGCTGATCGTCAATCTCTCGGCTTTCCAGTCCAATTTCAGCAATTACCAGATCCAGTCTTTCGATCTGTCTTCCTCCTCCTTCGTCACGCAGAATGCCGCAACGGTAAAGAGCAAGGGCGCCGAACTGACCATCACCGCGCGTCCCTTGCGCGGGCTGACGATCAGCACCAATGCCACGTTGCTGGATTCCAAATTCGGCAATTTCCCCGGCGCACAATGCTATCCGGGGCAGGGCTGCACCACCTATAATGCCGCAGGCCGCACCACGCCTCTGGCGCCCAAATTTACCGGCACGGTGGATGTGAACTATGAATTCAACAGCAGTCACGCTGTCCGGCCCTTTGTGGGCGTGAATTTCTACCATCGCTCCTCGATGAATTTCACCACCCAACCCTATCCGGGCACCACTTTTGGCCAGAGCAACATCTGGGGCGGCACGCTGGGGCTGCGGGCGGACAATTGGCGGGCCTCGGTCTTCTGCAAGAATTGCACCGACCAGCGCGTGCCGGGCGCATTGGGGCTGGAATCGGGCGATGGCAATGCGGGCATCGCCACGGTGACCCAGCGCTTTGGCCAGAACTCGTTCCGCACCATCGGTTTGCAACTGGGCTTCAATTTCTGATCGTGCCCGACGTTTGACGGATATAACGCGGGCGGTGCAGCAACTTGTTTGGTTTCTGCACCGCCCCGACCTTGGCGGCGCGATTTTGAACCTCCGCCCGCGTAACCAAACCGGTTTACGCGCATAGGGATGGATCGCGCCCCTTGAACAAGCCGGCGATCAAGGCGCGCATCCAGATGGCGGCCGGATCATCCTGCGAGCGCAGGTGCCAATGTTGTTGCAACACAATGGACGGCGTCGGGAAGGGAGGATCGATCAGGCAAAGTGGCGTGGAGCGCGCCATAATGGCGCCCACGGCCTTGGGCACCGTGCTGATCAGATCGGACTGGGCGACCAGCAGAGGGACGCTCATGAAATGGGGGGATTGCAGCAGGATGCGTCGACTTAGCTCCATGCGCTGCAATTGCGCTTCAAACAATTCCTGACTACGCCCGCTTTGCGATACCACAATATGCCCCAGTTGCAGAAAGCGCTCGAGGGACCATTGCTCATCCATTGCCGGGTGGTCCTTGCGGGCGATGCAGGTGAAGGGGTGATCGAACAAATGTTGGGCGATAAAGGCCTCTCCCACCAGATCGGGGAAATAGCCCAGCGCCAGATCCACCTCGCCATGGGCCATGGCCTTTGCCAGATCGGTCGGGGCCAGCGAGCGGCATTCTAACGTGATCCCCGGCGCCTCATCGGCCAGTTTGCGCATCAAATGGGGTAGGAACACCAGCTCCCCGATGTCGCTGGTAGAGAGCACGAAGCGACGCTCGGCGACTGCGGGGTCAAATTTGCGCTCGGCAAAGATGTCGTTTTCTATCCCGTTCAGCACGCGTTTGACCGGTTCTCGCAGATTTTCCGCCAGTGGGGTGGGCCGCATCCCCGCCCCATGGCGCACCAGCAGTTGATCGGCAAAACTGTGGCGCAGTTTGGACAGGGCAAAGCTGACATTGGGCTGGCTCATCCCCAACCTTCGCGCCGCCGCATTGACCCCGCCTTCTTCCAGCAGGGCATCCAGAACGACCAGCAGATTGAGGTCAAAGCGGCGATAGTCCATTGCAATATCCGTAAAACTGATGTGCCTGATAAAAATAAACAGTCTGACGGATATTGGCAAGCTGGGGTAACTTTGTCCGGTCAAGCGGGAGAGTGAATATGGGCCAATCTGCCTTCCTTCAAAATGTGTGGTACGTGGCGGGCTTTGCAAAGGATTTGCGGCCGGGCGAAAGGATCGCCCGTCAGTTTCTCAACCAGCCCGTGGTGCTATGGCGCAGTGAAGGCGGCATGGCCTATGCGCTGGAGGATCGCTGTATCCACCGTGCCATGCCCCTGTCGAGCGGGCCAGTGGTGGGCGAGGCGATCCGCTGTCCCTATCACGGGCTTGAATTCGCGGGGAATGGTCGCTGCAGCCGTATCCCTGCGCAGGACAAAATACCCGATACGGCGAAACTTCGCGCCTATCCTCTGGTCGAGAGGCAAGGGCTGTTGTGGATCTGGATGGGGGAGACGGATAAGGCCGATTTGGGCTTGGTCCCCGATTACCCTGTCCATGATGACCCGCGCTATGCCTGGCGCAGTTCCTATTTCCATGTGGCGGGCAACTGGCAATTGCTGGTCGATAATTTGATGGACCTGTCCCACCTGCCCTATATCCATGCCAATACGATTGGCGGCAATCCCGATCTGCATTTTCGCACCAAAACCCAATCGCAAAAACTGCCCCATGGTGTGCGTGTGTCACGCCATATGCCGGACTCCGATCCTCCCCCGACCTATATTGCGGCGGCCGGTTTCACCGGTAAAGTCGACCGCTGGCAGGAAATCGAGTTTGAACCGGTGATGATCCGTATCCACACCGGAGCCTGCGATGCAGGAACTGGTGCCTATGAAGGCGCGCGGGACCATGGCTTTTCGATGCTGGGCTTTCACGGAATCACGCCGGAAACGGAAAGCACCACCCATTATTTCTGGTCCATGGCGACCAATATCTTGACCGATGGCATTCCCGATGTGGTTTTCGAGCAAACGGCGGCGACGTTTCAGGAGGATATGGAAGTGCTGGAATTGCAACAACAGCGCCTGAGCGCGTTTCCTGACCGGCCCTTGATCGATATTGCCAGCGATGTAGGCGGACGCCACACGCGCCAATTCATTGCCAAGTGCTTCAAGAAAGAGGAGATTGCCTAGGCTGGCCCGTTTTGCGCTTCTCCATGGGCGGTGATAGGGACGACAGCCTGTTCTAGGAGATTGTCATGCAAGCCCCGTCCCATTCCCCCAACCGCATCCCTCTGGGCATGGCCTGCGGGATCGGGGCGGGGGCCTTGTGGGGGCTGGTGTTTCTGGCGCCGGCGCTGGGGCGTGACTTTGCCCCGCTGGAATTGGCGATCGGGCGCTATCTGGCCTATGGCATGATGTCGGCGCTTTGGCTGGCGCCACGGTGGCGTGGCGTGATGGGGCTGATTGGTGCCGCTGATTGGTGGACGCTGACCAAGTTGGGCCTGCTGGGCAACACGCTCTATTATATCTTGCTGTCTGGGGGGGTTCAGCAGGGGGGCATTGCCATGACCTCGCTGGTGATCGGCTTTCTGCCGGTGGTGGTCAGCCTGGTGGGCAGCCGCGACCATGGGGCCGTGCCTTTGCGGCGTTTGTGGCCATCCTTGCTGCTCAGTCTGGGCGGGATGGGGTGTATGGCGTGGCAGGCGTTTTATGGCGGTGTTGACCATGACAGCAAGACCGCCCTGTCGAGCCTGCTGGGCTTCGGCTGCGCTCTGGGCGCCTTGGCATCGTGGTCGGCCTTTGCGGTCAGCAACAGTCGCAGTCTGGCGCGATTGAGCCATGTGTCCTCGCAGGACTGGAACCTGCTGCTGGGGCTGGCGACGGGCGCGCAGGCTGCGTTGCTTTTGCCCATGGCGCTGGCCTTTGCGCCGGTGCAGCACGATATGGCTCAATGGTCGCGCTTGGCGGCTTTGTCCGGAGCGGTGGCTTTGCTCGCCTCGATCATGGGCAATTGGTTGTGGAACCGGATGTGCCGCCTGCTGCCACTCACTTTGTCGGGCCAGATGATCATGGCCGAGACGTTTTTCGCGCTGTTATACGGCTTTCTATGGGAGGCGCGTTGGCCAGCACGGGTCGAGGTGCTGGCCATGGTGTTGTTGATCGCCGGGGTTAGCTCCTGCGTATGGGCCCATCGGCGGCAACAGGCGTGACAGGGCTATAATTGGCCGATAATGCTGGCAATGCCATCGGCGGCGCATTTTTCCTCGACATAGGCGCTGGCGCCGCTGGTGGCGATGGCGCCCACCAAAACGCCCTGTTTCCAGATTGGCATGCCGCCTGGCAACAAGGACATATTGGGCTTTACCTGCTGCAACACGGAGGGATCCTGCTCGATCTTTTCCCGCAATTGCAGGGTGGACATGTGAAAGCCCACCACGGTCAAGGTTTTGTGCATGGCCATATAGAGGCCATTGTCCCGCGTGCCATCGGCGGCCAGTGCAGCCTTGATCCGCCCATCGGCATCCGAAACGGCAACAGTGATGGCATAGCCATCTGCGGCGCAGGAAGCCAAGGCGGTTTGTGCCGCCAAACCTGCCAGTTTTTGGCTGATTGAGGGCGCAGGCGGGCTCAAAGGTGCTGAATTGCGGCCACTGGCGGGTGGGCCCAAGGGCACTTTCAATTGCGCGCTTTGTGGAATGTCGAAATAGTCACCGGGCATGTTTTGCGGGCTGGGCGGGGTGGTGTTGCGCGGCAAGGGGGTGGGGGACTGCGCCGTAGCACCATCGGCGGCCATGGCCAAAATTGTTCCCAGCAAGGCCTTCGACCACAAGCGCATGACTTCCCTCCTTCATAGTGCAAAGAGATCCAGCAGAAACCGGCACTTCATGCTGCAAAGAAATAGGGGGATGGAGGGCGCAGGCCGCTATCACAAATGCGCCCTGCGCCATTGGAAACCAGCGCCTTATCCCTCATCCACACGTAAAGAAAACACATCGGGGCGGGCATAATGACCCGCCACATCCAGATCGAAACGGGCGCGCACAATATCGTCCAGATCGATGGTCGCGGCCAACACACCCTCTCCGCCGCGCAAAGGGCCAGCCACGATGTCGCCCATCGGGTTGACGATCACGCTGCCGCCCTTGATCAATTCGGCCTCGGGCGGCACGCCTGCAAACGCGGCATAGTCATCGGGCGCATCGGCGCGGGTCATATATTGGCAGGCGCTCAGCACGAACATGCGCCCTTCATAGGCGATATGGCGCATCGAACATTGCCACATCTCGCGCTCGTCCACGGTGGGGGCGCACCATAGGTCGACCCCTTTGTCATACATCGTCTGGCGCAACAGCGGCATATAGTTTTCCCAGCAGATGGCCGAACCGATCCGCCCCATGCCCGTGTCGATGGCGGGCAGCGTGCTGCCATCGCCCTGTGCCCAAACCAGCCTTTCGCTGGCGGTGGGCATCAGCTTGCGATGTTTGCCGCAAAGGCTGCCATCGGGGGCGAAAAACAAGGCGGTGCAGTAAAGCGAGGTGCCGTCCCGCTCGATCACGCCCACCACCATATGCGCATTCATGCTGGCGGCAAATTCGCCCATGGTCCGGCATTCGGGGCCATCCACCTCGATTGCGGCGCGCCAATAGCGCAGATAATCCTCGCGTCCTTCGGGGGTGCGCGAACCGATCCTTGCGCCGAAATCCAGCCCCTTGGGATAGCCGCCGATATAGGCTTCGGGGAATACGGCCAGTTTCACGCCCTCCTGCCGCGCTTGCTCGCAATGGGCCGCCATGCGTTCCAGGGTGAGCGGGGTGTTGAACAGGCTGGTGCCGGCCTGAACGACGGCGACGCGGTGTTGGCGCATGGGATTGGCTCCTGTGGACGATGCGCCGGATTTGACCGCGAACAGGATTATCTGGCAAACCGTATTTTATGAAAAAGATTATCGGCCTGAACGATATTGCTCGCCTCGATCTCAATCTGGCCACCACCTTTCTGGCCCTGTGGGAGGCGCGCAGCGTGTCGCTTGCTGCGCAGCATCTGCATCTCAGCCAATCGGCGGTGAGCGGAGCATTGGCCCGTTTGCGGGCTGTGACCGGTGATCCCTTATTCGTCCGCACCGCCAAGGGCATGGAGCCTACGCCCCATGCCGCCGCCATGGCCCCCGCCCTGCATGATGCGATAACGGCCATGCAGGCGGCCTTGTCGCCAGCCATGGCCTTCGATCCCTTGCATTTGGATCGCCCGCTGGTTCTGGGCATGTCCGATGACTTCATGCTGGCCTGCGGTCCTGCTCTGGTCCGGCGATTGCAGCGGGAAGCGCCCAAGGCATCTTTGCTGTTCCGGCAATGCAACCGCCAAACCGCTGCTGCCATGTTGCAATCGCGCGAAATCGATCTGGCCATGGTGGCCGGCGGCGCTGGAGCGAGCCTTCGGGGCATGGCCAGTCAGATCATCGGCCAATCCTCCTATCTATGCCTTGGCGAGCAAGAACTGTTCGCGCGTTTTCCCGAATGGACGCTGGAGGATTATGTCGGCGTTCCCCATGTGCTGGTGTCCTATACAGGGCGTAGCGGGATGGTGGATGACGCCTTGCGCAATCTGGGCCGCACAAGGACGGTGGTGACGGCCCTGACCCAGTTTGCCGCTCTTCCCGCCTTTTTGCAGGGTTCGGGCTGGATCGCCACCTTGCCCGGTCATGCCGCCCGCGCTCTGGCCCGCATCAGCGGATTGATGACGGCACCGCCGCCGATGGCGGTGGAAACCTATGATGTGATCTTGGCATGGCGGCGCGAGCTGGAAGAGGATCCGGCCAGCCAATGGCTACGGGCTTTGGTGGCGCAAGTATGGAAGGGGGAGGCAGGCAGGACCTCGTAATTTTGCGGGTTGCCGCCTTACTCCGGCATTATCCAGAAATATTCACTTTGCCATCATGGTGAGCCGTTAATCCGCTGCCGACAAATCCAAGCCTTTTCCAAGGCGCAGCGGAAAGAGTGACCCATGCAGGACGTGAAACTGGTCGATGCGATTAACGATGCTATCGGGGCCCATGGCATGTGGAAACTGCGCCTGCGTACCGCCATTGCACAGGGGCATAGCGATATTACCGCGGCCAAGGCGGGTTGTGATGATGGTTGCGCCTTTGGTCAGTGGTTATATGGCGGGTCCATTCCTGCGGCGGTGAAGGCGGGCGTACCCTATGGCGTGATCCGGAGGCTGCATGCCGAATTCCACCAATCGGCGGGCAGCGTCTTGGCCTATGTGGAAAGCAAGGATGTGCCCAAGGCGCGGCAGTTGCTGGAGGGTGAATTTACCCAGCGTTCCGAAAAACTGGTGCGCGCCTTGACCAAATGGAAGCACGAAGCGGGCGCTGTTTCCCGCGCGGCCTGAGCCTATTGGCCACCGGCCAAGCGTGGGGGGAAGGCTGCTTCAAAGGCGCGGCGCACCTCGGTCTGTGCGCCCGCCGCGATCTTTGCCGGCGTTGCTCCACGCGCGTTGGGCAGGTCAGGTCTAGCCCCTGCCTTGGCCATAGCGGCCAACATCAAAGGCAAATCGGGCGCAGGCCTGCTACCGGCCAAGATATGCAGCGCGCTATTGCCCTTGGCATCGGCCATGTCCGGTTTGGGCAGCGCAGCCAGAGCCGCTTCCAGCGCGGGCAATTTCTGGCTGCGGGCGGCGGCAATCAGCAGGTTTTCGCCATCGCCGGCCACGAAATCGGCCTTGGCGCCCGCTGTGATCAGCGCCTTGATCGCATCAGCTTGCCCAGTTTCGGCCGCCATGAACAGCGGCACTTTGGGGGGCACGGGGGGCGGGGCCACGCCGAAATTGGCCTCGGTCACCCATGTGATGCGCGAGGGGCCTGAGAGGCCCTCTACCGCCGCGCCTGTGGTGATCAGCAAACGGATCAACGCGACATCGCCCCCCGCCGCCGCGCGATGCAGCAATTGCCAGCCTTCGCGGTCCCGCTCGGCCAGATCCACCCCACCGTTTTGCACCAGCAAAGCCAGCACATCCCAGCGCTTTTGATAGGCCGCCAATTGCGCCGCGCTGGTGTTTTCCGGCCCGCGAAACATCGGGTCCGCGCCTGCCGCCAACAGGTTGGACACCGCCGCCGCCGATCCTGCTTTCACCGCGAAGAATAGTGGATTAAAGCCGCCTTTGGACACGGATTTCACCGAAGCGCCTGCCTTGAGTAGCACCTCCACAGCCTCTGCGCGCCCCGATGATGCCGCCCACATCAGCGGCGTTTGTCCTTTGGCATCGGCCACATCGATCGGCCCTTTGGCCATGCGCTGCAAAGCCGCCGCCGGCCCGAAACGGGCACAGACATGCAAGGCCGTCGCGCCATCGCTGCGTGCCAGAAGCGGATTGGCTCCAGCGTCCAGCAGAGCGGCGATGATGGCCCCATCCCCCAATTCACAGGCCAGCCAAAGGGCGCTTACCCCATCCTGATCCTGCGCATTGACCTTGGCACCGGCTTTCAGCAGCGCCTTGGCCGCCTGATGGTCCTGATGCGATACGGTCAGCATCAGCGGCGTCTCGCCATAGGCCAAGGCCTGATTGGCCAGCGCCGGTTGCGCCGTCAAATGCGCCGTCACCCCGCGCGCATCCCCCAGACGGATCGCCTCGGCCAGATCCTGCGCAGGTGCAGGCGAGGAAGCCAGCAGCGAGGCGATCAAAAGCCATTTACGCAAGGGGCAATTCCTTCAACGCGCCGGTGCTGTCGCCGAATTTGTCGATCCCCATGCCCACCGCCTGCAATCCGGTCAGCAACAGGTTGGACATGGTGGTGCCTTTCTCCACTTTGGCATGGCCCACATGACGCACCAGTCCCCCTGCCACCACAATCGGCAAGTCCATGAAATCATGGTCATTGGGATCACCGAAGGCTGATCCGCGCAGTACGAAAGATGTATCGAGCAGGCTGGCCTCGCCATCTTTCACGCCCTCCAGCCTTTCGAGCAGATAGGCGAAATAGGACATGTGATAGCGGTTGATCTGCGCCAGTTTCACCTTCTTCTCCACCATCTGCCCATGGTGGCTGAGCATATGGTGGGAATCGGGCACGCCGATTTCGGGATAGGTGCGGTTGCTGATCTCGCGGCCCACCATGAAAGTGGCCACGCGGGTGATATCGGCCTGAAGCGCCAGCACTTGCAGGTCGAGCATCAGGCGGACATGTTCGTCAAAACTGTCGGGAATGCCGGCGGGGCGCTGCATGCTGCTTTGCGCCATCGGCGATTGGCTGGAGCGCTGGATACGGCGTTCAATGTCGCGGGTGGCGGTCAGATATTCGTCCAGCTTGCGCCGATCCTCCATGCCCAACTGCCGGTTTAACCTTGCTGCATCCTCGCGCACAAAATCGAGCAGGCTCGCCTGACGGCGCAGGCGGGCAGCTTGGGCCGTAGCGTCCACACCGTCACCATCGCCAAACATGCGCTCGAACACTTCGGCCGGATTGGCGGCGACCGGCAGGGGAACCGTGGGATTCATCCATGACAGGCCATTGGTATAGGCGCAGCTATAGCCAATGTCGCAACTGCCTAGCAGGCTGGGCTGGTCGATCCCCGCCTCGATCGAGGGCAGCGCAGTGGCATCGCCCAGATGGCGCGCATAGGCCTGATCCATCGAGATGGCGCAGCGAATATCGGTGCCCTCGGTCTGGCGGACGTGGGTGCCGGTGAGGAAGGCGGGGCAGGACCGGCCATGGCCCGCCGACAAATCGCCCATAGCCGCCGCCTGCGGATGGCCAAGGCCGGTGATGACGCTCATCCGGCTTTTGAACTTTTCGAGCGGGGCGAGTGTGGAAGGCAGCGCATAATCCAGTTCCGTGGTGGCGGGGCGGAACTGGTCCATCATCATGCCATTGGGGGTATAAAACACGAAAAGGCGGCGCGGGCGGGCGATGCGGTCGGCTGCCTTGGCGCTGGGCGCCATCGCCTCCATAAAGGGCAGGGCCATGGCGGCCCCCGCGCCGCGCAGCAGGGTTCGGCGGGACAGGGCGGGACGCGGTATCATCATGGGCGCAGCTTCCCTTCAGGCATGGTCAGGGTCATTCGCGCGGCGCTGACAGGCACTTTGCGCAAGCGGAAAGCATCGGACAGAACAATGCCGCGAATGATTGTGCGGATGCGGAAGTGGTCGGCGGCGCCCATGCGGGCAATGGCGCGGATCTGCGGACGGTCGGCGGCGATCACCCCGCGACCCAGCGCATAGGTCATCAGCTTTTCGGTAAAGGCCTGTGTGAATTGGTCTTTACGGGCCAGCAAAATACCGCGCAGCCCCGGCAATCCGGTAAAGCGCGTGCCATCGGGCAGGCTGGCGCTGGCGTCGATCAACTGGCCTGCATCCTGCTGCCGATGCGCGCCAATCGCGTCGAAATTCTCCATGGCAAAGCCGATAGGGTCCATCCGCACATGGCAGGCCGCGCAGGCCGGATCGGCGCGATGCAGTTCCAATTGTTCACGGGCAGAGAGCAATTTGCCCTCATGGCTGGCTTTCAGCGCAGGTACGTCTGGCGGCGGCGGGGGAGGCGGCGAGGCCAGCAGGTTTTCCAGCACCCATTTGCCGCGTTTCACCACGCTGGTATGGTTGCCATAGGAGGTGACGGTGAGAATGCTGGCCTGCCCCAGCAAGCCCCCGCGCCCCCAGCGCGGATCGAGCGTCACCTTGCGCATGGCGGTGCCGCGTACACCGGTTATGCCGTAATGCTCGGCCAGACGCTGGTTGAGGAAAGTGTAATCGCTGGACAGGAAATCGAGCAGGCTGCCATTGGTTGTGACCAGATGGGCGAAGAACAGCTCGGTCTCAGCGGCCATGGCGCTGCGCAGGCGGGTGTCGAATTGGGGGAACAGATCGGTGTCGGGCCGCTGCTGGTCCAGATTGCGCAGGTATAGCCATTGGCCTGCAAAATGCTGGGTCAGCGCCTTGGCGCGGGGATCATCCAGCATGCGCATCGCCTGCGCGCTCAAAATTTCCGACCGGTGCAATTGGCGCTTTTCGGCAAGGCGCAACAAGGTTTCATCCGGCAGGCTGCTCCACAGGAAGAGCGCAAGTCGCGTGGCCAGATCGCGGTCGGACACAGGATGCACGCTGCCCGGCACGGCGCCTGCCGGATCGCTCTCGGCCTGAAACAGGAAATGGGGCGAGACGAGCAGTGCCGCAACGCCAGCTTCGATCCCTCGCTCGAACTGGCCGGTGGCGGCGCGTTCCTTGCCATAGGCGCGCAGCAAGGGCGCCAGATCCTCCGCCCCCACATTGCGGCGATAGGCGTGGCGGGCAAGGCTGCTCAAGATCTGCCGCGCGCAAGCCTCTTCCTGCGCTGAGCTGGCGGGGCGGCAGGTGAAGATGCGGCGGCGGCTTGGCGTATCCTGTGGCCCATGGATGGCGGCGGGGCCCGCCACATCGATCTCCATCACATCGCGCGGGAAATTCTGCTGGGCATAGCGGTCCGACAGGCGATAGGAGGGCACTTGCAAAGTCGTCACCCGCCGCCCGTCCACCAGCACATCCAGCGGCAGCATCACCGGCTTGTCCACCGGCAAAGGCACTTCATCCAGATTGTTGCGCAGGAATTGAACGCTTTCATCCGGCGCCAATTCGCGGCGAAAGGCCATGCCGATGCGATGCGCGCCTGCGGACAGCTTCACCCGCGCGCTGACGCGGTCCTGCGGCAGGCGGTCGCTTTCATTATTGGTGTTGGCATTGAGCCAGCCCACCACATCATAATCACCCCCGGCGCGGGCGTAAAAGCGCATGATTCCACCCCCGCGCGAGGCGGGCGGCAGTTCCTCGCTCATCCTTTCATTATAGGCCGGTCGGCCTGAATTCATGATCGACCCATCCTTGGACACGATATAACTCGCCACCGAAGCGCGGGGCCGGTCCAGCCCTGTGGCCAGACGCGCCACCTTGCCCGCTACGCTGACATAGCGTTCGACCAATGTCGGGGATACCGAAAGAACATCGGCTATATTATCAAACCCATAGCCGGAATTATCCTGCGGCAGATCGCGCGCCACATCCACGTCCAGCGCCAGCAGATCGCGAACTGCCGCTGCATATTCCACACGGTTCAGGCGGCGCAAAGTAGCCTTGCCCGGATCGGGATGAGCCGCCGCAAAGGCATCCCGCCCGCTGGCCACCCAGCGCACAAAGGCCGCGCGCATTTCCGGCGAAGGCTGGCGCTTGGTATGCGGGGGCATTTCATCCTGCACCACCTTGCGCAGGATCGCCTCCCAGCTTTCGGCATGGCGGCCCGCAGCGATATCACCGCCGCGCAGATCGTCAAAGGACAACGACCCAGCCTGATCAATGTCATTATGGCAAGAGGCGCAATAATCACCCACCATGGCCTCGGCGCTTTTCCCGTCAAAGGGCTTTGGCGCAGGCGACGGTGCGGCCGAACGTAACGCCCCTGTGGCCAACATCGCCAACAGGCTGACCGCCAGACTGGCGCGTGCTAGATGCTTGGCCCCGATGCGGCCCATGGCGTGCAATTCCCGATGGTGTGACGGGCCGCCCCTGTGCGGCACCTGTTGCGGTGCAGCATGGCTAATTGCTTGACCTTGTAACGTCTATTGCCGTTTCTGGCATAGGTTGTGCGGAAAATTAGAGCACTCGCCACGAAGGCGCGATCAACCGTCCCCGTTTTCGGGTTTGTTGATCATATGCCAGCCCAAAGCATCGATCTTGTCCAGAATGGCCGTGGCCAGAGGCGATGGCGGCACGATCTCGCCCCATGCCTGATGAAAGCACAGCAGCCAGCCTTCCACTTCCGCTCGCCCGATCGGCGCGACAAAATGGCGCATGCGCAGGCGGGGATGGCCATATTTATCGGTATAGAGCGGCGATCCGCCCAGCCATCCGGTCAGATATTCATAAAGCTTTTCCTCTGCATTGGCCAAGGATGGCGGATGGGCAGCCCGTGTGGCGGCCGCAGCGGGCAGACTGTCCATCAGCACATAGAACCGGCGGCAGAGCGCACGCACCATCTTTTCGCCGCCCAGCGCGTCATAAGGGGTCTGGTCCAAGCAATATTCTCCATCTGCGCGTCGGCCCTAGTTCGCCCGCCTATAGCTTTCCGGCCACAGAAAGCCAGCCATCTGGCAGACTGTACCATCGGGGGCTTTTCACAAGGCGCAAGAACGCCTAGGGGGAGGCCATCCCCGGGGGGCCGCTATCGCGCGGCTGAGAGGTGGTCAGCAGACCACGACCCGCTGAACCTGATCCGGTTGATACCGGCGTAGGGAGGGTTGGCGGCAGGTCCGTTGTCTCTCCCTTTGGCATGCGAGAGATGATGATGGCTGAAAATTTCCCCACAATCCTGACCCGTAGCAGCCTTTTGGCCTTTGTCCTGACCGGCACGGTCATGGCCTCGCCCGCCATGGCGGCGGAAGGGGAAGAACCATCGGCGATCCGCGTTCTGGGCCATCCTGATCCCGAAGGCCTGTTGCCCGATCAAACCGCGCCCAAAGTGGTCAGCGCCATCTCGGCCGATTTCATCACCAAGCAGGCGCCCACGCTCAATGCGTTCCAATTGGTGGGCCTGTTGCCCGGCGCCAATGCGGCCAGCACCGACCCCTATGGCCTGTCGGCCAGTTCCAGCCTGACCCTGCGCGGTTTGGGACAGGACAAGATCGGCGTGTTGATGGAAGGCGCGCCGCAAAATGATATTGGCTATTACTACGCCTATCCATCGCAATTCGCCGATGCGGAAAATGTGCGGCAAGTGGCCCTGTCGCAGGGCAATGTCGATCTGGATTCCCCAGTGCTGGGCGCGGCCGGTGGCCTGTTGTCGCTCAGCCTGGATGATCCGTCGGCAAAGCGCGGGGCCTTGGTCAATCTTTCGCTCGGGTCCTATAATGAGCGGCGCGGTTTTGTCCGTGTCGACACTGGCACGATGGGCGATAGCGGGCTGCGCGCCTTTGTTTCCTATTCCAATAACCGTGCCGACAATTGGCGCGGGGCCGGTTTTGACATGCGCAACCATGTCGATGGCAAGTTGCTGAAGGAATGGGGGCAGGGCAATCGCGCCAGTCTGGCTGTCTCGTTCAATTCGGCCAAGACATCGACCTATCCCGCCCCGACGCTGGCCGATTGGCAGGCCTATGGCCGTGGGTATAATTACAGCCAGACCTATACGGCGGGCGATACGGCCTATTGGCGGTTCTATCGCGCGCCTTTCCGCAATGTCTATCTGTCCGCGCCGGTGCATCTGCAACTCGATGATCGCCTGACGCTGGACACCACCACCTATCTGCAATGGGGCTATGGCAATTCGCCCTATGGCACGCAATTGACCACCACCGGCAATTATCTGGGCACTGAACCGCTGACCCAGCCAGTGTCCCTGCCCGGCGCGGATGCCAGCGGTCTGGCCACGGTTTTGGGCAATTGGACCGGCAACCAGTTCCGTGGCGGCAATGTGACCAAGCTGGTGCTGCAGGCCGGTGCCCATCGCCTGACGGCGGGCCTTTGGTATGATTACGGCAATGATCGCGTGACCCAATCCTATACTTCGGTGGGCGCCGATGGCACGCCGGTGGATGAATGGGGCTATCAAAGCAAGGCGATCAAGACCGCTGATGGCCGCTTGCTGGCCTATGAAAACATCAGGACGATCACCAAGGCTCAGGCTTTCTTTGTGGCCGACAGCATTGCCCTTGGCTCGCAGTGGAAAATTGATCTGGGCTTCAAGGGCGTCAATATTCAGCGCAACGGCCGCAATTATCTGCCCGGACCACAAGGTGCGGTGCATTATGACAGCTTTGCCGCGCTGCCCCGTGCCGCCGTGCATTTCCGCATTGATGATCGTCAGCAACTCTTTGCCAACATCAGCACCAGTTTCAGCGCGCCGACCGAATTCGCCCTCTATAACAGCTATTGGGGTGGCGATATCAGCACCAAGGGCACCAGCGCGCTCAAGAATGAATATACGCTCTCGCAAGAGCTGGGCTATCGCTATATCGGCCCCAATCTCTCCTTCTCGTTGGCGGCGTTCCATTACCATTTCCGCAACCGACAGGTCGCCACGGTGATCAACAATGGCGGGGCCTTGGTCAATTCGACCATCAATGGCGGCGGCCAGACCTCCTATGGTCTGGATGGCGAGATCGATTGGCGTCCGGCCAAGGGGGTGAGCCTTTATGTTTCGGGCGAATATTTGCGCACCCGTCTGGAGAATGATCTGGAAGTGGGCGGCGACTATCTGCCCACGCGGGGCAAGCAGGCGGTGTCCAGCCCCAAATTCCAGTTCGGTGTCGGCAGCACCTATGATGACGGCCTGCTGTTTGGCAGCACGGCGCTCAAATATCTGGGCCGCCAATATTCCACCTTCATGAATGACGAGAGCATTCCGGCCTATGCCACGCTGGATCTGGCGCTGGGTCTGCATCTGGGGGGGCTGCTGGATGGCAAGCGCACCGATTTGCGCGTCAATGCCATCAATATCACCAATCCTCGCGTGCTGTCGGGCGTGATGAGTGTCGGCTTTAACGCGCAGGATACGGTGGGGCGCAATGGTACGGTAATCGGCGCTTCGGCACCGGCCTATTACATCGGCGGCGGGCGCGCCTTTGTCGCCACGCTGTCGCGCGCGTTTTGAGCGCGTAACCGGTGAGTGCGGGCGCTTCGCCAGCGGGGCACCTTGTCCATGGCATGGGCAAGGAACTGGAGAAACCGGTCTGGCCCGCGATCACGCGTGACGAGGCCGAGGCGGTGCTGGCCTTGTTTGCGCAGGCGGGGGATTTGCAGGCTTTATGCTGGCATTCCCCGCGGCCCTTTTCCGCAGCGGTTCTGGTGGAGACGGAGCGAGGCCGTTTCTTCCTCAAACGCCATCATGCGCGCCTGCGCTCGCCAGTATCTTTGGCGCAGGAGCATGGCTTCATGCGTCATTTGAGGGCGCAGGGCATTCCCGTCCCCGAAGTGATGGTGGCGCATGGCGGGCAAACCGCCGTGGCGCAGGGCGATTGGACCTATGAATTGCACCGCATGGGGCAGGGGCAGGACCTCTATCGCGAGGCGCCATCATGGACCGGTTTTCAGCACATTGCCCATGCCTCGGCGGCAGGCAATGCTTTGGGGCGATTGCATCGGGCTGCCCAATCCTATCATGCCGCTGCGCGCGGGCCTGATCCCCTGATCGCCAGTTGCACCATTCTGCCCGCCGATGATCCTATGGGGGCGGCCAAGGCCTATGTGGCGGCGCGTCCGGCCTTGGCGGGTTTCCTGAGTAAGCGCCCTTGGCAGGCCGAGCTGGCGCGGGTTCTGGCAAATGCCCCTGCGGATTTGGCGGCAAGGCTGGCCGCGCAGCCTAGGCTGTGGACGCATAATGATTGGCACCCGTCCAACCTCCTGTGGTCGCCGGAGGGGGAGGTGGCCTGTGTGTTCGACTTCGGCTTGGCCACGCGGACCTTTGCCCTGCATGATCTGGCTACGGCCATCGAGCGTTGCGCTATCCCTTGGCTGGATTGGCAGGAGGGCACGGCTATCAAAGGTGACGCAAGGGCGGCTTTGGCCTTGATCGAGGGCTATCGGCAGGAGTGCGCGTTAAGCGCCGATGATCTAGCCACTATGCTCGATTTGCTCCCTTTGGTGCATGTCGAATTTGCCCTGTCGGAAGTAGATTATTTCGCGGGGCTGGTCGGCGATGCGGCACAGGCGCAGCAGGCTTGGCAGGCCTATCTGATCGACCATGCCGACTGGTTTGCAAGCCCGTCGGGGGAGGACTTCCTTGGGCACATGCGCGAAGGTCTGGGCCTGTGATGCTGTCGCTGGAAAGCTTGGGCGTGGCGGTCAGCCTGCTGGGCATTGGGCTGACGGCGCGGCGGGTGATGCTGTGCTGGCCGGTCAATCTTGTGGCCTGTGCGCTCTATTTCAAATTGTTTTACGATGTGCGGCTCTATGCCGATATGGTGCTGCAAGCGCTGTTCGGTCTGGCCATCCTCTATGGCTGGATAGTGTGGCGTCGCGGGCAGGGCGATGATGGCAGGGTGGTGGTGCGCGCTCTATCGCTGCCTCTGGCCATGGCGGGGCTGGCGGCGGGAGCAGGCGGGGCCGTGCTGATCGGATGGTTCACCAGCCATTATACCGATGCCTCGCTGCCCTGGATGGATGCCACGCTCAGCAGTTTCAGTCTGGTGGCGCAGGTGTGGTCTGCGCGGCGCCATGCGGCCAATTGGCTGCTGTGGGTGTTGGTCGATGTGCTCTATGTCGGCATGTTTGCCATCAAGGGCCTGTGGCAGACGGCGGGGCTTTATGGGCTTTTCGTGGGGCTGGCCATCATCGGTTATCGCCAATGGCGCAAGGCCGAGCTTACGCCCGCCGTTTGAGCGGCTTTTGCCGGGCAGGCGGCAGGATGGTTTGCACCGGACAGGCCCGCCGTTCGGCCAGCCATCCCTCCAGCACATGGGCCGGCATGGGTTGGGCCAGCAAATAGCCCTGAAACTCGTCGCAACCGCGTGCCATCAGATGGTTCAACTGCTCGGGCCGTTCAATGCCCTCGGCAATCACCTTGTGGCCCAGCGCCTTGGACACGGTCAGAATGGCGGTCAACATCGCCTCGGTCTTGGGATCGGCGCCGATGCTGGCCACCAGCGAACGATCCACCTTCAATGCATCATAATCAAGGCGGGCCAGTTGCGAGAGGTTGGAATAGCCGATGCCGAAATCGTCGATGGAAATGGCAATCCCTGCCTCGCGCAAGGCGTCGACTCTTTCGCGTGTGCGTGAGAAATCGGCCATGGCGATGGTTTCGGTGATTTCCAGTTCCAGCAATTCGGGCGCTACGCCATAGGTCTGGATCGATTCCAGCACGGTTTCGACAAAGCCGGGCCGTTCAAATTGTACCGGCGAAACATTGACGGCCACCTTGATGGCCAGTCCCGCCTCTTGCCATGCCCGTGTCTGACGCAGGGCGATGCGCAAAATGGCCTCGCCCATCGGCACCATCAGCCCGCATTGTTCGGCAATGCCGATGAAAATATCCGGCGATACCGGCCCCAATCCGGGGCAGGACCAACGTGCAAGGGCCTCCACTCCGCTGACCTGCATGGTTCTTGCGTCGAATTTGGGCTGATAATGCAGGTCCAGCGTTTCCTGTTCGACCGCGCGGTGCAATTCGCGCTCGATCAACGCGCGTTCTTCGACCTTTTCGCGCAAAGAAGCGTCAAAGAACATGAAGCCATTCTTGCCCGCTTCCTTGGCGCGATACATGGCGATATCGGCATAGGTCAGCAGCGCGGCAGGCGTGGCCGCATCTTCGGGCATGCGGGCCAGCCCCATGCTAGCGGTGACGAAAACCTGATTTTTGAACACGGTGAAGCTTTGGGCAAAGGCCTCCTGAATGCGGGTCGCGATGACCGTCAGATCCTCGCGGCTGAAATGGCCGGGCAGCAGCAGCAGGAATTCATCACCGGCAAAACGGGCAAAGACCGGACGGGTGGGGCAGCTTTGGCACAATTCGCCAAAGGCGGTGGTGCAACTGTCCAGATCGGCCAGTGACATTTGCAAGCCCTGCGTCACCACGCGGTCTGCCACTTGCCGCAACAGATCATCGCCCGCGTCATGGCCCAGCGTATCATTGACCCGTTTGAACCCGTCCAGATCGATAAAGACAATCGCTCCCGCACAGGTTTCGGGCGGCATTTGCTGGGCCAGAGACAAGACATGCGAAATGACCGCACGGTTGGGCAGGCCGGTGACCGCATCGGTATAGGCCAGCACATTCATGCGCAGGATATTGCTGTTGAGCCGTGAGACCATTGCGCGGAAACTATCGGCCAATCCCCCCACCTCGCAGGCGCAATCGACCTCGACCGGCCGGTCGAAATCGCCCGCGACCAGCGCCTGTGTGCTTTGACGCAGGGAACGGATCATACCGGCCAGCTTGTTGGCGGCCAGATAGTTGATCGCCATGGGCAGGGCCAGCAGCAGCAGCAGCGCCGCAATGGCCAAACCGCCCTTGGCGCCGCTTAACCAATGGCTGGCCAGCCATAGCGTGGCCGAAGTGGTGACACCCGCCATCAGCGCGAAACGCACGGGAATGCTGTTCAGCCCGCGGCCCTTGCCGACAAAATGGTCGTTCCAAGCCATGCGCTTCCCAACTCTCCTGATATCTTTGCTATGGCTTTGCGCTTTTGCCCTGAACATCACGATAAGTTTTATGGTGATGTAGATTCTGACAGGAGACTAAGCGATGATGCGTAAATCGCCGCGCCAGCCCCCGCGACAAGTCCGCCATCCTTTGCTAGACGCGCGATGCAAAGCCCCTTGGAGAGAATGTGTATGAGCCTTCCTGCCCCTCACCAGCCTGTTTTGGATGTGTTGGCCAGCTATTATGCCGCCTTCAACCGTCAGGATGTGAAAGGCATGTGCAAGCTTTTGGCCGAAACAATCGTCCATGAGCCGAGCCAAGGGCAGGCGCGCCATGGGCTGGAGGCTTTCCGGGCCTTTCTGGCGCATATGAACAATTGCTATGCCGAACAGGTGATCGATCCGGTGTTCATGGTTTCGGCCAATGGCACGCGCGCGGCGGCGGAATTCATGCTCGACGGGCGCTATCTGGTCAGCGATGAAGGCCTGCCCCCCGCCAGCGGCCAGACCTATCGCCTGCGGGTCGGGGCTTTCTTTGAATTGGCCGATGGCAAGATCACCCGCATTTCCAACCATTACAATCTGGCCGACTGGATTGCTCAAGTGGAAGGGAGCGCCAAGGTATGATCACGGTTGAACCTTTGAGCGGCGACGCCCTGCGCGCGGCGATCCCCGATCTGGCCCGTTTGCGCTGCACGGTCTTTGCCCAATGGCCCTATCTCTATCACGGCGATCCTTCCTATGAGAGCGATTATCTGCGTGATTTCGCCGTGGCCGAAGGCGCGGTGATCATTGCGGCAAAAGATGGCGATGCGATCATCGGCATCGCCACGGCCTCGCCCATGAGTGGCCAGAAGCCGGACTATCAGGCCAAATTTGCCGAGCGCGGGATCGATGTCGCCTCGCTCTATTATTTCGGGGAAAGCGTGCTGCTGCCGCAATATCGCGGGCGCGGGCTGGGCCATGCTTTCTTTGACCACCGCGAGCAACAGGCCCGCCTGCATGGCGCCAAGGCGGCGACTTTTTGCGGCGTGATCCGCCCCGCCGACCATCCGGCGCGCCCTGCCGATTACAGCCCGCTCGATGCCTTCTGGCAAAAGCGCGGTTATGCGATGATCCCGGGCTTGATCGCCCATTTCTCCTGGGCCGATATTGGCGATGGAGAGCAGAGCGAGAAGCCGATGCAATATTGGATGAAGGCGCTATAATGGCCTTTATCATCGCGCTGGCGCAATATCCCATTGATGCCCTGCCCGATTGGGCTGCCTATCAGGCCAAGCTGACGCATTGGGTGGAGGAAGCAGCCGCTGGCGGCGCGGCGCTGGCGGTATTCCCTGAATATGGCGCGATGGAACTGGCCAGCCTCGATCCGGCGACGGCGGGTGATCTTCAAGGCTCGCTGGCCTCGGTCGCGGCGTTGATGCCGCAAGTAGACGGGCTGCATGCCGAACTGGCCGCGCGCCATGGGATGCATATTCTGGCGGCCAGTGGACCGGTGCTGGTGGATGGGCTTTATGTGAACCGCGCCCGCCTGTTCACCCCCGATGGCAAGGCCAGCTATCAGGACAAATTGATGATGACCCGTTTCGAGGCCGAGGAATGGGGTATTGCGCCCGCCTCGGCGGTGGGGTCGCCCTTGCGCCTGTTTGAAACGGCCTTGGGGCGTTTGGCGATTGCCATTTGCTATGACAGCGAATTTCCGTTGATTGCCCGCGCCTGTGTCGAGGCGGGCGTGCAATTGCTGTTGGTGCCCAGCTGCACCGATACGCCGCAGGGCTATTGGCGGGTGCGGATCGGATCGCAGGCCCGCGCCTTGGAAGGGCAGATGCTGGTCGCGCAATCGCCCACCATTGGCGAGGCTGCATGGTCTCCGGCGGTGGATGTGAACCACGGGGCGGCAGGGCTCTATGGCCCGCCCGATGGGCCAAAGGGGGGCGATTGGCGCCTGCCCGCCAATGGCGTGTTGGCCATGGGCGAGATGGACCGTGCGCAATGGCTGTTTGCCGAGGTGGATTTGGATGTTGTCGCCCAATTGCGCGCCCATGGCGGGGTGTTGTTGGCGCGCCATTGGGAAAGGCAACCGGGGGCAGCGCCTCTGCCCGTGGTTGAGGTGGTCGATCTGGTTTAAGCCTGAGCTGGGCCTTTTTGCCAGTCCTGCAACGCGGACAAAGCGTCCAGCACCATCAGATGATCGTCCAGTTGCGGCAGGCCGGAGACGGCCACCACGCCCACCATGCCCACGCCCGTTACGCGCAGGGGCACCGCGCCCCCGGCTGCGGCATAGGTCTGGTGGTCCAGCCCATAGCGTTCAAAACTGCCCTCCTTGGCCGCGAATTTCTGGGCCATGGCATAGCTGGAGCGTTGATAGCGCCAGACTAGCGCCACCTTGCGTTTGATCCAGCCCTGATTATCGGCGGTGGCACCGGGCAAGAGCGTCGAAAACAGGCAGGTGGGACCGAGGCAAATCTCTATCGCAATCGGCAAATGTCCGGCGGCGCCTTTCTCGCGCAAATAGCAGCCCAGCCACCACGCATCATCCACGCTAAAGCGCGAGAGGATCAGCGCCTCTTCCTGCTGCAACAGCGCTTCGAGCGAAGGGGTGGTCATGGCATAGGCTCCTTTGGCGGCGGGCTTAGCGCAAGGGGCGGCAGGGTGGGAAGGGCTGCTACCAAGGAACAAGCGGAAAAGATTTGTCGATTTTGTCCGTCCTGTGCCAAGGGCACCGCCATGAAAGAAGGGGAGTTGGACAGATTGCCGCCGTTACCGCCTGACCACAAGCCAAGCAGCGAACTGCGCCCCAAGCGCGCGGGCGTGGCGGTGGTGGGAACCTCGCCCAAGGGCGCGGCGCGGCGTGAGGAGATCCTGCAAGGCTTGATGGGCAAAATTGCGCGGCAGGAATTGCGCAATCCCTCGCTGCGCGAAATCGGGCGTTCGTTAAAGATCGAACCGGCCCATATCCTTTATTATTTCGGCAGCCGTGAAGCTCTGCTGCAAAGCGTGATCATGCGTTGGGACGAAGAGGCCCGCGCCGCCGCGCCCGATCAGGTGGTGACGCTGGACGGTTTCGCCAACTTGCTCAAGCGTAACATTGCCATTCCCGGCGTGGTCCATCTCTATCTCAATTTCGCCGCCGAAGCGGTCGATCCGGCCCATCCCGCGCATGATTTCTTCAGGCAGCGTTTTGACCGTGTGGCCATGGCCCTGTCCCAACGGATCGAGGAGGAGCAGGCGCAGGGCCGCATCGCAGGCCATATCGACCCACAATCCACCGCCCGTCAATTGATCGCCATGGCGGATGGTTTGCAATTGCAATCGCTGGTCAATCCCGGCGTCAACGCCTTGCAATATATGCTGGATGCGATTTCCCAATTGCGGCGGCCATAGGGATCTGGCCGAAAACATCGGGATAAATGCGCGGGGCGAGCCTTAACCCACCCCGCGCATGGGTTGGATCAGAACACGATCACGCTGCGGATCGACTTGCCTGCGTGCATCAGGTCAAAGGCGGTGTTGATCTCCTCCAGACCCATCACATGGGTGATCATCGGGTCGATCTCGATCTTGCCCTGCATATACATGTCGACAATCTTGGGCACATCGGTGCGGCCCTTGGCCCCGCCAAAAGCTGTGCCGCGCCAATTGCGGCCCGTGACCAGCTGGAACGGGCGAGTGGCGATTTCCTTGCCCGCTTCGGCCACGCCGATGATGATGCTGGTGCCCCAACCGCGATGGCAGGCCTCCAGCGCGGTGCGCATCACTTCGGTGTTGCCCGTGGCGTCAAACGTGTAATCGGCCCCGCCATCGGTCATCAACACGATCTTGGCCACCACATCCTCGCGGTTCATGTCTCGCGTGTTGAGGAAATCGGTCATGCCGAACTTACGGCCCCATTCCTCGCGATCGGGATTGATGTCGACGCCGATGATCTTGTTCGCGCCAGCCAGACGCGCGCCCTGAATGACATTGAGGCCAATGCCGCCCAGGCCGAACACCACCACATTGTCGCCCACTTGCACCTTTGCGGTGTTGATCACCGCGCCAACGCCGGTCGTCACGCCGCAACCAATATAGCACGAGGTCTGGAAGGGCGCGTCCTCGCGGATTTTCGCCACGGCGATTTCGGGCAGGACGGTGAAGTTCGAAAAGGTCGAGCAGCCCATGTAATGGAAGATCGGTTGACCTTTATAGCTGAAGCGCGTGGTGCCATCGGGCATCAGCCCCTTGCCCTGCGTGGCGCGGATCGCGGTGCACAGGTTGGTCTTGCCCGACAGGCAGCTTTTGCACTGGCGGCATTCGGGGGTGTAGAGCGGGATGACATGGTCGCCCGGCTTGACCGAGGTAACACCCGCGCCCACCTCGCGCACGATGCCTGCGCCTTCATGGCCCAGCACGCTGGGAAAAATACCTTCGGAGTCAAAGCCATCGAGCGTATAGGCATCGGTGTGGCACACGCCGGTGGCCATGATTTCCACCAGAACCTCGCCGGCCTTGGGGCCTTCCAGATCCAGCTCAACAATTTCCAACGGGGTCTTGGGCGCAAAGGCCACGGCGGCGCGGGTCTTCATGGGGATTTTCTCCTTATCTCTCCATTGGCCTTGCTATATAATCAATGATATTGGGATAAAGGGCTTATCTGGAATACATTGTTGCAGGAATGGCATAATGGCTGCGTGGGAGGGGATCGAGGAAGCGGTGATGGTGGCCCAAATGGGCAGCTTTGTCCGCGCGGCGCAAAGGCTGAACACCGCGCCCTCCAATGTCAGCCGCGCGATTGACCGGTTGGAGCAAAGGCTGAAAACACGCCTGTTTACCCGCACCACCCGCGTGGTGAAACTGACCGATAGCGGGCGCTTGCTGATCACCCGCTTTGCCCGATTGGTCGCGGAAAGGGACGAGGCCTTTGCCACGCTGGACAGCGGGGGCGAACCGCATGGCGATTTGCGCATCACCTGTTCGGCGGCGATGGGGGAGCGCTTTGTGGCCCCGATCATGCGCGAATTATGCCGCAAGCATCCCCAGTTATCGATCCATCTCAACCTGACCAATCGCGTGGTGGATTTGGTGGGGGAGGGCTATGATCTGGCGATACGTACCGGCGATCTGACCGATTCCCGCCTCATCTGCACCCAGATTGCCCAAAGGCGCGTGCTGACCTGCGCCTCGCCCGCCTATCTGGCGCAGCATGGCACACCGGCCAAGGTGGGCGATCTGGCGCAACATGCCTGTCTGGTGGGCACATCGGATGAATGGCGTTTTCGCCAGAATGGCGAGACCGTGCTGTGGCGGGCGCAGGGGCGGTGGCATTGCAACAATGGCCATGCCATCGTGGCCGCCGCGCGCGAGGATATGGGCATTTGCCATTTGCCCGAATTTTATGTGTCGGAGGATATCAAGAACGGGCGATTGGCCGTGATCCTTGACCAGTTCCGGCAGGCTGATGAATCGATCTGGGCGGTCTATCCCTCGCGCCGCCATCTGTCGGCTCGGGTGCAGGTGGCGATCGAAGCTTTGCGGCAGGCCATGCCCTCGGTCATTTGACCCGAGTTTCCACTGCCTTGCGGTGTCGTGCTATCCCGAAATATCGGCCACGGATTGACGCAGTTTGAGTTCATAGTCGATCTGCACGCACCGCGCTTCCCATTCCTTGCCCTCCAAGGTCGCGGCGATCAGCGCATCGGCGGCCATGCGCGCCATGGCGATGGTGGGTTGGCTGACGGTGGAAATGCGCGGCCATGTCGATTGCGAGATCAACAAGCCGCCAAAGCCGAAAATGGACAATTGGGCGGGCACTTGCAGGCCCCGTTCAAAGGCCATGGCCAAAACGCCTGCGGCCATTTCATCATTGGCGGCGAAAATGGCGGTGGGGGGTATTGCGCTGTCCATCATGGCCGCGCCTGCCTTCAGACCGGAATCAAAGGTGAAGGCGCCTTGCTCTATCTGCAATTGCGTATCGGGCACGTTGGCCATGGCATCGCGCAACCCGTCAAGGCGCGGTGTATGGGCAAAATGGGAAGCAGGGCCGGTGATATAGCCCAGACGGCGATGCCCCTGCGCCAGCAGATAGGCCCCAATCTCGCGCCCCGCGGCATAATTGTCGATCACCAAACACAGGCCACGGTCCAGTTGGGTGCCCGGATTCATGCGGG
The DNA here is from genome assembly GCF_004005905.1 of Novosphingobium umbonatum. Taxonomy (GTDB): domain Bacteria; phylum Pseudomonadota; class Alphaproteobacteria; order Sphingomonadales; family Sphingomonadaceae; genus Novosphingobium; species Novosphingobium umbonatum. The sequence goes on from NZ_SACO01000004.1 coordinate 70,908, forward strand.
CATAACGGACCTGCCGCGCGTCCAGTTCATCCAGCAGCCAATCACAGTCGCACAGCGGCGGCATCAGCAAAAGGCCGTCAAAGCTGACCGCATCGAAACAATCGTCCAGCCAAGCCCGCCCCGCTTCGGCATCGCTGGAATCGATGTTCTCGGTCACCAGATGAAATCCTGCCTGTTGGCAGGATTGCAGCATGCCGGTGATAATATCGGCCAGATAGCTGGGCAGGCGGTTGCCTTCATCCAGCTTATGGATCGCGGCGCTGTCGCTCACCAGCAGGCCCAGCATCGAGGAGCGCCCTCCGCGCAATTGCTGGGCGGCGCGGTTGGGGCGGAAATTCAGCTCTTCCATCGCCTGTTCAACCTTGCGGCGATAGTCTTCCCCCACCTTGGGATGTTTGTTCAGCACCCGCGAAACGGTCTTGAACGAGACGCCGGCATGTTTGGCGATATCGATAATAGTCGGGCGTGTCATACTGACGCGTTCAGCTTTCATCCAAGGCGGTTCACAGCCTTGGTCTGTTTCGGTTGCGGGCGTCAATGTCAAATTTTCGCCACTCGCCGCGACCGAAACCCAAATTCAATCATGACTGCCACCAAACTGATAGCGCGTTTGGCCTCGGTTTGGATCAATGAACACCCATAAGCAAAATGTCGGGACGTGGCGCATCATGCGAAGCCGGAAAGTGCTTTGCGCTTGCCCGTCCTGTTTATGGGAGGACAAGATGAGAAAGCTTCAGGCCATTTTTTTGGCGGGTACCGGTCTGGTATCCGGCCTGTTCGTGGCAGGTCAGGCATCGGCGCAAGAGGCAACCCCTTCGGCGCAGGACATCATTGTCACCGGTTCGCGCGTGGTGAAAAATGGCGACAATAGCCCCACGCCGGTCACCGTGGTCACCACCGAAAATCTGGTCAATCTGCGCCCGACCAGCCTGACGGAATCGATCAACACCTTGCCGGTTTTCTCCGGATCGCGCGGGCAATTGAGCAATCCGGGCGTTTCGGGCGGCGTGTCGGGCGGCAATGGCAGCGCGGCGCAGCTTAATCTGCGCAACCTTGGCGGGGTGCGCAATCTGGTGCTGCTCGATGGCCGCCGTGTTCCGCCCACTTCCTATACCAATATCGTGGACGCCGATGTAATCCCCCAATTGCTGGTCAAGCGGGTGGATACAGTGACGGGCGGCGTGTCGGCGGTCTATGGTTCGGATGCGGTGTCGGGCGTGGTCAATTTTGTCACCGACACCAAGTTTGAGGGGCTTAAAGTGCAGGCCCAGATGGGCGTGTCGACCTATGGCGACAACCCTTCGCAGCAGGCGGCTCTGGCATGGGGCACTAAATTTGCCGAAGGGCGCGGCCATTTCGAAGTCAGCTATGAATATCGCAACGATGACGGCATCCTGCGCCGTTCACAGCGCAGCTGGTACAACCGCGCCGTGGTGGTGGGCAATGGCACAACCATCCCCTATTCGCTGATCACCAATGGCACGCTGGCGGCCCAGCCTTTTGGCGGCAAGATCATCTCCTGCGGGACCGGTTGCGCCTTGGCAGGCCAGTATTTTGCCAGCAATGGCGTGCTCAGCCCCTTTGTCAACGGCACGACCTATAGCGGCACCACCACGCAAAGCGGCGGTGCGGGTGGCTATCTGGACATGTCGCTGAAAGCGGCGCAGCGTTCGCACCAGATCTATGCGCGCACCGATTATGACTTTAACGACAATATCCACGGCTTCTTCACGCTGAGCGGCAATTTCAAGCGCAACCTGTCCTATGGCGGCGACCTGAGCCTTGCCAATTATACGCTGTCCACCGCCAATGCTTTCCTGCCTGCCGCCTATGCCGCGCAAATGCCGGGCTCGACTTTCGTGCTGAGCGAGATCAACACCCAGATCGAGCGCGCCCGTTACGAGCCCAAGACCCGCCAGTTGATGGCCATTGCCGGCCTTGAGGGTAAGCTGGGCAATTACAACTGGAACCTGTCCTATGTGTATGGCGATTCCCGCCTGTCCACGACCAGTTCCAATCAGGTCAACAATCAAAAGCTGTCGGCGGCTTTGGATGCCGTGAGCACGGCCAGCGGGCCTGCCTGCTATGCCGCGACACAGGCCGCAACCGCCTCGGCCTATGCCGGTTGCACGCCGCTCAACCTGTTCGGCCCCTCGGCAGCCAGCGCGGCGGCGCTCAACTATATCATGGACACGACCACTTACGTGGCCACCACGCGCCAGCATGACTTTAACGCCTCAATTTCGGGCAGCCCGTTCAGCACATGGGCCGGTGAAGTGACCGCAGCCCTGTCGGGTGAATGGCGTTATCAGTCCTTCATCTCGCAAAGCACGGCAACGCCCTCGATGTATGCCGATTGCACCAATCTGCGTTACAATTGCGTGGCGACCGGTGCGCGCACGCTGCTTTATGCCAACACTTTGGCGTCCAACCCGCATGTGTCGCAATCGGTGATGGAATTGGCGGGCGAAGTGAATGTGCCGCTGCTCAAAGATGCGCCGTTGGTCAAATCGCTGGGGCTGAATGCAGCGGCGCGTTACACCAAATATAACACGGTGGGCACCTATTGGACGTGGAAGCTGGGCGCGGATTGGCACATTGTCGACGGGCTGCGTTTCCGTGGCACGATCAGCCGCGATATTCGCGCGCCTACGCTCAACGACCTGTTCGCCGCCACTTCGGTCACGATGGTGACCAATCAGGACCTGAAGACCGGCGCTACCAACCTGCTGCCTTCGGTGAATGTGTCCAACCCCAATCTGACCGCCGAAATTGGCCGGACCCTGACCGCCGGTCTGGTGATGAAGCCCGCTTTTCTGCCCGGTTTCAGCCTGGCCGTGGACTATTATGACATCAAGGTCAGCAATGCGATCACCACGGTGCAGGGTTTCCAGCCCACCATCCAGCAGGGCTGCAACAGCGGCGGTCTGGCGGTCTATTGCGGCCTGATCCAGCGTGATAGCAGCGGCGCGGTGACGGCTTGGTATGTGCAGCCGATCAACCTGTCCAAGGTCACCACCTATGGTCTGGACGTAGAGGCCAATTACAATGGCTCGATCGGCAGCCACAAGCTGGCCCTGCGCGGTCTGGCCGCCTATCAGCCGCATATCCGTTATATCCAGCCCGGTGTGGCCGTGATTGATCAGGGCGGGGTGGCCTTTGGCACCAATGGTTTGACGGCCAGCCCATCGTGGCGCCTGACTGCCACGGCCAGCTTTAACGTCAATGACAACCTGCGCGTCGATACGATCTATCGCTGGCGCAATGCGCTCAAGCTGTGGGGTGATCCCACGGTGGCCTGGGCTGCAGGGCAGGGCAAAGTCGCACCCTTTGGCCAGTTGGGTGTGAACCTGTCGCAAACGGTCAACCTGTCGAGCGGCAGGAAGGTGGAGATGTTCCTCAACATCCAGAACCTGCTCAACGCCAAGCCGCCGGTGGCCAATGCGCCGGGTACGGCCACTTCGCCGGGCGGGTTTGGTGGCTTTGTGGTCACCGATGATCCGGTGGGCCGCTACTTCACCCTCGGCTTGCGCGCCAAGCTCTAAGGGGTGATGCGAGGGGCTGCCTTTGCGGCGGCCCTTTACATCCGTTGCGGGAAAGACAGGAAAGCATGACAGGCAAAAGCAGCCTATGGTGGCGCGGGATTTTGGGCATGGCGGGGGCCTTGGGCCTTGTCGCGGGCACCCATACGGCGATGGCACAGGATGCGGTCAACACGCGGTTTATCCGCGTGGCGCAGGGGGTGCCGTCTGTGCTCTATACGCCCGCGACCATGGGGCCAAAGTCGGCCACCGCCGTGTTGATTATGCATTCGGCCGCGGATTATCTGGCCTTCCCCGGTTGCACCCAATTGGCGCAACGCGGCTATCAGGCGCTTTGTGTCAACAATAGCACCAGCAAGTCGGGCGCCTTCAATGATGGCGTGCTCGATCAGGTGCTGCTGGAAATCAAGGCGGCGATGCAGGTCTTGCGCGCGCAACCGGGCGTGCGGCGTGTGGTGCTGCTGGGCCATAGTGGCGGCGGCACGGTGATGAGCGCCTATCAGATGATCGCCGAGGGTGGGGTGAAAACCTGCCAAGGGGCCGAGAAGATCTGGAAATGCCCCGATACGCTGGCCGGTATGCCACCGGCGGACGGGATCATGCTGGTCGATTCCAATTGGGGGCTGGGCGCGATGACCCTGTTCAGCCTCGATCCGGCGGTGCAGGACGAGGCCCATGCCACGCGGCTTGATCCGGCGCTCGACATGTTCGATCCGGCCAACGGGTTTGGCGCCTCCGGCTCGAACTATTCCCCTGCCTTCACCGCCCGTTTTCTGGCCGTCGAGGCGCAGCGCAGCCGCGCGATCACCGCCAAAGCACAGGCGGCCATGGATGATTTGCGCAGCGGCAAGGGGCCATTTGCCGATGATGCCCCCTTTACCGTGGCCGGAGCCAGCCTGTTGGGTGGCAATAACAAATTGTTTTCCCAAGATGTCAGCCTGATGGCGCGCACCAAAGCGGCCTATCCCCTGATCCATGCCGATGGTTCGCAAAGCGTGCAGGTGGTGCAAACGGTGCGTGTGCCGGAAAACACCGAGAACCTCTCGCCTTCCTATCGGCGGGGGGCCTTGCGGACATCGGTGCGGTCCTATCTGTCCACCTATGCCATTCGGGTGGGCAAGGACTTCTCCTATGACGCCAGCGGCGTGACCGGTGTGGATTGGACCTCGACCTATGCCAGCCCTCCGGGCAATGTGCAGTCTATCGCCGCGCCCTTGCTGGTGATGGGGATGACCGCGCATTGGGAATTTCTGGCGGCGGAAACCATCTATAATCTGGCCCGATCAAGGGACAAATCCATCGCCTTCGTCGAAGGGGCTGACCACCTCTACAACACCTGCAAGCCTTGCGAGAAAATGCCGGGCCAGTTCGGTGATACCCAGAAAACAACCTATGATTACATCGACCAATGGCTGAGCGCTGCTGGCCGGTTTGGCGGCAAGGAGTAAGCGATGCGCTTTAGGGTTTTGACATGGGGCGTCGCGCTGTCGGCTTTGACCATGCATGGTGCGTCAATGGCGCAAACGGTCGTCCAGAACGCGCGGGAAGTGCGGGTGGAAAGCGGTTTGCTGCGCGGCGCGGCGGGGCGCGATCGGGCGGTCAATGTCTATAAAGGCGTGCCCTATGCCGCGCCGCCTGTGGGGGATTTACGTTGGCGGGCTCCCGCGCCTGTGCCCGCTTGGCAGGGCCTGCGCGATGCTGGCCAATTTGGCCCCGCCTGTCCCCAGCCGGGGGGCGACATGGCGCGCGGCCTGTCGCAGAGCGAGGATTGCCTGACCGCCAATATCTGGACCACCGCATCGGCAGGTAGCGGCGAAAAGCGCCCCGTCTACGTCTGGATCTATGGCGGCGGCTTTATCGGCGGCACCGGTGCAAGTCCTGAATTCGACGGCGAGGCCTTGGCGCGCAAGGGCATCGTCGTGGTAACGTTCAATTATCGCGTTGGCGCCTTGGGCTTTTTGGCCACACCGGAACTGAGCAAGGAAAGCCCGCAAGGCGCTTCGGGCAATTACGGCTTGATGGATCAAATCGCCATGCTGCGTTGGGTTCAGCGCAATATTGCGGCTTTTGGCGGCGATCCGGCGAAAGTAACCATCGGCGGCCAATCGGCAGGGGCGGGGTCGGTGGGCTTCCTCACCATGTCACCGCTGACGAAAGGCCTGTTCCGCGCCAGCATTGGCCAAAGCCATGCCCGTCACCCCGGCGATACGGAATTGCGCTATCTCTCGGTGTCCTATCGCCGCAAGGATGAGGCGGAGAAGGCCGGTCAGGCCTATGCCGCCGCGCATGGCAGCACCGACCTTGCGCAATTGCGCGCCATGCCGTGGCAAAAGATCATCGAGGGCAGCAACACCGTCGATATGGCGGTCGAAACCGGATCGGATGGCAAGCCGCCTTTGTTCCGACCAGTGGTTGATGGCTATGTCCTGCCGCGCAATTATGCGCAAACCTATGCCGCACAGGCGCAGAATAAAGTGACCTATGTGGCAGGCAACAACAAGGACGAGACGGGCGCGGTGCCTGAAACGGCCTTTGAACGCTTGCGCAACAATCCGCCACCGATGCGCGCGGGCATGCCGCAAACCAGCGTGACGCTGGCCGCGTTTCAGGCGGCGGCGCGGCGCAAGTTCGGGCCGATGGCAGAGGAATTCCTGCGCCTCTATCCCGCCGGTGACGATGCCACCGCCGCGATCCAGAATGACGCCGCGGCCCGCGATTGTTCGCGCATTTCCACCTTCCTTTGGGGCCAATTGTGGAGCAAGGGCTCGCCGCTGCCGGTCTACAGCTATTTCTGGACCCATGGCCCGCCCGGCCCTGATCATGACATGCGCGGGGCTTATCATGGGTCGGAAATCACCTATGCGTTCAACAGTCTGGATGCGGTGAACCGCCCATGGACGGAGCAGGATCGCCAGATCGCCGAAGTGATGTCCTCCTATTGGGCCAATATTATCGCCACCGGTAACCCCAATGGCCGCGATGGTGGTGGCCATCCCTTGCCCCTCTGGCCCGCCTATGATCGGGCACAGCCAAGGGTGATGGAATTGGGCGATCATTTCGGCCCGATACCGGTGGCCACGCCGGAACGGATTGATTTCTGGCGGCGCTTCTTTGAAGGCCAGCCACAATGGTAGGTTGATCCGGCCCGTCTCAAACCTCGCTATCAGCGCTATATTCCCGTTTTGCCCGCCGGAACGCGCATCACCAGCATTGAAAAATTTGAACAAATTGACCGTGAAGGTCTGGAAATCCATTATACCAATTGCCAAACCCAATGGTGGCAGGTGATCGAATTCCCCGACTGAGGCGCGAGTTAGGGCAGCCGCCCCGTCAATGCGTTCAATTGCCATGCCGCCAACAGGCGCTGGCCTTGGGCTTCAATGGCGGAAGTTTGCGCGGTGATCGCTTCTCTTTCCGCGTCCAGCAAGGCCAGTTGCGGTTTGGCGCCCACTTTGGCTTCCAATCGGATCGAACGCAGCGCTTCGGCCGCGGCGGTGCTGCGCGCCTCGCTGGCAGCGACCATTCGATGGGCGGTTTGCAGGCCGGTCCATGCAGCGATCACGGCGCTGTCCATCGCCTCATGCGCCTCGCGGGCACGGGCTTGCATGCCGGAGAGATGGGCATCTGCCTCGGCGCGTTTGGCCGAGATGCGCCCGCCCGACCATAGCACCCAGCGGCCCCGCAAGCCCAGGCTCACCGTATTGGCACGGTAATCGGGAAAGAACTGGTCGCGCGTATGGCTGGCCTCGGTGAAGGCGCTGATGCTGGGCATGGCTTCGGCCTGAGCGGCGCGTGCCTGTGCGCGGGCGATGTCCACCGATTTTTCGGCCTGCGCCAGCGCCGGATTGTTGCGCTGTGCCGCCTCCATCGCCTCGTCCAGAGTGGCTGGCACGGGCGGTAGATCGGGCATCGGCAAGTGGTCAGGGGCACCCTCGCCGGTTATGCGGCGATATTGGGCCAAGGCGCTGATCCGGCGGCCTTCGGCCTGCGCCAATCCTGCCTCCCCCTCGGCACGGCGGGCTGTGGCGGCGGCCAGTTCAGAGCTGGGTACCTCGCCGGATTGATAGCGCAATTGGGCCTGCCTTGCGACTTCGGTCAGTTCCTGCGTCAATTGACGGAAGCGAAGCTCGATCTGGCGCGCGCTCAGCACTTCGACATAGGCCGTGACGGCGGCGAGGGTTACTTGCGCCCGCGCCTCATCCTGCCCCAGTCGCGCCAGATCGAGGCCGCCCCTTGCCTGATCTTGCGCTGCCTTCCAGCGCCCGCCGGAATAGATCGGCATTTCCGCGCCCGCCTGCACCGCCAAAGGCATGACATTCTTGGGGCCGATGCCAAAGAAGCCGTCATTGTCGATCCGGCCATAGCCGATCTGCCCTTGAAGGCTGACCAAGGGGAGGGTTTCGGCGCGCACGCCTTCCTTTCTGGCTCTGGCGGCATCAGCCTCGGCCTGGGCCTGATCCAGTGCGGGGGCGTGGCGCAAGGCTTGCGCTATCGTGGCGGTCAAGTCCTGCGCCGGTTCCTGTGCCTGCGCCAAGGGGCCATACAGCAGCAGCGGGACAAGCCAGAGACCGGTCAGGCGGCGCATGATCCAAGCCCCTTACTTGAACGTCGGATCAGCGGAAAAGCCCATGGCTTTAAACAGTTTGGCGGCAGGGCAAAAGCCGGTGAAGCTGGCCTGGACAAGGTTCGCGCCGGCAAAGAGAGTCAGATAGATCCAGGCCGGATTGAGGAAATGGGCGGCCAAAGCGCTGGCGAGGACGAGAACACCGACAAAGCGCATCACGGCAGAATCAATCGACATGGTTGGTCTCCTTGCTTCTAACATTGCGCTTGCCTTATATTGCAAAATAACCATATAAGCAATACATGATTTTTAGACTCGCCGCCAGAGGGCGAAAAGGAGAAGGCCATGTTCGGATTTGGTAAAAGTGCCCAGCATCGCGAATTCGATGCGGCGCAATTGCAGGCCATGATCGCCGCCCGGCAGGTGGTGGTGGTCGATGTGCGTGAAGGCGATGAGTTCGCGCAAGGCCATATCCCGGGGGCGCTGAACCTGCCCTTGTCCAGCTTTGATGTCAGCCAATTGCCCGACGCGGATGGCAAAATGATCGTGCTGAACTGTCTGGGGGGCAAGCGTTCGGGGATGGCGCTGGACAAATGTGTTGCGGCACAGGCGGCCGTGGAGGGCCATCTGGCAGGTGGCTTTGGCGCCTGGGCTCAGGCTGGCCTTCCCGTCGAGCGATAAGAGGGGGGCGTCACGATGCGAAAGGTGTTGGCCCTTGCCCTGTTGGCCGCTTTGCCTTTGACGGCTTGCGGGGAGAAGGCCCCCGAGGCGGAGCGCGCCAGCATGGCGGTGCCTTCCGGCCCTCGGATCACCTTGCGCTATAGTGACGTTCCCGATTGGCAAGCGGTCTCGGCCGAGATTACCGCGCAGGATCAGGCACAGGTGCTCGCCCGCAGCGCAGGCGTGCTATCGTCCTTTACCGTCAGGGCAGGCGATCGGGTCACGCGCGGGCAATTGATCGGCCAGATCAGCGACGATCTGGGGGGCGGTGCATCGGTCGCGGCGGCGGCCAGGGCGCAGGCGGATGTCGCGCGGCAGGAACTGGAGCGGGTGCGCTTCCTTTATCAAAACGGCGTCTATGCCAAGGCCAAGCTGGATCAGGCCGAGTCCATGGCCCGCATGGCACAGGCACAGGTTCATGGCGCCTCGGCCGCGCAAAGATTGGTCGCGCCCGCATCGGGTCTGGTGCTGCGGGCAGAGATACCGGCGGGCGCGGCGGTGGCGCCGGGCATGGTGGTGGCGGTGGTGACATCGGGGCCGGTTTTGCTGCGGCTTGATCTGCCCGAAACGTTGGCGGTCCGCGTCCAGCATGGGGCTTTGGTCGAGCTTGAAGGCTTGGCGGGACACGGCGTGGTGCAGGGGCGGGTGACGCGGATCTACCCTGCGGTAACCGCAGGGCGGGTGAGCGCCGATGTGGCGATGGAAGGATTGGACCAGCGTTTGATCGGGCACCGCGTGGCGGCCCGCATCGCCACGGGTATGCGGCGGGCCATCCTGTTGCCGCGCGGGTTTGTCACCACGCGCTATGGGCTGGATTACGTGAATGTGGTGGCCAAGGACGGCAGCATTTCGACCGTTGCGGTGCAGACCGCCAAGGCGCAGGGTGATCATGTAGAAATCCTATCCGGCCTGAACGCTGGCGATACGCTGGTCTCAGGTGCTGGAGGAGCGGGTGTTCAGGGGAAGGGGCAATGAATACGGGCCTTTCGGGTCGCCTCACCAAGGCCACCATTGCCTCGCCCCTGACCCCGCTTTTTCTATTGGCCGCGATTTTGGTGGGCCTGTTGGCCACCATCACCATTCCGCGTGAAGAAGAACCCCAGATCAGCGTACCGATGGTCGACATGCGGGTTGCCACGCCGGGTCTATCGGCGGGCGATGCGGTGGAACTGGTGGGCAAACCGCTGGAGGACATCGCCAAAAGCGTCGACGGGGTCGAGCATGTCTATACGCAGGCGCAGGATCATGGATTGCTGGTCACGGCGCGTTTCGTGGTGGGTTCGCGGCCCGAAGACGCCGCCATCAGGTTGGATGCCCGCATCAAGGCCTATGCCGATCGCCTGCCGGTGGGCATCGGCATGCCGCAGGTGACGGTGCGCGGCATTTCGGATGTGCCGATTGTGGTTTTGACGCTCACCCCGCAATCTTCGGCATGGGACGAGGCCGCGCTCTATGATCTGGCTGACAAGTTGCGCCATGAAATCGCCAAGGTAGAGGATGTGGGGGTGACCTTCATCACGGGCGGCCAACCGCCGGTGATCCGTATTGTGCCCGATCCCGCCAGATTGGCGGCGGCGCATGTGCCTTTGTCCAGCGTGATGGAAAGTGTCGTACAGGGCGGGCGCAGTTTCCCTGCGGGGCAGGTGCGCGAAGCTGGCGCGGCCATGGCCGTGACCGCCGGACAATCTTTGGCCAGTGCCGAGGAAATCCGCCACCTGACCTTGCGTGCGGCCAATGGGGCGCCGGTCCTGTTGGGCGATGTGGCTCAAGTGGTGCAGGGCGCCGCGCAGGATCAGGCGCGCAGCTGGCGCTGGGCGAGGGAGGGCAAGGGCTGGACCATGGCGCCAGCGGTTTCCATCGCCATTGCCAAGCGTAACGGCGCCAATGCGGTCAGCGTTTCGAGCGATGTCGTGGCGCGGGTGGAGGCGTTGAAGGGGACGTTGATTCCGGCCGGTGTGTCGGTGAATATCACCCGCAATTATGGCCAGAGCGCGGATGAAAAGGCCAATGAGCTGATCTTTCATCTGGCGCTGGCAACCGTCTCCATCGTCATCCTGATCGGTTTTGCCATTGGCTGGCGCGAGGCGGGCGTGACGGCGATTGTCATTCCCACCACCATCATGCTCACCCTGTTTGCCAGTCGCATGATGGGTTTTTCCATCAACCGCGTGTCGCTGTTCGCCCTGATCTTTTCCATCGGCATTCTGGTCGATGATGCCATTGTGATGATCGAGAATATCGCGCGCCATTGGTCAAAACTTGGGGGGGCAATGCAGGATGGGCGCAGCCGCCAGCAGGCCGCTATCGAGGCGGTGGCGGAGGTGGGCAATCCCACCATCATCGCCACGCTGACTGTGGTGGCGGCGCTGTTGCCCATGTTGTTTGTGTCCGGCCTGATGGGGCCCTATATGGCGCCCATTCCGATCAACGCCAGCGCCGCCATGGTGTTCAGCTTCTTTGTTGCGGTGGTCATCGCGCCATGGTTGATGATCCGCTTTGCCCGTCAAACGCTGGATGCGGGGCACGAGGCAGCGGGCGGGGGCAGGTTGGGCGCAATCTATGCCCGTTACGCCACGCGCGTGATCGCCACGCGGGGCAGCGCCAAGCGTTTCTTGTGGGGTGTGGGGCTGGCGACTTTGCTGGCTTGTTCGATGTTTTATTTCAAGGCTGTGACGGTCAAGCTGCTGCCCTTTGACAATAAGAGCGAAGTGCAATTGGTGGTCGATCTGCCCGAAGGCACCGCGCTGGAATCCACCGCGCTTGTGCTGGAACAGGTTGCTGCCGTGGCGCGCCAGATGCCGGAGGTAACCGCCATGGAACTCTATGCAGGCACGGCGGCGCCTTTCAATTTCAACGGTCTGGTGCGCCATTATTTCCTGCGTTCCCAGCCCGAAATGGGCGATGTGATGGTGGCGCTGTTGCCCAAGGATCAGCGCAGCCGTTCCAGCCATGCCATTGCCGTTGACCTGCGGGAGAGGTTGAAGGCGGTTGCCCTGCCACAAGGTGGGGTTATCAAAGTGGTGGAGACCCCGCCCGGCCCGCCCGTGATGGCAACGCTGCTGGCCGAAATCTATGGGCCGGATGAAGCCACGCGGCAGAAAACCGCCCGCGTGGTGGAGCAGATCTTCCGCTCGATCCCCTTCATCGTCGACACTGACAACAGTTTTGGCGAACCAAGGCCGACGCTGCGACTGGTGCCCGACCGCGCCAAGCTGGATCATTATGGCGTATCGGAAAAGCAGGTGCTGGATTCCATCGGCGCGTTGATGGGGGGGCAGAGGCTGGCCTATGCCTCGAGCAATCTGGCCTTGGGCGGGCAGGATCGACAGCCGGTGCCGATCGAACTGGCGCTGGATCAGGGGCAGCGGCAATGGAACGGGGATTTGGCCGCAACGCCGGTGGCGCAAACATCTTCGGGCCAATTGTTGAGCCTTGGCGAATTGGTCGAGGCGCGGGTCGAAGCTGGCGGGCAGGGCCTGTATCGCCGCGACGGACGCGGGGCGACGATGGTGATGGCCGATCTGGCCGGTCGTTATGAGGCGCCGATCTATGGCCTGTTGGCGGTGGATGCGGCGATCGATGCCTATGACTGGAAGGCGCATGGTTTGGTCAAGCCTGCCATTGTGCTGCATGGCCAACCGCAGGACGAGAGCCGGACCAGCCTCTTGTGGGATGGCGAATGGGAAATCACCTGGGTCACTTTCCGCGATATGGGGGCGGCCTTTATGGTGGCCTTGCTGGCGATCTATGTGTTGGTGGTGGGGCAATTTGGCAGTTTCAAACTGCCGCTGGTAATCCTGACGCCGGTGCCGTTGACGCTGATCGGGATTGTCGCCGGGCATATGCTGTTTGGAGCGCCCTTTACCGCCACCAGCATGATCGGCTTTATCGCCCTTGCGGGGATTATCGTGCGCAATTCGATCCTGTTGGTGGATTTCATCCGGCATACGGCCACGCCGGACAAGCCTTTAAGGCAGGTGTTGATCGAGGCAGGGCAGATCCGCGTGAAGCCGATTGCCCTGACGGCGGCGGCGGCCATGATCGGGGCCTCGGTCATCCTGACCGATCCGATTTTCCAAGGGCTGGCGATTTCGCTGCTTTTCGGCCTTGCCTCCTCCACCTTGCTGACTTTGCTGGTTATTCCAGCAATTTATGTGGTGCTGCGTGATGACGGGGTCTTGATGGCAGGAGGCAAAGCATGAAGCCTGTGGCGCTGGACGACATGAAGCGGCATGCCGGACATATGGCCTCGCGCCTGAAACAGATGAGCCATCCGGACCGTTTGTTGATGCTGTGCCGGATGGATGAAGGCGAGGTCTCGGTCAATGAGCTGGTAGCCTTGACCGGCCTGTCGCAATCGGGCGTGTCGCAACATCTGGCCCAGTTGCGGGCGCAGGATCTGGTGCAGGTGCGGATCGATGCCCAGACCCGTTGGTACCGGTTGAAAGACCCGATTGTGGCGGGGATCATCCATGCCATGTGCGCGCTATGCGATGGGGATGCGCATAGGGCTTGCAGGGTTGTGGATGAACAAGGCGGTTAGGGCCAGTCGCGGGTCTGGCTGAAATCCGCGCCGCGCCTTGCCCCGCGCGGCAGATGCGGGTTTTCGGCCAGAAAGCCGTCGGCGGCCGGATCGGTGCGGGCCCAATCGATCAATTCGCGGCGCTTTACAATGCGCCAATCGCCGTCGCGTTCGGCATATTCGTCAATATAGCGTCCGGCGACGATCAGATCCTTGGCCTCACCATCCTGATGCAGGCGATGCCAGGCGTAGAAATAGATCTCGCCGCTGGCCACCGCGCCATTCACCTCGATGTCGGATTGGGCGATGATATGCTGACTCGATTCCAGATCGGCCAGAAAGCCTTGCGCAAAGTCGACAAATTCCTGTGCGCTGCCCTGCATCAGCCCGCAATCGACATAGGCATCGGCATGGAAGGCCGACAGATGCAGGACAGGGTCAAGCCGGTCCTGCCCCCGCATATAACGCATCAGGGCGCGCTGGATGTCGCGCCTTGCGGCCAGATCGCGGACTTCGGCTTCCAGATTGAAGGTCTTGGTCATAGGGCCTCACGCGTTGAGATATTTGTCGATGACTTGCTGGAAGTGGCGGATGCGCACCTCCTGATAATTGCCCAATTGCTGCACGCCAGTGGCGCTGGCGCGGAAACCTTCCTGCTGGGCGCGCAGATTGTCCGTGTCCTGATCATAGACATAGCCCATGGCCGCGTCGAAACCGGGGGCGGAGGAATAGCTTTCCTTTTCCGCCACGCGATAGGGTTCGGGCGGCTCTGGGATGCGCCCTTCGGACGGGTTGGGGCGCAGGAACAGGATTTCGAACAAGGTCCGGTTCGGATCGCTGCCAATCGGGCGAAAGCGATAGGCCATCGGCAGCGACAGGCCGGGGAACAGCACCATATTGGGGAAGATGTGATATTCGATCGTATCAATCACCTCGCTGTCCGACAGATGCGAGAGGTCGCATTGATAGGCCTCGCCCATCACTTTGCGCAAATGGCGCGCCATGACATTGCGGGCGGTCTCGCCTTCCTTGACGGTCAGGCTGTCATCGCGCGAATTCTGGTCGCCCAGGATCATCGTGGCCAGCAGTTCCTGCTCCGACAGCGGGTTGGCCAGATGGGGCGAGTTGACGCCGCTGGCGGCGTAAAAACGGGTTATGTGGTCGGAATGTATGTCATATTGAACATTGGCATCCCCTACGCCTTTCATCAGCTGGGGGTGGGTTTCCATCACATGATAGGATTCCAGAAAGGCTTCCTGCGCGGTTTTCCAATTGCAGGGCAATTCCTTGGCCACATGGACCGAGACATAGCGGTTGGCGATGTCCCAATGGGCGAAATGCTCGGGCAGGGGGCTGAGGAAATCTTCAAGACTTGGCCCTTCGGGCGAAGGATTGATGAAGATGAAGCCGCCCCAATGGCCCACGCGCACCTCCGGCAGAGCCATTTTGGACGGGCAGATATGGCCAAAGTCCCATGAACAGGGGACCGCCTTCAACGAGCCGTCATTGTTCCACGACCAGCCATGATAGGGGCAGCGGATCTGGTCCCCCATCCCGATCCCCTCGCTGCGTTTGAATTTCGTCGCGCGGTGCAGGCAGGAATTGACGAAGCCTTTGACGCTGCCATCCTCTTGCCGGACCACCAGATAGGACAGATGGGCCACTTCATAGGTGTAATTATCGCCCGGTTCGGGGATATGGTCTTCGCGGCACACCCATTGCCAGCTTTTTTTCCAGATCTTCTCGATTTCGGCCTCGAAAATCGACTGGTCGAAATAGCGATCGACCTTGACCGGCTCGCTGCCCAGATAGGCCGGTTCCTCATGCGCCAGCACCGGTGGCGGGGGTACAGTGTCGCCCGCGACAATCTCCTGCATCGATGGCGCAGGGCAACGGGCGCTGGCTATTTCCTCGGCGCTGGCGGGGCGGGGCAAACCGTGTTCAAGAACGGCATGGGACATGGGCTTTCTCCTGATCCGGCGCGATTACAAGGATGCCCAATGGGCATAGATCGGGTCTTGCGCGCCGTAACAACCGCGCGTGGTCAATCCGGCGTAAAAGCCCTCGCTTTCATAGGTGCTGGGCCGGTTGTTGCTCCAATCCTGCACAAAGGTTCGGGCCGCGATTTTCCAGATGCCGTCACGCCTTTCATAACTGTCGACATAGCGCCCACCGACCAGCGTATCGGTGCCCGCGCCCCGGGTATGGGCGATGACATAATGCTCGCCGATGGCATGGTCGCCTTTCACCTCGATCCATTCATTGGCGATGGAATGGAAACAGCTGTCCAGATAGTTGCGGATCTGTTCGGCCACCGTGCGGGCGAAATCGGGCGCCTTGCCATTGAAGGCGCCGCTGACCACGGCGGCATCGGGCCAGAATTGCGCGGCCAGCATATCGGCATCGGCCCGATCCGCCCCACGGCAATAACCGGTGAGCAGGGAGCGGATGGCATCGCGTGACAGCGCGGCGTCAATGTCGGCGGCGGAATGGGTCATGGGCGGGGCCTCTTGCAAATGGGTGGCGGCGGCGCGGTGCTGGGTCATCAAGACACGGGCGGCATCGGCGGCACCCTTGGCGCCGACGGGGGCGAAATGATCATGGCCGGAAGGGGGATCGCCTGCTTCTGGGGCAGCGGCTTCATTGGTGTTGCCGTCCATCACGTAATAGCGATGGTCGAGGCGCCACTGGCCGTCACGGCGGGAAAACCGGTCCAGATAACGGCCAAGGACGATCCGTTCCTGATCGCCGTCGCCCACGCGGGCGATGACATAGGACTCGCTGGCCGCCCGATCGCCAGCGACCCGAATGTCGATATTGGCGGTGCGGTGGAGGCTGGGTTTTGCCGATTTTTGCGCCCGCGCCAGAAAGGCGACAAGATCAGCCGCTGTGCCTACGAAAAAGCCGTAATGCACGGTGGCGTCGTCGTGATAGGCCGCGCCCAGCATCGTGGCATCGGCGCGATCGACCCCGCGGCTGTGCAGGGCCAGAATGTTGCGGATCTGGTCACGGTCGGCCAGCAGGCGCAAACCGGCCTCGGTAGGAGAAAGCTCCAGAACCTGTGCGTCAGGCATGAAATCCTCCTCTTTGGGCCATGGCAGGTAGCGCGACAATCGGGGGTTTTGGCCTTGGCGGCATCATGTTGGTCTCTCCCACGGCCCGCGAAGCCTATGTTTGGCCTCTGCGGAATGGGGAGATGATAGCTTAGTAGGTCATTTGTCCCACTATCACTTTGCCTAGGATTTCTGCCAGGCGTGTGTTCAGGCTGGAGCCGCGGCTAGTGCTTGCACGCCACCGGCGAAAAAGACCGAGGCTTCCTCGATCAAGGCGTCAAGATTGGCCTTGGACAAATCCCCGCCCGACATGGAATCGAGAAAGCCGGTGTCCTGCACCATGAAAACCAGCGCCGCTTCGATCAGATAGGTGGCCATTTGCAGATGGGCCTTGCTCATGGCCGGAGCGGTTTGGCCCAAGCGTTCCATGAACAGGTGGGATATGGGCAGCAATTTGCCCAAGGCATCGCCTACCTCGGCCTGCCCATAATGGCTCATGAAATGCGAGGTCAGGACGATATAATCGCGGAATTCATGCCGGTTATCCGCACAGATGCGAAAAAACGGGCCCAGAAAGGCCTCGATCGTGCCTTGCGCCGCCTGTGGTCCGGCCTCCACCTTGTCCAGACTGTCGCGGATGATGGCCAGCAAGCGCTCACGCTTGCGCTCCACCACCTCGGCAAATAGCTGGCCTTTGGAGGGGAAGTGGTGGTGGATCACACCCAGCGCCGCGCCCGATTCCTGCGAAACCTCGCGCATCGTGCTGCCGAAATAGCCGCGTTCGGCAAAAATCCTTTCGGCCGCATCCATGATCAGCTTGCGCCTTGCCACGCCATTGGCCCGCCTTTTTGGGCCTGCTGCCTGTGCTGGCGCGGTGTCGGGGTCGATGGGGCGGGATGTCATGCAAGAAGGCTTGGCGCATGGATGCCTGCCGCGTCAAGCGGGTCCACGGCTTCATTTCCCTCCGCCACCTTGTCAGGAGCCATTGACCAACCCATAGTGAAATCGGGCAAAAAAGAGGGATCTTGTGCTGTCAGTCGCCGCCGCCAAACGGGAGCAAACGCCGCGTCAGATCGAAAGGCGACAGCGCATTCTGGCCAGCGCGCGGGATCTGGTGTCGCAACATGGCTGTGATGCGGTGAGTATGCGCGCCATTGCCGCCGCCAGCGGCGTGACCGAAAAAACCCTGTTCAACATTTTCGGCAACAAGGACGGGCTGTTGGCCGCCGCGGCCTATGAACGCAGCGCCAGCGTCTTTGTTCTGGCCAGCGATCTGGTGCCAGTGCCGGGTTGGGAATGGTTGATCGCCCTGTGTGATGCGGTGGCCAATGTCACGCTGGAGGCGCCGGAAATGGCGCGTGCCTTGGCCGGAGCGGTGATTGACCATCTGGAAATGACCGGCTTGGCCCAATTGTATGACCGGCATGTTGGTCAAGCGATGCGGGCCATGGTGGAACAGGGCGTGCTGGCCGAAGCCGCGCCACTCGCCTTGCTGTCGCATCTGGTGCAATTGGCGATGGTGTCGGGTGTTGGTTTCTGGGCCAAGGGCGATTTGTGGGATGAGGAATTGCGCCCCTTTCTGCATCTGCGGCTTGCGGAAACTTTGCTGTCCCACGCCAAAAGCGGGCTTCCGGCAATGCAACAGACTGTTTTTGCTGCGCAGCAAAGTCTGGCGCAAAGGTTCCCGCCCCGCCTCTGACCTCACACTTTTTATAGCGCGCTGTAATTATCTTTGACAGCACCCGACTCATCCTCTCTATTGCGCCCATAAAGCACAAATTCTGGAGAGGATTGCTGACGCGCTGATGTGCAAGCCAATAGGGCTTGCCATGCCGAAGCCATGCAACCCTTGCACATATAAAAACACAAAGAGGGGAGTGCATTTATGCAAATATCAAAAACACGCTATATTTCTATCTTGTTGGCCGGTGTGGCCGCTTTTCCCACTATGGCCTATGCCGATGATCAAAACCCGCAGGGCGGTTTGAGCGATATTGTCGTTACTGCGCGTCGCAAAGTTGAAAACCTGCAGGATGTGCCGGTTGCGGTGACGGCCATTTCCGCCGCGCAGATCCAGCGTTATGACATGACAAGTCTGGAAAAAATCTCGACCCAGACGCCGCAATTCACCATCGGCCGCGCCTCCAATGGTTCGGGCGCGCAATTGACCCTGCGCGGCATTGGCTCCTCGGCCAGTTCGATCGGGATCGAGCAATCGGTCGCGGTGATCCTTGACGGCGTCTATTATGGTCAGGGCCGTGTGATCAACGAAGGCTTCCTTGATCTGCAAAGCGTGGAAATGCTCAAAGGCCCGCAGGCGCTGTTCTTTGGCAAGAATGCCACGGCGGGCGTGATTTCGCTCAAAAGCGCCGAGCCGACCAAACGCGCCGAATTCATGGCGCGGGTCGGCTATGAAATGGCGGGCCGCGAAGTGGTGGGCGAAGCGGTGGCTTCGGGGCCTTTGTCCGATACTCTGGGCATTCGCGTGGCCTTGCGCGGTTCACGCATGTTTGGCGGCTATTTTGACAATGCGGGTCTGGCCAAAACCTATTCGACCTATGACGTGGCCACCGGCGTCACCACCAGCCATTATGCCCCGCCCCTGACCACCGACAATCCGGGCGCGCGTGCCCTGCTGGGACGGGTGACGTTGCAATATAAGCCGACCAACCGCCTGACAGTGACGCTGCGCGCCAATTCGTCGATGGATGATAATGACAATAACAGCTGGAACTATGTGCCCTATGCCTGCGCCAATCCCAATGGCACTTTCGGCATCAATCCGGCCATCCGCTGCTCGAAAAGCTTTACCATCTATCAAAACGCCTTTCCTGCCGATCTGGCGGGCACCAATCCCTATTCGCGTCGCGATGGCGGGCTTTACAACAAATACCGTAGCTGGGCGGTGACGGGGCAGGCCGATTACAGCCTTGACCATGTGAACCTGACTTTGGTCAGCAATTACAACAAGAATGTGAACCAATGGGCCTGTGACTGCACGATTGTCTCGGCGCCCGATCCCTTGTCGGCGCCTTCGACCGAACATTCGGTGTTCAGCGCCTTTTCAACCGAATTCCGCGCCCAGACCCGTTTTGACGCTCCGGTCAATCTGATGGCGGGCGTTTTGTATCAAAGCACCAAGCGTAACCACACGCAGACAGGCTCTTTTGGCGGCGTGTCCGACAGCAGCGCGCCTGCGGCCATGCGCTATCTGGGCTATTTCAAACGTTCGGAAACCAGCGGGGAAACGATCACCAGCTATGCGCAGGCCGAATGGAAGATCCTGTCCACGCTGACGGCTGCGGCGGGTGCGCGTTACACGCATGAAACCAAGGACAGCTATCTCAAGCAGCCCTATGTCAATGCCGCGCTGCAATTCCTGTTCCCGCAAAACCAGGCGGTGACGGCCAACCAGTCTTGGGACAATTGGTCGCCCGAGGCCACTTTGACGTGGAAGCCTACCCGTGATCTGACGCTCTATGGCGCCTATAAAACGGCCTATAAATCGGGCGGCTTTTCCAATTCCGGCTTTGTCAGCGCCAGCACCTTGCCCAGCGATGTGGCCTTTAACCCCGAAACGGCTGCCGGTTTTGAACTGGGTTTCAAAAGCACACTGCTGGGCCGTCAATTGCGTTTGAATTTGGCGGTCTATTCCTATCTCTACAAGGATTTGCAGGTAGACTTCTTCAACGCCAGCACCTTTGCCTTTATCACCACCAATGCCGGTGGGGCCCGCACACGCGGGATAGAGTTTGAATATGAATATGCACCACGCGCGGTAGAGGGGCTGAACCTGCATGGCTCGGTCAATTACAATCGGGCGCGTTACACCAATTATATCGCCCCCTGTTATGGCGGGCAGACGCTGGCCACCGGTTGCGGGGTCGGTGGTCTCAGCTTCCATGGCGCCGATGCGCAAAACCTGTCGGGCACGCCAACCGCGGTGGCACCCGAATGGGCGGGGTCTCTGGGCGTCAGCTATGAGGCTGCAGTGTCGGACAAATGGCGGGCGGGCCTGTCGGTCGATAGCCGTTATTCGGGGCACTATCTGGCCTCGGCCTTTGGCAAGCCTAATTCACGGCAGGACGCCTATCTGTCGGTGGATGCTTCGGTGCGGCTGAAAACCTCGGACAACCGCTATGAACTGGCGCTGATTGGCAAGAATATCACCAACCGCTTCATTGTCGGCGGGGCGATTGATGCGCCCAATAGCGCCGCCGATACGCTGGGCTTTGTCAACATGCCGCGCACGGTCCAGTTGCAGGGTACGGTGCGCTTCTGATCGAACTATCGGGCATCGCGGTCTCCCCGCCGCGATGCCATTTTTGACGAAGGAGCGAGGCAGGATGGACAAGATTGCAGCCCTTATCGCCAAGGACGAGATCCGCGCCTTGTCGGGTGCCTATATGCGCGGGCTGGACCGGCGGGATGCGGATTTGATGGCAGGCGTGTTCTGGCCTGATTCCACCACCGATTATGGATTTTTCCAAGGCAGCGGCCCCGAATTCGTCACCTTTGCCCAAGCGATGTTGACCCAGCATCTGGGCAATCTGCATCTGCTGGGCCAGATCAACATCGATCTGGACGGCGCGCAGGCCTATGGCGAGGTTTACTATTTCGCATGGCACCGGATCATGGATGGTGAAGCGCCCACGGATCTGATCATCGCGGGCCGCTATGCCGACCGTTATGAACAGCGCGATGGCGTCTGGAAAATCGCCCATCGCAGCGAGCTGATCGATTGGGTGCGCAGCGATCCGGCCAGCGATCATTATCTGGGCCGCATTACGGGCGCCTTGCTGGGCGGCCATGGTGAAGCCGATCGCACCAGCCAGCGCGCTTGGTTGGCCAAAGCTTGAAAGAGAAGAGAGACAATGTCTGACAGAAAAATTGCCTTGGTGACCGGCGCTGCCTCTGCGGCAGGTCTGGGTTTTGCAACAGCGCGCCGTTTGGCCAAGTCGGGCGCGCAGGTCTGGTTGACCGATTTGGATGGCGGGGCGGTTGACGCACGTGCGGCTGAATTGCGGGCCGATGGTCTGTCGGCGCAGGCTATGGCCCATGACGTGACCAGCAAGGAAGGCTGGCAGGCGGTGCTACAAGCCATCGGGCCAAGGCTGGACGTGCTGGTCAACAATGCCGGCATTGCGGTCTTGCACAGTTTGGAGAGTTTGGAGCCGGAGGACTGGCACCTCCAGATCAATGTGAACCTGTCCAGCATCTATCTGGGGTGCCGTGCGGCCCTGCCCGCTTTGCGCGTTGCGGCCCAAGCCAGCCCCAAGGGTGCATCGGTGGTGAACCTGTCCTCAGTCGCCGGTCTGGTGGGGATCGGCGGGGCCAGCGCCTATGCCGCCAGCAAGGGCGGCGTGCGGCTTTTCAGCAAATCCTTGGCCATGGAATGGGCGGGGGAGAAGATCAGGGTCAATTCCGTGCACCCCGGCGTGATCTGGACCGACATGCAGCAAGTGGCCATTCGCGACAATCCGGCGCAATATGATGCGATCAATGCTTCCATCCCGATGGGGCGGATGGGCGAACCCGATGACATTGCCGAAATGGTCGCCTTTCTGGCCAGCGATGCGGCGGGCTATATCACGGGCGGCGAATTTGTCGTCGATGGCGGTTTGACCGCACAATAATCATATCAGGATGGGGGAGAGGCTGGATGAATTATGCAGGGCCATTGGCCGACAGGATTGCCATTCGCGAATTGATCGAAACCTATGCCCATGGCGTGATGACCCGTGACGCCGCCATCTGGGCCGCGACATGGGCCGAGGATGCCTATTGGGCCTTGCCCGAATTCCCCGATCTGGGCGGATTTTCCGGCAAGGCGGCGATTGTGGCGGGCTGGACGGAATCGATGAAAGTCTATGGATTGGACAATTGTTCCAAGCCGATGATCTATGTCGCCACTCCGGGCAGGATTGTGGTGCAGGGGGACAGCGCCGAGGCCGTGGTCTATACCAGCGAAATCTTTGACGATCCGGCCAGTGGCAAGCGCCTGCGGGTAAGGGGCCGTTACGATGACCTGCTGACGCGTCAGGGCGAAGGCTGGTTGTTCAAACAGCGGACCTATCGCACCATGCTGGTGGATGGATAGCTGATGGTGGCTGCCTGATCCGGCACACTCCCCCTCCCAGGAGAAACGGAAAAGGCAGCCAACCCACCCGTCATGCCATTGGTGAAGGGTGGCATGGCGATAACAGAAGGGGCAATCTCCGCATGGCGATTGCCCCTTTTTGTCGTCAGGCCCGCAGACGGCGATGCCATCCGATCATGGCGGTGATGGCAAACATCAGTGCGAAGCCGCCCATCGCCACCCAACGCGCCCCGCTATATTGCTCACCCGAAACCACGCTGGCCGCCGCCATGGGGCCAATCGCCATGCCCAACAATTGCGCCGGACTGACCAGCATGGCCGCACGCCCCGAAGGGTCGGCCTTGAGCAGCAGGGTGATGTGAAAGGGCGGGGCATAGGTCCATGCAAAGGCGAACAGGAATAGCGCGGCGGTCCATGCGGTGCTGTCGCTTTGGCTGGCGGTGATCAGCAGGGCTGCGATGCTGGCAGCGCTGGTGGCAAGGATCGCCGGAACGGGGCCAAGGCGCGATGCGGTCAGGCAAGCGGCAAGGCCCGCGACAATCAGCCCCGAACTGGCCAGACTGACCATGTGGTTGCCTTGTCCGGCGGTGAATCCGGCATGGGTGGCCAAGGGGACGGCATAGACCCAGAACGCCATGATGGCCGCAATTTGGGCGCCTACGCCCAGCAGCGCAAGCCAGCCCCATAAGGGTGGCATAGCCATGCGGGACGCCCCCTGTTCCATACTGGCAAAAGCTTTGGGCGCGAAAGGCGCCGCGCCGAACAGCAGTAGAATATTGAGCCCCAACAGCACCAGATAGCCCGCATTCGCGCCATATTGCGGCAGGACCTTGTCGGCCAATGTGGTCGAGAGTGCAAAGGCGGCCACGGATTGTCCGGTGATGTAAAAGGCGAAAATCTGCGCTGGATGCCGCGCGCGTGTCATCAGCCCCACCAGCAACCATAGCAAGATGCCATTGGCGGCGCCGTTCAACCCTCTGGCGCAGACAATCGCGTCGCCTTGCGCCAACAGGGTGAAGGCACAGGCGGCAAAGGTGGTCAACAGAGCGAGCAGAATGTCGCGGCGCACATGATCGGGGCGCAGAAAGAATGTCGCCAACAGCGATGTTACCGCCATGCCCAGACTTTCCAGCGTCGCCGCATGGCCCAACGTGGCCGCATCCAGCCTGCCTTCTTTCAGCAATGCGCCCAGCAGCAAAGGTTGCAGGGCAGGCACCACCCCTGCACCGGCGGCAATCGCGACCACGGCATAGGTGGCCGCTGGCTTTATGCCGGAGTTGTTGTCTGCCATGCTTGATGTCCTCTCCTACCTCTTTTTGTTATGGCCATAAAATGGCGGAGGCTTGGGTCTATCACTAGGTGTTGGGGCTAATGCGGCACCTGCCACAAAGGCCAGCCTGCGCGATGATGGGCGAGCCTATGGTGAATTCGTCTCAACGCTTCATGAAAGAAGTTCTGTCTCATCCGGATCGGGATCGCATGATAAGGGGGCCGTGCGTTCAACGATGCATGCGGAACTGGCTTAAAGGGGAAATTGGCGTGAGTGGATTGGTCGCCACGGGCGTGATGGAGCAGGCAGAGCCACAACCTGCGGCCTGGAGCGCGGTCCTTGCTTTGACCCTATGCGTATCGACGTTGATCGCATCGGAATTCATGCCGGTCAGCTTGTTGACCCCCATCGCTCAGGACCTGCATCTGAGCGAGGGCACCGCCGGTCAAGCCATCGCCATTTCCGGCCTGTTCGCGGTGTTGACCAGCCTGTTCATCGCGCGGTTGAGCGCGGGAGTGGACCGGCGCCATCTGCTGATGGGGCTGACCGCTTTGATGGGCCTGTCGGGTGTGGTGGTGGCCTTTGCGCCTGATTTTCTGGTGCTGATGCTGGGGCGGGCGATGATCGGCGTGGTGATCGGAGGTTTCTGGTCCATGTCGGCGGCGACGGTGATGCGTCTGGTGCCGCCTGCCGATGTCCCGCGCGCGCTGGCTTTGCTCAATGGTGGCAATGCATTGGCGACGACGATCGCCGCGCCTCTGGGTAGTTTTTTGGGGCAATATATCGGTTGGCGCGGGGCCTTTTTCGTGGTGGTGCCAATGGCGGGGCTCACCTTCGCGTGGAAATATTTCAGTCTTCCCAGCCTGCCTGCCCCCGCTGATGGGCCTCAGGTCAGCACATTTGGCGTGCTGCGTAAACCCAAGGTTCCTTTGGGCATGGCGGCGGCGGCTTTGCTGTTCATGGGGCAATTCACGGCCTTTACCTATTTCCGGCCCTTTCTGGAACAAGTGACGGGCGTCAATGTCGAGCTGCTTTCCTTGATCCTGTTGGGCATGGGAGCGGCCGGATTGGTGGGCAATGCTGTGATCGGGCGGTTGGTGGCGCGGTCGTTGCGATGCACCTTACTGCTGCTACCCTTGGCCATGGTGTTGATCGCTCTGGGACTGACGCAGTGGGGGCATATCCCATGGGTGACAGGCCTGCTTCTGGCGCTGTGGGGCTGTATCGGGACGGCGGTGCCGGTGGCATGGTGGGCGTGGTTGGCGCGCACGCTGCCTGATGATGCCGAGGCTGGCGGTGGTTTGATGGTGGCGGTGATCCAGATGGCCATCACTCTGGGCGCGGCATGGGGAGGCTGGCTGTTTGATCGTCTGGGCTATGCCTTCACCTTTTATGGCGCGGCAGGTCTGTTGCTGGCATCGGGTGTGATCGGTCTGATCTGCGTTCCCAAGGAGGCGTGAGGCCCTTGGATGAAAATGGCGCGACCATGGGCATCAACCCCATGGCCTGCCGTTCATCTGATCATATTCGGCATGGTTCCTGATCCATAGCGACTAGGCTAGTCTGGCCTTTGTTCCGCCATGGGGAGAGAACCCGAGCATGAGCCCGCCGACCAGCAACCTGAGCCAGCCTTCGCGCCTATTATCTATTGATGCCCTGCGCGGGTTGGTGATGGTGTTCATGCTGGTGGACCATGTGCGGGAAACGTTCTTTCTGCATTTGCAGGTCAGCGATCCGGTCGATGCGCATAGTGTAGAACCCGGTCTGTTTTTCACCCGCCTGCTGTCCAGCTTTTGCGCTCCGGTTTTCGTGGCGCTCACCGGCCTTTCGGCATGGCTCTATGGCCAATCGCATAGCAAGGGCGAAGTGTCGGCCTTTCTGGTCAAAAGGGGGCTGTTCCTCTTGGCGCTCGAGCTTTCGGTGGTTGCCTATGCGTGGGTGACGCAGGCCAACAGCTTTCCGCCGTCGACCATTTGGTTGCAGGTGATGTGGGCGATTGGCGTGTCGATGCTGTGCCTTGCCCTGCTGATCCATGCGCCGCGGGGGCTGTTGCTACCGCTGGGGCTGGGGATTGTCGGGCTGCATAATCTGCTGGACCCTGTGCATCTGGTCGAGGGGCAGGCGGGTTTTGTACCTTTTGCCTTGCTGCACCAGCGTTCGGTGATCCATGTGACCGATTGGTTGACCATCAAGACCACCTATCCTGTTTTGCCATGGATCGGGGTGATCTTGCTGGGTTATGCGATAGGCCCTTGGTTCGCGCGGGGCAGCGATGGCGCGATCCGGCGGCATCGTCTGACCTTGCTGGGCGGCGCCTTGTTGACCGGCTTCGTCCTGCTGCGCGGGATCAACCTCTATGGCGACAAGCCTTGGTTCTGGGCTGAAACGCCTTTGCGCACAGTCATGAGCTTTCTGGCCTTGACCAAATATCCCCCCAGCCTGTTGTTCCTGATGCCGACATTGGGGGCCGGTTGTCTCTTGCTGGCTTGGTTCGAGAAGTTGGACCAGCACCGGTTGATGGTGGGGCTGGCGCAGATGGGCGGGGCGCCCTTGTTCTTTTACATTGTCCATCTCTATGCCTTGAAACTGCTCTATAATCTGGCCTTGGCCCTCTATGGTCCGGTAAAGGGGCGCTTCTTCGGCGTAGATTATCTGTCCACGGTCTGGCTTTGGGTGCTGGTCCTGTTGGTGGCGCTTTACGGGCCAACCCGTTGGTTTGCCGGTTTCAAGCAAAGGCGGCGGGATTTGGGTTTTCTCAAATACTTTTGATGGTGCTGCGGCGCTTCGGCACAAGTTCCCGTGCCGATGGCTAAATGCGAATATCGCGCCGCGTCTGTGTTTCATTTCGGTGAATTATGCGTCTGGCCCCGCATAGGCTGATGGCTTGCAGACCTTTCGCAGGGGGGAGCAGCCACAAAACCAGTCTTGCGACTCATGATACAATATAACATAGCGCAGGGTCGGTTTGTGGAACAATGAAGGGGGCCAAAGATGATGACGTCAGCTTATGTGATGAAACCCAAATGCCATTGGCTGTTTTCCGCCAGTGTTAGCCTTGCGGCCTTGATCGCCGCGCCCTCCCATGCGGCGGAAGCTGGGGATGACCATATTGTCGTCACCGCCCAGCGCCAACCCTATCGCGGCGATGTGCCGGTTAAGGAATTGCCACAGTCGATCCAGTTGATCGATGCGAAATTGATGGACAAGGTCAACCTGACCAAGCTTGATTCCATCACCGAAATCGCCAGCGGCGTGGTGCGCCAGAACAATTTCGGCGGTCTGTGGGACAGTTTCGCCATTCGCGGATTTGCCGGTGACGAGAATTTCCCGACCGGCATTCTAGTCAACGGCTTTAACGGCGGACGCGGATACGGCGGTGCGCGCGATGCGTCCAATGTTGAAACGATCGAAGTGTTGAAAGGCCCCAATGGCGCGGTTTTCGGGCGCGGTGAACCGGGCGGTACGATCAATATCATCACCAAAAAGGCGAAGCTGGGCAGCAGCTTTGGCCGTGTGGGGCTGCAGGGCGGATCGTTCAACACCTATCGCGGCGAAGGCGATGCCAATATCGCCATCGGAGAAAAGCTGGCGGTGCGGGTGAATGGCGCGGTGGAAACGGCCGATTCCTTCCGCCGAACGGTCCATACGTCGAAAGAAGTGGCCAATCCTTCGGTTCTGTTCCAGCCTACCGACAAGACCACGATCAGCTATGAGCTGGAATATGTGAAACTTCGCAGCCCGTTCGATCGCGGTATCGTGGCGGTGAATGGCAAGCTGGGCGCGGTGAGCCGCAGCACCTTTCTGGGCGAGCCGGGCGATGGTCCGATGCGCGTCAACGTCTGGGGCCATCAGGCACAGGTCCAGCAAAAGCTGGGCGGCGATTGGCTGGCGATCCTTGGCTTTGGCAAGCGCAACACCAGCATGATCGGCTATTCCGAAGACCCCGAACTGGCCAGCGGCCGCCAGACTTTGGCCAGCACCGGCACGATGTTGGCGCGCCAACGCCGCTATCGCGATTTCAGCACGCAGAATGTTACGGGCCGCGCGGAAATTTCTGGAAGGATCAAGACCGGTCCGATCCTGCACCATGTCATGCTGGGCGGGGATGTTGACGAATTTGACATCAACATGCTGCAACTGCGCATCCGACCCTCGGCCTATACGGCGGGCGGGGCGATTACATCGGCCAATAATGCGATCAACATTTTCAACCCCGTCTATGGCCAGCAACCGGTGCCCACCGCCATTCTCACCAATTCGCTGGAAAAGCAGAAGAGTTGGGGCATCTATTTTCAGGACCAGATGGATGTGGGTGAAAAGCTGAAGCTGCGCTTTGGCGGAAGGTTTGACCATTTCAACCAGCAAATTGGCGCGCGTGTGGGCGAATTTAACCTGACCACCAATGTGGTGAAGGAAAGGTTCAGCCCGACGGTCGGCCTGCTCTATGATCTCAACCCGCGCCTTGGCCTGTTTGCGGCATGGGGTAATGGCTTCCGCCCCAACAGCGGGCAGGATGTGCGCGGCAATCCTTTTGCGCCGGAAAACAGCAAGTCCTATGAATTGGGCACACGCTATACCAGCAAGGTCATCAGCGGATCGCTGGCGGTCTTCACCATGACCAAGCAGAATATCCTGACCTTTGACCCGCTCAACTCCGGCTTTTCCATCACCGGCGGCAGCGCGCGCAGCACGGGTGTCGAGGCCAGCGTGGATGCCCATCTGCCCGGCATGGTCGAATTGCATGGCACCTATGCCTATACCGATGCCCATTGGACCAGCGCCTCGCGCGATGTGAATTTTGGCCAGACGATCCAGCCCGGTGCCAAGCTGATCAACATCCCCGCCCATAGCGCCAATCTCTTGGTCACCAAGGGCTTTGATCTGGGCGAGGATGGCAAGCTGACCGTGGGGGCAGGGGTAAACCATGTCTCCTCGCGCCTTGGCGAGACGGCGACCAGCTTTATTCTGCCCGCCTATACGCTCACCCGCGCTTTGGTGACGTTTGAGCCGACCAAGAACATCCGCATGGGTGTTGATGTCACCAACTTGTTCAATGTCACTTGGTACGCGTCGAGCTATTCCACCCTATGGGTGGCGCCCGGCGCCCCGCGTACGGTAATGGCTCGCATCGGTTATTCGTTCTAAGGCTTGAACCAGTAGAGGTCGCCGCGCCGCAAGAGTTTGGCGCGGCGGCTTCTCACCCTCGGGTAAAGCGCCAGCGGTCTGCGTCACTTTCCGCTGCGTCAAAGCGATAGCCATCCGTGTCAAAGCCGCGCATGGCATCAATGTCGGCAATATGGTTTTCGCACATCCAGCGGGCCATTATGCCCCGCGCGCGCTTGGCGTGAAAGCTGATGAAGCGGGGGCCATCGGGGCCGCCGCCCTCGCGGAATTCCACCTCGATCACC
This sequence comes from Novosphingobium umbonatum, assembly GCF_004005905.1. GTDB lineage: Bacteria > Pseudomonadota > Alphaproteobacteria > Sphingomonadales > Sphingomonadaceae > Novosphingobium > Novosphingobium umbonatum. The sequence continues at coordinate 100,087 of NZ_SACO01000004.1, forward strand.
CGCAGGCCATTGAGCTTGCCCGCAACGGCGGCAAAATATTCCTGACTGGCCAGATTGAGCACCACGCCCGACCCTTCCTCGGCCACTTCCTCCAGCAGACGGGCGGCAATACGCGTGCCCCACCAGTCGGTCAGTTTCTTGTTACCCGCAGGCTGCGGCGGCGCCCATCTGGTGCCCATTTCCAGACGATAGGGGCGGATCGCATCCAAAGGGCGCAGCAGGCCATAAAGGCCCGACAGCATGCGCAAATGGTTCTGGGCAAAGGCGACACCGGCCTCGTCCAGCGTATGCACCTCAAAGCCGGTGTAAACATCGCCGGCAAAGGCAAACAGGGCCTGTCTTTCGGGCTGGTCGGCAAAATTGTTGAACCGCTCGACGTTCAATTGCGCCAGCTTGGGCGAAATATGCATCAATTTGCCCAATTGCTCCGCCGAGAGATGGGCCGCCGCTTTCGCCAGTTCCAGCGCCTCTGACCCGAAATGGGGGCGCGACAGGTCCAGCGGCGGCAATTGGCGTTCGAAATCCAGCGTTTTGGCGGGGGAAAGCAGGGTAATCATAGGCGTGCCGATAGCGCTGGCGTCATTCAGCGTCAAACCATGCGGCCTGCTTTCACCACAGGGCAATGGCCTGCCTTGACGGGATCGGTTGAAGCGGCCACCAGTCATGCGCAGACATAAGGTGGGTTGGGTGATGCATTCGAAATGGTTTCCGGTTGCTTTGGGCGTTGCTTTGGGCGTTTCACCGGCGCAGGCCGCATCTGTGCCGCTGCTGCTGGGCAGCTATACCGGTGGGCAGAGCAAAGGCATCTATCTCTACCGCTTTGATGAAAACAGCGGGCAGATCACCCCCCAACCGCAACAGGTTATGCTATCGGACAATCCATCTTGGTTGACCTTGTCGGCGGATCGCCATGTCCTGTTTGCCGTGAACGAAAATGGGGAAGGGGCGCGGGACCCGATCGGGCGGGTCAGCGCCTACCGCATCGATCCGGTGCATGGCACGATGCGGATGATCAACCGCGCGGCATCGCTGGGGACAGAGCCGACCCATGCCAGTTTGAGCAAGGACGGGCGCTTTCTGTTTGTCGCCAATTATGCGGTTTCGGCCGATCCTGGCGGGATGTTGACGGTCTTGCCGGTGGGCAAGAATGGGGCATTGGGCGCGGCGGTGCAGGTCAAGACCTATCGTGCCAGCATGGTGAATGTGGAAAGACAGTCCTCGCCCCATGTCCATTCGGTGGTGTCCTCTCCCGACGGGCGCTTCGTTTTCGTGCAGGATCTGGGCGGGGACCGGATCTATGCCTATCGCTATCACCCGGAGCGGCGCGAGGCTCCATTGGCGGCTTTGGCCGAGCAGCCATTTACCGCCCTGCCCGCCGGATCGGGGCCGCGTCATTTGTTGTTTTCGCGTGATGGCCGTTATGCCTACGTTACCTTGGAGATGACGGGGCAGGTGGCGGTTCTGGAGCACCATGAAGGGCACTTGACCCTGCGCCAGACTTTGCCGCTGGCACCGGAGGGATTTGCGGGCAAGCTGAGCGCGGCGGCGTTGCATTTCTCGCCCGATGGCCGGTTTCTGTCGGTGACCAGTCGCGGGGATGACAACCATCTGGTCAGCTTTGCGATTTCCGCCAGTGATGGTTCGCTCACCCGTGTCGACCGGCGGGCGGTGGAAGGTGTGGAGCCGCGCGAATTTGCCTTTTCCCCCGATGGGCGCTTTGTGCTGGTGGCCAATCAACGCAGTCAGGCCGTGAAGGTTTTTCGCCGCGATCCTGCCAGTGGCAAGGTGCTGGATCTGGTGCAAAGCTTGCGCATCGATCAGGTGTCGGACATCAAATTTTTGCCTCAAGGCCGCTGACCGGCGTTTGGCGCCCTTCGAAAGGGGGGCATCACGCTTTGCAAATGGCCTCCAGAAAGTCGATCACGGCCCGATAGCGCGGCGATAGCAGCCTTTGGCCGGGGTAGATGATGGTCATGCGCGCGGCTTCCTGATCAAAGCTGGCGGTGGTCCATACCTGGGTTAACGAGCCATTGGACAGGCCGGCGTGGCAATAGCGATCGGGCAGGAAAGACACGCCCAGCCCCGCCTCCACCGCCGCGCGCACAGCCAGCGGGTCGGTGATTTGCATCACCTTGCGCCCCAGAGCCAGTTTCTGCGTTTCGCCATGCACGCGCAGCGAGAGCGCTTGGCTGTTATAGCGGCTCTCGACTAGCTTGATATGGCCGAAATCGGGGGTGGAATCAGGTCTGATATCATGCGCTTGGGCATAGGCGGGGCTGGTGATCCAGATCAGGCGGCCACCCAGAAGATGCCTTTGCGACAGGCCGGAGTCAGGTTGCATACCGGCCACCACGGCCAGATCGCAGGCGCCGCCGGTGACATCGGGTTGGGACAGATTGGTGATAATATCCAGCTCGATCGCGGGATAGCGCGCGACAAAATCCACCAGACGCGGGCTGAGGATTTCGCGGCAAAAGGCAGGCGGGGCGGCCAGACGGACCTTGCCCGAAGGAGCGGCGCGCAAGCCTTGCATAAAGGCGTCGGTTTCGGTCGCCAGCTCCAGAATGCTGCTCGCTCGGGCGTGAAAGGCTTCCCCTTCCTGCGTGATGCGTAAAGCGCGCGAGCTGCGTTCCACTAGACGCATGCCCAGATCATGTTCCAATCGGGTTAACGCCTTGCTGACCGTCGATTTCGGGCAATCGAGCCGCCGCGCCGCCGCCGTCACACCGCCGGTTTCGACGATGGCGCAATAATAGGACAGGTCGTCGAGTTGCCAGCGCATAGGCTTGTTTCCATATGTGAACGATGCGTTCTTTCTAGGCCGATTGTTTGCGATTTGGCCAATGCTAAATCGCCATCATCAACCTGCTATGGGAAGGATCACTGATGGCTATTCTCGTCGGCGGCATTGGCGCCTCTCACTCGCCCACTATCGGATTTGCCAAGGATACCGGCAAACAGAACGATCCGGCATGGGCGCCGATCTTTGAAGGTTTCGCCCAGATCCGCCAATGGGTGCAGAAAGAGAAGATCGACGTGATCTTCACCATCTATAACGATCATGTCACCTCGTTCTTTTTCGACCATTATTCGGCCTTTTGCCTTGGTATTGACGATCAATATGTCGCGGCCGACGAAGGCGGCGGCCCGCGCAAGATCGCGCCGGTCAAGGGCCATCTGGGCCTTGCCAGCCATATCGGTTTCAGTCTCGTGGCCGACGAATTCGACATGAGCTTTTTTCAGGGCAAGCCGGTGGACCACGGTTTCCTCTCGCCGCTGGGCATGTTGGGCGATGACAATGGCCCGTGGCAAGGCGCGGTGGTGCCGCTGCAGGTGGGCGTGCTGCAATTGCCGATCCCCAACGCGCGCCGCTGCTACAAGCTGGGAAAGAGCTTACGCAAGGCGATCGAGTCCTATCCCGAAGATCTGCGCGTGGCGGTGATGGCCACCGGCGGCCTGTCGCATCAGGTGCATGGCGAGCGTGCCGGTTTCATCAATGAAGCGAGGGATGATGAATTCCTCGACCTGCTGGAAAAATCGCCGGAAGCTTTGGTGGAAAAGCGTCTGGCCGAATATGCCGCTTTGGGCGGAATGGAAGGCGCCGAGGTCATCATGTGGCTGATCATGCGTGGGGCTTTGTCGGACAAGGTGAACTTGGCTCACAAATCCACCTATGCTCCCTCGGCCACCAATATTGCCACGCTGGTGTTTGAAGATACCGGTTCGGCCCCTTCCAAGGCGGGCGTTGAAGCCTATCGCGCGCATGTCGGTTATGAATTGGCTGGCGCCGAAAAGCTGGAAGGGACCTATCCCTTTACGCTGGACCGCAGTCGCGCCAATTACCGCGTCAATGCTTTCCTGCATCGCTTGATCGTTCCGGCGCATCGTGCGCGCTTTAAGAATGACTTTGATGCGTTGGCCATCGAATATGGTCTGACGGAAGAAGAAACCGCTCTGATCAAGAACCGCGAATGGTTGAAACTCATCCAGCGCGGCGTCAGCTTCTTTGTGCTGGAAAAGATGGCGGCGGTTTTGGGCGTGTCCAATCCGGAGGTCTACGCCCATTTCCGTGGCGAGACGCTGGAGCAATATCTGGCCACCCGCAAACAGGCTATCACCTATTCGGTGTCGGGTGACGTGGAGGATTGACCGGTTCACTGTGCCGGAACCTTTGCTCGCGTTCCGGCACAGTGGCGCATGGGCCGGATCAGGGGTTACAGTTCCTTGATCCGGATGTTGCGCCAGCGACATTGGGCGCCATGGCCCCAGCGTGCATCCTTGAACACGGGGTCATTGTCATGCACTTCCAGCGCGATATGACCGCGCGGGCCCAGCAGGTTCAGGATCGCTTCTGGATCATAATCGGGGGCCTGCATCGCGGCGGTGTCCAGTTCGGCGATTTTCACCCCGTTTACCCATGTGGTGATTATCGGCAAGGCACCCACAACGCGGATGCGCATTTCGTTCCACTCGCCCCATTGCCATGCTTGCAGAAATTCCTGCACATCGGCGGCATAGGACAGGCGGCCAATTGTTCGGGTTGCAGCGGTTCGTGGGAATCTTCGGGCGTATCGGCTTGCAGGCCGATCGGTTCGCCCGCTTCATTGCGTAACGCCTTGATCTTGAAAGGCGCGGCCATGAAAGAGGCCAGTCCATTGCCGAAAAAGCCTGCAATCCCGCCACTCTCGCGATGGTCCAGCAGGATCTGGAAACCTTCCCAGCTATCGCGTTGGCGGCGCACCATAATGCCGGTGTCGGCGGGCCAGTCGGGGCGCGCCTCGAGCACCAGTTCAAAATCGCCGAAAGTCTCCTCGGTGATCAGATAGCCGCCATAGCCGCTGCCGGCAAATTCCTGTTCGCCGACGATATAGCCATCTTCGACAAACCAATGCGCCGCGTGCTTTTCCGGTTCGACCGGCGCGGGGATGCCCCTTTGCGCCCAGATCTCGGCCACGGTGGGGCCGCCGGGGTAGATCGCGCCATAGACGCGCGGAATGGCGCGCCATCCTTGCAATGTCTTGCCATCGAACAAGGGGCGAAAACCGTCCTCCTGCAGCATCATACCTCTCCCTTTTGCTTGTTTTGCAATGCGGCCAATGCGGCCAGCACCAATTCGTGATCATCCAGTTGCGGCAGGCCCGAAACGCCGACCACGCCCACCATGCCGACATGGTCGACCAGAATGGGAACCGCGCCACCGGCGGCGGCATAGGTGGCATGGTCGAGGCCAAAGCGTTCGAACATGTCGGGCGCGGCGGAGAATTTGCGGTTCATGGCATAGCTGGAACATTGAAACCGCCATGCAATCGCCGCCTTGCGCCGGATCCAGCCCGGATTGTCGGATGTGGCCCCGGGCAAAAGCGCGGTGAACAGGCAAGTGTGGCCCAAAGTAATCTCTATTGCGACGGGAGCGTTGATGGCGCGTCCTGCCTCGCGCAGATAGCTGCCCAGCCACCACGCGTCATCGGCGTTGAAACGGGGGAGGGACAGGGCCTGCTCCCTTGCGAGCAATGTGTCTAATTCAGTCATGGTACGGGGGCCTTTTATGATGAGGTCTATCGGACATTGCGAATGGGCAGGATGGCCAAAGTGCCCGCAGCGGCGAACAAGGTGGCCGCCATGAACATGGCGTCGTAATTGGCGCTGCCACCGCCAATTGCCAGAAACAGCGGCGCGATGGCGGGGGCCAGCGATTGGGGCAGGCTATTGGCAATCTGGATGATGCCCATATCCTTGGCTGCGCTGGATTTGCTGGGCAGGACGGTGGCGCTGATGGCGGTGGCCAGCGCGTAAAACACACTTTTCCCCACGCCCAGCACGATCATGGCCAGCATAAAGGGGGGCAGCGAATGGGTCTGCGTCAGGATGGCCAGCCCCAGCGTGGCGACCAGTCCGGTGATCACCACCAGCGGCTTCATCCGACCTGTGCGGTCTACCAGCCAGCCTGCCACGGGGGTCAGGATCAGGCTGATGACCGCGACGGTGGAGGTAATGCCCAAAAGCGCGCGGGGGACTTGGCCGGAGACGATGCCGATGACATCGATCAGCACAAAGACCTGATAGGTCTGGGCAAAAGCATTGCCGGTGGCCAGAAGAAAGCGACTGGCGAAAACGCAGCCAAAGTCCCAGCTTTTGAACGGATTGACGCGGAACACCGAAAAGACGCTGGCCAGCGAAATGCCTTCCTCGCTTTGTGATGGGGCATCGGGGATGATGGCGAACATCAACACATTGGCCAAAAGGCAAGGCAGCCAAGGCACCAGAAACATCGCGACGCTGCTGCCCAATGTATATTGTGTCAGGAAGGTGCCCGCCGCGGTCGCCAGAATGGTGGTCAGCCCCAGAAGGGATGACATGCGCCCGCGTTGGTGTAGCGGGACCTGATCGGGCAGCAGGGCATTGATCGCCGCCTGCGCAGCGTTTGATCCCACCTGACAGATGACCCAGCCCAAGCCGAACAACCAGATCGAGGTGGTGAGCGCCATCAGCATCAACCCTGCCAACAGGAATAGAGCGCCAAGGCTGATCCAGAGCCGACGACGGCCCAGACGCGATCTTGTATGGTCCGACACTGCCCCCCAGAAAGGCGCGGCGACCATGGCAAAGAACGCGCCGATGGACATGATGCTGGCCAGATAGGCGCTTTTCTGGTCGGGCGGGGCTATGGTGCCAATGCGCATGGCGATGGTGATGGTCACCGGCGTCAAAACGGCCAGCCAATGCGAGAACTGGATGAAGGCATAGACCGCCATAAAGGCGGGCGAGACAGAGGCCTGCTCGCTGGTGGCAGGATGGTTGGCGGGCTGTTTGATGCCCTCGCTGGTGGCATAGGTGCTTTGCGACATCCTGTCTGTCTCTCTCTTCCCTTTTGGCCCGACCTGCCTGTGATTCGCGCAAGCTTCAAAGAAGGAAAGCGCCGTATCATCAGGGGTATGGCCATGTTTTTGCCGATGATTATCGGGCTGGCTTTATTTTTTAATTCTGATAAATTATCTCATAACAAGCCGTGGAGGAAGAGGATGCGCAGCCGCGCTGAGAAAAAAATTGTCCCGCTGTTGGCGGGTGGTCTGGCCTTGTTGCCCCTTGCCGCCGGATTGAGCGCCAAGGGGGGCGGGGATTGGGCCAGCTATCATGGTAATCCTGCAGGGGATCACTTCTCCAGCCTGACGCAGATTACCCCTGCCAATGTCGCCCAATTGCAACCGGCGTGGCGGATCGAGACTGGCGAGGGCGGATTGCAGACCACCCCCTTGGTGATCGATGGCGTGCTTTATGCCCTGACGCCGGATCAGCAGGTGTTGGCGGTCGACGGTGCCAGCGGGCGTAAGCTGTGGCAGCGTAAATTGCCCGACAGCAACCTGCAGCCGGTGCGCGGATTGAGCTATTGGCATGTGGGCAAGGAGCAACGCCTGTTGGTGGGGGCTGGGCAATATCTCCATGCGCTCGACCCGAGCAGCGGCGCTTCGATCAAATCCTTTGGCGATCATGGCCGCATAGACTTGCGCGCTGGTTTGGGGCGTCCGGTTACCTCAATTGCCTTGGCGCTGACCACACCGGCTACCATCTGGGGCGATCTGGCGATTGTCGGTTTCCGCACAGCCGAATCCGCGCCTGCCGCCCCCGGTGCGATCCGCGCCTATGATATTCGTAGCGGGAAATTGCGCTGGACCTTTTTCTCCATCCCCCATGATGGGCAAAAGGGTGCCGACACTTGGCCCAAGGGCGCGTGGAAGACCGCCGGTGGCGCCAACAATTGGGCGGGCATGGTGGTCGATACGGCGCGCGGGATTGTCTATGCCCCGCTTGGCTCCGCGGTCAGCGACTTTTACGGCGGGGATCGCAAAGGCGATAATCTCTATGCCAATTCGCTGGTGGCGCTGGACGCGCGCAGCGGCAAGTTATTGTGGCATTACCAATTGGTTCATCACGATATTCTGGACCGCGATCCGCCCAGCCCGCCGGTCTTGCTGAGCGTGATGCAGGAAGGGCGCAAGGTGGATGCCGTGGCGCAGGCCACCAAACACGGCCAATTGTTCCTGTTTGATCGGGTGACCGGCAAGCCGCTCTTCCCGATTGACGAGGTGCCTATTCCGCAAAGTCAGGTACCCGGCGAGGCCAGCTCTGCGACCCAGCCCATGCCGCGCCTGCCCGAACCCTATGCCCGTCAGCGCTTGACGGCGGATATGTTGACGCAGCGCACGCCTGCCGCGCATGAAGAGGCGGCCAAAGCCTTTGCGGGGCTGGTCAGCGATGGTCCTTTCGCGCCTTTGCGTGTGGGGCAAAGCACGGTGGTGTTCCCCGGCTTTGACGGCGGCGCGGAATGGGGCGGGCAAGCCATCGCGCAGGGCAAGGGCATCCTGTATATCAACGCCAATGATGTGGCCTGGACCGGCGCTCTGGCACCGGCAGCGCAGGGGCAGGGTGCCAGCCTGTACCAACAGAATTGCGCGGCCTGCCATGGCATGGACCGCAAAGGTTCGGCCGGCGCCTTCCCCTCGCTGGAGGGTGTGATGAAGCGCTATCTGGACGGGGATGTCGCGGGCATCATCCTGAAAGGCAAGGGAAGGATGCCCGGTTTCGGGCATCTGGCGCCGCAACTGGGCAATTTGCTCGATTATTTGCGCCATGGGGATACGCAGAAGACGGAGTTCGCAAGCGGCGAGGCCGGTACGCAGCGTTTCATCTTCACCGGCTATCGCAAATTTCTCGACAGCGAGGGCTATCCCGCCATCACCCCGCCATGGGGTACGTTGAGCGCGATAGATATGAATAGCGGGCGCTATCTGTGGCGCGTGCCGCTGGGCGAATATCCGGCCTTGAGCAAGGCCGGTTTGGCCCCGACCGGCACTGAGAATTATGGCGGTCCGATTGTCACCGCCAGTGGCCTGCTGTTCATTGGCGCCACGATTTACGACCACCAGATGCGCGCCTTTGACGCGGCCAGTGGCAAGATCCTGTGGTCGGCCACTTTGCCGCAGGGCGGGGTGGCCACGCCGGTCACCTATATGGCCAAGGGCCGCCAATATGTGGTGATCGCCACCAGCAACAGCCGCGAGGCCAAGGCGCCTGCCGGATCGGGCTATTCGGCCTTTGCCCTGCCTGTGGCCAAACATTGAGAGGATGAGGGCGATGACACAAAGATGGGGAGTGGGGTTGGTCGGATCGGGTCTGGTGACCCGTTCGATCCATATTCCGGCGCTGGCCGCATTGGGCGATTTGTTTGCCTTGCGCAGCCTTTGGGACGTTAATCCTGCGCTGGCACAGGCCACAGCGGCCAGTTGCGGGGCGCAGGCTGCACCCAGCCTTGAGGCCATGCTGGCCGATCCGGCGATTGATGTGGTGATGATCGGCAGTCCCGCGCAATTCCATGCGGGGCAGGCGATCGCGGCTTTGCGCGCGGGCAAGAAAGCGGTGCTGGTGGAAAAGCCTTTGTGTTCCACTCCGCAAGAAGCCGAGGATATCGCGCAAGTCGCGCGCGAGACGGGCGGATTGGTGTTGGTGGGGGCGATGCATCTGTTCGACCCTGCATGGCGCTTTATGGAGCAGCAGGTGGCGGCGCAGGATAGTGCGCCCTCGCTGATCCGTTCCTGTATCATCCTGCCCCCCAACGGGCGTTTCGATCAATGGGCCAGCGAGGAAATCCTGCCTCCGCCTCCCGCCGGATCCCCGCCGCTCTTGCGCAGCGAGGTGATGATGATGGAGGGGGCGATCATGGGCTTGGCTATCCATGACCTGCCCTTGGTGCGTCGCCTGTTGCGCGATGATGCTGGGGTGCAAGTGACCAGCGCCAAGCGCCTGTCGCCCTTCGGCTATATGCTCAGCATCAAGGCCGGTGAGCAATTGGTCGATCTTTTCGCCTTTATGCATGGCCATTGGCGCCCCGAATGGACGCTGACCGCCACGGCATTGGATTGGCAGGCCCATGCCGAATTCACGCCCTCCTTTGTGATGGCAGGGTCTGGCAGCGCCAGTTTCACCGCCAAGGGGGCCAGCCATGCGATGATCCCGCAAGCCGACAATGGCTATGCGGGCGAGTGGCAGGCGATCGCGGCGTTCCTGTCGGGGGAAGCCGCCCCGCCCGACCCGCAGGATGTGGTGCGGGACTTTCTGTTTGCTCATGCCATCGCGCAACAGGCCTGCGCTTTGGTGGCCAAGGAGATGGCGCAATGAAGCCGATGTTGGTGGCCGGTAACGGTTTGAGCGCCAGTTTCATGGCGTCACTGGTGGCGTCTTTGCCGGTTTCCTTGGCGCAGGGGGAAGGCGATGTTGTGTTGTTGCAGGGCGCCGGCGATTGGCCAGCGCGTTTGATGACGACCTTGGCGCAGGGGGCGAAGCGGATCATCCTGCTCGACCCTGCTCCTGTGCCAGAACTCGGGCCTGTGATCGAACAGGTCGAAGCGGCGGGGGCGCTCCTGCTTTTGTGCGAGACCCACAGTGATAATCCCGCAGTGGCGCCTTTTGCCGCCGGTCTGCAACCGGTTTTCAGCACGGTGACCGTCGAGGCGCAGGGAGAGGACGATCTGGCCAGTCTCTTGCTGGCGCAGATCAGGGTGGCGCGCGGCATGGGAATGACCATGGGCGAGCTGTTGAATGCCACTGCGGGTCAGGATCAGGCTTTGGCCATGTTGGCGGCGCGCCTTCGCGGGCAAGAGGTGCTGCTACGGCTTGGTGCGGTGCGTTGCCGCGCGGGCTTGGCGCGGTTGCGGTGGATGGCGCATGGGCCGACCGACAGCGCTTGTCTCGAACTGGACAGCAGCGGCAAACCGCGTCCGGTCGTGGCTTGGCATGTGAACGGTGATGGCATGCGCAATATGCCCAGCCTCTATGAAAACGCTCTGCGCAGTATCTTGCGCAAGGCGGTGGCCGGTGCATGGCCCGCCGATACGCAGGCCTTGCGCGATTGGGCAAGCGATGCGGCTTTGGCTCTGGCCATAGCCCAAGGCTAGGCAAACAAGGCAAGGGTTGCTGCTGGCGGGCAGCCCTTGCCATTGTATGCGATGGGCTCTTGAGGCAGAAGGCGGCCATGGAAAGCTCTCAAGCCAAACCTTCGCGGGCGAAAAAGGCGCCTGCTGCAAAAACCGCAAAATCGGTTAAGGGCAAGGCGCCGGTTGGCGCTTCTCCCAAAGGCGCGGCCAGACGCGAGGAGATCCTGAGCGGTTTGATGGACAAGATTGCCCAGCAGGAATTGCGCAACCCTTCCTTGCGGGAAATCGGGCGGGCGCTGGAGTTGGAACCGGCCCACATCCTCTATTATTTCAAAAGCCGCGAGGATTTGCTGCAAAGCGTCATCATCCGCTGGGACGAAAATGCTGCGCAATATGCCGATGGTCTGGCGATGACGCTGGACAATTTTGCCGAGCAGGTCCGGCGCAATATTGCCATACCCGGCGTAGTGCATCTCTATCTCACCTTTGCCGCCGAAGCGGTTGATCCCGCCCATGCCGCGCATGACTTTTTCCGCCAGCGCTTTGATCGGGTATGCCAGACGTTGGAACAGCGGATCGTCGAGGAACAGCGACAGGGGCGCATAGCTGCCGATGTCGATCCTGTTTCCAAAGCGCGCCAGTTGATCGCCTTGTCCGACGGTTTGCAATTGCAGTCGCTGGTCGATCCCAAGGTGGATGCAGCGCAAGTTTTGTTCGATGCGATAGGCGATTTGCGGCAATCGTGAGCAAGAAAAGGCAGGAACTGCGTCTACAGTCCCTGCCTTTCGCGCGATTTAGAACTTGATACCGGCGCGGGCACCAAAGGTCAGCGGATCGGCAAAATTGACCGTGCCAAAGAAGCCCGATGTGGCATTGGTGACTGTCACCTTGTTTTCCAGATTATTGACAAAGGCGCTGATGTAATAGCGCTCTTGCGGAGCGGTATAGGTCAGCGTCAGATCCGATTTGGTGAAGGAGGGCTGATAGAAATAGACATAATTGCCCATATCGGTCAGCTGATAGCGGCTGCTGAAACGCGTTTGCCCCGAAGCCACCACTTTGCCTTCGCCCACCGGAATAGTGTAATTGACACCCACCGTACCCGACCATTTCGGGCTGCGATCCAGCGGCCGACCGGCAAAATTGACGCCCGGGGTGGGGATGAACTGGGCATAGCGGGCGTTGAGGTAATTGAGCGCCAGATGCACGGCCAGATTGTTCATCGGGCGCAATTCGCTGTCCAGTTCGATACCATTGACCTTGGCCGAAGCGGCATTGCGGGTTACCTGACAGGGCAGGTTGCCACCGGGGCCACAGATATTGGCGGTCTGGCTCAGTTGCAGGCCTTGGTAATTGTAATGGAACACCGTGCCGTTAAAACGGATGGCGGGGTTGAGGCGCAGTTTGAAGCCGGATTCAAAGGCCGTCAGTGTTTCGGGCTGATAATAAAGCGCATTGGCGTTCTGGCTGCAACCGGGGCCGGTTCCCACTTCGCAACCATCATTGAAACCGCCCGCTTTGTAACCGGTCGAAACCGAGGCGAAAACCAGACCGAGCGGCGTGTCATAATCCACGCCAAGGCGCCATGTCAGCTTGCTGAAGCTGCGCTTGGCGGCGGTCACTTCCTGTGTCGAGCGGCTGATGAACGTGCCCAGATTATAGGCATTCTGGATGTTGCTATAGGTGTCGACGACCGTCGAGCCATAGCGCGACTTGGTGTCATTGGAATAGCGCAGACCCGCCGTCAGCTTCAGACCATCTGCCAACTTATAGGTCGCCTGACCGAAAGCGGATTTGTTTTCCGAAATGGTGGGGTTGCGCAAAAATCCAAAGGCGGTGTTGGGCCCCAACAGGTTGTACAGGTCCAGCACGATGTTCGAGCGCTCTTTGAAATAATAGCCGCCAACCTGTGCCTGCAACGGGCCATCACCGGTCAGAGCCAGACGCAATTCATGCGAGGTCTGCCAGTAAAGGCCGGGGAAAGCGGCCATGACATTGCCATTGGCATAATTGAAGATCTCGTCACGCTTGGACTCGCGATAGGATCCGACATAGGTGGCGCGCAGCTTGCCCATGTCATAATTCAGCTCGCCCATGACGCCTTTGTCATCATTGTTGCGGCGGCTTTGTTGGCCTTGGGCAACCGACAGGGTGCGATAGGCACGGCTAGAGCGATCCAGCAGCACGGGCGGGTCAAATGTCGGGCGAGCGCCGGAAACGATATTGGCATAGAAATTTTCGGGCGGAACGCCTGCGTCAATCGTGCCTTTCGATTTGCTGTAATCAGCCACCAGATAGATGTCGAGATTGCTGTTAGGTTGCCATAAAAGCGACAGGCGGGCGGCCATGTTCTTCTTGAACGGATGGAGCGTCACGCCATCGGCAAGATTGCCATCATAGACAAAATTATCCCGCCGATCGAGATTGACCGCCGCACGCAGCGCCAGCGTTGGCGACAAAGGCGCGTTGATCACGCCGGTCAGGTTGAGCGTGTTGTAATTGCCGTAAACCGCATCCAGCGAAGCGCCCAGTTTGAACTTGGGACGCGCGCTTAACACATTCACCACGCCTGCGGTGGAGTTACGGCCATAAAGCGTGCCCTGCGGGCCGCGCAGCACTTCCACGCGCTCGATGTCGAAAAAGCTGACCTCCTGCGCCTGCGGGCGGGCAATATAGACGCCGTTCAGCATGAAGGCCGCCGAAGGGTCGCCCTTTTCGGTGTTGTCGGTGGAGGTGACGCCGCGAATGGTGATCTGCAGGCCATTGTTGCGGTTGATGGTGAGGTTGGGAACGGCGGTGTCGAGCTGGGTGGGGTTGCTGATGCCCGCTTTGGTTAGTTCCGCGCCGCCAATGGCGGTCATCGCGATTGGCGTTTTGGACAAAAGCGAGGATGTGCGGGTGGCGGTCACCACGATATCGTCATTGGTGGGTGCTGGTTTGGCATTGCCTTCCGCCGCCATCGCCTGCCCGGACAGGGCAAGGGCGGAACAGCTCAACAGCGCCCATCTGAAACCGATTACACTTCGCATACCATCTCTCTCCTTGTGATGGTCCCCTTGACCTATGGGTCTATCGGGGGGTGTTGGGCTTGGCCCGAAAATGCTGAATGCCGCGTAGGCGCAGGTTGCGCCGGAAATCGGCTCTCCTTGCGGTAACCGATTCCATTACGCAGGCTAAAGCGCCACTCCAATGGGGCACTACGGATTTAGCAATTAAGTCAGGGTCATTCCTGAAGCGGGCGTCGAATGCCCTTGGCTATCCTGCACATATCCATCCCCCAATTGGCCGCGGCATTTGTCTTGTCTGCGTGCTCGACTCATAATTTAATCGAATTAAAATTAATCGCAAGCTACGATTTTTCCCAAATGTCGACGGATAGGGTGGCAAGCACCAAGCTCGCCCGCCACCCCGTGGCTTACTTTCCGGCCGCTAAACGCTCTACCGCCGGCGCCTCCTGCCATCCGCCGCCCAGCGCCTTGAACAGGCTGACTTGCGCCAAGGCACGGTCGGAGGCGGCGGCAATCGCCTGACCGCGTGCGCTGGCCAGACTGCGCTGGGCATCGAGCAATTGCAGGAAATTGTCCGACCCCGCGCGGAAACGGGTCTGGGTGAGGCTGGCAGCCTGTTCGCTGGCCTTGGCCGCCTCGTTCAGCGCATCCTCGCGGCGGGCTGCGCCATCCAGACGTGCCAGCGCCTGCTCGGTTTCCTGCAAGGCGGTGAGCACGGCCTTGTCAAAACCGGCCAGCGCGGCATCGGCCTGCGCGCGGGCCTGACGCAGCCTTGCGCGCGGCGCGCCATTGAGCGGCAGGCTCCAACTGATCAGCGGCCCGGCTGAATAGGTGGTGGTGGCCGCAGCGCCCAGATTGGACAGGCTGGGCGCATTGAGCCCCACCGTGCCCAGCAGCGTGATTTTGGGATAAAGATCGGCCTTGGCCATGCCTATACGCGCCATATCGCCCGCCAATTGCCTTTCGGCAGCGCGCAGATCGGGGCGGCGCGCCAGCAGCGCCTGCCCGTCACCCACGGGCAAGGGTTGGCGCGGGGCGGGAATGGCGGCGCAAGTGGTGGCAGGGCTAGTCAGCGCTTCGGGACGCTCGCCGGTCAGCGTGGCCAAAGCATAAAGCGCGGCTCGCCTTTCGGCCTCCAGCGTGGGGATTTGCGCTTCGGCCTGCGCTACCAGCGCCTTGGCCTGCGCCACATCACGCTGGGTGCCGCGCCCGCCTTGCTCGCGTGCCTGTGTCAGCGTGAGCGTGCGGCGTTGCAAGTCCAGCGTATCACGCGCCACCGCCACTTGCGCGCCATAGGCGCAGGCCGTGACATAGTAGCGCGCCGTATCCCCAGCGACGCTGACCCGCGCCGCATCGAGCAAGGCGGCGGCACGGGCATGATCGGCCAGAGCTGCTTCGATGCCGCGCCGCACCCCGCCCAGCAGATCCAGCTCATAGGAGGCATCCATGGCCGGCGAATAGAGTTGGCCGCTAAAGGTTCGGGCGGTCAGATTGCCGTCGCGATCGCTGACAATGGCACGCGAACGCAGGCGTTGATATTGCGCCTGAGCCGAGGCTTCGGGCACCAGCCCCGCCCGCGCCTCACCCAGTGAGCCCCGCGCCTTTTGCAGATTGGCGGCCGCGATGCGCAGGTCGGCGTTATGGCGCAGGGCCTTGTCGACCAGATCATCCAGCGCCTTGTCTTCAAACACCTGCCACCAGCGGTCAGGCAGCGGGTCGGGCGCTACCCCTTGCCCGCCGCTTTCGGCCAAAGTGATGGGAGGCAGCGTAGCAGGGTGATAGTCCGGCCCAACGGCACAGGCGGCCAACAACAGGGGCAGGGGTAAAGTTAGGAACAGTTTCATCAGATCGTCTCCCCTTCGGGGGCTGGCGCAGGCTTGGCAACGCGGCGCCAACGGGCAAGGCGCGCGTTCACCGCATCGCCCAGATTGCGCGAAAGGACATAGAAGGCAGGGGTGAACAGCAGGCCCAAGACCGTCACCCCGATCATGCCAAAGAACACCGCCACGCCCAAAGCCTGCCGCATTTCCGAACCCGGCCCATTGCCGATCACCAGAGGCAGGCTGCCCAGAATGAAGGCGATGGAGGTCATCACAATCGGGCGCAGACGCAGGGTGGAGGCCATACGGGCCGCCTCGCGGCGCTCCATGCCATTATCCTCATTATGCTTGGCAAATTCCACGATCAGAATGGCGTTTTTCGCCGCCAGACCCACCAGCACGACCAAACCGACTTGGGTGAGGATATTGTTGTCCAGCCCCATCAGATTGACCCCCGCAATCGCGGCCAGCAAACAAATGGGCACGATCAGGATGACCGCCAGAGGCAGCACCAGACTTTCATAAAGCGCCGCCAGCAGCAGGAACACCACCACCACCGCCAGCCCAAAGGCCAGCGTACCGGTGTTGCCCGCCTGCTTTTGCTGCAAGGCCATTTCGGTCCATTCATAGCTGTAACCGGCGGGCAAGGTCTCTTCGGCAATGCGCTCCATCGCGGCCAGAGCCTCGCCGCTGGAATGGCCAGCAGAGGGACCACCCTGCAATTCGGCGGCGGGATAGAGGTTATAGCGCACCACGCGATGCGGGCCGCTGTCATTCTTCAATGTCATCACTGCGCCCAAAGGCACCATGGCGCCTGAATCGGCACGGGTGCGCAGTCGCCCCACATCGGCCTGAGCATCGCGATAGGGCGCATCGGCCTGCGCCGTCACCCGATAGGTGCGGCCAAGGAAGTTGAAGTCATTGACATAAGACGAGCCCAGATAGGTGGCCAAAGTGCTGAACACGCTTTCCACCGGCACGCCATATTGCTCGGCCTTTTGCCGGTCGATATCGGCGAACAGGCGCGGCGTATGGGTGTCAAACAAGGTGAAAGGCGCGGCAATCGCGGGGTCTTGCGCGGCCTTGGCCACCAGAGCTTGCGTGACCGTTTCCAGATCATGCAGGCTGCCGCCCGTTTGATCCTTGACCATCATTTTGAACCCGCCCGCATTGCCAATGCCACGCACCGGAGGGGGCGAGATGATCAGGATATTGGCCCCGGTGATCCCGCCCAAGGCCTTGCGCAATTGAGCGGTCACGTCATCGGCCGAGGCGCGTTTGCCCTTGGGCTTGAGCACGGTGAACATGGCGGCGGCATTGGTAGCATTGGTCTGGGTGATGGCATTCATGCCCGAAAAGGCCAGCGTGCCCGCCACCGAGGGGTTTTTGAGCGTGATGGCTTCGACTTGTTTCAACACCGCATTGGTGCGGTCAATCGAGGCACCGGCAGGCAATTGGATGATGCCGATCAGATAGCCCTGATCCTGCGCGGGGATGAAGCCGGTGGGCGTGGCGGAAAAACGCCATGCGGTCAGCCCGATCAGGCCCGCATAACAGACCAGGACCATGGTCAGTCCGCGCAAGGCGCGCAAAGTGTAGCGGCCAAAGCGCTCACCGATCCAGTCAAACGCGGCATTGAAACGCCGCGCACCGCGCGCGGGCCATCCGCGCCAGCCAGCAACCGGCTCGCCATGGCGCTTGGGGCGCAGGATCAGGCTGGCCATCGCGGGCGAGAGCGTGAGTGAGACAAAGGCCGAGAAGGCGGTAGCACTGATGATGGTCAGGGCAAATTGTTTGAAGAACTGGCCCGAAATGCCGGGGATGAAGGTGGTGGGCAGGAACACGCCAATCAGCACCAGCGCAATGGCAATCAGCGCGCCGGAAACCTCATCCATCGTCTCATGCGCGGCATCGCGGGCGGAGAGGCCCTGTTCCATCAGGCGCTCGATATTCTCGACCACCACAATCGCATCATCGACCACAATGCCGATGGCCAGCACCAGCCCGAACAAAGACAGATTGTTGAGGCTGTAGCCAAAGGCGGCCAGCACCGCGAAAGTGCCCACCAGCGAGACCGGAATGGCGATGATGGGGATCAGTGAAGCGCGCCCGCTTTGCAGGAAGACCAGCACCACCAGCGCCACCAGCACGATAGCTTCCACCAGCGTATGCTTCACCTCCTCGATCGAGGCGGCGATATATTCGGTGGGATTATAGGGGATTTGATAGGCCACACCGGCGGGGAAGCTCTTGGACATTCCCTTCATCTCCGCAGCGACCGCCTCGGCAGTGGCCAGAGCATTGGAGCCGGGGGCCTGATCGACCGCGATATTGATCGTTTCCTCTCCGCTGTTGAAGGCGTTGAGGCTGTAATCCTGCGCGCCCATTTCCACGCGGGCCACATCGGACAGGCGGATTACACGGCCTTCGTCCAGACGCTTGATGACAATCTGGCTAAATTCCTCGGGGCTGGTCAGGCGGCCCTTGGCAGCAATGTTGAGCTGAAACGCATTGCTGCCCTTGTTATAGGGGGGCTGGCCCAGGGTGCCTGCGGAAACCTGCGTGTTCTGACCGCGGACGGCGGCAACAATCTCGTCGGCGGTCAGGTTCAGCGCAGCGGCGCGGTCCGGATCGATCCATATCCGCATGCTGTAATCACGCGCGCCAAACAGGCGCACATCGCCCACGCCATTGATGCGGCGCAGCCGGTCGACCACTTGGGACGTGGCGTAATTGGACAGATATTTCTGGTCCAGCGAATGGTCCGGCGAGGTGAGCGTGATTGCCATCAGCAAGTCAGGCGAGCTCTTTTTGACGGTCAGACCCAGCTGGCGCACCTGTTCGGGCAGGCGTGGTTCGGCGGTGGCCACGCGGTTTTGTACCAAGACCTGCGCCTGATCGACATTGGTCCCTGGCTTGAACGTTACCGTAATCGCCAGATTGCCATCGCCCGACGAGGATGAGGACAGGTACAGCATCCCGTCCACGCCATTGATCTGTTCCTCGATCGGCGCGGCCACGGTCTGCGCCAGCACATCGGCAGTCGCCCCCGGATAGGTGGCGCGCACCACCACCGTGGGCGGGGCGATTTCGGGATATTGCGCCACAGGCAGGCTGGGATAGGCGATCAGGCCCACCAGCATCACTAGCAAGGACAGCACGGCCGCAAAGATCGGCCTGCGGATAAAGAAATGGGGGAAGCGCATGGGGGGCTTACTTCGCGGTTGCTTGCGAGGGCTGGGGAGCCTGCGCCGGTTGCGAGATGGGGGATTGGGCATCGGGCTTGGGCGTGATCGCACCTTGGCGCGCGGCCAGCGGGGACCCGTCATGCAGACGGCCAATCCCCTCGATCACCACCTTGTCGCGTTTGTCGATGCCCGAACGCACCACGCGCAACCCGTCGACCATCGGGCCGGTGGCAATGTTGCGGATGGCGGCCTTGTTATCGCGGCCCACCACATAGACAAATTGGCGCGTCTGGTCGGTGACAATCGCCGCATCGGGGATCAGCAAAGCAGGATATGTGCCCGAACCGATCAGCCGTGCGCGGCCAAACAGGCCGGGCACCAGCTTACCCCCGGGATTGGCCACCAGAGCATGGGCGCGGATCGTGCCCGAGGCTTTATCGATGGCATTATCCACGAAATCCATGCGGCCATGCAGGCTATAGCCCTTCTCGTCGGCCAGTTGGATATCGATCGGGTTCGGGCTGGTGCGCGACGACGGGCGCCCGCCCTTTTCTGCCTCGCGCATATATTTGAGATAGAGATTTTCCGCGCCATCAAAGGTGAAACGGATCGGGTCCAGACTGACCACGCGGGTGAGCGGGGTTTGCCCTGCGGTGACATAATCGCCGATAGAAACGCGCTTGTCCGACAGGAGGCCGGTGATGGGAGCGCGCACGATGGTGAAGTCCACATCCAGCGCGCGGGCGCTGGCGGCGGCCTTGGCGGCCATCAGGCCAGCTTGGGCGCTGCGTTCTGCGGCCTCTTTCTGCTCCAGTTCCTCGCGGCTTGTGGCCTGCGCCTTGAACAGGTCGGCGGCGCGGATGCGTTCCTGCCTTGCATTGACCAACAACGCATTGGCCCGCGCCACTTCAGCCTGCGCCTGCGCCAAAGCTGCACGGTAGGGGCGCGGGTCGATCTCGAACAGGGGCTGGCCCTGTGTCACGCGCTGACCGGGCTGGAGCATGGTGCGCAGGATCTGGCCTGAGACGCGGGGGCGCACCTCGGCATCCTGCACCGCTTCAAACCGGCCGACATAATCGTCCCAATCCACCACGCGACGTTCCAGCGGCGCGGCGGCTACCACGGGCGTGGGTGGCGGAGGTGGCGGCGGAGGTGCGGAGCAAGCCGCGAGCATCAGCGCCATCGCGGCGGGCAGCAGCACCTTTGCGCCATGGCGCGGCAGCTGAAGGCTGGATGAAGGAAGGGGCCGGGTTCGAGGCATGGGGGGAATTCTCCGTGGGCGCCGCGGGGCGTAAAAATCCGTGATCAGTCGGCCCCATAGAGCAAAAGGCTTCCAACCATTAGTGGGGGCAATGCGCTAGACTTTATGAATGGCATTCATCATCCCACTGAGGCTACGCCCCTGTATCAACACCTGCGGTGAAAAAGACCGGTCGACCCTAGGACATTTGGCAGTGGTGAAATTTCCTGTCGCAAACCTACACTGCGCCGCCTTCACATGACGGGGCACAAAGAAAGACGCGGCATAAAACAGGCGTCGATTGGGAGATGTTGGATGACCGAAGATATCAAGTGGGACATGGAAGCCGACGTTGTCGTACTTGGTTCAGGTGGTGCGGCCATGACGGCGGCCATTGCCGCCCATGATTTCGGCGCCAGCAAAGTGGTCATTCTGGAAAAGACCAATATGGTCGGCGGGACGACCGCCATGTCGGGCGGCATGCTGTGGATCCCCAACAACCATCACCAACATGCGCTAGGGCTGGAGGATAGCGACGAGGAGGTGGTAACCTATCTTGACTCGCTCTCGCCCGGTGCGCTGGATCCTGAAACCTTGTGGTCCTTCATGCAGAACGGGCCGGAAATGCTGCGCTATCTGGAGGAGAAGACGCCGGTCCGTCTGGTCGCTTTCAAGGATTTCCCCGATTATCAGCCCTATTCGCCCGGTGCCAAGCCTGATGGCGGGCGCAGTCTGGACAATGAGGCTTTCTCTTTTGAAACGCTGGGTAAATGGGCGCAGCGGGTCAATCCCAGCAAGATGGCCTATCCCCTGCGCGGCAGCCTGATGGAGGCGATCACCGGATCGCTGGACGAGGAAACGCTGGCCGAGCGCGAGCGGGGCGATTATCGCGGGCTGGGTCAGGCGCTGGCAGGCGCCTTGTTCAAGGCGGTGCTGGATCGCAATATTCCGGTGGAATTTGAAAAGCGCGCACGCAAGCTGATCAAGGATGGCGACCGCATCATCGGCGTGGTGGCACAGGATGCCAATGGCCGCGACTTTGCCGTCAGGGCGCGTCGCGGGGTGGTGATTGCGACCGGCGGGTTTGAATGGAACGAGATGCTGGTCAAAACCTTCATCCGCGGGCCTTTGACCGGTCCCGTCAGCGTGCCTGAGAATGAAGGCGATGGCCTGTTGATGGCGATTGATGCCGGTGCGCAATTGGGCAATATGCAAAATGCTTTCTGGATGCAGAGCGTGCTGGAAATGAAGCCGCAGCGCGGGGCCAAGGCCAATTACCTGCTGGGTTCGGACGAGCGCGCCCGCCCCGGTGCGATCCTGGTCAACCGTGCGGGCAAGCGTTTCGTGAATGAGGCCGCCAATTACAACGCGCTGGGCCGTTCGCTCAACACGTTTGATGCGGGCACCCATACTTACGCCAACCTGCCCTATTGGTTGATCATCGATCAGCGTTACAAGAACAAATATCACGCCTTCAACTCGCTGCCCGGTTCGCCCGCGCCCTCGTTCATGATGCAGGCCGACACGCTGGAGGAACTGGCGGGCAAAGCGGGGATTGATCCGGCAGGGCTGGTGGCGACGGTTGACCGGTTCAACACCATGGTCCGCAATGGCCATGATGATGATTTCAACCGTGGCGATAACAGCTATGACAATTTCTACATGTGGGGCGACATGGATTTCGAGCCGCCCTATCGCACGCTGGGCGTGATCGATCAGGGGCCGTTCTATGCGGTCAAGATGGAGGCGGGCGCGCTGGGCACGGCAGGCGGGCCCAAGGTCAATGCCGACGGGCAAGTGGTCGATTGGGACGGCAATCCCATTCAGGGCCTTTATGCGGCAGGCAATGTGATGTCGGCGGTGCTGGGCGAGATTTATGGCGGGGCTGGCGGTACTTTGGGCCCGGGCCTGACCTTCGGCTATGTGGCGGGCCGTCATTTGGGGAGCCAGATCCCCAACGTTTGAGGCCGTTGATCGTGAGGAAAAGAAGGGGCGGGGAGAAATTTTTTCCCGCCCCTATCAATTTAACGGCTCAGATAGCCCGCCTCGACCCCCAGTGCATGGCCGGTAACATAGCTGGCCGCATCCGAGCAGAGCCATGCGCTGGCCTCGGCCACTTCCTCTGGCCGCCCGAAACGGCCAAACAGGCTGAGTGCGGGGGCAAAATCGGCCTCGGTATAGCCAGTATCGTCCAAAGCCTGTCGCAGCATCGGTGTATCGATCGCGCCGGGCATGACGGCGTTCACGCGAATGCCTTTAGGGGCCACTTCCACGCTGCCGGTCTTGGTCAGGCCGATCACGCCATGCTTGGCCGCCACATAGGCCGAATTGCCCGGTTGCGGGCGGACCGAGCTGACCGAGGCGATATTGACCACCGATCCGCCCTGACCCTGCGCCAACATCTGGCGGAACTCATATTTCATGCAAAGCATGACCGAACGCAGGTCAATCGCGATCACGCGATCCCAGACGGCCATATCCGCCTCGGCAATGGGCAGCAGATCGGGGGCGATCGCGGCATTGTTGACCGCGCAATCGAGCCGCCCGAAATGGGCGACGCAGGTTTCCACCATGGCGATTACCTGCTGTTCATCCCCCACGTCGCAGGCACAGGCCAGCGCCTGACCACCGGCGGCCAGAATGGCATCCACCGTGGCTTGCGCCGCCGGAACATTGCGATCCGCGACCAGAACCTTTGCGCCATAACCGGCCATGACCTGCGCGGTTGCGGCTCCCATGCCCATGCCGCCGCCGGTGACAATGGCTACCTTGCCATCCAGACGATTACGGGCGCCCTGTTTGTTGCTTTCCATGATAAACCTCTCGCTGACGGCTTTCTTTGCGGTATCTGCGCTGCACGCCGCCTGCACATACGCCTTTGACGGACAGACTAACCCAGCCTTGTTGCGCGCGGACCTATCCAATGCATCAGGCGTGATCGGGCGATGATGCGCTATCCCTTGCCAGATCACAGGTGGAGGCCAATCATGGCGGTAAACATCGACTCTCTGGCGGCTTTGTCTTTGCCGGATGTCGCCTGCTCGATCACGCCACAGGCGGCGATCCTTTACGCTCTGTCCATCGGGCTGGGCACGGGGCCCGATGAACTGCCCTTTGTGTATGAGGGCGCCGGTTTGCGGGTCTTTGCCACCATGCCGGTGGTGCTGGGCGATCCGGGGGCGTGGTGGAGCGATCCCTTGTTGGGCCTGCCCTCCTCAGGCCCATTGCATGGCGAGCAGTCGTTGGAGATCTATGGCGACATTCCGCTAGATGTGCCGCTCTTGGCCCGCAATCGCATCATCGGATTGCGCCCGCGCGGGGCGGGCCATCTGGCGGTGTTGGTGGAGCGTATTTTGACGCGTGGTGATAGCGGCGCGCTCTTGGCGAGGGGGCAATCCATGCTGTTTTTCCGCAATGCAGAAGCTGTGGGCGAAGGGTTCGGCGACATGGCCCTGTCGGCAATCCCGCCCTGCCCCCCTTCGCCGCTGGCGGGCCGCAGCATAGTGGAGACCCATGCAACGTCAGCCCTGCTTTACCGTTTGAACGGCGATACCAACCCGCTGCATGCCGATCCGGTGGCGGCGCAGCAGGCGGGGTTTCGCGTCCCAATCCTGCATGGCTTGCTGTCCATGGGGCTGACGGCGGTGGCTCTGTGGCGATTGGGGAAGGGCGCTGGCATCAAGGCGCTATCCCTGCGCTTTACCGCACCAGCCTATCCGCAGGACAGGCTGGTGATCGATCATGTCAAAGACGGCCCGCATATCTGGTTTTCGGCCACCACAGCCGAGGCCAGAGTGCTGGACCGCGGCTATATTCTGTTAGATGACGGTTAAATCCCCACGCAGTCGCGCGCCAGACGGGCCAGACGCGGGAAGGCCTCCGCGCGTGAGGCGGCCTGTGCATTGCTGGCATTGCCGCGCAGCACCCGACCTTTGATCCCGTGGAAAATCGCGGCCAGACGGAAGAAGTTGAAGGCCAGATAGAAGTCCCAATTCCCGATTGCCTGACGACCGGTGCGGCGGCAATAGGCCTCGATATAGGCTTCCTGCGAAGGCAGGCCCAGCCCCTCTGGATCAACCCCGCCCAGCCCCGCAACAATATCGGGCGGCATGCGATAGAACATCGCGTGATAGGCAAAATCGGCCAAGGGATGCCCCAAGGTCGACAATTCCCAGTCCAGCACCGCCAGAACGCGCGGCTCGCTGGGGTGGAAGATCATGTTGTCGCAGCGGAAATCGCCATGGACGATCGAGGTTTCATCGCCATCGGGAATGGCCGTGGGCAGCCATGCCACCAAGGCATCCAAATCCGGATCGCGCCCAGCCAGTTCGTCTTCTTCATACTGGCGGGTCCAGCGCGCGATCTGACGGGCGAAATAATTGCCCGGCCGCCCGTAATCGCCAAGGCCGATGGCGGCATAATCGACACTGTGCAATGCGGCGATCACGCGGTTCATTTCATCGTAATAGGCCGCGCGTTCGCCGATAGGGATCTGGGTCAAAGCCGCATCCCAAAAGACGCGGCCATCCACCATATCCATCACGTAAAATGCGCTGCCCAGAACGCTTTCATCCTCGCAAACGGCGCGAATGGTCGCCACCGGCACATCGCTGCCCGCCAGCGCCTGTTGCACCCTTGCCTCGCGCAGCACGTCATGCGCGCCCTTCAGGATCGGCCCCGCAGGTTTGCGCCGCAACACATAGCGCGCGTCGGGCGTGGTCAGGCGATAGGTCGGGTTGGACTGGCCGCCGTTGAACTGGCCAATCTCCAGCGGGCCGGAAAAGCCTGCCACATGGGCTTGCAACCAGTCCTGCAAGGCCGCGCCGTCCAGCGCGGTCCGCATAGCGCCCACGCCAGTGTTGGCGGCGGCAAGATCGGGCATAGGGTCAGCCATGAGCCTCTTTCCAACGGCGCTTGATCTTTTTGGCCAGACTCCATTTGTGGACTTCGGTTGGGCCGTCATAGATGCGGAAGGCGCGCACCTCGCGGAAGATCTGTTCCACCACGGTTTCATCGGTGACTCCCGTGCCGCCCATCACCTGAACGCAGCGGTCGGCAATACGCATCAAGGCCTCGGACACGGCCACCTTGGCCATGCTGCTTTCCACCGTGCCCAGACTGCCCGTATCCAGCACGCCCGCGCACCAGTCGATCATCAATTGCGCTTGTTGCAATTCGATCATGTTTTCGGCCAGCATAAAGCCCACCCCTTCATGGTCGATCAACAGTTTGCCAAAGGCCATGCGGCGGTTGGCATAATCGCTGGCAATCTCCTGCGCGCGGATGCAACAACCCAGCCAGCGCATGCAATGCGACAGGCGGGCAGGGCTGAGGCGCACCTGCGCATATTTGAAGCCATCGCCGGCCTGCCCCAGCAATTGATCGGCAGGGATGCGCAAGTTGTCGATGGTCACATTGGCATGGCTGCCGGGCATGGAGGTGTCGATCGTGTTGGGCACATAATCGATACGGATGGCCGGATCGGGCAGATCAACCAGGAACATGCAGGCCCCGCCATGGCTGTCTTCCTCTTCGGATTTGGCCATGATGATGCCAACCTGCGCCCCTTGCGCGCCGGTGATGAAGCGCTTTTTGCCATTGACCACCCAATGGTTGCCGTCGCGGCGACAGGTGGTGATCATCATGGAGGGGTCGGAACCGGCACCCTGCATCGTGGCTGGTTCGGTCATGAAAAAGGCGGATCTTGCGCGTCCTTCCACCAAGGGTTTGAGGAAACGCTGCTTCAGATCATCGGAGGCGACATGGCCGATCAGATACATGTTGCCTTCATCGGGCGCCATCGTGTTGCAGGCCAAAGGCCCCAGCGGAGACAGACCGCTGGCAATCAACACCGTGGCGGTTTCGCGCTGGGTGAGATGCGTGCCATCGGGCAGGATATGCGGGGGCAGCACACCTGCCGCGCGGGCCTTCTCGCGCATTTCATAGACCAGTTCGTCGGTCGGGGCGCCGTGATGGTCCCGGCGCGGGTCGCTCTCATAGGGAAAGATCTGGGTGCGGACGAAATCTTCCACACGGGCGGCAATCGCAATAGCGCGTTCGGTGGTCATGCTGCTTATCCGATCTTGCGCAGCGGATCGCTGCCATCCCAACCCTTGGCAGCGTCGCGCATCATCGCGAACAATTCTTTCCCGCCGCTCATCAATTGCACATATTCCAGCACATTGCCGGGGCCGCCGCCCGCATCGGCATAGATGACATAGCCATCCTCGCCCACTTTGCCTTCGACCAGATTGGTAGCGCCCGCCTCGGCCAGAGCCTTACGTGCGACCTCTATGTCGTCGACCACCATGCAAATATGATGCAGCCGGTCTTTGACGGCATATTTGCCGGAATAGATCGAGGGGCTGTCATTTTCGGGACGGATCAGCTCGATCTGCATATCGCCCCAATAGCCAATGGCCACGGAGAAGACGGCATCGGTGGGCTGTCCCAGATAGGTCATATCGCCCAGTGCGATATTCTCCATCAGAAAGAAGGGACCAGCCCCCACCACCTGTGTCCAGTGATGCAGGGCGGCATCAAAATCGGACGGCAGATAGGCCAGTTGGTTGATCGGGGCCAGATCGGTCAAAGCGCCGCGCTTGGTCATGAAATTCTCCGTGAAACAGGGTCAGGCGAACAGATCTTCGGGGGCTTCGATCAAATTCTTGAGGGTGGCGAGGAATTGGGCACCGGCAGCGCCGTCAATCGCGCGATGGTCCACCGACAGGGTGAAACGCATCCGGCTTTCAAAGGCGAAACCGTCGCCATCTTCCACCGCTTCGCGCGTGATGGTGCCCACGGCCAGAATGGCGCCTTGGGGCGGGTTGATGATGGCGTCGAAATCTTCGATGCCGAACATGCCAAGGTTGGAAATCGAAAAGCTTCCCCCCGCCATGTCATCCATGCCCAGACGTCCGGCTTTGGCGCGGGTGATCAGGTCGCTGCTGGCGGCGGCAATCTGGTCGATCCGCATCCGGTCGGCCTGCCGCACCACCGGCGTCACCAAACCCTTGGGGCTGGCCACGGCGATGGAAATGTCGGCATGGGCAAAGCTGTGGATTTCCTGCCCATGGACCTGCACATTGACATCGGGATGGCGGGCCAGCGCGCGTGAGGCGGCCATGATCACATAGTCATTGAGGCTGGCCTTGGTGCCCAGCACCAGATTGGCCGTTTTGCGCAAGGCGATCAGCGCATCGACCCGCGCCGACATGCGCAGATAGAAATGCGGGATCGTCTGCTTGGCCTCGGTCAGGCGCTGCGCGACAACCTTGCGCACGCTGTCAAAGCGGGTGACGCTGGGCGGATTGGCCACGGCTACAAAGGGCGCGCCAAAGGCACTGGTCGACGCAGAAGGGGCAGGCACCAGCGCCAAGACATCCGCCTTGGAAATGCGCCCACGCGGGCCGGTGCCGGTCAGCCCTGCCAGGCTGATCCCGTGCAAGGCTGCAATGCGGCGAGCCAAAGGCGAGGCAAACACGGGGCCTTCCGCTTCCACCTTCAACGCCCCCTGCAACACCGGACGGGCAGGGCTACGAAGCGCCTGATGTACGTCCTGCAAAGTGATGCGGCCATCACGGCCCGACCCTTCGATCGGCTCGATGTCCAGACCGCTTTCCTGCGCCAGTTTCAGCGCTTCGGGGCTGATCGGGCGGTTGGTCTCGATCACCCTTGGCTGGGCGGGCGCATTGGCCACGGGGGCAGGAGCAGCGCTGTCGCCACCCTTGGCGGCTGTGCTGGTGTCGGCAGGTTTGAAGGCGGCGATGAAAGCCTCAACCTCATCCTCACCTGCATCGGCCGAGGCCATCACGGCCAGCAGCGTCCCCACACTATGCGCGTCACCCCCTTCGGGCACCAGAATACGCGCCATCACACCGTCAAATTCGGCCTCCACCTCATTGGTGATCTTGGCCGTTTCGATCAGGCACAACAATTGCCCACGCTTGAAGCTTTCGCCCTGACCGACCTTCCATTCGGCAAGCGTTCCCTCGGTCATTTCGATGCCCCATTTGGGCATGCAGAAAGGGCGGATTTCAGCCATCAGAGCCTCCTTCAGCGCCAGGCCAACACGCGGCGCACCGCCGCCTCGATCTTGTCGACCGAAGGCAAATAAGCGCTTTCCAATTCGCGGGCGAAGGGGATCGGCGTATGCGGCGGGGTCACCTGCTGCGGCGGAGCCTTCAGGCTGGAAAAGGCCTTATGCGCCACCAGAGCGCAAATATCGGCGGCCAGACCGCAACGCGGCGGCGCCTCGTCCACCACCACCAAACGTCCGGTGGTTTCCACGCTGTCCAAAATGGTTTCCTCGTCCAGCGGGCTGGTGGTGCGCAGGTCGATCACATCGCAACCAATGCCTTCGCCTGCCAGCCTGTCGGCCACCGCTTCGCAAAAGCCCAGCAGCAGGCCAGAGGAGACAAGCGTCACGTCTCCGCCCGCACGGCTGAGGCGCGCATGGCCGAAGGGGATCATGAAATCGCGATCATCGGGCACTTCGCCAGTGTTGGCATAAAGCGCCTTATGCTCCAGAAACACCACCGGATCATCGTCACGAATGGCGGTGCGCAACAGGCCCTTTACGTCGGCGGGCGTGGTGGGCATCACCACCTTGATGCCGGGCATGCCGGTCAGGATCTGATGCACCGACTGGCTGTGCTGGGCCGCAGCGTTGTAACCCGCGCCATAGGCCATGCGCAGCACCACGGGGCAGCGGGTCTTGCCGCCAAACATATAGCGGAATTTGGCGATCTGGTTCCAGATCTGGTCAAGGCTGACCCCGATGAAATCGGCAAACATCAATTCGGCAATCGGACGCTTGCCCGCAAGAGCAAGGCCACCGGCCGCGCCCATGATCGCGCTTTCCGAAATCGGCGTGTCAATCACGCGGGTCGGGCCGAATTTGCCATAAAGACCGGTCGAGGTGGACCAGATCCCACCGATGGCTTCGGGGCCACCGGCGGTGCCCATGCCGCCCACCACATCTTCGCCCAGCACCACCACATTGGGGTCGCGCTCCATCTCTTCCATGATGGTGGAGAGCACGGCATCACGATACATCATCTTTGTCATCTGTCGGTTCCCGCTCTCAATAGGAGATGTAGACGTCGGCAAGGACATCTTCGGCGGTGGGGCGCGGCGCGGCGCGTGCTGCCGTCACGGCAGCCTCGATCTCGGCCAGCGATTGGGTGTCAACCGCGTCCAGATCGGCGTCCTGCAGCAGGCCAGCTTCGGTCACGGCCTTGCGGAAATTCTTCAGGCAATCGCGGGTCTCGCGGATGCGGTCCAGTTCACCGGGGCCGCGATAACGTTGGGGATCGCCCTCGAAATGGCCGAAGAAGCGCTCGGTGTCGAATTCCACCGCCGCAGGGCCATTGCCTGCGCGCACATAGTCCAGCACTTCGCGCATCGTGTTATGGACTGCAAAAAAGTCGGTGCCGTCCGCACGCCAGACTTTCATGCCAAAGGCCTCGGCGCGGCTTGCAATATCGCCAGCGGTGCCCACGGCGTAATCGACGCCGGTATGTTCGGAATAATGGTTGTTTTCGAACACGAAAATGCAGGGAGCCTGCGTCACCACCGCGAAATTCATCGCTTCAAACGTGGTGCCCTGGTTACAGGCGCCGTCGCCAGAAAAGGCGATCGCCACTTTCAAGCCGTTTTCGCCCGGCCCATCGACGCGGCTAGCCAGCGCGGCGCCCACGGCAATCGGTGCGCCTGCGCCCACAATGCCATTGGCGCCCAGCATACCCTTGGTAACGTCCGCAATATGCATCGATCCGCCTTTGCCCTTGCAAAGGCCATCACGGCTGCCCCAGATTTCCTTCATCATGTCATCGACATCGCAGCCCTTGGCCAGACAATGCCCGTGCCCGCGATGGGTGGAGACGATCTTGTCCTCCACACCCAAATGCTCGCAAACGCCGACGGCCACGGCTTCCTGACCGCAGTAAAGGTGGGTGAAACCGGCAATTTCGCCGGTCTGGATCTCGATATGCAGGCGCTCTTCAAATTCGCGGATGATTTTCATCCGGTGATAGGCGGCCAGCAGGGCGTCTCGGCTCAGTTGCATCTCGGCTCCCAGGGTTTTGGTTTTTCTTGAAATCACAGGTTCAGAACGGTTTTGGCGATGATGCTGGCCTGCACCTCGTTGGTGCCGCCAAAGATCGTCCAGGCGCGGCTGTTGAGATAGCGCGCACTGGCCACTTGCGCGGCCTTGTTATGCACGGCCACCGGCGCCTCATCGCCATAGAGCGGGCGGCGGGTTTCCAGTTCCATGCCGGCCAGACCCAGCAGGTCCATCCCCATCAAATCAATATCCTGCCGAAGATTGGAGGCCAGCAGCTTGACCAGCGAGGTTTGCGGTCCCGGCTTCTGCCCCTTGGCAATTTCGGACAGGATTTTCAGCTCGATCATTTCGAGCGATTGCACGCCAAGGCGGACCTTGGCCACACGCCTTTGCCAATCCTTGTCCTGCGCCATCATGCCGCCGCGACCGTCGGGCTGGTTTTGGGCCGCGGCCTCGATCTGGTCGATGTCATAGGCCAGTTTGGGCGCATGGCAGGAACCGCCGCGCTCGTTTTCCAGCAGGAATTTGGCGATTTTCCAGCCATCGCCTTCCTCGCCGATCCGGTTGGCCACCGGCACCACGACATTTTCCAGAAAGACCTGATTGACTTCATGGTCGCCCGCCAAAGTCAGGATCGGGCTGATCGTGATGCCCGGTTGGTCCATATCGACCAGCAGGAAGGAAATGCCTTCATTCTTGCGCACATCGGGATTGCTGCGCACAAGGCAGAACATCATATTGGCGAAATGGGCATGGGTGGTCCAGATTTTCGAACCATTGAGCACATAGCGCTCGCCCTGATCGTCGCTGACCAGCGTGGCGCGGCATTGCAGGCTGGCCAGATCCGACCCGCTGGCCGGTTCGGAAAAGCCCTGACACCAGTAATCCTCGCCCGACAGGATGCGGGGCAGATAATGGGCCTTTTGCGCTTCCGTGCCAAAGGTGAAGATCACCGGCGCCACCAGTTTCAGCCCCAAGACCGTCAGGTTGGGCGCGCCTGCCTGCGCACATTCCTTTTCGAAAATATAGCGTTGTACGGGAGTCCAGCCTGTGCCGCCGACGTCCTTTGGCCATTGATAGGCCAGCCAGCCCTGTTCATGCAGGATCGCATTCCACGCCTGACCGATGTCGGGTTCGACAAAGACCGAAGGCGTGGCGGCTGCGCCCTGTTTGATGGCGGGCGTCAGTTTTTCGGCAAGGAAGCTGCGCACTTCATCGCGAAAGGCCAGTTCTTCGGGGGTGAGTTCCAGATCCATAGGGCTTATCTTTTTAGAATGGTGACGGCCGAAACACCCGGCGCGCCATAGACATGGCTGTAAGCTGTGCGGGGGCTGTCAGGCACTTGTCGCCCTTCGCCAGACCCGCGCAATTGCACGATGTTTTCATAGACCTGCCGCAGGCCGGACGCCCCGATCGGTTCGCCGCAGGCAAGGCATCCGCCATCGGTATTGACCGGCAACTGCCCGTTGATGCGCGTGCGCCCCTCGGCCAGCCAGGTTTCCTGATCGCCATCGTTGCAGAAGCCGTTTTCGGCCATATGCATGATTTCGGCGCCTGCCTCGGTGTCCTGCAACTGGGCCACGTCAATGTCTTGCGGCCCGATACCGGCGATTTCGAAAGCAGCGGCGCTGGCCAAACGCGTGGCCGTGGCGGTGCCGCCGCCAATGTCGATGCTGGGGGCAAAGACCTCAAAGCTGGCAGGCGGGCGGGTACGCATGGTTGCAGCGGCCAGATAGATCGGCTTGACGCCCAACTCTCGGGCCTTCTTTTCACTGGCCAGAACCAGCGCGACGCCGCCTTCGCCGGGCGAGCAGAACATATATTTGGTGAAAGGATCCGACACCATCGGCGCGTCGAGGATCGTATCCAACGCCACGGGTTCGCGACGCCACGCATGGGGCGCATGGACACCGTTCATAAAAGCCTTTTCGGCAACCATGCCCAGCGTGCGGCGGCTGATCCCGTAGAGATGCATATAGCGCATGATCTTGGCCGCGAAGAATTGCGTGGTGACCATGAAGCCTGCATCGCCGTACCATTCGGGCAGGTTATATTCGGCAGGTTTGGCATCGAACGCGCCGCGCGGATGCTTGTCGAAGCCTACGGCAAGGCCAAGATCGAACTCGCCCGACTTGATCGCCATTTGCGCAGAAAACAAAGCCGAACCACCCGTAGCGCAGCCGTTCTTCACATTGATGAATTGCGTGCCGTTCAACCCCAGACGTTCGACCATCGTGTCAGGGTTTCCCGCTGAATCCGATCCGCCATAGGCGAACTGGATATCGGTCCAGCTAACGCCTGCATCGGCCAAAGCGGCCCTTACCGCAAACACACCCTGATCAAGCCCCGACAGGCCATCGGTGCGGCCAAAGCGGTGGATGCCCGCCCCGATGATGCAAACGCGGCTCATGCTGCCAAGGCCTTGACCGGAGCGAAGGCGGGCACGATCAGCGAACTGTTGCCACCCAAAGGTTGCGGGGACAGTTCCAGTTCCATGCCGATATGGATATCCTCAAAGGCCACATCGGTCAGCCATGCCTCGACAATCACCTCGCCGGGCAATTCGACATAGGCGATGGCCCATGGTTCAAAGGCCTCGGGCCCGGCATAAGGCGGCGATTTGGGGCGAAAGCGCTGCACAGTATAGGACCAGAGCTGCCCCTTGCGGCCCAGCGGCACCGCTTCATAGGCGGCATCGGCGGGGCAGGGGAACACGATCCGCCCGCTTTCACGATGGCGTCCGCCGATCAGGCGCACTGGATCATCATCGGTGAACAGGCTGTTGTGCATGGCGGGTTTCAGACTTTCTCTCACGATTCTTGTTGAGGGCATTAAGAACTTTGCAGGCTCTGGCCGCGACTCCCAAAAAGACTAGGGCGGGTGAGGAAGTGGGATTGGTGATTTACATATCTTTGAAAAACAGTGCTATTTTGGCGTCAGCGCGCCGCGCCATCTAAGGCGTGACCCAAAGTGCATGGGCCAACATGGGCCAACATGCGCCGCCAAACCCCTTATCGTCTGGCCTGTAGGCAAGGCGCAAAAGCGCAGGCGCGCAAGGCCCGCTCGGCCCTGCACGCCAAAGGCATCGCATGGCCCGTGCTTAACGGGCTAGCGAGATATAGCCCAACTGGGCGGCCTTGAAGACTGTCTGGCTACGGTTGACCGCATCCAGCTTGATCGAGGCATTGTGGATGTGGAAACGCACCGTGGCGCGGCTGCGGCCGATGATCATGGAAATTTCCAGATCGGTCTTGCCAATGGCGGCCCAGCGCAGACATTCCACCTCGCGCTTGGACAAGCGCGATCCGCCCGACAGCGCCTGAGCGGTACCGGTTGCCCCGACATAGCTGGCGATGAAGGTCCGGCCCAACAGGCCATAGATATCGCCATAGGCTTCAAATTCGCGCGACAGGTCCGTTCGCGAACTGTCGAGCGGGTTGAAACTCACCGCGCCGATCTGGCCGAAAGGCAGATGCACTGGCACCACAATCGCCGCCTTCGTCAAGGCGCGAGCCTCGAAATTGGTGAGGTCGATCGAGGACAGGTAGCGGTTTGGCTGACGGGTGCGGAAACCCTCGCCATTGGCCCAGAAGGGCTCGCTTTCGAAACGGCAGGCGGTGGTGATCGGCGAATCCAGCGCGATGCGCGGATTGCGCCACCATGCCTTGTCGCTGGCCCAGCCAAAGACGTCACCGGCAAGGATATTGCCTTTGTCGTCGCAGGGCGTGCGTTTGTCGGCAATGTCGTGGGCGGGGGCCACTTTCATGCCGGTGCGGTGGGCAATATCGTTCAGCGCCTCGGCGGCGCGGCGAATATCGGTGGGCGATTTGACGCGCGCAGCATCAACCCAATCCAAGCTTGGTGCATCCATCTCCAGGACCATTTTATTTGCCTTCTCTTTCGCGGGCAGGATTTATCCTAGCCTTTTTCCCAGCGTTTCTGGACTGGTTCAAGTGTTAGAATACCGGCCAAGGGAGAAGAAACTTGAACTTCGATCTCAGCGAAGAAGAAACCATGGTGCAAAGCCTCGCACAGAGGTTTGTACAGGACCGATATGACGTTGAACGTCGACGCGGCTATTTGGCCAATGAGACAGGATTTTCCCAAGAAAACTGGAGCTTGCTGGGTGAATTGGGCCTGATTGCCGCGCCTTTGGCACCCGAAAATGGCGGGCTGGGCTTTGGGGCCTGCGCGCTGGTTCCGGTGTTTGAAGCCCTGGGCGGCGGTCTGGCGGTCGAGCCTTTGATCGACAATGTGCTGATCGGTGCCAGATTGCTGCTGGCCCAGGGGCAGGATGATCTGGTCGAGGTTTGGCAGGATGATCTTGCCACCGGCCACAAACGCATCGCGCTGGCCCATGCCGAGGCGGCGAGTCGCGGCGTTGCAACATGGGTGGAAAGCACAGCGCATATCGAGGGCGATCATGTCCGTATCAAGGGCATCAAACATTGCGTGCCGGCAGGGGTCGGGGCTGATGCCTTCCTGATCAGCGCGCGCAGCACTGGCGCTGCCGGTGAGCGGGATGGTGTCGACCTCTATCTGGTGCCCGCCAGCCAGCCTGGCCTGATCCAGCGCCCGTGGCGCAAGGTGGATGGCGGGGCGGCGCTGCATCTGGAATGCGTCGATGTGGTGGTTCCGTTGTCGCATCGCCTTTCGGACGGCCTTGACGGTCTGGACAAGGTCATGCCGCTGGCCAAATTGGCGCAGGCGGCCGAGGCGGTCGGCATTATGCAGCGCCTGTTCGATGATACGCTGGACTATTTGCGGACCCGCAGCCAGTTCAACACCCAGTTGGGCAAGTTTCAAGCGATCCAGCACCGGATGGTCGCCCAATATGCTGTGCTGGAACAGGCGCGGGCGCTGATCAATCTGGCGCTGGTTTGTGAAGGTCAGGATGGTTTTGCCCAGGCGGTGGATGGCGCTCGCGCCTTTATCAGCGAGGGCTCGATCAGCCTTGGCCACGAGATGATCCAGTTCCACGGCGGCATGGGAGTCAGCGATGAATTGGCGATCGGCCATGGGCACAAACGCTTGCTGATGCTCTCGCGCTGGCCCGAGGATGCGGGTGCGGCACTGGACCGTTTCGCCGGCTTGGCGGCATAATTGGCGGAATAAGAAAACCCGCCCCTGCCGGATCAGCGGGGGCGGGTTTTTTGTGAGGCGGTGATCAATTGGCCAAAGGCGCTTTCACCCACGCGATCCCCCGCCGCAGCAGGTCATAAAACACCGGCAGATCCCAGGCACAGCGGTCCACCGTCGGCCACCAATCCATCAGCGGTTGCAGGTCGTAATGGCCGCGACAATGGCCCAAAGTGTTATACAGCACCGCGCCCGATCCGTGATGCTTGATATACATCACCGGATGGGTGCCGGGCGCATCGGCTGCCTCGACAAAACCGGTGCCTTCCTCCTTGCACTCGGTTTCCAGCAACACATGCAGCTCGCCGTGGCACTCCATGTGGTACAATTCATCATTGGTATCGAAAGGCTCGATCCCGCGCGTCAATTCATGCGTTTCATCCGCGACAGTCACCCGATAGGGGGCGATGGGCGGGTGGCTGATGAATTGGCTGCCCAGCGTTTCCATGAACAGGGGCGCCCAGCGCGGGGCGTCAAACAGCCCCGCATTCGGCCCCTCGCTGAGCAGGCGCAGCACCGAATTGGTGGAATGCAGCGCATACCACCGACCACCGGCCTTCACCCAATCGAGCAGCGCTTCCTGCGCCGAAAGGCTGGGTATGACGTTGCACGTATAGGTGATGATGATGTCGGCTTGCTTGATCGCTTCGATATTCTCGAAATCCTCAAACACGCGCGTCCGCACCGCTTGATCTTCGGCCAGCAGCTTGAGCAGTTCAAGCCGGGCAAAGTCCATGTCGTGCCATACGCCGCCACAGATCAGCACGCAATTGATGCGCTTGGGTTGGGCCTCGCTCATGCCTCGCTTCCGTCGCTGCCCTCGGGAATGCCCAGATATTTGTCGAGCGTCTGCTGGAACTGGCGCAGGCGGATTTCCTGATAATTGGCCAGCTGCACTTCCCCATTCTTGGATGCATGCAGCCCCTGCTGCACATAGGGCAGGTTATCCATATCCTGTTCAAACACATCGCCCAGAATGCCCAGTTCGGGCGCCTCGGTCCATTTCTGGTCCAGCGTCAGGAACTTCATCGGCACGCCGCGCGGGTGCTTCTCGCCCTTCTTTACGCGCATCAAAATGCGCACTTCCATGATGCAGGTGTCGGGCGTCTTGCCGGGGCGCCAGCGATAGATGATGTTGGGCATGAACCCGCCCCAGGGCGCGAAATTGGGGAACACATTGTAAACCAGCGCGTCGAGCAATTCGGCATCGGTCGCATCGGCATGGTCATAGCCGGTCTGTTCGGTATAGGCCGCACGCATCTTGGCACCCAGCGCCTCGCGGGCGGTTTGGCCTTCGGGTACGGCAACATAATAGGGATCGGAGGCGGATTCATAATTATCACCGCTACGCCCGTTATATTTGACGAATTCGTCCACCACCCATTGCTGGGTCTTGCCGGCAGGATCAATATGGGGCGACATGATGCCAAAGGGCACCAGATTGACATTCACATGGTCGCCCCAGGTCCAATAGGCCGCATTGCAATCGCCGGTAAAGGGCAGCAATTGGGGATGGGTAACAATCGTGTGCCAAGCCTCCATAAAGGCTTCGGCGGTTACCTTCCAGTTGGCGGGCACTTCCTTGCCCACCCACATCACCGTCACGCAATCTTCATGGCGCCAGCGTTTGAAATGGTCGGGCAGGGGGGCCAGAAATTCTTCAAGGCTGGGCCCGCCCGCATTTTCGCGGATGAAAATATAGCCGCCCCATTGGCCGACTTCGGCCTGCGGCAATTCCAGCTTGGCCGGATCGAGATGTTCAAAATCCCACTTGCAGGGCATGTGGTCGAAACTGCCGTCCTTTTTCCACGCAAAGCCATGGAAGGGGCAGACGAATTTGTCGGCGGCGCCATCTTCCAGACGCAGCTTGCGCCCACGGTGCAGGCAGACATTGTGCATCGCCTTGACCGAGCCATCGTCCTGCCGCGCGATCAGGAAAGAGCGACCGGCATTTTCATAGACCACATAATCGCCCGGCTCTGGCAGGTCTTCCTCGCGCGCGGCAAATTGCCACACATTGGGCCACATCTTTTCGCGCTCCAGCTTGGCAAAGGCCTCGCTGGTATAGCGACCGGCGGCCAGAGGCTTGCTGCCACGGTTCTGATAGCTGGGCGTGGTGAGCACATCGGGCGCGGGGCGCGAATCCTGCGCCATCAGTTCCAGCCAGTTGATCCCCTCGCTTACCGGTAGCCCGCAGCTTTCCGGACTTGCCGTCGAGCTTTTGAAATCGATGTCAGCCATGGTCTCTATCCTCTCGCCGCGGCTTGGGCCGCTGGTTTCGTCTATGAATTTCCGCCGGATATCGTTGATTCGCGCGGGCGCGAGCCTCGAATACAAGCGCTTATCGTATCGCCCCTAACCGCTGCGTCACCTTGCTGAAAGCATAGGTTTCTCATTGCCCCTTTCGCGCGCATGATGGGCCGAATAAACATTGGAGAGAGGGTCCTATGACCATGGGTTTGAACGGCAAGGTGGCGCTGGTAACCGGCGGCACAAGCGGGATTGGTGCGGGCGTGGTGCGCCGCCTGTCGGCACAGGGTGCCAAAGTGGTGTTCACCGGTTCCAAGGCCGATGTCGGCGCCGCCCTGGCGGCGGAAACCGGCGGGCGCTTTGTCAGCCATCGCGTCGAGGATGCCGCCAGCTGGCCCGCCTTGATGGAGGTGGTGCTGGGCGAATTTGGCCGGTTGGATATTGCCTTTGCCAATGCGGGCACCGAACAGGGCGATGCCAATATCGAGGATGTCTCGATCGAGGGCTGGAACAAGATTGTCGGCATCAACCAGACCGGTGTGATGCTGACCGTGCAGCACGCAATCCGCGCCATGGTGAAAAATGAAGGCGCCACAGGTTCGATCATCATCAATTCCTCGATGAATGCCGCGCGTCCCTTGGGCAATTATGTCACCTATTCGACCACCAAGGCCGCCGTTGTCGCTTTGGCCAAATCCAGCGCGGTCTATTGCGGGCAAAAGGGGTACAAGATCCGCGTCAATGCCATCCTGCCCGGTGTGGTGGAAACCGACCTCATCCGCTCGATCATGAACAGCCAGCCCGATCCGGCGGCCGTGCGTGCCATTTATGAAGGCATGGCCCCGATGAACCGCATGGCGCAGGTTGAAGAAGTGGCGGGGCTGGTGGCCTATCTGGCCAGTGACGAGGCAGGCTTTATTTCCGGCGCGGAATTGACCATTGATGGCGCTACCACCGCTGGCATGATGGGAGTGTGATGATGGGTCGTTTGCAGGATAGAATCGCTTTTGTTTCCGGTGGTTTGCGCGGGATTGGACTGGCGATTGGCACGCGCTTTCTAGGCGAGGGTGCCAAAGTGGTGTTCAGCGATCTGGATGCGCCCGATAGCCCCGCCGTCCGCGAGGTGCTGGAGCGTTTGGGCCCCAATGCCAGCTATGTTTCGGCCAATGTGGCCAGCGAGGAAGACTGGGGGAGGGTCGAGGCCCATATCCGTCAGACGCATGGCGCGTTGCATGTGCTGGTCAACAATGCGGGCATCGATCTGACTGGTGCGGTCGAAACGCTGGAACTGGCCGCATGGCGCAAGATCATGGCGATCAATGTCGATGGCGTGTTTCTGGGCGTCAAAACGCTGGTGCCTTTGATGGCGCAAAGCGGGGCCGGTGTTGCGGGCGGGGCCAGCATTATCAATGTCAGCTCGATCATGGGGCTGGTCGGCTATTCCGAAGTATCGGCCTATAATGCCAGCAAGGGCGCCGTGCGCCTGTTCACCAAGGGGCTGGCGATTGAATTTGCCACCAAGCGCATGCCGATCCGCGCCAATTCGCTGCACCCCGGTTTTGTAAAGACCCCGCTGCTCAACGCCGGTTTCCAGCGCTGGGTGGACAAGGGGTTTGCCGAAAAGCCCGAGGATCTGGTGGCCGCGATGGAAGGGGCGACCCCGATTGGCCGTCTGGCCGAACCGGACGAATTGGCAGGCCCCGCCGTGTTTCTGGCCAGCAGCGATGCCAGCTATGTCACCGGTGCCGAACTGGTGGTCGATGGCGGTTGGACCGCGCAATAAAGGATTGAAACCATGACGATTGGTTTGGATAGTGTGGTGGCCGTGGTCACTGGCGCGGGCGGCGGCATCGGGCGCGAAGTGGTCAAGGCGATGAAGGCGGCGGGGGCGACTGTGATCGCCACCGATCGCGTGGCGCCTGATGTGGGGGCCGATCATGCCATGGTGCATGATGTGACCAATGCGGATGATTGGCAGGCGATTGCTGATCTGGCGCAGCGCGAATATGGCCGCATTGATGCTCTGGTCAATGTGGCCGCCATCAGCATCGTGGCCAGCATCGAAGGCACGCCGCTGTCCGAATGGCAGCGGGTGTATAATGTCAATGTGGAGAGCATCATCATCGGCGTGCAGACCTTGCTGCCCATGTTGAAAGAAGGCGGCAAGGCGCGCAAAGGTGGCGCTTCCATCGTCAATTTCTCCAGCGTGGGCGGGATCAAGGGTGCGCCTTTCAACGGCGCCTATTGCACCAGCAAGGCAGCGGTGAAGATGCTGTCCAAATGTATGGGCGCCGAATTTGCCGCGCTGGGCTATAATATCCGCGCCAATAGCGTGCATCCGGGCGGGATTGAAACCCCGATGCTGGAATCGATCATGCAGAGCTATGTCGATCTGGGCGCGGTGCCTTCGATCGAGGAATCGATCAAGGGCGTGGTCGCTGCCCATCCCATCGGTCGTCTTGGCCGCCCTGAGGAAATGGCTGGCGGTGTGGTCTATCTGTGTTCGGAAGCGGCGAGCTTTGTGACCTGCAGCGAATTCATGATGGACGGCGGCTATTGCATGAGTTGAGACCGGCTCACACCTGCTCTCACACAAAAGGCCCGGCATCACTGCCGGGCCTTTTCCTTTGGCGCTTGCCGAAACGGGCCTTACCCCATCGGGATCAACAGGCCCATCGTCAGCCGCGCGATCAACCAGCCCTTTTCCGACCGGACCAGATCGAAATTATAGCGCGCCTTGACCTCCATCATCGCGCCATCCTTGCCCAGACTGAAGGCGTGGCCATAGGCTTGGGCCTTGGCGCCTGCGTCCGTGGAGGAGGCGGTAATATTGGTCATGTAATGGGCATTATGGGCCATGCCGGCAAAGGCGGTGGTAAAGAACTCACCCACGCCTTCCTGCCCCAGAATAGTGCCCATACCCAGCGCGGACAGGTCATAGACAGCATCGGGCGCAAACAGCGCCACGACACCATCCACATTGCCAATATCATCCACCGCCAGCGCAAAGCCATTGACCACATCGGCAATGGCGAAACGATCTTCTGCGCTCAGGCTCATTTCTCGCCCTTTACATAGTCGTTGAGCAATTCGTGGAACCGCTGGATCCGCTTTTCCTGACCCGGCAGCACACAGCCCTTGAAGCCGCGCGAATTGAGGCCCTGCTGCTGCGTGGTGCCGATCGAGAGATCCTGATCGGCCACAAAGCCCAGCGAGACGCCATCGCCATATTTGCTATGCCGCGCCACCGCGTCAAATTTGAACGGCACCGTGCCCAGCGGCCCCACCAGTTCGGTCTGGCCTTCCACCGGCGGATAGAGGCACCAATGCTGGAAAATGCATTTTTCCGGATCGGTGGGATGCGGTTCGGTACGCAGCACCTGCAATTGTTCGGGCGACATGGTCAGCGTGAGATTGGGGAAAAGCGTGCAGTGGAAATAATCCACCAATTGCTGGTCCGTCATATTGGCATACATGTGATAGCCACGCGAAGGCCCCAGCTCGCGCTTGGCCTTGATCACGGCGGCGCGAATGTCGCCGGTATGGCCGTTGTAATCTTCAGGATTAATGCCCCATGCGCGGGCAATATCGTCCAGCGGAGCAGGCACTTCGGCGCTGTGATAATCAACGCGCGTCGTGGCCTGATGGCCGATCATCCACATGGCATTATGGCCGGTGGGATACATCTCGAACAGGGTAGTGGGCAGGCCGTCATTGATGAAGGTGGCCAGTTCGGGATGGATGGTGGGCAGGTGATAGCTCTCGTTGAAATTGTCGCGGATGATCTTCCAGTTGAAATCCGCGTCACACGACAGGTTCAGCACCCGTACCCAGTTTTCCAGGCCATAATTAGCCAGCCTTTCGGGGAAGGGCGCCAGCCAGTCTTTCAGCGGGGCGACATCCTCATCCATGCACCAGAACACGAAAGGCCCCCATGTGTCACAGCGCAGCTCGGCCAGCTTGACCTTGCCGCAGGGGTCGCCACCGGCAAAGTCATCGGGGTCCTGCACCTTGGCCAACACGCCATCGGGGGTGAATTGCCACCCGTGATAGCCGCAAGTGATGCGCGGCGTATGCCCTGCTTCACCCAGCACCAGTCGGTTCCCGCGATGCGGGCAGGTGTTGTAAAAGGCTTTTACCGAGCCATCGGCCTGACGGACCATGATGACCGAATCCTTGCCGAAATTATGGCGGATGAAGTCACCTTCCTCCTCCAGCTCCGACAGCATGCCGCCCAGATGCCAGACCTTGGGCCACAAATGCTTGTTCTCCAGCTCCATCCATTCGCGGCTGATATAGCGGTCGGCGGTGATCGTATCGCCGCGCACATCCACATCGAACTCGGGCGAATAGCGGGATTTCTTATCTTCAACAGTCATGAGACGCGCTCTCCGTTTAGGTGCCATGGCCGCTTTGGGGGCGGGGCGAGCCGGGGCGGGTTTGGGGTCTAGATTACATCTTGGGCTCGGGCAGGCTGGGATCATCTTGCAGATACCAGTTGAGCCATTCGTGGAAATATTGGTTGCCTCGCTCATTGCGCCCGAACGTCAATTCGTCATGGGCACCGGCTTCCAGACCTTTTTGAATTTCCATGCCGATAATATAATCTTCCTGATAGGTTACATCGCGGAAGAAATTGATCGCCGCTTCGACATTGGCGCGGTCTTCATCGTCGCGGATAGGGTCGCGGCGCAGGTAATGCAGCACGGTACGGTTCTTGTCCGGCGTCGGTCCGGGGAACAGTTGCGCCACCTGCGTGATTTCCGGCGCCAGAAAGGCCGAGACATTGGGGAACAGGATCCGCACAAAGTCGAAGCCATTGTTTTCCTGCTCGCCCCACTGGTCGCGGGGGATGTCTTTCAACGCTTCGGCAATGCGGTGCTGGGGGAAACCGATACGCATGCTGGGGCCGAAACCTTCGTAAAAGGTGCGGTTGGATGGCGTGCGCGGTTGGATGGTCGAAGGGTGGAGCGAGGCGAAATGATAGCCTTCGAGATAGCCGTCAAAGGCGATCTTCCAATTGGCCCCTTCGATCACGCGATGGCCCAGATAGGTCCATTTGTCGAAGCCCACACCCTCGAAATCTTCGAGGAAGCCGCGGAAATACTGGTCGAGATTGAGCGGTGCATTGGGGGTGAGGCAGACAAAAATCATGCCCGCGCGTTCTTCACAAGGCAGCGCGCGTAGCGCGAGGCTGGCCTTGTCCACATCGCCGAAAGTCGCGCTTTCCGACAGGCCGATCAAACGGCCATCCTGACCAAAGGTCCATGCATGATATTTGCAGGTGAAACGCGCACAATTACCGCGCCCTTCGGAAGCCACCGGCGCCCCGCGATGCGAACAGACATTGAGGAAAGCGCGGACCGTGCCATCCTTGTCACGGTTGATCAACACGGGCAGGCCCATCGCCTCCATCGCCTTGTAATCGCCAGGTTCGGGCAATTCGGCGGTAAAGGCCAGCATCAGCGGCACGCGGCGGAACACCAGTTCCATCTCGGCCTTCCACTGATCGGGATCGGTATAGGTCGAGGTGCGGACATGCGCGATGGACTGCGCCTGATAGGTGGTCTTCTGCTCGACATAATCGAGCAGGATTTCGGCGACATCGCCAATACGCGTGCTGCGGTCGTTTATCGGGGGTGTCATCATGCCTCTCCTGCCATGGTCAGCCATGGGTTTTGTTTGCCGACCAAACTGCCGCAGGCCTGTTGCGCTGCCAAGCTGTGACAGGTCTTAGGTTCGGGTCGCATAAATGCCTTGGCCCGGCTCGATTACACCCTGCCACTTTCACCAAGTGGACAGAGCGGGGGCGGCGCGTCACACAGTGATAAAAAGCTCTGCCTTGGGGACAAATCAGGGCGTTCAGGCCAATTGGGACATGACGGATGAGGATAGATCTACCCTGGAGCCAGATGGCTCTGCCCGCGCCGCATCAGGCCGGTTTTGCCGAGAAAGGTCTGTGGGCGAGCGGCACGATTGCCGATCTGGCGCGGGTCAAGGCGGCCAGCCATGGCGACAGGATCGCCCTGATCGACGATGTTGGCCAACTGAGTTTCGCGGCCTTGTGGGATGATGCCTGCGCGCTGGCGGCGGGGATGGCAGCGCGCGGATTGGTGGCGGGCGATGTGGTCGCGTTCCAATTGCCCAATTGGCGCGAGGCGGCGGTGCTCAATGTCGCGGCGGCTATGTCAGGGCTGGTGATCAATCCGATCGTGCCGATCTATCGCGATGCCGAAATCCGCCAGATGCTGGGCGATTGCCGCGCCAGTGCGCTGTTTGTGCCGCAGGCGTTCCGCAATGTGGACTATCGGGCCATGGCGGCGCGGGTGCAGGCTGATTTGCCCGACCTGCAGCATATTTTCACCGTGCGTGGGTCTGGGGATCAGGATTACGCGGCCCTCTTGCATCAGGGGCGGAGCCTGCCCGTTCCGCAGCCCGAGGTGGACCCCTGCGGGGTAAAAATGGTGCTCTACACTTCGGGCACCACCGGCAAGCCCAAGGGCGTGTTGCACAGCCATGCCAGTCTTCAACGCGTCATCGCCCAAAGCGCGACCTTCTGGGGGTTGCGGGAAGGGGAGGCGATGTTGATGCCTTCGCCGGTCACGCATATTTCGGGCTATGCCAACGGGCTGGAAATGCCCTTGGTGGCGGGTACTTGCACCGTGTTGATGGAAAGCTGGCATGCGCAATCGGCGCTAGATCTGATCACGCGGCATGATGTCGCCGGTACGGTGGCGGCGACGCCCTTTCTGGTCGAACTGGCGTCCGCCGCACTGGCGCAGGGGCAGACCTTGCCCTCCTTGCGCTTCTTTGCCTGTGGCGGG
Source organism: Novosphingobium umbonatum (assembly GCF_004005905.1). Classification (GTDB taxonomy): domain Bacteria; phylum Pseudomonadota; class Alphaproteobacteria; order Sphingomonadales; family Sphingomonadaceae; genus Novosphingobium; species Novosphingobium umbonatum. Next base: position 144,547 of record NZ_SACO01000004.1, read on the forward strand.
GCGGCGGTCGCGCCTGACATCATCGTGCAGGCCCGCAAAGCCTTCGCCCATTGCGCCCCTTTCCGCGTTTTCGGCAGTTCCGAAGTGCCACTGGTGACCTTTGGCTGGCCCGACAGGCCCGATCTGGCGGCCAGCACCGATGGGCGGATTGTCGATTATGATGTGCGGATCGTCGATGATGCGGGCCATGATTTGCCCGACGGCCAGGAAGGCGAGATTCTGGCGCGTGGTCCGGCGATGATGCTGGGCTATGCGGATGCGGCGCAAACGGCGCTGGCTCTGGACGAGCAGGGTTATTTCCGCACCGGCGATCTGGGGCGGCGGGATGGCGATGGCGGCTTGACCGTGACCGGTCGCAAAAAGGATCTGATCATTCGCGGGGGCGAGAATATTTCGGCAGCCGAGATCGAGATCGCCCTGCTCTCGCATCCGGCGGTGGAGGATGTGGCGGTGGTTGCCATGCCGCACGCCCGTCTGGGCGAGGGCGTTTGCGCCTATGTGGTGAGAAAGGGCGATGTCGAGGCTGCCCATCTGGCGCAACATGTGGCCGCCAGCGGCATGGCCAAGCAAAAAATCCCCGAAAGGTTTGAACTGGTCGACAGTTTGCCGCGCACTGTCTCGGGCAAGATCCGCAAGGATGTGTTGCGTAAAGAGATTGCGGAAAAGATGGCGGCGGAGGTTTGATCCTCCGCCGCTAGACGGGTGTTACGCTTGGGCTGCGGCGATGGCCGCGCCCATTTCCTCGCGGGTGGGGTTGCGGCGCAGGGTCAGGCCGCCGTTCACCTGCAGGTTTTCACCGGTCATGAAACATTCGTCGCTCGACAGGAATACGGCGGCGGCGGCAATATCCTCGCTAGTGCCGATGCGGCCCAAGGGATAGCCGGAAAGGAAGGCGTCAAACAGGCCGGGCACCGTCTTGGCTTCGGCGGTCATGGGCGTGTCGGTCAGACCCGGCGAGATCGAATTGGCGCGGATGCCTTGTGCGCCCCATTCATGCGCTACACAGCGGATGACGTGATCGGTGCCCGCTTTGGTGCCCATATAGGCGGCATGGTCATTGAGCATGATCGTGGCGGTTGCGCTGCTGATCTGGATGATCGAGCCGCCTTGACCGCCATGGTCGCGGGCCATGATGCGGATCATCGCCTGATAAAACAGATGGGGGCCGACAAATTGCAGCGCGGTGATCTGGTCCAGTTCTTCGCGTGTCGTGTCGAGGAAAGGCTTAAGCAAGCCCCAGCCCGTGGCGTTGACGGCAATATCGGCCCCGCCCATCACTTGCTTGGCGCTATCGGCCAGTGCGGCAAGGCTGCTCTCGCTGGTAATGTCGGCGGTTGCATAATGGCAACCATTCTGCGCGGCAAAACGGGCCAGTTCACCTTCCTTGCGGCCGGAAACCAGCACTTGCGCGCCTTCGGCCAGAAAGCGGCGGGCGATGACCTGCCCCATATTATCCTTGCTGCTTGCGCCCAGCACAATGGCGCGTTTGCCTGTCAGCCTTCCCATTTTTCTCTCCTCTTGCCGCTGATGCGGCTTCTGCCCCTTGCTAACATAGGTATGGGCGCAGAATTCCTCTCCAAAAGGTGAGTGGCCGCCAGCCCTTGCACGTCCCAAAGTTGCCATCATGGCAAAGGGCTTGTGCCCGGGTGAGAGGATGAAACAATGGATCTGGGTCTTAAGGGCAAAAAGGTTATTCTGACCGGTGGCAGCCGCGGCATTGGTCGTGCCACGGTGGAAATGTTCGCCGCTGAAGGCGCTGATGTGGCCTTTTGTTCGCGCAATTCCGATCAGGTGGCCGAAACGGCGACGGCGCTGGGCGTCCATGGCGGCAAGGTGTTCGGTTCGGCCTTTGACATGGAGGCGGGCCATGACGCCTATCGCGCATGGTTGCAGCAGGCTTTGGCCGATCTTGGCGGTTGCGATATTTTCGTGCCGATGATTTCCACCAGCGGCGCTGGCGCGACTGGCGATTGGCAAAAGGGGCTGGATTACGACATTATGGGCGCGGTGATCGGCGCCGAAGTGCTGGAAGAAGCGCTGGCTGCCTCGGGCAATGGTTCGATTGTGATCATGGCCAGCACCGCCGGTCTGGAAACCTTCATCGTGCCGCAGGGCTACAACGCTTTGAAGGGCGCTTTGGTCGTCTATGCAGGCCAGCTCAGTCAGGCGCTTGGCCCCAAGGGCATCCGCGTGAACGCCGTTTCGCCCGGCCCGATCAAATTTGCCGGTGGCAATTGGGAAGCGATCCAGTCGGTCATGCCCGAATTGTATGACGCGACACAGGCCCAATTCGCGCTGGGCCGTTGGGGTGGGCCCGAAGAAGTCGCCAAGACCGTGGTGTTTCTGGCCAGCCCTGCCTCGTCCTATACCACCGGCACCAATGTGGTGATCGACGGCGGCTATACCAAGCGCGTCCAGTTCTGATCCCAACCGCTGTGTAATAGGGGCCCGCTCCCTCTCCAATTGGCTAGGAACTAGCCAAAGTCGGAGGGGGAGGGGCCCCTTTTTCTTGACCTTGATCAACGGATCGGTCCTGCACACGTGAAAATCTCCTTGCCATAAACACAGCAAAGGAGAGGAAGCCAATGGCAGACCGTGATCTGGACCAATGGGAACGTCCGCGTTGCCCCGGCCCCGGTTGGGAAGACATTCTGGCCAGCGATAATGTCGCGCCGCCCGAATTCATGGCGCAGGACCGCTATGCCTATCTGGGGTCACAGCCGCTGGATGCGGCGCGCTATTACAGCCCCGATTTCTTTCGCGCCGAGATCGAGAAAATGTGGCCTGCCGTGTGGCAATTTGCCGCGCGCGAGGAAGACCTGCCCGAGGCGGGCGATTATGTTACCTATGAGAATGCGGGGCGTTCCTATCTGCTCGTCCGGCAGGATGACGATACGATCAAGGCGTTCTACAACGTCTGCCTGCATCGCGGGCGCAAGTTAAAGACTGACAGCGGCAGCGCGCGGCAATTTGTCTGCCCGTTCCACGGCTTTGCCTGGAACACCGATGGCAGCCTGAACAACATCCCCTGCCGCTGGGACTTTGCCCATTGCACGCAGGAGCGGATGCAATTGCCCGAAGCCAGTGTGGCGCGGTGGCGGGGCTATGTCTTTGTGCGTGACAATGACGAAGGCCCGTCGATCGAGGACTATCTGGCGCCTCTGCCTGAATTCTTTGAAAGGTGGCGGCACGAGGAATGCGTGACGGTCGCCTGGGTTGGCAAAGTGGTGAAGGCCAATTGGAAAATCACCATGGAAGCTTTCATGGAAAGCTATCATGCCTATGTCACCCATCCGCAATTGATGCCTTTTACCGGCGATGCCAATGCCGCCTATCATGTGCTGGGTCAGCATGTGAATGTGAATTACACCCCCTTTGGCGTGGTCAGCCCGCATATTGCCGCGCAGGCGCAGGATGAACATTGGCCGCAGCAGCGCATTATCGACGAGTTCCGCAAATATAACGGGCGCAGCGTCGACAATTACGATCCGGAAAAAGACAGCTATGCCATTGCCATCCCCGATGGCCAGACCGCCCGTGCGGCCCTTGGCGCCAAGATGCGCGAAGTGTCGGCCAAGCAATATGGCGGTGATTATTCCGGCGTTTCGGAAAGCGAGCTGCTGGACGCGCTGGTCTATAATGTCTTTCCCAATTTTGCGCCTTGGGGCGGGTTCATGCCCAATATCATCTATCGCTGGCGCCCTTGGCCCGATCAGGATCATTGCCTGATGGAAGTGCGCGTCATCGCCCGCATGACGCAGGTACAACGCGCGGCCGGCAAGCGGCTGCATGGCGTGCCAATGCATATGCTGCGCGAGGATCAGGCATGGGCCGATGCCCCCGAACTGGGCGTGCTGGGCGGTGTGCTGGATCAGGATACCGAGAATATGGAATTGACCCATGAAGGGTTGAAAGCATCGAAGAACCAGCAGGTTGAACTGGCCGATTATCAGGAAGTCCGCCTGCGCCATTTTCACCAAACGCTCGACCACTATCTTGATCGGGGAGAGAAAGCGTGACCGAACTTTACGCGCAATATGGCGATGCCGCCGAAAGAATGCTGCATTTTGTGGAAACCCGCTCGACCGATCAGGCCAGCGATATCATGCGCGTTCCGGTCGCCGACTATCTGGACGAGGGGCGTTGGCAATTGGAAATGGAACGCATTTTCAAGCGTCTCCCCTTGATGTTGGCGCTGACCATCGAAATGCCCAACGTCAATGATTACAAGGCGACGCAGGTGATGGGCCTGCCCGTGCTGATCACGCGGGGCAAGGATGGCAAGGCGCGGGCCTTTCTCAATGTCTGCAAACATCGCGCCATGCATGTGGCGCCCGAAGGTCGCGGCCATTGCAAAGCCTTTGCCTGCCCTTATCACGGGTGGACCTATGGCAATGATGGACAATTGATGGGCATTGCCGAAAGCAGCACTTTCGGCGCGGTGGACCGTTCGACCCTGCATATGACTCCATTGCCCTGCGACGAGGCCGCAGGCATGATTTTCGTCATCCTGACCCCCGATCTGCCGATCAATGCGGTGGAATGGCTGGGCGGCATGTATGAGGATTTTGCCGCTCTGAAGCTGGAGACATGGTATTTCCACAAGGCGCGCAGCATGGAAGGCGCCAATTGGAAAGTGGCCTATGACGGCTATCTGGAAGGCTATCATTTCCAGGCGGCCCATACCAACACGGTGGCCACCCGCACGCCATCCAACCGCGCCGATTATGAGGCCTTTGGTCCGCATATCAGGCTTGGCTTCCCGCAGCATTCGATCGGCCAGCTACGCGATATCCCGCGCGAGGAATGGGGGCAGCGGGAAAACCACGGCTATGATTTCGTGCGGATGCTGTTTCCCAATTTCAGCTTCTTTCTGGCGCCCGAAATGTGCCAGTTCGCCCAATTGTTCCCCGGACCCAAGCCCCATCAGAACACTACGGTCCTCAATTACATCCTGCCCCAAAAGCCGGAGAGCGAGGAGGCGATGCAGGCCTTCGACCAGATGTGCGACTTTTTCTACAATGTCGTGCTGGAGGAGGACTATTTTCTGGGGCTGAAGGTGCAAAATGGTCTGGAATCAGGGGCGATGACCCATCAAACCTTTGGCCGCAACGAACCGGGCAACCAGTTTTTCCACCAGTGGATCGCCTATTATCTGGACGAAACCGGCCAAACCCCGCATCCCGTGATGAAGGCCTGAGGCAAGGGGCATGCGATGGCGCGGAAACTACATCCGCGTCATCGCTCCCCCGTCCACCAACAGCCCCTGACCAGTGACGAAGCGGGCGTCCTCGCTACATAGGAACGCGATGACATCGGCGATATCCTCGGGCTGTCCTAAGCGGCCCAGTGCGGCCTTTTGCTCCCAATGCTGACGGTATTGCGGCATGGCGGTAAAGGCGGGCGCGGTCATCGGCGTGTCGATCGCGCCGGGCATGATGCAATTGGCGGTAATGCCAAAAGGCCCCAATTCCCCCGCCAGCGCGCGGGTCAGGCCCAACACGGCATGTTTCGACGCGCCATAGGCGACCAAACCAGCATCGCCAAATTGCGAGGTGACTGAACCGATGGTCACGATCCGCCCCGATCCTGCCGCCTTCAAATGGGGCAAGGCATTGCGTACGAGGCGAAAGACGGCCGAGACATTGACCGCCATCACCTCGTCGAAATAGGCGTCGCTATGGCCCTCCAGCGGACAAAAGGCGCTGATCCCTGCGCAGGGCACCAGCAGGTCCAGCCTGCCAAAACGCTCCATGGCCTCGGCCACAATTTCGGCATTGGCCGCAGGCGCGGCAACATCAATGAGAAGGTCGACTTGGCCTGCGCGGTCGACGGTCAGGATCTTCGCGCCATCGGCACGCAGACGCGCCGCCGTGGCCGCGCCAATGCCTGAGCCGCCACCTGTAACGATGCCGCAGCGCCCTGCGAGGCGTCCGTTTTCTGGCGCGGCGCTCATGCGATTTTCAACACCAGCTTGCCCGTATTCGCGCCGGAGAACAGGCGCATAAAGGCATCATAGCTGTTTTCCAGACCGTTCTGGATGTCTTCATCGGCGCGCAATTGGCCCGATCCGATCCATTGCGCTACTTGCGCTCCGCCCTCGGCAAAGCGGTCGACATAGCCCGCGATAAGGAAGCCGTGAATCGTGGCCTGTTTGACAATCACCTGCCACAGATTGCGCAGGCCCACGCGTTCGGTCGCATTATATTCGCTGATCAACCCGCACAGCACCACACGGGCGCGCTGGGCCAGGTTCATCGTGACCGCTTCCATCACCACGCCGCCAACATTTTCAAACACAATGTCCACGCCCTGCGGTGCAGCCTGCGCGATCAAGGCGGACAGTTCTGCTTCGCTTTTGCCCTTGTAATCAATGGCAAAGTCAAAACCGTAATCCTCGATCAAGCGACGACATTTGTCGGCCCCACCGGCAATGCCGATCACGCGCGCACCCTTGATCTTGCCGATCTGGCCCACCATGGCCCCCACCGCACCGGCCGCGCCAGTAACCAGCAAAGTCTCGCCTGCCTGTGGTTTACCCACCTCCAGCAGGCCGAAATAGGCGGTCAACCCAACCGCCCCCACCGCCGAGAGATAGCGCGAAGGGCTGTCCACCAGCGTGACATCAATCGCGCTGGTAAAGCCGCCGGGCAGCACGATCGAGTAATCCTCCATCGCATTGAGGCCCAACACCCAGTCGCCAGCCTTGAAATCGGGGTTCCGCGACTCGTGGACCACGCCCACCGTAGTTGCCCTTACCGGATCGCCCAAAGTGATCGGCGGCATGTAACTGGGCGCGTCATCCATCCACCCGCGCTGGGCCGGATCAAGCGAGATAAAATGGTTGCGAACCACCATCCCGCCCTCTGGCGCGGCGGGAACGGGCTGCTCTACCAAAGAAAAATCGCTGGGGGACGGTGTGCCTTCGGGCCTTTTAACCAACAGGAAACGACGGTTTTTCAGCGGGGCCATGATCTGCTTCTCCTATGCTGCGCAACATGGCCGAACCCTGTGGCGATGCACCTATGATTTATCGCAGTAGGTGTGCGGCCAAGGGCAAGCGTAAGTCTGACCGGAGAAAGGGAAAGACCCTTCTTGCCAGATCATCGGGAGGATGACTCATGAAACGGATTGCGTATCGCGGCGTAATGCCCGCGCTGCTTGCTAGCACTTTTCTTAGTTTTACAGCGCCGGCCATGGCCGCCAGCGCCGAAGAACAGGCCGCTACTGCGCCCACGACCGACAGCGGTTCCATCATTGTTACGGCTCGTCGTCGTTCGGAAACGCTGCAAAGCACGCCGGTGGCCATTACCGCGGTGAATGCCGCAATGCTGGAGAACAAGAATTCGGTCAATATTGGCGACCTTCAGGGCGATGCCCCCAATCTGCTGATCACCCAGCAGAATTCGGGCGCTCAGGCGGCCAATATCGCCATTCGCGGCCTCAGCTTTGCCAATATCGAAAAGTCGTCCACCCCCACCGTGGGCGTGGTGGTCGATGGTGTGATGATGGGCACCAGCACCGGCCAGTTGCAGGACTTTTTCGATATTGAACAGATCGAAGTGCTGCGCGGTCCGCAAGGCACGCTGTTTGGTGCGAACACCATCGGCGGCGTGGTCAATATCCAGCGTTCCAAGCCCACCATGCAAACCGGTGCCAAGCTGGAGGCCTCCTATGGCCGCTGGAACAGCTGGAACACGCGCGGCGTGGTCAATTTCGGCAATGGTTCCAGCTTTGGCGTCAAATTGTGGTATTACCACAATCAATCCGACGGCTTTTACTATAACGCCAATCTGAAGCGCAGCGCCGGTGGTTCCAAGAATGATGCCTATGGCGCCTCGTTCCTGTTCAAGCCCGAAGGCAGCCGTTTTGATGCCCAGCTAACCATCGAGCAGGTCCAGCAGAATTTTGATCCCACCGTGGCCAACCTGACGTCTTCGGCTGAAGCTTTCAGCGCTTTCATGCCCGCCAATCAGGTGAACCGCAACACGACCACCGATCTGTATACCGTCTTCACCCAGCAGGCGAACAGCAACTATCGCGCGCCCGCCGCCACGTTGCAGATGAATTACACGCTGGACGGGGTGAAGCTGACCTCGATCACCGGTTGGCGCCATTCCAATGAATTCCAGACGCAGGATTTCGACGGTTCCAGCACCAATATCTACGTCTCGCAGCGCGTGCAGACCTATACCCAGTGGAGCCAGGAATTGCGCGCCGCTGGCAAGCTGACTGACAGCCTTGACTATGTGGTGGGCGGCTTCTTCTTCGACTCCAAGTTTACGTTGGATGCCGATACTTTTGTATTTGGTGGCAACACCGGACATAACACGGTTACCGGCCACACCCGTTCGGTCGCCGCCTTCGGTGACTTTAACTGGGCGGTGGCGGACAAGGTTCGCATTTCCTTTGGCGGTCGTTGGTCGCAGGATCAGCGCGAGTTGAGCAATGCCTATCCCGGTACCTTGGGCGTGATCGGCAATGGTTCGAAGACTTTCAGCAAGGTTACCCCCAAGATCGGCATCGACTGGCGCCCCAGCAGCAAGACCATGCTGTATGGTAGCTGGTCGCGCGGCACGCGTTCGGGTGGTTTCAGTCCGCGCGCCATGACGGCGGCCACAGCCGGAACCCCCTATCAGCCCGAAATGGTCGACAGCTTTGAAGTGGGGACCAAGCTGGACCTGCTGGAACGTCTGCTGACCTTCAACGTGGCCGGCTTCTATTCCAAATATACCAGCATGCAGCAGGACGTGACCCTGCCCGGCGGGCCTCAGGGTAGCCAGACCATCACCAGCAATATCGGTTCGGCCGATATTATGGGCGCCGAGTTTGAAACCACCCTGCGCCCCGCCCATGGTTTGAAAATCTCTGCCACGGCAGCCTTCCTGGACAGCAAGTTCCACGGCTTTGTCGCCAATAACGTCTGCCCGGCGGCCATTTTGCCCACGGGCAAGGCTTGTCCCACCGCCAATGCTGGTCTGGTGCCGTTTGATTATTCGGGCAACCGCATGATCTATTCGCCCTCGTTCAGCGGATCGATCTCGGCCGAATATACTGCCGACACCAGTTTCGGTAATGTGGTCACCAATGTCGGCCTGCGCCACATCAGCCCCTATGATGAACAGATCTCGTCGGCCAGCCTGACGCCGGTTTACAGCGGCAATACGGTGAGCAGCGTGACGGTGAATGGCAATGATCCGCGCGTGCGGACCGTGACGCAAAATCTGGTCGATGCCAGCATCACCGCCAATTTCAAGATCAACGGTGCCAAGGCCTATGTCCGCGTCTACGGGCGCAATCTGGCCAACACGCGCACGACCACCCATGCGTTCACGGTGGCGGGCCTGTGGTCCTTCGGTTCGGCGCTGGAGCCGACCTCTTATGGTGCCACACTTGGTCTGAAGTTCTGATAATCGTATAAAACCTTGGGGCCAGACAGGACATCTCTGTCTGGCCCTTTTTCTATAAGCAAGGAGTAAGGGTGATGGGACGTCTTGCAGGCAAAATCGCGCTGGTTACCGGCGGCGCGTCGGTGCCCGGTCTGGGCAGCACGACCGCGCAGGTTTTCGCGCGTGAAGGCGCCTTTGTCTATATTACCGACCGCGATCTGGCCGGAGCCGAGGCGGTGGCCGAAGGGATCAAGGCCGCGGGTGGTCAGGCCAAGGCTTTGGCGCATGATGTCACCAGCGAGGCCGATTGGGACCGCGTGATGGCCGCGATCGACGAAGGCCATGGTCGTCTGGATGTGCTGGTCAACAATGCCGGCATTGCGGTGCTGGGCATGCTGGACCAATGCACGTTGGAGGCTTGGCTGCATCAGAACAATGTCAACCTCAACAGCGTGTTCCTGGGCACGAAGCGCGGCGCCGAAATGATGCGGCGCAAGGGCGATGACGGCAAGGCGCGCGGCGGGTCGATCATCAACATTTCCTCGGTGGCGGGCCTGATCGGCGTGCCCGGTTGCAGCGCCTATGCCGCTTCCAAGGGCGGGGTTCGCTTGTTCAGCAAGGTGGCGGCGGTTGAAGGTGCCGCCGATGGCATCCGTTGCAACAGCGTGCATCCGGGCATGATTGCCACCAATATTCAGGGCGTGGCGCTGGAAGACAATGCCGCCAATTATGACGCCACCATGGCCTTGATCCCCATGGGCTATATGGGCGCGCCAGAGGATGTGGCCAATCTCAACCTGTTTCTGGCCTCCGATGAATCGCGCTATATCACCGGCACAGAAATGGTGGTCGATGGCGGCATGACGGCTCGCTAACAACAGTCAGGTGGCCGCCACGCGCGCGGCCACCTTGAACTTCATGCCACCCAGCGGATGGCGTTTTCCAGCAACCGCCGATAGGCGGCATTTTCATAGGCCGATGGTCCGTCGCCCGGTTGCAGGTAAACCAGTCGGCTGTTGATCGCCTGTTTGGCCCAACCCACCACATTCGATCCGGCGGGATGCTCCCAGCCTTCATGGTCAAACATCCGCCCCTGCACGGCCAAATGCGCCGACCAGAAATTCTCGCGGGTGAAAGACGCGTCCGAAGTTAGCAGCGGCACCACATCCTGTTCAAACACCTGCGCCAGATAGAGTTCATCGGTAATGGTAAAGGGGCCATCCACGCCTTCCGTGACGGGATGGGGCAGAGGTGTGATCGTATGGGTCACATCATGGCGATATCCGCTGTCGGGACAGTCCTGCCCGCGCAAGGTTGATGGGCGATACAGGAACTGCCCGCCCAGCCATTCGTGATAATCCCCCCATGTCGGCCAACCGGCCAGCGCATGATGCAGCGCCACCACGCCCTTGCCCGCTTCCAGCAAGGCGCGAAAACCCTCCTGCAATTCAGGCGAGGGAGCTAGGTAATGGGGCGCGCCTTCGGGAGCCTCGAAATCCAGTCCGGGCATGTCATAGAGCACCAGCACGTCGAAACCGGCCATGCCTTGCGGGTTCATCAACAAGCTGGCGGCGGGCTGGTCGACCATGGTGGCGGCAATGCCATCCATGGCCTGAAACATGGCGTCAAAAGCGGTGCGGTCGAACGGATGGCCGCGTACTGCAACCAAGGCCTGCAAGGGCGCGCGATGGCGGATGATGGGCATCAGGCGCTCACTTTCACAATGGTTTTGCCGATATTGGCCCCAGACATCATCCGGCCATAGGCGGTTAGCACCTGCTCGATCCCCTCACTCTGGTCAAAGGGCATGGTCAAAGTGCCATCCATCGCCCAATCGCGCAAAACTTGCGGAAAGCTCTCGCCGCGGGCCAGATTGTCGGGAATGAAGAAACCTTCGACCCGCAGACGGCGCATCAGGATCTGGTCAAAACGGGCAGGACCGGGCAGGGGCCTGTCGCCGTCATAGCCAGCCACCATGCCGCAAATGGCAATTCGGCCATAATGCGCCATAGCGGGCAGCACCGCGTCCAGCAGCGGCCCGCCGACATTGTCGAAATAGGCGCTTAGGCCGCCATCAATCGCCTGCAGTCGCGCCGCCACATCATCCTTGCGATAATCCAGCGCCAGATCGACGCCCAGTTCCTCGCGCAGATAGCGGCATTTGCGCTCGCCCCCCGCGATAGCCACCACTTTGGCGCCCAGTTGTCGGGCAATCTGGCATGCCATCAATCCGGTCGATCCGGCGGCGGCGGAAACGGCCAGCCATTGTCCCGCCAGCAATTGCGCCACATCCACCACGCCAATATACGCGGTCCATGCATTGAGGCCCAAGGTGCCGAAATGCTGGCGAATATCCGGCACGCTGTCGTCCAGTTTCTCCAGCCCTGCCATGGCCGGAACCACCGTTGCCAGTGTTGCCCATTGGCCAAAACCGCGCACCAGATCGCCGACGGCAAAAGCGGCATCGCGGCTTTCCACCACGCGGCCCAGCACCAGTCCCACCATGCGCGCACCCAGCGGCAAGGGCGGTTGATATCCATCTGTGCGTCCGGTCATCCATAGCCGCGTGCCCGCGTCCATCGACAGATAATCGACCGCGATCCGCACCTCGCCCTCTGCCAAGGGGGCTGGGGTTTCTTCCTGCAAGCTGAGAGCCGAGGCAAAGTCATGCCCCACCGGATGCTGGTCAAGCCGCCAATAATGGTTGCGCGTCATGGTTCCCGCTCCGCTCAGAGGCCCTTGGGGCCGATCTGGCGATGGATATTGCGAAAGGTCCGGCTCTTGAAAAGCCAGCGCCCATCCACCTTCACGCATTCATCTTCATACAGGCCGCGATCACGATGCACGCCATCGGGCCAGTCATAGACCTCGGCGGTATAGGAACGCATCCTGGCGGTGTCGCCATCCACTTCGATGCTGGCGGGCCATGCCTCGAACATGATGCCTGGATAATGCTTCATGGCCTCTACCCACATGGCCACAATCGCGTCGCGGCCATGGGTGGTGCCGATTTCGGGATAGTCAGGCAGCGACCATTGCGCGTCCTGTGCCCATGTCGCGCCCCAACTGTCCGCATCGCAACGCGTGACAGCATCGGCATAGGTTTCCAGCAATTCGCGCAGCGCCAGACGATCTTCGGCGGGTCCGGAATAAGGCATGCTTGCTCTCCCAATATAGGCTTGTTCTTGGCAGGCAGCATAGCGCGATGCCTCTCCATGGCAGCCTAGCGCAATGGAGAGGCAAGCAAGGCTTTTTAAGACATGGAAATCGCGGTTTCTTCCATCGACGGCGCAGCGTCAGGCACCAGCACTTCGACCATGCCATCCTCTACGCGCAATTCAAACTGGCGCACCGCGGGATAGGCTCCGCCCAGACAGCGCCCGCTGGTCAGTTCAAATCTTGCGCCATGCAAAGGGCACATCACCGCCCCGCGCCGGATGCGTCCCGTGGACAGGCGGGCGGCCTGATGCGTGCAACGGTCGTTAATCGCCACCAATTCGCCCTCGCTGCGGGCCAGCAACACTTGCCACCCGCCCACGGCATGCACCTTGATCTCGCCTTCGGCCAGATCGCTTTCGCTTTGCAACCTGTGCCAGCTTTGTGCGCTCATTCTCGTCTTCCTATCCCGATTATTCAGTTTTTATGGATTTCCACCAAGGTTTTACCGGTGGTTTTCCCTTGCATCAAGGCGATAAAGGCTTGGGGCAATTGCGCAAAACCGTGGTAGAGATTTTCGATTGGCCGCAAGGCGCCGCTGGCATGCAGATCATCCAGCATGGCCTGCGCCTCACCCAGACGGTCGGCATAATCATAGGTCAGGAATCCGCGCATCATCGCCCTTTTGACCACCAATTGCCACAACTGCGTCACGCCATAGGGGTGATCGGCGTCATTATACTGGGCAATCATGCCGCATAGCGCGATCCGCGCCTTTTCGCGCAGGCGGGGCAGGATATCATCCAGCATCGGGCCGCCCACATTGTCGAAATAGACATCAATGCCATCAGGTGCCGCCTCGTCCAGGGCCGCGCCCAGATCGCCCGCCGCGCGATAATCGATGGCAGCGTCCGCGCCCAATTGCCGCACCAGATCAGCCTTGTCCGGCCCACCGGCCAGCCCGATCACACGGCAACCGGCGGCCTTGGCCATCTGCACCACGGTGCTGCCGGTGGCACCGGCCGCCGCGCTGACCAGCACCGTCTCGCCCGCCTTGGCCTGCCCCACGGCGAACAGGCCCACCCATGCGGTCAAGCCGACAGGGCCCAAGGCTCCCATATAATGGCGCAAAGGCACGCCGGGCGCTGCCTGAACTTTCTCCAGACCCAGCGCGTCAGGCCCGATCACATAATAGTCCGACCATGTGGCAAAAACGCGCACCACCGTCCCCACGGGCCAGTCGGCGTTGCGCGACACAACAATCGTGCCCAGGGACATACCATTGACCGGCGCCCCGATTGCCACAGGCGGCAAATAGCTGGGCCGGTCATCCAGAAAACCGCGGATGGCCGGATCGAGCGAGCAGACATCCATCCGCACCAGCATCTGCCCTTCTGCAGGCTGGGGCATGGGGGCATTTTGCAGCGCGAAACAGTCCTCTGTGGGTTCCCCCAAGGGACGCTTCAAAAGCACGATTTGCCGCACCTCATCGGGCAGCGTGCTAATATCTTTATCCATCAGGCTTGATTGATCGGCCATCATCTACCCCTTTTGCGGCCCCTTGGTCGGATGGCCAGCTTTGTTCTGTCCCCCTTCTAAGCCTTTGTGGCCGCGCCTACCTGCTGGCTCTTTCGCTAGGTTATGCTGGGGCCGGTTTGCGGCGATGGTGGGGCCGAAGAAAAACACAAAAAGCGAGAGGATGGCATCATGACACCGGACGAGATTCGCAATTTTGTCGACGAATTTTACGCGATGACCGCTAATGGCGATTGGGAAGCGGTGGATCGCTGCATCACGGATGACTTCTTCGTCTCGGAAGCTGCGGGCCTGCCGATGGAGGGCATCTATCCGGGGCGCGCCGGACTTTGCGAGCTTTACGCCAAGGTGATCGGATCGCTGGATGTCGCCGCGATCGAGCGGGAGGAGACCATGGTCGGACACGATATGGGCGTGGTGAAGCTGTCGCTTCGCTTTGCCGATCCGGCGGTGCGCCCTGCGGAAATCCTTGAACTCTTCCTCTTCCGCGATGGCAAGCTGGCCGAGATCAAACCCTATTATTTCGATCCCAACCCTGTGGTGGCCGCAGCAGCGTCCAAGGCTGCGCAAACGGCCTGATATTGGCTTGATGCTGCGCGCCACCACCCAAGTTTCAAGAAAGACCATGTATGACTGACCGGCAGGATATTTTCATCATCAGCGGCGTGCGTACCGCGATTGGCGATTTCGGCGGGGGGCTCAAATCCTTTGATGCCGCCCAGCTGGGTGCTTTGGTGGTGGCCGAGGCTCTGGCTCGTTCGGGCGTTCCGGCGCAGGATGTGGGCCATGTGGTGATGGGGCAGGTGATCCCCTCCAGCGCCAAGGATGCCTATCTGGCGCGGGTCGCCGCGTTGAAGGCCGGGATTCCGGTGGAAACGCCCGCTTTGACCGTGAACCGCCTGTGTGGTTCTGGCCTGCAGGCGATCATTTCGGCGGCGCAGATGATGCAATTGGGCGAGGCCTCGGTCGCGGTGGCGGGCGGCGCGGAAAGCATGTCCAACGCCCCCTATCTTGACCATGGCCAGCGTTGGGGGCGCAAGATGGGTGATGGCGCCTTGGTCGACGCTTTGGTGCAGACCCTGTCCGATCCCATCGACGGTTATCACATGGGGATCACGGCGGAAAATGTCGCAGCCCGTTGCAATATCAGCCGCGAGGATCAAGACGCCCTAACCGTAGAGGGCCATGCCCGCGCCATTCGCGCCATTGCCGAAGGGCGTTTCAAGAGCCAGATCCTGCCGGTGGAGGTCAAGACCCGGAAGGGCGTGACCCTGTTTGACACGGACGAACACCCCCGCGCCGATACCACAGCCCAAAGCCTCTCCACGATGAAGCCGGTGTTCAAAAAGGATGGCACCGTTACCGCCGCCAATGCCAGCGGCATCAATGATGGCGCGGCAGCCGTGGTGCTGGCCACGGGCGCGCAGGTGGCGAGCCGTGGGCTCAATCCCATGGCGCGGATCGTGGCATGGGGCCATGCCGGTGTTGCGCCCGACGTGATGGGCTTGGGGCCGGTCAAGGCGGTGCCGATTGCGCTGGAACGGGCGGGGCTGACCATGGCCCAGATGGATGTGATCGAGGCCAATGAGGCCTTTGCCGCCCAAGCCTTGGCCGTTGCGCGCGAATTGGGCTTTGATAGCGAAAAGCTCAACCCCAATGGCAGCGGCGTGGCTTTGGGCCATCCGGTCGGGGCAACGGGTGCCATTCTGGTGGTGAAGGCCGCCCATGAATTACAACGGACCGGCGGGCGCTATGGTTTGATCACCATGTGCATCGGCGGTGGTCAGGGTATTGCCATGGTGATCGAGGCGGTGTGATGGCGGACTATCGCTTCATTGCGGCGCAGCGCGAGGGTGATGTTGTCACTATTGCGCTCAATCGGCCGGAAAAGCTCAATGCTTTAACCCCTGCGGTCTTTGCCGAATTGGGCGCGGCGGTGCGGGCCTCGGTCGAGGCCGGGGCCAGAGCCTTGGTGCTGACCGGGGAGGGGCGTTTCTTCTGTTCGGGGGCGGATATCCAGCCTGACGGGGCGGGTTATGACGGCCTGCCCGAAGATCTGGGGCAATTGCTCGACCAGCATTACCACCCCTTTGTCCGGCAATTGGCCGCGCTGGAAATTCCGGTGGTGACCGCGCTGAACGGCCCTTGCGCCGGAGCGGGTGTGTCGCTGGCCTTGGCAGGCGACATTGTGGTGATGGGCGAGGGCGGCTATTTGCTGCTGGCCTTTGTTAATATCGGTCTGGTGCCCGATGCCGGTGCCACTTGGCTGGTGGCGCGCAGTGTTGGCCGCGCCCGTGCGCTGGACATGGCGCTGACCGGCGAGAGGTTGGGCGCTACCGAGGCACGCAGCGCGGGACTTGTCACGCGCGTGGTGCCCGATGGCGAGGTTCTGGGTCAGGCCCAGGCTTTGGCTGCCAAGCTGGCCTCAGGGCCGACCCGCGCCATGGCTTCGATTCGGCAAACCGTGGCCAGCGCGCTGACGCTGGATTTCGATGCCACTTTGGAGGTCGAGCGCGAGCATCAGACGGCTTGTGGCCGCACGCAGGATTTCGCCGAAGCCATCGCGGCCTTTGCCCAAAAGCGCAAGCCGCAGTTCAAGGGCTGCTGAGCTTTTTACCAACAGGGGCGCGCCATGCGCCCGTATTGTCTCGCGCAGGGCGCGGATAGGGAGATGAATGATGCAATCCATGGGTGTAATCGGCGCGGGCCAGATGGGAACAGGCATTGCCCAGACCGCCGCGCAGGCGGGGATGGATGTCATCCTGTCGGACATAAGTCTGGACGCGGCACAAAAGGGTAAGGACCGCATTGCCAAAGGGCTGGACCGTTTGGTGGCCAAGGAAAAGATGACCACCCAAAGCGCGGCAGACCTGTTGGCGCGGATCACGCCGGTTGGCGATTATGCCCCGATGGCGGCGGCAGACATTATTATCGAAGCGGCCACCGAGCGTGAAGAGATCAAGATGAAGATCTTTGAACAGGCGGGCAAGGTGCTGGGGGCGGGCGCGATTTTGGCGTCCAATACGTCGTCGCTGTCGATCACGCGCATGGCGCAGGGCTCGCCCGATCCGGCCCGTTTTGTGGGCATGCATTTCTTCAATCCGGTGCCGGTGATGCAATTGGTCGAGGTGATCCCCGGCCTTGGCACCAGCAAGGCCACCACCGATGCCACCGTCGCTCTGGGCGAGCGGATGGGCAAGCAGGTGGTGTTGGCGCAGGATGATCCCGGTTTTGTGGTCAATCGCATTTTTGTGCCCTTTATCAACGAGGCCATCTTTGTGCTGGGCAATGGCACCGGCAATGTGGTGGACATTGATAAAGGCGTGCGTCTGGGGCTGGCCCATCCGATGGGGCCGCTGGAACTGGCCGATTTTATCGGGCTGGATACGCTGCTGGAAATCATGAACGTCTATCTGAACACCACCGGGGACAGCAAATACCGTCCCGCCCCCCTGCTGCGCAAATATGTCGAGGCGGGTTGGCTGGGGCGCAAATCGGGCCGTGGTTTTTATGATTACAGCGGCGCAACGCCGGTGCCGACACGTTGAAAGGGCGAGGGGGGCGGTAATACCGCTCCCTTTATCCGTTGGGCAGGATCAGATATTTGGCGCCCGTGGCCCTGGCGTTATAATCCAGCACCGCCTCACGCGATAAAGCGGCTTCCAGCGTGACCTCGGCCTTGTAATGGCTGGCAAAGGTGGTGGTCAATTCGGCAGCGACGCGGGCATACATGCGTTCGCGCGCGGCTTGCCCCAAACGTTCCATCACCGGCGCCAGCAACCAGCCCGACACATCCCACACAAAGCCGAAATTCCGGTTGAGAATGGTGGGCGAGGGGTCGAGCATTCCGTAAATATAGCCGCGCTTGGGGCTGGTGGAGCCATAGCGTGAATATTGCGAACCGCTGTTGGCCGCGACCTCCATCGCGCCCATGATCTGGCCCAGCAAAGGGCCGCCGCCAATGGCGTCAAAGGCCATGGTGGCGCCGGTTTCGGAAATGGCGGCTTGCAGATCTTGGCGGAAACTGTCCGCGCTGCTGTCCACAACATAGCGGGCGCCGATGCTGCGCAAGAGCGCCGCCTGTTCAGGCTTTCGCACCACATTGACCAATGGGATGCCATCGGCGGCGCAGATGCGATGGAGCATTTGCCCAAGGTTGGATGCCGCGGCGGTATGCACCATCGCTCTATGCCCTTCGGCATGCAGGCATTCGACAAAACCCAGCGCCGTCAAAGGATTGACGAAAGCCGCCGCGCCCTCACGCGCAGTGACATTTTCGGGCAGGACCATGCAATCCCTGGCCTCGATCACGCGGTGGCGGGCATACATGCCACCGACAAAGGCCGTCACGCGCCGCCCCAGCAAGACTTGCGCTGCCGGATCGGAACCGGCGTCGATCACCAACCCTGCGCCTTCGTTGCCAGCGGGCAGGGTCAGGCCCAACCGCCCCTGAAAAGCGCGCATTGCGGCCGCCGGCATTTGCGCCACAATCTTGCCCTTCGAATATTCCGCACCCGTCACATCGGCAGGGCCAAACAACAGGCCCAGATCGGACGGATTGATCGGCGCCGCCTCTACTTGCACCACCACCTGACTGGCGGTGGGGGCGGGAAGCTCCACCTCCTCCAAGGCCAATGTAAGGCGGCCATCTGCATCCAGTGTGGATGTCATATGTCGGGTGGTATTAGGCATTTTGATCAAATCCATCGGAAGAGGGCATTACATATTCGGATAATTAGGCCCGCCGCCACCTTCGGGCGTGGCCCAATCGATGTTGCCGGTGGTGTCCTTGATGTCGCAGGTCTTGCAATGCAGGCAGTTCTGCGCGTTGATCTGCAGCCGCTTTTCGGCGCCTTCGCCCAGAAATTCATAGACGCCCGCAGGGCAATAACGCGCCTCTGGTCCGGCATAGATCGGCAGGTTGACCGAGACTGGCACGGATGCATCCTTCAACCGCAGGTGGCAGGGCTGTTCCTCCTCATGGTTGGTGAAGGAATAGGACACATTGGTTAGCCGGTCGAAGCTGATCACGCCATCGGCTTTGGGATAGGCGATAGGCTTGTACAGATCGGCGCGGCCGGTGGCCTCGGCATCCGTGTGATGCTGCATTGGGCCAAATGGGTTAACCTTCAACACCCGCGCCCACATATCCGCCCCCGCCAGCACGGTGCCCAGTGCGCCGCCGAATTTGGCGACCAGAGGCTGAGCGTTTTGCACCAGCTTCAATTCGCTGGCGATCCAGCTGTCGCGCACCGCCGCATCATAATCGGCCAGAGTATCGCCACCACGGCCAGCGGCCAGCGCGGCGCTGATCGCCTCGGCGGCCAAAATGCCTGATTTCATGGCGGTATGGCTGCCCTTGATGCGCGGCACATTGACGAAACCGGCGCTGCATCCGGCCAGAACCCCGCCGGGGAAGGCCAGCTGTGGCACAGATTGCCAGCCACCTTCATTGATCACGCGCGCGCCGTAGGACACGCGCTTGCCACCTTCCAGAATGGCGCGGATCGAGGGGTGCTGCTTCCAGCGCTGAAATTCCTCGTAAGGGCTGACATGCGGGTTTTTGTAATCCAGAGCGGTTACAAAACCGAGCGCCACCTGCCCACCCGCCTGATGATAGAGGAAACCGCCGCCCCAGCTCTCGCTTTCCGACAGGGGCCAGCCTTGGGTGTGGAGAACGCGGCCAGGAACATGTTTTTCCGGATCAATATCCCACAATTCCTTGATGCCCAGCCCATAGACCTGAGGCTGGCAATCGCGCTCAAGGTCAAATTGTGCCTTCACCCGTTTGGTTAGGTGTCCACGCGCGCCCTCGGCCAGCACCGTATAGCGCGCCAACAGCCGCATGCCGGGCTGGAAATCGCCCTTGGGCTGGCCCTCACGGTCGACGCCCATATCGCCGGTCTGCACCCCGATCAGCGCACCGCTATCATCAAACAGCACTTCAGACGCTGGGAAACCGGGGAAGATTTCCACCCCCAGTTCCTCCGCCTTACCCCCCAGCCAGCGGCACAGATTGCCCAAGGAGGTGGTGTAGCAGCCCTCATTGCTCATGAAGGGCGGCATCAGCGCATGGGGCATGGCGTAATGGCCCTTGCGCGTCAGCACCCAGTGCCAATTGTCGGTCACCGGCGTTTGCGCCAGCGGGCAATCAGAATCGCGCCAATCGGGGAGCAATTCATCCATCGCGCGCGGATCCACCACCGCGCCCGACAGAATATGCGCGCCAATCTCGCTGCCTTTTTCCAGCACGCAGACCGACAGATCCGCGTTCAACTGTTTCAGCCGGATCGCGGTCGACAGGCCCGCTGGCCCGCCACCCACAATCACAACGTCATAGGCCATCTCGTCGCGCACAATGGTCATCAGCTTACAGCTTTCCCGTCAGTTCCGGCACGGCCGTGTAAAGATCCGCCACCAGACCAAAATCGGCCACTTGGAAAATGGGGGCGTCTTCGTCCTTGTTGATGGCGATGATGGTCTTGGAATCCTTCATCCCCGCCAGATGCTGAATGGCGCCGGAAATGCCAACCGCAACATAGACTTCGGGCGCGACGATCTTGCCAGTCTGCCCCACCTGATAGTCGTTGGAGACATAGCCTGCGTCAACGGCAGCGCGGCTTGCCCCGACCGCTGCGCCCAGCTTGTCGGCCAGGGGCAGAATGGTGGCGGCAAAAGTATCGGCATCCTTCAAGGCGCGGCCGCCGGACACGATAATCTTGGCGCTGGTCAGCTCGGGCCGCTCGCTCTTGGCCAATTCCGCGCCGATAAAGCTGGACAGGCCACTCTCGCCTGCGCCGCTGACGGTCTCGATCACTGCCGAACCGCCGGTGGCTTCAGCCTTGGCAAAAGCGGTGCCACGGGCCGTGATCACCAATTTGGCATCGCTGCTCTCCACCGTGGCGATGGCATTACCGGCATAGATCGGGCGCGTGAAAGTCTTGGGCCCCTCGACGCTCAGGATTTCGGACAATTGCGCGACATCAAGCAAGGCAGCCACACGCGGCGCAATATTCTTGCCTGTGGTGGTCGCCGTGGCGACGAAAGCATCGTGGTCAGCCATCACAGCGACAACCAATGGCGCAATATTTTCCGCCAAACCATGAGCATAGGCGGCATCATCGGCCACCAGCACCTTTTCCACACCAGCAATCTGCGCTGCCTGCGCCGCAACGCTGTCAACGCCAAAGCCTGCCACCAGCACATGCACCGCGCCCAGTTGCGCCGCCGCCGTGACCGCATTCAAAGTGGCATCTTTCAGCGCCACGCCATTATGCTCGGCCCAAACCAGAACAGTCATCTTATGCCACTCCCAATTCTTTGAGCTTGCCGATCAAGGCATCGACGTCCGCAATCTTGATACCGGCGCTGCGCTGGGCAGGTTCCTTCACCTGCAAAACCTTGAGGCGCGGGGTGATGTCCACGCCATAATCTGCCGGTGCTTTGGCGGCCAAAGGCTTGCTCTTGGCCTTCATAATGTTGGGCAGCGAGGCATAGCGCGGCTCATTCAGGCGCAAATCGGTGGTGACAATCGCGGGCAAGGCAAGGCGAACCGTCTCCAACCCGCCGTCAACCTCACGCGTGACCAGCACGCTGGCGCCATCCATTTCCACCTTGGAAGCAAATGTCCCCTGCGGACGCCCCAACAAGGCGGCCAACATCTGGCCAACCTGATTGCTGTCATCATCAATCGCCTGCTTGCCCAGAATAACCAGATCGGGCGTCTCGTCGACCACCACCCCTTTCAGGATCTTGGCCACCGCCAGCGGCTCAACCTCATCCTCGCTCACCACATGGATCGCGCGGTCGGCGCCCATGGCCAAGGCCGAGCGGAGCGTCTCCGAAGCTTTCGCCGGACCAACCGACACGACCACCACTTCGCTGGCCGTGCCTTGCTCCTTCAGGCGCACGGCCTCTTCGACCGCGATTTCGTCAAACGGGTTCATGCTCATTTTGACATTGGCGAGGTCAACCCCCGAACCATCCGCCTTGACGCGTGGCTTGACATTGTAATCAAGCACACGCTTGACCGGCACCACAATTTTCATCGCGCTTGTCTCCTGAATAGGGTTTGCGCCGGACTGCGACAGGTGCAAAGCATGAGCACGTCTGTCGCGGTCGGCATTTATCGGTTTTTCAACACTTTGGCCAAGGTTTCACCCAGCAGGCTGGGCGAGTTGGCGACCTTGATGCCGGCCTCTTCCATCGCGGCGATCTTGTCTTCCGCGCCGCCCTGGCCGCCCGACACGATGGCGCCAGCGTGGCCCATGCGGCGGCCCGGAGGCGCCGTGCGGCCTGCGATGAAACCAGCCATCGGCTTTTTACGGCCCTTCTTGGCTTCGTCCTTCAGGAACTGGGCAGCTTCTTCTTCAGCCGAGCCGCCGATTTCACCGATCATGATGATCGACTTGGTGGCTTCGTCGGCCAGGAACAGTTCCAGCACGTCGATGAAGTTGGTGCCATTGACCGGGTCGCCGCCGATGCCGACAGCCGTGGTCTGGCCAAGGCCGATGTTGGTGGTCTGGAACACCGCTTCATAGGTCAGCGTGCCCGAGCGCGAAACTACGCCGACCGAGCCTTCCTTGAAGATCGAACCGGGCATGATGCCGATCTTGCACTGGTTGGGCGTCAGAACGCCGGGGCAGTTCGGACCGATCAGGCGCGACTTCGAACCCGACAGCGCGCGCTTCACGCGGATCATGTCGGTCACGGGGATGCCTTCGGTGATCGCTACGATCAGCTCGATTTCGGCATCGATCGCTTCAAGGATGGAGTCAGCAGCGAATGGTGGCGGAACGTAGATCACGCTGGCGGTCGCGCCCGAAACAGCCTTGGCTTCGGCCACGGTGTTCCAGATCGGCA
Organism: Novosphingobium umbonatum; assembly: GCF_004005905.1. GTDB lineage: Bacteria > Pseudomonadota > Alphaproteobacteria > Sphingomonadales > Sphingomonadaceae > Novosphingobium > Novosphingobium umbonatum. The sequence goes on from NZ_SACO01000004.1 coordinate 167,490, forward strand.
GACCGGTTTCGTCATGCGTGGTGCCGCCCTTGCCGGGGGTCACGCCGCCAACCATCTGCGTGCCATAGGCCAGCGCCTGCTGGGTATGGAAAGTGCCGGTCTTGCCGGTCATCCCTTGGGTGATGACCTTGGTATTCTTGTCAATCAGGATCGACATGGGACTTTCCCGTTAAAGTGTCTTGATAATGGCCGAAAAATCGATCCCGCCATGACCATCTGCATCAAAAGCGCTGTAAAGTTCCTCGGCGCGATGCCCCATGGGGACAGGCGCTCCCGCGGCCTCGGCGGCGGCCATGGCCAGTTTCAGATCTTTCAGCATCAGGGCAGTGGCAAAACCGCCCTGATAGCCATTGTCGGCAGGTGTGGCGGGGCCGACACCCGGTACCGGGCAATAGGAGGTCATCGACCAACACTGGCCCGAAGCCTTGGAGGAAATGTCGTAGAAGGTCTGCAAGTCCAGCCCGAGCCGTTCGGCCAGTTTGAAGGTTTCACAAGTGGCCACCATCGAGGCCCCCAGCAGCATGTTGTTGCAGATCTTGGCGGCCTGCCCCGCGCCGTTGTCACCGGCATGGATTACCGCTTTGCCCATGGCGGACAGAATGGGTTCGGCGCGGTTGAAAATCTCATCGCTGCCGCCCACCATAAAGGTTAGCGTGCCGCCATTGGCGGCGGCAATCCCACCGGAGACTGGCGCATCCGCCATGGCATAGCCGTTGTCCTGTGCCAATTGGGCCACTTCGCGGGCGGTGCCCACGTCGATGGTCGAGCAATCCAGTAAGAGCGCAGCGGTCGGCGCATGGTCGATCACATCTGCCTGATAGACCGCTTTGACGATGCCGCCATTGGGCAACATCGACACTACGGCATCCACATCCTGCACCGCCTCGCGCACGGTGGCAAAAGTGGCGCATCCATTGTCGCGGGCGCGTTCCAGCGCGGCAGGTGCCAGATCGAAAGCGCGAACATCATGGCCAGCCTTTACAAGGTTTGCGGCCATACCCCCGCCCATATTGCCAAGGCCGATAAATGCGATTTTCATGATAGCCTCTCCCTTATGTCTTTGAATTTTGGCGCAGTGATTATCGTCCGGTCCAAACCGGTTTGCGCTTTTCCACAAAGGCGGCCATGCCCTCGGCCTTGTCCTGGGTTGCGGTCAGAATCTGGAACAGGCGCCTTTCGGTCAAAAGACTTTGTTCCAAGGTGGTTTCAAAGGCGATGTTGACCATTTCCTTGTTCACCATCGCGGCCATGCGCGGCATAGCCGCAATCACCGCAGCGGTTTTCAACGTATCCTCCAGCAGATCGGCCAAAGGCACCACACGGGCCACAAGCCCAGCGCTTTCGGCTTCCTGCGCGCCCATCATCCGGCCGGTCAGGCACATTTCCATCGCTTTGGCTTTGCCAACGGCGCGGGTCAGGCGTTGTGATCCGCCCATGCCGGGGGCCACGCCCAGCTTGATCTCGGGCTGACCGAAGCGGGCGGTGTCGCTGGCGATGATGAAATCGGCCATCATCGCCAATTCGCACCCCCCGCCCAGCGCAAAGCCGTTGACAGCCGCGATCCATGGCTTGCGGGTAGGTTTGACGATGCTGCTTTGCCATTCGGCGAAAAAGTCGCCGAGGAAGAAATCCGCCGCCGGCTTCTCGGCCATTTCCTTGATATCGGCGCCTGCGGCAAAGGCCTTTTCACCGCTGCCGGTCAGCACGGCGCAGCCTTGGCTATTGTCCGCCTCAAATGCGGCAAAGGCATCGATCAACTCCGCGCAGACTTGCGAATTGAGGGCATTCAACGCTTGGGGGCGGTTGAGCGTGATCAGCGTGACCGCACCGCGCGTTTCGACCAGAATAGTTTCATAGCTCATACGGGTTTCCATTCTTCCTGCGCGGGCAGCGCCGCGAAAATGGCATCAAGAGTGGTTTCGGAAACGGCTTCCGGCGTGGCGGGGGACCATTGCGGGGCATTGTCCTTGTCCACGATCACCGCGCGCACCCCTTCGGCAAAATCGGGCAGCATCAACACGCGCGCGCCGATGCGATATTCCATCGCCATATTGGCGGCGAAATCAGGCATGGCCGCACCCAGCACCAATTGGCGTAGCGCCACCTTGCAAGTCGTCGGGCTTTTGCTGCGGATGGTCGCCAAAGTTTCGCGGGCAAAATCGCTCTCATCGGCCTCCAGCGCGGCGATGATGGTTTCCAGATGGTCGCTGGCGAACAAGCGCTCGATGGCCTCCGCATGGTCGGCCAATTGGGCGGGAGGAGGGGCGCAGGACAAAGCATCCAGCACCAATTCCGGCGCCTCACCCGCCGCGATGGCAGCCTTTGCCTTGGGCAGCACTTCGACCGGCAAATAATGCGTGGCGAGGCCCGCCCACAGGCATTCCGCCCCGTCCAGACGCGCGCCGGTCAGCGCCAGATATTGCCCCAAGCGCCCCTTCAACCGCGAGAGATACCAACCGCCGCCCACATCAGGGAACAGGCCAATGCCGCTTTCCGGCATGGCGAAACGGGTGTTCGGGGTCGCCACGCGCAAGGCGGCGGGCTGCGAAATGCCAACACCGCCACCCATGGTGATCCCGTCCATAAAGGCCACAACCGTCTTGCCAGCGGTGCGTTCGGGATAGGTGAACAGCAGATGGTTGAGTTGATATTCCTCGTAAAAGAACCGGCGCCCCGCCACGCCGCCATCGTTCAGAGCCGATTGCCGCAACAGGTTGATATCGCCGCCCGAGCAAAAGCCGCGCGACAATTTGGGGGCGCCCGCCGGATCAACGGCATGGTCGATCATCACCACCGTCATCTCGGCAAGATCGCGCCATTCCAGCAAGGTTGCGATCATCGCCTGCACCATGTCAGAGGTCAGCGCATGGATGGCGCGCGGGCGGTTGAGCGAGATGCAACCGGCAACGCCTTCCATACGGGTCAGCACATCACTCATTTCAACAACTCCCGCGCAATGATCAGGCGCATCACCTCATTGGTGCCTTCCAGAATGCGATGGACCCGCAGGTCGCGCCAGAAACGTTCGATGGGATAGTCGCGCAAATAGCCATAACCGCCAAACATTTGCAGCGCGCGGTCCACCACACTGCTGCCCGTATCGGTGGCAAAGCGTTTGGCCATGGCGGCAAAGCTGGTCTTGTCGCCCGCGCCCTCGGTGATCTTGCTGGCGGCGGTATAGAGCAGCAGGCGTGCCGCTTCCAATTCGGTCGCCATATCGGCCAGCTGGAACTGGGTGTACTGGAAATCGGCAATGGCTTTGCCAAATTGCTTGCGGTCCTTGGTATAGGCAATCGCCTCCTCCAGACAGCGTTGCGCGCCGCCCAGCGATGCCGCGCCAATATTGACCCGCCCGCCATCAATGCCCGCCATGGCGATTTTGAAACCGTCCCCTTCGGCGCCCAACAGATTGGCAACCGGTACGCGCACATCCTCCATGATCACCTGCGCGGTGGGTGAGGCGTTCCAGCCCAGCTTCTTTTCCGGCGCGCCGAAGGAAAGCCCCTCCATGCCCTTTTCCACCAAGAGGCAGGAAATGCCGCGCGCGCCCGCGCCTTCCTTCGTGGCAGGATCACCGGTGCGGACCATGATCAGATAGACATCATTGACCCCGCCGCCCGAAATGAACTGCTTGGTGCCGTTCAGCACATAATGGTCGCCATCGCGCCTTGCGGTGGTGCGCAGGCTGGCCGCATCCGATCCGCTGCCCGGTTCGGTCAGGCAATAGGAGGCCAGACTTTCCATCGTCACCAAGGTGGGCAGATGGCGTTCTTTCACCGCATCGCTGGCATAGCGGTCGATCATCCAGGCGGCCATATTATGGATGGAAATAAAGGCCGACATCGTGGGACAGCCATAGGCCATAGCCTCGATCACCAGCGCCGCTTCCAGACGTCCCAGCCCGATCCCGCCGCTTTCCTCGCTGACATAGATCGCGCCGAAACCCATTTCCCCCGCCGCCAGCATCAGATCACGCGGGAAATGGTGTTCCTCGTCCCAGCGCGCGGCATGGGGCGTGATCGCATCGGCGGTAAAGCGCTGCGCCGCGTCCTGTATCGCGATCTGTTGTTCGTTCAGGCAAAACGCATGGGTCATGGGGAAAACAGCTTTCGAGGGATTACGCCGGCAAGTATTTCTCAGGGTATGTGCTGGTCCGGCAGCAATGAGCCGGACCAGCAGATCACATCACCCCATGGTCGGAATGATAAAGGCATTGCCGCCTTCGGGCGTGCTATCGGGCCAACGGGCCGTGATGGTCTTGATCTTGGTCCAGAACTTCACGCCTTCCATGCCATGCTGGTTGGTGTCGCCAAAGGCGGAACGCTTCCAGCCACCGAAAGTGTGATAGGCCACCGGCACGGGGATCGGCACATTGATGCCCACCATGCCCACATTCACCCGCGCGGCAAATTCGCGTGCGGCATGGCCGTTGCGGGTAAAGATCGCCACGCCATTGCCATATTGATGCTTGCTGGGCAGCGAGAGCGCGGTTTCGAAATCGGGCGCGCGGACGATTTGCAGCACGGGGCCAAAGATTTCGTTGTGATAGCTGTCCATATCGGGCGTGACATGGTCGATCAGCGTGGGTCCGACATAGAAGCCGCCTTCCAGCCCCTGAGGCGTGAAGTTACGCCCATCGACCAGAATTTTCCCGCCTTCTTCTTCGCATTTCGTGATCCAGCTTTCCACGCGGGCCTTGTGCTCGCTGGTGACCACCGGGCCGTAATGCGAGGAGGGATCGAGGCTGGTGCCGACATTGAGCGCATGGATTTCAGGCAACAACTTGTCGATCAGCTTTTCCGCCGTGCCTTCGCCCACCGGCACCACCACCGGCAGCGCCATGCAGCGTTCACCCGCCGAACCAAAGGCCGCGCCGACCAGATCGACCACCGCCTTGTCGATGTCGGCATCGGGCATGATGATGCCATGGTTCTTGGCGCCGCCCATCGCCTGCACGCGCTTGCCATTGGCCGCGCCGCGTTGATAGACGTAATTGGCAATATCGGACGAACCGACAAAGCTGATCGCGCCAATCGCGGGATGGTCAAGGATGGCATCGACCATTTCCTTGTCACCATGCACGCATTGCAACACGCCTTCGGGGGCGCCCGCTTCCAGCATCAATTGGGTCAGGCGCACCGGGACGCTGGGATCGCGTTCGGAAGGTTTCAGGATGAAGGCATTGCCGCAAGCGATCGCCACGCCGAACATCCACATCGGGATCATGCCGGGGAAATTGAAAGGCGTGATGCCGGCGCCGATGCCGATCGGTTGGCGCATGGAATAGACGTCAATGCCCGGGCCTGCACCATTGGTAAACTCGCCCTTCAGCACATGGGGAATGCCGCAGGCAAATTCGACCACTTCCAGCCCGCGCTGGATATCGCCCTTGGCATCGGCCACCACCTTGCCATGTTCGCAGGCCAGCAATTCCGCCAGTTCCTGCATATTGGCTTCGACCAGACGTTTGAATTCAAACATCACCCGCGCGCGGCGCTGCGGATTGGTGGCGGCCCATGCCGGTTGTACCGCCAGCGCGGCCTGCACGGCGCGGTCGAGCAGCGCGGCATCGCCCAGCGCCACTTCGGCCTGAATTTGGCCGGTGGAAGGGTTGAATACCGGCGACTTTCGCGCCGGAGCATTGCCGGAACCGCCGACAACCAGATGGTCGATGAAACGCACTGCCACATCCTCTCAATTGATTTGTGTCACGTTTTATCGAGGCTGTGGGGTGCCGCAACAGACACAAGTAACAGTTGGGCGGGGGGGCTGGCGTCGGAAACGGCTCTGTCGGACCGTGATGGTGACCCGATTTTGGCATTTTTGCATTGGTGGTGGGCGTGAATATATCGGGCGGTGATAATTATGTTGCCTTTCGCCGCCGCGCGCGAGAGAATTTCACGACGCATGACCCGATGGGCATGGCGGTTGGAGTTTGCAGCATGACGGCAGGTCTGTTCGATATTTTCAAGCTGGGGGTTGGCCCTTCCAGCAGCCATACGATGGGGCCGATGACCGCCGCCTGCCGCTTTGTTGAAGGGTTGGATCATGCCGCTCATCTGGACTCGGTGGCGCGGGTAGAGGTTGCGCTTTATGCCTCGCTGGCGCTGACCGGCAAAGGCCATGCTACCGACCGCGCGGTGATCGCGGGCCTGTCGGGGATGAGGCCCGAATCCTGCCAGCCTGATGTGATGGCGCAGGTGGTGGATCGTGCCATGACGGGCGGGGGGATCGCCTTGGCTGGCCGCCACGCCATTGCTTTCGACATGGGCCAAGACCTGCTGTGGCGCGGGGCAGAGCGGCTAGCCTATCACCCCAACGCTTTGCATTTGCGCGCTTTTGATGCTGCCGGTGCAATCTTGGCGCAGGGCACCTATTATTCCATCGGCGGCGGCTTTGTGCTGGATGAGGCAGAAGCTTTGGCCGCGCAGGGAGCGCAAGAGGAGAGCGCGGTTCCCTATCCCTTCATCAGCGCCGCCCAATTGGTGACCATGGCCGAGGAAACCGGTCTTGGCATTGCGGGCGTCATGCTGGCCAATGAGGATGGTCTGCGCCCGCGCGCGGAAACCATGGCGGGCCTTGTCCGGCTGACTGAAACGATGGACCAATGTATCGAGCGCGGCATGCGCCAGACCGGCACTCTGCCCGGCGGATTGGACGTGCGAAGGCGGGCGGCGCCATTGCGCGCAAGGATCGAGGCCAAGCGCGCCCAAACCGCTGACCCGCTGGCGGTGCTGGATGAGGTCAATCTTTGGGCCATTGCCGTCAATGAAGAGAATGCCGCTGGCGGGGTGGTGGTCACCGCGCCCACCAATGGGGCGGCGGGAGTTATCCCTGCCGTCTTGCGCTTTGCCGGAAGGGTAGCCGATGGCCAGAGCGATTATGCCGCCACTTTCCTGCTGACCGCCGCCGCGATTGGCGCCTTGTTCAAACGCAATGCCAGCATTTCGGCCGCCGAAGTGGGTTGTCAGGGGGAGGTGGGCGTCGCCTGCGCCATGGCGGCGGCGGGCCTATGCGCGGTGATGGGCGGTACCAGCGCCCAGATCGAAAATGCCGCCGAAATCGGCATGGAGCATAATCTGGGGCTGACCTGCGATCCGATTGGCGGGCTGGTGCAAATCCCCTGTATCGAGCGCAATGCGATGGGGGCGGTAAAAGCGATTGATGCCGCGCGTCTGGCCCTGTCGGGCGATGGACGGCATCATGTCAGTCTGGATCAGGTGATCGAGACGATGCGCCGCACCGGTGCCGATATGCTCCACCATTACAAGGAAACCTCGCTGGGCGGATTGGCGGTCTGCGTGCCGGCCTGCTGAAGTCGCGCCGCGCCTGAGAGGGTAGCGCGGCGCTGAACCTATTCAACCGCGCAGGCGGGCAGTGATGCTGGCGATACGCGCGCCATACAGCTTGGCCGAGGCCAGATCGCCACTCAACACTTCATCGGCCCCCGCATCGGCAGGCGCGCGGGTCAACAGGCCCACCGATCCACCCAGATGGTTGATGTCCGCACCGGTGGCCGCCTTGGTGTTGGACGGCGCAAGATTGAGCGAGACCCAGATGCCGCCATGTTGCGAGGCCAGTGTTTGCAAGGTGATCATCGCCACCTGCTTGTCGCCGCTGGGGCTGGCCGAATTGGTGAAACCGCCGAAGACCTTGTCGGCCCAGCCACGGGTAAACCATTGCTTGGAACTGGCATCGGCGAATTTTTTGAACTGCCAGCTGACATTGCCCATATAGGTGGGGGTGCCGAAAATGATGGCGTCGGCAGCATCGAGCGCCGCCCAGCCCGCTTCGGTGATCTCGCCATCGGCATTAATCGCGATCAGTTGCGCGGCGGCGCCTTCGGCCACTTGTTCGGCCACTGCCTTGGTATGGCCATAGCCCGAATGATAGACGACATAGATCTGGCTCATCGCTTTTCCCTTCCTGACCAGTTTCCACTTGAAACCAGCTGTGGATTGGAAACATAATGCAGGGATGGAACTGGCAAAAGAAGGCACTTTCGGGAAACATGGTTACCTCGCAGACACCGTCCCGCTTTGACGTTTTCAACCAGCATTGCCCCACGCGACTGGTGCTGGACCGGCTTGGCGACAAATGGGCCTTGTTGATCCTTCACCGGCTGCAGGACGGGCCGGTGCGGTTCAACAGCCTGCGCCGTGACATTGACGGCCTTTCGCAAAAAGTGCTCAGTCAGGTGCTCAAACGGCTTGAACGCGATGGCATTCTGGCGCGCCAAGCTTTCCCTACGGTGCCTGTTACAGTGGAATATTCGCTGACGCCGCTGGGGCGCACCCTGAAACAGGCTGTCTCCGCCTTAACCCATTGGGCCGAAGAGAATATGCCGCAGATCATGGCCGCCCAGCAGGAATATGATGGCCGTTTGCAGGAAAGCGCGTAGGGTTAGGCTGTGGGGTCGCAGGCAGAATGCTGCGCCTTGCGGTTCCAGATCAGCGGCCAGATTGCCGCCTCCCACAGATTGCGGGGGCGCGATGCAAGGCCGGTCGGAGGAAAGCTGTCCGGTCGGCGATAGGTGCCGCAAAGCACGTCGAAAATCGGGAATATTCCGGCGAAATTGGTGTCATAATGTTCGGGCAAAATGGAATGGTGGCGCCGGTGATAGGCCGGACTGTTGAGCAGCCATGACCACCAGCCAAAGCTGATCGGCGCGTCCAGATGTGCAAACAGGTTCCACAAGGCGATGATCCCATAGCCAAAGGCGATGGCTGGCGTGGGTTTCACGATCATCAACACAACCGACCACACAGTCACTTGTTTGACGATCTGGTCGCCCCAGAAATGGCGCTGCGTGGTCAAGACTGCCATCGCCGGATCGGAATGATGCAGTGAATGCATGGCCCATAGCGCGGGAATGCGGTGCTGGGCATAGTGATAGGCAAATTCGGCGGCATCTTTGAGCAGCACAAAGAGCAAAAGGCCCAGCCAGAAGGGCCATTGGCGGCCGTCGATCAAGGCAGGCCCCGTCCAGCCTTGCACCAGCGGCAGCAGAGCCAAGCCGACCGCAAGTTGCAACAGCCACACTTGCACATTCATCCGCCAGTCGTGGCGCGGTCCGCCTCTGCCACGCTCGATCAGCAGCAAGGCGGCGATCACCAGAAATTCGGGCAGGAGAGCGTAGAGCATCGTCATGCAGGCAATCTAGGCGGGTTTGGTTAACAACCGATGCCTGTAATTCCTCCTATACGCGGCACCTCAGCGTAAACCGCTGACCGTGATGGACAAGCCCGCGTAGACAAAGCGAATTGGGGCCAACATAGTCCATGCTCGAATCAGGGGATGGGGCAATGGGTTTGGCGCGGCGGCAATGGCGGTGGGTGCTGGTTATGTTGCTCTCCTTGCCTCTGGTGGCCAGAGGCGATGGATTGCCCCATGTCACGCAGGCCACACCGGGCGGTTCGGGCGAGAATAGCGGGTTGATCGAAAGATTTACCCTGCGCTTTTCCGAGGCGATGGTGCCTTTGGGCGATCCGCGCGCGCAGGCGCCTGCCACAAGCGATTGCACCACCAAGTCCAGCGGTCATTGGGTGGATCAACAGACCTATGTGCTGGATTTCGATCACGCCTTGCCCGGCGGGCTTTCCTGCAAGGTGCAATTGCGCAAGGGCCTGACCACTTTGCGCAAACAGGCGCTGTCGGGGCAAAGCGTGTGGGCGATTGACACAGGTGGCCCTGGGGTGCGCGCGGTGATGGCGCCGGGCGAGGATGGCGATACGATTGACGAGGATCAGGTCTTTCTGGTCGCCACCAATGTGCCCGCCGATCCGGCATCCATTGCGGCCAAGGCAGGTTGCGCCCTGTCGGGGCTGGGCGAGATGGCGGCGGTGGATGTCCTGCCTGCCGAAACCGTGGGGCAGATCCTTGATAGAATGGACAAGGATGACTGGCGGCAAAGTGATTTCCTGCAAAAGGCCGAGATTGGCGACAAATTACCTAGCGAACCGCGCCTGAGGGCAGCCGCCTTGGCCAAGCTGACGGCGCTGCGTTGCCGTCGGCCTTTGGTGCCGCAGCATGACATGTCGCTGGTATGGCCTGCGGGTATTTCTGACGCTCATGGCAAGCTGGCAGGGTTGGATCAAAGGTTCGACTTCAAGGTGCGTGCAGCCTTCGAGGCGCGCTGGGAATGCAGCCGCGCCAATGGCAATGCCGCCTGCAGCCCGATTACGGCGGCCACACTTTCCTTCACCTCTCCGGTCGACCGGCGGATGGCACTGGCCGCGCGCCTGACCTTGGCCGATGGTTCGGTGCGCCTGCCGCATGTGCGCGATACCGACAAAAGCGCGCTGGAGGTGGATACCATCCGGTTTGACGGGCCGTTCCCTGCGCTATCCCGTGCCACGCTGACCTTGCCTGCCGACCTCCACGACCTGTCGGGCCGCCGTTTGAGCAATGCGGCGCGTTTCCCCCTGCCGGTCAAATTCGCCGCAGAGCCGCCTTTGGTGAAATTCGCCGCGCCTTTCGGTATTATCGAGGCGTCCGATCCCGTGCTGCCGGTGACGGTGCGCGCGGTGGAGCCTGCCTTGGGCGGCAAGATCACCAGCATCGCGGGGCAAAGCACGCGGCTTGCCAATGATGACGCGAAAATCGCCGCCTGGCTGAGGAAACTGGAGGAGGCGGAAAATTCCGATTACACCAAGGTCAATGAAGGCAAGCCCAACGAACGCCTGATCAACCACACCCGAGACCGCGCCCTGTTGGGGCCTGCCTCGCCGACTGGGCCGATCAAGCCGATAAGCCTGCCCTTGCCGGGCAAAGGGCGTGATTTCGAGGTTGTCGGCATCCCGCTGGCGGGCAGGGGTTTTCACATTGTCGAATATGCCAGCCCCGTTTTGGGTGCGGCCCTGCTCGGGCGACCCGCGCCGCGCTATGTGGCCACCGGCGCATTGGTCACCGATATGGCGGTGCATTTCAAATGGGGGCGCGAATCCTCGCTGGTCTGGGTTACCTCGCTGTCTTCGGGCAGGCCGGTGGCAGGCGCCTTGGTGCGCGTGTCCGACAGTTGCACCGGCCGCCAGATGGCGCAGGGCAGCACCGATGCCCATGGCCTGTTTTCCATCGGCCCCGTTTTGCCCAATCCCGGCATAGGGGGTGGTTGCAAGGATAGCAGCGACCATCCGGTGATGGTGTCCGCCCGTGCTAATGGCGATATGAGCTTCACCCTCAGCACGTGGAACGAGGGCATTTCGCCCTATGATTTCGACCTGTCCTTTGGCCGCGATGATAGCGGGGAAATCATCCATACCTTGTTCGACCGAACGCTGGTGCGCGTGGGTGAAACGCTGCATTTCAAGCATATTCTGCGGCGCAAGGTCGGCAATGGCTTTGCCTTTGCCGAGGGGGTGAAGGGCAATCTGGTGCTGCGCCATATGGGGTCGGAAACCAGCTTTACCCTGCCGCTGTCCATCGGGGTTGCCGGTTTTGGCGAGGGCGCATGGAAAGTGCCGCAGGGCGCGCCTCTGGGCGATTATGCGCTGGAATTCGAGGTCGAGGGGCGCAGCTTTGCCACCGAGCAGACCTTCCGCGTCGATGAATATAAATTGCCCACGATGCGCGCCTCGATCACGCCGGTCTCCTCGGCCAGAGAGGCTTTGGTGCAGCCTTCCAGCGTGCCGCTCTCGCTGTTTGTCGCCTATCTGTCGGGGGGCGGAGCGGGGCGTTTGCCGGTCACCTTACGTACCGATTTCAACGATTGGTCGCCCACGCCCAAGGGTTGGGATAGCTATAATTTCGGCGGCGATCCCATTGTGGAAGGCACCCGCCCGATGGGCGGTTCGGGCGAGGGGCAGGCAAAGCCATTGCCCTTTGCGCAGGTGCTGCCGGTCACGCTGGGCCCTGATGGCACGGCAAGAGCCGATGTGGGCGTGGGGGAAAAGATCACCCGCCCGATCTCCATGAGTGTCGAGATGGATTACCCCGATGCCAATGGCGATACGATGACGGCGGGGCGCAGGCTGAGCCTCTATCCGGCGGCGGTGCAATTGGGGATCAAGACCGATGACTGGTTGATGCATGCCGATGATTTGCGCCTGCAAAGCGTGCTGCTCGATCTGGATGGGCGGCCGGTGGCGGGGGGTAAGATCACGATCGAACTCTATTCGCGCGAGATATTGACCGCGCGCAGGCGGTTGATCGGCGTGTTCTACGCCTATGACAATCAGGAAAAAGTGACGCGTCTGGACGGGCAATGTGCCATCAGCACCGATGCACAGGGCAGGGCCTCCTGCCGGATCGTGCCGGATGTGTCGGGCGAGGTGACCGTGGTGGCGCGGGCCAAGGATGCCGCCGGACGCGAGACGATGGCGGTGACCACCGTCTGGTTGGCGGGCAAGGATGAATGGTGGTTCGGCGGCGACAATGGTGATCGGATGGATGTCATCCCCGAAAAACCCGCCTATGCCTCCGGTGAAACTGCAAGGTTTCAGGTTCGTATGCCTTTCCGCTCTGCCACTGCGCTGGTGACGGTGGAGCGCGAAGGCGTGCTGTCTTCCTTTGTCACCGAATTGTCGGGAACCGATCCGGTGGTCGAGGTTCCCATGCCTGCGGCCTATGCGCCCAATGTCTATGTCTCGGTGATGGCGGTGCGCGGGCGGGTGACGGGATGGCGGGCATGGCTGGCCGAATTGGTGGAGCAATGGGGCAAGGTGTTGAATATCCAGCCTGTTACCTCCACCGTCGATCTGGCCAAACCAGCCTATCGGCTCGGGCTTGCCAAGGTGCAGGTGGGATGGGAAGGGCATAGGTTGGACGTGAAGGTGCAGCCCGAGCGGGAACGCTATGGCGTGCGGGACAAGGCCGAAGTGGCGGTGTCGGTGCATCGCCCCGATGGCGCGCCTGCGGGCGGAGCTGATGTGGCCTTTGTCGCGGTGGACGAGGCTTTGCTGCAATTGATGCCCAACCCAAGCTGGCAGGCTTTGGACGCGATGATGGGGATGCGCAGTCTGGAAGTTGCCACCTCGACCGCGCAGATGCAGGTGGTGGGCAAGCGCCATTATGGCAAGAAAGCGGTGGCCGCTGGTGGCGGCGGGGGCGATGCATCAGGCGTCAACCGCGAGAATTTCCAGCCTGTGCTGCTTTGGAAGGGCCATGTGCCGCTCGACGCGCAAGGTATGGGCCATGTCAGCGTGCCTTTGTCCGACAGCCTGTCGCGTTTCCGTCTGGTGGCGGTGGCGAGTGATGGCGCGCAATGGTTCGGCACGGGCGAGGCCACGGTCCGCACCGCGCAGGATCTGTCGATCTATTCCGGATTGCCCGAGATGGTGCGGACGGGCGACCATTATGACGCGGTGTTCACGGTCAAGAATGGCACCGATCACCCGATGAAAGTGACCGCTACGGCCAGCCTTGACCAGCGGGGGAGCCGTCTGGCGCCGATCACCGTGCAATTGGCGGCGGGGGCCGCGCAAAGCCTGCGCTGGCCGGTGGATGTTCCGGCGCAGGCAGGGGCGGTGGTCTGGAAAGTGCAGGCGCAATCGGACAGTGGGGCCAGCGACAGGCTGGAAATACGCCAGACAATCACGCCTGCCGTGCCCGTCGAAGTCTGGGCGGCCAGTTTGCAGCAAGCAGGCAGCCCGCCCATGGCGATCACCCCACCAACAGGCGCGTTGGAGGGCGGCTATGTCACCGTGTCGCTGACCGATAGTCTGGCCGCGCCTCTGGACGGGGTCCGGCGCTATATGCGCGAATATCCATGGAATTGCTTTGAACAAAGGCTGTCGCGTCTGGTGGCGACGGGGGATGGCGGGGCTTGGGCACCACTGGCGGCATCGCTACCCACCTATCTCGATGGTGACGGCCTGTTGCGATACTGGCCCGATAGCAATGCCAAGGGTTCGACCGAACTGACCGCCTATGTGCTGTCGATGACCAGCGCGGCGGGATTGGCTGTGCCCGAACCCGCGCGGGGGCGGATGGTGGAGGCCTTGCGCCGCGTGGTGGAAGGGCGGCTGACCGCCGAAAGGGCAATCCGCACTGATGAGCGTCTGGTCCGCATTGCGGCGCTGTCGGCGCTGGCGCGGGCGGGGGCGGCTGATCCTGCGCTGGTGGCACGGATCGATATGGTGCCCGCCGCCATGCCGACCTCGACCTTGGCGCAGTGGATTGTGGCCTTGGACCGCTTGCCCCGTGCCCCGCGCGCGGGGGCCTTGCGGGCGGCGGCAGAGGGGGAATTGCGTCGCCGTCTGGTCTGGGCGGGCACGCGGCTTGATCTGGCCGATGCGGCCCGCGCGCCTTGGTGGATGATGGTCAGCGGCGATGAAATGGCGGCCCTCGCGCTGGATGCGGTGATGGGTAAAGCCGATTGGGCGCAGGAAGTTCCGCGCATGATGACCGGCTTTGCTGCGCGCCAGATGCGGGGCCATTGGGACAGCACGCCTGCCAATGCCTGGGGCGCGGTGGTCAGGCGCCGCTTTGCCATGGCCTATCCCGCCTCTGCTGTGGCGGGCACCACGCGGGTGGCTCTGGCGGGTAAGACGGTGACGATGGCTTGGCCCGCCGCCAGCAATGCCGAACCTTTGCGCCTGCCTTTGGCCAAGGGCGCTTTGACGCTGGGCCATACAGGCGGCGCGGCGCCATGGGCGGTGGTCTCGGTCCATGCCGCGGTGCCGGTGACCCAGCCCCTGTCGGTGGGCTATCGCCTCAGCCGTCAGGTGACCGTGGTGTCGGCCCGCGATCCGGCGCATTTGTCGCAAGGCGATGTGCTGCGCATCCGTCTGACTATCGAGGCGCAGGCTGACCGCAATTGGGTGGTGCTGGCCGATCCCTTGCCGCCAGGGGCCAGTGTGATGTCCGGCCTTGGCGGACAATCGCAAATCCTGCGCAAGGAGGAAGGCACACAGACCAGTGGTGCATGGCCCAGCTATACCGAAAATGGGCGCGATAGTTGGCGGGCCTATTTCGCATGGCTGCCGCGTGGGAAAACCAGCGTTGACTATACGGTGCGCCTGAATGCGGCGGGGCGCTTCACCCTGCCTGCGGCGCGCGTAGAGGCGATGTATGCCCCCGATATTCAGGCGCAATTGCCGATCGCGCCCATGGTTATCGCGGGACGGTAGGATGCATTGGCGCCAGTGGGCTGATCAACTTGCCAAGGCTTGGCTGGCCTATTGGCGCGGGCTGTCGTGGCGGCAAAGGCTGGGCCTGATGATGGGCGGTTTGGCGCTGGTGGCATTGCTGGCGCTCGATTGGGTGACGCGCCCTCCGATGGTGCATGACATGGCGTGGCAAAGGCGTCATTGGCAATCGAGCGAGGCCTGGCTCTATGACCGCAACGGGCAAGTGCTGGAGGAGGTCAGGCTTGATTTCGGCCAGCGGCGTCTGGGCTGGGTCAGGCTGGAGGCCATGCCGCCTTCCTTGCCCGCGATGCTGGTGCAGGCCGAGGACCGGCGCTTTTTCCGGCATGGCGGGGTGGACTGGCTGGCGATGGGCGGCGCGGTGCGGGACCGACTGCAGCGCCATCGGCGTTTGCGCGGCGCCTCCACCATTTCCATGCAGACCGCCGCTTATCTGTGGCCCCAGATCGGCCAACCGGGACGGCGCAGCTGGATCGACAAATTGGCCCAGATGCGCGCCGCCTATGCCTTGGAACGGGCGTGGAGCAAGCAGGAGATCCTTGAGGCCTATCTCAACCTTGCCCCCTTTCGCGGCGAGACGCAGGGTATTGCGGCCAGCGCGCAAGTGCTACTCGGCAAGGAGCCGTCTCGACTGGACCGGCGCGAGGTGGCGATACTGGTCGCGCTCTTGCCGAACCCCTTGGCCAAGCCGGAGAGATTGTCCAAGCGCGCCTGCCGCCTGTTGCCCGATGATTGTCCCGCGCTTCATGCTTTGGCGCAGGGTATCAGCGCGAGCGAGACCTTGCCTTCGTCCGCGCAAGGGCTGGCGCCGCATCTGGCCGCGCATCTGTTGGCCGAGCCGGGCCAGAAAGTGACCACGACATTGGACCTGCGGGTGCAACGTATGGCGGTCGAGGCGCTGCGGCATCAATTGGAAGGGCTGGGGCCAAGGCGGGTGCGCGACGGGGCCGTGGTGGTGGTGGACAATGCCAGCGGCGATGTGCTGGCCTATGTCGGCGGGGTGGGGCTGGGGTCGACCGCAGCGATGGTGGATGGCGCATCGGCGGCGCGGCAGGCCGGATCGACCTTGAAGCCGCATCTCTATGCCCAGTTGGTCGAGAAGAAATGGCTGACAGCAGCCTCTATTCTCGATGACTCGCCGGTACAGCTGGATACGGCCTCAGGCCTTTATGTGCCGCGCAATTATGACAACCAATTTATGGGTCCGGTCTCGGCGCGTCGGGCCTTGGCCAATTCGCTCAATGTTCCCGCCGTGCGTGCCTTATTACTCGATGGTGTCCAGCCTTTCCGTGACCGCTTGGCCGATCTGGGCTATGAAGATCTGGAGGAGGATGGCTCCTATTACGGCTTCTCCCTCGCGCTGGGTTCGGCAGAGGTCAATTTGTTGCAACAGGCCAATGCCTTTCGCACTTTGGCCAATCTGGGGCGCTGGTCGCCTTTGCGGGTGAAGGGGGATGATCCGGTGGTACCGCCGCGCGTGCTGATGGATGCGGGGGCGGCATGGATTGTGGGCGATATTCTGGCCGATGCCAGCGCCAGAGCCAATACTTTCGGGGTCGATTCCGCGCTGCGCCTGCCATTCTGGGCGGCGGCGAAAACCGGCACCAGCAAGGCTATGCGTGACAATTGGTGCATTGGCTATACCGACCTTTACACCGTGGCGGTGTGGGTGGGCAATCTGGAGGGGGACCCGATGCGCGCCGTTTCGGGTACAGCGGGCGCGGCGCCGGTGTGGCGCGACATCATGCTGGCGCTCCACGCCCAAAGGGCTGGCAAAGCGCCGCCCCGTCCCGCCAATGTGATCCCCGCCCGCGTCAGCTTTGCCTTGGGCCATGAACCGCCGCGTATGGAGTGGTTTTTGGCAGGCACGCAACAGGCCACTATGGCAGCCGCCCCTGCCTTTGCCGAAAAGCCGCATATTGTTAATCCCGCATCGGGCGCGGTCTATGCGCTGGATCCCGACATTCCGCCTGCGCGCCAGACGATCGGGGTGACGTGGCGCGGCGATGTGGGGCAGGGGCAGCTCAAGCTGGACGGGCGGGCCATTGCGGTGGTCGGCGGGCAGGCCCAATTGCCGCTTGTTCCGGGCAGCCATTTGTTGTCGCTGACCGATCACGGGGGGCGCTTGCTGGATCAGGTGCGCTTTACGGTAAAATAGCGCGACTGGCTGTTGCAGGATGGGGTCGGGCTGGGATAATCGACAACCGATAAAGTGGGGAGCGATGATGAAGAAACGGGTGCTGGCGGGCGTATGTTTGATGATGGCGGCTTCGGCGGCAAAGTCGGCGCCGCCGATCAATCTGCCCGGCCCTCAGGCCATTTCGCAGGATGACCGCGCCACCGGAGCCAAGGCCCATCCCGATATGGTGTCCGAATATGGCGGCGCCTATGCCGGACCGCAGGCGGCGCTTGTCCATCGCGTGGGGCTGCGCGTGGCGGCGCAATCGGGCATCGCCAATGTCGATAAAAATTTCACCTTCACCCTGCTCAACTCGCCCGTGGAGAATGCTTTCGCCATTCCGGGGGGCTATGTCTACACCACCCGCGCCTTGCTGGCCTTGATGAACAATGAGGATGAGCTGGGCTTTGTGCTGGGCCATGAGACAGGCCATATCGCCGCCCGCCACTCGGCCAAGC
Source organism: Novosphingobium umbonatum (assembly GCF_004005905.1). Taxonomy (GTDB): domain Bacteria; phylum Pseudomonadota; class Alphaproteobacteria; order Sphingomonadales; family Sphingomonadaceae; genus Novosphingobium; species Novosphingobium umbonatum. The sequence goes on from NZ_SACO01000004.1 coordinate 185,213, forward strand.
GGCAACAGGTGGCCGAACGCAGTTCCATGCTGGGCGCATTGGGGCAGGCGGTGCTGGGTAGCGTGCTGGGCAATGGCACCTTGGGCCAGATCGGCAGCAAGCTGGGGCAGGCCGGGATCAACCGTCTGGTGGTAGGCCATGTCATGGCCTATTCGCGGGGGGAGGAATTCGAGGCTGACGATCTGGGCGGCGTCTATATGCAAAAGGCGGGCTATAATCCGGCCTATGCCTCCTCCATGCTGTCCTCTCTGGCCGCGCAAACCGGATTGGAAGGGCGGCTTGCGGGCAATTCGCGCAATACGCCCGGTTGGGCTCTGAGCCATCCCAACCCCGAGGCCCGCGTCACCCGCGCCCTGGATCGTGCGCGCGAATTGGGCGTGGGTGCGCCCGCTGGATCCAAAGCGAATGAGGCCTTTCTCCTCTCGCTCAAAGGTATGATCTATGACGATGATCCCGCGCAAGGCGTGATCGAGGGGCAGACCTTCTCCTATCCGCCAGACCGCATCCGTTTCACCGTGCCAACAGGCTATGGCATGTCCAATGGCAGCGATGCGGTCACGATCAGCGCCAAGGGCAGCGATGCGGCGGGACAGGCGCGGTTCACCGGCGGACGTTATACCGGTAATCTGAACAATGTCCTGCGCTCTGCCTTTGCCGCTTTAGCCAAAGATGCACAGGTCGGCGCTATCAAGGGTACGCCTTTGACGGTCGGCGGCATGGAGGCTGTAACCGCCACGGCGCGGGCCGATGCATCATCGGGGGCCAAGGACGTTACCGTGGTGGCCATAGCGGTGGCGCCGGGCAAAGCCTATGCCTTTACCGTGATCCAGCCTGCGGGGCAGGGTTTGGGCGATCTGTCTGGCTTGATCGGCAGTTTCAGCCGTTTGACGCCAGCGCAGGCCGCCGCCATCCGCCCGCGCGTGGTGGATGTTGCCCGCGTGGGGCCCAAGGACACGGTGGCCAGTATGGCCGCGCGCATGGCCTATAAAGACGCAGCGGTGGAGCGCTTTCTTGTGTTGAACGGCCTGCCTGCCGGAACGACACGTTTGGCTGCCGGCAGTTTGGTCAAGCTGATTGTGTGGAGGTGAGTTGACCGCGCTTTTCCTCCATCCGCGCCGACCATTGGGTCAGGCGTGAAACCAGCCATGCCATGGCCGGATCATTGATGCGCGCGCGGTGATACTGGATCACCTCGTGCATGTCGGGGATGGCCACAGGCAGGGGCCAATGGCGGATCGGCAAATATTGCGCGGCCTTGATGGCCAAAGATTCATGCAGGATCGCCAGACGGCCCGTGCCGACCAGCAATTGCGGAACAATGCCAAAGGTTGTGGTGGTCAGTGCATGGTTGATGGTGATGCCGTGGCGGGCCAATTGGCGGTTGGCAAAGGATGATCCGGCCGAATGGCCGATCTGGACCGAGATGAAACGCGCGCTGGCCAGATCCTCCATGGTGATGGCACGGTCCATCAAGGGGTTTTGTGACCATCCGGCCACCACGTGACGTTCCCGAAAGAAATCGACGGTGGGGTGCTTGGCGCTGATATAGTCGCGCGGGGTGATCGACAGGTCCAGATCACCCCGTTCCAGCATCGCAATCGCCTGATCATTGGGAGGCACGATTTCAAACCGTATATGGGGCGCTTCCTGCTCGATCTGGGGCAAAAGATCGCCCAGCACCGCGACCAGAATGAAATCCGATGCCATCAGTTTGAAATGGCTGGTGGAGGTGGCGGGGTCGAAATGGGCGGGCGTGTTGGCCAGGGCTTCCAGATCGCCAAGGATCGATTTGATGGCTGGTTGCACCCGTAGCGCAAAGGGGGTCGGGACCATGCTCTTGCCATGTTGCACCAACAAAGGGTCTTCAAAATGCAGGCGCAGGCGTGACAGGGCGGCGCTGATGGCTGGCTGGCTGACATGCAGCAACTGGGCCGCGCGGGTCACGCTGCGCTGATCGATCAATATGTCCAGCACTTGCAGCAGGTTGAGATCGAGACCTTTGAATCGCATGGATGCATTCGCTTTCGTTATCCATTCGATAAATACAAAATATTTCCTTTATGGAAATAGCTTTGCCATCCTACTCCCCATAAAAACACAGGGAGAGACAGGTTATGCACCTGAAATATATGCTGATGGCTTCGGCGCTGATCGCGGCACCGGCCTATGCCCAAAGCCAGAGCGGCGGATTGCAGGACATTGTGGTGACCGCACAAAGGCGTGAGGAAAATCTGCAAAAGGCAGCCTTGGCGGTCAGCGCTGTGGCGGGGGATGTTTTGGTCAAACAGTCGGTCACGCAGGCGACCGATCTGTCTCGTCTGGTGCCAGCCCTTCAGGTGGCACCGGCTGCATCTTTCACGCAAATCTATATGCGCGGCATCGGCAGCTTTGGCGCCAATGCCTTTGCCGAACAAGGCGTGGCCTTCAATCTGGACGGCATCTATCTTTCGCGCCCTGCCGCGCCTGCCGCGCTGTTTTACGATCTGGAACGGATCGAGGCGCTAAAAGGTCCGCAGGGCACGCTTTATGGTCGCAATGCCAGCGGCGGCGCGCTTAATGTCATTACCGCCAAGCCCAAGCTGGGCGAGACCAGCGGCTTTGTGAATGCCGAATATGGCAATTACAGCGCCTTCAAAACCTCGGCTGCGGTCAATCTTGGGCTTGGCGAGCAATGGGCCGCCCGCGTTTCGGGCCAATATGCCCGCCATGACGGCTATATGAGCGATGGCTATGATGACGAAAAGACCGGCGCCCTGCGTGGTCAATTGAAATTCGACAATCGGGCGGGGATCAATGCGACCTTGATGCTCGATTACGGCCATGTCGGGGGTAAGGGTTCAGGGGGCACGATCATGCCGCTGATCGGCAATGGTCGCCTGGGCGTCAGCGATCCGGCGGTGCTGGCAGCCTATGCGGCCAAGAGCCCCACCGCACCGGTGCCGCAAATCACCGCCAAGGGTGACGGGTTCCAGAACAACAACTATTACGGCGCGGCGCTGACGGCCAATGCCGATCTGGGCTTTGCCACGTTGACCGTCCTGCCCGCCTGGCGTAAGACCAATCTGGATTTCCAATCCTATGCCTCCTCTTTCCTGATCCGCGATGTGGAAAAGTCGCGGCAGACCTCGCTGGAGGCGCGTTTGGCCAATCGCACGGGGGCGGTGAACTGGGTTGCGGGTGTTTACTGGTTCAACGAAAATGTCGATGCACGGCAGGCCTATGATCAAGGCAGCAACAAGTTGCAGATCAATTCCATTCTGGACACCCAAAGCATGGCCGCCTTTGGACAGGCAACCGCCACTTTGGCGCCCAAGTTCCGCGTAACGGGCGGTTTGCGCTATACCGATGATCACAAGCGGCAGGCGACCAATTTCACCAACATGCCCTTTGTCGGCTTTGTCAGCCCATCGACCGGCAATTTCACCCCGATTTTTGCCAATATTGCCGCGGTCGCCGCCACCAATGTGCATTTCCGCAAGGTGACATGGAAAGTGGGCGCGGAATATGATCTGGCCCCGCGCAACCTGCTTTACGCATCGGTAGCGACAGGGTTCAAATCGGGCGCGCTCTATGCCGCGGCGGGGCAGAATTATTCTGCGCCCGAAAATCTGACCGCTTACACGATCGGGTCAAAGAACCGCTTTCTGGACAACAGGTTGCAGGTGAATATCGAGGCCTTCTGGTGGGATTACCGCAACCAGCAGGTATCCCATCTTGGCCCGGTGCAAGTGGCCAGCACACCGGCCGGTGCGATCTATGCGCCGGTGTTCCTGACCGAAAATGCCGGTGCAGCCAAGCTATACGGGCTTGAAGCGGAGATGTTGTTCAAACCGACCGAGGAGGATCTGTTCACCGCCGACATCCAATGGCTCCATGCGCGTTACAAAAGCTTTGGCTATCTGGCCTATTCTTCCTCGGGCGCGACACCGGCGGTGGGTTGCGCGGTGGCCTCCACCTCGCGCCTTGCAGCGACAACGGGTGCCGCCATTTTCAGCGTGGATTGCGCCGGGCGTCCGGTGGTCAATGCGCCGGAATGGACGATCAATCTGGCCTATGAACACAAATTCGCGCTGAAGAACGGAAGCGCCCTCACGCTGGGCGCCGACACACGCGTGCAAAGCGCCAGTTATGTCTCGATCGACTATCTCGATGGCGGACGGCAAGGCGCCTATATGGCCAGCAATGCCCGCCTGCAATTTGAACCGGCCGGAGGTCGCTATTCGCTGACCGCCTTTGTCAACAATCTGGAAAATACCACCGTCTTTGCGGCCAGTTTCCAAAGTCCGGTCAAGAACGGCGTGTTGTATAACCAGTTGCGTCCCCCGCGGACCTTCGGCCTGCGCGGTTCCTTGCGGTTCTGATGACGAAAGGTATGGGGAGGAATTTCTCCCCATGCCAAAGGGTGGGGGTTGGCAAACGGCTTGCGCATTTTGCGGCGATCCGCAAAGCGATGTTCTGCGGTTTGACCAAAGTCGTGATCATCGGAGTCCAGTCTTGTCCCCAGTCTCCACCCCGTCGGCCGCACCAAAATCCAAAAAGCAGGTTGCCGCCGATGCGCGGCGCGCCGCCTTGTTGCACCATACGCGGCAATTGATGCTGGAACACGGGCCGCATCATGTCAGTCTGGCCGAGGTGCTGCGTCTGGCAGGCGGTTCGAAGGCAACGGTTGTCAAATATTTCGGCGATCGCGAGGGCCTTATCGCGGCGGCGGTGCGCGAAACCGCACAAGAGGCGATGGATGATCTAGGCCCCGCTCCGGAAGCGGCGAGTCTGCAGGACAGGCTGGCCCATATGCTGGCGGGTATTTTGCGCTTTTACCTCAAGCCGGATTCACTGGCCGTCTATCGAGGCATCATTGCAACGGGCGGCAAGGATGGCGGGGTGGGAGAGGCCTTCCTGAAATCGGGGCACCGTCAGGTGGTCGAGCGCATCGCGCAATCGTTGGAGCAGTGGAAAGGCTGCGGCATCCGGCCCGACCTGCCGGTCATGGAGGCGGCAGAGCAATTGTCGCATGCCGTCCGTTCGGGCCATTATGAGGCGGTTTTGCTGGCCGGACCATCAATGGCGCCTGATGAGGAGGCCATTGATAGAAAGGCCCGCGCGGTGGCGCATTTGTTCCTTCATGGGGCGGCAATCTAGGCATGGCTTGACACTTTCTGTTTAATGTGTACCGATGGTACATATCAATAACGGAGAGGTCAGATGAGTTTTATCCGCAATGCATGGTATGTCGCCGCCTGGGCCAGCGAGGTCGAGGGAAGCAAGATGTTGCCCCGCACCATTCTGGGGGAACAGATCATCCTGATGCGCGATGGCGAAGGCCTTGCTGCTGCGGTTTCGGGTGTGTGTCCCCATCGCTTCGCCTCGCTATCCATGGGGCGTCTTGAAAATGGTGTTGTCCATTGCGCCTATCATGGGCTGGGTTTCGATCACACCGGCGCCTGTGTCCACAATCCCTTTGGCGCACCGCCCAAAACCATGCGGCTCAAGGCCTATCCCGTGGTGGAACGCTATAGCGCGCTCTGGATATGGATGGGGGAAGCGGATCAGGCCGATCCCGCGCTTATCCCCGATTTTGCCTTCAATGATCCCGCCCATCACTGGGTTGGCGAGGGCTATTTGCTGGCCAAGGCCAATTATGAATTGGAGGTCGAAAATATCCTTGATCTCAGCCACATCCAATTCCTCCATGCTTCAACACTGGGCAGCAGCGAAGTGTCCAACGGGCGCTATGAATGGAAACAGGAGGGCGAACAGATCTGGTCCAACCGCGATGTTTATGGCGAGATCATGACGCCGCAATTGGCCACAGCCATGGGTGTGCCAGTTGGCCAGCCTGTGGACCGCTGGATCTATGTCCGTTGGGATGCGCCCGCCAATATGGCGATTTTCGCAGGGGCAGTGCCCGCCGGACAGCCGCAGGATCGACAGCGGGAAACGCCCACCACCCATTTCTTCACGCCGGAAACGGAGGGAACGACCCATTACTTCTATGCCATTTCGTTCCCGCGCGCGATGGGCCCTGCCGGTGAAGCCATGGCGCAGGAGCAGGTCCGCTTTTTGAGCATTCCTTTCGAGAGCGAGGACCTGCCCATGCTGGAGCAACAGCAGCGCAATTTGCAGGGCAAATCCCTGCGTGACAGCAAGCTGGGATGGCTGCCCGGCGATGCAGCCGGAGCAAGGGCGCGCAATTTACTCTATGCCCGTATGGATGCAGAAGCCGCCCGATAAGCGCGGCCTTGTTGCCGAAAAGGCCCGGGCTGCATGGCAGGCCCGGGCTAGTTGTCAGGATATTCAGACTAACTGAACTCCTTCGGGTCGCGCCTGCAACATATCGGCAGGTTCTGGACCATTCTTCCCCCTTTTGGGGGAGGCGTGAAAATTTTTGTGATGTTTCGTTACCCTATGCGGCGCTTCAGCATTCCTCGCCCACCAGTCGGCGTCCCTTGAACTTGGTGGGCGGAGTGGGCGCGACATAGAGGATTTTGTGGAGCGCCAAAGCGATCTGCACCTCGCGCGTTTCATCCGACTTTCCCGCCTCCACATAATCGGCGTCCGCGCCATAGCCCTGGGCGCGCAAATATTGGGCAGCGGCGGCGCGGGCGGCGATGAGGCTTTTGTCTTGGGTCATGACGGCAAATCCTAAACGATCAAATTTCCCAGCAGGGGCGGTTGGCACACAAGATCGGCAATCTCGCGCAGGCTGTTTTCCAGGGTCGCGCGGTCCGGCGCAGCGGCCAGACCGATCCGGATCGCTTCGGGAGCGGGGCCAATGGCAAAGGCATCGCTGGTCACCACGCCAATGCCCGATTGCCGCAGGCGGGAGGCCAAATCACCGCGCCGCCAACCATGGCCCAGCGGCAGCCAGATATGATAGGCATGGCGCGCGCTTTGCATCCCGTCCTGCCCCAAATGGCGCAGAGCCATGGCGCGCCGCGCCTCGGCTTCGGTCTGGATTGCCGCCAAGGTCTGCGCCGCCAATCCGCTACCTATCCAACGGGTGGCGATGGCCGCGCCCAGCGGTGATGCCATCGATGTGGTGGCGCGAATGGCTCCTGTCAGGCGGGCGGCGCTGCGCGCATCGGGGCAGGCGACATAGGCCAGACGCAGAGCAGGGGCCAAGGATTTGGAAAGGCTGGCGATGTGATAGGTCCGTTCGGGCGCCAGCGCAGCCAGCGGCGGCAGGCCATTGCCCGCCAGCTTGCCATAGGCATCGTCCTCCAGAATGATCACATCATATTCGCGGGCGATGGCCGCAATCGCCTCTCGCCGTGCCAGCGGCATGGTGGCGGTGGTGGGGTTATGCAGATTGGGTGTGCAATAGAGCAAGGCGGGGCGATGGCGGGCGCATTGGGCGGCAAAATCCTCGGGTATCAGGCCGTCGCTATCCATCGCCACCGGAACCAATGGCGTGGCCTTATGGTCGGCCAGCGCCCGAAAACCGGGATAGCATAGCGCCTCCACCGCGACAGGGCGCTGATCTACTTTGAGCAAGGTCAGCAGCGCCAGCAAACCCGCTTGCGCCCCGGGGGCAAGGATCAAACGTTCCGCTCCCAGTTCGGGCACCATATCGCCCAGCCAAACCGCACCGGCTTCGCGGTCGGCCCTTGTCCCGCCTACTTCCTGATAGCGCAGCAACAGGTCCATGCCGCCGCTATGCTCCAAATCCGCGACGGCCGCCCACAGGCTTTGCGACAAAGGCCCGTCGCCCGATCGTGGCGGGAAGTTCATGGTCAGGTCCACCAACCCGCTGGGCGCCGGCGTTGCTGCCTCTGCCGCGCGTTCGCTGCGCAGGACAAAAGTGCCCATCCCCACCCTTGCCTCGACCAAGCCGCGGCGGCGGGCCTCGGCATAGGCGCGGCTGACGGTGGTGAAATCTATGCCAAGCCGGTGAGCGAGGGTCCGCTGCGGGGGAAGGCGTGTGCCGTTGGTCAATTGCCCCGTGGCTATATCGGCAGCAAGCGCATCGGCGATGGCGAGATAAAGCGGGCCACCACCTTCGGGAAGGCGAGGCATCCATACATTGCTAGCGCTTTCGTCAATCTTTGCCATATTGCATGCATATATGGCCATACTTGCATGCAATCAATGCTTGACTTGAGGGCGGCATGGGAGGAGTTGCGGCGCATCAGGCATTGTCCCTTTCGGACGATTCTGCGGCGGCTGCACATGTCTGGATGGATCCCTGTCCGGCGCCAATTCGTGAGGTTGTGGTTATGGAATGGGTCCCCATTGTTCTGGCGGTGTTCAAAGGCACCGCGCTGCTGATCGGCATGGTCTATGCCATCAAATGGCATTACGAGCAGGACAAGAAGGCAAGGGCCGAGAGCTCCGGACTACAATCGCCAAGCGAGATGCGGCTGTTTCTGACCATGATCCTGGCCTTGGCCGTGTCGATCATTGGCATCGTCTGGGCGGGATGTTGGGGCAATGCGGCCGATGGCGGCTATGGCGGGGCCTTGGGTTGTGCCTTGGCTTTCATCATGGCTTTCATGGCCAGGCCGGAGGGCAAAAATGTCCCGCTGGTAACCGAGCCAACCGCCGATCCGGACAATCTTGGCGACGCGCGGACGCAATTGATGGCTATGAAGGCGGCATTGGACCATGCTCAGGCGCTTCATGCGTCCAGAATGGAAGCCGCATGGCGCGAGAAAATGTATCTCGGGATTGCCGGTATCGTCAGTGCTTTTATATGGAAGTTCGGGGCTATTGCGGCGGGATGGCTTAATTTCGGCTATTGATCCTGTTTCGCCTCATCCTGATTGCTAACATTGCCAATTTCTGAAAAAATCATTCATCCATTATTCAAGCGCGCAAACAATATATGGCCCCGCAACCATCCCTCAGGTTGCGGTAATATTGGGTGCGACCAACATGAAACTGGCTAAATTTCTGGTAGCAACTGCTGCCATCCTCGCCTCGTCATCGGCATATGCGCAAGGCGCAAAGGACAACCAAGGCACGCAGGCCCCGCAAGGCGCGCGGGCGGAGGTCAAACTGGGGCTTGGCCTGTCCGCGATGCAAAATCTGGGTTGGGCCAACCATCAATCCGGTCTGGTCTATGGCGGCGAAGTCGGTTTTGATTTGGCGGTGGCCAAAAGGGTTTCGCTGGGCGTGGATGCCGAAGCGACCGGCTCCACTTTCGAGCAAAGCAATTATTTTCCGGCGCTCAAACCCGGGCGTGACCTTTATGCGGGCCTGCGCGCCTCCTACGCGGTGAACGATAAAGTCAATCTTTATGGCAAGATCGGCTATGTCAACGGCATGTTGCGACAGAACATGGGCATCTATGATGCATCACAAACTGTCGACGGCATCCGGCTTGGCATTGGTGCGCAATATAAGCTGAGCCGCAAACTCTATTCCAGCGTGGAATATCGTTACAGCAATTATCAGCAGGGCGTGTCCAGCAATCAGTTGATGACGGGCATCGGCGTCCGCTTCTGACCTGTTATAGGCCCTCGAACGCGGCGCGTTGCGGGGGCCTATAATTTGCCCAGTTGATGCAGGCGGAAACGGGCCTGCATGTCGCGGAAAGTCAGCGTGCTGTCGATTTGGGTGTAGACGCGCATCGGCCGCCCGCCCTTGCGCGGTTGATAGCTGCCATCGGCCAAGAGCTGCGGCGTGGGCATCAGCACATGGCGGCATGAGGTCGTATCAGGCTGCATCGGCGGCAAGAGCGTGGTCAAAGTCACCAAAGGACTGTCGCCCAGCACATAGGCATCGGACATGGGCGGTTGGCGCAAGCCTGGAATATGGGCAATCATCTCGGCCATGGCCGCAACTCGGTTGTTCAGATAGGCACCCAAGGGACCGCTGGCGGCCAGTTCTTCCAGATCGGCGGTGGAAAAGAGCATCTGGCTATAGGCGCTGGAGGGCACTTGCCAGATTTCCATGTCGGACTCATTGAACAGGATCTGCGCGGCCAGCGGATCGATCGAGAAGTTGAACTCCGGCTCGTCGGCATGCGAACCGGGGTTGCCCAGACCGGCATGGGTGTTGCCGCCAATCCACACTAGCTTGATCCGCTTGCCGATCCTTGGCTCGCTGAGCCATGCCAGCGCCAGATCGGTGAGTCCCGCGCCTGCGGCATAGATCAGCGGCTCGGTCACATCCTCGCGCATGGCCTCGCGCACGATGGCCGCGCTGGCAAGGCTGGGCTGCCATCCATGACGCGAAGGGATCGGCGCCTCGGCACCGGCCATTGGCTGATGACGATTGTCCAGTTTCATCAGGCTCAGCACCTCACGCGCCCGATCGGCGGAATCGCGTGCGTCATGGCCGCTGGAAAATCCAGCGGGCAGATGCGAACCGATGATGAGAGGAATGCTCACCGCACGCGACAGGACATGATGCGCCAATTGGAACAGCCCGTCCGGATCGCCCGCAAAATCATTGTCAAGGATGACCCGCGCCAGCAGCGGCTGTTTGGCCAAAGCTCCGCCGCCCATGGCGCCCCCTGCCAAGATTGCGCCCAAGCCCGAGGTAAAGGTCCTGCGCGTAATGGCCAAAGTCATCCCCAACTCCCGTTTTATGCTCTGGGCACCTCCCTATCGCGGCGGAGGGATGTCGTAAAATAGTGATTTTCTATCCAAACTATAGGCGTTGCCTATGGTTCCATCGACCGGCGCCTATTCAGGTACAGGGAAACTTGTAGCGATGTCGAACGCGCCACCGCTTGTCGGCACGCCCGTCTCGGGCTGCCCCGAACCGACAAGGCTGACCGTCAATGGCGTATAGGCAAAGCTGGTAAAACTCTGCCCATAGCCAAACGGATAGACCGGTTTGCCGCCAAAATCCCGATAGGTGCGCCCCGCCATCCGAACGATAACGCCCCTCTACACGAGCTTGGGGTAATCGCTGACCTGCGTCAGATCGAGGCTGCGTCCCGCTCCACCTTTCCCATGATCAATCGCGCGGACGCGACAAACGCGGCGGCTGCGCCGAGGCGGCGGGACGATGGCTGGCCAACCATGTCTGACCCGCCGCATTCAACTTCACCACTTCGGCCTTGTCGCCCAGCCATAGCAAAGTGTCATTCTTGGCGCTCCACGGCTTCCAGGGCATGGCCGGCGTATCGGGTGATCCGGTGTTGGCCAGCGCGATCAGCGCTTCCATCATTTGCTTGGACAATTGCCGGTCCCATGGCGTCCATTCGCGGGTGGGCTTTTGCCAATTGTAGGCGTCTTGTGTGCCGAACCAATAGGGTATGTCGGCGGTGTGATAGGCGCCCACCGTAGCCGTATCCTGATCGGCGAGTTTGACGCCGGGGATATAGGGATGGCGGCGGGCATATTCATCGATGAAAGTGCTCACCCCATGCGGGGCGGTGTCCAAGGCGCAATTGCGGGCGCCAGCGGCCAGATTGGCATCCTGCGCCGCCCGGCGGGCGGTGGCGCGTATATCGGCATCGCTTTTGACCGGATAAAGCTTGAGGAAAGCGGGCGCATCGGCGCCAAACAGCTTTTCCGCGCCTGCCTGATATTCGGCCACGGTCTTGGCACTGGTTAACGCTTCAAAGCCAAAGGCCATGTCATCCTCGTTGAACGAGGCCACCAACGGCACCTTGGCAAAATCGCCTGCTGCCACCGCTTCGGCCGCCTGACGCGGCAATACGCGGCCATCGACAATCGGCCCGTTAATCCGCACGCCCGCCACCGACAGGCCCAATTGCGTTTCCGATTGCGTGGCCAGAATGCGGTCTGCCGCCATGGCCCTCATCTCGGCCAGATTATGCGCGCCCAGTTTTTCCTGAAAAGCCAGACCGATCTTTTCGGCATCGGCCAAAGTCGCCTTGGGCGCGCGCAGGTTGCAACCCGACGACATCACCGCCGCGCGGAACAGGCCACGAGCGGCAGGGCTGAGCACTTGCGCCGCTACCGATCCTGCACCGGCAGACTGGCCCATGATCACCACCTTGTCCGGATCGCCGCCAAAGCGTTCGATATTCTCGCGCACCCATTTCAGGGCCAGGGTCTGGTCCATCAACCCGTAATTGCCCGAAGCGCCGCCCTGCTCTTTGGTCAATTCGGGATGGGCCAGAAAGCCCAAGGCCCCCACGCGATAGTTGAAATTGACAAAGACCGCGCCCGATCTGGCCATGGCCTCGCCATCATAATTGGCCATGCCCGACGAACCGATGGTGAAACCGCCGCCATAGATGAAGACGATCACCGGCTTCTTGTCGCCCGCTTTCGCGCCTGCGGGCGCCCAGAGGTTGAGCGTCAGGCAATCCTCGCCGGTGGCTTCCTCGCCGAAATAATGGTTGATGTCATGCGGGCGCAGCACCTGAATGCAGGCGGGGCCTTTGCGATCAGCGTTGAAAATGCCGCCCCATTGCGCGGGGCTGGGAGGGGCCCAGCGAAGGTCTCCGGTGGGCGCTTGCGCAAAGGGCACGCCCAGATAGGCCTTGACGCCCGAGGCCAAAGTGGTGCCCGCTACTCGGCCGCCGCTGGTGCTGACCGGATCGGAGGCGATGGGCTGCATGGATTTGTCGGCGGCCTGCAAGGCGCCGGAAACAAGCAGCGCGGACAGGCAGGCAACAGGCAGGCGTATGGCCTTGGCAAAGTTCTTCATGGCATCTCTCCTCAGGGGTATGTCCGCGATCCTTTCCGACAGGGAGCCGGTGGATCGCGTGATAGGCTATGCGTGGGGCTTAGCCCTGCTGGGCCTCGGCAAAACGGGCGAAACTGTCCCACATGCGCTGGCGATCGGGCGTCAGGCCGGTGAAAATGGCAAAGGCGTCCACCGCTTGCCCCACGGCCATGCCGCGTCCGGTCATGGTGCGGCAACCCAGCGCGCGGGCGCTTTGCAACAGGGCGGTTTCCAGCGGGAAATAGATGATTTCCGAAACCCAATGGCGCGGTTGCAAGGCATCTGCGGCTATCGGCATGCCCGGGAATTTGGCCATGCCGATGGGGGTGGCATTGACGATGCCATCCGCCTGCGCTGCGGCCTGCATGGCATCTTCGGCCATGCTGACGCGATCTGCGCCATAGACGGCCGCCAGTTGGTGATGCAAAGCCTGCGCGCGAGCCGGATCGGTGTCGGTAATCGCCAGATGGCCCACGCCAATCATGGAAAGCAGCGCATGGGCCGTGGCGGAACCCGCCCCGCCACAGCCCAGTTGCAACACGCGACCCATCGCCTCGCCCGCCATCTTATGCGCAAAGGCATGGCCAAAGCCTGTGACATCGGTGTTGTAGCCAAAGCGCTTGCCGTCACGGAAAGCGATCGTGTTCACCGCGCCAATTGCGGCGGCCTGTGGTGAAAGTTCATCGAGCAGCGGCAGCACGGCCTGTTTGAACGGGAAGGTGACATTGACACCGGCAAAGCCGACCAGCTGTACGCTGTCCAGCACGCGGGCCAGATCATCATCGGCCCAGCCACGGTCGGAAAAATCCAGCAGCGAATAGACCATGCGCAAGCCCTGCGCCTGTGCCTCGCATTCGTGCATGAAGGGGCTGCGGCTTTCCACAATGCCGCGTCCCAGCAGACCTGCCAGAACCTTGCCCTTGCCGACGCCCACCATCGCGGAAAGGGATGGGGTGGGATCGATCATGGAATGTCCTATCAAAAAGGTCGTCCCGGGCTTTTGATGGCCCGGGACGAGTCAGGGAGGATCTTAGAACTTGGAACGCACGCCAATGTTGATCACGCGGCCCAGCGGATTGGCGTTCAACCCGTCATAGCCCACCGCGCCATTGACGGTGTAGGTGTTCACAAAGGGCGGTGCCTGATCCAGCAGGTTGCTCACGTCCACATAGACCTGCGCTTCCTTGGCCACGCCTAGATCCTTGAACGTATAGGCCAGATGCAGGTCCACCGTGGTAAAGGCCTTCACCGTGTCGCCGCCGCCGGTGGGCACGCCATTGGTGCGGATCAGCGGATTGACCACCGAAGCGCCCCAGAACTTGTAGCTGCCCAGATAGTTGACGAAGATGTCGGCGTTGAGCGGGCCCTTGTCATAACCGATATTGGCGCGGCCTTCCATCTTCACGCTGGGGAAGGTGGTATTGAAGCCCGAGGTGCCTAGCACGCTGAACTTGGTGCCGTTGGTGCCAAAGAATTGTTCGAACTTCAGCTTGCGGGTGAAGGATGCGCCCAGATTGAAGCGGCCAAGTTCAGTATCGAAGCGGTAATTGGCCGCTACGTCCAGACCCGCCACATTCAGGTTGAGCGCGTTCTGCTGCTGGAAATTATAGCTGAAATAGACGGGGCTGTTGATGACGCCCGTCTGCGGCAGGCCTGCCCCCAGCGCGGCGATCTGCGCCGAGGTGGCGCCGGTCGGATAGAGTTGCAGCAGATAGGACAGGTCAGCCGAGCCCAGCGCCAGCGGGGCCTGCGGTGCGGTGATGCCGCCGCGCAGCTGGTTCTTCCAATAGGTCACGCTCACGCGCAGGCCGGGCACCTGCACCGGCGTAAAGTCCACGCCCAGACTCCATGCAGTACCCTTTTGCGGCTTCAGATTGGCGTTACCGCCGGTAACCAGCACGCCATTGCTGCTGGCACCCAGCGTGCAGGCCGTGGCCGAGCAGGTGACGCCGGGCACCGAGGTGATCAGCGGGAAGTTGGCAATCGAGATCGTGGGCGAGCCACCAGGGATACCCGAGGGGATGATGCCCGAATAGCCCGATTCACCGGTCAGACCCGTGCCATTCGAGCCGATCGAGGTCAGTGCAGGGGCCACAAAGCTCTTGGCCCAGTTGGCGCGGAACTTGATGCCGCGCACCGGCTCGAAATTCATCGCCAGCTTGGGATTGGTGGTGCTGCCGAAATCGCTGTAATGGTCATGACGGCCCGAAATGTTGAGGTCGAGCAGCTTGACGAAACTGTCCTTCAGGATCGGCACATAGAGTTCGGCATAGGCCGATTGCACATTGCGGATATAGCGCGTGTTGAAGGCCTGCGAGCTCTGGCTGGCGATGCCTAGATTGTTGGCGCGGATGTTATACTGGTCCATCTCATAGCCCATCAGCTCGCCGCCAACGGCGATTTTGGCGGGGCCAGCGGGCAGTTCGAACAAATCGCCCGACACTTTGAGATAGCCATTGCGCAGCAATTGGCGGGCATATTGGAATTGGCGGTTGTCCACCAGCGCGGCCTTGGTCGCGGCGGAGGTGCCGTTGCCCCACAGGTCGATGGCGTTGGCCGTGGTCAGCGTCTGCGACACCGATTGCGAAACACCATTGATCGCCGCCGAGGTAAAGCCATTCAACGCAAGGTTGAACACCGAGGCGTTGAGCTGGCCAATGTTGACCTGCGTGGAGGTGTCCACACCATAGACGCCGCCCAGATTGACCTGCCATTTCGAGCTGAGGTCATAGATGGCGTCGAAACGCAGCGAGATGTCTTCGGCGGTGCCGGTGATCGAGGCGCCGGGGCCGAACATTTCATCGGCGTTCCAGTTGACCGTGGTGCCCGCAGTTGCCGCCGGAGCAAAGGGGTTGATCGAACGACCCGTGGTGGGGGTGGAGCCGGTTCCGAACACCGTGCCGCTGGCGCTGCCGCGGGTCACGCGCTGGACATTGCGGCGGCTCGAGAAGATGAAATCGCCATAGAGATGCAGCTTGTCGCCCACTTCCTTGGTGACCTGCGCATAGACATTGTGGCGCTTTTCCGAAGGCAGCAGGTCCCAGTATTTCACAGGATCGCAACCGGTGGCGGTGACGATGTTGTTGCAACGTGTGGGCGTAAAATTGGTTCCGCCACGGCTGCGCAGATCGGCGCTGCTGGCATAGGAGCGCGAGGATGCGGCGAGGTTGGAGCGGTCCGAATAGTTATAGGACAGCATCACGCTGCCCGTATCATAGGTCTGGCCCCAGAGCAGGCCTGCGGTCAGCGTGTTGTAACCGCTGGCGAAACCTTTTTGCACGTTTGCTTCAAAGCCGTTGATCTTCTTGCGCGTGATGAAGTTGATCACGCCGGCCACAGCGTCCGAACCGTAAACCGAGGAAGCGCCGTCCGCCAGCACTTCGACACGTTCCAGCGCCATCGGGGCCAGAATATTGGGGTCGGCCAGCACGTGGTTGATGCCGCTGGTGGGCAGGCGGTGGCCATTGATCAGCACAAGCGTGGAGTTGGAAGCCGAAGCACCAAGGCCGTGGATGGTGGGGGCATTGGTGCCCGAACCGTCAGCCGAACCGAAGGCGCCTTGCCCTGCGCTTTGCAGGCCCACCACGGAAGGCACGGTCTTGAGCACCTGCTGCACGGTTTGCGCGCCGGTCGATTCCAGATCGGCGCGGGTGACAGTGACAAGGTTGGAGCCGACAGGGGCCACGCCCTTGATGCTGGAACCGGTGACGATGATTTCGGCGTCCTGCTTGGCTTCGGCAGATGCCTGTCGCGCGTTCGCAGCGCCTGCGCAGCCCAGAGCCACGGCGACAATCGAGGTTTGCGCAACAAGGCGCAGCTTCATGTTCATTATTTGCCCCTCCCAAGGGATGTGATGGCTTCTTGGCCGTCTTGTTTATGAACTAACTGGTACATACAAGATTCGGGCGCGTCAATTGCCAAGCGACGCGCCCATAAAAAGGTCAGTCTAGTTGCACGCGTGCAACAGGTCCCAGCACGACCAGATAGGCCAAAGTGCCGATCAGCCCCAGCAGGCCGATATAGGCCAGCGCACCATAGAAACTGCCTGTGGCGCCCACTACAAAGCCGACCACCAAAGGCGTGATGATGCCAGCCAAATTGGTGAAAAAGTTGAAGAGTCCAGCGGTCAGTCCCATCATCTCCTTGGGCGCGACATCGGACAAAAGCGTCCAGCCCAAACCGGCCAGCCCTTGGCCAAAAAAGGCCAGACTCATCACCGCGATAACGGCATTGTTGCTGTCGAGATAATTGGCCGAAACCATGCTGGCGCACATCAACAGGCCGGTGATGATCGGCGCCTTGCGCCCGATGGTGGGCGAGCCTGTCACGCGAATCAGCCAGTCCGACACGATCCCGCCCAGCATTACGCCCAGCGCCGCGCCAATATAGGGCAGCGAGACCAGCCAGCCCGACTTGATAAAGCTCATGCCCCTTTCGTCAGCCAGATAGGACGGGAACCAAGTCAGGAAGAACACCAGAGTGGAGTTCGAGCAAAACTGCCCCATCGACGCGCCCGCAATCTGGCGGGTGGAGATCAGGCGACGCACATTGGCCCAGCTGAAATCCATCGGTTTTGTGCCGCCCGAAAAGCCGCCGCCTGCCGCGATCAGGTCAATCTCGGCCTGATTGGCGGCGCTATCCTGCGGTTCGCGATAAAGGCGATAAAACAGGAAAGCGAAAGCCACGCCGATTACGCCCACAATCAGGAACAGCGAGCGCCAGCCATAATGCGCCATCAGCCAGCCCAGCACGGGGATCAGCAGGCCCAGCCCGATATATTCGCCCACGGTGTAAACGCCGGTGGCCTTGGCGCGCTCGTTTTGCGGGAACCATGTGGACAGCACACGGCTGTTGGCGGGGAAGCAGGGCGCTTCGGCCAGGCCCAGCGCAAGGCGGGCGGAAACCAGCCCCGCCACGCCGGTCATCAGCCCGTGCAGCGCGGTCATCGCCGACCACAGGCCCAGCGACAGCGCATAGGTGATACGCGTGCCCAGCCGGTCCAGCACATAGCCGCCGGGGATCTGAGCAAGGGCATAGGTCCATGAAAAGGCAGAGAAGATCAGGCCCATCACTTCGGGGCTGATATGCAGTTCCTTCACCAGCTCCGGCTTGGCCACGCCCATCACCGAACGGTCGAGATAGTTGATCAGTGTGGCGGTGGAGATCAGCGCGAGGATGACAAGGCGTTGGCGCGTTGGCTTCATTTCGCGCGCTCCCGCAGCCACATCACATGGCGCACGCCCAGAGGATAGCCATGCACGCCAAGGCCCGAAACAATGCCGGTCACCACTTGGGTCATGATCGAATGACTGCGCCATTCTGCCTCGCGGCGGTGGATGTTGCTGATATGCACTTCGACCACGGGACAATCGACCATTTTGATCGCGTCCAGAATGGGATAGGCGGCATAGGTGAAGGCGGCGGGGTTGAACACAATCCCTGCGTGGCCCTTGCGTGCGGCCTGTATCCATTCCACCGCTTCATGTTCCGCATTGGTTTGTCGAAAGTCGATGGCGTAATCGCTGCCTGCGACCTCGGCCTCGCACATGGCTTGCACATCGGCCAGGGTTTCATGGCCATAAATATGCGGCTCGCGCTCGCCCAGCAGATTGAGATTGGGTCCGTTCAGAACCAGAATTGTGCCGCCCATCAGCGTGTCTCTCCCTTGTTTGACACCGGCATAATCGAAAGCGCTTGCAAAGAAAAGCAACATGTACGAACCAGTTCATAAACCATAATCAAGGAGAGAGAGATGCGACTGGGATTCGCAGGATTGGCTGCGGGCTTGTTGTCCAGCGCTGCCATCGGGCAAGTGACGGCGGGCGATGGCGATTGGGCCACCTATGGCCATGACAAGGGCGCCCAGCGGCACTCGCCTCTGAAGGAAATCACGCCCGCCAATGCAGGCCAACTGGCGCCCGCCTGGGTCTATCACATGCGCCCCGCCACGCCGGTCAACACCGCAGACGCCAATGCCGATGCCCAACGCCGCGCCGAGGGGCTTCCCCCCGCTGCCGCCACGCCCGACATCACCGCAGGTGGCGCCCCCACCGGCCCCTTTAACGGACAACGCGCGCGACGCAGCCGCTTTGCCGGTTCCGAAGTGACGCCCTTGGTGGTGGGCGGGCGGATGTTCGTCTCCACGCCCTATGGCCGCGTGGTCGCGCTCAACCCCGATACGGGGGCCGAATTATGGGCCACCACCATTCCAGGCCCCGGCCAGCCATCGTTGCGCGGGGTGGAATATTGGGCAGGGGACGCGCAAACGCCCCCTCGCATCGTGTTTGGCACGCGCGATGGCCGCCTCATTGCGCTGGATGCCGCAATCGGCGCCTTTGCCGAAGGTTTTGGCGACCATGGCGTGGTGGAGATGAAAACGCCTGAAATCCTCAACGGCGGGGAGGCGCGGTTCTATGGCATGACCAGCCCGCCGATTGTTTATGGCAATCTGATCATCACCGGCAGTGCGGTGCAGGAATTCCCCGCCAAGGGTGCGGCGGGGGATGTTCGCGCTTGGGATGCGCGCGATGGCCATTTGGTGTGGACTTTCCATTCCGTGCCGCGCAAGGGCGAGAAGGGCTATGACACATGGGCACCGGGCAGCGCGGAAGGGCGCAGCGGGGTCAATGCATGGGGCTTCCTCAGCCTCGATGAAAAGCGTGGCATCGTTTATATGCCTTTCGGCGCGCCGACCTTTGACCGCTATGGCGGCGACCGTGCGGGCGACAATCTGTTTGGTACCTCGCTGGTGGCGGCCGATGCCAAGACCGGAAAATATCTCTGGCATTTCCAAGTCGTGCATCACGATATCTGGGACGGCGATCTGGAGGCTGCTCCCTTGCTGTTTGACGCGCAGGTGAAGGGCAAACCCGTGCCTGCCGTGGCGGTGATTTCCAAATCTGCGTTACTTTTCGTTCTTAACCGCGAAACGGGCAAGCCGATCTTGCCCATTGCCGAACGCAAAGTGCCCGCGAGCGATGTGCCGGGCGAGAAAGCCTCGCCCACGCAGCCTTTCCCGCTGGTAACGCCGCCTCTGGGGCGCACCAGTTTTTCGATCAAGAACGACATTACTGATCTGACGCCGGAGTTGCATGACACTTGCGCCAAATGGATTGCCGATAACCAGATGGTGGAAGGGCCAATCTATACGCCGATCCATCTGGACAAGGTGACGATCAGCTTCCCCGGCCTGTTGGGCGGGGGCAATTGGGGCGGGGCGACCTATGATCCCGCGCAAAAGCTGCTGGTGGTCAACACGCATGATCTGGGGCAGGTGACCAAGCTGGTGCCGTCCAAGGGATTTCTGCCGTTTGAGCGCGGGCAGCCATCGGGGCGGTTCCGGCCCGACAATAGCCGCCTGCTGTGCCAGAAGGGACCGTGGGGGCGACTCTGGGGCGTGGATATGACCACGGGCAAGATCCGCTGGCAGGTGCCTTTGGGCATTTCGGACGAGGCGCCCGAGGGCAAGAAACTGACCGGTCGTCCCAGCATGGGCGGAGCGATCACTACCGCGGGCGGGTTGACCTTTATCGGCGGCACGGATGACAACCGCTTCCGTGCCTTTGTCACCGCAACCGGCAAAATGGTGTGGGAGGTGAAGCTGGACGCCGCCGCCCATGCCACGCCCATGACCTATGCGGGCAAGGATGGCCGTCAATATGTGGCGATCGCCGCCACGGGGGGGACATTCCTTGATAGCCCACTCACCTCGGACACGATCACTGCCTTTGCCCTGAAGCCCAAGGAGGCCGGACAATGAAACTTGCTCTTCGCGCTGCTGCCTGTGCCGCTCTGGCGCTGATGCTTTCCGGCCAAGCCCCACCACCGCCCGCCGGAGCGCCCCGCACCCCGCCTCCGGGTTATCAGGATGTCTATGCGGGCAAGAAGCGCCTGCTGGTCATCGCTGACCTGTCCACCGGCAACCAGTCCGCGCATATGGCGGTCAGCCATGCGGTGTCTGTTATCGAGCAGATCGGGCGCGAGAGCGGGGCCTATGTCACCTTTATCCGCACCGACATGGACTGGGTCACCAAGGGCGAGACTTGGGGCAAGTTCGACTATGCCAAGGGCGGGCCGAAACAGGCGCGGGGCAAGAATCTCGACTATTTCGACGCGGTATTGTTCTACACCAATGGCGATACCACGCTTTCGCCCCAGCAAAAGCAGGACTTGCTCGATTATATCGCCAAGGATGGCAAGGGCTTTATCGGCATCCACACCGCCACCGCCACGGCCGTCAACTGGCCCGAATATGGCGAGATGCTCGGCGGGGTGTTCGACAACCATCCATGGATGATCACCGACGCCAAAATCATTGTCGAGCGGCCCGACTTTCCCGCGATGAAAGCTTTGAAGACCGGCATGGTGTTCAAAGACGAGCATTACCAGATGAAAATGGCGCCCTATTCGCGGGACAAGGTGGATGTGTTGGCGCGGATCGACACGGGCAGCGTCAATCTGACGGCGCCCATGGTGCATCGCACCGATGGCGATTTTCCCGTGGCATGGATCAAATCCTATGGGCAGGGGCGGGTGTTCTATACCGGTCTTGGCCATACCGATGCCAGCTGGGATGATCCGCGCGTGCGCTCCATGGTGCTGGAGGCGGTGAAATGGACGATCAATGGCGGGGAGAAGCCGGTGCCGCATGGGATGAAATAACGGCGGGGTGAGCCTGCGGCAGGTTAAATGCGTGCCGCAGGCTTCTTGCTTACTATTTCCCCGTCCCATAGGTCCGCGCCAGATAGGCGACGATCACGTCATAATCCGCGTCGGACACTTTCGCGCCCTTGCCGATCATCTGGTCCACCACCTCGGCCCATTTGTCGGCATCATAACGCTTGCTGGCGATGATGGCGGGCGGGTGGCAGGCGGCGCAGGCGGCCTGCACTTGCGCTTGGCCCTCGCCAGCGGGGAAACTCGTGTCTTGCGCCTGCCCGCTGGCCGCCAGCGCGACGGCCAGAATGGGCAGGGTCAGCCAGATTGCCTTCATTGGGCCACCTTGCGGTCAAGCTGCTGGTGCAGGAAATCAAAAGTGGCGTTCATGGCTTTCAGCGTGGCCTCGCGCGTCTGTTGGGGCGTGCTGCCGATAAAGCTGTGGTCCACGCCTTCGATGATGATGCTTTCCACCGGCACGCCTGCCGCTTTCAGCTTTTCCGCGCCCAGATAGGATTGGTTGACCGGAACCGTCTTGTCCTGCGTGCCATGGATCAGCAGGAAGGGCGGGTCCTTGGCATCGACATAGGCATTGGGGCTGGCAGCGGCGAATTTCTCCAGCGTGCAGGCGCCATCGCAGCCTAGCAGCTTGGCCGCCGCGCCATCCTGCCCGCCCGGACGGCCAGCGGACAAGGCGGCAAAATCGAACACGCCATACCAGATCGCCGCTGCTTGCACACATTCGCTGCCTGTCGCAGCCTTGGTGCCCGCAGGGTCCAGCGAGGCATCGCCGCAGCTCATGGCGGTCAGCGCGGAAAGATGCCCGCCCGCCGATCCGCCCCAGATTCCGGTGCGGGTGGGATCAATGCCATAGCGCACCGCATTGGCTTTCAAAAAGCGCAGCGCGGCGCGGGCATCCTGCACCTGCGCGGGGAAGGGGGCCTCGGCGGCAAGGCGATATTCCAGACTGGCCACCACAAAGCCTTCACCGGCCAGACGGGCCAAAGCCTCGGGGAAATTGCCCAAGGCGCCCGCATGGCGCGTATGCCCGCCTACCCAGCCACCACCGTGGATATAGAGCACCAGCGGCTTGGGCGCAGGCTTCTTGCCCTTGGGCGGCATGTAAATGTCCACCACCAAGGGGCGATAGCCGGGGATGGTGGAATAGGTGACATCGGGCAGGCTGGTAACGCCATTGGGCCAATGCGTGGCATGGGCGGGATAACGGTCTTCCAGCACCGGTTTGGCCTCGACCGGAAATACGCGGGGCGCGGCCGATGCCGAAACTGCGGTCAGAGTGAAGCTTGCCGTCAACATGGCGGCCGTCAAAATAGCAGGGGCCGTCAAAATAGCAGGGGCCGTCCTTGCAGTGGGGTGGCGCATGGGATCCTCTCGTTTTTATGATGTGAACCGGATGGTACACAAAACGAGAGGGCAGGCAAGCCCGCGTTGATCAGTCCTTGCGCACCCAACCCATGACGCAATCGATAATCTGCACTCTGCGTCGGGCACGCGAAACGGGCGTGGAAAAATCGACGCCGAAATTTTGCAGGAAAGTATAACGGTTGGAAACATTATAGAAGGAGAGGGCGCTGATCGTCATATGCAGGTCGATCGGGTCGATCCCGTCGCGGAACACGCCTTGTTCCACGCCCTTGCGCAGGATCGCGCCCAGCGCCTCGATCACAGTGCGGTTGCGTTCGCGCATGCCGGGGATCTGGGTGATATGTTCGCCCTTGTTCACATTCTCGCTCATGACCAGACGCACGAATTCAGGGTGGTCGAAGTGATAATCGAAATTGTGACCGATGATCGCGCGCAAGGCCTGTTCGGGGGGCATGTCCTCGAAATGGGCCGCCTGTTCACCGTCGCGGATGCGGCTGTAGGCGCGTTCCAGAACGGCGCGATACAACTCGTCCTTGCTGCCGAAATGGTAATAGATCATGCGTTTGGACGTATGGGTCTTTTCCGCGATCTCGTCGATGCGGGCACCGGCAAGACCTTTCTCCGAAAACTCCTGCGTGGCGACATCCAGAATGTCCTCGCGGGTGCGCAAGGCGGTGATTTGCCGCTTGGATAGCTCGCCCTGAATATCTGCCACTTTGGCCTTCACTCCCGATCCACAAGCGGGCAGCTTTAGGCCATGCCCGCGCCGCTGTCAGCAGACATTACGTATGGGGCACCGGTTTGCCAAACAGGCACTGCGTGGGAGATGTTGGTAAGAACGCAGAAAGCGGGGTGCGGATGATTGGACCGTAAAGAGGCGTAATGAGGATTATGTAAACAAACATCACACCCGATACGCTCAAACCTCCACCCACATGCCGTCATAACCTACCGCCACATGAGCCGGCACTTCCTGGCAGAGCCACGAATTAGCCATCGCAATCAGTCCCTCAAAACATCACTCGCCTCGGCTTGCGCAATCAGTCTTTCGCCATCAGCCTCGAACAACCACCCTTGCGCCTTTTGCCGTGCGACCGCCTGACGGACGGCCTGCACAAAACCAGCATGGGTTCCATAGCGCTCCTCCAGCGACAGGCGCGGATCATGCGCGGCCAACCTCTCCACCTTGCTGCGGGCGAAGGGAATGAAGCCACCGGCAAAACCGCAACCACTGCCAGCGCCATAGCCTCCCGCCTTCACATTCCACCCCGTATAGGTGCCCAAGGGCACTTGCAACGCAACGGCGGGGATACCCGATGTCTCGTTCCCGTCGGCATTCACGCGGGGGACGCGCTGGGACAAGGTTCCGGTCAAACGGGGCGGCTGTCGGGTCAGTATGCCGCTGACATCCTGCGTCCGATAGCCTGCCCCGAAATCATAGGTGATGAAGGGGTTAAGCTTGCCATCGGGCACCGGTGCTCCGGCCAGATCGGGCCAGCCCATCGCCTTGGCGCTGGCCTGCACCAGATCGCCCGCGTGCAACGTGGGGTAACGACTGGGCGGTGGCGCTTTCCCCTCGCGCACCCATGCCAACAGCATCATCTGCGCCGCCCTCAGGCTTTCCATCGAGGATATGGCATTGCCCGCCAAGGCGCATCCGGCAGGCACCGGATCACCCTTGACCGGAAAGCCGCCTGTCCACGAACCGCCATGGGTGGTGCTGGGGAAGTAATAGCGCCTTACTTCAGGCGGCAGCGGCAGGTCTGCCCTGCCATCGGTGCCAATCAATCCGGGCGACATACGCAAGCCCCAGAATTCAGCCGAACCAAAAGTCTCGATCACCTTGGGGCAGGTGTTGCTGGCATGGCAGCGGTCCAGCAGGCTGGAGAAGCCCTTGCCCCGCGCGCTGTCCTTATATCGGGTCCACCACAAGGTGCCCTCGCTGCCCGGCTCGAACAGGCCCGCCGCCCCGCCGGGCACGCCAAAGCGTAGATTCAAAGGCACCTGACGGGCGGCAATATTGGGGTTGATGCCGTCGAACACACGTCGCCCCGCCTCGTCCGCGTTAAAGCCCAGATTGATGAAGCTGCGCAGGAAATTGCCCGACTGCGATGTGCCGCTGGCCAAAGCATAGGCGATTTTACCCACAGGATTGGGGTTGCCCGCCCCATCCTTGTCACCATGGCGCAAAAACGCCACCAAATCGCGCGTGGCCGCAAAGCCCAGACCCAGCACCTTGGGATCCTTGCCCTGATAGGTCAGGGTATAGGCAAATTGCGGATCAAACCCGCCACGCAGACAGATTTGCGTCGGGTCAGGCTGGCCGGGGAAAGGCGTTTGGCGGCAATCGGCAAAGGCCCAGTCGCTAGAACGGATAGCCTGCAGGGGCGCTCCATCGCTGCGCTGACGCATCAGGCGCGCCTTGCCCGTGTCCAGCGAGACGGGCAGCGGGCGCGGCGTGGGGCGGCCGATGCTACCCGCGATGGGCAGGCTGGCGCTGCCCGCAGGCATATCAACAAAGCGCGCCAGCACCGCTCCGGTCAGCCCCTTGGCCACCGGCACGCGGGCGGTTTGCAATCCGGCATCCTCGGGCAAATCGCCCTGCCAGCCCGATACCACCCGTACAAAGGGCAAGGGATCGGGATCGCGCAGGATATTGCCGCGATTGGGGACATCGTAAAACAGCACGTCGCTGCCGCCCACGGGCCGCGTGATGGCAAAGGTGGCCGAATATTCCACCATGCCGCGGGCATTTCGCGGAGCAGAAGCCAGATCGGTGATGATCGCATTGCGCGGATCACGCGGATCAACCTCGCCATAAAACCGCCCGCTCAGCGTTTCATCGCCAGCCTTGTCTGTCGTGGTCTTTTCCACCTCGATCCGTGTCAGATGCGCCTGTAGGGCATGAGGCATGGCGGCCAGCATCGTCGCGCCCAGCAGCGCGAGAGAAAGGGTTTTGTTCATCGGATCACTCAACGATAAGAGGAAGATCGAGCAATTGTGCGCCCAGCGTCTTGCCATGCGCGTCCAAAGCGAGGGATCGGGTCACCCCTCCGCGCAGGGCCCCTTCCAGCACCAGATTAACCGCCCCCAGCATCGGCAATTCATAGCGCCGGATCAATCGAGCGTTCAGCCCTGCCAGATGCCCGCCCACGCGTTCGGGCGTGACACTGGACAGTAAGAGGGGATAATCCTCCTCACGCAGGGCGATGACGGCGATCTGTGAAATATCGCCTTTGTCACCGGTGCGCACATGGGCGACGTCGCGCAGAATGCGGCTCATATCACGCCACCTCCATCGTCACGCGGGGCTGCACCATGGCGCGGGGCAACAGGCAAGAGGCCACCGCTAGCACGCGACGCGTTGAGCGCGTCACCCCGCCGCCGCCCATCGGGCCATTGGTGTAAAGCGCCTCCACCTCGGCCCCAATCACGCGGGCGCTGGCCTCATCCTTGACGCGTCCAGCGATACGCACGCGCACTTCTGCGGGATCGCCGCCCATTCCCCGCTGGTCCACCGCGTCCATCCCGATCAGATCGCAGCGCAAATCCTCCACCCTCGCCCCGATCAGGCGCAAACGTTCGCGTACAATCTCAATTGCCAGCCTGCCCCGCGCCACCGCGCCCGGCCCGGCATAGGAGATCTGCCCCTCGCCCATGTGGCCATCGTGATAGGCAATGGACACTTTCAATGTGTCGGGGGCAGGCTGCCCTTTGCCGCCCGCGATACTGACGCGGTCGGGGGCTTCCTGCACAATTCGCACCTGCCGGAAATCGGCGCAGACATCGGCTTGCCAGTAGGCGGCGGGGTCAAGGATTTCATAGAGCAATTGCTCTTTCACCGTCATGCTATCGAGCCGCCCGCCGCTGCCCTCCAGCTTACCCAGCACCGCGCGCCCATCGCGCGCCACATCGGCATAGGGAAAGCCCAGACGCGCCAGATCGGGCACATCCTTCACCCCCGGATCGGCAAAATAGCCGCCGCACACCTGCCCCGCACATTCCAGCAGATGGCCCACCACTGTCCCCTGCCCCAGCAGGTCCCAATCATCCATGGCCCAGCCCAGTTCATGGATCAAAGGCGCCAGGAACAGGGCCGGATCGCAAACGCGCCCCGTGATCACCGTATCCGCGCCCTGTTCCAAGGCCTGCACTATGCCAGCCACCCCCAGATAGGCATTGGCCGAGACAATGCTCTCCCCCAGATCGCGGCTCGTGCCCTCGCGGTCGATCAAAGGATAATCCCCCGCCAGCACCAGATCGAGCACATCATCCCCCGTGACCGCTGCTGTGCAATAGCCGGACAGCCCCAGTTCGCGGGCGATCTGCGTCACTTTGCGGGCGGCGGCCAAAGTGTTGGCCGCGCCCATATTGGTGATGATGCGGAGCCCGCGTGGCGCGGCCAGCGGCAGCGCGCGGCGCATACGGGTTTCCAGCAGGGGATCAAAACCGGCCTGCGGGTCCAACGCCCGCGCGGCTTGCGCCAGACCGATGGTCCGCTCGGCAAGGCATTCAAAGGCCAGATAGTCGAGCTGGCCATGTTCGATCAGGTCCAGCGCAGGCTCGATCCGGTCTCCGGAAAAACCGGCGCCCGCGCCAATGCGGATCGACGGACGGGTCACAGCGCAAACACTCCAAAGGCAAGGGCGGCTATTGTCATCACCAGCGAGGCTGCGAAAAGAAAGGGGATGGCAAAGCGTTGATGCGCGCCCAATTCCACGCCCGACAGGCCAGCCACCAGGAAAGTAGCGGGGGTAAGCGGGCTGACCGGAAAGCCGGTGGTCATCTGGCCCAGCAGGGCGGCCTGCGCCACCTGCACCGGCGGCAGGCCAAAGTGATGGGCGACTTCGGCCAGCACGGGCAACACGCCGAAATAGAAACTGTCGGGATCAAACAGCAGGCTGAGCGGCATGGCCACCATCGCCACCAACACCGGCAGATGTGGCCCCCATGCTTGCGGCATATGGCCCGCTGCGGTGCTGGCCAGCGATTTGATCATGCCGCTTTCATTCATGATGCCGGTGAACACACCTGCCGCCATCAACACGCCCACCATTTGCAAGGCGGCGCCCGCATGAGCCTCGATCCGCTCACGTTGGGCGGTGGGTGAGGGGAAGTTGAGCAGCAACACCAAGGCCGTGCCGATCATGAAGACCACCACTGGCTCCACCTTGCCTGATACCATCACCCCCACCGCCACTAGCGCCAGCGCGACATTAAGCCAGAAAAGGCGCGGTAGGGGTTCGGCTTGGACAGCCGACTGCTGGCGGGTGGCAATAAGGCCAAGGCGGCGTTGTTCCCGCAGGCCCAGCCACCACGAGGCGGCAAATACAAAGCCCAGACCCACCAATTGCACCCCGATCATCGGGTTGAAAATCGCTCCCACGGGCAGTTTCAGCGCCGAGGCTGCGCGCAAGGTGGGGCCGGTCCATGGCAGGAAATTGACGCCCGCCGCCATCGAGGCCGTGCAAGCCAACACGCGGCGGTCCATGCCTAATTCGTCATAGAGAGGGCGCAGGGCCGGAATGGTGATCAAAAAGCAAACCGCCCCCGATCCATCAAGATGGATCAGCAAGGCGAGTAAAGCTGTGCCAATGGTAATCCGCTTGGGGTCTTTGCCCACAGCGCGCAACACGCCCGACACCAAAGGCTTTAACACGCCCGCATCGCCCAGCAGGCCAAAGAACAGGATGGCGAACACAAACATGCCCGCAACTGGCGCGATCTTGGTTATCCCCGCGACCATATAGGCGGGCATGTGCCCCGCCATGCCCAGCGCCACGCAGGCGATCACCGGCGCCAGGATCAAGGCAACCAAGGGCGACACGCGCTGCGAGAGAATGGCCGCCAACAGGCCCAAAATGGTGGCCGCCGCCACAAATGCCAGCATGATCCTCTCGCGTCCTGTTCTCTTGATACGGGAAGCAGGATGCCGCAAAGCCAACCATACGGCAAATAGACTTATTCTATGCTTTCATCAGCGGAATGCATCGATCACAGGCCTGCATCACCGCGTCCAGCAAAGCCTGCGCCGCAGGAGACAGGCTGCGCCCCATCAGTCGCAAAACGCCGATCCGGCGAGAGGCAACTGGCTCTTGCATCACCCGCCACGCCAATTCCCCGTCATGCCCCAACAAAGGCAGTGTGGAACGCGGCAACAGGGAAATGCCCAAACCCGCCGCGATCAACCCGCCCATAGTTGCCAATTGCGAGCATTCAAACAGGGCGGGCGTCACCACACCTGCGCGGGCGAAGGCCGCCTCGGTCAACATGCGCACGCTGCTGCGCGGCTCCATGCCGATGCAGGGCATGGTCTGGAACAGGCTCCATGGCGCCGGATCGGGAAGGACACCGACATCGCGTGCATGGCACACCAGCAAGCAATCATCCTCCAGCATCGGTGTAAAATGGATCTCCGCCGGTGCGGGCGGCTCGATGGAAATGGCAAAATCGATCAGCCGGTCCTGCAGGCTTTGGTGTAGGCCCGATGTCAGATTTTCGCGTAGGATAATCTCCACCTGCGGATGGCTCTGACGAAAACGGGCGAAGACGCGCGGCAAAAGATGCGCCGCCACCGAGGGCAAGGCCCCCACCACCACGCGCCCGCGCTCGCCCTGAAAGGTCTGCTGCAATTCGCGGAAGGCCTGATCGAAATCGGCGGTCAGACGCTCGACCGTAGGCAGCAAAGCCTCGCCCGCGCTGCTCAGGCGCACATTGCGCGAATTGCGGTCGAACAAGCGGACGCCCAGATCCTCTTCCAGCAATTTGATTGTCCGACTGAGCGCGGGCTGCGACAGATTGGCCATACGCGCCGTCTCGCTAAAGCTGAGCGAGCGGGCCACTTGCAGGAACAGGCGGAGGCTGGAAAGGCTGGGGCTGCGGGACATGGCGGACAGGATAGGGCATGATCATGCCAAATGGCAAATGAATGCGCCCGATTAAGCAAAATTGGAAATAGCCCCCGCGCGTCAGGCAATGCTTTTCCGCGCGGGGGCTATCGATCCGCTTACATCTTCAAACGGACCCCTGCGGTGAAATAGCGGCCAATCGGATCATCACCGATGGCAAAGCCGCCAAACTGGCCCGGAATGGTCGAGGCGCCGAAGAAGGCCGTCGCAGGCGGCGCGGCATTGAACAGGTTCTGCACATTCAGGAAGATTTCGGCATCGCCCAATCCGTTCCTGGGTTTCCACGCCACGTTGAGATTGGTGGTGGCAAAGGGCGCCACATGGTTGTTGACCCAGACTTGCGTCGGGTCTGTGCTATGCTTCATCGCGCTGCGCCAGCGTTCCATAATGTCCACCGTCACGCGGTCGGTTGGCTTGAAACGCGCGAAAGCGGTCAGGCGCCATTTCGGGCTGGCCTGCAGGCCGTTGGTGCCGAAAGCCGCGCCGGCCTGATCGATGGTGACCAGCGCGGGGGTGCGGTAATAGATATGCGGCTGCCAACTGGCCATGAAGCGGAAGGAGGCAGGCATTTTGGCCAGTTTGGTGGCCCAATTGGCCTCCAGATCCGCGCCCCATGTCTCAATCTCGGCAATGTTGATGACGGTCGAATACCATGCCGTCACCAGATTGGCCGCGCTGGTGTTGCTGTAACCCAGTGGACGGCTTTGCAGCGCGCAATAGGGCGAGGTGCCGCCGCTGGCATAGCAGGCGTTTTGGATGGTGGGGTTATAGCCCTGAATGCTGGTGATTGCGTCGGAAATCTTGATGCGATAACCATCCAGCGCCAAGCTGAACGTGTTGGCCGGTTTCCACACCAGACCGGCGGTCAAAGTGTTGCCCACTTCGGCGCGCAGATTGGGATTGCCGCCCGAATAACCCGCCACCGGCGAAGTGCCCGCATCCAGACCCGGCGTGATCTTGGTAAGTTCATCGCGGTTCTGTAACGAAGCGATCGAGGAAGGCGCGTAAAGGTCATCCAGCGTAGGCGCCCGAATATCGCGCGAACGTGTGGCGCGGAAACGCAGCTTGTCGCTCAGATGCCAGTCGATGCCGAGCTTCCACGTCCAATATTGCCCGCTGGTGCGATAGGAAGTGTAGCGCAGCGCGCCGGTCACATCCAAAGCATCGGCAAAGGGCAGATCCTTGAGCAGAGGCACCTTGGCCTCCACCGCCACTTCGCCCACCGTGTTGCTGACGCGGCTGCGCGCGGCATAGGTGTTCTGCCAGAGCACCGTATTGGCCGAGCAATTGTAGCGCAGGCCCGTGCAATTGGCCATTGTGGTGGGCAAGGCATCGCTGGTCGAGGCATAGGAGGTCAGGCGCCATTCGCCCGACAGCGCGACATTGACATCGCCTGCCCAGGTCTTGAAGGGCGAGCCCGAAAGGCTGCCCGAAATGTCCTGCATTTTGGTCATGGCGCGCAGATGCGTGTCGCCGGTGATGTAATCGAGCGCGGCCTGACTGGCCGAACTGGGCCCGAACAGGTTGAGCGGCGCGCAGCCTGCATAGGCGGAATTGACCGTCGAGGCATAGCAAACCGCTTGCCCCGAGCTGTTGGTCACCGCGTCCAGCGCGGCCGCCAGTTTCTGGTTGTTCACATTGTTATGCAGCGTGGTGGACAGGCGCGAGGCCGAATTGGAATAGGCTACTGACCAATCCCAAGCACCCAGTTTGCCATCCAGCCCCAGATTGACCCAGAACTGTTCGGATTCGGCCTGCGGATTGAGGCGGGGCGCCTGCGAGAACAGCTTGCTGAACAGGAAGGTCGACTGCCCCGCCGCCGCCAGCGTGTTCTGATAGGAGGAAGCAAGGAAGGCATTGCTTGCGCCCATCGTCAGATTGCTGGTCACCGGAGGGGTGATGAATTGCTCGTTCTTCTTGTTGTTGAACAGGCCGGAGACGTAAAAATTCAGCCCCTCGCCCAGTTCATAGTCCAGACGGCCAAACAGCTGGTGGCTTTCCAGCTTGGCCTTGAGCGAGCTGTCATAATAGCCGCCGGTGCCGCCCACGGTGCAGCAACTGGAACCGGTTGCCGTGCCCGCTGCCGAGGGCGAAAGCACCCCGTTGGAGGCGAAATAATTGCCCGCCAGCGCGCCACTGGTGATCGCCCCGCCAAAGGGCAGGTTGTTGATGCGAATGTCGCTGAACAGCTGATAGGGATTGGCAGCGGTGCCGCCGCCTTGCACCGATTGCTGGCGGAACCAAGGGCGGCTCGATCGCGCGGAAACGCCCTCATCCTTGCGATATTCATAGCTCATTTCGAAATGGGCCCGCTCGCCCAGCTTTTTGCCCCAGGCCAGCCCCGCATTATATTGCGCGCCATCACCATAGGTCGATAGGCCGCCCTGCGCCTGCATTTTGAGCCCGTTGAATTTTCGGTCGGTGATGAAATTGACCACACCGGTCACCGCATCCGAACCATAGACCGCCGATACGCCGCCGGTCACGGTTTCCACCCTTTGCAGCAACATTTGCGGGATCATGTCCACGTCCACAATGTTGTTGACCGAGGTGGAAGGCACGCGGTGGCCGTCAAACAGGATCAGGTTGCGCACCGAACCCATATTACGCAGATTCAACTGGTTGGCCGCCGCATTTCCGCCTGCGCCACCGGCCACACCGCCATTGGGATTGGCATATTGGTTACGCGGGCTGGAGAAAACCGGCAGCAGGTTGAGCCCGTCGGCGATCGTCGTGGGCTGCACTGCAGCAATGTCCTGCGTCGAGACCACGGTCAGCGGCGTCGGGCTGCTGTTGCCATTTTTGATGACGCGCGATCCAGTGACCACAATCGCCTGATCGGAAACCTTTGCCTCCTGCGCCATGGCCGGCGCGGCCAGCCCCATCGTTGCGCAAGACAAGCACAACCAACCCTTTAAGCGCATATCTACTCCCCTGTTTGCGCGGTCCGGCATCACATGGCCGGATGCATTGCCAAGGCTTGCTAGCGGGTTTGGGTTGGGTTTAGATATTCAACTATCGACATTCATTATTGATATGGTGGCGAAGGTGTGCCGCCGTCCAAGCCTACCAATGGCACGATCATCTATCAGCGCCGCATGGTCCGCGCGCCCGATCGCCCCGCCGGTCTGGGCATGGCACCATCGCCCAGCCAGCGCAGCTTGAGCGATGGCATTTTGCGCATCACCTATGACAGCAACCGCCTGCGCTGATCAGGGCTTGGCGGGCAAGGTCAAGCGGCTTGCGCGCAGCACGCCTTCCTGATCGGGGCGCAATACCGCCGAGACCGCCACGCCCGGTCGCGCAATGGCCCGATCCACCGCAACAGAGACCATCACCGGCAAGGCTGCGGGAACTTCCAGCATCCGGCAGCCCGCAGGATAGGCAATTTGCAGAAGCAAACCGCCCTCTCCCTGCCCGATGGCGAACACAAAGCCATGGGTCATGCGCGTTTGCGCGGTGGCATTGGGGCCGGACAAGATATGGGTGCCATATTCGGGCTGATAACCTGCCTCGAACACGCGCAATTCATTGGCCTTGCCGCGGCCTTCGCGCATGGCCTGATTGGCCGAACCGATGAATTGCCCCAATCGGATCGCCTCAACGCTTGCCTTCTGCGCATAGGACAGGGTCCAACCCTTGGTCATCGGCACAGTGACCAGCAGCCCATCCTTACCACGCAGATCGACATGATCCTCGGCCACAGCAACAATCTCGCCCGCCACGCCTTTGGGCGGCGCGGGACTGGCTTCCTCGGCCTTACGATCGACGGTGACGGGGCAAGCGGCCAAAGCCGCCGCCAGCAATCCTGTGCTCAACATCATGCCTCTCCCTTTATGGTTTCATGTTCTGACGGATCAATGCGTTCAAACCCTGCACAACCGCCTGTTCGGCACAGCCACGGGCAACGGGGCTGCCCTTCACTTCAAAGATGGGCGTGTCATAGGAAGCGTCATCGGCCATATAGCCGATGCGATCATTCACATTGGTCATGAAGATGCTGCGGCTCAGCGGAGTTTCGCGCTGGAAATGGCGGTAAATCGGCGTGGTGACTTCTCCGCCGACGCCGGTATAGGCGGTATCGCCCAATTGCAGGGCCGACAGGCGGACGGTGACTTGCGGGGCGTTGACGCTGGTCATGCTGGCCATGGCGCCGCTGCCTGCCTTGGTGGGACAGGTCACATCTTTCTGGCTGGCACGCATGCGGATCGGGCCGACAATAACAGGCGCATGCGATGCCACGCGCAACACTTCGGCGCCCAGCATCACGCCCTGTGCCTCCACGGCCTGAAAGGCGCGCGCCACATCCTGTGCCTTTTGCCCATCTTGCGGGGCAAAGGCCACGCGCGGCGCTTGATCACCCGCTGCGCCCATCGTGAAGATCGCCACGCCGCCAGCCTGATCCTCGACATAGCGTTCGGCCGCGCCCGCCAGATCACCGGTGATATGTTTCAGGCCAAAAGTGACGGTGGAATGCACAGCGTAATTGAACAAGGTCGCGACCGGCTTCCCATCGAGCGAGGTCAGGCGGGTGACCCAAACCGTCTTGTCGGAATCGCGTAAAGGAGCATAGCCCAGCCCCCATCCTTTGTCCGGCCGATATTCGTCGCGGTTGACATTCACGTCCACCTGTCCGGCCTCCACGGCCAAGCGGGCGGGCACGGCGGCATCACGCGCCACCTTGATCGCGGCGATCAGGCGGGGATACAGCGCCTGCGAATAGGCGAGCGAGGCTGCCCCCGCCCTTTGCGCCGCCGTGCCAGCGGAAACATCGCCCAAGCGCGGTGCGGAGTGGTCATGGGTGGCGATCATCATGATGTGATCCTCGGCCACGCCCGTCTGCTTGGCCGCCAGCGCCAGAAATGCGCGCATATCGCCCACTTCGGGCAGGTCGAGCCCGATCAGGGCCACTTTCTCCACCCCGCTTTGCAGATAGAGGACGCGCGCATAGATCGGATCATGGACCTTAATGAAATCCCCGCCGCCAAACGGGTTAATGTCCTGCAAATCCTGCGGGGTAATATCGATCCGCGTGGCCCCTGCCATCAACACTGGCTCGCCCGCCCTATCACCCGCCGCAGCAATAGCAGGAGCGGCCAGCATCAGCATTGCGGCCTGCGCCATAGTCCCGATCATATCACACCTTATCCAAGCATCCAGTTTTTGACGCTATATATTCATTGCCATATCAAGACCTCTTCAAACTGGCGGCAGGCTGATAGATTTTGCGTTCCGTTGCTTTGGGGTAAAGCCGCGTCCATGCCTTTCAAAACCACTTGCAATTATCGCCCTATGTAGGATGGCGTTGTATATTGTGTGTAACGGGGTGCTGAATGCTACTGGGTTCCGACTTCACTTGGCCATTATGGGCCGATGCGGCAGATGTCCGATTCGAAGCCCCCGATGCCACCCCTGAACAGGCCGTGGTCACCGCTGTCGCGCAACCGGCCCTGCTGGGATTTCGCCCTGCACAGCCCAATGGCAAAGCCATGTTGATCTGTGGTGGCGGTGGCTATGTCGCGCTGATGGCAGGACGAGAAGGGGTACAGGTTGCGCAATGGCTCACCGGTCTGGGCTATTACGCCTTTGTCCTGCTCCACCGCTTTCCCGATGCCGTCAATGGCCCCTCGGCCCCGTTGGATGATGCGACACAGGCCCTGCACCTGATCCAGTCGAGCGATCTGGCACCCCGAGGCGTGGGCGTGCTGGGCCTGTCGTCTGGCGGCCATCTGGCGGCCAGCCTGTTTGCCGAATATCCGGTTGAATGGCCCAGACGATCCCGCGCCTGCCGCCCCGATGTGGCGATCATCGGCTATGCGCCGATCTCCACCAATGCCAAGGGGCGCCAGATCGTACCCGACAAACCGCCGCTTCCGCCGGTGGAAAAACAGGCGCTCTATGACCGCCTGCAACCCGATGCCCAACTTCTGCCCTCGCCGCCGCCAGCCTTTATTGTTTATGCCGACAATGATCCGGTGGTGCCGGTCGAGAACGCCTTCCGCCTGCGGCAAGCGTGGCGCGATGCAGGCGGGGCTTGTGAATTGCATGTCTTTACCGATGCCCCGCATGGTTTTGCACTGGACACAAAAGACAAGCCGGTGTCGGTCTGGCCCAGACTATGCGAGGCATGGCTAAAGCAAGTGGGGTTCTAGCCTCATGCCTCCAGCTTCATCGCATGGGCCTGCCGCGCAAGTTCCTCACGGAAATCGGGATGGGCCAGTCCGATCAGCGCCTGCGCGCGCTGGGCCACTGATTTGCCTTTCATGTCGGCCCAGCCATATTCGGTCACGATAATATGCACATCGGCGCGGCCAGTGGTAACTGGCCCCGTCAATTGCGGCGTGATGCGTGAAACCGTGCCGCGCGCGGCGGTGGAGTGGCAGGCGATGATCGATTTACCCCCGCGTGACAGATAGGCACCGCGCACGAAATCAACCTGACCGCCCGTGCCGGAAAATTGTCGCCCGCCGACAAATTCGGAATTGCACGCGCC
Organism: Novosphingobium umbonatum; assembly: GCF_004005905.1. Lineage (GTDB taxonomy): Bacteria > Pseudomonadota > Alphaproteobacteria > Sphingomonadales > Sphingomonadaceae > Novosphingobium > Novosphingobium umbonatum. The sequence goes on from NZ_SACO01000004.1 coordinate 221,249, forward strand.
ATGAAAATCCACTTGCGTCGTGGCATTGACCGAAACCACCCTGTCATTCCGGCAAATGGTCGCCGGATGGTTGACGTAATCGACCGGCCAGGCTTCGGCATCGGGATTGTCATGGATGAGATCATAGAGCGCCGCATCGCCCAAAGCGAAAGCGAAAATGGTTTTGCCCGTGTGGATCTGCTTGGCCGAATTATCCACCACGCCGCGCCGCACCAATTGCGCCATGCCCGGCGATAGCAATTCGGTATGGATGCCAAGATTGCGGTGATGTTCCAGCCCTGCGCAAACCGCATCGGGCAGCGCACCAATCCCCATCTGCAAACAGGCGCCATCATCGACCAATCCGGCAATGATCTGGCCGATCTGGCGGTCGACATCCGATAAAGGCGCGGGCGACGCCTGTAGCAAAGGCTGGTGGTGCTCCACTAAGGCGGCCACTTGCGAGATATGCACCATGCAGTCGCCGCGAACGCGGGGCATATGCTGGTTGACCTCCAGTATCATGCGGATGCCCGGTTTGCGGGCCACGGGAATCGCATAATCGGCATTGGTGCCAAAGCTGAAATAGCCATCGGCATCCATCGGGGACACGGTGGTGATCAGAGTGTCCACCCCGACATGCTCGACCATGGCGCGGGGGATCTGGCTGAAATGGGCGGGCAGGAAATCGACCAGATGCTGCTCTCCCAACACCTTGTCCACGCCGCGCTCGACCGCATTGTGAAAGAAGCTCATCGGGATCAGGCGATCGACCAGTTCCGGATCGAAAATAGTCCGCCCCGCGACCGCGCCCAACAGCATGTAATAGAACCGTATGTCCCGCGCCGCGCCCTGCCGCGCCCGCTCCGCCAAGGCATGCAGCAGGGCCGGAGGTGTGGCCGCGCCGATCGACAGCGCGACCTTGGCCCCGTCGGGGATCAAACCGGCGGCTTGCTCTGCGCTCACCAGCTTGGCACGATAGTCGGACAGGAATTGATTGCTCACCGGTTCCATCCTCTCGACCCGTCTTTTGCGGGTTCCTATTGGGCAACTTAACTTGTGAAACTTGCAACGCCAAGACTGCCCGTTGCGGATCAGACACTCACAAAATCGGGCTTCCTGCGCTCCAGAAAGGCCGCGATACCCTCGCGCGCCTCGGGCAGGGCTACCGCCTCGGCTATGCTCTGCGCTTCTTTGTCGAGATGGGTGGACAGGTCCTGTTCCTGCCCCTGAGCCAACAGCAGGCGGGTTTTGCCCAAAGCCGCCACCGGCCCCCGCGCCAGTTTTTCCGCCATGGCCAAACCTTGCTCGATCACCTCTTCATCGGGCACCATGCGGGTGACCAGCCCCATCGCCTCGGCCTCGTTCGCCGAAACACGGCGGTTGGTGAGCAGCATTTCCTGCGCGCGGCGCCAACCGATCAGGCGGGGGAGCAGCCAGCTCATCCCGCCATCCGGTGTCAAACCCACGGCACTATAGGCGGCGGAGAAATGCGCGCTGGCACCTGCCACCACTACGTCACCGGCAATGGCAAGGCTTAGACCCGCGCCCGCCGCTGCGCCATTGATGATGGTGACCACCGGCTTGGCGCTGCTGGCCAACAGCTTGACCGAACGATGCACCGCATTGGCCAGTTCCAGCAGATAGGGCCCCGCCCCCTCGCCTGCCGAGGCGAAGGAGCCAACATCCCCGCCCCCGCAAAACAGCTTGCCCGCACCGGTCAATGCCAACACCCGCACGTCCGGATCGGCCAAGGCCTCGCGGATCGCCAGTTCCAGCGCCGTCGCCAGCGCCATGTTGAACGTATTGCCCGCCTTGGGCCGGTTCAAGGTGATCAGCGCCACGCCCCCGTGACGGGCGACCAGAACCTCGCGCTCTTCCATGCAACAGCCTCCCTCCTGCCACCGCCGGACAAATTTCGGCAGCGCGTTTGCATCTGGGCGTGAACCGCTTTCTCGAAACCGTCCATAATCCAGGTCAAAGATCATCGCCTGCCGGAAAAAGCACCGCTTGATCCCTTGGCCTGTTTGCGCCACGTTCGGAGCTGTTCACCGGCTTTGCTTGGCAAGTGGCGGATTTTAGTCAGGGAATTCCATGAGCAAATATTGGCTTTCGGCCTCCATTTATGCCCTTTCCTTATCCGGCACGCCGGTTTTGGCCGCTGATCAGCCCCTGTACCAGCCCGCCCCTGCATGGGTGGTACAGACAAGCCTGCCCAAGGAATTGGCCACCGAAGGCGGCACGCCGCCCAATGCTTTCGATTTTCAGCAACGTTTCGCGCAGGGCCAGTCTTGGGACTATGTCGATATTGCAAGCCGCATCGCCTCGCCCGAACAATTGGCGCAAAATTCGCTGCTCACCCTGCCATGGTTTCCCGACAAGGGGGATTTGATCATCCATGAGGTGAGCATCCTGCGCGGCGCGGAGAAAATCGATCTGTTGGCGCAGGGGCAGAAATTTGCGGTGCTGCGGCGCGAGCAAAGTCTGGAGCAGCAGCAATTGACCGGCCTGCTCACCGCCACGCTGGCGGTAGAAGGCCTGCGCGTGGGCGATACTTTGCGGCTGCGTGCCTCCACCACCCGCCGCGATCCGGCGCTTAATGGCCATGTGCAATGGTCCAGCCCATTGCTGTCCTTGCCCGCGCGCAGCAGCAAGGCAGCCATGCGCCTGCTCTGGCCCAAGGGCGAGCCGTTGCATTGGAAAGTTCTGGCCAATGGCGTGGTAACCAGCAGCGCCGTGCAAGGCAGCGACGAGGTGCTCAACATCGCCCTGCCCGCGCCCAAGCCGCAGGATATGCCCGAGGATGCGCCGGGCCGTTACCGCCACCCGCCCTTTATCGAGGCATCCTCCTTCGCCTCTTGGGCCGATGTGTCCAAAACCACCGCGCCGCTTTATCAAACCACCGGCGCGATTGCTCCGAACAGCGCCCTGGGGCAGGCCGTCGCCCGCATTGCCGCGCAAAGCAGCGATCCGGTTCAGCGTACCGCCGCCGCGCTGCGTCTGGTGCAGGATGATGTGCGCTATTTGGCCCTGTCGATGGACGGCGGCAATTACATCCCGCAAAAGGCCGAGCAGACTTGGACGCTGCGCTATGGCGATTGCAAGGCCAAGACTTTGCTGCTGCTGGCCATGTTGCATGCCATGCAGATCGAGGCCGAACCCGTGCTGGCAAGTTTGGGGCTGGATGATCTGGTCAAGGATCGCCTGCCCGCGCTGGCCGCTTTCAACCATGTTTTCGTCCGCGCCCGCGTCAATGGGCAAAGCATCTGGCTCGATGGGACGGCGGCAGGCACGCGTCTCGCTGATTTACAGGACACGCCCAACCTGCGCTATGTTCTTCCGGTGCGCAAGGATGGCGCCGATCTGGAAGAGGTCGAGCGCAAGGCTCCCGCAAGGTCGGTTACCGACATTGAACTGGCGGTGGATGAAAGCTCCAGCATCGATTTGCCCAGCGTGATTGACGCCAAGGTCACCTTGCGCGGGCAAAGGGCAATCACCCTGTCCTTGATGGCCAACCAAATGGCCGAAAAGGAAAAGGGGCAAATGCTGCACAGCGTGCTGGATCGCATGGTCGGTGAAGGGCAATTCACTGACCTGACGATGCAGGAGAACAAGCAGGAGGCCACCGTGACCATCACCGGTCGCGGGCTGGTGTCCACCTCATGGCGGCAGGAGGACAATCGCCGCAAACGCGACCTGTCGCGGCTGTTGAAAAACATTTCCTTCGCCCCCGACCGCGCCAGAGCGGCATGGACCGACATTCCCGTTGTCACCCCCATACCCGACAGGGTGCATATCCGCACCACCTTGCGCCTGCCCGATGGTGGGCGCGGCTATAATCTGGAAGGGACGGCCAATTATACCGGTGATGTGGCGGGCTATACCGTCAATCGTCAGGCATCCTTGACCGGCGATCGGGTGGTGATCGAGGAAAGCCTGAGCAGCCGTGGGGCAGAGATCAGCCCTGCCCGTATTCCCGCCGAACGCGCTTTGGCAACGCAGGTGCTGTCCGCCGCGCCGCGCTTGCTGGCGCCTCAGGATGCAACGCGGCGCTGGAATTTGCCTTTGACGGGCAAGGCAGCGGGCACGCAATTGGCATCGGTCAGCACCTTGTTTGCCAAAGTGGCAGGCGAGGCCGAACCCGAGGACAGTTCCGCCCTGCAAGGTCAGGCCAGTTTCCAGAAGGGTATCGGCGATTACACCGGCGCGATTGCCAGTTGGACCAAAGCCATCGCCAAGGAGCCATCGGGCGCCAATTATCTCAACCGTGCCGAACTGGAGGCGCAGGCCGGTGATCTGGTCGCAGCGGCCAAGGATGCCGAAGCGGCCCGCGCCCTGGACCCTTCCGATGTGGCGGCGGTCGCGCTGGCGGCCGATATTGCGGCCAAGCGGGGTGATCTGGCCGCGGGTGTGGCGATGCTGGACGAAAGGATCAGCGTTGCGGGGCAGGAAAAAGACGGGATCAAGCTGAACAAGGCGGCGCTGATCGGCCAATATGGCGATGCGGACGAAAGTCTGGCCCAATTGGACGCGCTGATCGCCAAGAAGCCGGGGCGACCGGATTTGCTGAACGCCCGCTGCTGGGTCAAGGCCTCGCGGCAGGTGCAGGTGGAAAGCGCGCTCAAAGATTGCACCAGTGCGATTGAACTGACTGACAATTCGGCCCCTATTCTCGACAGTCGGGCAGTGGTTCTGCTCCGGCTCGGCCGGTTGGATGCGGCGCTGGCCGATCTGGATGCGGCGCTGTTGCAAAATCCATCGCAAGGCGAAACGCGTCTGGTGCGCGCGATTATTCTGAAAAAATTGGGCCGTTTGGCCGAGGCGCAAAAGGAATTGCTGATCGCCCGCCGCCTGAAGCCCGATGCCGAGAAGGACTATCAGCGGTTTGGGCTGGCCTATTGATCACTGGCCGGTTGCATCAAGGGCCCCAAGCTTTTGATGCAACCGGCGCAGTCAGGCTTTAGCCACCCTGCCTTGCGGCCTGCACCTGTTCCTGCGTCACCGGAACGATGCGGATTTCCACGCGGCGGTTCTTGGCGCGACCTTCTGGCGTGGCATTGCTGGCCACCGGCATGGTCTCGCCAAAGCCACGGCTGCGCAGGCGGGCAGGGTTCACGCCCTGCGTGGTCAGGAAATCGGCCACCGTATTGGCACGATTTTCCGAAAGAGCCTTGTTGGTGGCAGGCGTGCCGGTCGCATCGGTATGGCCATAAACGTCGATCAGACTGTCGGGATGGCTGGTCAAGGTCTGGGCCACCTGCCCCAGTGTGGACCGGAATTGCGGTTTGAGAATATAGGATCCGGTGTCAAAGGTGACACCATCGGGCATGGTGACCATGATCGATTGACCGTCATCAGCAGGCGCCACTGTCACACCGGTTCCTGCGGTGCTGGCCCGCAATTCGCGGATCTGTTTGTCCTTTTCATAGCCGATGGCGGCACCGGCAATCCCGCCAATCCCCGCGCCTACCAGACGCCCGTCACCGCCGCCGATCAAACCGCCCACCAGCGCACCACCCAAAGCGCCGATCCCCGCGCCCAGCGCCGTGCGCGATACTTTCCGGTCGCCGGTGTTGGGATCGGTCACGCATGCAGTGGTGAGAAGCGAGGCGGTGAGCGCCATAGCCAGAGCGGCGCGGTTATAGGACATAATTTACTCCATTGTCGCGATGGCGAGAGCGGCATAGCCACTCCCCTTTGAACATTCCTCTGTAAGGTGTTCAATCCATCGGCGGCAACTCGGTTCCCCAGATGATAAGGTGGATAAAGCCCCGCCCGCCGCATTGCCTCCCGTCTCAAGCCGCGCAACCTTTGAGGAACAGGCGCACACAGAAGGCGACTTCCTTGTCCTCGACTGGAAAGTCCGTCGCCAGATCATAGGCATACATGGCCCGCGTCACCCGCCCGGCCAGCAGCAGATCGAGAAAGGCCTGCGCGAGATTACCACTATCCATCGGGGCCAACAAACCCTGCTCCTGCCAGATCGCAAATTGCGCCGACAGGGTTGCCAGAATGGGTTGCGTGGCAAAGCGGGGCCAGACATCGCGGATGTCCTGCAGGACGGCCCCTTCGGCAATCGCCATACGGCCCACGAACAAAGCCTCTCTGGACAAGACCCAGCGCAGCGCGGCTTGTGCGAATTGGCAAAGCCATGCCTCGGGGGACAAGCTGGCCGCATCCTCGATCATCAGATCCTGATCCCAGCGCATGGCAATCCGCTGCACCACCGCTTCGAACAGTTCCAGCTTGCTGCGATAGTGGCGAAAGATGGTCGCTTTCGAAATGCCATAGTCGGCGGCGATGCGGTTGGTGTTGGCCCTTTCATAACCCACCGCCATGAATTCGGCCTGAGCGGCATCCAGAATGCGCGCTGTCACCTGAGCGCTGCCGCGCGTGGCGCCGAGCTTGGTGACATTTTCTTTCGACATGGGTCTATTCCTGCTATCGAAACCCATGGGTTTCTCGAATCGAAGGGATGAGGATGATGACAGCCCCCTATTTGTTGAATGTTTGGTACATGGCCGCTTGGCAAGAGGAAGTGGACGGAAAAGCGTGGCTGGCGCGCAAGCTACTGGGCCAGAACTGGCTGATTTTCGAGCAGGAGGATGGCACCTATGCCATGGTGCAGGACCGCTGCCCCCACCGTTTCGCCCCGCTCAGCATGGGCAAAAGGGTCGGGGATACGATCGCTTGCGGTTATCACGGCCTACGCTTTGACGGGAAGGGACAATGCGTGCACAATCCCTTCTCCGACATGATCCCGCCTGCCGCCAAGCTGGCGACCTATCCCGTGGTAGCCCGCCATGGCATCCTGTGGTTCTGGCCCGGCGAGGCGGAAGCGGCTGATCCTGCCACCATTCCTGACTTCACCATTCTGGACGACCCCCGCCCGATGGTGCGGCAATCCATGCGGATGCAGGCCCATTATGAATTGTTGACCGACAATCTGATGGACCTCAGCCATGTGGAATTCGTCCATGAAAACACGTTTAATTCAGGCGGGGTATTCTGGCTAGGCCAGCATCACGCCTTTCAGGACGAACAGGGCGCGATCTGGTCCAACTGGGCTGTGGAGGATGTGCCACCCCCGCCCTTCGTCCCGCAATTGAAGGGCAGAAACTGCAACCGCTGGACCAAGATGCGCTGGAACGCGCCAGCAACGATGATGCTGGAAGTGGGCTGTGCGCCCCATGACGCCCCGCAAGATACCTCTGCCTTTCCGACCATGCGCAACCCGCATATTGTCACGCCCGAGAGCGAGAATTCCAGCTGGTATTTCTACAATTGCGAACCGGGCGAAGAGAGCATCGCCTTTGCCCGCAAAGTGTTCGAGGATGAGGACCAGCCTATGCTGGAGGCCGTCCAGCAGGCCATGGATGGGCAGGATTTCTGGGACATGCGGCCGGTTGTTCTCAATATTGACGGCGGCGCGATCCGTGCAAGGCGGCATCTGGAAAAGATGAAAAAAGCCGAAGCCGCACCATTGAGCTGAAACGAGGGGCCACACAGGCCGCCTTGCCCCAGTCCCACAGGCAAGGCGGTCTGGACTATCCCTCCACTTTCGCTGCAATTTTATTCCCGTTTTCCCGCCCTGCGCTTGACCTTTCCATCCCCGAGGCCCACGCATGAAGTAACAAAACAGACGGTTGCTGCCTTTCGCTCTTGGGAATATCATGGGCCAAATGTCCGATAATCCTTCGTTCGGCGTTTTGAAACGCTATGAGCTTCAGCTTCTGGCGGTGTTTCTCGCCTGCACAGGTTTCAGCTATATTGGCCTGCAATGGGCCGCCTTGGCCGATGTCGGCGCGCCGATCTGGCCGGCCTCGGGCGTGGGTCTTGCCGCCCTGCTGCTCGGGCGGTTGAGCCTGTGGCCCGCCATCGCTCTGGGCCATCTGACCGCTGCCATCCTGTTCGGGTCGCGGCAACCCTTGTGGGCCGAAGCTGTCATCGGAATTGGCGGGGCCTTGGGCGCGGTTGTTCCGGTGTTGGTCATCAGGCGTCTGGGCGGCATCAACAACAATCTACGCTCTTTGACGGACATAACCCGCTTTCTACTCCCCGGGGCCGGACTTGGGGCGATTGTTTCCTCGGTGGTTGTCAGTGTGGCGCTTTGGGGTTCGGCGGGGCTGAATGCGCGCTCCTTCATCATGGCCTTTGCCCATATCACGGTGGGCAATTTTGTTGGCGCTTTGACGATGGGGCCTCTGTTGCTCAGTTGGGCCGCAGGCTTTCGCTCCTTTCCTCCCCGCCGATTGCTGGGGCTGGGTGCTGTCCTGCTGATCACGGCTGCTTTGGCTTTCGGCATGTTCCGCACCTATGACAGCGCCTTGCTCAGTTGGGATCTGTTGCCACTGCTGGTGTTTACCGCGCTGGCTTTCGATGTGCGCGGGGCCTCGCTGACGCTGGTGGTGGTGTCGGGCATCGCCATTTCTGCTCAAAGCGTGGGCCTTGGTCCCTTTGCCGTTTCGCAAGGGCCGCAGGCGTGGCAAGTGTTCCTGCTGCAACAATTTATCGCTACGATAGCGGTGACCACTTTGGTCGTTTCGGTGGTGTCGGACGAGCGTCGGGCAAAAGAGGCCATGCGGCAAAGTGAAAGCCGTGCCAGCGCCGCCGAGGAACAGGCCCGCATCACCGCCGAAGAATTGCGCACGGTACTGGATTCGGTGCCAGCCATCATCTGGGTGGCGCGCGATCCCGAATGCCGCCAGATCGTGGGCAACCAATTTGCCAGCCAATTCCTGCGCGTACCCAGCCCTTCGGCCAATATGTCCAAATCGGCCAACGATGCCGCTCCGGTGGCCCATTTCAAAGTGCTGAACACACAGGGGCGGGAATTGACGCCCGACGAATTGCCGGTGCAGCGCGCGGCGCGCGGCGAAGTCGTCAGCGGCTATGAAGAATGCGTGTTGTTCGACGATGGCACGCGCCGCGATTTGCTGGGGGGCGCCACGCCTCTCTATTCCGCCTCAGGCGAGGTGCGCGGCGCGGTGGCCGCCTTCATCGACATTACCGAGCGCAGGGCCGCCGAAGCGCGCGAAAGGCTCCTGTCGCGCGAGGTTGACCATCGGGCCAAGAATGTCATGGCCATCGTGCAGGCCGTGGTCCAATTGACCAAGGCCGAGGATATTGAAGGTTTCCGCAAGGCCGTTCTGGGCCGCATTGCCAGTCTGGCCCGCACGCATAGCCTGTTGGCCAAAAACCGTTGGGATGGCGCCGAACTGCACAAATTGGTGCAGGATGAACTGGCGCCCTATGCGCAGGAGCAAGACGCGGGCGGTTTGCGTATTCAAACCGGCGGGCCGGTCATCAAACTGGCGCCGGAAAATGCGCAAAGTCTGGCGCTGGTGCTGCATGAACTGGCCACCAATGCGGTCAAATACGGGGCGCTATCCGTGCCCAGCGGTGCCTTGTCGGTCACATGGCGGGTGGAGGATCATGCCGAAGGGCAGCGCCTTCATTTCCGCTGGACCGAAAACGGTGGGCCGGAGGCTGCCACGCCGCAGCGTCAAGGCTTTGGCCTGACATTGATCCGCAGCACGGCCGAGCAGCAATTGCACGGACAATTGCAGGCCCAATGGCTGCAAGGCGGGTTGGATCTGGCCATCAGCTTTCCCCATGATCAACCCTCTGTTTCCCATGTGCCCCATCACCCTGCCACCGGAGAGGGCCAGTCCCCAGCAAAAACACCCCGACTGGCGGCTCCCCGCGTGCTGGTTCTGGAGGATGAAACGCTGATCGCCATGCAGGTAGAGCAGCATCTCCAAGACGCGGGCTATGACGTATTGGGACCGGCTGCCAATGTCGCAGAGGCACTGGAGTTGCTGGAGCGCGAGCGCCCCGATGCCGCCTTGCTGGACATGAATTTACGCGGGGAAAAATCGACCTCGGTGGCCGATGCCCTGCATGGTTTGGGCATTCCCTTCCTGTTCTGCACCGGCTTTGCCGATACAGAGGACCTGCCCCCGCGCCTGCAATCGGCCAAAAGCCTGATCAAGCCGATTGCGCCGCAGGAACTGGTCGAGGCCTTGTGCAGCCTCTTGGCACAACCGGAGCATGTCGATCCATAGCGGATAAATTCACCCTATTCGCTGTAGGGCGTCCAATCTATCAGCCCTGCATGACGAATCCCTCTATCGCCACCTTGCATCATGCGGCGCAAATGCTGGAAGCCCATCCCGATTTCCGCGTTTTGCGTCGCCTGCAAAATGTGGACAGCTTTTATCGCGGCGCGCCTCTGGCCCCGTTGCGGGTGGGCGTGGCGGTGGATGTGGAAACGACGGGTCTGGACCATGACCGGGACCGGATTATCGAATTGGCGGCACAACGTTTCCGCTTCGACGCGCTGGGTCGTGTGGTGCAATTGGGCCAGCCCAGAGTGTGGCGCGAAGATCCGGAAATGGAGCTTGACCCGCGCATCACCATGTTGACCGGCCTGACGGATCAGGATCTGGCGGGCCAGTCGATTGACGAGGGTGCGGCGGTGGATCTGCTGGCCTCGGCCGATATTACCATCGCGCATAATGCCGGTTTTGACCGGCCTTTCGTCGATAGGCGCCTGCCCGCCCTGTCGGGCAAGCCCTGGGCCTGTTCGATGGTGGAACTCGATTGGCTGGCCTTGGGGTTTGAAGGGAAAGCGCTGAGCCAGTTGGTCTCGCAATGCGGGTGGTTCTATGCCGGCCATCGCGCGGAAAACGACATTCTCGCGCTGATCCATTTGCTGGCCCACAGCTTGCCCGATCCGTCAGGGCTGGGCGACCATACTATCCTGAGCCATTTGATGGCGGCATCGGAGCAACCCAATTACCGCATCAATGCGGTGGATGCTCCATTCGAGGCCAAGGATGCGCTAAAAGCTAAGGCCTATCGCTGGGATGGGGCGATGCGTTTTTGGTGGCGATCGGTCGCGCAGGACGAATTGGAGGCCGAGATCGAATGGTTGCGCCAAGAGGTTTACGCAGGGCGCGGCGCTCCGGCTATTTTCCCGCAATCGGCCTGCGATCGCTACCGGAAGGCGTAGCGAAGGTTTCAGGCTGCTGCCTTGGCCAAGACGCCCGCCAGCCAAGCATGTATCGCCGCAGGTTCGGCGGGCAAGGGAACAAACAGCCCCTCGGCAAAAGCGGCCCATTGATCCCGATAACGCGCCGAAACCGCGATCAGCACGGGCACGCCTTGATCCAGCGCCGCCGATAGAGGACCGGACAGGCCGCGCCCTAATTCTGCCTCCAGCTTGCCGAATTTGCTCAGCACGACCAGTTGCACGCGCTCGTCCAACTTCTGCTCGATCCATGCGCCAGCCTCGACCACGGCCCCACTGTCCAGCGTACAACCTTGCGCGCCGCAGCCCAGATCTTGCCCGATGGGAAAGCGCTTGCCATCGTCAATACTGACCAGAATGCCGGGTGCGCATTGATCGGATGCGTCCTGCGCATGTTCGATCAGGCCGACGATGGTCACGCGATCCTGCCAGTCCTGCACCACCTGTTGCAGGGCGGCCTGCGCCTGCGCCGAATGGTCGGCCATGACCGCACCGATGAAGGGGAGGAAATCCATGACCGTGATGGTTACAGAAGCAATCGACCGGCGCAAGACTTGTCAGGCAATGGCTTTTCTATATTCATGGGGATATAGAATCGCCTGTCACGGAGACGACCCTTGCGCCGCGCTATCCTCCTCACCAGCCTGCTCCTCCTGTCTTCTCCCGCCTTTGCACAGCCCTGCGCCATGCCCGAGGGCGATTATACCCCATGGGCCAGCCCCACCACTATCGCTGCAGCCGATGACGCAGGCACGGCACCGCCCATCGCGTTGAACGCGGCGAAAATGGTCAAACTGCGCCCAATCGCGCTGGTGCATTACACCCAGACACCGGCCAAAATAGGCGCGGCTGACAATTATGGGGGACTAATGAGCCTCCACATCGCTACGCCTGGAAATTATCGCCTCGCCCTCAGCGCTGGGGCATGGATAGACGTTTTGGCCCCGCAAGGCGAACAGCGATCCGTCGCTCATAGCCATGGCCCTGAATGCAGCGGTGTCCGGAAAATGGTCGATTTTAATTTGGCCAAGGGCGATTATCTGGTGCAGATCGCCGCCAGTGCCGCGCCTTCCATCACTGTGATGGCGCTGCCCGTGCCGTGAGAGCCACGCTGCGCGGAGTGAGTGCATTCTCTGATCAAACTCCGCCTAAGTGCATAATAATCATTATTTTACAAATGCTTATTATTATCATAACGGCCACGAACCTTCGCGCTTATCGTAAATAGGGGTTCGTTCATGCGCCGTCTTTCCCGCTGCCTGCTGGCTGGCGCCAGCCTGCTGCCTTTGGCTCCAGCCCATGCCGAAGAAGCGGCCAATCCGGCCGATATTCTGGTCACCGCGCAAAAGCGTGAGGAAAAGGCGCAGGATGTGCCTTTTGCGCTGAGCGTGGTGTCGCAGTCCACCCTGAACGCTTTAGGCGTATCGGAACTGGGCGAGATGGCCGCCTATGTGCCCGGCCTGCAAATCCAGAAGCAGAGCGCCAGCCAACCCGGCTTTGTCATTCGCGGTATCACCTCCGACAATGGCTCGGCGCAGGCCGGATCGCGGGTGAGCGTCTATTACAATGGCGTCGACATCAGCCGCGCGCGCGGCGCATGGCAGGATCTGTTCGACATGGAACGGATCGAAGTCGCCAAAGGCCCCCAAGCCACCCTGTTTGGCACCGCCGCCGAAGTGGGCGCAGTCTCGATGATCTCCGCCCAACCCCGATCGGGGCTGTCAGGCGCGATCCATGGCACCTATGGCAATTACAACCGCACGCGTATCGATGGCTTTCTCAACGCCGGTAACGACAAGCTGGCGGGGCGCATCGCCTTCTCGCATAAATACCGCCACGGCTATATTCAAAATCTGGCCGCCGGTCAGGATGATCTGAACGGCCAGAACGACTGGAGCGCCCGCGCATCGCTGCGCTGGACGCCCAGCAGCAGGGTGTCGGTGCTGGCCGTCCTCACCTATGATCGCCAACGCGACACCGGAACCTCTTTCACCAGCCTGTCCTATCCCACCTCCGCCGGTGTGGCCGATCCCTTTGCCGCTGCGCAATTGTCAGGCTCGCCCTATGGCGCATCGGTGTTGGGCCAATCCAAGCTGGGGCTGAAACGCCAAGTCTATGACGGCAATGTAACGGCCAATATCGATCTGGGCGGGGGCATCACCTTCACCACCATCAACGCCTATCGCCAGTTCAAAAGTCAGGAAGTGGTCGACGGCGATGGCAGCCGCGCCTTCATGCTGGAATTTGGCGAGGATGCGCAGGGCGAGCAGTTCAACCACGAGGCGCGCCTTCAATTCGAGGCCAAGCGTTGGCATGCGACGTTGGGCTGGAACGTCTTTGTCGAAAACGGCTTTCAAAAGGTCCCCTTTTCCACCGAGGAAGGCACATTTCTGGCCTGCGCCGTCAACAGCAGCTTCGCCAGCCTTCAGGCCGCCCTGCGCGCCTATGGGGTGGGTACGGGCACGTCCTGCGTCAATGGCAATGGCGTGGCCAGCAATGCACTGGGCATGAGCGCGACCTATCTGCTCACCCGTGGCGCAAGGACCAGCTTGCCCTATTCCTCGGTCTATACCAACAAGGGCGTCAACCGCACCTACTCGATGTTTGCCGACAGCACCTGGGCCGCCACGCCCCGTCTGGAACTGACCGCGGGGGCGCGTTTGCTGATCGAGGATCGCAAGTCTTCCTCCAGCAGCATCCAGCCCAATTCGGCCCTATTGGCGCTTTACGGCATTTACACGCCGCTGCTGGGGCTGGCCAACAGCAATGGCGCGGTTCTGACCAGCCAAAAGAGCTTTTCGCCCATTCTGCCGCGCTTCTCCCTGCTCTATCGCCTGCGGGATGGGGTGAACCTCTATGCCACGGCGGCCAAGGGGCGATATTCCCCCGTGGTGCAATTTGCCACCAGCAGCGTCAATGGCACGTTGGTCGCCTCGCCTCAGGTGGTGCCCGCCGAAAGCCTGTGGAATTACGAAATGGGCATCAAGGGCCGCATGGGCGCTTTCAGCGGTTCGCTATCGGCCTTTTATCAGGCCTATGACGGTTTCCAGATCACCGTGACCACCAATGGCATCCCCACCACCCAATCGGCGGGCAAGGCCAACAATCCGGGTATCGAGGCAGAAGGCAGCTGGCAAATCACGCCAGTGCTGTCGGCCAATGGCATGGTCAGCTGGATGAAGGCCCGCATCAATGGCCAAGGTGCCAATGCCGCCTATGCCGGTCAGCGGATGCGGCTCCAGCCCGATTATAGCGCCGCGCTATCGCTCAACCTGCGCGTGCCGGTGGGCGATCGCCTGTTGGCCTATGTGGTGCCCGACTGGACCTATCGCTCCAGCGTGCATTTCGAGATCCCCAACAATCCGGCCACTTCGCAAGCCGCCTATGCCTTGTATAATGCAAGGGCTGGCGTGGAGTTCGGACGCGACCGCCGCTTTGCGCTGGGCGCCTATATCCGCAACATCGGCAACCGCCACTATTGGCTGGATGCGGGGAATATCGGCAGCAGCTTTGGCAATCCCACCTATATTGCGGGCGAACCGCGCCTGTATGGCATGGAGGCCAGCGCCCGTTTCTAGCCCTTGAGCATCAGCGGCAGGCCAGCGGCCAGAAAGGCCACCTCTCCGGCGATTTGCGCGATGGACTGGTTCAACCGACCGGCCTCGTCGCGAAATCGTCGGGCAAGGGCATTGTCCGGCACAATGCCCAGCCCCACCTCATTGGCCACCAGCGCCAAAGGCACAGGGCAATCCTGCACCGCCTGCGCCAATTGCGCGCTGGCCTGCGCCACATTCCTCTCGGCCAGCATCAGGTTGGACAGCCAAAGCGTCAGGCAATCGACCAGAATGGCATCGACCTGCGCCGCACTGGCCATAATCGCGTCGGGCAGATCCAGCGGGGCTTCCACCGTGGCCCAGCGCGGGCCGCGATCGGCGCGGTGCAAGGCGATACGCTGGGCCATCTCGGAGTCAAAGGCCTGCGCGGTGGCAATATAGCATAATTGCCCGGTGAAAGCTTCGATCCGGCTCTGCCCGAAACGGCTTTTGCCTGACCTTGCGCCGCCCAAAATCAACAGCTTCATCAGGCCCCACCCTTCGCCAAAGCGATCAGGCCATCCATATCAAGATGCTGTTCCAATTCTTGCGCAATGGCATCCAAAGCGCGGTCGACGCTGGCGGCATAATCGCGTTCCTGTGACGCCACGCTCAAACGCAACAACAGCGCTTTTCGCAAAGCAGTAGAACCCAGCAGGCCATGGCAATAGGTGCCGATCACCCTGCCGCAGGGGCTGATCGCGCCATCATGCGTGCCATCGTCAAACAGGGCAAAGGGCTGTAAACCATTGCCAACTTGCGTCCGCCCCATATGCATCTCGTAACCGGTGAAACCTGCCCCCAGCGCGCTCCCCCGCACCTCGCGCAGCATTTTGCGATGCCCCATTTCGGTTTCCACATCCAGCAGGCCCAAGCCCGCCACCTCGCGCACATCGCCCTCCAGTCCAGCAGGATCGATCAAACGGTGCCCCAGCATTTGATAGCCCCCGCAAATGCCCAGAATGGCCCCGCCCCGCCGATGATGGGCCAGAATGTCAATGTCCCAGCCCTGTTGGCGCATCGTCTGCATATCGGCCAGACTGGCCTTGGAACCGGGCAAGACGATCAAGCCTGCCTCGACAGGGATCGGACTGCCGGGGGGCACCATCACCACCTCTACATCTTGTTCCATCTTCAACGGGTCCAGATCGTCAAAATTGGCAATGCGCGGCAGGATGGGACAGGCGACCAACAGGCGACCGCTCCTACTATCACGCCTTTTCTCCAGCACCACCGCATCCTCCGACGGCAAGGCCACCGCCTGCCCCAGCCATGGCACCAGCCCGAAACCGCGCCACCCCGACCGGTCCGCGATGGCCTGATAACCATCGGCAAACAAAGCCGGATCGCCGCGAAATTTGTTGATGATAAAGCCATGGATCATCGCGGCATCCTCCGGCTCCAGCACGGCCCTTGTGCCCACCACCGCGGCAATCACCCCGCCACGGTCAATGTCGCCCACCAACACCACCGGCACCTTGGCCGCGCGGGCAAAGCCCATATTGGCGATGTCACCCTCGCGCAGGTTGATCTCGGCCGGAGACCCAGAGCCTTCCACCACCACCATGTCGCAGGCCGCCTGCAATCTTGCGAAACTCTCCAGCACTTCGGGCAACAGGCTGCGCCGCCCCTCGCGGAAATTGGCCGAGCCCAGCGTGCCGCGCACCTGCCCCTGCACGATCAATTGCGACGTGCGGTCGGCCTGGGGCTTCAACAGGACCGGGTTCATGTCTGTATGCAAGGGCACCCGCGCCGCCAAAGCCTGCAAAGCCTGCGCCCGCCCGATCTCGCCGCCTTCGGGCGTGACGGCGGCATTGTTCGACATATTCTGCGGCTTGAACGGCATCACCCGCAAACCGCGATTGGCCAAAGCGCGACAAAGGCCCGCCACCAACAGCGACTTGCCTACGTCCGAACCGGTGCCTTGCAGCATTATCGCAGCCATATTGCCCCCACCATCACCCACAATGCCACGCAGGCCCGCCGATAGATCACCATAGCCCGCGCCAGATCATCCACCCCCGCCCAAGGCCCATCACCCAGCGACGGCTTGTCGCGCATCACCCCGTCATAGCTGATCGGCCCTGCCAGCTTGACACCCAAAGCGCCAGCCATGGCTGCCTCTGGCCATCCGGCATTGGGCGAGGCATGTTTACGGGCATCGCGTCCCATCAACCGCCAGCCACGGCCCGCCACCAAACAGATCAGTGCTCCGGCCAAGCGCGCAGGCACCAGATTGGCCACATCATCCCCCCGCGCCGCTGCCCAGCCAAAATCGCGCAAATCGGGTTCGGGATGGCCGATCAAACTGTCGGCTGTGTTGAGCGCTTTATACATCCACACGCCCGGCAAACCCGCCAGAACCAGCCAGAACAAAGGCGCGACCACCCCGTCACAAAAACTCTCGGCAAGGCTCTCCACACCGGCACGGGCCACGCCATCGGCATCAAGTCGGTCGGTATCCCGCCCGACAATCATCCCGACCGCTTGGCGAGCAACTGGAAGGTCTCTCGCCCGCAAGGGGCGGAGGACCGCCAACACATGATCATGCAGGCTACGCTGCGCCAAGGCGGGCCACGCCAGCAGCACAACACTTATCCAGTGCCAAGGCGCAACCCATCGCCATAGCGCATGCTGAAGCAGCCACGCCACCATTGCGGTCATCCCCAGCAGGGCCAGCACAGCGGCAATCCCCGCCATGCGGCGCTGAAAAGGTGACCAGACGGGCCGGTTGCCCCATTTTTCCGCCCAGCCCAGAAAGCGCGCGAACCACCCCACCGGATGGCCTAGTCGGCGATAGAGACTATCGGGCCACCCCACCGCCGCATCCAGCGCCAAAGCGCCCAAGGCCACCGCCTCAAACATCGCCCAGCGCTTGTTCCAACCGCGCCCAATCCGCCTCCCCCGCCGGAATGCCAAGCCGCAGCCAATCGGGGCGATAGTCAAAGGGGCGGGGCAGGATGTGGTGGCGGGCCAAAGTGGTGAAAATGCGCGGGGCGGCGGCATCCTCGATCAAACGGAAATGAGGGCAATGGCCCAGCGTTTTCCAGCCATGGCAGGCCAACAATTCATCCATCCGCCGCGCACGTCTGGCCAGATCCCGCCGCGCCTGTGCGGTCCAATCGCTATCCCGATAGGCCGCCGCACCATAGGCCAAGGCAGCCGCCCCCAAAGGCCAATCGCCCAGCAACGCCCGCAATTCGTCCAAGACCACGCTTGGCCCCAACACAAAACCAAGCCGCAACCCAGCCCAGCCAAAGAATTTGCCAAAGGAGCGCAACACGATCAATCGGGCCGTATCGCCCACCTGCGCGGCCATTGATATTTCGGGACAAGCATCGGCGAAGGCCTCATCCACCACCAGCCATCCGCGCCTTTGGCTGCATTGTTCCTGCCATACCTGCAATGCCTCAACCGGAAGCATTCGGCCATCAGGGTTGTTTGGATTGGCCAGCAACAGATTGGCGCAACCTTGCGGCAGAGTGGGCGTTAGATCCAGCCAAGCCACCGCATCGGCAAAAACATCACCATGGCTGCGATAGGCTGGCCAGCCATAGGCCGCTCTACCGCCAAGCAAACGCCCCAACAGGCGCATGCCCAATTCGCTGCCCGGAACGGCGCAGCAATGGCGCGGTTCTACCCCGAAATGACGGGCCGCCGCGATTTCCAGTTCGGCCACAGCACCCGCTTCGGGCAGGCGGTGCCAATCGATCGCCTCGACGCCTGATCGCTCCACTGGCCATGGCACAGGGTTGATGCCAGTGGAAAGGTCCAGCCAATCGGAAGCATGGCCGCCATAATCCACCACGGCCTGTGCCAGACCGCCGCCGTGATGGGTAAAATCCGCCATCATCGCCAACACACCAAAGCCAGCAACAAGACCGTTTCGCCCAATTCAATGCCCGCGCCATGACTGTCGCCCGAAATGCCGCCCAAGCGCCGTTTGACGAACCATGCCCAACCGCCCATCAACGGAAAGGCGATGACCAACCATGGCGCCCAATATACGCCGACCAGCAAAAGCAGACCCCAAAGCCCCGCATGCCACCAACGCAAACCATCGCGAAACAGGCTGCCCAGACCTTGATGCAAAGGCGGCAAGGCCAAGGTCCAGACCAAAGGCCCGATACGGGCCGCCGCCGCGATAGGGACCAGCCAAACTGCGTGATCCGGCGATAGATCATGCAACAGCACCAGCTTGGCCAGCAATTGCACCCCGATGGCCACCACCGCAAAACTGCCCACATGGGGATCGGCCAACACATCGCCGATACGGGCGCTGTCTTTATGCGCCGCCCCCAAGGCATCGGCCATATCGCCCAACCCGTCCAGATGCAACGCGCCCGTGACGCCCACCCACACCACCAGCCCCAGCAGCGCCGCCAGCCAAGGCTCCACCATGGCGCCCAGCCTGAATGCCCCCCAGACCGCCAGCCCGACCACCATACCGGCCGCCGGAAACCAGCGGATAGCCGCTGCAAAATCACGCTCGCTGACCTTGATATTGGGCAGCGGCAATCGGGTCATGAATTGCAGGGCAAGGATCAGGGACTTCATCCGCTGAGCCCCGTGATCTGCGCGCCATCGGACCAGATGCGCAGGGATAGCAAGGCGCCATAGCGCAAATGGAAAGCCCAGACCTGCGCATGGTCGAAACCCAACAGCACGCTAAGCGCGGCGCGTATCGCACCGGCATGGGTCACCACCAAGCTGTCCTGCTCCAACGCCTCCAAGGCCGCCGCCACGCGGGCACAAATCTGGCTCCAGCTTTCCCCCTGTGGCGGGGGACAGGCATCGGGAT
The DNA here is from genome assembly GCF_004005905.1 of Novosphingobium umbonatum. GTDB lineage: Bacteria > Pseudomonadota > Alphaproteobacteria > Sphingomonadales > Sphingomonadaceae > Novosphingobium > Novosphingobium umbonatum. Next base: position 240,657 of record NZ_SACO01000004.1, read on the forward strand.
CGGCCCAGAAATGCAGCAAGGCCTCGCTCATATTGGCCGGATCGCATTCCTCCCACACGCCGAAATCCAGCTCTCTCCAGCGCGGATCGACCACCAGCGGCAAGCCCAGATCGGCGGCCACATCCTGCGCTGGCCACAGCGCCCGCGATAGGTCGGAGGACACGACCTGCTCCACGCGCAGACCTTGCGCCCGTTTGCGACAGGCCGCGCGGCCCAAGGGCGTGGGCAGGCTGTCGGTATGACCGATCAGCCTGCCCGCAGCCTCGGGCGCGCCGTGGCGCAACAGGTGGAGCACCCGTGATTTCACAATGGATCGGCCACTTGTGCCTCTGCGAAAGTCGCCATCTCGGCATGGGTGGCCAGCGCCGCACGGACGATCTGGACCGCCAAGGCCGCGCCACTACCCTCGCCCAGACGCAGGTCCAGACGCAGCAATGGCTCCAGCCCCATCGCGGCCAACAACCGCCCATGCGCCGTCTCGGCCGAACAATGGGCGGACAGACAGTGATCGGTCAGCGCCGGTGCCGCAACCACCAAGGGCGCGATGGCCGCACAGCAAATGAAACCGTCCAGCAACACCGGTATCCGCCGCCAGCGCGCCGCAAGGATGGCCCCTGCCATCGCCGCAATCTCGCGCCCGCCCAGCCTGCGCAGGGTTTCAAACGGATCGACACAATCCGCCCCATGCCGCACCAGTGCCGCATCGACCGCCGCCATCTTGCGCGCCACACCCGCATCGTCGATGCCCGTGCCGCGCCCGACCCAATCCTGTCCCGCCCCGCCAAAGGCTTGTGCGCAAAGGGCCGCAGCGGGTGTCGTGTTGCCAATACCCATTTCCCCCACCAACAGCAGATCAGCCGACAGCACCGAAGCTGCCCCTGCCTGCAAGGCGGCAAGACATTCCGCCTCGCTCATGGCGGGCTGGACCGTGATGTCGCCGGTGGGCTGTTCCAGATCAAGCGGCACCACCGACAGGCTGGCCCCGCAGGCGCGGGACAAGGCATTGATCGCCGCCCCGCCGTGGCGGAAATTCTCTACCATCTGCGCCGTAACCTCAGATGGAAAGGCGCTGACCCCTTGCGCCGCAACGCCATGATTGCCCGCAAACACCACCGCCTGAACCGCGTCCAGAGTAGGTATCGCCTGCCCCTGCCAACCGGCCATGAACAGCGCGATGTCCTCCAGCCTGCCCAGCGATCCTGCGGGTTTGGTCAATTGCGCCTGCCGCTCCCGCGCCTGTGCCAGCGCGGTCCCGTCAGGTGCGGGCATGTTATGCAAAGCCGCCAGAAAGGACGCTTTATCGGGAAAGATCGTCATACGGCTACAAATCCTTCGGGCGGGGTGCGGACCAGAAAATGGCCCTTCACCCCGTCATGCCATTGGACATAGGGCACCTGCCCATGCTCGCTCTGCGCGTGGCGGGTGGCAAAATCGAGGATAGCCTCGGCGCTGGCCGCGTCTGGGGCAAAATCGCCCAGCACATAGCCGATGCGACCGGGCGCGCGGATATGCACCACGCAATGGCGCTGACAGGCGAACAGGCAGGGCATTTCCTCCACCTGCACGCCATCATCGCCATCCTGTATCGCCCGAAGGGCCGCGGCCAAAGCCGCTCCCCCCCGTTGACCAGCGTGATCCTCGCGCGCATCGGCGGAGTGGCGGCATGTGCTGCACACCACCACACAAGGGCGGTTTTCCACCGGCCGCAGCATCAGAAATGGCTCCTGAAACCGGCGTAAATGCTGCGCCCAAGCGCGCCATAGCCGCTGGCAGTTTGGTATTGGCGGTCGAAAAGGTTTTCCGCACGGGCATAGACCGTCAGTGCCTCGGCCAGTTTCCATTGGGCGCGCAGATCAAACAGCCAGTAATCGGGCAGGACCACCCCGCCCACGCGGTCCAGACTTGCCCCCGAATAGCGGGCCGCCACATTGGCATTCAAACGCTCCGTTACATCATAGCCCAATTCTACATTGGCCATATGACGCGGCACGCGCGCCAGTTGCTGGCCAAATGTGTTGCCCGCGGTGCGATCCTGCGCGGTGACGATGCTGTAATTGCCGCTGGCGGTCGCGCGGCCCAGCTTGATCGAACCGCCTGCTTCCAGCCCGCGCGCCTGTGCCTGTTTGACATTGGCGTAATAGCCGAAACGGGTGGTGCTGGTGCCCGGCACATAGCAGGCGGCGGGCAGTGTCCCGCTGGTGGGGCAAAAGGCGAAGTCGATCAGGTTCTGCGTCTTGCGTTCAAACCACGTCGCAAAGAACTGCAACCGCTCGTGCAACAGCTTTTGCTGGACACCCACTTCCCATCCCTTGGCCCGTTCGGGTTGCAGGGCGGTGGAGCCATATAGGCTGTAGAGTTGATAAAGCGAGGGGGCCTTAAACCCCTGATCATAGCTGGCGCGCAGCAAAGTGCCGGTGCCCGCCAACTTATAAACCGCGCCCGCGCTCCACACATCATTGCCGCCAAAGCGGGAATGATCGTCATGCCGCAGCCCGCCATTCAAGGTCACACCCTTAACCGGCGTCAGGCGGATCTGGGCATAGAGGCTGTTCAAACTGGCCTGACTGGGCGTCAACGCATGGGGCGCGGTGCTGTCGGCGGGCGAGGCATTGGTCATCTTCTGCTCCTCCCGCTCGGCGCCAAAGGCAAGTTGCAGCAGGGAGGACGGAGTGAGGCTGCCCTGATATTCATAACGGTGGCTCACGCCATCGGCATCGAAATTGAGCACGCGCTTGGTGCGGCGAGGGTCATAATTCTTGCGCGCCGTATCCCCTGTGATCACCGCCAGTCGTTGCACCAACCGCCCATCCAGCAGCCGCAGGTTCAATCCGGCATAGGCGGTCCATTCGCGCTCTGTGCCATAGACGGGGGCATCGCCGGTGGTGCTGTCGAAATCATAGCGCCCATCGGCAAAATAGCCGCGCAGGTCGAGGGTCAGCGCGGGCAACAGGTCATAGGACAAAGTACCGCTGGCCGATTGGCGGCGGCTGCCATCGGCCTCGGTGCCATTGGCGCGGGCCGAAATGCCCTGCGTGGTGAAAGTGGAACCGGCAACACGCCAGTTCAGCCGCTTGCCCTTGCCGCCCAGCCCCGCCCGGGCATAGACGGTCCCGCGTGAACCGCCCTCCAGCGCAAAGCTTTCCTCCAGCGGCTTTTCGGCCCGACGGGTCTGGACCGAGACCACCCCGCCCATGCTGCTGCTGCCCCACAGGATCGCCTGCGGGCCGCGCAGGATTTCGATGCGGGCAATGTCATCGGCAAACAGATTGGCATAATTATAGCCGCCATCAGTGGTCGATGGATCGGCAAGCCGCATCCCATCCACCACCAGCACGCTTTGCCCCGAATTGGCGCCACGGATGCGCAGGGACGTGTCTGTGCCATAGCCGCCATTGCGCGACAGGCTGATGCCCGGTGTGCGCAACAGGATGTCGGACACGGCCAAAGGCTGTTCGCGCTGGATATCGGCCTGTTCGATCACGGTGACGCTGCTGGACACCTGATCGGCCTCGACCGGCATCCGCAAGGCGGTGACCAGAATGGGGGCGCCATCATCGGCGGCAAGGGCGGGGTTGGCGATGATACTGGCCAAACCCAGGGCCAGAGCGGAAACGGGCTTATAGATTTCGGGCATGGAAGTCCCTTCAGATCAGACGGCTCCACCCCGCCAAACCCGAACCACGCGGCACCGCTCCCTGCGGCATAGCGCAACAGGGATCGAGCCGCGCGGGCCATGCCCGGCGGAGCAACTCTGTCGCTATGCGAGGAACATCCTCGTCCGGCCCACACACCCTGTCGGCCCGAAAAACGACAGCGTCAGGCAGGTCTCCTGGCTTGCGGGTCAATGCCGGTCCGACCGCCTTCTCAGGGAGGAAAATCCCCAATGGCATATGGCCGATGGCTCGCCGCTCACAGTTGCAGGGGCAGCCCGGGTCTTGAACCCGTGTTCCCTTTTGATCCCCTCGCGGGGAACCTGTCGCTGCGGGGGCAAGTATCGGTCACAAGTCATAGGCGCAAGGATTTTGTGTTGCGCTCCCCCTTGGCCTGACATATCGGTGAGGGTGCAAAGGGTGCCCGCAAGGGCTTAATCGGGAAGTCCAAATGGCGGTTTTCTGCCATGCGGCGCTGCTCCCGCAACTGTATCCGGCGAGTGTTGTGCCACAGGCCATTGGGGTTCCTCCCCGAGAAGGCGGCACAAGACGCTTGCAGCCGGAAAGTCAGGAAACCGGCCCCTTGCCGTCGTTCTTTCGCGCGGGCGGGATGTACCGGGCGAATGAGGGCCGGACACCCGTTTGGGGCCTACCCTTGGCGAGCGACACCTGTGTGTGCGTTTGGAAGGGGAAGCTGTGTCGAGCAGCCGAGGGGACGAAGTGTGCCCGTCGCAGCCTGCCTGTTCCACCCAATTTCGGAGACTAGTCATGGCTCGCGCCAAATCATTCGACCTGCCCATTTTTGCCGCGCTGGCGGTGGTGATGCTGATCACCCGCAGCCATTCGCTCAGCCAGTTTGTCCACCTGCCCGACACCAGTCTGGCCAGCTTTTTCGTCGCCGGTTTCTACATCCGCTCGCGTCTGGCCATGCCTGCGCTGTTCGCTTTGGGCTTTGCGATTGATGTGGTGGTGATCAAGGGCATGGGCGGTTCGGATTTCTGCTTCACGCCTGCCTATGCGATGCTGCTGCCCGCTTATGGCGTGATGTGGGGCGCAGGGATTTATGCCGCTCGCCTGTTCCGTGCGGGCCTGTCGTCTTTGCCCGCGATCATTGGCTTGTTTGCCGCAGCCGTGCTGGGTTCGGAAATCCTGTCCTCGGGCGGTTTCTATTTCCTCGGCGGGCGTTTTGCCGATCCCTCGCTCTCGGGCTTCATGCCCCGCATCGCCCGCTATTTCCCGATGACCTTGGCCTCGGCGCTGACTTGGGGCGGCTTGGCAGCGCTGTGCCACGGCGTGGCCCATCATGTATTGCGTGATCAGGCGGCAAAGGATCGCGCGTGAGCCTGGACAAGGAAGAAGCCGCCCGCGCCGCCCATAAGGCGCGGACGCAAAAGCACAAGGAAGTGGTGGACGCCAAGATCGCCGCCGCTCAGACCGACAAGGGCCTGCTGCTGGTGCTGACCGGCAATGGCAAGGGCAAATCCTCCAGTGCCTTTGGCATGGTGGCGCGCATGCTGGGCTATGGTCGGCGGGTGGCGATTTTCCAATTCATTAAGGGCGCGGAGAATGTGGGCGAGCGCGCTTTCTTTTCCGCGCTGCCCGGTGTGATCTGGGAAAAATGCGGCGAAGGCTTCACCTGGGAAACCCAGAGCCGCGAACGCGACATTGCCGCCGCCCGCGCCGGTTGGGAAAAGGCCAAGGCCGCCTTGCAGGACCCCGACATTGCCTTGGTGGTGCTGGATGAACTGACCTATCTGGTCACCTATCGCTATCTGGAACTGGAGGAAATCATGCCGGTGCTGGAGGCGCGGCCGCCGATGCAGCATGTGGTGATCACCGGTCGTTCGGCGCATAAAACGCTGGTCGATGCCGCCGATACGGTCAGCGCCATTGCCGATGTCAAACATGCCTTTCGTGATGGCGTGCGCGCGCAGGAAGGCATTGACCGGTGAAGGCGGCTCATTGCCCGACCTTGTTGGTGGCAGCCCCTGCCTCGGGACAGGGCAAGACACTGGTCACCGCCGCCTTGGCCCGCCGCCACAGGCAAGCAGGGCGGCGGGTCAGCGTGTTCAAATGCGGGCCGGATTTTCTGGACCCGATGGTGCTGGAACGTGCCAGCGGGGCGCCTGTCTACCAACTCGATCTGTTCATGCTGGGCGAGGAGCAATGCCGCGCCCAGTTGCACAAGGCGGCGAGCCAATCCGACCTCATCCTGATCGAAGGGGTGATGGGCCTGTTTGACGGTGATCGCAGCGCTGCCGATCTGGCTGCCTTGTTCGGCCTGCCGGTGCTGGCGGTGCTGGACGCCAGCGCGATGGCGCAGAGTTTTGGCGCCTTGGTCCATGGGCTGGCCAGCTATCGCCGTGATGTGCATGTCGCCGCCGTGCTGGCCAATCGCGTGGGCAGCGCCCGCCATGCGCAAATGCTGGAACAAAGCCTGATCGGTAATGTCCAGTGGCTGGGCCATATCCCGCGCGATCCGGCCATTGCCCTGCCCGAAAGGCATCTGGGGCTGGTGCAAGCCGAGGAGATTGCCGATCTGGACGCGCGAATCGACTATGCAGCCAGCCTGTTGCCTGACAATGCCCTGTGGTTGCCGCCATCAGCCCCCTTCCCCGCCCCTGCGCCGCAGAGCAGCGAGAATTTGCTGTCAGGCCGCCGTATCGCCATCGCCCGTGACGCAGCCTTTGCCTTTATCTATCCCGCCAATCTGGACTGGCTGGAGCAGATGGGGGCCAGCCTCCATTTCTTCTCGCCCTTGGTCGACCGCCTGCCCGATTGCGATGCGCTTTGGCTGCCCGGTGGCTATCCCGAATTGCATGGGGACCGGCTGAGCGCCAATAGCGCTCTAACCGCCGACATCCGCGCCCATCATCAGGCTGGAAAGCCGATACTGGCCGAATGTGGGGGGATGCTCGCTTGCCTTGACCGCCTTTATGATGGCCAAGGGCAAGGCTTTGAAATGCTGGGCATCCTCTCTGGCGAGGCGCATATGCAGCCCCGCCTTGCCGCGCTGGGCCTGCAGGCGGTGGCATTCCCAAAGGGCATTTTGCGCGGGCATACTTTCCATTTTTCGCGGCTCTCGACGTGCGTTGAACCCATCGCGCAGGCCACCAACCCCAATGGCGGAGCAGGGGAGGCTATATTCCGGCAAGGCTCGCTGTTGGCCAGCTATGTCCATTTCTATTTCCCGTCCGCCCCCCATGCCGCCGCAGCCTTGTTTTTGGACAATTAGGAAAACTGTCACACAAATGACTGCAAACTGACCGAAATGTGACGCCAATTCGCCACCACCCTGTCACAGGGCGGCGATAGAGGCCGCTCCAACGTCGAATGTTCGACATCGGGGGGTTTTATGCGTCTTTCTATCACTCGCTCGCTTTGCGCGGGCAGCATGTTTGCGTTGGTTCTGGGCCTGTCCTCGGCAGCTGTTGCCTCTGAAGCACCCGCCGCGCCTTCGGCCGCTGGCGATGCCGATCTGGACGCCGGTCTGGAAGTGATCACCGTCACCGCGCAAAAGCGCAGCGAAAATCTGCAAAACACCCCGATCGCCATCTCGGTGCTCAGCGCCAAGGGGCTGGAAAACCGCCATGTCACCTCGCTGCTCGATCTGGGCGATGGCGCGATTCCCAGCCTCAAGGTCGCGCCCTTCTTCTCGCGCCCCGGCGCCTTGATCGTGAACGTGCGCGGCGTGGGCGTGCTGTCCGACTCCAACCAGCCCGCCCGCGATCAGGGCGTGGGCGTCTATGTCGACGGCGTCTATCAGGGCCGCGCGCAAGGGCTGGGCACGGCGCTGTTCGACGTTGAGAATATCGAAGTCTTGAAAGGTCCGCAGGGCACGCTGTTTGGCCGCAACACCGAAGGCGGCGCGGTCAATATCGTGACCAAAAAGCCCAGCGGCACCTATAAGCTGAACGCCACGGCAGGCATCGGCAATTATGGCAGCCACAAGGGCGAAGTGCATCTGGATCTGCCCAGCTTTGCCAATATCGCGCTGAAAATCGACGCGGTCGTGGCCAAGCGCGATCCCTTCGTCGCCAACCCGCTTTCGGGCCAGCTGGGCTTCAATTCCTATGACAAGCGCGGCGTGCATGTCGAAGCCTATTGGAAGCCCAGCGACAGTTTCAGCGCCGATCTTTCGGCCGACAAATCCTATGACGCGACCAGCACGCTTTACCTGCAGCAAATTTCGGCGGGCACCGGCCTGCCTGCCGCCGCTTCGGGCTCGGCTGCCGTGCTGGCCAACACCACCTCGGCCCTGTTCCGCGCCAGCTCCAAGCGCGCCAGCAGCGCCATCGTCGGCGTACCGCAGCAGGCCAGCATCGGCAAAGCCCAGGGCACCCGCCTGTCGCTGGAATGGAAGCCCGCCGACAAGCTGACCCTGCGCTCGATCTCGTCCTATCGCGAGATGACCCAGACGCAATATGACAATGGTTCGGCCGATACCACCCTGCAACAGGCCACCGTCTCCGCAGGCGTAGCCCCCAGCTTTGCCAGCTTCCAGTTTGCGCGCATGAGTCTGGCGCCTTTCCGCCAGAATCAGGTCAGTCAGGAACTGCAGGTCATCGGCGAAATGCCCCGCTTCAAATATCAGGCCGGTGGCCTCTATTATGTCGAACGCGTGCAGGATGCCGCCCAAGCCTTCAACACCATGGCCATGACCAGCGACGTTCTGGGCAGCGCCGCCACCGTGCGTTCGATCAATTATGACGCGCAAACCATCCAGCGCGCCAGCCATGTCAAGACCACCAGCAAGGGCCTCTATGGTCAGGCCACCTATACGCCTGCCCTGCTCAACGATGCCGCGCATCTGACGGTGGGTGCGCGCTGGACCAATGACAAGAAGGAAGGCTCGCTGTTCCTCGTCAATGGCGCGGCGCCGATCGTGCCGGTCAATGGCGTCAATGTGCAGGCGCCGGTGCTGCTCAACGCCTCGTGGTCGCGGGTCGATCCGATGATCAATCTGGCGGTGGATGCCTCGCGCGACGTGCATCTCTATGCCAAGTGGAGCACGGGCTATCGTTCGGGCGGCGCCAATTCGCGCTCGCTGTCCTACCGCGCCTTCAACCCTGAAACGGTGTCGATGTTCGAACTGGGTGCGAAGACCGAGTTCTGGGACCACCGCGCGCGTCTGAACCTTGCCGCCTATGCGGGCAATTACAAGAATATCCAGCTCGACTTCAGCGGCCTGTATGAAGACGTGGTCAATGGCGTGCGCGTGGCCACCACCCGCACCACCACCGACACGGTGAACGCGCCGGGCACCGGCCATTTGAAGGGCTTCGAGGCCGAATTCACGCTGGCCCCCGTCGATGGCCTGACGTTGAGCGCCAGCTATGCCTATAACCATGTCAGCATCCCCGCCACGGTGAACCCCTTCCCGCAGACTGGCGGCGTGTTCATCACCGTGCCCGTGCCGATCTATCAGGTCTACACGCCCGAACATTCGGCCAGCGCCACGCTGGATTATGAAACCAAGGTTGCGCTGGGCGATGCCAAGCTGCGTTTCCACCTCGATGGCAATTATGACTCCGGCTTCTATGCCAATTACACCGACAGCAATTATGACACGGTTACCCGCGAAGTGCGTTACAAGCAGCCCAAGGGCGATGCGGCGCTGATCTTCAATGGCCGGGTGGCTTTGGCCGATGTGGCGGTGGGCGATGCCGGTGCCAAGCTGACCTTTGCGGTCTGGGCGCGCAACCTCTTCAACGAAGAGCATCTGTTCTACAAATCGGGCAGCGCTGCGGCCGGTGTCAGCGGCTTCTTCAATGATCCGCGCACTTTTGGCGGCGAAATCAACATCAAGTTCTGATCTGACTGCAAGGGAAGCTGCCATGCGTTTTTACAGCAAGCTCGCTCTGATTTTGGCCTGCGCATTGGTAGCGCCGGCAGCTTCCCTTTCCGCCCGCCCCGTGGTGGCAGCGCCCGCGCATGAGCGTGTGTTGCCGCTGCAAGGCGGGCGCAATTTCCGCGAGCTTGGCGGTTATCCTGCGGCTGATGGCAAGCATGTGCAATGGGGCAAGCTCTATCGCTCCGGCTCGATGACCGCGCTGACCTCGGAAGATTACGCGGCGCTGGAAAAGCGTGGCATCCGCGTGGTCTGCGATTTCCGCTCGACCGCGGAGCGCAAGGCCGAGCCGGTCAACTGGCCCCATGCAGGTCTGCCCAAAGTGCTGGCCGATGATTATGACATGGACAATGGCCAGTTCCTGCCCAAGGGCGACCCGCGCGCCATCACCGCAGAACAAATCCGCGCGACCATGGCCGCGGCCTATCCCCGCCTATTGGTGCAGTTCAACAGCCAGTATCGCCGGATGTTTGCCGAACTCTTGGCGGGCCACGCCCCGCTGGCCTTCAATTGTTCGGCGGGCAAGGATCGTACCGGCATTGCCGCCGCCCTGTTGCTGACTGCGCTGGGCAGCCCGCGCGAGGTGGTGGTGGCCGATTACATGCTGTCCAACCAGACGCTGGACCCGGCCAAGCTGATGGCGGGGCGCGCCATGGCCAACAGCCCCTTTGCCGCCCTGCCGCCCGAAGCGCTCAAATTGCTGGTCGGCGTGGACCGCTCCTATATCGAGGCAGCTCTGGCCGTGGTCGAGGGGCATAAAGGGGGCACGGCGGGTTATCTGAAAGACGAATTGGGCCTCGGCCCGGTGGAACTGGCCCGCCTGCGCAAGCTTTATCTGGAGCGTTAAACGTCATTTCTACGTGACAGGTCAAGGCGCGTGGTTTAACTCCTTTCGTTATCCATGGGGACTTTACGCGCCTTTCTCCTTGCCCATCGCCCACTGGCCGCCCTGCTGGTGGCTCTGGCTTTATGCGTGAAGGCGCTGGTTCCGACGGGTTATATGCTGGGGACCGATACGCGGACCATCACGGTGCAGATTTGCGCGGACTCGCTGGGCCGTCAAATCATCAAGCAGATCGAGATCGGGCACAAGGACAGCCAGAAGGCCAAGCCTGACACCTCCTGCGCGTTTTCGGGCCTGCATCATGCGGCAATGGGCGGGGCGGACCCGATCCTGTTGGCGCTGGCGCTGTTGTTCATTCTGGCGCTGGGCTTTGCCCCATGGCATGCGCCCCTGCACAAGCGCCTTGCCTATTTGCGCCCGCCTCTGCGCGGGCCGCCTGCGCGGGCCTGATTTAGCCATCCGTTACCTTGCACCTGTCTGATCTACGGTAGCCCTACTGGGGGCTGTTTAGCATCTGTTTCAGACAGGCTCGCGCATGTTGCGTCCAAAATAGGGCGCAAGTTTCCAGAAAGCTGTTTCATGACAATCTCCCCTATGGCGCTGGTCGCCATGATGATGGGCGCCTGCCTCGCGCAATCTGCCCGCGCCGAAGAACCCGCGCCCGCCCAGACCGACACCAGCTTTCACGTCGGTGATCCTATTATCGTGACCGCAAGGGGCATGGCGGGCGCCTCGTCCAATGTCATCACCTCGGTCGACCGTCTGGGCGGCAATTTGGCGCAAAGCGCTAACGTCAATTACGCATGGGAACTGGTCGGGCGCTTGCCCGGTGTTCTGGTCACCAATTTCAACCAGGGCAGCACCAGCGGCAAATTCTCCTTTCGCGGCTTTAATGGCGAGGGCGAGATCAACGCGGTCAAATTGTTGATCGATGGCCTTCCCGCCAACAGCAATGATGGCAATATGCCCTATATCGACATGGTGTTCCCGCTGGACATTGCCGGGATCGAAGTGGTGCGCGGCACCGCCGATCCACGCAGCGGGTTGCATGCCATTGCGGGCAGCGCCAATATGATCACCCGTTCGGGCGGCAATTACATCGATGCCAAGGCCAGCGCGGGCAGCTTTGCCACCTATGAAGGGCAAGTGGCGGTGGGCCATGAGAAAGGCGCTTTCAGCCAGAACTATTCCATCGGCTATCGCGATGCGCAGGGCTATCGTGCCCATGGCGCGCTGGACCGGTTGGCCTTGTCGGGGAAATGGGGTTTTGCGCCGTCCCAATCGCTGAGACTGGGGGCAAGCGCCCGCCATTATATCAGCCATGCGCAAGAGGCTGGCTATCTGACCGGCGCGACGGCTGCGGCTGATCCACGCGCCACCAATGGTTATAATGCCTCCGACGGTGATCGGCGCCTGATGGGGCAATATGGGCTGACGCTGGATGCTGGCCTGTCGGACAGGATCGATTTTTCGGCCAAGGCCTATGCCAATCTGCTGCGCGATGATCGCTATGTCCGCTTTTCCAGCGGCGGTTCACAGCAACGCCGTGTGACAAGCGAAAACCATTATGGCGCGCTGGCCGCCCTGCATTGGCACAGCACACTAGCCGGTATGCCGTTGATGGCGGAAGTTGGCGGGGATTATCAGGCGCAGGACAATGTGTCGCTGCGTTACAACACGCTCAACCGCGTGCCGGTCACCCAGACCCGCGACCAACATTTCATCCTAAATGTGGGCGGCGCCTATCTGCAGGCGATTGTCGAACCGCTGCCATGGTTGAAAATCACCCCCGCTTGGCGATGGGACAAGGTGTCGGGCCATTTTGAAAACCGACTGACCGGCAGCAAAGCGCCGATCAATGATTATGGCACGATCAGCCAGCCCAAAATCTCGCTGGCGGCCACGCCTTTGGATGGCGTCACCCTCTATGGCAATTGGGGCAAGAGTTTCCAGATCGGGGTAGGCTCGGGCGCCTATCTGATCGCGCCGCGCGTGGCCAATCTGGCCCCGTCGATCAACACGGGCTGGGAACTGGGCCTGCGCTATGCCGCCTCCAAGCGCCTCGAGACCCGCATTGCCCTGTGGCAACAAAATGCCTCTGGCGAATTGAAGCGCAAGTTGAACGACCCGACCGGCGACTTTGAAAATCTGGGCGCGACCAGACGGCGCGGGCTGGATATCCAGATCAACGGCAAGCCCGCCGCATCCCTGTCGGCATGGGCCACGGTTTCGTTTCAAAAGGCGGTGATCGTCACCGCCGATCCGGCCACCCCGCAATATGCCGGCAACCAGATCGACCATGTGCCCCAATTCCTGTGGTCGGGCGGGCTGGATTATACCGGCCTGTCACGCCTGCGCCTCTCGCTCTGGGCCAATGGACAGTCCTCCTATTGGCTGACACCCGCCAATAGCGCGGCCAATGGGGGCAAATTTGGCCGCTATCAACTGGTCAATGCCGAAGCAGCCTATCAGGTCCACCCCCATGCCGAGGCGGCGGTTTCGGTCAAGAACCTGTTCAATGGCTATTACGAATATGTCTGGTGGGACACCACCTCGCCCGCGCAACCGCTACATAGCCCTGGCGAAGGACGGGCGGTGACAGTCAGCCTGCGGGTGAAATACTAAGCCATGGCAGGGCAGCGCCTTCGCCATTGGGTGCGTCAGGTCCATCTCTGGATGGGCCTGAGCCTTGGTCTACTGTTTGTCCTGCTGGGGCTGACCGGATCGGCGCTGGTCTTTTACCAGAGTATTGACCGTTGGCTGCATCCGGAAATTCAGGTGGCATCCAGCGGTCCCGCGCCGGATGCACAATCGCCTGTCTGGGATCGCGGTCTGGAAACCCTGCGGACGCAATGGCCGGAAAGGCAGGGTGTATGGCGCTTTGAGCTAACCGGCGAGGCAGGCGCCATCCCCGTTCGTTACGAGGCAGGCGGGCAAACGCAGGGCCATTCCATGGCGCATCGGGTGATGGTCTGGCTCTCGCCCGATGGCCGCCATGTCCTGCGTCAGGAGGTCTGGGGCGGCTATCTGGTCACCTGGCTGTATGATTTGCATATGGAATTGCTAGGCGGGGATACGGGACGCGCTTTCGTGGGATGGGGCGGGCTGGCGATATTCCTGCTGGTGATGGTCACCGGCCTATGGGCATGGTGGCCAAAGGGTGGCTGGGGCAAGGCCTTGCGCTATGCCCATGGCGCGGCGCTGATCCGGCGTTTGCGCGATATGCACAAGCTGGCCGGATTGCTGGGCCTGCCGCTGCTGGCCATATTGGTGTTGACGGGGGTGATGCTGGCTCTGCCGGAGGAGAGCAATGCAGTGCTGCGCCCGATGTTCGGTCCCGTCGATCCGGCACCCAAAGTGGCCATACCCGCCAACACCGCCCCGCGCCTGACCATCATGCAAGCCGCAGCCTTGGCGCAAAAGGCGCTGCCCTCTGCGCGGATCGTGTGGATTGATGCGCCCGCCATGGGGCAAGGTGTTTATAAATTCAGGATGAAAGTCCCCGCCGACCCATCGGCGCGTTTCCCCCACTCCTTCGTCTTCATCGATCCGGTCAGCGGTCGGATTGTGGGGCTACAGGATGCGCAACAGGCTGGCGCGACCACCACCATCAACAATTGGCTGCATAGTCTGCATGACGCCAGCGTTTTGGGCCTGTTCACTCGCTGGCTGGCGGTGGTGAGCGGGCTGGTGCCCGCCTTCCTTTTCGTCACCGGCCTATGGCGATGGTTGGCCAGACGGCAGCAAAAGTCTAAGGCTGAAGCACCAGTCCCGCGGCACGGCGCACCGCGCGGGTCAGCACCTTGAGCGCATCGGCGTGCAGCCGCGCGACCGTCCAGTAAAGCGTAACCCCCAAGGCGCTGTCGGGCCGCAATTCCACCAAACTCCCCGCAGCCAGATGAGAGCGCACCAGATGTTCCGGCTGCATCCCCCATGCCATGCCCCGCAGCGCCAGATCCAGAAAAGCCCGCGTAGAAGGTATCCAATGCACCAGATGCCCCAAGGGCGCGCCCAGATGCTCCATCGCCCATAAAGCCTGCAAACCATCGCGCCGGTCAAACCGCATATAGGGGGCATCGATCAAGCCATCCGCCGTAACGCCCGAGGGGAAATAGCGCGCCATAAAGGCGGGACTGGCGCAGGCACGATAGGGCAAGACACCCAGCCTGATGCTGCGGCAACCCTGTACGGGCACATTGTCCGATGTGATCGCCGCCGCCACTTCGCCATGGCGCAACCTTTGCGCGGTATGGGCCTCGTCATCCATGATTAACTCGACCAACAGCCCCGTCTCCTGCGCGAATTGGGCCAAAGCAGGCGCGAGCCAGCTGGCCAGACTGTCCGAATTGACCGCGATTTTCACCGTCACCGGCTGCAACCTGTCAGCCGCCAAAGCGCCAAGATCAGGCGCCAGATCCGCTTCCAGCAAGCGCACCGCATCGAAATGGGCGCATAGCCGCTGCCCCAGCGGGGTGGGTTGGCAAGGCTGGCTACGCAGCACGAGGATAGCGCCCAGCCTTTCCTCCAAAGCCCGCACCCGCTGCGACACGGCCGAGGGGGAAATATGCAGAACCGCCGCGGCGCGTTCGAACGTTCCTTCACGCAGGACGGCGGCGACAACGGACAGGGCGGCATAATCGAGCATAGATGAAGCCTAGCTTCATCTGGATAAGAAGATCAAGTTTCACTTCACACCTGATTGCCCGCATAGGCTGGCCCATGAACAGCATCCTTATCCCCTTCTCCGCCGGCTTTGCGCTTTGCGCGGCCCTGATTGTGGCCATTGGCGCGCAAAACCTGTTTGTCCTGCGCCAGGGCCTGCTGCGCCAACATGTCGGGCCCGTGGTCGCTTTTTGCATCGCCGCCGATGCCAGCCTGATCACACTGGGCGTCAGCGGCGTGGCGGCCTTCCTGCGCTCGATGCCGCAATTGACCAGCGCCCTCTCACTGGGCGGGGCCGGATTTCTGGGCTGGTACGGGGTACAGGCCTTTCACCGCATGGCCAGAGGCGAGGCGGTGAACGCGGACGCCGGTACAAGGCAAAGGCTGGGACAGGTGCTGGCGACGCTGGCGGGCTTCACCTTTCTCAACCCCCACGTTTATCTTGATACGGTATTGTTGATGGGCGCGGCAGGCGCAACCTATCCCGCCCCGTTGCGCGTCCATTTCATCGCCGGTGCAGCTTCGGCCTCGGCCTGCTGGTTCTTGCTGCTGGGCTATGGCGCCCGCTTGCTCCAGCCCGTGTTTGCCCGCCCGCTGGCGTGGCGCGTGCTGGATGGCCTAGTCGGGGTAACGATGCTGGGCATGGCGGCCATGCTGGCATTACCCCTTCTCCGATTTGTCTAGATCACCCACCAGGCAAAGCCGAAAGCCACCACAAAACTGGTGGCGGTCGCCGCCAGCACCGGCAGCACCGAGGTCCAGCCCAATTGCAGGATGAGATCGGTACGGGTGCGCATGGCGGTGGCCGTCACCGCCAGCAACAGCAAGCCTTTGGACAGCAGCAAGGCATTGGCCGCAATCACCACCGGCACCGCGATCAGGGAATGGGCCACAACCAGCGCCAGAAAGGCCAGAATAAAGGGCGGCAAAGCCAAAGCTTTCCAAGGCGAAACGCTTTGGCCGCGTGCATCGAAACGCTCTATCGCCACCGCCGCCAACGCCACCAAAGGGCCAAGCAAGGCGACACGGGTCAATTTCACCACAGTCGCCGCCGCGCCCGCCGCGTTGGACACAGCATAGCCACCGCCAATCGACTGGGCGACATCATGGATGGCGGCGCCGGTCAAAAAACCGGCCTGTCGCGCGTCGAAATGGGCAAGGCGCGCCAATTCGGGATAAATCGTCATGGCCAAGGCGCTGGCCACGGAAACCACCACCAGGGTCAGCGTGAATTGCGCCTGACTGACCCTTTCGCGCCCCACCACGCCATAAAGCGCCAGCGCGGCGGACGCCCCGCAAATGGCGGTGGCTCCTCCGGCCAGAATGCCGATCGCCAGCCCCTGCCGCGCGAACCTTGCGCCCACCAGCGCCGCGACAATCGCCGCCGCCATCACCACCAGCAGGGCCGCAAATGGCCCCATCCCCAAGGCTCCGATCTCCGACAAAGTGACTTGAAACCCCAGCAGGACAATGCCCCAACGCAGACAGCTGCGTCCCACAAATTCCAGCCCCGCCGCAGTGCGCGGATCGGCCGAAACAAATTGCATGGCCAAGCCGAGGATCAGACCCATCAAAATGATCGGCATGCCATAATGGTCGGAAAACCACGCCCCTGCGGCGCTGACAATCGCGCTGATCGCAATGCCGGGCATCAATTGCCGCCATTTGGCGGGCGGCGCGGGCGCGGTGGGGGCCAGATGGGTTTCGCCGAACAGGTCACCCGCCCACAGCGGCGCTGCATCCTTGGCATCGGTTTGTGCCGGTTTGTCTTGCATCTTCCCCATCCGATTATGTTGTCAGCGCTTTGGGCGTAGAGTCGCGACCGAGAATCTGTCCTTCGGTGTCACAACGCACTTTCCTTATCCCGCAGAGACGCTAATGTGCAAGCGTAAAGCGTGCCGGACACGCCTCATCTGGGGAGAGATCAGCCATGAAACCTGCCGCCAAGCGGGCTTCCTCTGCCGCGACCATCGGATTGGTCGCGCTATTGTTTGCGGGCAATGCGCTCAATTACGTCGACCGACAGGTGGTCGCGCTGCTCAAACCCACATTACAGGCCACTTTCCATTGGAATGATGGGGATTTCGCCCATCTCGGCTCCGCCTTCCAATTTGCCGCGGCCAGTGCGCTGGTCTTTGTGGGCTGGTTCATTGACCGACTGGGTGTGCGCGTCGCCTATGGTCTGGCGGTTACGGTCTGGAGCCTTGCCGGCATGGCCCATGCCTTTGCCGCCAATGTGCAGCAATTTATCACCGCCCGCGTGGTGCTGGCCATTGGTGAGACCGTCAGCACGCCTGCAGGGGTCAAATCGGCGACCCTCTATCTGACGCCCGATCGGCGCAATCAGGCGCTGGGGATCATCAACACCGCGCCTAATATCGGCGCCATCCTTACACCATTGATTATCCCGCCTTTTGCATTGGCCTTTGGCTGGAAAGCAGCCTTTATCGTCACGGGCGGTCTGGGACTAATCTGGCTAATTGCATGGTGGTGGGGCACCCGATCGCTGGAACCGGTAGTCCATGTGGCTGAAAAAGCGCCCGTCAATTGGGGCGAATTGCTGAGCGCGCGCAGCAGTTGGGCCATTTTCGGCGGCAAGTTTCTGACCGACGGTGTCTGGTGGTTCGTGCTGTTCTGGATGCCCGATTTTTTCAACCGCGTTTTCGGCATGTCACAGGCGCGATTGGGTCTTCCGGTGGCGATCATCTTCTCGCTGGCGGCGGCGGGAGCGCTGACCTCGGGCGCGCTGTTCCCGCGCTTGCGACGCGCTGGCTATGACCTGAACGCCGCGCGCAAACGCTCGATGCTATTCTTTGCACTGGTGGTGCTGGCCATGCCATTGGCGCTGTTGACCAGCAATGTGTGGGTGGCGGCAGGTCTGATCGGGCTTGGCCTGTTTGCCCATCAAGGCTTTTCCACCAACATCTTTGGCATGGCCAGCGACATCGTGCCGGCCCACCGCATGGCCAGCGTCATCGCCTTGGGCGCGGTGATGGGCAATCTGGCGGGCATGGGTGTGATCGAACTGGCCGGTTGGTCACTGTCCAACGGGTTGGGCTATACGCCGATGTTCGCCCTTTGCGGTTCGGCCTATCTGCTGGCTCTGGGCTGGATCCATCTGGTGGTGCCCAAGCTGGAGGCGGCATAAGGAAAGGGGCGCAGGCCAAACGGCAGCGCCCCTTCATTTTTTGCTGAAGTTTCAATCAGAAGCGATAGCTGGCGCTGATCCCCACATAGCGCATGGCATCGCGCGGGATCTGGTAGCGATAGCTGCCCCCCGGTCCGCCATTGATGATCGAGGCGGCGTAGGCCTGATCGAACAGGTTACGCACCTGCGCCACCACCCGCCATTTGTCGCTGGGCGCCACCAGACCGCCTTGCAGATTGACCAGTCCATAGGCCGGAATCGTGCCCATCTGGCGCTGCACATCATTGGGGGTGAACAGCGACAATTGGCTCGACTGGAAATTGCCCGAAGCGCCAAACAGCAGATCGGCCCAACCACCGGTACGCCAGCGATGGTCGAGGCTGAGCGAGCCCTTCCACTTCGGCGCAAAAGCCAGCGAAGTGCCAGGCTGAATGATCGCCGTGGCAGCGGCGCCCGGCGCGGCATAGAAATTCACCACATGGGCATCGGTATAAGCCAGACCGCCACTGATCGTGGTATCCGGACCAAGCCGCCAAGACATGTCCGCCTCTACGCCTTGGGTCGAAACCTCGCCCGCATTGGTAAAGCGGGTGACCACTACGCCTGCGACCAGATCAGGGTTATTCGCCTGAAAATTATGGTATTTGGCGTAGAAACCGGCAAGGTTCAGCGTCAGTTTCCCGCCGAACAGAGTGTTCTTCAACCCCGCTTCAAACGCATCGGAAGTTTCCGGCGCGATGGAATTGGTGCCCGTAGCGGTCAGGTTGAAGAAGATATTATAGGCCGGCCCCTTATAGCCCCGCGCATAGCTGGCATAGGCCATCACATCGCGGCTGAGATCGCCCTGCAACACAATCTTGCCCGAGATATTGTCCTTGGAAATGCCGGTACGGAAAGGCACGCCGTTGGAAACGCCCGTGTCATACACGCCCTGATCGAAATTGCCGTTGATCCCCGGACCGGCCAGCGTGGTGCTGCGGCTGTGGAACACATCCAGCTTGTCATGCGTATAGCGCAAGCCGCCGACAACCCGCACCTGATCGGTCAGTTTGAGCGTGCTTTGGCCGAACAGAGCGAAATTGTTGAAGGTCGACCCGAAATCCGCCGTCCCCGTGGGGAAGGTGGAGGCATTGGCATTGCTGCTGCCACAGGGGATCAACACGCCGCTGGGTGCCGTCGCGGTGGCGGTGCAGACCTCATCCTTGCGGGTAAAAATCCGCTCGGAAAAAGCGCGCGAGTAATAGGCGCCCAGCACATAGGAGAATGTTTTCCCCGCAGGCGAGGTCAGGCGCAATTCCTGGCTGAAAGTGTTGGACTTTTGCGGGCCATTATCATGCAGTTGGTTAAAGCCGACATAGGCGCGGTCCAGCCAGTCGCCATCGCGGATTTCAGTATTGTTCCATTCACGATAGGCCGTGATGCTGGTAACCGTATGGCTGCCCACATCAATATCGGCCTGACCGGAAATGCCCCAGCCATCTTCCTGCGTGCTGGTCACTAGATTCTGGTTGATCATCCGCGTCTTGGCGCCCTTGGGCGTGGGCAGGGCGTTAAAGGCAAGGCTGGTGGAAGGCAGGCCCGCGGCGGTCAACGGACCGGTGGCGATCACATCGGCGCAGCAATTGTCATTGTTGCGATGATAATCGGCGGCAACATAGATTTTGACGCCATTGCCGGGGTTGTAGAGGAATTGGGCGCGACCACCGACATGGTCATAGCCATTCACCTTGGACTTGGTGGCGATATTGTAGATATTGCCGTCATAGCCACTGGCAAAAGCGGTAAAGCGCGCCGACAGGTTCTGGCTCATCGGCACATTGACCGCGCCCTTGACGCGCCATTCATTGCCTTCGAAATAATTGGCTTCAACGCTGCCGGAAAACTCGTTTTTGGGCATCTGGCTGGTGATGTTGATCACGCCCGCGCTGGCATTCTTGCCAAACAACGTGCCCTGCGGCCCGCGCAGCACTTCCAATTGGGCAATATCCACCAAATCGCTGAAGGCCTCGCCCGAACGGGCATAGACCACGCCATCGACAACGGTGGAGACCGAAGGCTCGCCCGCGATGGAGAAAGTGGCCGTGCCGACGCCGCGCAAATAGATGGTTTGATTGAGCGTTGTCCCCGATTTCTGGAAATTGAGCGCGGGCACCAACTGGGTTGCGCTCTCGATGCTGGGGCGGGCTGCTGCGGAAAGCGCCGCGCCGCTGACCACGGAAACCGCCAGAGGAACGCTATGCAGCGACTCCGAGCGCTTTTGCGCGGTTACGACGATTTCGCCCGAGGATGGCGAATCTGCGGCTTGCTGCGCCAAGGCCTGCGCGCTGCCCAGCGCAAACAGTGGCAAGCATCCAAGCAAATATGCCTTTGATTTCATATCTATTCCTCCCCAAACGCGCATGGAGGGCCTTTTTGCCCTCTCACCGCCATGGTTTCTCCCTCTCGCATTTTTCCTTGCGATTGCCGGTTGATTTGCCCTCCATGCCGCGATATGTCAAGCGGTGTCACATGAGGTCAGGCCAAACCGACCCGCGACAAATTCATGGTTGGGACGAGCGATGCAGGTGCAAATTTCCACGTTTGAAGACGGTTTTCAGCTGGATTTCGCTGGCCGCACCTTGCTGCGCCATAGCCCTTCCTGTCCTGCGCTGGTCACAGCGCGCGGCGATGCCCGAGTGGAGATGTATCGCGGCAATTTCCGGATCGAGGATGCGCCCGCCGATGTCACCGCACCGAACGCATGGCAGGTCGAGGGCGATTCCATCCTGCTGCTACGCGACAGCGCGCCCGTCGCTCGCCTCACACTAGCCCCTGCCGCCGTGGCGATCGAGGCCTTGACCGCAGGCCATGACCGTATCTGGGTCCATTTCCACGCCGAGCCTGATGAAACCATCTGGGGCGGCGGCGAACAGATGAGCTATCTCGCGCTCAACGGCCGCCGCTACCCCATGTGGACCAGCGAGCCCGGCGTGGGGCGTGATAAAAGCACCGATCTGACCCGCATCATGGATGAAACCGGCATGGCGGGCGGCGACTATTGGAACACCAATTACCCCCAGCCCACTTTGCTCACCTCGCGCTGGCTGGCAATCCATTTGGATAGCACCAGCTATAGCGTGATCGACGCCTGCGACCAGACGCGCCATAGTTTCGAAGTCTGGTCCCCCAAGGTGCGGTTTGAGCTCTTCGCCGCCGATGGGCCGCAAGATCTGGTCAGCCAGCTGTCCACCCGCTTTGGCCGTCCACGCGCCCTGCCCGATTGGGCGATTGGCGGGGCAATTGTCGGGCTGAAACAGGGCGAGAAAAGCTTTGACCGGCTTGAAGCCTTTATCGATGCAGGCGCTGCCGTCTCCGGCCTGTGGTGTGAGGATTGGGCCGGCATCCGCGAAACCAGCTTTGGCCGCCGTCTGTTCTGGGATTGGCAGCGCCATGAAACCCGCTACCCCGACCTTCCCGCCCGCATCAAGGCGCTGAACGAACGCGGCATCCGCTTTCTGGCCTATGCCAACCCCTATCTGGCCGTCGATGGCGCGCTCTATCAGGAGGCTTTGGCCGAGGGTCACCTGTGCCGCAGGCTGGACGCGGAGGAACCCTATCTGGTCGATTTCGGCGAATTTGACTGTGGCGTGCTGGATTTCACCCGCGCGGAAAGCCGGGAATGGTTCGCCCGCCGCATCCTGTGTGAAGAAATGCTCGATATTGGCATTGATGGCTGGATGGCCGATTTCGGCGAATATTTGCCCACTGATGTCCGCCTTGCCAATGGAATGGATGCGATGGAGGCGCATAATCTCTGGCCCCTGCTATGGGCGCAGGTCAATGATGACGCGGCGGCCATGCGCGGCAAGCAGGGCGAGGCGGTGTTCTTCATGCGCGCCGGTTTCAGCGGCGTTTCGGCCCATTGCCCGCTGCTGTGGGCGGGGGATCAATCGGTGGACTTCACCCGCCATGACGGGATCGGCACCGTGATCACCGCCGCGCTTTCCGCAGGTCTGGTCGGCAATGCCTATAGCCATTCCGATTGCGGCGGCTACACCTCGCTCCACGGCAATATACGCAGCGTCGAACTGATGCAGCGCTGGTGCGAACTGGCCGCCTTTGCCCCCGTGATGCGCAGCCATGAGGGCAACCGGCCCGACGACAATCTGCAATATGATTCCACGCCCGAATTGCTGGCCTGCTTTGCCCGCTGGAGCAGGTTGCACGCGCATCTGGCCCCCTATGTGCGCCACCTTTGCGACGAAGCACTCGCGACCGGCCTGCCCGCCCAGCGCCCGCTGTTCCTGCATTATCCGGAGGACAGCAGCCTCTATGCGGTTCAGGACCAGTTCCTCTATGGCGCCGACTTGTTGGTGGCTCCCGTTATCGAGCAGGGCGCGACAAGCCGCCGCGTCGTGCTGCCGGGTGAAGGATCGTGGCGCCATGCATGGACCGGCATTGATTACGTTTGCGGGACCCATGACATTGCCGCGCCCATTGGGCATCCTCCTGTCTTCTATCGGACAGACAGCGCCTTTGCGCCGTTGTTTGCCGCAATGCAGGGGATCATGGCGGGATGAGCGAGCGGGCCAATATTCGTGATGTGGCAGCCTTGGCAGGCGTGGCGGTAAAAACGGTCAGCCGTGTGCTGAACGGCCATCCCTATGTCAGCGCGGCCATGCGCGAAAAGGTTGAAAAGGCGATGAAAGAGCTGGAATTTCGCCCCAGCATCGCCGCGCGCATTCTCACCGGCTCCAAATCCAACCAGATCGCCCTGATTTACGACAACCACAGCCCCTATTACATGTTTCAGATCCAGAAGGGCTGCTGGGACTATTGCAAAGCGCATGGCATCCGCCTGATCGCGCAGCCAGTGGATGTGGCCGACCCCCAAGTGGGTGATCAGGTGCGCGGGCTGGTGGGGGAAACCCATGTCGACGGGATCATCCTGTCCTCGCCCGTCACCGATTGCGTCGGCGTGTTGCAGGCGCTGGACGCGCTGGACATTCCCTTCGTGCGCATTTCGCCCGGTACCAACCATGCGCTCACCTCATCGGTGTTCATGGATGACGCGCAGGCCGCCGATGACATGACCACCCATCTGATCAATATGGGCCATCGGCGGATCGGCTTTATCAAAGGCCACCCCAACCATATGTCCAGCGATGACCGCTTGTTCGGCTATCGCCGCGCGCTGGACCGTGCGGGGATCGCCTTTGAACCGCAACTGGTCATGCCGGGCGCGTTTGATTTTGAAAGCGGCAATGTGGCTGGCGGTATGTTGCTGGACATGGCCAACCCGCCCAGCGCCATTTTCGCCGCCAATGACGATATGGCCGCCGGTGTGCTGGCCGTGGCGCATAGCAGGGGGCTCAGCCTGCCCGAACAGCTTTCCGTGGTGGGGTTTGACGATACGACCCTTGCCCGCACTGTATGGCCCGCGCTGACCACGATCCATCAACCCATGTCCGAACTGGCGCATACCGCCACGGAAATTCTCGTTTCGGGCGGCGATATCACCCATCGCCGCCTGCCCCATACGCTTGTCGAACGCGCCTCGGTTGCGGCGCCTTTCAGGAAGAACCCATGAGCCAATTGCCCCTTCCCCCTGCCCAACGCGCGCTGGGCCAATCCGACCTGTCTGTTTCGCCCATGGCATGGGGCATGTGGCGCCTTGCCGAAGGCGGGCGTGGCGTGAAAGAGGCTGCCGCTCTGGTCCATGCCGCGCTGGATGCAGGGATTACGCTGCTGGACACGGCTGACATCTACGGCTTTGACGGGGCGAATGGCTTTGGCGATGCCGAGGCCTTGCTGGGCGAGGTGATCGCCGCCGATCCCTCGCTGCGCAGCCGTTTTGTGCTGGCCTCCAAGGGCGGGATCATGCCGCCTTTGCCCTATGACCAGTCGCCCGCCTATCTGTCCGCCGCGATTGACGCTTCGCTGCGCCGCTTGCAAGTGGAGGTGATCGACCTCTATCAGGTCCACCGTCCCGACATTCTGGCCCATCCGGCAGATGTGGCTCGAGTGCTGGACGAAGCCGTGGCGGCGGGCAAGATCCGCCAGTTGGGCGTATCCAATTTCACCTGCGCGCAAGTGGCCGCGCTCAACCATTTCCTCACCAACAAGCTGGTGGTGACGCAGCCGGAAATCAGCCCGCTGCGCATCACCTGTTTTGAAAATGGCGAGCTGGATCAAGCGATGATGCTGGGCCTCACTCCGCTGGCATGGTCGCCGCTGGGTGGCGGGCGATTGGCCGCGCCCGAAACGCCGCGTGAAGAAGCGATTGCCGCCGCGCTGGACGTGGTGGCCAAGGATCGCGGCATTTCGCGCACGGTGGCCGCCTATAGCTGGCTGATGGCGCATCCTGCCGGAATTATCCCCATTATCGGTTCACAAAACCCTGCCCGCATCGCCGAGGGGGCCAGCGCCCTTTCGGTCCAATGGAGCCGGGAAGAATGGTATGCGGTGCTGGTCGCCGCGAGAGGAGAGAAGCTGCCATGAGCGAGCAAGACCAACAATGCGAAATCGCATGGTTTTCGGCCCTTTGTGACGATGACTATGAATTTCTGGGCGTGCATGACCCCTATCTGAAATCCAGCTGGGAGCATTGCCGCAACATCGTCCTGCGCGCCGAGGAAGGCGGCTTCGACAATATCCTGCTGCCCTCGGGCTATAATCTGGGGCTGGACACCACCGCCTTTGCCGCCGCCGTGGCCACACAGGTGCGCCGGATCAAGCTGCTCTGGGCCACGCGCATCGGCGAGGATTGGCCCCCACAACTGGCGCGCCGCATCGCCACGCTGGACCGTATCCTTGGCCCGAATGCGGCGGGAACGGGCGGGCGTTTGAACGTCAATATCATCTCCTCCGACATGCCCGGTGAAACCATGGCATCGGGGCCACGCTATGCCCGCGCGACCGAGGTGATGAAGATTGTCCGCACCCTGCTCAACGGCCAATCGCTGGACCACGAGGGCGAGTTTTACAAGTTGAAGCTCGATCCCCCGCGCATCACCACCATCTCGGGCAAGGCCCCTGCCTTCTATTTCGGCGGGCTTAGCCATGAGGCGCGGGAATGCGCCGCCGAGGGCTGCGATGTCTATCTGATGTGGCCCGACACGATGGACAAGGTGCGCGAAACCATCGCCGATATGAAGGCCCGCGCCGCCCGCTTTGGCCGCAGCCTGAAATTCGGCTATCGCGCCCATGTTATCGTGCGTGAAACCGAGGATGAAGCCCGCGCCTATGCCACCCGCCTGCTGTCCAAGCTGGATGATGAGGCAGGCCGCGCTATCCGCGAAAAGTCGCTGGACGCCCAGAATTTTGGTGTGCAACGCCAGGCCGAATTGCGGCAGGCTGCGGGCAATGATGGCTATGTCGAGGACAATCTGTGGACGGGCATCGGACGGGCTCGGTCCGGCTGCGGCGCGGCGATCATCGGTACGCCCGATCAGGTGCTGGCCAAGCTGCGCGCCTATCAGGCCGAAGGGATCGAGGCCTTCATCCTGTCGGGCTATCCCCATGCGCAGGAAGCCGATCTGTTTGCCCGCCATGTCTTGCCGCATATTAGCCATGGCCCGCTGACCATCTAAGTCTGGAGGGGCATCGACCGCCCCTCCTCCCTTTCGCCGCGACAGGAGCCTTTTTCCGATGAGCCCATCAAAATCGACCCTCTCGCGGCGCAAATGGCTGCAAGGCGCGGCGCTGGGCGGGATCAGTGCCGCCTTGGCGCCTGCATTATGGGCCAAAGGTGCGGCGAAACCGCGCATGGTCGATCTGGGCCTGCCGGATAAGCCCTCGCTGCGCCCTTTGACCAGGGCCTTCCCGCAAAAGGGCGAGATGATCCTGCAAAGGATGCGCCCTCCCCTGCTGGAAACGCCGATGGCGGTTTTTGACCAGCATATCTTGACCCCCAATGACCAGTTCTATGTCCGCTGGCATTGGGGCAATATTCCCGAAAGCGTGGATGTAGACGCATTCCGCCTGAAAATCCGCGGCCATGTCGAACGCGAGGTGGAATTCACCCTGCATGACTTGCTCCATGGCTTCGAGCGGATTGAAGTTGTCGCGGTCAACCAATGTTCGGGCAATTCGCGCGGGATGTTCCAGCCATCGGTGGCAGGGGCCGAATGGGGCCATGGCGCGATGGGCAATGCCCGCTGGACCGGCGTGCGCCTGCGCGACGTGCTGGCCCGTGCGGGGGTGAAGGCAGGCGCGGTGGATGTGCGCTTTGGCGGGCTGGACGAGGCGATGGTGGCCGAAGCGCCCAAATTCCTCAAATCCTTGAGCGTCGACCATGCCTGCGATGGCGAGGTGATGATCGCCTTTGCCATGAATGGCGAGCCGCTGCCGCTGCTCAATGGTTTCCCGCTGCGTCTGGTGGTGCCGGGATGGTATTCGACCTATTGGATCAAGATGCTGTCCGATATTGAAGTGCTGCCCGCCAAGGACAGCAATTTCTGGATGGCCAAGGCCTATCAGGTGCCCGCAACGCCCTTTGGCCATGTGGCACCGGGCACCGCTGATTTCCCCAAGGAACCGATCAGCCGCATGGTGCCGCGCTCGCTGCTCACCAATCTGGCCGAGGGGCAGAAGGTCAGGGCCGGAACCCCGCTTACCCTGTCCGGCATCGCCATGGGCGGCGATTGCGGGGTGGAGAAGGTGGAAATCTCTATCGATGGTGGCGAGCACTGGAACTTGGCGACGTTAGGCAAGGATCTTGGCCCCTATAGCTTCCGGCGCTTTACCCATCAGGTGAACCTGCCCGAGGGAGTGGTAAAAATCCTCTGCCGCTGCACCAACACGAAAGGCATCAGCCAGCCTTTGACGATGAACTGGAACCCCAACGGCTATATGCGCGCCGGGGTGGAGACGGTCACCATCCATGCGGAGAAACGGGCATGAAGGCTCAACTATTGGCCATGGCGGCGCTGGTGGCATCCGCGCCGGTCTGGGCCGCAAAACCCGCGCCAAAGCCGCTCCAGACCCTGCACAATGTCAGCGTCTCCATCCCGCAGGATTTTGACCAGACCTATCCCGCCGCCGCAGGCGTGGAGGCGTTGAACGACCATTGCCGCGCCTGCCATTCGCCTGCGATGGTGCTGGTGCAGCCCCGTCTGTCGGCAGAGGAATGGCGCAAGGAAGTGCGCAAGATGATCGACACCTATAAAGCGCCCGTGCCGGAAGATCAGGTCGAGCCGATCACCCGCTATCTGGTGCAAAGGCAGGCGAACCGCCGCTAGCCCGCCTGGTGCAATGCGGCGATCAAGGCTCTTTCGCGCGCTGATAGGCGAGTGCCCCTGCGGCGGAACAGGCCTGCTGGTCTGGTATAGGCGGGGCTATCCACATCCAGCGCCACCAGCCTGCCCGCGTCCAATTCCTCGGCAAAGGTGGAATGATCGCCAAGGCACAGGAAATCGCCAGCGAGCAAGGCGCGGCGGATCACCGTGAGGGAGGATGTCCGCAAGGTGATCGGCGGCACGGGCAGGTCATGGCGGATGAACATCTGCGACCAGCCTTCCACCAGACTATCCTGATCCGGCACAATCCAGCGCGCCTGCGCCAAGGCCGATAGAGGGGGCGTTCCGTCAGACAGCAACGGATGGTCGGCGCGCAGCATGAGGCTGGCCCGCTCCTCAATCAAGGGCTCAAAACTCAAACCCTCCAGATCGAGCCAAGGCGCGCGTGATCCCAACACAAGGCTGATCTTTCCCTCGCGCAGCGCGGGCAACAGACTGGCCGTGCCGCCCTCCACCACATGGAAGCAGGCCTGCGGGTCCTCCCGCGCCATCAGGGCCAGCGCATCGGGCAAGCGCCGCGTGGCAAAGGCCACATCGCTGCCCACCGCCAGCCTTTCTGTCGCGCCGCCGCCGCGCAAAGAGGCAAGCGCGGCCATGGCCCGATCCCGCTCGATCAGGATCACCCGCGCGCGGGGCAGCAATTCCTCGCCCATAGCGGTCAATTGCGCACCATGGGCGCCGCGCTCGAACAGGCGCGCGTCGAGTTCCGCCTCCAGCATCTGGATCGAGCGGGTAAGCGAGGGCTGGGACACCGACAGCACCTGCGCCGCACGGTTAAAGCTGCCCAGTTCGGCCACGGTCAGGAAACGACGGAGTTGGCGAATATCCATGGGCCCCGTGTATCATAGAGAAAGTGCATAACTAAACCGATAATTGAAATAGACCCTGCATAGGCTTTGCCCAATCCTGCGCATCAAAGTGACAGGCAAGGACCCACGCAGCATGACCCTATTTTCCCCCGCTGATCTGGAAATCATTGGTATCGTCAACCACCGCGCAGGCGGCGTGGGCGATCCGCCCTCTGCGCTGGATTTCGACCTTGATTTCATCCGCGAGGCCGCGCTGGCGCAGGAAAAGGCCGGTTATGACCGCGTGCTGATCGCCAATGCCGCCACCATGCCCGAAAGCATGGCAATTGGCACTTATCTGGCCCCGCAAACCACGCGACTTGGCTTTATGATGGCGCATCGCCCGGGCTTTATCGCCCCCACCACCGCCGCGCGCCAACTGGCCACCATCGACCGCTTAAGCGGTGGACGCGCGGCTGTGCACATCATCGTCGGCGCCGATGACCGCGAGGTACAGGCCGATGGTGCCTTCAACACCAAGGAACACCGCTATCAGGTGGCGGGCGAATATGTTGAAGTGATGCGCAAAATGTGGGCTTCGCCCGAGCCATTCGATCACAGGGGCGAGTTCTACAAAATGAACGGCGCCCATGCGCTGGTGCGGCCTGAAAGGGGAGCGATTCCGGTCTATTTTGGCGGCACATCCGATCTGGCGCTAGATATGTGCGGGCGCTGGGCCGATGTCTATGCTTTAGGCGGCGATACGTTTGCCGGTGCGGGCGTGCTGGCCACGCGTGCCCATGCAGCGGCGGCACGACACCGGCGGGCGATCCATGTGTTGATGACCATGGTGATCATTGTGGGCGAAACAGAAGCCGCCGCCCATGCCCGCGCAGCCGCTTTGTATGACAAGGTGATGGCGCAAGTGAATGCAGGCGCGCGGGGCATTATGGCCGCCCATGAAAAGGACGGCGACAAGCCCGCCGCTGGTGCTTTCCAGCGTATGGCCGAACAGGCCAAGCAGGGCGACTGGCTGGACCGTTGCCTGTGGACCGGCCTCAACAAGGCCTATAATGGACGCGGCAATAATAGTGTTCTTGTCGGCACGGCAGAGCAGGTGGCGGACAGTCTGATGGAATATCGCCGCCTGGGCATCACCCGCTTCCTGCTGCGCGGGCCGGACCAGATCAACGATGCCGCGATTATCGGGGGCAAGCTGGTGCCGCTGCTGCGCCAGATGATCGCGGCGGAAGAAGGGGTAAGCGCGTGATCGCACCCTATACGCTGGCCCTATGTCGCCCACCCACGCAAACTGTGTTCGGTGCCGATGGCGTGGTGGCAGGGGCGCTGGCCGCCAATGTGGCGCTCTATGCCGACCTGATCGCAAGAGCGGCGGGCGAGTATGGGGCAAGACTTGTGGTCTTCCCGCAATTCTCGCTCAGCCATTATACGCCTTTGGGGCAGGATGTCTGGCTGGAAGCGGCGATCACTTTCCCCGGACCGGAAGCGGAAGCCATCGGCGCGGCCTGCCAAAGGGCAGGCGCCTATGCCGTGGTGCAAACGGCGGAAAGGCATCCCGCCTTCCCCGATCTCTATTTCCTCTCCAGCGCGATTTTCACGCCCGCTGGCGAGGTGGGGCTCATCTATCGCAAGACCTACGCCATGTCCCTGCGCACCAGCCCGGGCGATGTGCTTTCGCGCTTTGTCGATGTGTTCGGGGAAGATGCGCTGTTCCCCGTGCTGCATACCGAACTCGGTACGCTGGCCACGCTGATCGGGGCGGAAGTGCATTGGCCAGAACCCGTGCGGGAACTGGCGCTGAAAGGGGCGGAGGTGATCTGCAATCCGGTGGCGGCGGTGCAATCGCTGGACTATCTGAACCGTGCAGGCGCGGATCTGGTGCGACCCGTGCGGGCGTTTGAAAATGTGGCCTATCTGGCCATGGCCAATTATGCCGATGGCACGGTGGACAGCGCCGCCTATGATTTCAACGGCGCCAGCATCGGGCGCAAGGTGGATGAGGTGTTCACTCTTGCCACCATCGACATGGCCGCCCTGCGCGCCGCCCGCGCTCAGCCATCGGCGCATCTGCTGGCACAGATCCAGCCCGATTTGCACCGGCACCTGTATGATGCCTCGCTATGGCCCGCAGAGGCTTTCGCAGGCGGGCCGCCGCGCAGTTTTGAAGCGCTGATCGCCACCGAGCGCGAGGTAGGGCAAGCGTTGGACCAGCGCTGGGGGCGCTAGATTTGACGCTGCTCCGATACGGTGCGGGCGCGAAGGGCGGGGGCAATCTCCGCCCCGATCCGCGCCGTATCAGGCAGCCAGTCAAAACCGGTGATCAGGAAATTGTCGATACCGACATGCCAGTAACGCATCAGCGCATCCACCAGCGTATCGGGTGAACCCACCAGACATGTCACCTGCAAGCGCCCCTGTGTCGCCTGCGTAAGTCCCGCCCAGAGCTGGGGATCTTCCGCCTCGGCCTGCGCGGCCTTGCGGGCCACATCCTGCGCCGCCGCGCCCAAATCGCGGCCCAACAGGCCAAGCCGCGCCTGCTTTTCCTCCACCGCTCGCAACAGGCCGGTGGCGCGGTCCCAAGCAGCATCATCGCTATCGGCCAGCACCAGACGCATCGACATGGAGAAACGGGGCGAGCGCCCATGTTGCGCAGCCTGCGCCTTCACCCGCGCTACCAAGTCGCCCACTTGCGCCACGCTGCCCGGCCCCAGTGCATAGACATCGGCCAGTTCGGCCCCGTACCGCAAGCCCAGCTCCGATGTGCCCGCCCAGAACACGGGGATACTGCCCGCAATCGGATGCACCTCGCTAAAGGCTGCATCGCAGCGGAAATAGTCGCCTGCATGGTCAAAGGGGGCAGAGCTACCCCACATTCTGCGCAACAGGCCCACATATTCGGCGCTGCGGTGATAGCGCTGTTCCTTGGTCAGATAATCGCCATCGCAACGGGTTTCGATATCGGAAAAGGCAGTGATAATATGCACACCTGCCCGCCCGCCGCTCAACTGGTCCAAAGTAGCCAGCGCGCGGGCGGCCATGGTGGGGGCAATAAAGCCCGGACGATGCGCCACCATCAGCTTCAACCGCGTGGTTGCCGCTGCCACAAAACTGGCATTGACCAGACTGTCCGCCGATCGGGCATTCTGCCCCACCAGCACGCGGTCATAACCGGCCGCTTCATAAGCGCGGGCAATCTCGGGCACAAAGCTGGCGTCATAGACGGGTGCCTGTGGACTGGCTTCCGACCCGCGATAGGGCGATACCAGCCCGACAATTTCGATAGAACTCATGCGCCTTCTCCGCTGGAGGGTTCGATCAGGCTGGCCGGATCCAGCTTGTAACGCGACACGGCGATGACCCCGCACAGCATGGCTAAAGCAGGAACCGCCCCCACACAAAGCGCCACCGCCCGCACCGCCTGCGCGCTTTGCGCCACCGTCCCGCCCATGGTGGACGAGACATAGCCCATGGCCGACAGGAAAGCCCCCATCGCCGCCAAAGCCGCCGCTGAGGACAATTTGTCGAGCAAGGTGGTCAGCCCTGCAAACACACCCTCACGCCGCTCGCCGCTACAAACATAATCATAGCGCACCGCATCCGACAGCATGGCATAGGCGCAAAGAATGGTGCCGCCACCCGCCAGACCCGACAGCAAAGCCCGCGCTGAGCTCAGCCATGCCGCATCGAGTGGCGATGCCGTCAGCCAGGACAGGCTGACCAGCCCGTAAAGCGCCATGGCAGTCATATAGCCTGCCTTCTTGCCGATAACGCCCGTCACCCAGACCCAAGCAGGAATCGAACCTACCATGCCCACCGTGGCAAACAGGAAATAGGTGGCAATCCAGCCATCGGGCGCCTGCAACACATAGCGGCTGAAATAGGCCATGGCCGCGCTGCCAATGGCGGTGCCGAACAGCAGGAAGACATGGGTAATCGCCAGTAGGCGAAAGGGCTGGTTGGCCCATGCAAGTTTGGCCTGCGCGGGTAGATTGAAGGGGCGCGGATGGGCCGGAGGCAGGCTGCGCGGCGCCTTGATCAGCAGTCGCACCGCCAGCAGCGTGGCCAGCAGCACCACCGCGCCAATGGCCAGAGCCATGGCCAGATGCGCGCCTCGGCCCGCGCCCAACCGGCCAAGAATCAGGCCGGGCAAAGTGGTGCCGATCAACGTACCTATCGCATTGCCATAGACCCGCCACGCCATCAGCCTTGTGCGCTCATGATGGTCGGGCGAGCTTTCCACCACCATGGCAAAGCCGGGAATGGTGAGCAAAGTATAGCCGCTGGCATGGATGATCAGCGCAAGGGTGACAAAGAGTTCAGCCAGCAGCACCGATCCGAAATCCGGCGCGCCAAACAGCATGGCCACGCCCAGCGGCATAGCCAGTCCGCCCACAAACAGAAAGGGTAAGCGCCGCCCCCAACGCGTTTGCGCGCGGTCGCTCCATGCGCCCACCGCCGGATCGAGCAAGCCGTCATAGATCTTGACCAGCGCGAAGATCAGCCCCGCCGTGCCCGCCGAAATGGCCAGACTGTCGGTCATGAAGCGCAAGCCCAGCACGGTGACCACATTCTGCCCCGCCGCATGGGCCACCGGCACCAAGGCAGAGCCAAAACGGATCGCCCATCGATTATCGCTCTGTGCCATAAGGCCTTCTCCTGCGGCCCTATGGCTCAATCGCCGATCAATGTGACGGAAATATCGGCCAGCCCTTCGCGCGCCTTTTTGAGCGCGGTATATTCAGGCGAGTTCCAGAAACGCAGCGCCGTCTCGCGGTCGGGCCATTGGGTGACCACCACCGATGCGCCCTCATTGCCCTCGCCCTCCAATTGGGTGGCGCTCGGCCCGCGCAGCACATAGGTGCCGCCATATTCAGCTGTCAACTTGGCGGCGGCTCCGGCGTAATTCTGGACAAAAGCCTCGCGGTCATGGACGCGGGCGGTAACGACAAACCATGCAGGCATGGGGGAATACCTTTCGAGCAATCAAGGATGTTGGGGAAAGACGCGGCCAAGGAACTGGTCGAGATCGCGCCCTGTTTCGTCGGGCAATTCCAGCATAGGATAATGGCCGACATCGGGATAATGCAGCAGGGTGACCGGCGCATTGGCAAATTGCTTCACCGCCTTGTCCGCCAGATAGGTGGGCAGCACGATATCGCGGTCGCCCCATTGCAACAGGATGGGCACTTTCACCTGCGCGGCTTCCGTGCCTGCGCCCTTCTTCCACAGCGACTTTTTATTGGCCTGATAATAGGCGCGGACGCGGGCAAAGCCGCCGTCCAGATTGTTGGTGTCATAATACCAATCCACCGTTTCCGGCTTCAAGCGCGCCGGCACGCCGTAAAGCGAGGCCAAGGTCCAGCGGTAGAAGAATTTGGGGTAATAATTGGGCACGACATTTTCATGCAGCCAGATGGTTGCGGTTTCGGCGGCCGAAACATGGGTGGGTGGCGGCGCCTCAAGCGGCAAGGTGGACAGCGCCAGCGCCGCCACCTTGTCGGGATGGGCGGCGGTGTAGAGCACCGAAAGCGTCGCCCCACTGGAGGAACCGACAATGGCGAAACGCTCCAGATGCTCCTGTTCGACAAAGGCCTCGATCAGCTGCATCACGCCCGAAAGGCCGGTGGATGGGCGCGGATCACGGCTGAGTCCATAGGGCGGCCAATCAAGCCGGATCACGCGGTAATGGGTTTTCAGCCGATCGGCCCATGCGTCCCAAATGCGTAGGTTGGACATGGAGGAATGGAGCATCAGCACCACCGGCCCCTTGCCTTCATCGCGCACATGCAGCGTGACGCCATTGACCACTACAAAGCGTGACGGCGCGCCGCCCCATCGGGCCTGCACCTCATCATGGGAAGGGTTGAACGCCCCTGCCCGCATCAGCCCCAAGGCCAAGCCAGCGCTCATAACCAGCACCAGCAGGAGCGCAACGCCCCGCTTCAGGATCTTTGCCATAGCCCTGTCTTTCTCGCCAAATATATCTTTATGGGGCGCAGCCTATGCGCCCTCCAACTGCGGGCGAGAATGTTTCAACCTATGGCCGATAGGCGGATAGGGGCGGGAACCATGCAGGGCTTGCACGCGTTGGACAGGGGGAAGAATCCTGAGCCGGTCTGATGTTTCAATAATCGACCTATACGATTATTGAAACATCGACTTAAGATTGAATCGATCAGGCGCATTCCTGCACATTGGTGGCAAGAACAGAGCAGAAAAGGACCCGCCATGACTCAACCCGCGCAATGCCCCTTCCACAAAGGTGCCAGCAAGACCACTGTGGCCTTGACCGAGAAGAACAGCCAGTGGTGGCCCGGCCGCCTCGATCTGAAGATCCTGAACAAGAATGCGCCGCAGATCAGCCCGACCGGCTCCAGCTTCGATTATGCCGCCGCTTTCGGGCAACTCGATCTGGCCGCCGTCAAGGCCGATATCGTGGCGCTGATGCATGACAGTCAGGACTGGTGGCCCGCCGATTTCGGCCATTATGGCGGGTTGTTCATCCGCATGGCATGGCATAGCGCAGGCACCTATCGCATCAGCGACGGGCGCGGAGGCGCGGGCAGCGGGCAACAGCGCTTTGCCCCGCTCAATTCCTGGCCCGACAATGTCAATCTGGACAAGGCCCGCCGCCTGCTCTGGCCGATCAAGGCCAAATATGGCCAGTCGCTCAGCTGGGCAGACCTGATCGTGCTGGCAGGCACCGTCGCGCTGGAAGACATGGGCCTGCCCGTGGTCGGCTTTGCCGGTGGCCGCGAGGATGCATGGGAGGCCGAGGACGATGTCTATTGGGGCGCGGAGGCCGAATGGCTGGATGACAAGGCTCGTTACAGCGGCGAGCGTGATCTGGAAGACCCTTTGGCCGCGGTGCAAATGGGCCTCATCTATGTGAACCCCGAAGGACCGGGCGGCAATGGCGATCCGGTGGCCAGCGCGCGCGACATTCGCGAAACTTTCGCCCGCATGGCGATGAACGATTATGAAACGGTGGCGCTCATCGCCGGTGGCCACACTTTCGGCAAAACCCATGGCGCGGTGGCGGCGGATAATCTGGGCCCCGAACCCGAAGCAGCGCCCTTGGAAGCGCAAGGGCTGGGCTGGATCAACCACGCAGGCGCGTCGAGCGGTGCCCATGCCACCACCAGCGGACTGGAAGTAACGTGGAGCCAGACGCCGACCCAATGGAGCAACCACTATTTCGAAAACCTGTTCGGCTATGATTGGGAAATGACCACCAGTCCCGCTGGCGCGCATCAGTGGCGGCCGGTGGGCGGGGCCGGTGCTGGTACTGTGCCCGATGCGCATGATCCGGCCAAGGCCCACGCGCCCGGCATGTTGACCAGCGACCTCGCGCTGCGTTTCGATCCGGCCTATGAAAAGATCAGCCGCCATTTCCTCGCCAACCCCGATGAACTGGCCACAGCCTTTGCCGAGGCGTGGTACAAGTTGACCCACCGCGATATGGGGCCGCCTGCGCGCTTCCTCGGTCCCGATGTGCCCGCGCAGCCGCGCATCTGGCAGGACCCCGTGCCCGCAGTGGATCATCCGCTGATCGACGAAGCCGAGGCGCGCACGCTCAAGGAGCAGATCCTTGCCAGCGGTCTGTCGGTCAGCCGTCTGGTCAAAACCGCATGGGCCTCGGCGGCGACCTATCGCCATTCCGACAAGCGTGGCGGCACCAATGGCGCCCGCCTTGCCCTTGCTCCGCAAAAGGACTGGGCGGTGAACGAGCCGGATGAATTGGCCAAGGCGCTGGAGGTGCTGAAGGGCATCAAAGCCGGTTTCGATGCCAAGGGTGCGAAAAAGGTCAGCCTTGCCGATCTGATCGTGCTGGCGGGCAACGCCGGTGTGGAGGCCGCCGCCAAGGCTGCCGGTTACGACATCGCCGTGCCGTTCACGGCGGGGCGCACCGATGCCACGGTTGATCAGACCGATGCCGACAGCTTTGCCGTACTGGAACCGCGCGTCGATGGTTTCCGCAATTACATCGGCGTCAAAACCACCCGCACGCCCGAGGAGCTGCTGGTGGACAAGGCCAATCTGCTCACCTTGAGCGTGCCGGAAATGAGCGTGCTGGTGGCGGGCCTGCGCGTGCTGGGCGCCAATGTCGGAGACAGCAAGGCAGGCATGTTCACCCATAGGGTCGGCACGCTCAGCAATGACTTCTTCGTCAACCTGCTGGCCACCGGAACCACGGGCGTGTGGCAGGGCAAGGATGGGCATTACAGCACCAGCGATGACCAGTGGGAAGGCAGCCGCGTGGATCTGTTGTTCGGATCGAATGCGCAATTGCGTGCGATTGCCGAACATTATGGCGCGGCAGATGGTGAAAAGCCCTTCGTCACCGCCTTTGCGGCTGCATGGGCCAAGGTGATGGATCTGGGCCGGTTCTGAACCACAGGGGAGTAGGGGGAGCGCCACCCCTACTCTCCTGACCAAAAAGCCAAACATTCCGCATTTTGGATTGACCAATAGCCCCATCATGGGCAGCTTGCTCCGGCAGACAGACGATGAATCTGTCACACCAAAACCGGAGAGCCATGACCGTGAAAGCCGCGACCACATCGACCACGACAGGCCTCGCCTGCGCCATCAGCGCGCTATGCGTGGCATCCCCTGCCTTGGCACAGCGCCCGCAGGTCACGATTGCGCAAGGGAGTCTGTCCGGCGTCGAGGCCGATGGCGTAGAGGCCTTCAAGGGCATTCCCTTTGCCGCCCCACCGGTGGGCGCGTTGCGCTGGCGGGCGCCACAACCTGCTCCGGCATGGCAAGGCCTGCGCGATGCTAGCGACTATGGCCATGATTGCGTGCAGAATTACACGGGCTTTCAACCCAAAGGCTCCGAACCTGCCGAGGACTGCCTCTATCTCAACATCTGGCGCCCGCATGGGGTGAAACAGAAATTGCCGGTCCTTGTCTGGATCTACGGCGGCGGCTTCGTCAATGGTTCGGCCTCACGCCCCATTTACCAAGGGCACCGCTTGGCCAGTCGCAACATTCTGGTGGTCAACCTCAATTATCGTCTGGGCCGCTTTGGCACCTTTGCCCATCCCGCGCTGACCAAGGCCGATGAGGATCAAGGCAAGCTGGGCAATTACGGCTATCTAGACCAGATCGCGGCGCTGCAATGGGTCCAACGCAATATTGCCGCCTTTGGTGGTGATCCGGCCAATGTCACCATCTTTGGCGAGAGTGCGGGCGGGATGTCGGTCCACAACCTGCTGACCTCGCCTTTGGCCAAGGGGCTATTCAAACGGGCGGCGATTGCCTCTGGCGGGGATGGGCATTTCATCGGCACGCCCACGCTGGCCGCGGCCGAAGCGATCGGGGTGGATTTTGGCCAATCCCAGAATATTGCCGGAGATGATCCGCAAGCTCTGGCCAAATTGCGCGCCCTGCCCGCCGATGCCTTGCGCGGCGACATCAAGCTGGGCAGCGTTCTGGCCAACGGCAAGCGCAGTTTCAGCAGCCCCTTCCCCGATGGCAAGATCACGGTGGACACTTTGCCGGCCTATACATCGGGCCAATTCCGGCATGTGCCGGTGATGATCGGCGCGACCAGCGGCGATATGGGCGGGCCAAGTGGCATGATGATCAAGGGCGCAAGGGATCTGGCGGCGCTGCTATCCTCCTCGGACGTGCCGACCTATTATTACCGTTTTTCCTATGTCGCCGATGCCGCCCCAACCGGCAAACAGGCTGGCGCGATCCATGCCGATGACCTGCCTTATTATTTCGACACCGCCGACATCAAATATGACAAGGACACCAAGCCTGCCGACCGGAAAATGGGCCTGATCACCAGCAGCTATCTGGTCCATTTCGTCAAGACCGGCAATCCGAATGGCGCTGGCCTGCCCAAATGGCCGCGTTATCAGGGCAAGGGCGGGATGATGATGGACCTGTCAGCTTCGGGCCGCGCCGAAGCGAAACGAGAGCCAATATCGGCTCAAGAACCAGCGCCCGCCGCCAAATCCGCGCCGATCTCGCCCTCGGCCAGTTAACGCCTTTATGCGCTGGCGGTTTTACTCGATTGCCGCCAGCGCAACAAAGCCACCGCCAGCGCGGCCAGCAACATGGGCATTATCGCCGCCTTGATCACCGCCATGCCCTGCCAGCCTAGCTTGAGCAAAGCGCCGCCTAGCAAGGGACCGATGATCGACCCGATCCGCCCCACGCCCAAGGCCCAACCCACACCGGTCGACTTGACCGAGGCGGGATAGAACGAAGCGGTGACCGCATTCATCGCAATCTGCCCGCCGACCACCACCGCCCCGACATAGGCAGAAGCCGCCAACAACACCGGCACATTCTGCCCGCCCATGCCCATCACCATCAGGCCAACCGCCCCCGAAACATAGGCCATGGCCAACAAGCGCAAGGGATCAAAACGCGCGATCAGATAGGAGAGCGCCAAAGCTCCGAAAATGCCGCCCAGATTGAGGATAGCCGCAGACAAAGTGGCCAGCGAAAGCGAGGAACCAACCAGACTGAGCAAAGATGGCATCCAGTTGACCAGAAAATACATCACCAGCAAATTGC
Source organism: Novosphingobium umbonatum (assembly GCF_004005905.1). Lineage (GTDB taxonomy): Bacteria > Pseudomonadota > Alphaproteobacteria > Sphingomonadales > Sphingomonadaceae > Novosphingobium > Novosphingobium umbonatum. Next base: position 279,441 of record NZ_SACO01000004.1, read on the forward strand.
AGAAAAAGGCCATCCACAGCAGCAATGTGGGGACCAAGCGGCCCTCGGCAAAAATCTGGCCCACAGCAGCAGAGGCGACCGCCTCACCCTTGCCCTTTTGCCGCGCGGCGGGCAGGCCCAGCCACAAGACGGGCAACAACACCAGAGGTAAGCCGCCGCCCAGATAGAACACACCCTGCCAACCGCCCCAAGCCACCACTGGCGCAGTCACCAGTCCGCCTATCGTCGCGCCAAGCGGAAAGCCGCAGAACATGACCATCACCAACACATGGCGCAGGCGGGCCGAGGCATAATCATTGGTCAGCGAAATGAGATTGGGCAGCACGCCGCCCAGTCCCAGCCCTGTCACCACCCGCCAAAGGGTCAGTTGCCCGATATTCTGCGCCAAGGTCGTGCCCAAAGAGCATAGCGCGAATAGGGCGACGCAGAGCAGGATCACCGGTTTCCGCCCGAAACGGTCCGCCAAAGGGCCGAACAGAAACGCGCCCAGAGCCAGACCTACCAGACCCGACGAAAACACCGGCCCCAACAAGGCCGGTGCAATCCCCCACTGGCCCGAAATCACCGGCGCGACAAAGGCAATGGCCTGCGTGTCCAACCCGTCGCAAAAAGCGACCAAGGCACAAAGCAGCATGACGCGCATTTGCAGGGCCAGACTGGCCGGGGCTTCAGAATGCTGGTCGGCACTGGAACCGGTGATGGACATGGCCATCTTTATCTCTCTCCTCCCCCGAAACGGGCTATTTAATTTTGTTTAAAACCACTGTGTCGCCAGCGGCCCCGCAATGCAAGCCTTGACCTCACGCTTTGACCTTTGCGCCCACAGGTTTTGCGCCATCACCAAAGAAAAAGGGGAGCCCAAGCCCCCCTTTCCCCGTCCCTGATCCGTCGATCAGAATTTGTAGCCAAGCGTTGCCCCGAAATAGCGGAAGGCGCCCTTGGGCAAGAAACCGGTCCGGTTGGTGGGGGTGACCGCCTGCGTGGTGAACAGGCCCGGCGTGCCCATCGCCGTGTAATAACGCTGGTTGGTAAGGTTTTTCACAAAGAGCGAGAAGGACAGCCCCTTCTCCTCGGCCCGCATGCCCAGCGTACCATCGACGGTGGTATAGGCCTTCTGCCATTGCAGCGGGTCCTGTTCCAACGCGAAATTGATCGCGCTTTGATAGGCCACATTCACGTCGGCAAAGGCAATACGACCCGCCAAGGGATGTTCGAAACGCGGGTTTACCCCCAGACGCCATGTCGGAGTATTGGGCAAAATGCCGCCCTGAATATTCTGCGCCGCGCCCGATACCAGCGTGGTGCCGGTGCGATAGCGGAAGCAGGTGTTATAGGGCGCCGCCGTACCGGTGGTCACCGCCACATAGGCCGCCTGATTTTGCAGCGGACAGCCAATGCCATCGGCATCAAACCGCGTTTTGACATAGCTGCCCGACATGGCCACACTCAGGCCATCGACCGGACGCAGGGTCAGTTCCACCTCGACACCCTTGGTTTCGGAGGCGCCGGCATTGGTCGTCACGAAAGTGAACGTGTTGGTCGACGGGTCCGAACGATTGGCCTGCACCTGCAGGTTCTTGTACTTGGCCAGGAACAGAGCGACCGCAATGCTCACCTTGCGATCAGCCGTGTTGCCCTTGAAGCCCAGTTCGAAAGCATTGACCGTTTCGGGCTGGACAACGGGGTTGTTGTTGAAAGTCTGGGTAAATTCGGTACCCAGCGACTGCCCCTTATAACCGCGCGTATAGGAGGTGTAGACCTGCGCACGGCGGCTGAATTCATATTGCAGACCCATCTTGCCGGTCAACACATCATCCGATGCCGCCGTATAGCCTTCGGTCAAAGGATAGCCGCTTTGCAGGATGGTGTCGCCCGCGAAAGGTGCAGTCGTGTCCTGCTTGCCCCAGACCGAAATGCTTTCATGCTGCCAACGCACCCCGCCCAAGGCCTTCAGGCCGGAGAGGATATTATAGTCAAACTGGGCAAAACCGGCGATCTGGCTTTGGCGCAAATGGGCGCGGTGGTGGCCCGAAAAACCCGCCAGATTAATCGAGGGGCAAACTGCCCCCAAAGTCAGCCCCGTCGCGGTGCAATTGACAAAGCGGCGGGTGAATTCACGGTCCAGCGTGGTATCGGCAAAAAAGCCGCCGATGGTGTAATTCAGCTTCTGCTTGCCCGAGTTGGACAGGCGCAATTCCTGCGTAAAGCCGCCCAGAGTGAAAGGGCCGCCATTCACGTCATATTGGGCAACCGCATTGGTGCCGGTATAGATCGGCACGGCGGTGTTGATCCCGTCAACGTCCACCGTATTGTCAAAGCTGTAATGCTGCCATGCGGTGACCGAGGTGATCGTGGCGAAATCCAGATCATATTTGGCCTCCAGCGAATAGGTCTGCTGCGAGGTGCGCGAGGTGTTATCACCATTCGAACTGACCTGGGCATTGTTGGGGCCGGGCACCACGGGCGATGCCAGCGCAGTCAGATTGGCATTGTCCGAACGGATCAGCACCGACTGGCAGCAGAAGGCGTTGTTTTTGGAATAATCCACCGTGGCCAGAACATTGAAACGGCCAAGATCCAGTTCCATCTTGCCGCGCAGGCCAAAGGATTCATAGCCATTGGTTTTGCGGCGCAGGGTCACATTGTAAATGTAGCCCTCGTCCTTGTTGTAAAAGCCCGAGACACGCATGCCCAGCTTGTCGCTCAACGGACCCGAAACCGTGCCATTGAGGTGGTATTCGCCCTTTTCGGCAATGGTGGCATTGACCTTGCCCGACAGGCTCTTGCTGGGGCGGGCGGTGACAATGTTGATCACCCCGCCGGTGGCATTCTTGCCAAACAAAGTGCCTTGGGGTCCGCGCAGCACTTCGATCCGTTCAATATCGGCCAGATCCGAAAAACCCTGCGCCTGACGCGCCATCACCACGCCATCCAGCACCGTGGAAACCGAGCTTTCGGTGCCCTGACCGAAAACAGCGGTGCCGATGCCGCGAATACGGAAGCTGGAGTTGGAGGGGTTGTTGCCCTGTTGATAGGATAAGGTTGGCGAAATCTGGGTCAGGCTTTTGGTATCGGTGATACCGCGCGTGGCCAGCGTTTCACCGGCCACAGCGGTCACGGCCAAAGGCACATCCTGCAAACGTTCCGCGCGCTTTTGCGCCGTCACCACAATTTCACCGGGCGCGACTTCGGGCTTGTCCGCAGCCTGTTGTGCATAAAGCGGTTGGGCAAAAGCCAGCAAGGCGCCGCCAGCCAGCAGCGCGGCACAGCCACGTTTCATAGTCTCATCCCCCTTGTTGATTCTCGCCCACTTGTCGGGGCGGATGCCGGCCCTATGACAAAAAGCGTCAACGTTGTCACTACTAAATTGACAGCGCCGTCTGTCCTGTGCATTTTCGATCATGACAACGATAGCCTCTTACAGCTGATCGCAAAACGTAAAACCGCAGAATCCGGAGTGGATCGATGACAAAACCCGCCAAGCGAGGCGCGAATCGAGCAAGCCTATGCCTCGCCACAGGCCTTGGATTGAGTTTGGCCTGCGCCGCTCCCCTGCAGGCAAAAGACGCAGCCAAGCGGCCCAACATTGTGCTGATCGTGCTGGACGATGTCGGCTTTTCCGATCTTGGCCCGTTTGGCTCGGAAATCCGCACGCCCAATCTGGACGCTCTGGCCGCGCGCGGCCTGCGCTATAATCGCTTTGATACCAAAGCGGTCTGCACCCCCACGCGTGCAGCGCTGCTAACAGGGCGCAACCCGCAAACGGTGCGCATGGCCGACCTGCCCGCCACCAAGGTCGATCCCTCCGACGAAACCCGCGACAGGGGCGAAATGCCCGCCAATGCCCAAACCATCGCGCAAGTGCTGGGGCGGGCTGGCTATGCCACCGCCGGTTTCGGCAAATGGCATCTGGCGCCCGAGGATCAGGACGGCAGTGCAGGCCACAACAGTTCATGGCCGCTACAGCGCGGCTTTGACCAATTTTACGGCTTCTTTCTGGGTTGGACCGACCAATACCACCCCAAGCTGATCGAGGGGAACCGGCGCATCGCCGCGCCCGAAACGCCCGGATACCATTTCTCCCAAGACATCACCGACCACGCCATCGCCGCCTTGAAACCCGACAGCGCCAAGCCGCAATTCGTCTATCTGGCCTATGGCGCCGGACACGCCCCCATTCAGGTGCCCCGCCCCTATATTGACGCCTATGCCAACACCTATGCCAAGGGCTGGGACGCATTGCGCGAGGAAAGGCTGGCGCGGATGAAGGCGATGGGCATTGTGCCCGCCAACACCCAATTGCCCCCGCGCAATCCGGGCGACAAGGCATGGGCCGACCTCACCCCGACCGAGCAGCAGGTCTATGCCCGCTTCATGGCCACTTATGCCGGTTTCCTCACCCATACCGATGAACAGATTGGGCGCCTGATCGCCCATCTCAAAGCCACCGGCCAATATGACAACACCGTCATCATGGTGATGAGCGACAATGGCGCCGCCTCCGAAGCAGGACAGCGCGGCTCGTTCGAGCGGCTCTATGCGCCCAACAAGTTGAGCGCGGAACAGATGTTGGCGCGGATTGATGAATTGGGCAGCGACAAGACCCAGAGCGAATATCAGCGCCCTTGGGCCATGGCCGGAGTCACCCCGCTGCGGCGCTATAAATTATGGCCCTATCTGGGGGGCATCCGCACGCCATTGATCGTGTCATGGCCCAAAATGGTCAAGGATGGCGGCGCCATCCGTCATCAATATGTCGATGTGGTCGATGTCGCGCCCACTTTGGCGCAAATGGGCAAGACGCAATTTCCCAAGAGCCTGCACGGCCTTGCCGAGATGCCGGTCGCGGGGCGCTCGATCCTGCCCACCATCCTGTCGCCCAAGGCCCCTGCGGCGCGGTCGGTACAATATTTCGAATTGCGCGGCAATCGCGCGATCACCCAAGGCCCGTGGCGGGCAGTCGCGGTGCATAAACAAGGCAGCGATTTTGCCAAAGACCAATGGGCTTTGTTCAACACCGATCAGGACTTTTCCGAAAGCACCGATCTGGCCTCGCGCTATCCCGAAAGGCTGGAGGCGATGAAGGCCCTGTGGTGGGATCAGGCCCGCCGCTATTCCACCCCCGCCTTGGCCGAGGCGCCGGAACGCTTTCGCATGCGGGAAAAATTCGACGATTCCGCCGACCGCCCCAGTGCGAAGGTTGAGAGAGAAACGCCATGAAGCGCAAATTCTGCGCGGCGCTGGCCTCGCTCTCGGCGTTGATGATGCATCAAGGCCTTGCCGCCCAAAGCCTGCCCGCCGCAGCCCCGCCACAAGGGCAGCATACGGCCAGATCGGGCCAGCCCAATATCATCTTCATTCTGGCCGATGACATCGGGATAGAGGCTTTCAACGCCTATGGTGGGGAATATTACACCCCCAACATCGACCGTCTGGCCAAGGAAGGCGTGCGCTTCACGCAAGCTCATGCCACGCCGCTCTGCAGTCCGTCGCGCGTCCGGTTGATGACCGGCATGGAAAGCCACCGCAATTACGAGGCTTTTGGCTATCTGGCGCCCGGCCAATACACATTTGCCAATATGATGAAATCGGCAGGCTATGCCACCGGCATTGTCGGCAAATGGCAATTGATGGGCAATGGCTATGACGGGCGCGTGGGCATCACCCCGCAACAGGCCGGTTTTGATGAAAGCTATCTGTGGCAATTAAAGGCGCTGGACGCCAAGGGGTCGCGCTATTGGGGGCCAACCCGCGCCGACAATGGCCGCGCAAAAATCGCCGAGGAAGGCTTCGGGCCCGATGCCGACAGCCGCTATGCGCTGGATTTCATCAGCCGCCACAAGGACAAGCCCTTCTTTCTCTATTACCCGATGGTGCTGGTGCATAATCCTTTTGTGCCTACGCCGGACAATATGGGGGCACAGGGGGCCAAGACCCGATTTGCCGCCATGGTCACCTATATGGACAGGCTGGTCGGCGATGTGATGGACCGCTTGAAGGCCGAGGGGCTGGATGGCAATACGCTGGTGATCTTTTCCGGCGACAATGGCACCAATCGCCAGATCACCTCGACCCGCGCGGGCCATGACGTGCGCGGCGGCAAGGGCACGCCCACCCTGTCGGGCACCCATGTGCCGATGATCCTGCGCGCGCCCGGCCTGTTACCGGCCGGCAGCAGCCGCGAGGGCCTGTTTGACTTTGCCGACATCATGCCCACCATGGCCGAGGCCAGCGGTATAACAGCGCCCACAGGACTGGACGGGGTTAGCCAATGGGCGGTGGCCAAAGGCGAGAAACCCGCCGCGCGCAGCTGGATCTTTCAGCATTATGCCCCGCAATGGCAATTTGCTCCGTCCCGCTATGTGTTTGACGCCAGCTACAAGCTGTATGGTGATGGGCGCTTCATGGCGCTGGATGATATGTCGGGCCGCGAAACCGAAATCACCGCGCCCAAGGGCGATGCCGCCAAACACAAGGCCAACCTGCAAAGGGTGCTGGACAGCGTGAAGGATGGGCCGCTGAGCCCTGTCCGCTTCCCATGGTGCGCGGGGCAGCCGTCCAACGACCCTACCCGCCCCGCTATCGAGGCCGGCTGCAAAAGCTCGCCGCAAGGAGAAGAATGATGGCCCGCATCCCGCTTTGCGCCCTGCTGGCCACCGCCAGCCTGTTGCTCTATGCACCGGCCAGCGGCGCCCCCGCGCGGCCTGCCTCCAACGCCCGCCCCATGGCCAGCCCACCCGCCACCGCCACACCCCGAGCCAGCATGCCCCGAGCCAGCATGCCCAATGTGCTGGTCATTCTGGCCGATGATCTGGGCTGGCCGGATGTGTCGGCCTATGGCGGGCGGGATGTACCAACGCCCAATCTGGACCGTATTGCGGCGTCTGGTGCGGCCTTTTCCAGCGGCTATGTCACCGCCTCGGTCTGTGCAGTATCGCGCGCGGGCCTGTTGACCGGCCGCATGCCGATGCGCTTTGGCTTTACCTATAATATCAATGACGAGGGAGATGCAGGCGCAGGCCTTCCCGTCTCGGAAAAGACCATCGCCGAAAGGCTCAAGCCGCTAGGCTATCGCACCGGCGCCTTTGGCAAATGGCATGTGGGTTCAGAGGACCGGTTCTATCCCACCAATCGCGGCTTTGACGAATTTTTCGGATTTCTGGCGGGGGAGACGGTCTATGTCGATCCCAAAACCCCCGGCATCGTCACCACCCCGACCAAGGCGGATGCGGGCAAACCTCCGTTTGAACAGCGCCTGCGCAATGGGGTGGTGATCGAAGGGGCAGGCCGCCATCGGGTGGACAATTTCAACCGCTATCTCACCGACGAGATCACCGATCATGCGGTCGATTTCATTGACCGCTCGGCCAAGCAGAAACAGCCCTTCTTCTCTTATGTCGCCTATAATGCGCCCCATTGGCCCTTGCAGGTGCCCCAGGCGTGGTATGACCGCTTTGCCCACATTAAGGACCCCGTGCGCCGCACCTATGTGGCGATGATTGCCGCGATGGACGCAGGCGTGGGGCGCATTCTGGACAAGCTGGAACAGCGCGGCCTGCGTGAGAACACGATGGTGGTGTTCCTGTCTGACAATGGCTGTCCGGTGCAATTTGGTTTCTGCAACGAAGCCCATCCATGGGGCGCGGGCAAATTCACCTATCTGGAAGGCGGCGTGCGGGTGCCTTTCCTTTTCGCCTATCCACGCGGGATGAAGCCCAAAGGGGTGGTCGATCAATCGGTCTCCTCGCTCGACATCCTGCCGACCATCTTGAAAGCGGCCGCGCCCGAAAGCCCCCTGCCGCGCGAATTGGAAGGGCAGGACCTAATCGCCTCCGCCCAGAGTAAAGGCCCCGATCAGCGCTTGATGGTTTGGGGCCAGGCACCGGTCTATGCCGCCAAGCAAGGGCCGTGGCGGGTGTGGCGTTCGGATGATTGGGGCAGCCGCGCCTTGCACAATCTGGCGCAGGACCCCTGGGAAAAAACCGATATTTCCGCCGCCAATCGCCAGCACAGCGACAGGCTGAACGCCGCCATTGACCAATTTGCCCAGTCGCTGCCCCAACCCCTGTGGAAGCTGCATAGCACCCGCAAGGTGGTGATCGGCGGGCGCGAGACGGAATGGGTCTACTGATCCTTCCTTTGCCAGCATTCCAGACCAGCGAGACCTGCCATGTCCCATTACAACTTTACCCGTCGCCATCTTCTGGGCGCAGCCGCCACTCTGGCGGCAGGCGCAGCCCAGGGGGCGCTTGCCCAACCCTCTTCAGGCAAGCGCCCCAACATCCTGTGGATCGTGTCGGAAGACAATAACGCCTATATTGGCGCCTATGGCGACAAATTGGCCCATACGCCCACCATCGACGGATTGGCGCGCAAGGGCGTCTTGTTCCGCCATGTCTATTCCAACGCGCCGGTTTGCGCGCCGTCGCGCTTTGGCATTCTGACCGGCGTTTATCCCGAAAGCTGTGCGCCGGCCAACCATATGCGCGCCAATGCCCATTGGCCCGAAGCCTTCAAGACCTATCCGCAATTGTTGCGGGAGGCAGGCTATTTTTGCAGCAACAACACCAAGACGGATTACAATTGCGATGTTAAGCCCGAAGCCATCTGGGATGTGCAAGGGCCACAGGGCCATTGGCGCAAACGGCCCGCCAACCAGCCCTTCATGGCGGTGTTCAACTATGAAACCACCCATGAATCCCGTCTTTTCAAACCCACCGCAGGCCGCGTGACGCCCGACATGATCACGCTGCCCCCGTTCCTGCCGGATACGCCCGGCATCCGGCAAGACTATGCCAGCTATTACAACATGATGGAAAAGATGGACGGTCAATTGGCCGAACGGCTTGCCGAATTGGAAGCCGACGGTCTGGCCGAAGACACGATCATCTTCCACTATTCCGACAATGGCGGCATCCTGCCCCGATCCAAGCGCTATTGCTATGAGGAAGGGCTGGCCTGCGAGATGGTGGTCTATGCCCCGCCCAAATGGCGCCATCTGTTACCCGTTGCCCCGGGGCACGAGTTGACCAGTCCGGTATCCTTCATCGATCTGGCCCCCACCGTGCTGTCGCTGGCCGGTGTGGCGCAACCGGCGCAAATGGTCGGCAAACCTTTCCTTGGCCCCCGTGCCAGCGCCAAGACCTATGCCTTTTCCATGCGCAACCGCATGGATGAACGCTATGATTTCCAGCGCACCGTCACCGATGGGCGCTGGCGCTATATCCGCAATTACATGCCCCATCGGCCATGGGGACAGCATCAGGCCTTTGAGTGGTTGGCCAAAGGCTATCAGGACTGGGAAAGCGCGCATCGGGCCGGAACGCTCAATGCCGATCAGGACCGCTTCTTTCAGCCCAAGCCGTTCGAGGAACTGTATGACCTGCGGCAGGACCCGCATGAATTGCGCAATCTGGCCAAGGATGCCAGCGCCAAGCCACAATTGGCTCGGTTGAGCAAGGCGCTGGACGAGCATATGCTGGCCATCAACGACAATGGCTTTATCCCCGAAGCCTTGGCCGGTGAAGGCTATTTCGAGAGCCGCAACCGCGCGCTTTATCCCCTGCCGCAGGTGATGGAGTTGGCCCGTGCTGCGGTCAGCGGTTCGGCCAGCACCGCGCAATTGCTCGCGGGGCTGGACGCCAAACTGCCCGTGCTGCGCTATTGGGCGGCGATGGGCCTGTTGATCCACCGCCCTGCCGCCGCAAAACCTGCGTTGCAAAAGCTGCTGGCGCAGGAGACTTGCGACCAGATCCGCGTCCTTGTTGCCGAAACCCTGGTCCATCTGGGTGAGGTGGAGGAACCGGTCAAAATGCTCACCACATTGGCCGCACAGGATCGGGTGTGGCAGGTGCAATTGCAGGCTATCAACGGCCTGACCTTCATCGGCGAGGCAGCGCGCCCTGCCCTGCCGGTGGTGCAACAGGCCGCGTTGAGCGAGCAGGAATATGTCCGCAATGCCGCTCGCTATCTCAGCGCGGTGCTGGAAGGCCGCTACACCCCTTCCTTGCCGATCATGGACTTTGAACGCCTGATGCAACGCATGAAAGGTTAAAAAGGATAAGGCTCCAGACAATGCTGGCGGCTGCCGTCAGTGGAGCCACGGATGATCAGTTGATAGGAAAAGGGCTGTGGCTGGAACGCGGGATTGATCGCCGCCTCCACCGCAGCCCTTGCAATATCGGGCACAGGTTGATGCACAGTGGTCAGCGGCGGGAACACCATGCGCGCGATCGGGGAATCGTCAAAACCGGCCACCGCCAGATCATCGGGCACGCGATAGCCCAGTCGTGCAGCCTCGGCCAAAACGCCCGCGGCCATTTCATCGCCCGTGGCGAAAATGGCGGTGGGCCGGTCGGGAAGGGCCATCAGGCTGGTGGTCGCCTGTACGCCTGCGGCAAAGCTGAAATCGCCGCGCAGCACCAGATCGGGATCAAAGGCGATGCCCGCCTCGTCCAACGCCTTGCAATAGGCCTCCAGACGCGCTTCGGAGGCGCGGCGCGGCAAAGGCGGGGCGATAATCCCGATCCTTTTATGTCCCAGACCCAACAAATGGCGCATGAGTTCAAGCGCGCAAGGTTCCTCGTTGACCGGTACGGTGAGGCCATAGCCCTCGGTCACCGCAGCCACGCGGACAACCGCGATTTTCTCCCGCTCGAAATGGTCCAGAATGCGCTGATCATTACAATAGGGCGGGGTCAGGATCACGCTATCTGGCCGCGCGGAAAAGCTGATGGCCACGGTGTCGGACGCGTTATGCTGTTTGTAATCCAGCGTGGCGGTAATCAGATTATAGCCCCGATCGCGGCAGGCCGAACCCATGGCGATCATCATGCGCGAAATATAGCTGATCCCCGAACCCAGCACCACCAAGCCGATCAGATAGCTGCGCTGTCCGGCCAGTTGCCGCGCGGCCAGCGTAGGCTTGTAGCCCAGATCCCTGATCGCCTGTTGCACCCTTTCGCGGGCCTCGGCGCCAACGCGCTTTTCGCCATTGACCACGCGGGACACGGTTTTGAACGAAACGCCCGCAGCCTTGGCCACATCCTTGATTGTTGCCACTGGTTAAACGTTCCCCGAACCTCTTGCGCGCCCATCTCTAGAACCAAAATCGCCCGCCGCAAATGCCCCTGATGCCTTTTCACCACGTTTTGCAAAAACATCGCCCATCGGATGGCCGCGACTGGCCAGTTCATCGCATCCTAGCTATGGGCAAGGCAGGCATAAGCCGGAGGGGGACCATCCAACGGCCACAAGGGACAGGAGGGGAGTGCAAGTGAGCGGACAGCTTCGCCTATCGCCCTACCTGCCGTTTGCCGCCCTGCTGCTGGCTAATTTCATGGAAGTGTTGAACCATATGTTCGTCAACATTTCCATGCCGGTGGTTTCGCGCCAATTGCATGCATCGGACACAATCACCCATTGGGTTTTCAGCTCCTATGCCCTTGGCTTTGCCTTGACGCTGGTGTTGACCGGATCGATGGCGGATCGGATCGGGCATCGCCGGATCTTCCTGACGGGGGCGGCCCTCTTTGTGCTGGCCTCGCTGGCCTGTGCCATGTCGGACCAGATTACGCCCTTCCTGCTGGCCCGCGTAGCGCAGGGTGCCGCTTTTGCCATGACCGCGCCGCAAGTGATGGGCCTGCTGCACATCCTCTACACGCCAGAGCAGCGGGTCAAGCTGCTGCCCGCTTTGGGCTTTGCCTCGGCCTCGGCGGGCACCTTCGGGCCGGTGGCCGCCGGTTTCCTGATCACCGCCAATTGGATGGATATGGGGTGGCGGACGGTGTTTCTAGGCTCTGCCTGCATCGGCTTGGTTAGCTTCCTGCTCGGCTTTTGGCTGCTGCCTCGCCACACGCAGGGGCAAACGGGCACGGCCATGCCCAAAGGGCGTTGGGGGTTGGCGCTGGTGGTGGCGCTGATCATGGCCCTGTTCGAATGGCTGGGCCGTGGCGAGCAAGGGTTTCAGCCATGGATGTTGGCGGCCCTTGCCCTGCCCGTTATTGCCGTCCTGCTGCTGCGCAAATGGCAAAGGGAACAGCGCGAGACCGAGGGACAGGCCATCGATCCGGACGCCAAAAGGCAATTGGTCACCGGCGCCATGCTGACCATTTGTTTCAGCGCCAGCAGCAACAGCCTGCTGATCATCGTCAACCATATCATGCAAACCACCTTGGGCCGATCGCCTTCACTGTCGGGTGCCATGTTGATCCCCTATGGGCTGGGCGTCTTCTTCTCGATCCTGTGCTTTGGCCGATATTTGTTGAAACCCAACGGGCGCTTTGTCCTTGCAACGGGAGCGTCACTGTTGATGATCGCCGCCCCCTTGATCATTTGGGCCAGCGCTCAGACGCAATTGCCGCTTTGGGCCTTGCTGCCGATTTTGGGGCTTGCCGGTGTGGGCGTGGGCATGACCTCGGGCTGCATCGGTCCGGCCAGTCTGGCCCGCATGCCAACAGCCTATGCCGGTACCGGTGCGGCCACCCTGCGATTGGGGCAACAGATAGGGCTGGCTTTTGGCGGGGCCATGATCATGCGCCCCTATTTCCATGCAGCGCAACTGCATGACACTATGCCCAGCCTGCCGCCCCATTTGATGACCATGTTGCTGGTGCTGGCCACGGCGGTAACATTGGCCCTGCATTTCCCCAAACCGTTGTTCCCCCGCCATCGGCAGGGTTGATTTCAATCCCCTTCGGCAATGGCCGTCTCTACCAGACGACTGAAAAAGCCGAAATCGATCTCGGCCTGCGAGGTGCGAAGGGCCGACGGGAAAAAGATCTCCGAGAAAAACACGCTGCGCAAGACAAGGCCGATATAGCGCGCCGCAGCGGCAGGGTCTTTGGCCCCCATCTGCGCCATGATCGGTTCCCAGCGGGTCTGGCGGGCCAACATCACGTTTTCCACCAAAGCCATCAATTCAGGATCGCGCCGCGCCATGATAAAGCATTCATAGCGGGCAAGCACCAAAGTGCCTTGCGACTGCGCGGCAACATAATGCCACAGATCCAGACAACATTGCGCCACGACATCGCGGGTTGCCTTGCCTCCGCACAGGCTCTCTATCCGGCTGACGATATCATCCAATTGCCGCGCGTCCTGCAGGAACACATGGCGGATGGCCATGGCCACCAGATCCTCGCGGCGGCGGTAATAGGCCGAAGTCGTGCCTTCGGGCAGGCCCAGATGCCGGTCCAATGCGCGATGGGTAAAGCCACGGCTGCCGTAAAGGCCCAGCACTTCTAGCGCGCCGCGCGCCAGTTCATCGCGGCGATTGCCCTTGGTCGGGCCTGTTTGCTCACGCGGGGCAGCTTCGGGCAGCGCATCCATCTTGGTCGTCCTTGCGTGGGACCGGCGCGCCGCAATGGGCATGCTGGCCTGCTCTGCCTTGCCTTGCCGCGTGCATGGCGCCTTGACAAGCCACCTTCACTTCTACATATGTAGTTATCAGATGAAGAATCACAAGGCAGGCCCAAACGCCGCCATCAAACGGGGAGAGAAAACCATGGGATCAAGGTCCTTACGCCTATGCTTGCTGCTGGGCAGCGCACTTAACTTGACCAATGCCGCCTATGCGCAAAGCGCCCCCGAAACGGGTCTGCAGGACATTGTCGTCACCGCCCAACGCCGCGTGGAAAGCGCGCAAAAGGCCGCCGTCGCCATTACCGCCGTTTCGGGCAGCGAACTGATCAAGGCGGGAATTTCCGACACGACCAATCTGCAAAGACTGGCCCCTGCCCTGTCGGTTCAGCCTTCGGGCGGAACGACCAGCATCTATGTGCGCGGGGTGGGGACACAGGCCGGCAATTCCTATGCCGAAAATGCGGTCGGTTTCAATTTCAACGGCGTGTTCATCGCCCGCCCCACCGCGCCTTCGGGCGTCTATTACGACCTGCAACGCGTCGAAGTGGTCAAAGGGCCGCAAGGCACGCTCTATGGCCGCAATGCCACCGGCGGCGCGATCAATGTGTTGCCCAATCGGCCCAAGCTGGGCGAATGGGGCGGTGACATCAATTTAGAAGCAGGCAATTATCAGGCCCGCAAGGCCTCGGCAGCGCTGAACATTCCCTTGGGGCCGATCATGGCGCTTCGCCTTGCGGGCCAGATGATCGACCGCAACGGCTATCTCTCGGACGGCTATGACGATGACAAGGGCGAGGCCGCCCGCGCCTCGCTGCTGATCAAGCCCTCGCCCGATTGGTCGATGACTTTGGTCGCCGATTATTACCACCAACACGGTATGGGCGGGGGCAATGTCCTGTTGCCCGGTTCGGTCGCCACCGCGCCGACGCTAGGCGCGCGGATTGGCGGCGCGGATCCGGTATCGGTTGCCGCCTTGCAGACCTATGCTGCCACCTTGGCCGCGCCCCCCTTTTGCGGCGGCGCCGGTAAACTGGTCTCCAGCGGTTGCGTGATGACGCCCAAGACTGACGGCTATCTACAGGGTGATTTCTGGGGCATCAGCGCCCAGACCGAAGGCAATCTGGGCTTTGCCACGCTCACCCTCATTCCCGCCTATCGCAGCAGTGCGTCCAATTACCGTTCCTACCTGCCCGGCTTCCTGTTGCAAGTGAGCGACCGCTCGCAGCAATTGAGCCTTGAAACCCGCCTTGCCTCGCAAGACACGGGGAAGCTGCGCTATGTACTGGGCGCCTTCTATTTTGCCGAAGACCAGACCGCGACCAACTATTTCGCGCAAGGCAACCTGTCGACCACCCTGTTCAACCCCTTACTCAAAACACAAAGCATCGCCGGTTTCGGCCAATTGACCTATCATCTGACGCCCAAGCTGCGTCTGGTGGTGGGCGGCCGCTATACGCATGAAACCAAGAGCCAGACCACCTCGCTGGCTGCTGGCGGGCTGCCCAACGCGGTCAATCCGGCGCTGGGCGCGGCCTTTTCCGGCCATCTGTCTTTCAACAAGGCGACATGGAAAGCGGGCGTCGAATGGGACGTTGGCCCGCGCTCTTTGGCCTATGCCCATGTGTCCACCGGCTTCAAGGCGGGCGGCTTCTTTGTCGCGGCCCCGCCCGCCAACACATTCGCACCCGAAATGCTCACCGCCTATACGCTGGGCAGCAAGAACCGGTTCTGGGGCAACCGGTTGCAACTCAATGCCGAAGCCTTCTATTGGGATTATACCGACCAACAGATCTCTTTCGTCGGCGGTGTGCCCTCTACCAGCGGGCTTTACACATCGGGCGGGGTGACAGTGAATGCGGGCAAATCCCGTATCTATGGCACCGAAATCGAGGCCCGCTTTGCCCCCAACGGGCATGACCAGTTTGCCGCCACGCTGCAATATCTCAACGGCCGCTATAACAGCCTGCAAACCTCGGTCTTTTCCAATACAGGCGCGGCGGTCCCCACCGGCTGCACCGTCACGGCAAGCCGTCTCGCCAATCCGGGGGTGAATGCCGCGCGTTTCTATGACACGGATTGTTCGGGCAAGCCGACGGTCTATTCGCCCAAATGGACGCTTAATCTGGATTATTCGCATAGTTTCGCGCTGCGCAACGGCATGAAGCTGGTGGCTGGCGCGCGCACTGCCATCAAGTCGGATTTCTATCTCAACGTCAATTTTCAGGACAACGAAAAGCAGGCCGCCTATCGCATGTCGGACGGCTATCTGACGCTGGAAAGCAGCGACCGTCGCTGGGAACTGACCGGTTTCATCAACAATATCGAAGACCGCGCCATTCTGGTCCGTGCAGGCAACCGGCCGATCCTCAACGTTTCCTATGGCACTTTGGCCCCGCCACGCACCTATGGGATGCGCTTTGCCTATCATTTCTGATCGCCCACCCATCGCGTCCGCCATTCCGCAAGGGCGGACGCGATGCAACAAAGGAATGTTCACCTGATGACATGGTGCCAAAGGGGCATGATCCCCGCCGCATTAATGGCCATGGCCGCAATGTCGGGCGCAGGCGCGGCCTATGGGCAAAGCGCCAATCCTCCCCGCATCGTGCTACTGGGCACGGGCGGAGGACCGGGCGGCCGCGTCGATCGGGCGGGCATTGCAACCATGCTGGAGGTGGATGGCAAACGCTATCTGATCGATGCAGGCAGCGGTGTGTCGCGCCAACTTGCCCATGCGGGCGTCGCGGAAAGGGATGTTCCGCTGGTCTTCCTGACCCATCTGCATGATGACCATTATGCAGGGCTAACCGCCTTGGCCAGCTTTGCCTATTCCACACGGGGTAAGGGCCTAACCTTAATTGGCCCCTCGGGCGTAGCCGATCTGGCGCAGGCGGTGGCAGGCGTCATGGCGATCAACAGCCACATACGCACCGCGGAAGGCGGCCAATTACCCTCGCCCGCCCATTTCCTTTCCGCACGCCCTTTGGCGGCGGGCGAGACCTTCTCCGACGGCACCGTAACTGTCCGCGCGGTGGCGAACAGCCATTACACGCTGATCGACCGTTCCAAAGCACCTGAAGCACAATCGCTGTCCTATCGCTTCGACTTTGGCGGGAAATCCGTGGTGTTTACCGGTGATACCGGCCCTTCCGAAGCGGTTGTGGCCTTGGCCAAGGGCGCGGATATCCTGATTTGCGAAATGGCCACCGCAGCCGACCGCGCCGCCGTACCGCCGCCGGTGCAAAAACATATGGACGTCGAACATCTCACCCCTGCCCAGGCGGGCGATCTGGCCCGTCAGGCTGGCGTGCGCCATCTGGTGCTCAGCCATGTCGGCCAGGTGAGCGAGAGCGATCTGACGCAAGTGCGCGCCCATTTTTCCGGCACGGTGACGCTGGGGCGCGATCTGGACATTATCCAACCATAGACCAGCCAAAAGGCTAGGGAGAGAATGCATGCGAAAATCCGGACAATGGCTGCTGATGCTAGCCTGTGGCCTGCTACCCTTGGCGCAGGCCACCGCCCAGACCGCCCAGCCCTATAGTTGGGTCACGCTGGGCACCATGGGCGGGCCGATGCCGCGCGCGGGGCGGAACGAACCGGCCAACCTGCTGATGCGTAGGGGCGAGGCCCATTTGATCGATACAGGCGATGGCGCAATGACCGGCATGGCCTTGGCAGGCGCGGATTATCCCGATTTGCGCTCGATCTGGATCAGCCACATCCATTTCGACCATCTGGGCGGCCTGTTCGCGGTGCTTGGTCTGCGCCTGCAAACGCGCACGACTGTGCCGCTGACCATCTATGGCCCGCCCGGCATGAAGGAGATTGTATCGGGCCTGATCGCCGCCATGCGCCCCAGCGCCTTGTCCGGCTTTGGCATAGAGGGCGAGGTCGCGCTGGATCCGGCCGCCTCCATCCGCGTGGTGGAACTGGATGATGACGCGCAGGTCCAGCAAGATGGCTTTAGAGTCAAAGTAGCCACCAACAGCCATTACAGCTTTGCCCCCGGCAGCGTGGAGGAGCGAACCTATCGCTCGCTCTCTTTCCGCTTTGAACTGCCCGATCGCGCGATCGTCTATACCGGCGACACCGGCCCCAGCGAGAATGTCACCCGACTGGCCCAAGGGGCGGACCTGCTGGTGACGGAAATGATCGATCTGGACGACACTCTGGCCCAGATGAACCGGCGAGTTCGGCATATTTCCGATACGGAAAAGGCCAATATGGCGGCTCATCTTACCCGCCACCATCTCAGCCCCGCCGCCATCGGCATCATGGCGCAAAAGGCAGGCGTCAAAGCTGTGGTCGTCACCCATATTGCCGGTGGCGGCGCCAGCGATGCCGGAGCCGATGCCCGCTATCAGGCCGCAATTGGGCAGCAATACCAAGGCCCTGTCCGCATCGCCAAGGATAGGGACCACTTCTGATCCCGTTTTATGTCCACGCGAAAACCGGCCATCGCTTCCCTAAGGCATGGCCCAAACTGGGGCGGTTTTGCTAGTCACCAGACCGCCCCCTTTTGTTTCAGGATCATCCCCCATATTTTCGCAAATTTCCTGTGGCCAGCAGCGCGAAGGCCGCGCATGATAGCGCAAACACATGGGAGATGAGCCGGAATGCCGACCAAATCTGTTGCCAGCGCCTTGGCGCTTTTGCTGGGCCTTAGTGGCGCCACCAATGCCATGGCCACCACGATGGCCACTCCCCGCCCGATCGATTGCCCGCTGGCCAAGGCGGCTTTTTCGATCGACAGCCCCTTGATCGACATTCTGATCAATCCGGCGGCCAGCGCGATCGTGACCGAGGAACTGGGTGAGAGCTTCACCAAGCTGAACCCTTTCCTCACCGGCACCAGTGCCCCCACTTTCAGCGTGATCGTAACGCTGCGCAGCGTTTACGCCATGAACAAGGCCGATCCTGCCACTTTGGCGCGACTGGACCAAAGGCTGCGCCAGTTGCCGGTCACCGCCGCCGATCAACGGGCCCGCTGCGCCCGCTATGATAATGTCCCCGCCGACCCGCGCCCGTCGGGCAAGGGATTGCATGTGCTGGTGTTTGAAAAGATCAACGGCTTCCTCGACAAGGAATCGGTGGCCACCGCCCGTCATGCGCTCGAAAGCATGGCGCAAGAACGGGGCTGGTCTTTGCAAGTAACCGACAAGGGCGGCGCAATCCGGCCAGAGGTGCTGGCGCACTATGATCTGGTGGTCTGGAACAATATCAGCGGCGATGCGCTAACCCTCACCCAGCGCAAGGCCCTGCGCGAATGGATCACGCGCGGCGGCGGCTTTGTTGGCCTACATGGTGCGGCGGGCGATCCAATGACCTTCTGGGACTGGTATAATGACACATTGATCGGCGCCAGCTTTCTGGGCCATCCGGCCAACCCGCAATTCCGCCCCGCCACGCTGCATGTGGAACAACCCGCGGACGCCACCACAAGCGGCCTGCCCGCCGAATTTCCCATGACCGATGAATGGTATTCCTTCCGCGCCAACCCGCGCCAAAAGGGCGTGCGGGTGCTGCTGACGCTGGACGAGAGCGGTTATAACCCGCCCGAACATCTGGTGATGGGCAAAGACCACCCGATTGCATGGAAACATTGTGTGGGGCGCGGGCGTTCTTTCTACTCCGCGATTGGCCATGTGCCGGCAACCTTTGCCGATCCCAATTACCGGCGCTTCCTCACACAGGCGCTGGAATGGGCGGGCAAACCTGATCCTTCCTGCAAGCCCTGAACCAAAGGCGGCATGGCAGGGCGCTTTCCCCGCCATGCCGCCCATCACCCTTTAACGCTCGATCGTTCCGGCCATTTTCAAATCCGGCAAGGCGGAGGAAACGCCAAGCCAGACCGTAAAGCGCCCCTTGGGGATGACCCATTGATGCGCCTTTTCATTCCACACGCCCAAGGGGTGATGGCTGGCCTTGGCATCGAGCGGGATCGAGACTTTGCGCGTCTCGCCCGCCGCAAGTTCCACTCTGGCAAAGCCGACCAAACGGCGCGGCGGCTGTTTGGCGCCATAGCTGTTGGCGGAGGCGGGCAGCGAGAGATAGGACTGCAAGACCTGCGCGCCCTGACGCTTGCCGGTGTTGGTCACGCTGGCCTCCACCTGCCAAGTATCGCGCGTTTTGCCTTTGACCAGAGCCGGACGTCCCACCGAGAAACTGGTATAGGACAGGCCATGTCCAAACGGAAAGGCCACGCAGGAATTGCCGCCCTTGGCCTGCGCGCAGGTACCGGACGGATTGGCGTCATACCAGCGATAGCCCATCGCCAATTGCTCGCTATAGGTCACCGTCTGCACCTTGCCATCGGGCGAGATCACGCCGGGGAACTGGCTGGTGGTGACATGATCGAGAAAGCCTTTGCCCTCGAACGGCACCGTGACGGGCAATTTGCCCGAAGGGTTGATGCGGCCAAACAGTGCGTCGGCCACGATATTCCCGTCTTCCTGACCCGGAAACCATGCCTCCAGAATGGCTGGCCCCTTGGTCCCGACCAGAGTAGCGGGCATGGCGACCCCCGCATTGTCTTTAAGCACCAAGACCGTCTTGCCCGCCATCGGCTTGCCGCTGGTCGAAGGGGCGGCCATCAGGCGGTTGATCATCGCCACTGTGCCGCTGTTGCGCGCCCGATTATCGCCATCCTTGGTGGTAATCGTGTTCGAATGGCCGGTGTACCAATCCAGCCCGCTGCCCAGTGATGCTGGCGCGGCCAGTTGCTTGCCGCTCTTGTCGGTAAAGGTCGCGCGGTCGGCCCCTTCCTCGGAAATGGTGCCAGCCATCATCACCACCGCATCGGCCTTGCCTGCCTCGGCCAGAGCTTGCGCGAAATCGACGCTTTGGCCGTCAATCGTGGCGATGGCATTGGCATCATCGACCAGAATGAGCTTCACGCTGGCCTGCCCATTACCCAATTCCTTGAGCGCATTACGCAAGCCTTCGATCGGGGGGACGGTGTAATGGGGTACGACGTCCGAACTGCCGCCACCGGCGCCCATCGGTTCGCCCACCACCGCGCCGCCTGCTACGGCTTGCTGGGCATAGACTTGACTGGCCTTACCAATCAACACCAGCGAGCGCAGGTCATGGCGCAAGGGCAAGGCACCATTGTTTTGCAACAGCACCGTGGCCCGTCCGCCGATCTCGCGCGCCTTGCGCCCGCCTGCGGCTACATCGATCGGTTGGCGCGCCAGCTTGCGGTCGAAAATGCCCAGCTTGAACGCCTGCGTATAACGGCGCTCCAAGGCCTCGTCGATGCGGGAGAGGCGGATTTCACCGCTGTCCAGCGCAGCCTTGATCTTGGCCGGCGCCCAATGCAGCGGCAGCGGCATTTCGTGATCGGTGCCATTGTTCAACGTGGCCACCGTGCTTTTCATCGCAAAGAAATCGGATTGGACATAGCCGGTAAAGCCCCAATCCCTACGCAGGACATCGGTCAGCATCTCCTTGTTTTCACAAGAAGACTGGCCATTGACATAATTATAGGCGCACATCACCGCCGCCACTTTGCCATCCTTCACCGCCATTTCAAATGGTAAGAGGTACAGCTCGCGCAGGGTCTGGCGATCGACATTTTCCTGAATGGTCTGGCGGTTGGTTTCCTGCTCATTGGCCACGAAATGTTTGACCATGGCGATCAACCCCTTGGACTGCAAAGCCTTGGTCTCGGCCACCGCCATCGCCCCGCTCAGATAGGGGTCTTCACCGAAATACTCCATATTGCGGCCCAGGATCGGCAAGCGGGCGAGATTGACACCCGGCGCTTCAAACACATGGAGTCCCAGAGCGCGCATTTCATCGGCAATCACATCGCCATACATCGCGCCCACCGCCGGATCAAAGGAGGCCGCCGCCCCGACCGCCGAAGGCAGCGCCGTCGCCTTGGCCGAACTGGAATGCGAATAGGCCTGCGAAATATCGCCAAAACCGGGCATATGCAGCACATTCTTGGCCACTTCATGCGATACGCAGTCATTCTGGCCCAATCCGACCGGACCATTGGTGATGCGGAAAGTGGGTATATCCAGCTCGGCAATGCCGCTGACATGGCGTCCGCCAAAACATTCGGGCAGATCGGGCAGCGTTTCCGGCTTGGCACCGGTCAATTGCTGCAATTTCTGGTCCAACGTCATGGCCGCGATCAGCATTTTGGCCCGCTGGCGCGCAATGGCCTCGCGGGCCTCGTCGCTGGAGGCCGCCTGTTGCTGCGCTACCAAGGGCGGGGCCATCCATGCATTGCCCGTTTCCGCCGCACAGGCCGTGGTGGCGACAGCCACCGCCGCCACCGCGCCGCTACAAAGAGCAAGACGCTTCCATGTCGTCATCATACCAATCCACTCCACCATTATTGTATTTTATGGAGTATATTGGTACGTCCAATTTTTCACAAAAGCCAGATCAATTTTTGCAACTGGAATACCATTAAGGCTCCAGCCCTATTTCCTCGCCACGCTCATCACCGCCAAACTCAACACCTCTACCCCGGTGCGGATCGATGGCTCTGCCAGAGGGGCAAAGTAGGGTGAATGGTTGACCGGCACCGGCTTACCCTCCTCCTTCAACCTTTCCAGCAGCTTGGGATCGCTGCCGCCAATGCTGAAGAACACAGAACGAGAAACACCCGCGTTGACAAATTCCGAATAATCCTCGCTCGCCGTCCATCCCGGCTTGAACTCCGGTTCCAGCGTTACCCGCCCAGCGCCCAAGGCCGATGTCAAAACCGTCGCAGAACTGGCCGCCAACGCGCTGTCATTCACCACGCTCTTGCCGCCCTGCCCATGGACAATATCGGGAGCGGGGGCATTGGACATGGCCGCCACGCCCTTGGCCGTGGTCACAATCCCGTCGAGCAGCACTTTACGCACATCGGCGTCGAAAGAACGCACCGTCAATTGCAACACCGCATTGTCGGGGATGATATTGCCCACCGTTCCGGCATGAAAACTGCCCACGGTCACCACGCCGAATTTTTGCGGGTCCTTCTGGCGGCTGATCACCGTTTGCACATCCTGCACAAAGCGGGCGCCCATCACGATCGGGTCAATGCTTTTGTCCGGCATCGATCCATGCGCGCCCTGCCCGTTGAACGTAATGCGGAAAGAATCGGAATTGGAGGTCGCCACCCCCTGCTTGACCGACACCGCCCCCGCCACATCGGCGCCAACATGGGCAGCAAAGGCATAGTCGGGCTTGGGAAAGCGGGTGAACAGCCCATCAGCCAACATGCCCTGCGCCCCGCCGCCGCCTTCCTCGGCAGGCTGACCAATGAAGACCAGCGTACCCTTCCACTGCGATTTTAGCGCGACCAGCGCCTGTGCCGTGCCCAGCCACCATGCCATATGCACATCATGGCCACAGGCATGCATGGTGGCGCTGACCTTGCCGCCGACCGTTTGCTGCGCGGTGCTGGCCCATGGCAGGCCGGTCTTTTCCTCCAAAGGCAGCGCATCCATCTCGGTCCGCACCAGCACCACCGGCCCCGCCCCATTGCGCAGCACGCCCACCACGCCGGTTTTGCCCACATGCTCGGTCACGTCAAAACCCAGCTTGCGCAGTTTCTCCGCTAGAATGGCAGCGGTGCGGACCTCTTGAAAGCCCACTTCGGGATGGCTGTGCAAATCCTTGTAAAGCGCTTCAAGTTCCGCCCAGTTCCGGTCCACCACACCGTCAATCTGCGCCTTGGCCGCCGCAGGTGCCAAGGCCGCCGCCTGCGCCGGGTTGGCGATCAAGGTGGATGCCAGAAGCAAGAAGGGAAAGCGCATGAGTTAACTCCCGATGATACAAGGTCTTGGCACGCAAGGCGCGATAGCGGCAGATTTGCACAATCCATCAGGCAAGGCCATCAGCAGATTGCCCCATGCTGACCCAAAGGAACCCCGCCTTACCCTAGGGGCAACTCTTAGGTGCCTGCTGAGATTTCGCTCAAACCCTATGGTTAAAAGCGGAATAATGTTTTTGCCAAAGGGTCGCCACCAAAGGACGCAAAGCACCGCCACGCCTCGTGGTGGACGCTCTTTTGCGCCTGCGTCATGGCTTGTGAGAATTTGGCCCCGATTGTGGCATGATGCGCGCGGTAATGTGCTGATGATGTGCGGCTTCATTCTGGTGCCGCTGATCTTCGCCATTGGCTTTGGCATAGATTACAGCCGCGCCATGCGTTTGCAGACCATCCTCAACGCCGCCGCCGATTCCGCCGCGCTGAGCGCGGTGAGCAACACGGCCATGGCGGGCACGACACAGGCGGCGCAAACCACCGCCATCAATATGTTCAAGGCACAGGTCACCGGCCTGACCGGACTGGTGTTTGACAGCAGCACCGACATAACGGTCACCATCACCACCACATCCTCGGCCTCCTCGGCCTCGGTGCGGACCGCAACGGTGGCATGGCGGGCCAAATCGACCAACTTGTTTTCCAGCATTCTCAAATCCGGCTCTTTGGCCATTGCGGGCACCGCCAAGGCCGCAGCCTCCAAGGCGCCCTATATCAATTATTACCTGTTGCTGGACATCAGCCCCTCCATGCTGTTGCCCACCACCACAGCGGGCATGGACGCCCTGCGCAACGCGACCAAGGCGCGTTCCAATTCCCCCTATGGCTGCACCTTTGCCTGCCACACATCCACCGCGCATAATAATAACATTTATATCCAGAACACCGCAGGGCAGGACATCTGGCTGGACAGTTCGAACAATGCGTGGCCGGTTTCCAGTATTCAGAACGGCTATGTTTACAGCAGTTCCTATCGCAACGGCTCGCAGCCTGTCGGCGCATTCAGCAGCGGCGTCTATGCCGACACCCATTGGTTATCGCGCAATTATTCCAGCCTTTATGGCGGTTCGGTCAGCATTCCCCTGCGCATCGACGCCGAGACCGAAGCCTCGCGCGATTTGATCGAGACCGCCCAATCCTACGCCGCCAGCAACAATGTCACCTATAAAATGCAAATCTTCAGCTTTGACTGGCCGCGTCAAAATGAAAACGTTCCGGTTCGGGCCGTTACATCATCCATGGCAGACGTCAATTCGATGAGCAGGTCATCCGTTCCCGACCTTTATACACAACAGGTGCGATGGTATTCCAATTTTTGCCCCGGACAAAACTACTGCATCAACGATGAAGCATCCCAATTCACGACGACACTATCCTTGGCGAAAAGCTATATCCCGACCGCCGGTGACGGAACCACGTCAGCAAAGGCTAAGCAAGTTCTGCTGATCATCACTGATGGTATGCTGGATGAGTCGCGTAATGGATCGCGCTATGTTGGCGAAATGCATGCCGATACGTTGACGCAATGCAGCGCGATCAAAGCCAAAGGCGTGATGATCGGCGTGCTTTACACCACTTATGATTCGGCCACCCTTACCGGCGATTCGTGGTCAACCTCGGTTGTGGCCCCGCGCATCCCCTATGTCGCCCCTGCGCTCAAATCCTGCGCCTCCACCACCTCGTCTGGCGAGGTCATGTTTTACGAGGTGGGGGCCAATGGCGATATTTCCGCCGCGCTTGCCTCGCTGTTTGCCATGACCATGCAATCGGCACGCCTGACCCAATAAACGCAAAGCCGATTTTCAATCTGAGGCTGGGCAGAAACGATCGGTCGGCATAGGGATGCAGGCCCTAAACACCTGCGCCAGCCTTACAGCCAAAAGGAATTCCCATGGATGGTCTCTCTTTGATCGGTGCCCGCCGCGTAGCGGGCAGCGCCATTTTCCACGGCATCGAAGCCGCCACCGGCGCGCCCTTGCCCGGCGATTTCTCGGTCACCCCGCCCGAAGCTTTGGCGCAGGCCTGTGAACTGGCAAGCGAGGGTTTTGATGCTTACCGCGAAACCACGCCCGAACAACGCGCCACTTTCCTTGAAACCATCGCCACCGCCATCGAGGCCCGCGCCGAAGCGATCATCGCCCGCGCCATGCTGGAAAGTGGCCTGCCACAGGGTCGTTTGACGGGCGAATTGGCCCGCACCACGGGCCAATTGCGCCTGTTTGCCAAAGTTCTGAGTGAAGGCGTATGGGCCGGTGTCATCATCGAACCCGCCCTGCCCGAACGCCAGCCCCTGCCCCGCCCCGACCTGCGCAGCCGCCAGATTGCAGTCGGCCCCGTCGCGGTGTTCGGCGCGTCCAACTTCCCGCTGGCCTTCAGCGTGGCGGGCGGTGACACGGCCTCTGCCTTGGCCGCTGGCTGCCCCGTGGTGGTCAAGGCCCATCCCGCCCATCCCGGCACCTCGCTGCTCGTGGGTGAGGCGATTGCCGAAGCGGTCGCCACTTGCGGCCTGCCCGAAGGCGTGTTCAGCATGGTGCAAGGCCCCGATCACGCTTTGGGAACTGCGCTGGTGGCCAATCCCCATATCAAGGCAGTGGGCTTCACCGGATCGCGTGGCGGTGGCATGGCCTTGATGGCCGTGGCCGCAGCGCGCCCCGAGCCGATCCCCGTCTATGCCGAAATGAGCAGCATCAACCCCGTCATCCTCGCCCCCGCCGCCTTGGCCGACAAGGGCGAGGCGCTGGCCAAGGCCTTTGTCGGCTCGCTCAGCCTGTTTGCCGGTCAGTTCTGCACCAACCCCGGCCTCGTGCTGGCACTCGAAGGGCCCGAGCTTGACCAGTTCCTGACCCATGCCGCGCAGGCCTTGGCGCAAGTGCCCGCGCAGGTGATGCTGACCGGCGGCATTGCCAAGGCCTATCAGCAAGGCATCGCCACGCTGCAAAGCCAGAGCGGCGTCGAAGTCTTGGCCACTGGCGTCGAGAGCGGCGGGACGGTCGAAGGCGCGGCTAGCTTGCTGGCGGTCGCTGCCTCCGCCCTGCTGGCCAACCCTGCGCTGACCCATGAAGTCTTCGGCCCCTCCTCGCTGGTGGTGCGCTGCCGCGATACGGCGGAAATGCTTGCCGTGCTGGAAGGTCTGGAAGGGCAATTGACCGCCACGCTGCATATTGTCGAGGCCGATTATCCCCTCGCCGCCAGCCTGATGCCTGTGCTGGAACGCAAGGTGGGGCGCATTCTGGCCAATGGTTGGCCCACCGGCGTGGAAGTCAGCCGTTCCATGGTCCATGGCGGCCCCTTCCCCGCTACCAGCGACCCGCGCACAACCTCGGTAGGCGCCATGGCCATCCATCGCTTCCTGCGTCCGGTATGCTATCAGGCGCTGCCCGATGCGTTGTTGCCCGCCGCCTTGCAAGCGGGCAACCCGCTCAACCTACCCCGCCACCAGTTCGACTGAACGCGTCGTCCGCGAGGCGGCCATCTTCTCGTGGATAATCTGGATAAATTCCGCGTGGGCGCGGGTGGGCAACCACCCCGCCCGCGTGGTGATCCCGATCGAGGGCACCGGCGAAATCGGGCCAAAGGGCAAAGCCGCCATGCCTTCGCCTTCATGCTGCAATTCATAGGATGTCATCAGGGTCAGCCGGTCACTGGCCAACAGCAATTGTTTGATGATAGGCAAGGCCGTGGTCGCCACCGGCTTGCGAATTTCCTCATGGCCGGGGAACAATTGCTCGAAACAGGCGCGGCGGCTTGAACCGGGTGCGCCCACCAGCCATTCGCAATCCACCAGATCCTCGGCGCTGACCTTGTCCTGACGCAGCAAGGGATGTCCTTTACGCGCCACCACCGAATAGGGTGTGCGGGTCAGGGCCGCGCAATCAAGGTCATCGGCAGCCTCCAGAGGCACCAGACCCACCACGAAATCCACATCACCGGCCCGCAGGCGCTTGAGCATTTCGGCCGCGCTTTCATTGCGCACCAGCACCTGCGCGCGCGGTTCGCGCAGCAGATAATCCTCCAGCACCGAGGCCAGCAGCACATTGCCGCCCAAAGGCATGGCGCCCACGGTAATCGGCGTTACCTCGCTGCCATGTTCGGCGCCCAGTTCGCGGATGCCCCATTCGATCTCTTGCAGGCTCAGCTTGAACCGGCGGCCCAATTCCATCGCGTCCACCGTGGGCACCGTGCCCGCCGCCGTGCGATAGAACAGGCTCTTGCGCATATTGCTTTCCAGATCACGCGCGGCGCGCTGCAAAGTGGCAGGCGACAGGCCCAGAACCTGCGCGGCAGGGGCAATATTGCCCGCCTCGACAATCGCGATCAGCGCGCGCACCTGCGAGCGCAACAGGCGGCCTGCAACAGCCCGCGCGCCGCCCTCGCCACCTTCTACGCCAAAGGCCACCAAAGCCTCCTCAAACTGGGCGAGGAAGCGCGAGACGCGGCGGTAGAACACCTCGCCATCATGGTTGAGATAGGAGCCGCTGGCGCGCCTTTCCACCAGCCTTGCGCCAACCAGTTCCTCCAGCTTGGAGAGTGATTGAGTTACCGCCGGTTGTGATAAGTTACAGTCTTCTGAAGCACGGCGCACACTCTGGAGTCGGCCGATGCTCTCGAACAGTTTCAACTGCCGGAAACTGATAGCATCTACGTTGGAAATACGGCTATTTTTCGCCATTTATTGTCACCTTGGCAACCCTCGTCCGTGGCCCTACTTATCTCTATCGAAAACACATTTCCAGTGGCAATTGCGATACAGTTGCAAAACATCTTTTGAATAGCCCGTAAATCCGCTTGCCCGCCTGCATCGGCAAACCGCAAGGCAAGGTCTATTCAAAGCGTGTCGCAAGCCTTTGGTATGTGGGCGCGGCCATTGACGATGGGCCCCTGCGCGCAAAGAGATGCAGCGCGTTCCAAGCTTGGGGAGAGATCCAGTGTCCAAACTGAAACTGAAAATTGCCATTTCGACGGAGCATCCGCATACGGCGGCGATCCGTTCGGGCGAAATCGAAATCGAGGGCGTCGAGCCCGAATTCATTGTCACCAAGCCGCAGATCGGCGCTTTCCGCCGCATGGTCCGCGATCTGGCCTTTGACGTTTGCGAAATCGCGCCCACCACCTACATCATTGCTCGAGCCTATGGTAAGCCTTTCAAGGCGCTGCCGATTTTCGTCGTCCGCCGCTTCCACCATTCGGGCCTGCTGGTGCGCCCCGATGCGGGCATCACCAGCCCCAAGGATCTGGAAGGCAAGCAATGCGGCGTGCGCGCCTACTCCGTCACCACCGGCGTTTGGACGCGCCAAGTGTTGATCGACGAATTCGGCGTCGACAACAACAAGATCACCTGGTGGGTGGATGATGAAGAGCATGTGCAGGAGTTGAACCTGCCCGCCAATGTCAAGCATGTCCCCGCTGGCGACAGTCTGGCCGATATGATGGCGCGCGGCGATATCATCGCCGGTTTCGAAGGCGCGGCAGGCATTGGCCGCACCGGCGCGCCGACCGGCGGTTGGCAGGAAGTGGAAACCAACTATCCCGACCTGTTCCCCAATGCGGTCGAACTGGAAACGGAATATTACGCCCGCACCAAGGTTTATCCGATGCATGGCACGATTGTGGTCAAGGATTCGGTGCTGGAGGAACATCCCTGGGTGGCCAAGTCGCTCAACGATGCCTTTACCAAGGCCAAGGACCTGTGGCTGGAAAAGATGCATTCGGGCGAGGATAGCAGCAAGGTTGCCTTGAAGTACAAGGCGCTGACCCAGATCGTCGGCCATGACCCGCTGCCCTATGGCATCGAGGAAAACCGCGCCACGATCGAAGCTCTGGAAAAGACCGCTTTCGATCAAGGGCTGATCCCGCGCCGCATGAGCATGGACGAATTGTTCGTTGACCCGAGCAAGGTCAGCCAGACCGCCTGACCATCGCAATTTCAATACCCCACCTGCGCCATGGCAAGCTCTCAAGCCCTTGCCGTGGCGCTTTTCTTTGGGGCTTCGCCCGCGTTCGTACCCATGGCCCCCACCCCTTGCCTGCGATCAAGTCTTATCCATCGCGACCCAGAATCAATGTCCGCAAAGCCGCCGTCCGGCCTAGGATCAGGGCAACCTTGTAAAACACGCTGGGGCGATGCCCCACGGGAGATAGCATGATCATCGATTGCCACGGCCATTTCACGACCGTCCCCAAGTCCTTCCGCGATTTCCGTGCCGCGCAGGTTGCCAATGCCGAAACTCCTGCCAGCGCCCCGCCTTTGTCGGCGGCCCATGTGTCGGATGATGAAATCCGCGAAGGCGTTGGCAATGGCCAGTTAAAGCTGCAACAGGAGCGCGGTTCGGACATCACCCTGTTCTCGCCCATCGCGGGCCTGATGAGCCACCATCTGGGCAATGAGCGCACCAGTCTGGAATGGGCAACGATCAGCAATGATCTGGTTCGCCGCGTGTGCGATATCTATCCCGACAATTTCGTTCCGGTGGGCATGTTGCCGCAATCGCCCTATGCCCCGCCGAAGAATTCGGTTCCCGAACTGAAGCGCATCGTTAACGAGCTGGGCTTTGTCGGCGTGAATGTGAACCCCGACCCGACCGGTGGTTACTGGACCGGCAAGCCCTTCACCGACAAGGAATGGTATCCCCTGTTCGAAGCCCTGTGCGAGCTGGACGTGCCCGCGATGGTGCATGTCGCCGCCAGCTGCAACCCCAATTTCCACGGCACGGGCGCGCATTATCTCAATGCTGACACCAGCGTGTTCATGCAGATCCTGCAATCGAACCTGTTTCAGGATTTCCCCACTTTGCGTCTGGTTATCCCGCATGGTGGCGGCGCTGTGCCTTATCACTGGGGCCGCTATCGCGGCATGAGCCTTGAAATGATGGACCGTCCGCTCGAAGGGCTGCTGGACAATATTTTCTTCGACACCTGCGTCTATCACCACCCCGGCGTGGAACTGCTGACCAAGGTGGTCCCCACCTCCAACGTGCTGTTCGGCAGCGAAATGATCGGCGCCGTGCGCGGCAAGGACCCCTGCACCGGCCATTATTTCGACGATACCAAGCGCTATGTCGACGCCTGCGAGGCGCTGAGCGAAGCCGATCGTCACGCCATTTACGAAGGCAATGCCCGCCGCGTCTATCCGCGTCTGGACGCCCATCTGAAGGCCAAAGGCCTCTAACCTTTCCGGAGAGAATGCATGAGCATTATCGACATCCATCCGCATATCATCTCGGATGACGAGACCCGCTATCCCCCTGCGCCTTTGTTTGGCAAGCGTTCGGAATGGTCGCAGGAACGCCCCAACACCGTCGAAGCGTTGATCGCGGCGATGGACGATGCCGGTGTCGCCAAGGCGGCGGTGGTTCACTCCTCCACCACCTATGGTTTTGACAATTCCTATGTGGTGGATGGCTGCAACGCCTATGCCGATCGTCTGCTGGCGGTGGGCAGCGTGGATGTGGCCGCACCCGATGCGGTGGCCACGATCAAGGATTGGGCCGCCAAGGGGCTGAAAGGCCTGCGCATCTTCACCGGCGGGTCGACCAAGGATTTCGACCCCACCGAGCTGGAGAACCCTGCCGCCTATCCGGCGTGGGAATTGTTGGGGGAACTGGGCATTCCCATGTGCATCCAGACCGGCCCCATCGGCCTGCCGCAGGTGCGCGATCTGGCCACCCGCTTTGCCAATGTGAACATCATCCTTGACCATCTGGGTCGCCCCGATGTGCTGGATGGCCCCCCTTATGCCAATGCGCAAAGCCTGTGGGACATGGCCGATCTGAGCAATGTCTATATGAAGCTGACCCCGCGCATCATGGGCGATGTGAAGAAGGGCGAGGCCCGCCCCGAAACCTTCTTCCCCAAGGTGGTTGAAACCTTTGGCGCCGATCGTCTGGCTTGGGGTTCAAACTTCCCCACCTCGCCGGGCACTTTGGCCGAAATTCTGGCCACCGCGCAGGATCGTTTGGCCTGCCTGTCGAATGAAGACCGCGCGTGGATCTTTGGCAAGACCGCGCAGAAGCTTTATCCCGATCTGGCCGATTAATAGCAAGAATAACTGTTCGAGAGGTCCTGCATGGCTACGTCCGCAACATCACCGGCAACGGCAACAATTGAAACGGACGAAGCCACAGGCCTTTCGTCCGGTGCGCGCTGGTTTATCCTGTTCCTGCTGGCTTTGGGTGTGTTGATCTCGTTCATCGACCGCACCAGCATTGGCTCTGCCATTGCCGACAAGGGTTTCGTCAAAGAATTCGGCCTGTCCAATGTCGGGCGGGGCTGGATCAATTCTGCCTTCTTCTGGTCCTATGGCATAGCACAAGTGCCGATGGGCTGGCTGGTGGACCGCTATGGGGTGAAACGCCCCTATGCGATCTTCTTTGGCATGTGGTGCGTCATTTGCGCGGTGACCGGCACGATCACCCTGCTGCCCGTGCTGTTTGGCGCGCGCCTGTTGGTGGGCGTGGCCGAGGCCATCGTCATCCCCGCCTCCTACCGCTGGATCCGCAACAATTTCGATGAAAGCCGCAGTGGGTTGGCGGTGGGCATTTTTGCCATGGGCAACAAATTCGGCCCGGCTATCGGGGCGCCTGCGGCGGCTTGGCTCATCTACAACTATTCGTGGCGCGCGGTGTTCTATGCCATGTGCGCGGTGGGTATCTTGTGGCTCGCCTCCTGGATCATGCTGGTGCGCGATGACCTGCCCAAGCCCGAGGAACGCGCGGCCATTGCGAAGAAGGCTTCGGGCATCACGCTGGGCGGCGCGCTCAAAAGCCCGGTGGTGTGGGGCGGCATGCTCACCAATTTCTGCTATGGCTATTTCACCTTCTACTGCATGACCTGGATGCCCGCCTATCTGGTGGAAAAGCGTGGCCTGTCGCTGGCCAAGTCGGGCGTGTTCACCTTCTTCAGCTTTGCCGGTATCGCCATCATGGCCGCCATCGCAGGCTGGGCGGCAGATTACTTGATTTCCAAGGGCAAGGACCCCGTGCTGGTGCGCAAGGGCTTTGTCATCGCGGGCTTCTTTGGCGGCTGCACCGTTTTGCTGGGCTCGACGGCGGCTGACCTGAACACCGCCCTGTTCTGGAATGTCACCTCGCTCACCCTGCTGGGTTTGGCCACGGCCAACAATCTGGCGCTGTGCCGCCTGACGCTGATCCCCAAGCAGGCGGTTGGCCTTGTCACCGGCATTCAACAGGTGGCGACCAGCCTGGCGGGCGGCGTTTCGGCCAGTCTGTCGGGCTGGCTGCTGGCGGTCAGCGGCAGCTATGACCTGCCGATGAAGGTGATCTTTGTGTTCCTGCTGATTGGTGCGGCGGGCACATGGGTCCTGCTGCGCCCCGAATGGGCCCCCAAACTCAACGAGAGCTGAGGCGCAAAGCCTTTCACCCTTACCACCAATTCGATTGGCGACCCCCGACGCCTTACCTTTACACGTCCGGGAAAGTTGCAAGAGGATAGTATGGCAAAGATCGTTTTCGGAATGGCCGTTCCCCATTCGGGCATGCTGGGGCAAAAGCCCGAAGACTGGCTGAACAATGGCGAACGTGACCGCAAGAACCCCGCCTTGTGGTACAAGGGCCGAACCTGGACCTATCCCGAGTTGGAAGCTGAACGCGGTGCCGCTTTCGCGCCCTTCCTGACGCTGGAGGAACGTACCGAACGCGCTGGCCGTTGCCGCAGCGCGCTGGACAAGATGGCGCAGGCCTATGCCGATGCCAAGGTGGATGTGGCCATCATTCTGGGCAAGGACCAGAAGGAAATCTGGCCCGATCAAAGCCCGTCCATCACCATCTACACCGGCGAGGACGTCCATAACGGCCCGCCTCAGCGCGATGTCTATGCGCCCGATCATCATGTCGTGCACAAGGCCTATCCCGAATTTGCCACCTATCTGATCAATGCCTTCCAGAACTCCGGCTTTGACCTCAACGATCTGCAGGCATGGCCGGAAAACGTGTGGATGGCCCAGCGTCAGGGCTACAAGCCCGATTATCCGGTCGTGCCCCATGCCTATAGCTTCGTCTATCACCAGATCATGGGCGACAATCCCCCGCCCCATGTGCCGGTACTGTTCAACCTGTTCTATCCGCCAACGCAGCCCTCGATGAAACGCTGCATTGAATTTGGCCGCGTGCTGCGGGAAGCGATTGCCGCATGGCCCGAGGATGTGCGCGTGGCGGTGATTGCGTCGGGCGGGTTGACCCATTTCGTCAATGACGAGGAATTCGACCGCGATGTGATGGGCAAGCTGGCCGCCTATGATTACGAAGGTTTGGCCGCCATTCCCGACACTTATTACCAGTCCGGCACGTCGGAAGTGAAGATCTACTCCATCGTGATGATGGCGCTGCAACCCACCGGCGCGCAGATGGAACTGGTCGATTACGTGCCTTGCTGGCGCACCGAAGCGGGCACCGGCGAAGGCATGGGCTTTATGTATTGGCAGGCGCCTGAAGCCTGAAATTCAGACATTTGAGGAAATCTATCATGAGCACCCGCCTCAACGGCATCATCCGCGCCTTTGAATCCGGCAAGCCCGCCTTCACCTGCTTTGCCAAGGCCGACAAGCAGAGCGCCATTGACCTGCAGGACAGCCCCTATGACGGGCTGGTGGTCGAAATGGAGCATAATCCTTTCGACATGAGCGCTTTGGGCGATTTCCTGCAATATCTGCTCAACCGTAAGCAGATTTTCAGCGCCGATAGCGTGGCCCCTGCTGTCACCCCAATCGTCCGCATCCCCGCCAATGGTGGCGAGATGGACCAGTGGCAGGCCAAGCAGGCGCTGGATCGCGGCGTTTACGGCATTGTCACCCCGCATGTGAAGACGGTGGAGCAGGCCTATAATGCGGTTGCCGCCTGCCGCTATGCCCGCCCCAAGAACGCGCCTCTGTATGAACCCAAGGGCGTTCGCGGCGATGGTCCGGCCACGGCGGCGCGCTATTGGGGCGTATCTCAGGCCGAATATTACGCCAAGGCCGATGTCTGGCCGCTGGCGCCGCAGGGCGAATTGCTGGTCGGCCTGATGATCGAAAGCACCGAGGCGATTGAAAACCTTGACGATATGCTGGCCAATGTGCCCGGCATCGGCTTCTGCCTGATCGGAGAGGGCGATCTGTCTCAGGAACTGGGCTATCCTCGCCAGTATGAGCATCCCGAAGTGCTGGGCGCCATGGCCAAGGTGGTGGAGACCTGCAAGAAGCACAATGTGGTGGTGGGCAACCCGCACACCAATGCCAAGAATGTCGAACGTCTGATCGGCGAAGGCTATCGCTTCCTGATGTCCGCCCCCCAGCGCTCCTATGGTGTCATTGGGCAGGCGCGCGAAATGGCGGGGTATTGAGCCCATGACCGGTCCCCAAAACGGCGCGACCACGCTGGTCAACACGCTGGTCGATCATGGCGTGGACATTTGCTTTGCCAATCCCGGCACGTCGGAAATGCATTTTCTGGCCGCTTTGGATAATCCGCGGATGCGCTCGGTACTGTGCCTGTTTGAAGGCGTGGCCACGGGCGCAGCCGATGGCTGGTATCGCATGAAGGAAACGCCAGCCTCGACCTTGCTGCATCTGGGGCCCGGTCTGGCCAATGGCCTTGCCAATATCCACAATGCCAAACGCGCCTCCTCCGGCATGGTCAATATTGTGGGCGAGCATTCGATCTCGCACCTCAAATATAACCCGCCTTTGTCCTCGGACATCGAAGGTCTGGCGCGTCCCCTCAGCCATTGGGTGCGGCGCGCCGACAGCGCCGACACGATCGCCTGGGACGCCAGCCAAGCCGTGCAGGTCGCCAGCGAACATCCGGGCAAAATCTCGACATTGATCCTGCCCGGCGATGTCAGCTGGCGCGCAGTGGAAGCCCCGATTGTGCCCCCCGCTCGCCCCGCCGCCCGCAAGGCGCCGATACAGGCCCGCATCGACCACATCGCCAAAGTGCTGAAGTCCGGCGAACCGGCGATGATCATTCTGGCCAATCGCGCCACGCGGGGCCGTGCGCTGGAACTGGCGGGCAAAGTGGCCAAGGCCACCGGCGCGCGTCTTGGCTCGCAATTTTTCACCGCCCGTATCGAACGCGGCGCAGGCCGCACGCCCATCGAGCGCATTCCCTATGCCGTAGGGCAGGCAACCGCTTTCCTTGACGGTTTCCAGCATCTCATCACCGTGGAAACGGTCGAGCCGGTGGCCTTCTTCTCCTATCCCGACAAGCCCAGCCTGATGAAAAAGGAAGGCACCAGCGTCCATGCGCTGGCCGAGGCGGACGAGAATAGCGAGCTGGCCTTTGAAATGCTGCTCGATGCTTTGGGTGTCGCCCCCGATGCGCCGCAACTGATCCAGCCCGCGTTGGACACGGTGCCGCCCGTCGGTGCCCTCAACCCGATCAGCATTGCCCATGCACTGGCCGTCGCCATCCCCGAGGATGCGATTGTGGTGGACGAAAGCCTGACCACAGGGCGCGAGAGCATGGGGCTTACCATGGGCGCGGCGCGCCATGATCTGATCAACAATATGGGCGGCTCGATCGGCTATTCAACGCCGGTGGCAACGGGCGTAGCCTTGGCCTGCCCCGACCGTCCGGTGATCTGCATGGTGGGCGATGGCTCGGCTATGTACACGATCCAGTCGCTTTGGACGCAGGCGCGTGAGGGGCTGAACATCACCACGGTGATTTTCGCCAACAACAGCTATGCGATCCTCAAGGCCGAATATGCCAATATGGGCGCGGGCACACCGGGGCCTCAGGCGATGGCAATGATCGACATCGGCAATCCGCGCATCGACTGGCTGGCCATGGCCACCAGCATGGGCGTGCCCAGTCTGGCCGTGGAAACCGCCGAGGATTTCACCAAAGCGCTCAGCGATGCTGTGAAGGAACCGGGCCCCAAACTGATCGAAGTCCGCCTCTAAGCCAACTGGGCAGCCTCACAAGGCTGCCCTTCCCTTCTTGGAACCAACCGCGTCATTCGGGCTTTGGCCGAAGGTCTTGTGCTGCCTGAAACGCATACATGCAGGAGAAAGCAGCAATGGCAACTGTAGAGCAAGGTTTGCTGACTTTGCGCACCAATCTGGCCCCCTCGCCCTATACCAAGGCGATCCATGACGGGCGCGTGTCTTCGGACATCGTGAAGCTCGATCTGTGCGGCCCCGATCCGGCACAGGGCGGGTTCAAGGATATGCTCCGTCGCAACATGTATGATTGCGGCGAACTGGCCATCGTCACCTATCTTCAGGCCAAATGCTACAACAAGCCATGGGTGCTGTTGCCCGCACCGGTTTCGGGGCGTTTCCAGCACCATTGCGCGGGCTTTAACCGCGAGTTGGGCCATTTGAACCCCAAGGATATCGAAGGCAAGAAGGTGGGCGTGCGAACCTATGCGCAGACCACCGGCCTGTGGGTGCGCGGCATCCTTAGTCATGAATATGGCGTCGATCTCGACAAGGTGCATTTCTACACCGTGGGTGAAGGCCATCTGGAAGAATATAGCGATCCGGCCAATTGCACCCGCCTGCCCAAGGGCAGCAATATCGGCCAGATGATGCTGGATGGCGAATTGGCCGCAACCTTGCAAGGCGTCGATCTGCCCAAGGATCCGCGCGTCGAACGTCTGGTGCCCGATCCCTTCAACGCGGCCAAGGACTGGTTCGCGCGTGTTGGCGTGGTGCCGATCAACCACATCTTTGTCGTGCATCAGGATCTGACCAAGAACAACCCCGAAGCCGTGCGTGAAATCTATCGCATGATCAAGGAAAGCCGCGAGCTGACCGAAGGCGGCTTGCCCGATCCCTTCCCGCCGATGGGGCTGGAGGCCAATCGCAAGGGGCTGGAACTGGCGGTCGAATGGGCATTTGAACAAAAGATCATCCCGCACAAGCTGAGCGTGGACGAGCTGTTCGATGATGTGACGGCCAATCTGGGCTAAGGCCCGCCGC
The DNA here is from genome assembly GCF_004005905.1 of Novosphingobium umbonatum. Classification (GTDB taxonomy): domain Bacteria; phylum Pseudomonadota; class Alphaproteobacteria; order Sphingomonadales; family Sphingomonadaceae; genus Novosphingobium; species Novosphingobium umbonatum. The sequence continues at coordinate 316,499 of NZ_SACO01000004.1, forward strand.
CCTGTTGCAAGCCATGCAAGCGGCCGGAGCCTGACCCGCTCCGGCCGTTTTCTTATCACCCCGACCGATCTCTTTTCGCCTCTCCTGTAAATGCGAAGGCTTCGCACAAGCTTCTTATCTCCCAAGGCCCGCGCCTTCGTTTAGTTTGGGTTCAGCCAAACAAAAGCGGTCGCCCCCGAGGCCACCACAGGGAGATTTCCATCATGTCCGCGATCAAGGGGCGCCTTGCGCCCAGCCTTATGGCCCTATCGGCCAGTCTCGCTCTCGCCCAACCCGCAATCGCGCAACAGTCCGAGCCAGGCGAAATCATCGTCACCGCGCAAAAGCGTAGCGAGAATGCCCAGAACGTCGCCGTGGCGATCAGCGCGCTGTCGGGCAAGGATATTGCCGCCACTGGCGTGACCAGCACCGAAGACCTGCGCGCGGCCGTTCCCGCGCTCAATGTCACCACGGCGGCGGGCGGCTTTGGCCTGCCGCGTATTCGCGGTGTGGGCGCCACGGGGCAAGGGGCGGGAATCGAAAACCCCGTCGCGGTCTATGTAGACGGGGTCTATTACGGCTCGGCCATTGGTGCGTTGCAATCGCTGTTCGACGTGGATCAGGTCGCCGTCCTAAAAGGCCCGCAAGGTACCTTGTTTGGCCGCAACGCCACCGGCGGTCTTATTCAGGTCAGCACACGCAAACCCACCCATGACACCAAACTTTCCGCCCGCATCGGCTATGGCAATTACCAAAGCTCCAGCGCGGCAGGCTTTTTCTCGACCGGCCTGACCGACACGCTCGCCGTCAGCCTGTCGGGCCAATATGACAAGCGCGCCAAGGGCTTTGGCAAGAATGTCGTAACCGGCCATGATGTGCAAACCGATGAAACCTATGCTATGCGCGGCAAAATCCTGTGGGAGCCGGATGCGGCGACGTCAGTGCTGCTGTCGGGTGATATCTATGGCCGCAATGCCGCCGATCCCGCCTTTGTCACCTTTGGCCTGAACACGGCAGGGCAGAATGTGCCAGCGGTTATCGCGGCCATGGGCGGCAATCCGCAGCGCGACATCTATTCCGACATGGACCCCACCCTGCGCGGGCGGCAATCGGGCGGCAGCCTGACCATTGACCGCAAGCTGGGCTTTGCCAATCTGCGCTCCATCACCGCCTATCGCAAAACCAACCTGCGCACTTTCTTTGACCCCGATGGCACCGCGCAAGCCCGCCTGCGCATCGACAACAACAACCGCGACAAACAATTCACGCAGGAAATCGACCTGATCTCCAGCGGCAATGGCCCACTCAATTGGGTACTGGGCGCATTTTACATGCAGAGCAGTTCCGGCCAATATCCGGGCCGCACCACCGGCCTCACCACCTTTGGCGGCAATGGCTATTCCGATGACACCACGGACATCGGACTGAAATCCTATTCGGCCTTTGCCGATGCCACCTACAAGCTGGACGAGGCGACCAAGATCACCGCAGGCCTGCGCTATACCAGCGACACGCGCGATATCAGCGCCACCCGCGTGACCTATAATGGCGCCACGGGCGTGACCACCACCACCGGCTACACGCCCGAAAGCCGCGATTTCAGCAAGCTGACCTGGCGCCTGTCGGTCGATCACCGCCTCTCGCGCGAAGCGATGGTCTATGCCAGCTATAACCGCGGCTTCCGTTCGGGCACTTTCGTGCCGCAGATTTCCACGCCTTTCAGCGTGCTGGAGCCTGAAGTGGTCGATGCCTATGAATTGGGCCTGAAAACCGACCTGCTGGACCGCAAGCTGCGCTTCAACGTGGCCGGCTATTATTACGACCAATCCGCGGTGCAGGTCATTCAGGTGATCGCGGGCGTCAACAATGTCTATAATGCCCGCCAAGGCGCGCGTATCTATGGTCTGGACGCCGATGTCACTTTCAAGGCGACGGACCATCTGCGCCTGTTCGGCGGGATCAACTGGACCCATGCCCGTTATAAAGCCTTCACCGATGCGATCATCTCGATCCCCTATCCGGTGGCCGCTGGCTTCTCGCCCAGCAGCTACACCTTTGTGAATGCCGCTGGCGCCACCGTGGCCAACACCGGCTGCCTTGGCACTTTCGGCAGCCCCACCGCGCAATTGGGCGGCAATTGCCTGCTGCGCGGCGATGCCAGCGGGGGCAAGCTGCAGAACACGCCCGACTTCACCTTCAGCCTTGGCGGCAATTGGGATGTTCCCACCAGCATCGGCCTGTTCAGCCTGTCGGGCAATTATTACTATAATGGCGGCTTTGTCGCTACCGCAGACCAACGCGTCAAGCAGGCCGCCTATAATACGCTGGACATGGGCCTGACTTGGAAGTCGAACAGCGAGCGCTATTACGCCCGCCTCTGGGGCAAGAACCTCACCAACGCCTTCTATCGCAGCCAGATCAGCGCCACCAACAGCGGCGATAATGGCTATGCCGGTGCGCCGCGCACCTTTGGCGTGACGCTGGGCATGGATTTCTGACCAGACGGATTGCTAACCACCCTGCCATCTGATCATGTGGCAGTCAGCCTTGCCCCTCCATCCCGTGACGGATGGAGGGGTTTTCTTTGGCCATCGCAGCGCGCCATAAAAAAACCGGCATGGGGGAAGGCCATGCCGGGCAGGTCGTGAAAGCTTAAGCCTGGATCAGTGGTTGGGGACAAGGATCGGCATCGAATCCTCCCACTTGCTGTCGGTCAGCATCCGCTTGTTCGATCCATCGGCGTTCATGATGTAGATCTGGCCATATTGCTGGAACGTCATCTCATAAAGCGCGGCCTCGTCACGGAAGCCATGCTGCGATCCGCTCCACATGATCTGGTTGTCATAGCTCCACACCGCATGGCCATCGCTCGATTCATGGGTGGTTACGCGGCGCAGGTTCGAGCCATCGGGGTGGATCGTATAGATGTCGAAATTACCATCGGTCCGCTTGCGGGTAAACACGATCCATCTGCCATTGGGCGACCAACCGGGAAGATTGTCGAATCCTTCCGTCAACACGGTGATCTGGCGCGTGCTCAAGTCCATGATGCGCAGGCCCTTTTCCTTCTCGCTCCACACACGGAACACGATGCGGTTGGGGTTTGCCGGATCGACGCTGGGGAAGCCGGAATGGATGGTGCCATCGGTCAATTGCTCCGCGCCCGTACCATCGCGACGCACGCGCCAGATCGCGGCGGTTTCGGTCGACCTCTCGGTGAACCAATAGCCAAGGCCGAACACGATCCATTGTCCATCACCCGACCAAGAAGGCTGGAAGGCACCGGCGAGGCCGAATTTCACCTTGGCCAAGTCCAGACCATGGCCCGAGGATTCAAACACCTTCTGCTTGCCCGAACCATCGGGGCGCATGATGTAGATCGAGGAATTGCCCAATTGCTTCTCGGTATAGACCAGCCAGCCATCGCGCGACATGATGGGGAACACGTCCATATGCCGGTAATCCCACGCCTTGTCCCAGCCATAGAGCGGCTTAAACATCGGGCGGATGGGCTGGAACGAGACTTTCTCGTAAATCACGCTCTTGCCATCGCGGGTCCAGTTGGGAGAGCGCAGGTTACGCAGCAGAGGCGCGCGGTCCGAGGTATAATGCAGCCCCTCCTGCGGGCCATATTTCACCAGATAGCCGATTTCCTTGTTGCTGAGGAATTGCGGCTGCAGTTTCAGATCATCGCCGTTGGTGTGGATCGTGCGCTCGCCCGTGGCCAGTTCAACCGAGACGATCTGCGAAGGCGCCTTGCCAATGAAATTGGGACGGCGCGCACCCCAGGTCGCCTCCACCGTCATTTCATAAAACACAATATGCCGCCCGTCCGGCGACCATTTGGGCGAACCAAGGCAATAGCCCGGACGCGAGGCGACCTTGGTCAGGCCGGTCCCGTCAGGCCGGATCCTATAGATCGAGAGCTCTTGCGTATGCTCCCAGCCCGCGCCGCCATGGTGCCCCGTCCAGCGCGTGTTGCGATCGGTGGAAAAGGCGATCCATTGCCCATCAGGCGACCATTGCGGGCGGAAATAGCCATCGGGCAACCCGCTTTCCCCATGCACGCTGGGCGTGCCGGTCAATTGCTTGAGCTTACCCGTCGGAATGTCCAGCACCCAGATATTGGCGCGGCCTTCATTGGCGGCTGTGGGATTGCGGGTGGAGACAAAAGCCAGCTTGGTACCATCGGGCGAGAGCACGCCCGCATCATCCATGGCAGGCGTCACCACCAAAGGCTGAAGCCCTGTTCCATCGGGACGGGCGCGGAAAATGTCGCTTTGGCCATCCGCCACGCGCTCTGATGTGAACACCACCCAATCGCCCTTGGGCGAAAGCGCGCCATTATATTCAAATTTGGTATCAGCCAGCAGCTGGCGCTCGTTCGAACCATCCAGATCGGCAATATGCAATTGCGAGATGGAAGGCGCGATACGGTTCATCAGCAGCGTGCCCTTTTTCCCCACGGTGGGCACCGCAGCCTTGGCAGCGCCAGCGGCCAATGAAGCGAGCGAGGCTCCGATAAAATTCCTGCGATCCATCCAGTTTTCTCCGCATGTACCGGATCGAGGGCTTTCAGCCTGACACCGTCCGGTTTTCCTTTAGCGCATGGCACAACAGCGCCACATCAGCGGATATCTTCGCTGTTGTGGCGCTGTTGCAAAATCAAACCTACGCCAAGGGCCATTCAAAGCCCGTTCTGTGGTCCAACCTATCGCCCGCGCGAAAAAACCTGCACGGGCAAGGTCACGCTCACCTTGTTCGGCGTGGCAGAGAGCAGGCCGGTCTTGGGATCACGCGCCAAGACATTGACACTATCGCTGCCCCGATTGGCGACCAGCACCCAACGCCCGCTGGCATGGAGGGTGAAATGCCAAGGCATCACCCCGCCCGACGAAACCCGCTGCACCATTTTGGCCGCGCCTGTCGTGCCATTCAAGGCAAAGACCACCAGCGTGTTGTCGCCACGGTTTCCGGTATAAAGGAAACGCCCGTCTCGGCTGATCGCGATTTCCGAGGCGCTTTTATCGCCCGTATAGCCCGCCGCATCGGTGCTCTGGCTATCGACCAGCGCCAATTGCCCCTTGGCCGCATCCCAGCGATAGGTCAGCAGGCTGGCCGTCAATTCGGTCAGCACATAGAGATATTGGCCCGAGGGCGACCACGCCATATGGCGCGGCCCCGAACCGGCGGGCAACACCGCATGATGGGGCGAGGCCAGATCGAGCGCGCCCAGCTTTCCAGTCTGGCGATCAAACGGCACCACCCAGACACGGTCCGCGCCCAGATCGGTCACCAAAGCCCAATGGCCATCGGGCGAGACCGAAACGCCATGGGCATGCGAGCTACCCTGACGTTTATGCGGGCCCGATCCGGTGAATTTGACGGTGGATGTCGGCGCGCCCACCGTGCCATCGCGCTTGACCGGCAAAGTGACCAGCGAACCGGCGCCATAATTGGCCGCCAGAATGGTGTTCGAGGCTTTATCGAACCACAGATGGGTGGTGCCAGCCCCCCCCACCCGTTGATCGGACAAAAGAGTCAGGGCGCCGGTCGCTGCATTGATGCCAAAGGCCTTCACCCCGCCTGAAGGTTCCTGATCGGCGGGCGGATCTTCGTTGAAATAGACGATCGGCAGGCGGGGATGGGCCAAGGCCCATGTCGAGCGGCGGCTATCGGCCACCGACCCGACCAGATTGAGCGAACCATCGACAGGGTTGAAACGGGCCGCCTGAATGGTGGTACCATGCTGGCCGATATAGATGACCTCTGACGCAGGTTTGGCCAGAACCGGAGCCGCTATCCCCAAGGCAACAAGGGCACCCGACACGCAAAAGGCCCGACGCGCAATCATCTCCATTCTCCCGTACATCCTTTTCCGGCGGCGACATTAGCGGGAGACGAAGAGGAAGCGCTATTCAAATCATGCCAAAGCTGCTCATACTTGTGCTTGCGCCCCACCTTGCCGCACACGATGGGCTTCGTCGCGGCGCAGGGTCAAAACCTCCACCCCTTCCCTGGTGACCGCCACGGTATGTTCAAACTGGGCGGACAATTTGCCGTCGCTGGTCACCACGGTCCAGCCATCGCGCAAGGTTCGCGTCTGGCGTTTGCCCTGATTGAGCATGGGCTCGATGGTGAACACCATCCCCTCGCGCAGCAAGATGCCCGTGCCGGGGCGACCGAAATTGAGCACCTGAGGTTCTTCATGCATTTGGCGCCCGATACCATGGCCGCAATATTCATGCACCACGCTGTGGCCGTGCTGGCGGGCATAGCTTTCAATCGCGTGGCCAATGTCGCCCATCCGCCCGCCGGGCCTGACCTGCCGGATGCCCTGCCACATGGCCTCCTGCGCCGCGCGCACCAGTTTCTGGGCGGCATGGGGCACTGCGCCCACCTGATAGGTCTTGCTGGAATCGGCGATAAAGCCGTTCTTTTCCAGCGTAATGTCCAGATTGATAATGTCACCCTTGCGGATCACCACCGCATCGCTGGGCACGCCATGGCACACCACCTGATTGATCGAGCAGTTCAGGACATAGGCAAAGCCATATTGCCCCTTGCTGGCCGGACGGGCGTTCAGATCCTGCGTGATAAAGCGCTCGACCAGATCATTGACCTGCATCGTGGTCCTGTCCGCCAGGTCCTGCCCATCCAGCATTTCGAACACACTGGCCAATAGGCGCCCCGATTGGCGCATCAGGTCGATTTCGGCGGGGGATTTGATCATGTCAGGCAGCCACCGCCGGTATATGCACTTGCGCCTGCGCCAATTGCGCCTTGACGATATCATTGAAGGACAGGGTCGGATTGGCCTCTGCCAGCATACCGACCTTCATCCAGAATTCGGCCTGCGCATTGATCGAGCGGCACATCACCGTGCTGGCGCGGCGGATGTCTTCATGCAGTTGCTCGTCAATTTTCACAATGCCCATGGGGGAACCTTTATACCTCGATATGCAATTCGTATATGAAACGTATATTCACTTTGTCAACCGGCCTAACCATCTAGCGGACATAGCGCGGCTCTTGCCCCCTTCCCCTTGCGCCTCCTTGCCGTCTATCCTGCCCCCGATGACCCAGACCCCGATCTTGATGACCGCCCCGATGCATCCTTCTGTCGCACAGGCGCTGGAGCCGCGATTCACGCTCCATCGCCTGTGGGAACAGGACGATCAGAGCGCCTTTTTGCAAGCCATAGGCCCCCAGATCCGCGGCATCGCCACCAGCACGCTTTATGGCCGCGTCGATCACCAACTGCTCGACCATTTGCCCGCGCTGGACATTATCGCCAGTTTCGGCGTCGGCTATGACAATGTGGATGTCGGGCTGGCGGTGGAAAGAGGAATCACCGTCACCAACACGCCGGGCGTGCTGGATGATGAAGTGGCCGATTTCACCCTGGGCCTGTTGCTGGCCACCTTGCGCCAGATCCCGCAGGCCGAGCGCCATTTGCGCGAAGGGCGCTGGTTAAACGGTGCCTTTCCCCTGTCGCCCACGCTGCGCGGGCGCAAGATCGGCATTGTCGGACTGGGCAATATTGGCAAGGCAGTCGCGCGCAGGCTGGAAGGCTTTGGCGTCTCGATTGCCTATCACGGGCGCCGGACACAGCCGGATATGCCCTATCCCTTTTACCCTGACCTGACCGAACTGGCCCGCGCCTGCGATGTGCTGATCGTGATTGTGCCGGGCGGGGATGCGACGCGCCATCTGATCAACCGTCAGGTTTTGCAGGCGCTGGGCCCCACTGGCGTGTTGATCAATGTCGCGCGGGGCAGTGTGGTGGACGAACAGGCACTGATCGCCGCTTTACAGGCCGGCGAGATCTTGACCGCCGGACTGGACGTGTTCGAACAAGAACCCCAAGTGCCCCAAGCCTTGCTCGATATGCCGCAACTGGTGCTGCTGCCCCATATCGGTTCGGCCTCGCACCATACGCGGCAGGCGATGGGGCAATTGGTGGCGGACAATTTGATCACATGGTTCAATCACGGCCATGCCATCACCCCCGTGCCGGAATGCTGCCGCTGAACCATAACGCTTAATTGGCATTGCATTGGTATCTTATTTGTTGCAAAGACCTTGCCCAGCACCGGCGCCGATCCGTGGCCCGATGTCAAGCGAGGGACTGCCCATGAAGAAATCCGTAACCGCTCTGGGCATGGCCTTGGCTTGTATGCTTGGCACGGCCTCGCCTGCCGGCGCGCAAGGCGTGTGGATGAAGGGCGACCTCCATCTCCATTCGCGCCACAGCCAGGACAGCACCAACAATGCCGTGGGCAAAATCATCAGCTTTGCCGAGAGCGAAGGCTTCGACTTTCTGGGCATTACCGATCATGACAACCATGTTGACGGCGACACGGCCCATCACACATGGGCTGATCCGCAATGGCGCTCGGACAGGATCGTGCTGCTCTATGCCGCGGAATGGACCACCGACCGCGGGCATACCAATGTCTTTTCCGCCCATCCCTATGACCAGAAATTGCTGCGCCGGATGAGCGACGAGCGCGACATCAAGCTGATCGGCCTGCGCAAGGCGATGGGCGTGCATATGTCGGCCAACCATCCCACCAACAAGGATCACTTCGGCTTTTCCTTCGACATGGTGGACTCGATCGAGGTGTGGAACAGTTCGAACTGGGCCAAGAACCCGCCCGCGCTGACCGTGTGGGACGATATGTTGAAATCGGGCCGAATGATCGCGGGACGTGGTGGCAGCGATTCCCACCATGGCTGGCCCGACACACCGCAAGACCGCAGCGCCAAGAGCGATGAGCGCCTGTCCAACTATGTCGGCACGCCCACCACCTGGGTCTATGCCAAAACGCGCGACCGGCAGGGCGTGGTGGATGCGCTGACACAGGGCCATGCCGCAATCAGCGCCAATCCCAAGGACCCGCGCGTGGAATTTTCCGTCGATCTGGATGGAGACGGGCGCGATGATGGCATGATGGGCGACAATCTGCGCGGCACCGGCAAGCCGGTGAGCTTTCGCATTCATCTGGCCCAATGCCCGATCCCTTGGGTGCAATATCGCGTGCGGGTGATCCGCGACGGCGAGGTTTTTGCCACGGTGCCAGTGGATGCCAGCAAGGGCGAGGCCACTTTCACCGACACGCCCCCCGCCGACAAGCGCGCCTATTACCGTCTGGAAGTGGAAGGCCCGCAGGCCGATTACGCCGCAGTCCCCATGTCGGCGGGCTATTCCGGCACGATGGTCGCCCTGTCCAACCCGATCTATTTCAACTTCAACCCCGCCTTCTAAAGCGTGCTCAAAATCGCTTCGCGCTCCTTGCCCTTCCAGCGCAAGGTGGCGCGTAGCAAGGCGCGGGTGACCAGACAGCGATCGGCAGCGCTGCCCTTGTTCTGCATGGCGGCAGTTACACGATCCATGTCCAGCCCGCTTTCCACCTTCACCTTGCGCACCAACAGGCCGGGCACGGTGGCGCTATTGCCACCCTTGGGCATAGACCGGACCAAGCGCCCCTCCTCCGCTTGGCGGGTAAACAGCTTTTGCGCCGCCGCGCCCACTTCGGGCTTTAGCGCAAGGCCCGCTGGTGTATGCCCACTGGCCAGAAACAATTCACAGCCCCTATCGTCCCCGCGCAGGGCATCCAGCACCGCCAGCCTTTGCTCCATCGCCTGATCCAGCTCCTGCCCACCGGCCAGCCTTGCCGCGAAATAGCTGCGGGTGCGGATGATGTCGGACACCACTTGCGCGGGGCTGCGGGTCTCGGGCGGGACTTGATCCTTCAGGCTCAAATTGGCCGCCAAAGTATCGGCCAATTCGCCCTGATGCGCCTTGAGCCAGTCCGTGCCATGGCCCGCGCCGAAACTGCCCTCAATCGCTTGCGAGACTTGTTGGGCAAACGCTTTGTTGCGCCATTGCTCTTGCTCTTTCGCCTTGTCCTCATCGGGGGAGAAGAAAGACACCAGCAAGCGGAAGGCCAGAATTGCCGCTGGCACATACCAGTTGAAGCTCCAGCTTTGCTCCGCCTTGTGCGTCCATGACTGGATGCGGCTATAATTGAGATGGTCCTCCAACTCTGGATAATGGCGGCGGATATGGGTCAGCAGCGCGGAAATACGCTTGGCGCGGAACAGCCTGCGGCGCAGCCATCCGGCCTCGCCATCACGGCTCAACTCTTCCCAAGCGGCATGGTGGGGATGATCGGGCGAGGCCACGTCGCGCTGGAATTGATAGCCAGCCAGGCGCTGGGTGAGGAAGGCCACCTGCGGGCTTTCCCCCAGATGGCCCGCACGGCCCGACCAGCCCATCACCTGCGCCACATCCTCCAGCAAAGGCGCACAGCGTGGCCAGCTACGCGCCATAACATCGGCCAGCCATGCCTCTATCGCATCATGGCGGGCCAGACTGCCGGTGGTAGCATCGGCCAGGATCGCGGCAAGGCAGGCCTGCGCCTCGGCCTCTTCCTCCGCCCCCATGGGCGCCAGATCATCGCCACCTTCCAGCAACAGGGCATAGAGCCGCTCATCAGGCCGCTGGATCAGGCTGAGCGATGGCCCCGCCCTGTCCAGCACCGGCGCAAAAAAGGGCCATGCCACATGCGGCACCAGCCCTTGCTCTGCCGAAGCGCGCCATGCGGGAGCGATGAAAGGCATGGCGCCGGAAGGATCGGGCAGGGGCGCGGTGACATCGCCAAAACCCTCGCGCAGGATCAAGGCGCCAGCCAAGGGCCAAGGCAGGGGCGGCGCTGCAACCTCTGGCTCCGCCGGCGGCGCATCCACCGCTGGAACCGCCCGCTTTGCCCGCTGTAAGGCCACATCCCGCGCCTCGCGCAGACGGGCAAATCCTTGTGGATCGGCATCCACATCCATGGCTTTCAACTTTTGCGCATAGGCGCGGCGGATCGCCCCCGCATCGCTATCGACGGGCAGGCCCAATTCGCCCCATGGGAAGCCCTGCATCACAGGATCGCGGGCCCTTCCAACTCCTCAAGCCGCGCCTCCAGCATGGTGCGCGCCTCGGCAATCCGGCGCAGGTCCTGCGATTCCAGCGCTCCGGCAAAGGCGGTCATCCAATGGCCGATCATCTGGCGCAACTCGCCAATATGGTCCTCATACATGCGCCCTGCCCGCGCCATCAGCGCCACATGCACCGCATCCTCACGCGGGTGGAATTTCAGACGGGCCAGCGCCTCGCGCCTTTTCTCCATCTCCCTGGCATCGCGCCGGTCCTCCTCATCCACAATCACCAGATTGCGGGTCAGGCCGGTTTCGGGAACCGAGACATCGACCTCCAGCAGGCCCGAACTGTCATAGCTGAAACGCACATCCACGCTGATCTCGCCCGCAGGGCGCGGCGGCACCGGCACTGACAATTGGCCTAGCCGGATATTGTCCGCCACCAGACGCGCCTCGCCCTGATAGATGTTCAATTCGATCTTTTTCTGATTGTCGCCCATCGTGTGATAGCGGCCCATCCGGCTGACCGGCACCGGCGTATTACGCTCGATAATGGGCGAGAACAGGCCATCCACCATCGCGCCATGGGCATCACGCTCGGCCACATCTATGCCCAGCGTGAAGGGGCAAACATCGGTGATCCGCACTTCCTCCAAAGCGGCATCACGCGCCAAAAGGCCCGCCTGCACCGCCGCGCCCAAGGCCACCGCATGATCGGGATGCACCGTGCTGTTGGGGAAACGGGCAAACATGCGGGTGATGGCGCGGCGCACCACCGGCATGCGGGTGGCCCCGCCCACCAGCACAATGTCGCTCAACTCCGCCGGGTCCATCCCGCAATCACGCAGCGAACGCACCACTGGATCGCGCAATCGGCGCAGCAGGCCCTCGACGGCGGCCTCAAATTCGCTCTCGGTTACGCGCGTAGCATAGGTCTGCTCGCCCAGCGTAAAGGCAAATTCCACCTCGCCCGCCTGCGTCAGAGCCCGCCGCGCCTTTTCCGCCGCGCGAAGCAACACAGCTTCACGCCGGTTCTGGGCCAAGCCATCCAGCACGCCCTGCGGGTCGGCTCTTGGCCGCGCCAGCGAGGCGAGCGCTGCGTTGAAATCATCACCGCCCAGACGGTTATCCCCCGCCGAAGCGCGCACTTCCACAATGCCTTCAAACATTTCCACGATGGAAACGTCAAAGGTGCCCCCGCCCAGATCGAACACCAGAAAGGGTTCGCGGTCGCTCTTGTCCTGCAAGCCAAAGGCCAGCGCGGCCGCCGTTGGCTCGTTGATCAGCCGCCGCACGGTCAACCCCGCCAATTCGCCCGCGCGGCGCGTGGCCTTGCGCTGGCGATCGTTGAAATAGGCCGGCACGGTGATCACCGCCTCCACCGGCCTTGCGCCGACAAAAGCCTCCACATCATCGCAGAGCGAGCGGAGCACCAAGGCGGACAATTCCTCGGCATTCCATGCCTTGCCGCCCATCGAGGTGCTGCGCTGTGTGCCCATATGGCGTTTGAAACTGGTGGCCGTATTGGCCGGATCATCGGCCAGCCTGTCCAGCGCTGCCGCCCCGATGCTCACCTTGCCCGAGGTGTCCATATGCACCGCAGAGGGGGTGAGAAAATCGCCATGGGCATTGGGAACCAATTGACTGCGCCCATCGCGCCAGATCGCCACCGCGCTATTGGTGGTCCCCAGATCAATTCCGATCAACATGGCCGCATCGTCATCCCGTTCTTCCCGGAACTTATGGGTAATGGTTAATCCTTGGCTGTAAAGCACTTGATGGCATGCTGATCATGCCCCCTCTTGACGCAAGCGCTGCTTTGCCACAGGCGCGCAAACTAGATCTATTAGCAAGAAAGCCCCAAGCCATGACCTCGCCCGAAGCCTCGCCCGAAATGCGCGACCATTTCGCCCATTGCATTCAGGTTCTGGGCGGCCCCTCGGCAGCCTCGCGGCGGATGGGGATTGATGAAAGGGCGATCCGCCGCTTTGTCAGCGGGGAAAGGCCGGTAAGCGAGGCGTTGCTGCTGGACACGGCCAAAGTCCTGCGCGAACTGGCCGCTCTGGCCAGCGCGGCCGAGGCACAGATCACGCAGGCGCTGGGACACTAACCCTTCCGCCCTAACTCTTTCTTGCGGCACAGGCCTTGGCGAGAAAGGCGAAGAAGCGCTCATCATCGCCATGCACGGTGTTGATGCGCAGATAATCCTGCCACCCGCCCGACGGGCTGAACACCACGCCGGGTGCCAACACCACCTGCTCGCGCGCAGCCTCTCGCGCCAAGGCGGCGGCATCCATGCCATCGGGCAATTGCGCCCATAAAGACATGCCCGCCTGCGGTTCACACCAGATCCGCAGGCCCAGCCCAATCAGCCGCGCCCCCACCTTGGCCCGCGCCCGCGCCAGACGGCGGCGCAAGGTTTCCATATGGTGGCGATAGGTTCCATCGGTCAGCATGGTCACCAACAGCTGCGCGCCCAAAGGGTTGCCCATATAGGCTGTTACCACCCGCAAATCGGCCAAGGGCGTTACCCAGTCCGGCCTTAGCGCAATATGGCCACAGCGGATGGCGGTCGAGGCGGTTTTGGAAAAGCTGCCGATGCGGATAACCCGCTCCAATCCGTCAAAACTGGCATAGCGCGGCGAGCATTCCATCTCGAAATCAGCGAAAATGTCATCCTCGACGATCACCATATCCGCTTCGGCCGCGATTTTCAGCACGCGATGGACATGGCTGGCCGACAGGGTGGCGCCGGTGGGATTATGCATCGCGCTATTGGTGATATAGAGGCGCGGCTTTTCGCGTTTCACCACCTCGGCAAAGGCGACCAGATCAGGCCCTTGCGGGGTCATCGGCACGGTCACCACCCTTGCCCGATGGGCCCGCAACAGCGCGGTGAAATTGAAAAAGCACGGGTCATCCAGCAGGACCGTATCGCCCGGCTGCAACAGGAAACGACAGACCAGATCGAGCGCCTGCGTGCCGCTGTCGGTCAACAGGATCTGGTCGGGACTGGCCTCCACCCCCTGTTCGGCCATGCGGCGGCTGATCAGCATCCGCATCGGTTCATAGCCCAACAGGTCGCTTTGCCCCCGCAAGGGGACTTGGCGTGCCGCGCCGCGCAAGGCCTTACCCATCGATTCCTGCGCCAGCCAATCCTGCGGCAAGGTGCCCGATCCGGCATTGATCAAGCCCTCGCGCTCGTCATGGAATTGGCGCAAGAGCCAGACCGGATCGATCTCGCGCGCCTCGGGCGCCTCGACCTCGCACAGGGCCAAGGGGGCCAAGGGAGCCGAAACGAAAAAGCCCGCCCCGGCCTTGGCACGGATCACCCCTTCGGCGGCCAGACGGTCATAGGCCTCGACAATGGTGGATTTGGAAAAGCCCGAAGTCTCCGCCATCGCCCGCACCGAAGGCAGGCGCGCCCCGGGCACCAGCATCCGCCGCTCGATCCGCTGACGGATCAGTTCCATCACCTGTTCGGTGCGGGTGCGGGGCTTTGCCTCGCCTGCCTGATCAGCCTGTGTCCGGAAAATTGTGTCCAGCATTGTATCGATGATTCCATCAGTACGGTTCGGAATAATTGTATCGGATCGTTCCTGTTCACACCAGCTCCTTTTGCGCCAGAGAGCCTCCATCCATTCAGGAGATCACAAAAGGACCAATATGATGACCAAGACCTCTTCCACCCGCTTTAGCCGGACCCTGTGCGTGCTGGCTTTTGCCCCTCTGGCGCTGGGCCTGCTGTTTGCTGCTGCCGCACAGGCGATGGCCGCGACGGAGGCAGCAACGGACAAAGAAGAGGTCAACACGGTCATTCTGCGCGGCATTATGGCGCGCCCCGACAGCCCGAAAGCGGCCAAACATGTGCTGTCCCGCATCGAGAATGCCGCGCTGGAAGTATGCGGCGGCGGCAGTGGTTCCTATGCCGAGGTTAACCGCGTGGTGCGCAGGTCAGACTGCTGGCGCAAGGCGGTGAATGGGGCCGTGGCGCAGGTCGCCTCGCCCTATTTGCCCAAGGTGGCCGCACAATAGGACACGGGGGCAGGTGCTTAGCGCGCCTGCCCTTGAACCGTCATGACAGGAACAGCCCGAAGTTGCACCAAAGCGAGAAAACTGGGCAGCGGGCACAAGCTCCCCTTGGCTCCGGCGCAATGGCGCCAGCGCAGATCCCGCAGCGCCATGCCATGATGGCCCGCCGCCCCCTGCCGCAATGAAACAGGCGACATGGACGAGGTAAAGGCGCGCAGCCACCGCCGCCCCTGCCTGTCACGCAAAAGCAACAGACCCACCCCGCCACCGGGCGGAGGATCCCCCGCAGCATAGCCTGCAAAAGCAGGTTTCAGCCCCAGCAACGCGCCCAGAGCGGCAATATTGGTATCATGACCCATATAGAGCTTGACCCTTGGCCCAGCGGGCGCGGTCAGGCTCTGCGCCATGTCCCGCGCCAAAGGGCCAGCCACTCGCGCCGCCAGATAGGGCGGTCGGGCATAGACATCGAACAAGGCCGCATGCAGCGCGCCCAATTGGCGCAGGCGGGAGAGATCTGCCCGCCCCCACGCGACATCGCGCATCGGCATGCCCTGCAAATATTGCAGCAGGAACACTTGCGCCGTGCCCGAATAACGGCGGATCGGGCCGGTCAGCACCAGTTCGCGCCCATCCGATGACAGACCCAGGCTGGCAGGCTCCTGCGACAGATCACAAATTTTGCAACCAATCACCCGCTGCATCAACCTTAGGGTCTTTGCATAGCGCCGCGCCTGTGCCTGCGCCCCACCGGTATAGGCCCACACCGAGGCCAAGGCCTTCGCCCCGTCAAACTCCACCGCTCCGGCCCGCAGAGGTTCGAACAGGGGATCGACCTGTGCCTCATCCAGATGGCCCACTGGCAAAGAGCAATCCTCAACTATGCCTTGCACCAGAGCTTTACCACTGGCGATGGTACGCGGCGAGGTGTTGGTCCAGATCGCCACATCTTTCGCCGCAGGACAGGCCTTCGCGGGCAACAGACCCCAATGCTGCCACAGACGCGCATGCTCGCGCCCCTGTTGCGTCAGAGCATCCAGCCCATGCGGGGTCATCATGCTTTCGCCCACGGGCCAATCGGGCAAAGGCTGATGCTCCAACCCGTCCAATGCCGCCTCGGGCGCCAGAGGTGCGCGCACCCCATGCCGATAGAGCATCACCAGACGTTCAGCCACCATGCCTTTTGGCAAGCGCTCACTAGCCGCCGCCGTGCCGGACAGCAGCAGCGCGGCGGCGATCAGAAGGCGCTTCACGGCAAGCGCACCGTAAAGCCCAGATGCAGCGGATCGGGCGCTCCAGCGTAATAGTCGGTGCTGATAATCTGCGCCCCGCTGCGCAAGGCGGCGGCAAGGCGGCTGTAATCCTTGGCACGGGCCTCGCGCGTGTCGGCATCGGCGCGGGTGCGGACCATGAAGCCCTGCGCCACCAAAGCCTTGGCGCGGGTTTCCTCGGCCACGGGGTCTTGCAGGTTGAAAATAGAGGCTTCGGCATCGCCTTCGGGATAGAAGGCAAACATCATCCGCCCGCGCAAGGAAGCATGACCCTGACGATAGGTTTGCGCGATTTTCGGGCTGGAATCGAGCACCAGCATCACCTTGCCCGCGCTGGCATTGATCTTGGGCCAACCGCCACCGGTGACACCTGCGCGCAGAGTGGGGCGCGATCCCCGCACATCGTCAGGCGCGATAATGTGGTCGCGGCCGAAGATGGTTTGCGCGCTGGCATCCAGCGCCGCCAGTGCCGCTTCGTCAAAGGGCGCGATTTTGGGCATGCGGGGGTCGGCAAAAGGTTCATCGCGCACATTGACGAAAATTGTGATCGGATGATGGCCCGGATGGGCGTCGGACCATGCTTTCACCTCGGCAAAGCAGCCTTCCAGCGACAGGCAAAGCGTGCCCGCATCCACCACGGGAGCATGCAACACCTTGGCACCGGGGCGCAGCATCTCGGCATGGGCTGCCGGATTGCCCGCATGGGGCGCGGCGAAAAGGCCGCCCTTGGGGTCGGCATAGGGATCAAATTCCAGCTGGCGCAGCCCAAGGTCCAATTGCTGGGCGATCGGCAGATGGCCATATTCCACCCCTGCCGCACGATCCCCCAGCCATGCGCGCAGGGAGGCAAGGTCAGCCTCGCTGGGCGCGGGGCGATAGGAATTATGCGAACCCAACACACGCATCGCATTGAGCGGTACATCGCGCAAATTATCGGGCGCAGCCACGGCCTGCGTGACCGGTGCCTGCGCCCATGCGGGGGCCATGGAGAGAGGCAAAAGCAGCAAAGCGACGAGGCGGGCGGCGAGCATAGGCATTTCTTTCATAGGCAAAAAGTGGAGGCGATCCGCCATGCAGACCGCCTCCTGTATCATCATGCTAAGGCTTAGAATTTGCCGCGCAGGTTGATCGTGAAAGTGCGACCCCAGTGATAAAGTTCCATCGGCTGATTGGCGTCCTTGCCGTAAACATAGCGCATTGAATCCGTCAGGTTCGACACGTCCACGCCCAAAGTCAGGCCCTTGGCCACCATATAGCTGACCGAACCATCAAGGCTGCCATAGGGGGCAACATAGGATTCAGCCGTGGTCGTGCTGCCGATGCTCGACAGGTAACGGTTGCGCCAGAAATAGCCCAGACGCGCGTTGAAGCGGCCCTGTTCGTAATAGCCCACCAGATTGTAGCTGGTTTTGGACAGGCCCACCAAAGCGTCGCGGATCTGGCGGTTGCCGGCGGTATAGGTCGCCTTGCTGTCCACCACCGTGGCCGAAGCCTGCATGCCAAAGCCGTTGAAGGGCGCGGGCAGCATGGTCAGCTTTTGATTGAAGGCCACTTCCATGCCCTTCAGCTTGGCATCGCCGCCGTTGACATTGGTGGAGAGCAGAATGTCGCCACGGCCCGGCACCTGAATGGTGGTGTTCTGGGCGGTGATGTAATCATCCATCTTCTTCCAGAACACAGCACCCGTCAGCGCGGCGCTGGCCGAGGGGTAATATTCCAGCGTAGCGTCCAGCTGGGTGGCCTCATAGGCGCGCAATTCGGGGTTGCCGCCGCTGGCCGTGGCCGTATCGCGCGCCACAGTGATGCGCGGGGCGGAATCCGTCACATTGGGGCGGTTCACCACCCGCGATGCTGCCAGACGCAGGATCAGCTTTTGCGTCAATTCGGCGCGCAGGTTAAAGCTGGGCAGCCAATTGCCATAGCTCTTGGGGTAAGACACCGGCTGCGCGGTGGTGCCATTGGTCAGCGTGCCGCTGGCCACCTGTTTGGTATGGGCATAGCGGATGCCGATATTACCCGAAACCGGCAGGCCCAGATCAAATTCGAAATCGGCGCGAGCATAGGCGCCGGTGATCTTTTGATCGACCACAAAGCTGTTGCGCAGATCCGCCGTGGAGGGAGCCTGAGCAGCGATGGTAGGCGTATAGAGATTGGCGTAGAACGTCGTGTCCGAAGGGTTCACCCAAGTGCGCGGCAGATTGCCACCCAAATTGGAGAAGAAGTCATTATAGGGCAACGCCTCGGTATAGGACGAGCCGAGCGTTGACAAAGGCACATCCAAAATCGTGTTCAGCACCCAGTCGCGGCGGCGATAATCGCGCTTCATATGGTGATATTCGGCACCAAAGGCCAAACGCTTCACCGCGCCTTCCAGCTTGTAGCCCGCATCCAGACGCGCACTCAGATCGGTGTCGCGCGAGTCCTTCAACGTATAGTCGAAAGCCTGCCCCACAAAATTGGCCGGATTGGTGAGGTCTGTCGTTGTGGTCAGCGTGGGCAGCGCCTTGTAACCATTGCCAAAGCTATAGGTCAGCGGGGCATAGGTGGCCAGACGGTTGCGCGTGGTGGCGCGGCCATCGGGGTGATAGGAACGGGCGCGCGAATAAGCAAAATCCGCCTTCACGTCCAAAGCGCCCGGCGTCCATTTTTGCGTCAGGCCAAAAGCGGTCAGGTCATGGCGGTTATAGCTGGTTTCGCGACTGGCCATGAAGCGCACATTGTTGATCGTGCCGCCCTGCACCGTGTCGCCCACGATCTGCTGGCTACCCGCGACAAAGGTCGGCGTGCGGAATGTGGTGTCGTCAGGATAGATATCCATGCCGAATTCGTCATAGGCCACGTCAAGCCGCGTCACCAACACGTCAATATCGGTTTGCAGCGTGGGATTGGGCTTGAATTGCAAGGCCAAAGTGCCCGAGGCCATGCGGCGGTGCTCGGTTTCGATGGTCGAGCGGGTGCGGCTTGGCGTATAATAGCCGCTGCCCAGCACCGAGGTGAACTTGTTGAGGTTCCAGCCCACCTGATACAGGCGGTCGGTGCGGACATGGCTGTCTTCCACCATGGCCGAGGCCAGCACGCCAAACGTGCCCGCGTCATTTTTCCAGCTGCCCAGCGTGGAGAAGGAAACGTCGCCCTTCTTGGCCACATCATTGCGGAAACCGCGCAAGGAGAAGGCGACCTTCTTGCCCAGTTCCAGCGGCTTGAACGTGCGGATGTTGATATTGCCGCCCAAGGCGCCATCGTCCATGTCGGCGGTCGGGGTCTTCACCACCTCGATCTGCGAGACAAGGTCGGCAGGCAGCACTTCAAAGCGGAACTGGCGACCGCGTGCGCCGCCATTCTCGATCAGATCATTGACAGCAATGGTGCGGCCATTGAGCTGGGTGTTCTGGAACTGGGGCCCAAGGCCGCGCACGCTGACGTAAAGGCCGGTGCCGCGCTGCTTTTCCACGGTGACGCCGGTTACCAGTTGCAGCGCGTCCGAAGCGTTGCGGGTGGGAAAGCGACCGATATCCTCGGCATTGACTGCATCCAATGCATAGGGTGCCTTGCGCTTCAACTCGGCGGCCTTTTCAAGGCTCTTGGCATAGGTGCCGGTGACGATAATTTCGGACGCGGCCTCTTCTGCCTCGGCAGCGTGGAGCGGCGTGGTGGCGATAGCCACCAGAGCGACAGACGAGAGCAAGCGGGCCGGACTAGCGACCTTATGCAACAAACCGGACATGAAACCCCCTTAGGAAACGGCCAAATGGCGCTGGGGGCCTCCTACTGTGCGAAGATGATGATTTAGATGCAATTCGGTGACATATCTATGACATGTTGTCGTAATTCAACAACCCGCCCTGACCAGCCAGACTGGCGGATCAAGCGCTTTCGCGGGCGATCAGGCGGAAACCGACGTCCACCTTGTGGGTCAGCAATTTACCACCCGCGCCATGTTGCCGGATGGCGGCAATCGCCTCACGCGCGATACGGGCGCCATCAATATCCACCGTGGTGATGGTGGGGCGCATATCGCCCGCAATCTGCGCATTGCCAAAGCCCATGACCGCCAATTGATCGGGCACACGCAAGCCCGCCGCCTGCGCCTCGACAATCACCCCCTGCGCCAGATGGTCCGACCCGCAAACCACCACATCGGGCAATTCGGCCATCCGCCGCATTTCGGCAAAGATGCGGCGGGCATGGCCGAAACGGGATGGCACCTCGACCGAGAGTTCAGGCACATTGCCCCCGCCCAGAGCCTGCCATTCCTCCACAAACCCGTCCGACCGCATCCGCGCCCGCGTGCCTTCGGCCGTGACCAGCACCGGTCGGCGATAGCCACGCGATTGCAGGAAACGCGCCACATCCCGCCCCACATCGCGATGCGAGAAACCCACCGCCAATTGCGGCGGATCCTCCGGCAATTCCCAGATCTGGATAAACAGACCGGGAAAGCGCTCGATCAGATCGCGCGTTTGGGGCCCCAGCGGCGCGGTGGAAATGATCGCATCGACCCGCCGCCCCATCGCCGCCAGAATGAGCTGGTCGGTGCGCTCCTGCGTCACGCCGGTCAGGCCCATCATCACGGTCGTGCCTGCGCTGGCCAATTCCTCGGCCATGGTCTGGATCGTGTCGTTAAAGATGGAATCGGTGAGATGCGGGATCAGCACCGCCACCATTTTCGACTTTTGCGAGGCCAGTCCGCCCGCCAGCAAATTGGGAATATAGCCGGTCTGCGCAATTGCCTCACGGATACGCTCGCCCGTGGCCGAGGCCACCACTTTGGGATTGTTGAGATAACGGCTGACCGTGGCGGTGGACACGCCGGCAAGGGCGGCCACATCATCGAGCGTGGGGTTGCGGTTGGCAATCTCGTTCATTGCGCGACCCTAGCCTTGATGCAAGCGCCCTACAAGCTTCCTAGAGAAAGCGTAAAGGCACCGACAACGCGCCAATTTCCGGCCAACGGCTCATTGTCACCTCGCCGCTCACCTCGAAACCTTGGGGCGTCGCGGCCAGCAATTCCTCCAGCGCCACTTTCAATTCCATCCGCCCAATATGCAGGCCAGGGCAATTATGCGGGCCCCGACCAAAGGCCAGATGCTCGCCAATATTGGGGCGGTTGAGGATGAACTGGTCGCCGTCCGGAAACACCTCCTCGTCCCGATTGGCCGAGGCATAGAGCAAGGCAATCGGCTCTCCGGCATGGATACAGCGGCCACCCATTTCAACATCCGCCACCGCCGTGCGTGCAAAGCCGCGATAGGGGGTGTAAAGCCGCAGGAATTCCTCGATCGCGGCGGGCACCAGCGACGGATCGGCGCGCAATTGGTCCTGCAAGGCGCGATCGCGCGACAGATGCACCGCCATATTGCCCACCATCACCATGGGCGCGACAATGCCCACCACCAGCACCTGCCGTACCGTGCCCACGATCAATTCATCGGTCAAAGCCTCGCCCTCATGCCGCGCTGCCAGCAAGGCGCTGGTCGGGTCCAGCGCGGGGTCCTCGGGCTGTTCATGGCGCAGGGCGATCAACGCGCGGGCTATGTCATAAAGCGCGAGGCTGGTTTCCTTCATCGTCTCGGGCTGGTTCATATGCACCGCCAGCACGAAGGCGCGGCCCGCCTGATGCAGGCGCGGCAGCCATTGCGCGGGCATGCGCATCCATTCGCCAAACACCTGTACCGGCAGGTAAGAGGAAAATTCCACGCAAATATCGCCCCCGCCCTTGGCCACCAAAGGCGCCAGCGCCGCACGGGTCAACGCGCGGGTCTTGGGCTCCAGCAGGTCGGCGCGCTCCTTGCCGAGCAGGGGGTTGAGCGCCTTGCGATAGGGCGTGTGTTCGGGCGGATCGAGATGCAGCGGAGGACGCCTGCCGGTAAAGGCCACTTTGGGCACGACATTTTGTTGGGTGGTGGTGAAAGCGCTATAGTCGGATGCCGCGCGTTTCACATCCTCATAGCGGGTGAGAGCCCAGAAACCGCCCAGCCCATCAGTATGAGCCACAGGGCATTCGCGGCGCAAACACGCATATTCGGCATGGGCGCTGTCAAAATCCTCTGGGGATTCGGGGTCGAAATCGGCAATGATTTTCGTCATGGCACCCATGCATAAGTCTCGACGCGGAGTCATGCAAGCGCTATCATTACCCCCATAACATGCACCAACGGGAGAAAACATGCCCCCTGCCCCGCCACCGACCGACCCGCTGGAAAATGCCATCAGCCGCAAGGTGATCCTGCGCATCGTGGTTCCCGCCGCGCTTTACATCCTGATCGGGGCGATAGACCGCACCAATGTCAGCTTTGCCGCCCTGCAAATGAACAAGGCGCTGGGCCTGTCGCCAACGCAATATGGCTTTGGCGCGGGGGTTCTGTTCATCGGCTATATGCTGGCCAAATATCCCAGCGTCCTGCTGTTCGAAGCCTTGGGCCTACGCCGGTGGCTGGCGCTGATCACGGCGGCATGGGGCCTGTGTTCGGCGGCTATGTCAACGGTCAGCAATGATGGCCAACTCTACGCGCTGCGTCTGGCCATCGGTTTTGCCGAGGGCGGCCTGTCTTCCGGCCTGATGCTCTATCTCAGCCTATGGGCCACGCAGAGGCATCGCGCGGCGATCTTGGCCGTTCCCATTATGTCGATCAATGTGGCGCAGGTGATCGGCGCGCCCGTGTCGGGCTTACTGCTCGATTGGGCCAATCCATGGGGGCTGGCGCCATGGCGGATGATGTTTCTGGCCGAGGCTTTGCCCGCACTTGCACTGGCCATTTTCGCGTGGGTCTGGTTTCCCGACCAACCCGAGCAAGCCCGCTGGCTGGAGACTGACGAAAAACGCTGGATAGCGCAGAATGCCCATGCCGCGCCGCCTGCCACACCCGCCAGCCAGCAGCGCTGGGCGGTGTTGCGCAGTCCGGCGGGCTGGACCTGCGCGGCCATCTGGTTCTGCATTTTGGCCAGCAATTACGGCATCATGTTCTGGCTGCCGCAAGTGGTCAAAGGCATGGGACATCTCTCGGCCAGCGCCACCGGATGGATTGTCGCCCTGCCCAATGCCGCAAGCGCTTTGGGTCTGTTGCTCAACGCCCGCCATTCGGACAAGACCGGAGAGCGCTTTCTGCATATTGCCATCCCCGCCTTGTCTGGCGGGGTCCTGCTGGTCTGCGCATGGTTGCTGGGGCCGGGCCTGGCGGGTTTGCTATGCCTTGTTCTGGGCGGGGCCTGCACCGGCTGCACCGTCGCGGCCTTCTGGGCCATCCCGACGCAAATGCTGGCTCCGGCCAGCCTGCCAATGGGGATTGTGGTGATCAATATGGCGGGCAGTCTGGCCGGAGCAACCATCCCGCCGCTGATGGGCCTGTTGCGCCAAGTGACCGGCTCCTTCCTGCCGCCGACGCTGCTCTTGCTGGGCATTGCCGCGCTTTGTGCGGGCCTATCCCTGCTGGCAAGGCGGCAAATGGCATGAGCCACAGCGGCAAGGGGACCATGCTGGGGCTGGCGCAGGTGGCGGCGCTGGGCACTATGGCGATCCATATGCTGGTGCCCGCGCTGCCCGCGCTGGCGCATGAATTTGCCGTGGATGCCAGCGGCGCGCAAAGGGCGGTCAGCGTCTATATGATCGGGCTGGGGCTGGCGCAATTGCTGGTCGGCCCTGCGGTGGACAGGCTGGGGCGCAGGCCGGTGCTGCTGGCGGGGCTGTGCCTCTATATTGCGGGAGCGGCAGGCAGCGCCTGCGCGCCCAGCCTGCCGCTGTTGCTGGCGGCAAGGGCGATGCAGGCGACAGGAGGCGCGGCGGGTATGGTGACGGCGCGGGTGATGGTGGGCGATCTGTTCGGCGCGGACGAGGCCGCGCGCCGACAGGCCACCTTGATGACCATCGTGCTGATCTCGCCCGCGCTCGCTCCGGTGGTGGGCGGCGTATTGGCGGCCCATTGGGGGTGGCGAGCGATCCCTGCCCTGCTGGGACTGGCGGCGCTGGGCGTACTGATCTTGGTGGCGCCGCGCCTGCCACGCCAAGCGCCAGTCGGCCGAGTGCAAGCCTCTGCTTTAACAGCCGACTATGCCAGCCTTCTACGCAACAGCCGTTTTCGTTTTGCGACTTTGGCCATGACCATGGCCAGTTGCACGCTTTACATGTTTCTGGCCAGTGCCCCCTTCCTGCTGCGCTCCAGCGGGGTAGGCAGCTCGGCGGTGGGACTGTGGCTGCTGGTGGTGGCGGCAGCTTCCATCGCGGGCACGCGGATGGTGCGGCTCTTTGCGGGCGGGGCCAAAGCGCTGAGTGCAGGGGCATCGTTCATTCTTGGCGGGACAATGCTGGGCGCGACGCTTGCGTTTGCGGGTGGGGTCGGCCCTCTTGCGCTGGTGGGGCCGGTGTTACTGGTGGGTGTGGGCGCGGGCATGGCGGGGCCATCGGCCATGGCCATCGTGGTCTTTGCCGAGGAAGGTCTGGCCGGAACCGCCACCAGTCTGGCAGGCGCAACGCAAATGCTGGGCAGCGCAGCGGCGACTTTGGGCTTGGGGCTGGTCGCGCCGGTTAGCGCGCTAAGGCTGGATCTGTTGATGGTGGGCACCGGAATCCTGTGTTTTTACGCTGCGTGGCAGGCCGGGATTAATTATGAGAAATAGCAATCTTGACTCAATGAAAGCCCTTACATAAACTGCCCGCCAAGAACAGACCGCCCTTGGGAGGGGACCATCATGACCAACCGCACAAGCCGCCTTGCGCCCGCCATCACCCTTTTGCTGTGCGGCACCGCCATGCCCGCGCTGGCCCAGAGCGCAAATCCGCCCAGCGCTGGCCTTTCCGACATTATCGTCACCGCCGAAAGGCGCGAGCAAAGCCTGCAACAGGTGCCCATTTCCGCCACGGTGCTGACCGGCGAGGATTTGCAGCGCAAGGGCGTGGGCAATCTGGCCGATATTCAGCAAGTGGCCCCCTCGGTGGCGATCAACACCGTCAACCGCTCCACTTTCATCAATATTCGTGGCGTGGGCATTGCGCAAAGCGCGCCCACCTCCAACCCCGGCGTGGCCTATTACATCGACGGACAACTCATCCCGCACGAGCAATTCATCGGCATGAGCTTTTACGACATTGGCTCGATCGAGGTGCTGCGCGGGCCTCAGGGCACGCTGACCGGCCAGAATTCCACCGGCGGCGCGATTTTTGTGCGCAGTCCTAAAGCCAAATTCGATGATTTTTCCGGCTCGATCAACCTGCTGGGCAGCAATTACGCCCATGCGCGCGGCGAGGTGGCGGCCAATATCGGCGGCAAGAATGTGGCCCTGCGCCTTGCCTATGTGCATGAGGAGCGCGACAGTTTCACCCGCAACATCGCCAGCAACGCCCAAGGCCAGCCCGGCAATATGAAGCTGGACGCCCTGCGCGCCAATCTGCGGCTGCAGGCGATTGACGGCCAACTCAATGTCGATCTGCGCGGCGAATATTTCGACATGCGTTCCAATGGCATTGCCATCAAAAACCGTAATGATGCCGTGACCAAAGATCCCTTTGTGATCGAGGAAGACGCGCGCTCCTATATGAACCAGCATGGCTATCGTCTGGCTGCCGATATGCGGATGGACATTACCCAAGGCGTGCAAGTCCGCTCGCTGACATCCTGGCAGGATGGTTTTACCCGCGATCAGGTGGATGGCGACCGCACCGCCACCGCTGCCCCGCGCCCACCCGCCGCCAATGTCGGCCGCGTCAGCCAATCTAGCACGCAGTTCCAGACCTTTATTCAGGAATTCAACCTGCTCTCCACCAGCAAAGGCCCCACGCAATGGGTGTTGGGCGCGTTTTTCATGGACGAGAAAGTGCCGGTCACGCTGCTGCGCGACAACAACCATGTGACGGATTTTGTCTCCTCCACCAGCAGCATTATCACCACCGCCAAAAACACCACCTATTCCGCCTTTGGCCAGATCAACCACCATTTTGGCGAGCATTGGGAAGTGGTGGCTGGCGGGCGCTATAGCAGCGACGGGCAAATCTATACCCGCATCGCCGTGCCGGGCAGCGGCTTCACCCTGCCCTTCACCAGCAGCATTTCGACCAAGCAATTCACCGGCAAGCTGGGCGTCAATTACCATTTCGGGCGCGAGGGGATGGTCTATGCCACTGCCTCCAAAGGCTATAAGGCGGGCGGGGTCAATCTCACCCCCAACACGCCCAATTTCACGCCCGAACGCAATGTCGTTTACGAATTGGGCTTTAAAAGCCAGCTGTTTGACCGCCACCTGCGGGTCAATGGCGACGTGTTCTATTCCGATTACAAGGATATCCAGCTTTCCAGTCTGGTTAACGGCTTGCCCACGACCCAAAACGCCTTGGCTGGCCATTCCAAAGGGGCCGAGCTTGAGGTAACCGGCCAGTTCGGAGCGCTGGGCTTCAACCTTGGCGGCGGCATTCTTGACGCGCAATTTGCCAATGCTGCCTGCATCTCCGACACCAATGCGGCGGGTACCGATGCCGGATGCCTCACCAATCTGCGTCTGGTACCCAAGGGGCGCGTGCTGCCTTTCTCGCCCAAGCTGACGCTCAATGCGGGCGTGCAATATGCGCTTTCCATCGGCAGCGTACAGGTAACGCCCCGCCTGCAATGGAGCCATCTCTCCAGCCAGAACGCCACGCCTTTCCCCAGCGCGAACACGCTGGTGCCCGAACGCGATGTGGTCGACGCCCGCGTCACGGTGGATTTCGGCAAGGCCTATCAGGTCGAAGCCTTTGCCCAGAACCTGACCAACAAGATCTATATCGCCTCGCAAATCCAGAATTCCTCCAGCGCCGATGGCGGCATCATCTATGGCGCGCCGCGCACTTGGGGTATCCGGTTCAAGGCGGCCTTCGGGCGCTAAGGGAGGGAACAGGGCCATGCGCAAGAAGCTGTTGATCGCCACCATCGGTCTGTTGGGAAGCGCCACGCTGGCCGCGCCCGCGCCTGACCGCTGGTGGTCCCCCGGCGAGGGGCGGGTGTTCCCCGCCTCGCTCGATTATGCCAATGCCCATGGCAGCTTGCGCCTGTTGCTGGATGGCGGGGCGATGAAAACCAAAGGCCACGCCTTTTTCGAGCCTTTGGGCAAGAATGGCCGCGCCTGCGTCACCTGCCACCAGCCTGCCGATGCCATGAGCCTGTCCGCCGCCACCGCCGCCGAGCGTTGGGAGAAGACAGGCGGCAAGGACCCTTTGTTTGCCGCCATCGACGGATCGAACTGCCCCGCCCTGCCGCAGGAAAAGCGCGAATCCCACTCGCTGTTGATCGAGCGCGGGTTGTTCCGCATCCAATTGCCTTGGCCGGTGCGCCAGTGGAACGGCAGGCCGGTAACGCCCGATTTCACCATCGAAGTGCTGCGCGACCCCAATGGCTGCAATTCGGGCGCGATGCATGGGCCAGCGGCAGGGAATATCTCGGTCTATCGCCGCGCAAGGCCGGTGGCGAATATGAAATATCTGCTGGCCGTGGGCTTTCCCTTTGATCCCAAACAGGGGGTCGCCCTGCCGCGTGATCCCGATGATGGCACGATGATGTCGGGCAATATCATGGCCGACAATCGCGCGGGCAATTTGCGGATGCAGATGGAGGATGCCGCCCATGGCCATCTGGAATATGCGAGAAAACTGACCACCGCCCAGATCGCGCAGATCAAGGACTTTGAAATGCGCGTTTTCACCGCCCAACAGGTAAGCGCCAAGGCAGGCGCGCTGGATACTCTGGGCGCGCAGGGCGGCCCGCGCAAATTGCAGGCATCCCAACCCGGCGCCTTGGGCAGCATCGGCATTCCGGTGTGGAGCGAATTTGCTGCATGGGAAAAGATCAACCCCGAGGATGCCAAGACCCTCAGCCCCGAGCAATTGGCCTTCCGCCAATCGGTGGCACGCGGGGCGCGGGTTTTCCGCGAGAAAATGTTCCTCATCACCGACAGCGCAGGGATCAATTCGCGTGTCGGCTTTGGCAATCCGGTACGCAACAGCTGCGTTTTCTGCCATAATATGAGCCAGATGGGCAATGATGTGGCACCGGGCCAAGTGGATCTGGGCACCACCACCATGCCCTTTGCCGATCCATGGCGCGATCTTCCGCTGTTCCGCATCACCTGTTTGAAAGCGCCGCACCCCCATTATGGCCGCGTGATCCTGACCATGGATCCGGGCTATGCCATGACCACCGGACGCTGCGCCGATGTAGGCAAGATCACGCTGCAATCCATGCGTGGACTGGCCGCACGCGCGCCCTATTTCTCCAACGGACTGGCCAAGGATTTGCGCGGCATCGTCGACTATTACGACCGGCGTTACAACATCGGCTATACCGAGCAGGAAAAGCAGGATCTGACCAATATGATGAGTGCGCTGTGATGTTGCGGAAACTGCTCGCCACCGCCGCCCTGCTGGCGCCGGTCTCTGCCGCTGCAGCCCAGACCGGCGATCTGGTGCAATTCATCGCCTGTCCCGTCTATCGCGATGCCGATAGCGGAAAGAAATCGGGCTGTTGGCTGGTCGATGATCCAGCGACTGGGCTACGCTATGATGTCTCGCTCAGCCCGCATAAGCCGGACTGGAATTTCGCCGTCATGGTCGAAGGGCGCGTCTCTGGCGCCTCGCCCGAGGCTTGCGGCGGTGCCGTGCTGGACGCTGTGCGCACCTCGCGCCTCTATGACACGCCCTGCACCCGCCATATGCTGCCCGCCGAGGGTTACAAGGGCCGCCGCTTTGTGCTGCCCAAGCGCAATATCTCGCCCACATCCATGGTGCAACCCGCGCCGGAGGGGCCCTTTGCGGAGCGAGTGTTTCCCATCTATTTTGAATGGGGCAATGACTTCCTCATCTATCAATATGGCGATTATCTGCTGGAACAGGCCTATCACTGGATCGCGGCAGCCCATCCGGCCAAATTGGTGGTGACCGGCTATGCCGCCACGCAGCCTCAGCCGGTCTCTGGTCGGAACATGGCTGAACCGGCTGAATTGGCCGAACAGCGCGCGCAGACCATCGCGCAATCCCTGCGCCGCCTCTTGCCCGGCATGCCGGTGGAGGCGCGGGTCGATACCAGCGGGAACCCCACCAATGACAGGGATGCCGATAATCTGCCCGCCCAATCGGCGCGGCGGGTAGAAATCAGGGCGCTGTTTTAAAACAGCGCCCCCACATCCCCGCATTGCTCCAGCGAGAGGATCGCCGCCGCCAAGGCTGGCGCATCGGCAGGGGGAAGGGCCGCGCGCGCCGCGCAATCGGCAAATTTGGCCCGCAAAGCCTGCGCCCCCAAAGGCCGCGCTGGACAGCCCAAAGCATCGGCCTGCGCCGCCTCCAGCACTTGCCCATCACGCAAAGTCACCCGCAGCCAGCCCCCTGCCCCTTGCCACGCAGCCGCCTTGTCCAGCACGGGGGTAATGCGCCCCGCCATGTCCAGCACCGCCGGATCGGCCAAGGAAGCCGCATCAAAATCATCCAGCCCCACCCGCCCGCGCACCAGTGCCAAGGCCAGCGTGAAGGGGATCGAGAATTTGGCATCTATCGCCGTCTGCGGTGCGCGTTTGCGGGGCAAAGGATCGCACAGCATGGTCTGGATCGCATCCACGCCCACCTCCACTTGTGCAATGTCTTGCGCCTTCACACCCATGGCCAGCGCCATTTCCACCGCCCCATGGGTCCCACGGCAAGATGGCCAGCGCTTGAAGGTCAACGCCTCGATCCAGAACCGCCGACCCAACCCCTCGCGCAACACGCTCTCGTCAAACGCGCCGCCAGCGTAAAGCGCGTAAAAGCCATGCCGCCCCTCGATCGGCTGTTCAAACCCTGCCACACCCCCGCGCACCAGCAAGGCCGAAAGCACGGCCGCCTGCGCGGGGAAAGCTTCGCGCACGGCGCGGATGACGGTGCCTTGCGAATGTTTGATCTCGCCCGGCATCACATTCTGGCACAGCATCAAGGAGAAAGCGTCGCGCACCTGCCCCGCATTCAGCCCCAACAGATGCGCCGCCCCCGCAACCGCCCCCATGCCCGCCAGAATGGGCGGTGGATACCATCCCCCCACCTCCATCCTCTGCCGCAAGGCCAAGGCGAGGCGGCAGCCGATATCGCAGCCCACCGCCAGAGCGGTCAGAAATCGCCTGCCATCCACCCCGCCCTCAGCCTGCGCCAGAGCGATCAGCGCGGGCAGCAAGCTGGCATTGGGATGGATCGGCGCCAGATCAAAGGCATCCTCGTAATCAAGCGCATGGGCCATCGCCCCATTGGCCAGCGCCGCCATCGGCGCGCTGGCGCGCAGGCCATTGCCCAAAATCGTGCAAGGCCCGTCGCCCGCCGCCAATTTGACAAAGGGCAAAACCTCTGGCGCCATGCCGCTGGCCCCCAGCATCACGCCCAACCCGTCCAGCAACACCTGCTTGGCCGCTGTCACCGTGGCAGGGGGCAGATCATCATAGAGCGCCTCCGCAACATAGGCCGACAGATCATCCGAGAGCCCCGCCATCAGCGTAGCCTCCGCGCCATCGCCCGATCGGTCACACAGCGATAGGAGGCGGCCCATCGGCTATTGCCTCGCCCATCATAGGCCGCCCTTGCCGGATAGGGGCACAGCTTGCGGGTAAAGGCCACAGCCTCTCCCTCGCGTCGCGTGGCGATGATCTGCGCCGGAGCCCGCGTCTTTTCCACCCAGTCGATCAGCGACCAGAGAATATCGCTCTGCGCCTCGCCGCTGGCGGGCACATGGCCCGATCCGCCAAAACTATCTGCCCCCGGCCCGCCGCGACAATGATACATGCCCGGCACCATGAACAGGCGCACCGAATGGCCCAAGCGGGTAACACCGCCATGCGCACGGGCCAGCGCGGCATAATAATCGATGGTGGGGCCAGCATTGGTCGAAGGGTCCTGCCAGCCCTGATAGAGGATCGCCTTGCCGCCACGCTTCAGGAAAGGCGTGATGGCGGTACTATCCGCCCGCAATTGCGGCATTTTAGCATTGATCGCCGCCAGATCCGCGCTGCGGGCAAATTGGCGCGCATCCCAATCGGGATCATCATGCAAGGCATCGGCCCACATGGCGTTGAGCAAGGGCGATGGCGGGCCGGGCCGCGTCCGCACACCGGCCAACAGGCCTTTATCCATCGCCCTGCCGCGCTCGTCCCGCAAGGGGGCGATGATCCGGTCCAGCATCGCCAGCTTGGGCGCGGTCAGGCAGTCCTGCAACTGCCCCGCCTTGCACAACAGGTTGGCGGTCGGGGCATGGCAAGTCAGCGGGTTTTCGACCACCCCATCCTTCACCCCGTCGCGCTTGTCGCAAGCTTCAAAAGTCCGCCTTTCATACAGGGCCCAATCGGCATCGCTCAACATGGCCGCAGGCTGGCGCTGCTGTTCCAGCGCGAACCACAGCATCCGCACCGATTGCAAAGGCATATAGGGGCCGGGCGCGCCTGCCACCACGCCATCATAATCGGCAGGATAGAGCTGCATTTCCTTCAAAGCCTGTCGCCCGCCGCCCGAACAGCCCATGAAATAGGCGTGATCCACCGGCTTGGCGTAATAGCGTCGCACCAGAGCCTTGGCCGCCTGCGTGGCCAGATGCACAGCGCGATGTTCGTAATCGGCCCGCGCCTTGGCCCCGCGCATCCAGTGTGGATCGGATGCCTTGTGGCCGCTGTCGGTGGTGACCACCGCAAAACCCTGCCCGATGCGCAGGCTCATGTCGCGATAGTTGAATACGCCCGCATCGCCGCCCACACCGGCGCCCAGCAAACGCCCGTTCCAGTCCTGCGGCAACCAGAGTTCAAATCCGATCGAACCCTCGATCCGTCCCTGCACACGGCAGAGGCCAGCAGACACCGGCAGCGGCGCATAGGAACCCCAAGTCTTGCCGCCTCCCTCCGGCTTGAACGCCCCCGCCACAAAGGGCTGCGCCCGCACCACCTCCACCTGCCCCACACGCCCCGCCAGAGCGGAGCAGGTCTCGGGCGCTGGCCCGCCCGCCATGGCGGAAAGGCTGGCCAGCAGCGGCAGCAATGCGGGCGCGGCCATCAGAACTTCACGCCTGCATTGACCGAAACCACGCGCGGCAAGGGGCTGGCGCTTTGGGGATCATAGCCGCGGGTGGTGTCGACAAAGGGCGGGTTGCGGTCAAACAGGTTGCGCGCATCCACCCCGATGCGGAAATTGCGCGTCACTTCAGCGGTAAGCGAGAGATCGAAAGTGTCATAGGCGCTGACATGCTGGTAATTGGTCAGCCCCGTATTCCAATAGCCCGACAGGTGGTTCCAGGTGAAGCGCGTGGCGAAAATCCCGACCTTGGCGCCCACATCGCCCTGCATACGGAATTTCTGCGGGAAATTGAGCGTATTGGCCACCGAGGCGACCGCAGCGCCGGGCACGGCCTGAAATTTATAGGAGCCGTAATAGGTGCCGCTCACCCCCGCATCCATCTTCACCTTGCCGATGGTCCAGTCGTAGCTGGCCATGAAATCCAGCCCCCGCACCTGCGCGCGGCCCAGATTCTGGCGGCGGCCATCGACGATAAAGCTGACCGCATTGGTGTTGATCACGCTGTTGATCGGCAGGCCCGATCCGACCAGCGCGCTGACCTGTGCCGCGCTGGGGTTCAGCGTGACAAAGCTGGCATAGAGCGGGTTGGTGAGAATGCCCGGCGTGCCGCGCAGCGCGATGATCTGGTTTTTGTAATCAATGTCGAAATAGGTGATAGATGCGCGCAGCCCCCGCATCGGGTTGATCTCGGCCCCCAACGACCATGTGGTGGCGGTTTCGGGCTTCAGATTGGGATTGCCGCCCGCGATACCAATGCCGGTCTGGTTGCCACTCGCGCCGGGCAAAGTGTCATAATAGAGCCCCGCCCCGCCCGCCACGGTGGAGACTTCGGTAAACGTCGGCGCACGGAACGATGTGCCATAGGACCCGCGCAGCGATAGCATCTCTGCCGGTTTCCACGTCACGCCCAGCTTGGGGTTGCTGGTGCTGCCAAAATCGCTGTATTTTTCATAGCGCCCCGCCACGGACAGCGACAATTGCCGCAACAGTGGCATGGCATTGTCGCGCCCGACGATAGGCAGGAACAACTCGCCAAACAGCGCCTTTACATTGCGGCTGCCTGCATCGGTCACATGAACAGGGCTTGCCGCCTGCCCCGTGGCCAGATCGGTGAACGTATATTCGCGGCGATATTCCGCACCGGCCGCCACGCGCAAGGCGCCACCGGGCAGGCGGGCCAACGTGCCATCGGTTTGCACATTCAACACATCAAGCCGCGTGCGGCCGATGATAATGAACAGATTGTCGCGGATCTTGGCAATGGTGGCCGGATTATTCGCCCCGCCAAACACATTGAGCGCCGTAGCCGGATTGGTGTCGGCCAGAGCGGCATTCAACGCCGCCGTGTTCACGCCCACAGTGCGATTGGCCACATCGGCGCTTTGCCCGTGCGAGTAATAGGCGGTGGCCTTGAAATCGCCAAAGGGCCGCGCCTCGATCCCCGCCACCGCATTCCAACTATAGCCGTAATAGGGGTTCATATCGAGCCCGCCATTGGTGGGCACCAGCGACCAGGTAACCGTCTCCGAGGTAATCCCCGCAGCAGGCGCGACAAAGAAGGGATTGGTGTTGCGCACCGTGGCGCTGATATTGGTGAACTGACCGATCTTGCCATCGCGCCATGAATACATGCCATCAGCAAAGATGCGGACAGCGGGGCTGATCTGCTGGCTGAAACTGCCCAGAATATTGTAGCGGATCTGTTCGGGGATCACCGTGTCATAGCGGTTATAGAAACATTTGTTGCTGGTGCCCGCCACCAGCGAGGATGCCGTGGCGCTGGTTACGCCGGTCGAAGGAATGGCATAGGTCTGCCCCCCTGCGGTGATCGTGCCGGTATCGCAATTGGTGACCCGCAGGTCGCGCCCGCCGCGATAGGTGTTATTGTCCTGATACCAAGGCAAATCCCCGCCGATCAGCGCGGAATTATGCGTGATATCGCCCGCCACCATCACATTGCCGCTATCCCATTTGCGGCCGAAAATGCCCGAAATCTGCTGCTCTTTGAAATTGCCGCCGGTAAAGCCGCTGCGCGCGCGCAGTTCCAGCCCGTCAAATTTGCGGCGCAGGATGAAATTGACCACGCCCGCAATCGCATCCGAACCATAGACCGCCGAAGCGCCATCGGCCACCACTTCCACCCGCTCCAGCGCAATGGCGGGAATGACCGAAGGATCGGTATATTGCCCCTGCGTGCCCTGCGGCGGCAGGCGGCGGCCGTCAAACAGCACCAGCGTGGCATTGGTGGAAAGCCCGCGCAGGTTGATGCCCGCCCCGCGCGTGGCATTGGCTGAACCATTTTGCGCGCTGCCCCCGTTGCGGTTGGCGCCCAGCGAGACCACCTGCGGCACGCGACGCAGCAGGTCATTGGTGGAGGTCACCGGCTCGGCGGCAATCTTCGAGGCATCGAGCGCGATAATGTTCGAACCGACCGGCGCCACACCGCGAATGCGGCTGCCGGTGACGATAATCGCCTGATCCTCTTTCTCAGCCTGCGGTGCCTTGACTTGCGCTTGCGCCTGCGTGCTCCAGACCAAACCGCTGGCCAGCGCCGTGGCGGTGGCCCATGCGCGATAATATGCCTTCATGATCCTCTCCTGTTTTTATGGTGTTTTGGAAATTTCGCGCCGCCAGCGCGGCGCCAGCGACAGCAGCGCAATCGCCCCGATCAAAATGCCCGCGCCCAGCAATTCGGCCCCGCGCGGCATTTTCATGCCCCAACCCCACGCCAGCAGCACCGATCCGCCCACGCCCGCCACAAGGCTGGCGGCGCGCTCCAAAGGCACGCAATAGGCGTTTTCGGCAGGGGCCATCAGGATGATGATGGCCAGCACGGAAATGATGGTCAGCGTGACGCCGATGGCCACCAAGGGCCATATCGCAGGCAGGCTCCACACGGTGATGAAGCCGGTGGCCAATTCACCGGCCTGTCCACCAAGACCGCTGGCCGAAATCGCCGCCAGCATCGCCACCGACAGGGGCAGCGCAATCATCTTCTCTTCGACGAAATAGGCGCGCAGAACCGCAAGATCCCCATTCTTGCCCACCCGCGTCATCACCGCCAGACGCAGGAAATAGCCGATCGTATACAGCACCACCGTCAGGATCGCCAAAGGCGGCAGATGCAGCCCACCGCGATCCTGCAAGGTGATGCCCAAAGCCAGCGCCACCATGGCCAATGCCGCCCAACTCCACCAACGCACGCGGCGGCCGAACACCAGATCGACCAAAGGCGCGATGATCAACACATCCCCGCGCATCACCAACTGGATGAAGGGCACGCTGACCCCTTGAAAGGTGAGCGAGAGCGGCACGGTAAACAGCACCAAACCCGTCCCCAGACCGGACAGCAGAGTCCAGCGCGTCGGGCATGGCAGGCGAAACCGCCCCAGCCTGACCGCATGGGCATGGACATGCCAGCCCGAAGCCCAGATGAAGCCATAGGTCAGCACCAGATTGATCAGCAGCGATGCTGGCAGCGTCTCCAGCCCGGTCAAGGGCCGCCCCAGCACGGGATCGGCAAAGCCGGTCACCATGCGGGTGATCATCACATTGGGCAGATAGGCCAGCACATAAAGCCCCACCCAGCCCTCCATGGCCAGCGGGCGGCGGGCGGTCACGCGGTCAACTCCACCATATCGCCGACGGGCCGGTAACGGGCGTTGAGACCTGCCTCGGCGGTGATGGCGCCCATGTAATCCAGCACGGCGGCATATTCGGGGCTGCCTTGTGCAACAATATGGGGCACCGCATCGCGGCCGATGTATAGCGGCAGGAAACCTGCACGCAGCAATTTGCCCTCTGCGATTTCAAGGCGGGCGATCATCGACAGGCGCGCCGCTTTCGGGAAATTGTACAAGCCTTCGAAATCGGGCTCCCATTCCTCGGCCAGCACGCGGATCTCGTTCCAGCTTTTGGACTTGGCATGGGCTTCGTCCATCTTGAGGTCGGTGGCAAAATTGCACAGCGAGTAAAAGACCGGCTTGCCCTCGATCATCTCGCAGCCCTTCAGAATATGGGCATGGCCGCCAAGGATAGCATCAGCCCCCGCCGCAATCGCCGCGCGGGCCACATCGCGCTGGTAATCGGCAATCGCAGCCCGCACGAAATGGATGCCCCAATGATGCGACACCACCACCACGTCGGCCCGTTGCTTGGCCGCGCGAATATCGGCTTCCATCGCGGCCAGATCATCGCGGTGGGGATAGGTGTGGATGCGGGCGGGCGTGCCGGGTTGGTCATGCTCGATCTGTTCATAGACCGTATGGGCGCGCATGGGTGCGCAACCTGGGCGGCGCTCGTCGGCCCAGGTGGAATGGGGCAGGATGCTGGAATAGGCCAGCATCGCCACCGTGCTGCCATCGGACAGGCGGCGGATGACGGGTTGGCGCGCCTCGGCAATATTTGCGCCTGCACCGACCACTTCCATACCTGCCGCGCGCAAATGCTGCTGCGTTTCAAAAAACGCCGCGGCGCCCCAATCCATGCAATGGTTGCCCGCCATCGAGATCACATCGAAACCGGCACGCCCCAGCGCCGCCGCGCCATCGGGCCGCGCCAGCACGGCATGGCGCGCCTGAGGCAGGCGCTGGCCGCTATGGGCAAAGCTGGTTTCCAATTGGCCAAAGGTTAAATCTGCCGCGCGCAACACATCGCGCGTGGCCACGAAGCTCTCGTCATAATTGTCGCGATCCATGGCGAGGTCGCCGGTGGCGAGCAGGATAGGCACGCAGATTCTCCCCATTTCGCGCCGCTCTGCTGGCGGGCCTTATGCAATAGGTCATAGCGATAAATGCAAGGGCTTGCAACTAGCCTGATTTCGCAAGATCATCGCCATTTATCCCTAATTTTTCGACGATGTTACAAAGATTATCTTCCAGAAATCGCCGCCATTCATTATGCAAGGCTTTGCACACATGGCCAACCATGGCCGGAACCGGAGAAGTCGATGCCCAAAACACCCCTTGCCCTTGCCCTGCTGGCATCCTGCCTGCTGCTGCCCGCGGCCCATGCACAAACCCCGCCACCGCGCCCTGCCGCGCTTACCCCTGAACAGGAAGCCGAGCGTAAGGCCGCAATGAACCTGCCCAACATCCCCGGATCGGGCCCCTATGCCGCGATCATGGAAACCGACGCCCGCCTGCCCAATCATGTCATCTATCGCCCTGCCAAATTGCCTGCCACCAAACTGGGCGTGATGGTCTGGGGCAATGGCGGCTGCCGCGAGGATGGTGCCTCGGCGCGCCAGCATTTGCTGGAAATTGCCAGCCATGGCTATCTGGTCATCGCGCCGGGCCGCATCCTGTCGGGCCCCAGCGCCACCGAAAAACTGCCCGAGCCTGATCCCGCCGCGCCGCGCCGTCTCGATTCCCCCACCAAAAGCGCTGATGTTCTGGCGGGACTTACTTGGGCCTTGGGTGAAAACACCCGCAAGGGCAGTCTGTATCAGGGCCATATCGACCCCAAACAAACCGCCGTGGCCGGCCATAGTTGCGGCGGCTTGCAAGCCTTGGAAGTCGCCCGCGACCCGCGCATCCATGCTGTGCTGATCCACAATAGCGGCGTTTTTGCCGATGGCAGCAACCCGATCGCGGGGCTGACCGTATCCAAGGCCCTGCTGAAAGGCATTCACACGCCGATCGTCTATTTTCTGGGCGGACCGGGCGATGTGGCCTTTCCCAATGGCAGCGACGATTATGCCAAGATCGACCATGTGCCCGCTGTTCTGGTGAACCTGCCGGTGGGCCATGGCGGCACTTTCTACAAACCCTATGGCGGGGCGATTGCGCAGGCCTCGGTGGATTGGCTGCAATGGCAATTGCGGGGCGACAAGAGCGCCGCGCGGACTTTTACCGGCCCCGCCTGCCGCCTTTGCGTTGCGCCCGGTTGGAGCATCGAGCGCAAGCACCTGCCTTAAAGCCCTTACCGACAGTTGCGGCCGCGAACGCACGGCCGCAACATCGGGGCGGGCTGATGGGCGACAAATCCAGTTGCCGGATTGCCCCAAATGCCATCGGCCAAACGCTGCTCCAATTGGCGCAGGGACGCCACCAGCACCTCGCCCGAAAAGCCGCAATGGCCCGCCTGCGCCAACCACAATGTGCTGAACATGGCCGGATCAGCCGCCTCCTGATAGGCACGCTGCAATGAAGGCGATGTAGCCCCGTCGCCTATCGCCTGCACGGACAGCAAGGGCACCATCGGGCGGGCATTGGGCGTATAATGCTCCATCATATAGCGTACCGCCGCAGGCTTGGCGCTCACCCGCGCTCCCCCGTTCAGTCGCGCCAGATCAGCCTTCAGATCCAGCCCCGCCTTGGCATAAAGCGCCTCGACAAAGGCGCGACGGCCCGACAGCGCCAGTTGGGCGGTATAATCGACGCCCTTGTTCCACGAAAAGGCGCCGCCCGCGCGCTGCTCCTGATCCACACGCGGCAGGAATGTGCCAAAGGTGAAGGAAGCGCCGATTTCATCCACCTGCGCTTCAACATCCCCCTGCGCAGGGCGCGGGCTGTCCCGCCGCGTCCAGCCCGGAATGCCCGACAACACGCCCGCCAGCGCCAGACGCGCGCGCCCTTGCGCCGTGGCAAGCGCTGCCTGCACCACGCTTTCGGCCCTCTGGCCATTGGCCCTGTCATCGCTAACGCCCGTCAATTGCAGGCCCGCATCTCGGCCCAGCAATTGCTGCAAGGCATAGGCGCCATCCAGCGCCATATTCATCATGCCGACTGCACCCCCGATCGATGGGCAAAAGGCAATCGCCCCATCGACTACGGGCCGCCCCTGTTCGGCCAGCGCCGTGGTCACCAATCCGCCCATGGAATTGCCCCATGCGATGGTGGTTTTGGGCTTGCCATAGGTCTTGGCAAAGGCGGCAATCGCTTGGGTCTGGGCTGGAACCGCCTCGGCCAAGGACCAACCCGCCGCGCCATAATCGCTGGCAAGCAGGGCATAGCCTTTCTCCAGCAGCAAGGGTTTGGCATTGGCGGGCGCCAGTTCGGGCGCGCCCAGTTTCGCCGAATAGCCACGGCCCCAGACCAGCAAAGTGCCGTTCCAGTTGGCAGGGACTTCAGAGGCCCATTTGGCCCCATTGTTCAACACGCCTTCCGCCGAGGCAGGCCCATCCCCACGCGACGGTCCAAAGGCCTGATCGGCATAGCGTCTTGCGGCGCGCTTTTCCTCGGCGGCATCGGCGGCGAGCAGCCAGCGCTCTCTCACCAGACTATCCACCCGCGCATCAAACCTGGCCAGATAGTCGCCCCGCCCGCCCGGATAGGTCTGGGCGATCAGAGAGGCATCCACCGGCAGGCGCTTCAAATTGCGGCGCGGCACTTTGCCGCCACAGGCGCTGGCTTGCGCCTCGCCATAGCGGACCAGCGGCACATCCAGCTGCGCCACGCGAATGCCGCCCAGCGGATTGCCGAAAGCATCACGGGCATAATCCTTGCCCACCACCTGCATCCTTGACGCGCGCGGGGCAGGCAGACCTTCGCTCACCCAGCGGTCCAGATTGACCAGCGCCGCCTGCGCCACATCGCGCATCGGGCTGTCGGTATCCTCCACCGAACACACCGGCACCGGCTCCACGCCGCCATGGCGACGGTCCAGCAATTGCCATGTCGAGGGACGGACCTGCCCGCTCACCCCGCTGTCGCCATGGCTGACCCCGCCCAGTTCATAGATACGATAGCCGCCCTTGGCCGCATCGCTCTCCTCGCGCAGGGGATAGATATTGGTGATCGCCTCCATCTCGCTGGTCAATTCGATCACCGGAGAGTCGATCACGCGCAGCTTTTGCTCATGGCGGTTTTTCACCGGATCGGTGGAGTTAAGCGGCACATGGCCCGCATCCACAGCCCCCGCCGAAATGCCGATCAGATAGCCATCGATCACCGGCGAACCATCCCGACGCCGATAAAGATCATGGAATCCGAAATTGATCCAGCTGCGCCACTGGCTGCCCAGAAAGGACCAGCCCGATCCATAGACCCGCCGCACTTTCCAGCCCGCCAAGGGGCTCCCCTTTGCCGGATCGCGCAAGGCGCTGGTGATCTGGCCGATAATATCCCAGCGGATGCCGTCATCTTTTGGGATGTTAAACGCGGCATAGCGCTTGGCATCAAACCATTGCGGCAGATCGGTGGTGGCCACCGGCACGGCAGGCGTGGAGGCCTTGCGGCTTGGCGCATCGCTGCCATTGATCGCCACGGCATAGACCGCGCCCGAACGCAGCACCAGACTGTCGATCCGGCCCCATTGGGTGCCCGCCAGATTGGGATGCTGTAGCGCGAAATGGACGATGCCGTTGAACCTTTTGGGATCACGCGGGCGGATGAGAACGATGCGGGTGTGATAGGGCACTTGCCCCTGCCGGACGGCCAGACTGCCATCCTCTTTCTCGCCATAGATCGCGCCGGTGCCGGACACGAAATATTCCTCCTGCACATAGCCAGCACGGGCCAAGGCCTGCGCCTCTTTCGTGCCCTCCAGCACCAAGGGGGCAAAAATCCTGGACTTTGCGGTTTGGGCGATAGGGGCGCTCCAGTGGAGGGGCTGGGCAGCGGCGGGAGCGGCCATAAGGACCGATGCCATAAGAACTGATGAAGGCAGGGCGAAACGGATCGACATGGGATTTTCCTGCAAAGAAAAGGGGGCCGGATGCCTTGCGCTCCGGCCCCCGAATGGCATCAGGGTTTGACGATAGGCAGGCTGACGCGGGAGGGATGGTCACCGTCGCTGATCAGACTGATTGTCGCGGGCTGGGCATTGGCGTTGCGCGCCCTTTCGCGGTGGTCCGAACCGGTAAAGGTGAACTGGATGCGATGCCCCTTGGCCCAGACATAGGAGGTGGGCATCAGGTCAAATTGCAAACGCACCGGCTCGCCCGGTTTCAACCATTGCACATCCTCGGCATAGGCGCGGTGCCATGGCAGGCCCGGCAAGGCCCAAGGCGCCTTGTCGAGCTTGCGCAAGGAGGCCTTGAGCCGCCCTTCGGTCACCACTTTCACGCTGCCGTCGGGCGCCACATCCTCCAGCAACAGAAAGAGATTGGCGTCGCGCGTATCACTGGCGATCCAGATATCGGCCAGCCCATGACCACTAACCTCCACCGGCGCGGGCAAAGGCTTGCCCGATAGCGAGAGCCCCTTGCCCGCCAGATGGCAAGGTTGCACGGTCGATCCCGAACCACCCTCGGGGCATGCGATGGTGTAATCCACCGCAAAGCTGGCCTTAAACGGGGACGGTTTGACCGCGCCCATCACCAAGCCCTTGGGCGTCAGGGCAAAATCGGTCTGGCTGGCTTGCGGCAATGGCCATTGCGAGGCGCTACGCCATTCGCCACCCTGACCGTTCAACGCGCCCACCGTGTAATAATGGATCGGCGGATCGCGGTCGATGCCGGTATCGATCCCCTTCAAATGGCGGTCAAAGAAGCGGTGCGCCTCCTCCACCAAAGCAAAGCCGTCATTCTGGCAATGCAGCCAATCGCCGATCAGAATGCGGGTGCCGGGAATGTTGAGGAAGGTAATCAGGCCTGAATCGCGCAATTCATCGCGCCACCCGCCCACGACATAGAGCGCCGTGCCCGAACGCCGCATCTGGTTGGCATAGGAGGATGCACTGCCCTCGCTCCAGAAGGTGCTTTGCACGCTAGGCGCCCAACTGTCGCGGTAGGGCAGCGATTTCCAAAGCTCGAACAAAGGCGTGGCGCGCTGATGTTCTTCAGCCGCCTTGCGCAACAGAACCTTGCCCTCATCGCCCGTGATCGGGGTGATCGCCATATCCTGCTCGATGCTGCGGGTAGGGCCGGTGCCCCATTGCGCAAAAATGCCCCCGCGCCGCATCGCGTCATATTTGTTCCAGCTGAAACATCCCGCAAACACCGCCTTGAGATGCGGATTGCCCCCTGTCATCGCATGGACCGCCGCATCGCCCGTGTTTGAACAGCCATATTGCCCGACGATCCCGTTGGACCAAGGCTGGGTGGCCAACCAGTCGATCATCTCATAGGCATCGGCATCCTCATTGCGCTCGTGATAACCGCGCATCGTGCCAAAGCTTTGCCCGTTGCCGCGCCGCGCGACCTGCACCACCACATAGCCATAATCGGTCAATTGCGGGATCGAGCGGAAGCCCGCAGCGCGCGGGCCGGTGCCATCGGCGGCCTCTTGCGTGGCAGACAAACTATGGTGCCAGATGACGGGAAAGCGCCCTTCGGCCGCTTTGCCATCCACCGCAGGCCGCGCCACGGTTACCGCCAAACGCGTACCATCGCGCATCCGCACATAGAAACTCTGCTGGACCTGCCCAGTATAGGCCTTGGGCGGTTGATATTGGCCAAAGCTGGATGGAGCGATGGCCGCGGCCAGCGCCACAGGGGCAGGCTCGGCCCCCATGGCAAGGCCCGCGCCAGACACACCCAACATCAAAGCCGCCGCCAACAGACGCGCGCGCATCAGAACTTCTTCCGCGCGCTGACCGCCATCAGGCGACCGATGGGATCAGAAGCGGTCGCATCAAAGCCGCCGCTGCCATTCGAGCTGGGCGCGATATTCACATAGGGCGGCTTGATGTTGAACATATTGCGCATTTCAAAGCTGAGCGTGAAGGGATTGGCGGCCTCGCCCACTTTGAAAGTGACCACCGCATCCACCGGCGTATAGCTTTTGACCGCCTGCGGGGTGCTGATCGCATTGTTGGTATAGCCGCCCACATGAGTGGTGCGCAGCGTCAGGCCCCAACGGTCCTTTTCCCAATTCACGCTGGCGCGGGCGCGGAATTTCAACGGTTGAAAAATATTGTTCAACTGGCTGATAAAGGGCGCATTGGGTGCCTGCTGCGTCTTGTATCCCAGAAAATAGCTGCCGCTGGCCGAGAGGGTAAAGCGGCCCAGCTTTTCGGTATCCAGCACATGCGAAGCGGTGAAATCGAGGCCGCGCGTGATCGAGCGGCCCAAATTCTGGCTGCGCCCGTCGACAAACAGCGTGATATTGGACGGATTGCCGCCGGGGAAGGCGCCCGATACCGCCATGCCACCGGCCACATATTGCGCGGCCAAAGCGCCCGCAGTCGCCCCCTGTACGATCACGCCCGTGCCATCATATTGCGACAGCCGCGTCAGCACCGCCAGATCGGACAACAGGCCAATCACCTGATTTTTATAGTCCACGTTGAAATAGGTCAGCGACAATTTGGTCCGGCGCGTAGGCTGGAAATCGGCGCCCACCGACCATGTGCTGGCGGTTTCGGGCTTCAGGTTGAGATTGCCACCCGACAGCGCCACACCCACGATCGGCGAACCGCCGGTCGGGTTCTGATAGGACTGCACATAAAGCTGGCTGGTATTGCCGTAAAGCTGGGTCAGGGTCGGCGCACGGAAAGAGGTGCCATAGGAACCGCGCAGGGTCAGTTCATCCACCGGCTTCCAGTTAATCCCCAGCTTGGGGTTGGTCGTGCTGCCCACATCGGAATATTTGTCATAACGCACCGCCGCATCAATATCGAGCTTGCGGAACAGGGGGATGGCATTGTCATTGCCAAACACCGGAATGACAATTTCCGCATAGCCGGAATCCACCCGCCGACCGGGGTTGCTCCAGGTAAAGGCCACCCCCGGATTGCCGCGCGCCTGCCCCAGCGACACGTTGAACTCCTGCGCTTCATAGCCCATCGCCAGCTTCACCTGACCCGCAGGCAGATTGAACAGCGGACCATTGAGACGGGCTTCATAGCCGACAAAATGGCCGATCGTGGGGGCGTAAAACACCTGATTGAAAATGCCCGCCAGCGTGGCTGCCGAAGTCCGGTTCAGACCATAGGGATCAAAGGCCGTCGCCACATTGTTGCTGGCCAGCGCGGCGGCCAAAGCGGTGTTGTTGATGCCCTTGGTGCTGATCGAAATGTCATAGGTGCGACCCTTGCCGATCAAGGCTTCGAACTGCCAGCTCTTGGGCAGTTTCACCT
Source organism: Novosphingobium umbonatum (assembly GCF_004005905.1). Classification (GTDB taxonomy): domain Bacteria; phylum Pseudomonadota; class Alphaproteobacteria; order Sphingomonadales; family Sphingomonadaceae; genus Novosphingobium; species Novosphingobium umbonatum. The sequence goes on from NZ_SACO01000004.1 coordinate 360,695, forward strand.
TCACACCCGGCGTGATCTGCCAGCTTTCCGAATGGCCCCAGCTTTTGTTATTCGCCACGTCACCGGCAAAATTATAGCCCAGCGTATAGCTGGAACCGGTAAAGCCGGTGGGGGCGACATAGAAAGCATTGGTGCTGGGCACGGTCAGATTGGCATTGGTGGCGCCGGGCATGCGCTCAAAGGCGCGATAGGAATAGAAGCCGTCGACAAACAGTTCCAGCCAGTCGGTCGCCTGAAAATTGCCGGTCATATTGGCGGAATCATAGCGCTGCTTGGGGATCAGATCCTGCCCCTGCAGGTCGTTGCATTTGTTGCTGGTGCCAGCGGTCAATTGCGAGGCATTGGTCAAACCCGCCGCCGGAAGCGCATAATTCACCCCCCCTGCGGTGATCGTGCCGATGCGGCATTTGGTGACCGAATAATCATTGCCACCCGACGAGGTCTGGTTCGAGCGGAAGAAGGGACGATCGTCACCGCTCAGGTTCGATTTGTCGACATGTTCATAGGCGAACATCACCTGCCCACGCGAGAATTTGCGACCATAGGCTGCCCCCACCATGGTTTCGTGATAGGCGCCGTCATAGGAAATCCCGCCGCGCGCAGTCATCTCCAGCCCGTTCAAATGGCGACGCGGGATCAGATTGACCACGCCCGCCACCGCATCCGAACCATAGATGGCAGAGGCCCCGTCAGCCACCACTTCAACCCGTTCCACGCCCAAAGTCGGCAGGGTGGATGGATCGATCGAGCGGCTGTTGTTGGTGACGCGATGGCCGTCGACAATGATCAAGGTCGCATTGGGGCCAATGCCGCGCAGGTTGATCGAGTTGGAATAGACAATATTGCCCGCACCGCCCGATTGCCCGCGCGAGCTTTCCGACACGCCCAGATCGAACACCTGCGGCAATTCCTTGATCGCACGGTCCAGCGTGACGCGGCCGGTGGAGGCAATGTCGGCATTGCTCATGGCGGTGACGGTCGAACCAATCGGCGCCTCGATCCGCAGACGGCTGCCAGTGACGATAATTGCGGCCTCAGGCGGCGTGGGGGCCTGCTGCGCCATGGCGGCAGGCGCAATCAGGCCCAGAGCAAGGGCCGAGCCCGACAGAATCTGGGCGCGGAACAGCGAAAATTTCATGGCATCCTCCCGGTTGCAAGCGTTTGCACAGATGCATTCAGCTTCGGGCTCGCATGAAAATCGCCAATTGCCGCAAGAAAGCTTTGCGCAGAAATGGCCACCACACCCTCACCCTTGTTTCGATAGCCGGATTCGGTCTTATCGACTGAAGCATCGCCTCAATGGGGTGAGAATGCGGAAATTGGTGGAATGAGTCAACTATCTAATTTTCACTCAATGGAGACAGTCATCCATTGTCCTCCGCCACACAGACCGCATACATCCGGTCGAGCAATTCGCTGAGCAGCATCAATTCGGCCGGAGAAAGCTGATGCAAAACAGCGTTTTCCGTTTCCGACACGACCGAGAAAATAGCGTCCAGCTCCCGCTCGCCCGCCTCGGTAATATACAGGGCATGGCGGCGGCGATCAGTGGGCGAACGCTTGCGCTGGGCCCAGCCCCGCTTTTCCAGATCATCGATCAATGTCACCGTAACCGACTTATCCATCGCGATTTCCCGCGACAATTGCGCCTGCGAAATACCCGGATTCGCGGAAATCAGGGCCAAAGAGGAAAAGACCCCCGACCGCAGCCCCCTTTCCGCCGTGGCATTGGCAAAGTCGCGGGATAATTGATTTTGCACGCGACGCAGGCGGAAGCCGACATAATTGCCCAACCGCCCCAATTTCACCCCGCCAAGCCCTTCCGCATCGGCATTGCGGGCATTTTCAACAGGGGTGGGATCGGATTTTGCCATGGGATTCAGATTTTCCAAATTGGTTGACATTATCAACGGTTGTTATAGCATACGATATTGAAGCTACCGGCATTAGACCCCGCCTTGCATGGCCTGTCAACGCCGGAGCCCGCAAAGACAATCGGCAAGGCTGGCCCCGTTCCATAGCGGATAATTGCAAGACGGGACCGGCTCGGGAGAGACATGGATGAGACCAGCGGAGGAAACGAAGCGGCCCGAATCAGGCGCAAGACGCCTGCTGCGCAACGCTGCCTATGCGATGGGCGCGACAGGGCTTGGCCTTGGCGCGGCATCGGACGGGATAGCGGTGGCCGGACGCCATTTGGGTCTGCATCTGCTGGGCTCGATCGAAATCACCCAAGGCGCCATCGTGCTATTGGGCGCGGGCGGGATGCTCTACGCCACTTTGGAGGGCCATCACGCCAGCGTGCATATGGTCACCCAGCGCCTTTCCCAGGCCACCAGCGCCCGTTTGGCGCGGGTAATGGCTGGCGTCAGCGCGCTGGTGTTTCTGGCCATCGCAGCGGGCTCGATCTGGCTAGGGGCGGAAATGTGGGGCGGGTTTGAACAGACCGAGCTGCTGCATATCCCCATCCGCTGGCTACGCGCGCTGTGGGAAATGGTCGCTCTGGCCATTGCCGCCCTGTTCGCCCGCCAAGCGCTGTTTGGAAATGCAGGAGAACAGCCATGATCGCACCCGAAATGGTGGGAGCCATCGGCATACTGCTGTTGCTGGCCATGCTGGCAGGCGGCATACCCATCGGCATTGGCCTGATGCTGGCCGGACTGGGCGGCATGGCTATCCTGATCTCGCCCGAAGCGGCGCTGATCAAGGGCGGTGTGGTTTCCTACGAAGTCATCTCCAAATATGAGCTGGGCGTGCTGCCGCTGTTCCTGCTGATGGCGCATATCTGCTTTGCCGCCGGGGCAAGCCGCGATTTCTTTGCCGTGGCGGCGCGATTTGTCGGACACAGGCGCGGCGGCCTGGCTTTGGCCTCGATCGGGGGCTGTGCGGGTTTTGGCGCCATCTCCGGTTCCTCGCTGGCCACAGTGGCCACCATTTCCTCGGTTGCTTTGCCAGAGATGCGCAAGGCTGGTTATCACCCCGGCTTTGCGGCAGGTGCCTTGGCGGCGGGCGGAACGCTGGGGTCTCTGGTGCCCCCATCGGGCGCGCTGATCGTGTTTGGCATCATTGCCGAACAATCCATCGGCAAGCTTTTCGCCGCCTCGCTCATCCCCGTGGCCACCCAAGCCATCTCCTATCTCGTCACCATCATCCTGCTATGCGCCTTCAACCCCGCGCTTGGCCCCGCCAGCACCCGCGCGCCATGGAGCGAGCGCCTGCGCGCGCTTGGCCGGATCGCGGATATTGTGGCGCTGATCACTTTCGTCATTGGCGGGCTGATGATTGGCTGGTTCACGCCGACCGAAGCCGCCTCGGTGGGCGTGATCGCCTCGCTTGGCCTGCTGGCCCTGCGCGGAGGCTTTACCTTGGCGGCCTTGCGCGAGGCGGTGCATGCCACCTTGCGCACGGCGGGCATGATCTATGTGATCATCATTGGCGCGATGCTGTTCGCCACTTTCATCTCCATCACCGGCATTACCGAGGCCATGTCGGGCGCGGTGGTCGGCCTGCATGCCAGCCCTGTGATGGCGATTGTGGTGATGACTTTGGTGTTGCTCCTGTTGGGCAGCTTTCTGGACGGTGTGGCCCTCATGCTGCTCACCACCCCCATCTTCCTGCCGATTGCCGAGGCTTTGGGCTATAGTCCGATCTGGTTCGGCATCTTCCTCGTCCGCACGATGGAACTGGGCTTTGTCCACCCCCCGCTGGGCCTCAACATCTATGTGTTGCAGGGCGTGGCCAAGGATCTGTCGCTGGGCACGATCTTTCGCGGGGTGATCCCTTTCCTCTGCGCCGACTTCCTGCATCTGGCCGCGATCATCGCCTTCCCCGCGATGGCGCTTTGGCTGCCCAAAGCGATGGGGGCATAAGATGAAGAAGATCATCCTGATCGCCTGCGCTGCTCTGGCCGCCTGTTCGCCCCAGCCCACGCCCAAGGCGCAATATACGCTGACCTATGCCAGCCCCTATCCGCCCACCCATCCCTTCAGCCGCGCCGATACTGCGTGGATGAAGCAGGTGGAAAAGGACAGCGGCGGGCGGATCGCTTTCAAACCCTTCTGGGCCGGATCGCTCATTTCCTCCGACATGAGCATTTCGGAAATCCGCCATGGTCTGGCCGATATCGGCCTGATCACCCCCATCTACACCCGTGGCGGCGTGCATTTGCAACGCGCGCAGGCCGGTTTTTACGGCGGGGTCAAAACCATGGAGGATCAGGTCACCATCTATGACTGTCTGGTCCCCCGTTTTCCGCAATTGTCCGCAGAGCTTTCCGGCCTGCATGTGCTGGCGGTGCAGGGAGGCAATTTTCCCGGCCTGATGACCCGCAACAGGCCGGTGCGGACATTGGCCGATCTCAAAGGCCTGCGCCTGCGCACGCAAACCGATTCCATTGATGTGTTGCGCGCATTGGGCGCCGATCCGGTCAATATGCCCATGGCCGAAGTCTATTCCGCGCTCGCCAAGGGCGTGATCGACGGGGTGGTTGCCCCTGCTGACACGATCAAGAGCCTGCACTTCTCCGAAGTGGCGCATTATTTCACCACCCTGCGCCTCAGCCGTGGCGGCTACCCTGCCCGCGCCATGTCGGACCAGACCTGGCGCCGCCTGTCGCCTGATCTGCAACAGGTGCTGGAACAGTCCAAACCCAAGTGGGAAGCCGAGCTTAACGCCAACAATGCCCGCGCCGAAAAGGCTGGGCTGGCCTTTGCCAAGGATCACGGGGTGCAGATCATCCCCCTGCCTGCCGCCGATCAGGCCCGATTTGATGCTCTCTATAACCGCTTTGCGCTGGTTCAGGCGCGCCAGTTGAACGCCATGGGCATCGACGGCGAACCGGTATTCCGCGCGGCCCAAGCCCATATTGCCAGCGGCCAGACCCGCTGCACCAAGGAAGACAAGCATGACTGATAGCCAATCGCCCTTGATGGGCCGCCCGCTCGAAGGCCTCACCGTTCTGGACCTCACCCGCGCCTTGGCGGGGCCTTATGCCACGCTGCTGCTGGCCGGATTGGGCGCCAAAGTGATCAAGATCGAGGAACCGCAAGGCGGCGATCTGGCGCGGGAGAACAGCCCCTATCTGGGCCGTGACGGCATTATGGTTGAACGCGCGCATGAGGATGACATTTCCCTGTCCCACCTCACCCGCGCGCGGGGCAAATATGGCGTCTCGCTCAATCTGAAGCGCGCCGAGGGCAAGGCGCTGTTCATGCAGCTGGTGGAAAAGGCCGATATCGTGGTGGAGAATTTCACCGCCGGCACGGCTGACCGGCTTGGCGTGGGCTATGAAGCCTGCGCCGCGATCAACCCGCGCATCGTCTTTGCCTCGCTATCGGGCTTTGGCGCGACGGATCGCTCGGGCAAGGCGATGGATGTGATCATTCAGGCGCTGTCGGGCGCGATGTTCACCAGCGGCGAGCCGGGACATCCTCCGGTGCGGATCGGCATTCCCATTGCCGACATGCTGGCGCCGGTGTTCACTGTGATCGGCATTCTGGCCGCGATTGAACAACGCCACCGCACCGGCAAGGGGCAGCATGTGGACGTCTCCATGCTGGGCGCGCTGACCTCTTTTGTGGCGATTGAAAACTGGTCGGCCATGGCGGCGGCGGGGATGGAAGCGCGCACCGGCCTGACTGTCCAGCGCCTGTCGCCCTTTGGCGTGTTTGCCTGCGCGGACGGCTACGTAGCGGTGGTGGCGGTGCATGAACCGCTGGCGCGCGGCTTGTTCGATGCGATGGGCCAGCCCGAACTGGCGCAGGACCCCCGTTTTTCCAACCGCGATTCCCGTGTTGCCAATGCCGAAGTGTTGGAGGCCACGATCAACGCATGGAGCAGCACTTTGCCCGTGACACAGGTTTGCCGCCTGCTCGAAGAACGCGGCGTGCCCGTGGCCCCCGTCCGCCATCCCGAGGATGCACTGGTCGATCCGCGTGTGGTGGAAAGGCAGGAGACGATGGCGGTGGAACATCCCACCTATGGATCGAATGTCGATCTGCGCACGGCGGGTATTCCCATCCAGTTCTCCGCCGCCAGCACCGGATTTGACGATGCACTGCCGGTCCATATCGGCCAGCATAATGAGGATGTTTATGCCGATTTCCTCGGCCTTTCGCCGCAAGATGTGGCGGAGCTGAAAGCGCAAGGCGTGATCTGATGCTCGAAACCCTGCTTGCCGCCTATGCCGATCCGGCCAGCGCGCCTGTACGGGCGCCTCTCGTCCACACGCTGGGCTTTGATGCGCCACGCGCCGCGCTGCTGGGCGCCGGTTTCCAACCGCGCCGTCTAGTTGCCCCACGCCTTGCCGCCACGCCCCGCGCCGATGCGGTGATGGGGCAAGCCGCTATGGGCCACCGCGGCAAATGCCTGCTCGAAGCCTTGCTGGCATGGGATGATGCTCCGCTGCTGATGACCGCGGCCGATGGCGATCAGGCCCAGATCTTTGCCGCCCTGCGCGAATTGGGTCGTCAGGGAGAACCTGTGCCCAAGGCGATGCATTTCCTCGACCTTTTGCATCAAAACCGCGCCGGCTCACACGCCTATAATGCCGCGCGACTGGCGCAGATGGAGGCATGGCTGGCCAGCCTGTCAGGCGCTGCTCCCATGGTCGAGGCAGCGACCTGGCTGCCACGTCAAACCCGCCTGCTCGATGCCTTGGGTGAGGCGCGGCGGCGGGGGAAGATCAGCGGCAGCCATGCTTTGGCCGTCATCGGCGCGTCTGCCATCCTGCATCCCCTCGATTACAATTCTGCACTCGAAGAACTCTTGACCGAACTGGCCAGCGCGCCCTCCATCACCGCCAAACGCCTGTTCATCACCGGCACCCCGCATGAGGGCCACGAACTCTATCAAGCCATCGAAGCCGAGGATTGGCTGATCGTGGGCGAAGACCAGGCATGGGGTCAGCCATTCGCCCATGGCCCCGTCCCGCCGCGCATCGATATGGACAGCGGGCGCAGGATTGCCGCCGCCGCTTCGGCCTGCGGAGCCGAAGCCATATTGCATCTGGCCATTGGCGGGGATGAAGCCGCGCCTTGGCAAGAGGCCGCCATCCACCGCGCGCTGCCTGAGGGCATGGGCTTCACCAGCATCCGCTGCAACGCGCTGCCCGATGAAAGCTTCGCCCGCAAACTGCGCGGCGAGGCCGAACCGCCCCGCCCACCAAAACAAACCCGCCCCGCCCCGCCCAAGGGCGAGAAACGTAGCCGCAAATCGCTGGAATCTGTGGCCAGTTTCAACGCCTATCAACGCGCATGGTTCACGGGCCTGCGCGAGCAAGTCGCCAAGGGCAGCCCCTTTGCCATGGTCAATGCCAATGCTCCGCAGGAAATCCTGCGCGCCATGGATATCCCCTTTGTGGTCAACCAATGGTGGGCCTCGATTGTGGCGGCCAAACAGCAATCGGGCCGCTATGCTGGCTTGCTGCGCAACCACCACTATCCCGCCAATGTCGAAGCCTATTCCGCGCAAGGCATTGCCGCCGCCATGGACGAGGATGCGGAAAACGCGCCTTGGGGTGGATTGCCCAAGCCCGATTTCCTCCACGCCGTCGCCACCAGCGAGCCAACCGCCCGCCTCTTTGCCGAATGGGCGCAAGTGACCGGCGCGCAAAGCTATGTCTATGAAAAGAGCAATGACCCCCGCCCCGATCTCTATGGCGACTGGTGGGCGCGCCTGCCCGATGGCTGGGAAGAAGCGCTGGAAGCAGAGCGCATTGACCTGATGACGGCGGAACTGCGCGAGGTGATCGCCCAGATCGAGGCGCGAACCGGCAAAAGCTTTGACGAGGCCCGTTTCCGCGCGGTGATGGAATTGGTGAACGAGCAGGAGGACTATTACCGCCGCACCCGCGATTTGATCGCCCGCACGATCCCCGCCCCGATCGGCATCGTCGATTCCATGCCCGCCACCATGGTGCCGCAATGGCATCGCGGCACGGTATGGGCGCGCGATGCGGCCAAGGCGTTTTACGAGGAGGTGCAGGCGCGCGTCGATGCAGGCCTTGCCGCATGCCCGCAGGAACGCACCCGCCTGATGTGGGTGGGACGCGGGTTATGGAGCGAAATGGGCTTTTACCAGAAATGGGAAGAGAGCCATGGCGCGGTCTTTGTATGGTCGATGTATCTGGCGCTGGCCGCCGATGGCTACATCCGCAACATCGATGGCAAGAACGCCCTGCGGGCCCTCGCCTCGCGCTGCATCACCATGGGCGATGAATTGCGCATGCCGACATGGGCAGGCCCATGGTATGTGCATGAGGCGCAGACCCATGCGATTGATGGGGTGGTGGCCTTGGCCGATGCGGACCCCTTTGTGGTGCGGGCCTTGCGGGCTGCGGGCTTTCCGGTGCTGGAACTGGCCGCCGATAATTTCAGCCGTGAAGGCGAGGATGGTTTGGCCATCGAGGCGGCCATCACCGGCTTTATCGAAAGCCTGCCGGAAAGGCCGCGCGCATGAGTGCCACCCGCATCCTGCTGCTGGGCGATCTCATTCTGGATGTGCCAGAGCCTGACCATTGGTTGTCGGGCATCGCCCCCATCCTGCGCGGCGGGGACGTGGTGATCGGCCATCTGGAAGTGCCCTATACCCACTGCACCGATGAGGTGGCGGGTGATGTGCCCGCCCCCGGTGCCAATCCGGACCATCTGGCCGCGATAGCCCGCGCAGGCGTCACGGCAGTCAGCATGGCGGGCAACCATATGATGGATTGCGGGGCGCAAGGTCTGGCCGATACAATCACGGGGCTGGATGCTGTCGGCCTGGCCCATGCCGGTGCGGGCAAGGATCTGGCCTCGGCCAGAGCGCCTGCGATGCTGAAGGCGGGCGCACGAACCATCGCGCTGCTCAGCTATAATTGCGTGGGGCCGGAGCTGAGCTGGGCAGGCCCCGACAGCGCCGGATGCGCCTATGTACGGGTCACGCCAGAGGATGGCAGCGCAAGCCGCCCGCAGGCCGATTTGCGCCACATCGACGCCGCCTCGCTGGCCGGGATGCAGGCCGATATTACCGCCGCCAAGGCCAAGGCCGATCTGGTGATTGTGGCTCTGCACAAAGGGATCACGCATAGGCCCTCCGAACTGGCCAACTATGAAAGGCCGCTGGCCGCCGCTGCGGTAGAGGCGGGCGCGGATGTGGTGGTGGGACACCATGCCCATATTGCGCGCGGCATGGAAATGCTGGGCAAGGCACCGGTCTATCACGGTTTGGGCAATGGCTGCGTGGTCACCCATGCCCTGTCCCCCGCGCAGGACCACCCCGCCCGCGCCGAATGGGTGGAGCGGCGCAAGGCCATGTTCGGTTTTGAACCCGACCCCGCCTATCCGCTGGCCCCGTTCCATCCCGAGGCGGTAAACGGTCTGATCGGGGAATTGCTATGGCATGAGGATGGCAGGCTGGAAGCAGGCTTTATCCCCATCTGGTTTGCCCCGCCGGGCAGACCCGAAGCGGCAGGGGAGAAAGCGGGCGCGATTGCCTCCTATCTCGACAGGATCGGGCAACAGGCGGGCCTGCCGCCGCTAAGCTTTGCTTGCCGAGAGGGTTAGAACAATTTGGCCTCGACCAGACGGATCTGCCCCGCGCCCTTGCGCAGGGAGAGGCGAACAGCCTCGACCTTGCGGGGGCGCCATGCAAGGGGGCTCACCGATTGATCGCTTGATCCAAGGCGCCCTGCATCCTGCCATCGACCGCCTATCCGCAACTGCACTTGGACCTCGCGCGGCAGGGCCAACCCATCGCCTTGGCCAAAGGCCAGTTCTGCACGCCCCAGCATCGTCGGGCGTTCGAGCGCGATCTCGAACCATTCCTGCGGCTCAGGGCCTGTGCTGTCCCAACCATTGGGCAATTCGGCAAAGAAGCTGATCCGCCCGTCGACGGCCTCATGCAGCTTCTCCGGCGCGGCACCGCTGGAGGCGGAGAGATGTGGCCAACCATCGCGCTGCAATTGCACCGCCTTGTTGATCGGCGCGACGATGGCGGGATTGGCGCGCGGCAACAGGCGCAGATGCAGCGCCCCCAGATCGGGGCGCGAGGCGGCCAGCTTGCCATCGACATAGGCGCGCAGCCCCTTGCCATGATGGAAATGCCCGCCATCCTGATCATAGGTCAGCGTGATCAGATGGCCATGATAGGGCACGTCCTGCAACGCGAACCAATCCAGCCCTCCCCTGGGCAGCAGCGGATCGAGCCGCAGATCAGCCCCTGATGCCGGAACAATCCCCGCAAGGCCCGTGATGACCAGATCATTGAAGCCGGAATGGAAATAATGGTGGCTGCGCGCCAGACCGACAATCGGCTTGCCGGTGGCCGGATCGTAATCCTCCTCCAGATCGAGCCGCCCGCCTTGCCCATGCAAAGCGGCATATTGGCGCAAGAGGCGGAAATAATCGCCGCGCGTGACGGGTGCGTCCTTGCGGGCATGCAACAGGCGCTCCATCGCCATCAGGGCCTGCGTCGTCTGAAACGGCCAGACAGGCCCGTTCCACTGGCATTCGGGCAGGCCGGTGGCTTTGTCATAGCGATATTGGCGCATGTAATAGGGGTAGGAAGGTTCGGCTGTACGCAGGCCATAGGCGCCAGCCAATCCATCGGGATCGCGCAAATGGGCCCATGCGGCGTCATACTGCCGCTCTTGGCCCAAAACGCCATAGGCCCATGGCAGATAGCCCACCAATTCACGCGCCGGTGTCTGGTCCCATGCCTGCACATGTTCGTTGCCAGAGCGATAGCGGTCGACGAAATGCTGGAGCTTTTCGCTCCAGAGGGCGCGCAGCAGGCTTTGCTTGATCGCCTCGGCCTTTTGGGCATAAGCGGCTGCCGTAATCCTGTCCCCCGCCAGCCCCGCAATCCGGCTGATCGCTGTGGCATTGGCCGCCATATAGCTGTTAATCGAGGGGCGGAAGGCATGGCCGCCAAAGAAGCCATCCTTGCCGCCCGAAGCCTCGATCGAGGCTACCGAATATTCGGTAGCGTCCAGCAAAGGCTCTATCCAATAGAGCCCACGCGCGGGGTCAAAATGATCATCCCATTGCGCGAATACATGCTCCATCACGCCCAGATGACGGGTCGCGCCTTTGCGGTCGCCATCGACCAGATAGCGCGCCCAGACGGCGTCAGCGATGGCCTCGCTGAAATGGCGGTCATTGCCGCCGCCGCGATAAAGGAAGGTGATATAATCATCGGCATAGCGCCGGTCGCGCAGCCAGCGCCCTTCGTAGAGGTGGAAGCCGGTGGCATCGTTCAAACTGGCATAGGGTTCGCGTTGCCAGCCAACATCGTCAAAGAATTCGGTGCTGATCATCCCCCAGCGGCCCAGATCGCGCTGATGCGCGCGGAACAAAGCCCAGCGATAATACCAGACCGCATCCAGTGCAGGGTCCGAACTGGCGAAAAGCGGGATCTTGCCCGCATACCATGCCGCATCCCCGCCATAGCGGCGGGCCAAGGTTGACGCCTGATCAATAGGCGGCTCAGCTCCGATGGATCCCGTTGCGGCGCATAGGGCGGCCGAGGCCAACCCTATGCGCCACAGCCACGCTCCGGCCCGCCTGCGGTGGGGGCGGCGATGGCCGGAGCGGGCCATGCTTATTGGAACGAGTAACGCAGGCCCAGCGCGAAAGTACGCGCCAGCAGCGTCGTGCCCAGATTGAACTGCTGCGAATTGCCCGCATCGCCAAACTTGTAATAGGTCTGTTGCGTGGATTGGAGCAGGTTGACCGCATCGAACGTCGCCGCAAGGCGCTTGTTGACGTTAAAGGTCAACTGCGCGTCGAGGCTGCTTTCAGGCGTGCGCCAGACGCCAATCGGATTGGCAAACAGGCGCGCTTCATTGTTGGCCAGAAAGGCCGAGCGCCAGACATAGGACAGACGCCCGCCAAACTTGCCACGTTCATAGGCGCCGGTGATGTTATAGCTCAGATCCGACACGCCGAAGAAGGCGCTCTGGGTCTGGGCCACAACCTTGCCCGTGCCATCGGCAATCGGGATGTTCTGGCTGGAACTCAGAACGGTCACGCTGCCCTGCACACCCAGACCTTTAAGCAGGCCGGGCAGGTTATGCGGGAAATAGGTGAAGCCGATTTCGGCCCCCTTCAGCACGCCATTCGAGGCATTGGTGGGCTGGGTCACCACAAAGCTGTTGGTGTTGAGCCCGCTGCCATTGACCGTTACGCGATTGGCCAGCGACACGACCAGCCCTTCGACATCGCGGCGGAACAAGGTGGTGGTGATCGCCGCATCGCGTGCAAAATACCATTCCAGCGCAAGGTCATAATTCTTGGACGTGGTCGGCTTCAGCTTGGGATTACCCGAAGCCCCGCTGCCATAGCCGACATTGGTCAGGTCGCCCGTCAGCGAGTAATTGGGGTTGAGATCGCCAAAGCTGGGGCGGCGCAATGTCTCGCCATAGTTGAAGCGCAGGCGCACATTGCGGATCGGTTCATAGCGCGCGGTGAACGTGGGCAGGAACCGGCCCGAGGCCGAACTGGCCCGCGTCACCGGCATGCCCGCGGTATAGCGGTCGGTGAAATCGAACTTGGTCACCACGCTGGTGTAACGCAGACCACCCTGCATCTTGAGCGGACGGCCAAAAATCTCGACCTCGGCATCAGCCTGGACATAGGCCGAGAGCGTGCGTTCGTCGATGTTGAACACATTGGTAAAGCTCAACTGGTCGGTCGTTTTGAAGGTCGGATAGACCGAGTGATACAGCGCGCGGATCTTGTCGGCATTGGCGTTCACCCAATAGCCGCTGGGCAGCACCCAGCTGGTGGGCACATTGGCGCGACCCTGATAGAAATTGCTGTTGGTGAACAAGGCATCCGCGCCCAAAGTGGACAAGGGCACGCCCAGACCACCGGCATCCTGCGTGCGGACGCTGTTGCTGGCCTTGCGCGCATCATAGCGCCAACCGGCCTCGATCTTGCGCAGGAAGCCGTCGTCCCACGTATTCTGGGCCTTGAGCGTCATGGTCAGCGCATTGCCATTGCTGCGCCCGCCATTGTCGTAAAGCTGGGCGATATTCCACGCCGAGGCGTCGGTCAGCTTGGCCTGATCGGTGAAGGAGAAGGAGGGAATGCCGCCGCCAGCGTTGAAATCGACATTGATGCCGCTGGCCACGCGATCGGTGCGCATGGCAAAGAAATTGGTCGAATATTTCGAGGTTTGATAGGCGACATCGGCCTCGATCTTGCCCGCGCTGCCCACATCCCACTTGCCGTTCAGCCCATAAAGGAAGCTGTCGGTGCGGCTCTTGGTAAAGTCGCCGCTGTTAAAGCCATAGACGCTGCCCGCATAGCGCGACTTGACGATGTTGGTGTTGGGGTAAAGCTTGAACGTGCTGGCCGGATTGGAGCCCAGATCGCCCCACCAGTCGACAAAGCTGAACAGCAGGCTGTTGAAAGTCTCGCCACGGAAACCGTTGTAGAAGGCTTCGGCGGTATAGACCGAGCGGTCATTGGGCGCCCATTGCAGCGCGATATTGCCTGCGGGGCGTTCACGCTTGCCATAGAAGTCGGAACTGAACACCGCATCGCGCGACAGGTAATAGGGGACATTCACCCCGCCAATGTTGAGCGTGGAACCCGCCGCCGTGGGCAGACCCGATTCCAGCCCCGGCGTCCAGCCCGAGAACATGCGCTGCAAAGGCGTGAAGCCCGAGGCGGCAGGCGGATTTTCCGTTGCGAAGGGCACAAAGGCGCCCGCCGTGGTGGTCATATCGCGATATTTGGTGCGGCTATAGCTGCCGTTTACCAGAATGCCGATCTCGCCAATATCGGTCGACCAACGCTTGGACATCAGCGCCGAGACATTGGGATTATAGCTGTCGGCCTGCTCGTTATAAATGCCGCGCACCTGCGCCGAGAAGGCAAAATCCTTAAAATCGAACGGATGGCGGGTCTGAACATCGATCTGGCCCGCAAGGCCGGTTTCCAGCTGGTCGGCCGAACGGGTCTTGAAGATGCTGACCTGCTTGATCAGGTTGGCCGACAGGTCCTGCAGCGCAAAGGACTGGCCATCGGCGGTAAAGATATTGCGCCCGTTAAGCGTGGTCAGCGCATCGGGCAGACCACGGATGGAGATAGCGCCAGCCTCGCCACCGGCGCGGTTGGTCACCTGCACGCCGGTCACGCGCTGCAAGGCTTCGATCACATTGTTATCGGGCAGCTTGCCCACGTCTTCGGCCACGATGGAATCGACGATCTGGGTGGAGTTTTTACGCACATTCAGCGCGCCCACGATCGAAGCGCGCACGCCCGACACGACAATGGCTGCATCCTCCGCCGGTGCGGGTGCAGCCGCCACCTGCGCATGCGCCATGCCGCCGCACAGCAGAGAGCCCAGCGATGCCGAGCACAGAACGATAGATTTGAAGGCTTTCATAGCAAAACTCCCCCTGGGCCTCGGTTGGCTATCGATTATAGTCCAACTATTATTTGCGCCGATAATCATTGACACCGGTATCGTCAAGCCCGTTGCGCATGGGATCGCCATTCCACCCCCAAATCGGGCAATGGAAACGTTGCCATTACAGCAAAATCACCACAGCAGGGCGCGACAGACAATAGGTCCGTAAAATAGGGATATGGCGTAGCGATTCGTCCGCGAGCCATGCGCAACCCCGACGCGCAACCCACAAAAATCGCCGCAACCGCCAGGAGCAATCCTGCGGCTGCGGCGATAAGGGGCCTAAAAATCAAAAGTCAGACATAAAGCGCAAATAGCGCTCCGGACACCGCCGCAAGTCAGCCCAAACGCCCGTTGGCCACCGGCACACCAAAATCAGGCACGCCATCCGGACGATAGTGAATAGGCTGAATGCGCGTATGACGATTGGGGTCGAACAAGGGATCGCCCTTAATCTCCGCATAGTCACGCGCATGATAGACCAGCATGTCCCGCCCATGCTCATCGACCGTAAAGCTGTTATGCCCCGGCCCCCAGACCTTGTTGGCTGGGCTGGAGGCGAACACTGGCACGGGCGATTTCGTCCACACGCGCGGATCCATCCAATTGGCATCGGCAGGCGCAGTCAACATGCCCAGACAATAGCGCGCATCGGTCGCGCTGGCCGAATAGGTCAGGAATATCCGCCCGTTGCGGATCAGAGCGGCGGGCGCCTCATTGACCTTGAACCCGCGCACTTCCCAATCCAGCGTGGGCACCGACAAGCGCACCGGCGCGGCGGCCAAACTCGTTAAACTCGCCAAAGGCGCCAGATAGAGGTTGGAATTGGTGTCGACCCCCGGCTCATGCTGCGCCCAGCACAGCCAGCGGCGGCCTTGATGGACAAAGCTGGTGGAATCGAGCGTGAATGTGTCCCAAGGCGTCTGCAACTGGCCCGCCATGCTCCAGCGCGCGGTGAAGGGATCTGCCCCCTCGCCGCGCAGCACATAAGTGCGGATGTGGAACTTGTCGTCACCATCGCCTGCGGCAAAATACATCGCCCACGCGCCATCGATCCAGTGCAATTCCGGCGCCCAGATATAGCCCGCCAGCTTGCCACTGGCAGGCCGCCGCCAGATCACCAGCCCGCGCGCATGGGCCAGTCCGGCCAGACTGCGCGCACGGCGCAGCACAAGCCGGTCATATTCGGGCACCGAGCCGGTCATGTAATACCAGCCATCCGAATGCCGGAACACTTGCGCATCGGCGCACTGGCGCACCACGGGATTGACGATGGGAGCCGTGTCCGCCGCCATGGCAGGGCTGGCCATCAGGGCCAGTCCGCCCGCCATCACCTGCCGCCGGTCAAGTTGCATAGTGCCCATGACGATCAATACTCCGCCACCGGCCAGCCATCCGCGCCCCAACGGATACGCGCCAGACGCAAGGTGGAGGCGCCATGATTGGCCTTGTCATAGGCGTGATAGGCCACAATGTCGGTGCCATCCTTGTCATGCAGGAAACCGGCATGGCCCGGACCGCGAAAGCGCTCCTGTTCGGGCAAGTCGGCGCGCAGGAAGATCGTGCCGCCGCCCTGCATCATCGGGCTACCATCCTTGCCCAGATAGGGGCCGGTGATTTTATCCGCGCGACCCACGATGGTGTAATAGGTGCTGTTCACGCCCTTGCAGCAATAATCATTGGAGGCGAACAGGAAATAGCCCCCGCCATGCTGCACAATGAAAGGCGCTTCAATCGGCGCTGGCGCTCCGGCAGGGGCGGGACGCCGCGCCAGCGAGAGCGGCTTCTCATTGGGGCGCAAGGGCTTGCCGGTCTTGGTGTCCAGTTCCACCAGCTTGACACCTGTCCAGAAACTGCCAAAGGCCAGCCAATGGCGACCATCCTTGTCGGCAACGAAATTGGGGTCGATGGCGTTATAATCATCCTGCGCGGTCGACATCAGCACCAACCCTTCATCCTTCCAGCCATAGGCCGGCGAGGCAGGGTCCAGCGTGGCCGAGGTGAACAGGCCAATAGCTGAGCGATTGCCGCCAAAGGTGGACACGGCATAATACATCCGCCAGCGGCCATTGACGAAAGACACGTCCGGCGCCCACATTTCCTTCGTGCCCGGCACGGCCTTCACTGCCCAGTCGGGGATCTTGGCAAACAAGGGCTGGCCTGCGGTCCAATGCACCAGATCCTTGGATGTGCGCGGCAGGATATAGCGACCATCCTCCCCCGGAACGCCCGTGCCGAACACATAGTAAGTGTCGCCATCGCGGGCCAGCACCGGATCATGGGTGGGCACCAGATCGCCGGTCAGCGCGTCATTGAGCTTGGGCGTCTGGGCCGCAGCAGGGGCAGCCGCCATGCCGAGCATCAGCGCGGCGAGCAAAGTCTTATGCAACATCAAGCCTCTCCCTCAATCCAGATCCAGCACGACCACCGATTTGGCAGGCATGGTCACGCTCAGCGTCGCGCCCTTGATGCTGGCGCCCTTGAACGGCACCGGCACCAAGGTCTGCGGCGCGGCAAATGTGTTCATCGTGTTCATCGCGGGCGCGGTCAGGATTTGGCCCGCGACCTTGCCAGCCTTGACGCCGCCCAGCGCGATCGACACCGGCATGGCGCGGTTCGGGTCCAGATTGGCCAGCGCGACATGGATGTGCCCATCCTTGCCCTTGACCGCCGAGGCGCTGATTGCGGGCATGGTCCACGCGCCGCGCTTATAGTCTGGCGCTTTCACCTCGATCGGCAACACGGTGGCATCCTGCCAAGGCTTGTAGAGCGAGAAGACGTGATAGGTGGGCGTCAGCACCATCTTCGCGCCATCGGTCAGGATCATCGTCTGCAACACATTCACCATCTGGGCGATGGCGGTCATCTTCACGCGGTCGACATGTTTGGCGAACAGGTTGAGATGAACCGCAGCCACCAAAGCATCGCGCAAAGTGTTCTGCTGATAGAGGAAGCCCGGATTGGTGCTCGGTTCGGGCGTGAACCACGTGCCCCATTCGTCCACGGCCAGAAATACGCGCTTCTTGGGGTCATATTTATCCATGATCGCGCTATGCTTGGTGATCAACTCATCCATGCGCCGCGCCTCGGACAGGGTCTCGGCCCAGCCATCCTCGTTGAACTGGGTCGCCGATGTGCGCGGAGGCCAACCACCGCCGGGCATGGTGTAATAATGCAAAGACAGGCCATCGACCTGATTGGCGGCGATCTTCATCATCGCCTCGGTCCAGCCATAATCATCGACATTGGCGCCGCTGGCGATCTTTATGATGCGCGTGCCCGAAGGAGCCTTGACAAAAGTGGCGTAGCGGCGGGTTTCATCGGCGGCAAATTCGGGGCGCATATTGCCGCCACAGCCCCATAATTCATTGCCCACGCCAAAATAGGGCACCGCCCAAGGCGCCTTATGGCCATTGGCCGCGCGCTCTTCGGCCAAACTGCCGGCAGGGGCGGTCATATATTCCACCCATTCGGCCATCTCGCGCACCGTGCCATTGCCGACATTGCCCGCAATATAGGGTTCAGCGCCCAATTGCTCGACCAAGTCCATGAATTCATGCGTGCCAACCGTGTTCGGCTCGGTCACACCGCCCCAATGGGTGTTGACCTTCACCGGGCGCTTGGCCTGTTCGCCAATACCTTCGCGCCAGTGATATTCATCGGCGAAACACCCGCCTGGCCAACGCACAGTGGGCACTTTCAGCGCTTTGAGCGCGGCCACCACATCATTGCGAAAACCGCGTGTGTTGGGGATCGGGGAATCCTTGCCCACCCACAGGCCGCCATAGATGCCCGTGCCCAGATGCTCGGCAAATTGGGTGAAGATATGGCGATCATAGACCCCCGCCGGAGCCTCGGCATGCAGGGTCGCTTCGGCCGATTGGGGCGCGGCCTGCGCCAAGGCCTGCGTGGCGCTGGATAGAAGCAAGACCGCTGCCAGCCCATGCCTGAAGATTGCCATGATTGTCTCCCGATTAGTCTGATTAAGGTTCAACAGGATGCGGGCCCTGATAGCCGGACATGGCAAGCCTGACCGCCTTGACATCGGTGTCAGACTTTCACACGAAAAGATAAACGACTAAGGGCAAAACATTCACCCAGAGCGTCCAAAATCCAGCCCTTCTACTGAGACGCATCCTCGGGGCAGACACGGCTTCGCCGCTCTCCACCCGCTATTTACTCCGACTTAAATGGATTCGGGCCGGAAGGCAATGCTATTTTGTGAAGCCCCAACGCCCACAGTGGCTTGTGGCCAAACCGATACTCACCAAAATGAAATCCCGCCCCACGCAGCCTTGCGTAATGCACTGGCAAGCCTGCCATTACCCCGCCGGTTTATGATCAACACCTGATTTAAGCCGAGGAATCATCGCGCCACACAAACGCGCCCCGGCAACAGGGAAGGTGATTACATGAAAAAAGCGGGACTTATCGTGCTGTTGGCTCAAACTGCCCTGAGCTTTCCGGCACTGGCGGGAACAAGCGCGGCCGATGCGCCTCCTTCCGCCAAAAAGCCCGAAGCAGAGGTTTTCTCCACCGGCGTGGCCAAAGGACGCGACCGACTGGACAGTGCGACCTCGACGAGTTCCCTGAAAGCCGAGGACATCCAGAAATTCGGCCCACGCCCACTGGGCGATGTCCTACGCACGATGGCAGGCCTGCGCATCGAATCCGGCATTGGCGAAGGCAATAACAATTTCACCGTACGTGGACTTCCGCTGGCCGCCGGTGGCTCCAAATATATGCAGATTCAGGAGGATGGCCTCCCCAATCTGGAATTTGGCGATATTTTCAACATCGGTAGCGATGTCTATCTGCGCAATGACTTCAACATCGCCCAGATCGAAACCATCCGCGGCGGATCGGCCTCTACCTTTGCCTCGGACTCGCCGGGCGGCCTGATCAATCTCATTTCCAAAACCGGCGATGTCGAAGGCGGCTCGGTCAAGCTGACCGGCGGCCTCAACTTTGACACAAAGCGCGTCGATTTCGACTATGGCGCGCATTTGAGCGACAAGTTGCAATTCCACATCGGCGGCTTCTATCGCGCCGGCGAAGGCCCCCGCAAAATCGGCTTTGACGGTTGGCGCGGCGGTCAGGTAAAATTCAACATCACCCGCAAATTCGACAATGGCTATATCCGCTTCTACACCAAACTGCTGGACGATCGCTCGCCGGTCTATGCCCCCTATTTCGTGCGGATCACCGGCACGAATGACAACCCGACCTATAGCAATTTCGCCAATTTCGACATTCGCCGCGACTCTGTGCTCTCGCCCAATCTGGGGCCGGTGATCACGCTGGATGGCAATAACCAACTGGCCTCGCTGCCGTTGGATACCGGCCAGCATGCGGTGTCCAAATCGCTGGGCCTTGAAGCGCAGTTTGATGTGGCGGGCTGGACGATCAGCAACCGCATGCGCTATTCGATGAATTCAGGCGATTTCAGCCGCGCCTTCTCCTCCAGCGCGAATACGGTCGCGGCCTTTGCCGCCGCCCAAGGCGGCGCTGGTGCCACGGCCAGCTATGCCAGCGGGCCTTTGGCGGGACAGACCATTTCCACCACGACGCCGGTTAATGGCAATGGCCTGCTGGCGCTCTATTACATCTCCTATACCCGCGTGCCCTCGCTGGATAATTTCACCGATGACCTGCGCGCCTCGCGCCAGTGGAAATTGTCGGGTGGCGAGTTGACCGTCACCAGCGGGCTCTATCTGGCCTCGCAAAAGATCAACACGCAATGGCTGCATACGGCCATGGATATTGATGTGAATGGCGGCGGCAATACGGCGATGGTCAATATCACCAGCGCCAGCGGCGTGCCCCAGACGCTCAATGGCTATTACGCCTTCGCGCGTGGCAACAGCCAGTTCCGCCGCATTTTCGACGTGCAATATGATGTGCTGGCCCCCTATGGCTCGGTCAATTACCGCTTTGGCAAAGTGGCGATCGGCGGCAGCCTGCGTTACGACAGCGGCCGTGTGCGCGGTTCCCTGTATGGCGCGGATCTGGGCGGCGGGCGCAATGGCCTGATCTCGTATGACATCAATGGCGATGGCATTATCTCGGCCGCCGAAACCCGCGTGGCCTATCTGCCGCTGACCCAACCCGCGCCTGTGCGCTACAATTACGGCTATGTCAGCTATTCCAGCGGCATCAATTACCGCGTGGCCGAACCCTTCTCGGTCTTTGCCCGCTATAGCCGTGGCGGTCGCGCCAATGCCGACAAGATCCTGTTCACGCCGGTGGTCAGCACGGTCAATGGCGGCGTATCGAATGTCAGCGACAAATATGACGAAGTGCGCCAGTTGGAAGGCGGCTTCAAATTCCGCAAGAACAATGTCACGCTCAACGCCACCGCCTTCCGCGTGACGGCGGCGGACCATAATGTGCTGAACGGTTCGGCCAACCGCACGGATCGCTCCTATTCCGCCTATGGTCTGGAACTGGAAGGCGGGCTGCGGCATGGGCCGTTCACACTGGCATGGGGCGCCACCTATACCAAGGCGAAGATCACCGTGGACCGGCTTGACCCCAGCCTGACCGGCAAGGAACCCCGCCACCAGCCCACCTGGACCTTCACCGCCTCGCCTCAGGTGGAACTGGGCAGGGTCGCCTTGGGGGCCAGTATTGTGACGATCACCGGCAGCTATGCGCAGGATTCCAACCTGTTGCGTATGCCCGGCTTCACCACGGTGGGGGCGTTTGCGCAATATAAGCCGGTGAATCGCGTCACCCTGTCGGTCAATGCCAGCAATCTGTTCGACACAATCGGCATTTTCGAGGTCAACCAGAGCAGCGTGCCCGCCAATGGCATCGGATTTGCCCGCTCGATTGATGGGCGCACGGTTTCCGGCTCCATCCGATTCGATTTTTAACCTGATCTGCCACCCTGCCCTGTCCACGGGCAGGGTGGCATAGGCGCCACCACGCAAAAACCGCGCAAATGCTGCACTTGCGCCATGCAAAGGCGGCAGGACGCCTATATAGCGCTATTTTCGCCACACCCCTTCTCGGCATAATACACGGCCAGCCCCGCTGTTACGGCATTTCCTGCTGGATATTCACTGCTGCATTTTTGCAACACAATGCCGCAGCGCGGCAAAAATCCCCCGTCGATACGTCGAAGGTAGTATAGGGTCTGACGCAAGCTCCCTCGCATAAGGCTCCTGCCACGATGCTCACCATAACCAAAACGAGCATCCCCCATCGCAGGCAGGAACCGAAACAGATCCATGAGGGACCGCATTATGAAGAAGATTTTGTTCTGCAGCACCGCGCTGGCCATGATTGCGCCGGTCGCCGCGCAGGCCGCTGACCAAGAACCCACCAGCGAAATCATCGTCACCGGCACCCGCCAGACCGGCATGAAGGCCGCCGACAGCGCCGCCCCGATCCAGCTGATCGGCGCACAAGCCTTCCAGAGCGTCGGCCAGCAGGATCTGACCCAGGTTCTGGCCCAGACCCTTCCCTCGCTCAACTTCCAGGGCCTGGGTGGTGACACCGCCAACCTCACCCTTTCGGCTGCCCTGCGCGGCATCAGCCCCAATGACACGCTGGTGCTGATCAACGGCAAGCGTCGCCACACCACCGCCAACCTCGCCGTGCTGGGCGGCAGCCCCTTCTCGGGCAGCGCCACCACTGACCTGTCCTTCGTGCCCACCAACTCCATTGGCCGCGTCGAAGTGCTGCAGGACGGTGCCGCCGCGCAATATGGTTCGGACGCCATTGCAGGCGTGGTCAACATCCAGCTGAAGAACGCCGACCATGGCGGCACGATCACCGCCACCGGTGGCAGCAATTATCAAAACGGCGGCAAGACGGCCGCTGTAGGCTCGAACTTCGGCTTCAAGCTGGGTGAAAAGGGCTTCATCAACATCACCGGCGAATACAAGTTCCATGACTATACCCAGCATGGCAACTATGACCGCCGCTTCTTCTACGCCGATGGCTCGTTCAAGCCCGGCCTGAGCACCACGGTTGTCAACGGCCTCAAGTCGAACCCCTATTACCCCAACGTCAACCGCATCAATGGTGACGCGCGTTACACGATCTATAACCTGTCGTTCAACGCAGGCTATGACGTGGGTTCGGACGCACAGGTTTACGCCTTCGGCACCTATGGCAACCGCAACGCCCGTTCTTTCCAGAACTACCGTAATGCCGAACGCGTTTCGGGCACCACCAGCACCGGTACCACGGTTTACCCGCTGTCGCAGGGCTTCCTGCCGCAGGAAAACATCCGCGAGGAAGATTTCTCGCTGACCGCCGGTATCAAGGGCAAGGCCGCCGAATGGAACTATGACCTGTCGGCCACCTATGGCAAGGACGCGGTCGGTCTCTACACGATCAATTCGGCCAACCCCACGCTGTTCTCGATGTTGCAATCGGCCAGCGCCACGCCGCTCACCGGCATCCAGCGCAATTTCTATGACGGCCAGCTGTCGAACAGCGAATGGGTCGCCAACATTGACGTCAGCCGCGACTTTGAAATCGGCACCGAAAAGCCGCTGACGCTGGCCATGGGTGGCGAATATCGCAATGGCAATTATTCGATTAGCCAGGGCGAATATGCCTCCTACATCTTCGGCGGCGCGCAGTCCTATCCCGGCTTTGCCCCCACCGATGCCGGTTCCTTCGGCCGCAAGAGCTATGCCGGTTATGTTGACGTAGCCGCCGACCCGATCAAGGGCCTGCATGTCGATGTCGCTGGCCGCTTCGAACATTATTCGGACTTTGGTTCGGTGTGGATCGGCAAGGGCAACGCCCGTTACGACTTCTCCGAAAAGTTCGCGGTTCGCGGCACGGTGTCGAACGGCTTCCGCGCTCCCACGCTGGCCGAACAATATTATTCGTCGGTTAACGTCGGCCCCGGCTCGACCTTTGGCCAGCTGCCCCCCAACTCGGCGGCTGCCCAGCTGCTCGGCTTTGCCAAGCTGCGTCCTGAAAAGTCGGTCAACTTCTCGGGCGGCGTGGTGCTGCACCCCGCGCCCAAGCTGCAGATCACGATTGACGCCTATCAGATCAAGATCAAGGACCGCATCGTTCCCTCGGGCGATATCTTCGGCACCTTGGGCACCACCACGGTCTCGGCCGCTGTGGTCAATGCTCTGACCTCGCGCGGTGTGTCGCTGGCTGATGCCACGTCCTATGCCGGCATCAACATCTTCACCAACGGTGTCAGCACCCGCACCCGCGGCGTGGAAGCCACCGCCAACTATGCCAGCGACTTTGGCGATATGGGCAAGGTCGATTGGTCGCTGGGCGTGAACTATAACAAGACCGAGATCACCAAGATCGCCAGCCTGCCTGCGGCTGTATACAATGCCGCCCAGGGCCAGACCAAGCTGTTGACCCAGAACGCGATGGACGCGCTGACCACGGCTACGCCGCGGATGAAGGTGATCGCCAACGCCTTGTGGAGCAAGGGCAAGTTCCAGGTGAACCTGCGCGAGACCATCTACGGCACCACCAGCCAGCATGTCAGCACCGACGGTTCGGGCAATTGTAACTCGACCACCGGCGAGGCCTGCCAGCTGTTGAAGATCGGCACCACGCTGATCACCGACCTCAACGTGGGTTACAAGCTGACCCCGCGCGTCCGCTTTGACGTGGGTGCCAACAACCTGTTCGACAAGCAGGCCCCCACCACGCCAACCATCTTCAAGGGCACGACCAGCGAGCGTCCTTTGTCGGGCAACGTGTATAATGCGGCTCTGGGCTTCACGCCCTGGGGTATCAACGGCGGCTATTACTACGCCCGCGCTACCTTTAACTTCTAAGCCGGTCTAATCTGAAAAGGCCCGGCCTGCCCTCCACAACGGAGCGCGCAGGTCGGGCTTTTTCTTTGCCCAAACCCGCCCGATAGGCCTATGCACATCCCGTGATGAGTGATCCCTTTGCCCAAGCAGCGCAGGCGCTGGCCACAGCCCCTGCCCGCGCCGAGAAACTGGCCCGCAATCTGGTGGCCCGCGCGCCCCAAGATCCCCGCCCGCGCCTGATCCTGGCCTCGGCCTTGCGCCGACAGGGGAAATGTCAGGACGCATTGGCGCTGCTGGTGCCCTTGGCGCAGGCCTATCCCAATGCGGCGCGTACCCGTTACGAATTGGGCCTGTGCCTGCGCGCCATTGGCCACGGGGCAGAAGGCATGGTGCAATTGGAGGCGGCAACCCAGCTTGACCCTTCGCTGGTCGAAGCATGGCAGGCCTTGGCCGATGCCAGTTTTGCCACAGGCGATGCCGCGCGCGAATTGCGCGCCAATGCCGCGCTGGCCCGCCTTGATGCAGACCATCCCGATGTGGGGCGCGGGGCGGAACTGGTGGTGCTGGGCCGCTGTGATCAGGCCGAGCCGATCCTGCGCCAATTCCTGCTCAAACAGCCCAACCATGCGCAGGCCTCCCGCTTGTTGGCCGCCTGCTATGTGGCTGCCCGTGCGTTCGACCATGCCGAGACGCTGCTGCGGCATGCGATCAGCCTCAAGCCCGATGACAAGCTCGCCCGTTTTGACCTAGCGCGCAGCCTGTTCGCCCGCCAACAGGCCGAAGCCGCGCTAGCCGAACTCGCCCCGCTGGAGGCTGCCGAACCCGCCAATCCCGCCTATCGTAATTTGCGCGCCGGATGCCTCGCACTACTGGGCGATGATGCGGGGGCCGAGGCGCTCCATGCCAGTCTGGCGCAGGAATTTCCCGAAAACCCGCGCATCGCGGTCAACCACGGCCATGCCCTGCGCACCAAAGGCGAACGCGATGCCGCCATTGCAGCCTATCGCCGCGCCATCGCCTTGGCCCCGCGCACGGGCGAGGCCTGGTGGAGTCTGGCCAATCTGAAAGTCGGCACGCTGACCGCGCAGGATGGGGCGACGATGCGCGGGCTTTTGGCGGATAAAAGCCTGCCCGATGTCGACCGCCTGCATCTCGACTATGCCTTGGGCCGCGCCTGCGAGGATGGCGGCGATGCGCCTCAAGCCTTTGATCATTATGCCAAGGGTGCGGATCTGGCGCGGCGGCATTACGCCATGGTCATCCCCGACTATGCCGCCGAAGCGCAAGCGGTTGCCACGCGCTTCACGCCGGAATTTCTGGCCGAGCGCGCCGATTGGGGTGTGGCGAATGCCTCGCCCATCTTCATCCTTGGCCTGCCGCGCTCAGGCTCGACGCTGGTGGAACAAATTCTGGCCAGCCATCCCCAGATCGAAGGCACGATGGAATTGCCCTATATGGGCGCCATCGCCTCACGCCTTGCCGCCAAAGGCCCGCAGGCGGTGGAAGAGGCCAGCGCTGATGACATTCGCCAATGGGGCGAGGAATATCTGGCCCGCGCCGCCGTGCATCGCCGCCTTGGCCGCCCCTATTTCATCGACAAGATGCCCAACAATTTCCGCCACATCGGCCTGATCCGCCTGATGCTGCCCAAGGCGCGGATCGTGGACGTGCGCCGCCATCCCATGGCCTCCTGCTTCTCCGGCTTCAAACAACTCTTCGCCGAGGGGCAGGAGTTTTCCTATTCGCTGGAGGATCTGGGCGCCTATTACCGGCATTATCTGGCCATCATCCGCCATTTCCACGAGGTAGCCCCCCTATCGGTTCACACCCTGATCTATGAGGATCTGGTGGAGGACACCGAAACGCAGGTGCGCAAGCTTCTGGAGGCGGTGGGAGTCGATTTCCACCCCGCCACGCTGCGCTTCTTTGAGAACGACCGCGCCGTCCGCACCGTCAGCTCCGAACAGGTGCGCCAGCCCATCTATCGTTCCGGATTGGACCACTGGCGCGCGTTTGAACCGCAACTGGCGCCCTTGGCACAGGCCTTGGGTGATGCGTTGGAAAACTGGCGGGATTAACCGCGCAATCGGGCCAGTTCGGCAATATGCTCTGGCCCGATACCGCAACATCCGCCCAATATGTTGGCCCCTTCCCCCGCCCAAGCGCGGGCGAAGTTGGCATAGCCTGCGGGCGTCAGGTCGGAACGGATCTCGTCCAGCCCTGAATTGGCCTCGGCATCAGCCCTCATCGGCGGAAAGGCATTGGCATAGACGCCCAGGGGAAGGCTATCGCCCAATTCCGCCCGCGCCACAGCCAGCGCGTCCTGCATTACCTCGGGCTGGCTGCAATTGAAGAGCAAAGCCCCTGCTCCCAAACGCCGCGCCAATTGGGCCGCTTCCGCCACGCTCTCGCCCGAACGCAGGGCTGGGGCGGCAGGTGCTTCATCGGCCAAAGTAAAGCTCAGCCACAAAGGCTTGCCCGTGTCGGCCACCAGTTCGGCCACCAATTCCGCCTCGGCCAAAGCCGACAGCGTTTCGGCCTGCCAATGGTCAACATAGGGGGCCATTGCCGCAATCAATACCGACAAGACCGGACGCGCGCGTTCCAGATCCACCAGATCGGGCCGATAGGACCCGCAGACCGGCGGCAAGGAACCCGCCACCGCTATGGGCCGTTCGGCAGCATCGGCCTCCTGCCGTGCCAAACGCGCCGCCAGAGTGGCCAGCTCCGCGCCACGCTCGGCAAAGCACTCCTCACCCAGATGGAACGGCACCACGGCATAAGAATTGGTGGTGATAATATCGGCGCCCGCGTCAATATAGGCGCGATGCACCTGCCCCACGAAATGCGGCGCCTCGATCAGCGCCAAGGCCGACCACTCCGGTTGCCGGAAAGGAGCGCCCATCCGCGCCAGTTCGCGACCTGTGCCGCCGTCCAGAATCTGCAACTTGCTCATGAACCTTCCGATAGGCCCCTTTGCGCCCAACGTCATCTGCGTCAAATCGCCCCCTATCGCGGGGCGATGACGGCCCCCAGACTCAGTGGCTTGAGTTCCAGATAGAGGTCCCGCACCTTCGAAGTGCTGCGGGCGGGTGGCAATGACTTGGAAGGGCGGCTTTTGGGGCCATCGTCGATCCAAGCATATTGGTCAGGGCCAAAATGGCTGATCTGCACAGGGCCAGCAATGGTGTGAAATAGGCCTTTGAGATCCTGCACGGTAATATGCAGCTTCACCGCCCGATCGGCATGGCGGTTCAGTGCCAAGACCCCCAAGCGACCATCCGGCCGCCGCACTGCGAAAACCCGAACCGCATCATCGGCCTGCGCCCCCATATCCACCGGCAGGAAATGGTGCTTGCCCTTAGGCATCAACCAGTCCCCGATCATCAGCCTAGCGGTATGGTAACTGGGCATGGACGTGCCTGCCTGTCCCTTCTGGTCGGCCATTTGCAACATCATATTGCCAAAGCCGGCACAGGGCAGGTTCTGGTTCACCGGCACATTGGGGCCATAGCCGAACAGATAGGCGGCATTGCCCCCCTCGCTCAGAAACTGGCCATTGATATTGGCCATCAACAAGGCGCTGGGCATTTCGGACATGGCGCGGCCCGAATAGGCGGAGAAGCCATATTCGGTGATGATGCGCGGGATATCCGGCCCCACCCCTTCATCGGTCAGGCGCGTCATCAACCGGTGCATCAACCGGTCCTCCTCGATCAACTTGCCGGGAATATTGTGGCAAATATCATCGAAAGGATAGAATTCGAACGAATAGAATTGCAGGTCGGCCAAACGCCCCCGTTCCTGCAAAGCCTTGATAAAATGCCTGTTCCACGAACGCTCCGGATCGGAATTGAGCCAGGTCTCGCTCAATGCGCTTTGCGCGCTGGGACCGCCCAATTGCAATTGGGGCCAGATGGGGCGCAAGCGGTCCACCCATGCCAGATAGAGCGCGGCCTAATCATCGGGATTGCCCCATTGGCCATCGGGTTCCTCGCCCAATTCCACCTGCCGCACCGGATAATTCCGCCAACGCAAATAGCGCAGCATCGCCGCCGCATTGTCTGGCGTATCATACAAGACCCCCACCGGCAGCATGATCGGCCGCCCGTTGCCAAGGCCGCTATGGAATACACGGTCCAGTCCGGCCTGTTCCAGATGCGGATCGCGGTCTACTTCGCGGTGCCACGGATCGGTAGAGGAGACATGGGCGAAGGTTTGCCCGCTCTTGTTGGCCTTGTGCTGCACCACATCGATCAACGTGCCATCAGGCGCCAGACGCCCCGCACTGATTTCCCGCACGGCGAAACCGGCGCGATCACGCCAATCCTTGGCATCTGGCGGCGCGGTGTTTGAGCCTTGCTCCAGCAGAACGCGCAGGAATTTCACCCCTACCGGCTTCTCGGCCAGTTTGAGCAGGACATCCCCGCCCTTGCCCTCGGTCAGGCTGCCATAGTCAAAGGTGATCCAATGCGCCCCCGGCCCGTAATCATTGTCGCTGGACCAATATTGCACCTTATAGGCGGTGGCATAGGGCGTGCCCCAATGGATACGTACCGCATCAATCTCCAAAGGCTTGTCAAAGCGTAAAAGCAGCCATTGATGATGCGGCCTGCCATCTTTCAGGAAAGCGGCATCCAGATAGGGATTGGATTTCCAGAAACTGTCCAGATCGCCATCGGTAAGGCGCGAGTAATCATCGTCATTGGCATTATCAATCGTATCGCCACGACGGGGCAGCTTATAACCCCATGAATTGCCAATCGGCTTGGTCGCGCGGTCGCTGGAGGTCCAATAGCCCTGTTGGTGGGCCGGATCACTCCATGTCCCTTGCGGATTCCAGTGCCATGCCTCGATGCCCAGTTCGGTGCGCAAACGATAGGTTAAAGGCCGCAAGCCCGCGCTGCGCATCGCCGCCACATTATGCTTGGTCAGCAAGCGATCAGTGGCTCCTTGCTGGCCGCCGTCAATGCCCGCCCCCATCGCCTCGATCGGGTCAAAGGCAGGCCCCGCCTTGCGTCCGATCCGTAGTTCGATCGGAAGGGGGCGCACATCCTCGCCCAAGACCGGAGCGGATGCGGCACAAATAAGGCCCAGCATAGCGGACAGAACAGGCATGCGAGGGAAGCGGGATAAAAAGGGCATACGCTAATAAGCACCTGAAAGAGGTAATCAACAGGCGAGCTGAAGCTTAACCGCCGCTCATCAGATCCAGCAGCAGCACCATCGCCAAACCCACCACCGAAATCGCCGTTTCCAGCATGGACCATGTGCGGAACGTGTCGCTTGTCGATGTGCCCATATAGCTTTTGACCAACCAGAAGCCGGGGTCATTGACATGAGAAAAGAACACCGACCCCGCGCCTATCGCCAGCACCAACAGCGATGGATCCACAACAGCCCCAACGCCGCCCCCCGCTGCGACCATACCGCTCATAATCCCTGATGCGGTGATGGTGGCGACAGTGGCCGAGCCGGTGCCCACGCGAATGGCCACCGCGACCAGCCAGGCAATGATGATCGGCGACAAGGCGCTGACGCTGGCAAATTGCGTGACTACATCGGGCAGTCCCGCGCTGACCAACACCTGTTTGAGCGAACCACCCGCGCCAATGCTCAAGATCATGCCACCGGCGGGCAGGACCGTGCTGGACCAGATCTCGTCCTGCAAATCCTGCTGCATCACATCGCGGCCAAACAGCATGATCAGCCCGAACAGATTGGCCAGCAACAGGGCCACGGGCGGCTCGGCCAGCAGGTGCATCCATGCTGCTGCGTGCGGGTCCATACCGCCCATCAAGGGCAAGGCCGCGCCGAGCGCGATCAGCACGATGGGAAAGAGCAAAACCGCAGCGGCGGCCCCAACCGAGACGCTGCGTGTGGTATCGGGCAGGCTCAACACGGCCTCCTGCGCCACCACCCCGCGCGTAGTATAACGCGCCAGCAAAGGCCCCGCGATCAGCGCCGTGGGCACCGCCGCCACAGCCCCCAGCATCATCGTGCGCAGCAAAGGCGCCTGCAGGTCCCGCAAGGCGATCAAAGGGCCGGGGTGCGGCGGCAGCAAAGCGTGCAGCACCGAAAGCCCCGCCAGAGCCGACAGGATCACCCGCAAGCGCAGCCCCTGCCGGTCCTCCATCACAGCCACACCGGCCACAATAATCGGCATCAACAGCACCACACCGGTTTCAAAAAACAGCGGCAGACCCACCAGCAGAGCTGCCAGCAAAGCGCCCAATGTCGCATAGCGCTGCCCCGTCAAGGACAGCACCTTCATCGCCAGCGCCTGCGCCCCGCCCGATATTTGCAGCATCGCGCCCAGCCCCAGTCCCAAGGCCACCACCAGACCAGTGCCTTTGAGAATATCGGAAAAGCCTTTTTCAATGGCCGTGGCCACATCGGGCGGCGCCACACCTGCGGTCAGCCCGATCGCCATGGCCGCGGTTAGCAGGCCGACAAAGGGATGCAGCCCCACCTTGGCGATCAACCACACGGCCAGCGCAATTCCGGCGGCGCTGATCATCACCAGCCCCAAAGCATGCTCCACACGTCTCTCCCGCGCCACAGCGTCCGTTGTGGCGCCATGTTATGGGCACGGACTATAGCGGGATGCAGCCAAGCGCCAAGCAGGAAGTCAGCGCGGGTGGCGGCGTTGCTCGGCAAAATCCTGCAAATCCTTGGCGCTGCGCTGATCGGCTTTCAACGCCTGCAGGATCTGGACCAGACGGTCGGTGGCATAG
Organism: Novosphingobium umbonatum; assembly: GCF_004005905.1. Taxonomy (GTDB): domain Bacteria; phylum Pseudomonadota; class Alphaproteobacteria; order Sphingomonadales; family Sphingomonadaceae; genus Novosphingobium; species Novosphingobium umbonatum. The sequence goes on from NZ_SACO01000004.1 coordinate 391,593, forward strand.
TCGAGCAAGGCCTTGCCCCGCTTGGCCGTGGCGCCGCTGGCATCGCCAATATAGCTGGTGGGCGCCTCGATATAACGGGCCGTGCCGATCAACACGCCATGGGGCACGGGCAAGTGAACCGCGCCTTCCTTTTCCGCCGGCTCATCATGGCCCCGTTCGGGATGCATCAGATCGGGGCGCACCGCCATCAACAGCGCGATACGCTCCTCTCCGCCATGGCCGTCGGCGTCGGGGTGGCTGGGCTGCATCACGGCAGGCAGCTTCAAGGTTTCAGGCGTGGGCGGCGAAAAGCGCGGCGAGGCGGGATAGGCGGCATAGACCTGATAGGGCTGGGGCAAGGCCATATTGCTTTGGATGAACCACTGGATTAGGCCCATATTGCTGGAATGGCCATTGGACAGCAGGATCTTGCGGCAACCATTGCGCGCCATCTCGCTGACCGTTTCGCGCAGCATCTGGAATTGCAGATCGGCGCTATAGGAAATCGTGCCCTGATGGTTGGCGACATCGGCGGTTTGCGCGACATAATAGGCGGGGAAGATGATGGCATATTCGCGCCTGGCCGCTTGTTCGGCAATGGCGCGGGCCATGATCAGATTGGTCCCCATCGGGCCGGAGGGGCCAAATTTCTCCACACTGCCCATCGGCAGGATGCACAGGCCATCGGCAGCTTTGAGCGCCTTGATGAAATCCGGTCCGGTCAGTTCTTCCCAGAAAGGGCTGAGCGCTAGCTTGGGCGCAGGTTCTGCGGCCATCACAGCTTGCGGCGCTATGGCCAAGAGGGCCGCCGCGACCAATTTATCCAACGCCTTTACCATCATCCCGTCCTTTGCCCCTCGCCGCGCGTCATCCGCAGCCAGACTAAAGACATGGATCTAGCAAAGGCCCGTCGCACCAAGCATTCAAAAGCCGACGCGCACTATCAATTCTACCCCGCCTGAACATCCTTTACACAGCGGAACCCGATGTGGCTGGTCGAACTGTCCAGCGATTGCGGATGGCGCGCAGCGGGGCGATAGCGCTGGCAATAGGATGGCGCGCAGAGATGCGATCCGCCCTTGATCACCTTGCGCGGTGTTTTGGGCTCGGCCGGATCATGGCTCTTGGCGCGGAATCCCCCGCGTGGATTATCGATGGCGCAACAGGCGCTTTTCTTGCGCGGACGGGCATCGGAGGGCAGGCTCCACCAATCCTCGCAAATCTCCCATGTGTTGCCGATCAGGTCATAAAGCCCATAGGGATTGGCCGGATAGGCGCGCACCGGACTAGTGCGGACCCAGCCATCGGCCGCCGTATTGGCAAAGGGGAACATGCCCTGCCAAGTATTGGCCAGATGTTGCCCATGGGGGGTCAATTCATCGCCCCAGGCATATTCGGCATCCGGCAAGCCACCCCTTGCGGCATATTCAAACTCGGCCTCGGTGGGCAGACGCTTGCCCGCCCAGGCCGCATAGGCCGCCGCATCGTGATGGGTTACATGCACCACGGGATGATCCAGCAGGTCATCAATCCCGCTGTCGGGCCCCAGAGGATGGCGCCAACAGGCCCCCTCTATCCAGCGCCACCATTGCGAGGGATCGCCCAGATCAACCGGATGGTCGGTCATGGTGAAAACCAGCGAACCCGCCTGCGCCATGGCCGGATCCATGCCGGGATAATCGCGCGGATCAGGCGCGATTTCGGCGAAGGTGCGATAATTGGTGGCGGCCACGAAACTGGCAAATTGCGCGTTGGTCACCGGTGTTTCGTCCATCCAGAACGAGGACACCCGAACCTTCCGGCGCGGGGCCTCCTCTGGATAGAAAGCCTCCGACCCCATCTGGAACACCCCGCCCTCCACCAGACGCATGCCGGCATGTGGCGAAAGGAGGGCTGGAGACAGGGTCATGGCTTGGCTCACTTTTCAGGGATTTGCTTGAATTGCTGGTCGACGGTCGGTGCATTCATGAAAGGCTTGCCTGCTGCCTTGGCCGCTTGCTTGGCCAGACTGTCGGGCATGATATCATCCATGCGGTCGGTGCGGTTGGGTTCGACCAGCCATTCCTCGGGGAAAGGCGCCGCGCCCGTGCCGCCCTTCATCCGGCGCACCGCACCAATGGACTTGCGCGCTGTATAGGGAATGGCGTGCTTACCCTGACGGTTGGCCAATTGCTGGTAAAGTGCAGCGCGCAGAGTGATCTTGTCCTGCAAATGCGCGGGATCCTCGGCCAGATTGTGCATTTCGCTCGGATCGGCGCCAATGTCATACAATTCGTCACGATCATAAATGCCGTGATACTGGATATATTTCAGATTGCCCCGCGTGATGGCAAAGGTCGTCGGCGTTTCGGGGAAGCTCCATTCCCAGTAATATTCATAGATGAAATCGCTGGGCTTCCAATCGGCAGGCTTTACCGCCCCAGTGATCAGGCCCCATGCGTTCTGGCCTTCAAACTGCTTGGGCATGGCGGACACGCCTGCGGCATGGAGGAAAGTCGGCGCGAAATCCAGACCGCGCACGCGGCCGGTGTTGACGCTGTTGGCGGGCACCGTGCCCGGTTCCCACATAACCAAAGGCACGCGGACCGAGGCTTCATAGGCGTTGCGCTTATCGATCAAGCCATGATCGCCAACCAGAAATCCATTGTCGCTGGTGAAGACAACCAAAGTGTCCTTTTCCAGATGGTTCTTCTTCAAATAGGCCATGATCCGGCCCAGGCTGTCATCCACAGCCGAGAGCGTGCCATAGTAATATTTGAGATATTCCGTCATTTTCATGTCGGAATTGTAAAAGAAATCAATCCCGTGCCACGTGTTGCGCTGTTCATAGACCCAGCGCGGCTTGCCCTTGTAATTTTCGGGCGTGTTTTCGGCGCTGGCGGGCAGGCTGAACTGCGCCTTGTCATATTGATGGGCATAGCGCGGCGGGGGCAAGGGGTCGGAATGCACCGCCTTATGGCTGAGATAGAGGAAGAAGGGCTTCTTGGGGTCGCGCTCCTTTTCCAGCCAGTTCATCGCATAATCGGTCAATTCATCGGTGATATAGCCCTTCTGGGGCACTTCCTTGCCATCGACATTGAGCGTGTTCACCTTGCCCGCCTGCGCGGCAGCGGCGGGCAGATCGCTGGTCGGGTAATAATGGCCTTGACCGCGGAAACTGATCCATTTGTTGAAACCGGCACGCGGGGCATCGGTTTCATCGCCCATATGCCATTTGCCCATAAAGGCGGTCTGATATCCGGCCTGTTGCAGATAGGCGGGGAAGAAAGTCAGCCCATCTTCGCTGGAATTGTTATTGTCCACCACACCATGGTTGCGCGCGGTCATGCCGGTCAGGATCGTGGCGCGACTGGGACTGCACAGCGAGGAGGTGGTCACGCCATTGGGGAAATAGCTGCCCTCACGCGCCATACGGTCGATGTTGGGCGTATGCAGCAGGCCGGGTTGCAGAAAGCCCATGCCGTCAAAACGCAGGTCATCCACCAACACAAAGATGATGTTGCGCGGACGCTGGGCCGCCTGGGCGGTAGCCTCCGCAGGCTTGGCCGACACGGCGGGCGCCTGTTGCGCCTTGGCCGATGGCATGGCCAGAAAGGCAAAAGTGGCGGCAGCACCCATGATCGTATGACGCATTCTGGACATAGCATCGTTCCCCAGCTCGGATTTATGGTTCAATCAATTAGGCGCCGGACGGAACCAGAGAGAGGCAAGTTCCGCCCGACACACGAGCCGCAGGGAGGAATAAACGATCCCTCCCTGCGGGCAAGCCATTAGAATTTCGCGCCGAAAGTGGCACCGAAATAGCGATTGGCGTCCTTGTTGACAAAGGCCGTCAAATCATTGGCATTGGTCGCACTGGCCAACAGGCTGGTATGGGCCATCGACGAATAGTAGTTCTGGTTAAGCAGGTTACGCACAAAAACGGTAAAGCTGTAATGCTTGTCCGGCCCCTGCACGCCCACGCTGGCATCCACCATCGCATAGGGCTTTTGCGTCAGCATCGGATCTTGCGAAATGTCGAAGATCTGGCGGCTCTGGTAATTGACGCTGAACTGGCCAAAGCCGGTCAGCGGAGTGCCCGGAATATCTGCCTCATAACGCGGCGAAACCATCACGCGCCATTCGGGCGCATAGGGCAGGCGGCCATTGACGATATTCTGCTGCCCCGAACCCGAACCATAGCAGGTGTTGGCGGGCGGATTGGCGCCGGTGTAAAGGTTGGTCTGATATTGCAAGGGGCAGCTCAGACCATCGGCGGTGATGGTGGATTTGGCATAAGTCACGCCAAAGCCGACCGACAGGCCCTCGGCAGGGCGCAGCGTGCCTTCGACTTCAAAGCCCTTGGTGGTCGATTTGCCGGCGTTGGTCTGGGCAAAGGCAGGCGCGATCGGCGTGCCGACATTGGCCAGAACCTGAAGGTTGCTGTAATTGGACAGGAAGGCGGCAAAGGTCACGTTGAGGAGATTATCCGCCGTGCGCCCCTTGAAGCCCACTTCAAACGCATTGACATATTCGGGCAGCACCGGCGCCTGCGTGGCGAAATTGGTGGCAGGCTCGGTGTTGAAACCATAGCCCTTATAGCCGCGCGTATAGCTGGCATAGGTCTGGGCATTGCGGTTGAATTCATATTTCGCGCCCACCTTGCCGGTCAGGGCGGTGTCGCTGGCCGAGCGATAGCCCGAAACCGCGCCAAAGCCGGGGATGGCCACATCGGTGGGATATTGCGGCGCGGGGCCATAGCGGACGCCTTCCACCGAGGTGCGTTCATGCTGCAAACGTGCGCCGCCCAACAGTTTCAGATTGCCCACAACGCGATATTCCAGCTGGCCAAATACCGAAATGCTGTCCGACTTGTTATAGGCGTGGGAAAAGACCGAACGATAGGTCGGCGCGGCGCAAACCTCGCCCAAAGTGCCCGCCGTGCACAGCGCCTGACGGCGCAGGAAATCGCGCGTCACGGCGGTGGTGGCATAGAACACGCCCGCCACATAGGTCAGGTCGCGCTTGCCATTGGAGCCAATGCGCAATTCCTGCGAAAAGCTGTTGAGGCCAATCTCGCCGCCGTTCTGGTTGAACTGGGCAAGGCCACCGGTATAGATCGGCAGCGGATTGTTGATGCGGTCAACCACATTGTTGGCGACATTCTGGTAATGCTGATAGGCCGAGATCGAGGTGATCGTCGCGCTGCCCAGATCCAGATTGCTTTCCAGCGAAAACGTATACTGGCTTTCATTGTTGAAGCTGTCCGCATCATCAATGATCTGGCGGTTGGTGGGCGAGGCCGTGATGCCGGGCGACAGGGCGATCACCGCAGGGGTCACCGTCTGCACCGCCACCGACTGACAGCACAAGGCATTGCTCTTGCGATAATCGGCGCTGGCCAGGAAGTTCAGATTCTCACTGGCTTCCCACAGCAATTTGCCGCGCACGCCCCACGCCTTGCTGCCATTCACATTGCGCTTGGTCGCCACGTTATAGATGTAGCCGTCCACATCGTTGTAATAGGCGCTGATGCGGCCCGCGACCGTTTCCGACAGCGGGCCGGAGACGGTGCCCTTGACGCGATATTCGCCCTTTTCGGCCACCGTCGCCTCCATCGAGGCGGTCGGCTTGCGGCTAGGCTTGGCCGTGATCACGCTGACCACACCGGCGGTGGCATTCTTGCCGAACAGCGTGCCTTGCGGACCGCGCAAAACTTCGATGCGTTCGATATCGGCAAAGTCGGAGAAGCCCTGCGTGGCGCGGGCGGCGACCACGCCATCGACCACTGTCGAAACCGAGGCTTCGACGCCAAGGCTGAACAATTGCGAACCAACGCCACGAATGCGGAAACCATTGGATTGCGAACCCGCGCCCTGCTGGAAGGTCAGCGAAGGCACCGCGCGCGACAGCGAGGCGGTGTCATTGATCTGGGCGCGGGCAAGGCTGTCTGCGGACACAGCAGAGACGGCAACCGGCACGTCCTGAAGACGCTCGGCGCGCTTTTGCGCGGTCACCACGATTTCACCGGGAGCCAGCGCCGGTTCGGCGGCCCCAGAATTTCCAGCGCCAAGATTTCCAGCGCTAGTATTTTGTGCCAAAGCCGGCGTAGCAACAGCGATCAGCGCCGCACCCGCCAACAGTGAGGCGAAATATTCAGACATGCTCCATCCCCCCATGGGTTTTCACTGGCGCCGGAAAATAGGGGGCTTCGCGAAGGAGTCAATGAAAATGCCATCGCTAGAACTTTTGGGGATTGGCGCGAAAATCATACGCGCGATCGATAAAAAATCCCAGAAAGCCGCGATCTGATGCCGCCAGCCACGCGCAAGGACCCTGTGTTAAATTGATCACAGATTAAAAAATACTAGCGTAGGAATTTTTAACTCAAGCCGACTCGCGCTCGACAATGTGGTGGATGAATTCGGGACGCTGCTGCTCCACCCCCAGCACCAAGCCCACTGCCGCCCGGGCAATTTCTTCCAAAGGTTGATGCACGCTGGTCAAAGGGGGATAGCACATCTGCCCCTCCACCGAATTGTCAAATCCGGCAATTGCCACATCCTGCGGCACGGAAAATCCCAGACGCAAGGCGCAGGCCATGGCCCCAAGCGCCATCGGATCATTGGTCGCAAAAATTGCGGTGGGCCGCCTTGGCAGGCTCATCAACTGACGAAAGGCCGCCTCGCCACTGGCAAAATCCATAGTGCCCGCAACGATACAGGACGGAGGCAAGTCCACCCCCGCATCGGCCAAAGCCTGCGCAAAGCCCTCCACGCGGGCATAGGCCGACATGGTTTTGCGCGGCGGCGCGATGATCGCCAATTGCCGATGCCCCTTCGCCAGCAAATAGCGCCCCATGGCATAGGAAATCTCATAGCTGGGCACGGGCAGCGCCTGCCCCACCCCATCATCCCCCACCGCCATCCGCAGCATCGGCTTACCCAATGCCGCCACCGCCTCGACCATGCGCGGATCATCGGCATAGGGCGGCACGATGATCACCGCATCGGGTTCACAGGACAATTGCAGCGTCCATGCCGGATCGCTGTCCATCTCGCTGCGGTCAATCACCTCCAGCACCAGATGGTGGCCGTAATCGCGGCAGGCTTCGGCCATGGCCACCATCAGGCGTGAAAAATAGCTGTAGGTCTGGCGCGGGGCGATCATGGCGACGATGAAGCTGCGCCCGCTGGCCAATTGCCGCGCGGCCAGGGCGGGGCGGTAATTGAGCGCGCGGATCGCTTCCTCCACCTTGGCACGTACCTTGGGCCGGACGGTGGGGGCGCCATTGATCACGCGGGACACTGTCTTGATGGAGATGCCCGAATATTCGGCGACATCCTTGATCGTTGCCATGCGGGAAACCTGTGCCTTGCTTGCCTACGTCCGCCTTGCGGTCGTGGATGGCTAGAGGCGCCATTTACCCCCCGTCTGTCAATCGCCCATCACGCATCCGTCCCCGCTTATCTGCCAGCTGATCGGCCCGCCCACCCCTTGCGAGGCAGGCGGGCCATGCCATCATGCGGCCTTGAGCATACGCGCCAGATCGTCCGCCACATCGCCGGTGGGGCGAATGTCGAACTCGTCCACCAACACGCCCAACACTTCCGGCGTCAGGAATTGCGGCAAGGTGGGGCCAAGGTGGATCTTCTTGATCCCCAGATGCAGCATGGTCAGCAGCACGGCGGTCGCCTTTTGCTCAAACCAGCTGATCGCGTAATGCAGCGGCAGGTCATTCACCCCGCAGCCCAGCGCGCCAGCCACCGCCACGGCCACCTGAATGGCCGAGAAAGCGTCATTGCACTGGCCCATGTCCAGCACGCGGGGGATGCCCTGAATGTCGCCCATATCTTCACGGTTGAAACGGAATTTGCCACAGCCCAGCGTCAGCACCAGACTATCCTTGGGCGTGGCCAGCGCCAGATCGTGGAAATAATTGCGCCCCGGACGCGCCCCGTCACAGCCCCCGATCAGAAACAGGTTCTTGACCTCGCCCTTGCCGATCAGATCGAGCAGCGTGTCCGCCACACCCATCACCGTGTTGCGGGCGAAACCGGCGGGAATGCGCTGTTCGGGCGCGTCCTGCGTAAAGCCTTCCAACTCCAGCGCGCGGGCGATGGCTGGGCGGAAGTCATGGCCGGTCAAATGCGGAATCCCGCCCCAACCCACCGGCCCCGTAGTGAACAGCCGGTCGGCGTAGGATTTGATTTCGGGATTGATCAGACAGTTCGAGGTCATGATAATCGCGCCGGGGAAAGCATCGAAATCGCGCTGCTGGTCCTGCCATGCGCCGCCATAATTGCCCACCAGATGAGAATAGCGCTTCAGGCCCGGATAGGCATTGGCGGGCAGCAATTCGCCATGGGTATAGACATTGATGCCCAGACCGGCGGTCTGGCGCAGGATCACTTCCAGATCGCCCATATCATGGCCGGACACCAGAATAGCCTTGCCCTGCACCGGCGTCATGCGGACCATGGTCACTTCGGGATGGCCAAAGCGGGTGGTGTTGGCCGCGTCCAGCAATTCCATCACCTTCAGGTTCAGCGCGCCAATCGCAAGGGACTGCGCCAGCAGCGCCGAAACATCGGTGGGGTCGGTGGCCAGAAAGGCCGCAATGCGGTGGAACTCTGCCGATACGGCCGCTTCTTCATGCCCCAGAACGCGGGCATGTTCGGCATAGGCCGCCGTGCCCTTCAGCCCGTAAAGCACCAGATTGCGCAGGCCGACAATGCTGGGCCCGTCACGGTCCATGAAGCGCTGGATCGCGGCGAAAGGTGCAGCGGCGGCCAGTTCGCTGGCGGTAGTGCCGGGGTTCCATGTGGCCGGTTCGGGCAGATCGGACAGATCCGCGCCCGCCGCAACGGCGCAAGCCTTGGCCTTGGCGCGCATATCCAGCGCCTGCGCGATCAGGGCGGTGAAACGGTCAGCATCAAAATTCACATTGGTCAGCGTGGTGAACCATGCATGGGGCGTAAAAGCATCCACCTCGGCATCACGCGCGCCTTTTTGCGCGGCAAGGCTGGCATAGGCCGAAACGCCCTGCATGATGCGCAACAGCACGTCCTGCATATCGGCAACCGGGGCGGTCTTGCCGCAAGAGCCCACTTTGACCGCGCATCCGCCCTTGTTCGATTGTTCGCACTGCACGCAATACATGATTCTCTCCCGAAAGATGACTTACAAAGTCCACTTATCGGGATGCCACAAAGATTCATTTGAGATGAATCAAATCGCGCGCTAAAGGCAGCAACCATGCAATTGACCCGCCACACCGACTACGCGCTGCGCCTGCTGATCTGTCTGGCGCAGGCCGATGGCGCGCGCATGGCGATTGCCGATGTGGCGCAGGCACAAGACATTTCCCGCACCCATTTGATGAAGATTGCCAACCAACTGGCGCATGAAGGCTTTATCGAGGCCACGCGCGGGCGCGGCGGGGGCATCCGCCTGGCGCGTGATCCGGCCCAGATCAACATTGGCGCGGTGGTGCAGGCGATGGAGCCATCCTGCGGCTTGGTCAGCTGCGCGGGCTGTGGCCTGATCAAAGGCTGCGGCCTGCCATCGGTGTTCGCGCAGGCCCAGCGCGCTTTCTACAACCAATTGTCAGGCCATACTCTGGCCGATGTGATGGGGGCAGGCATCGCCCTGTGATCCGTTTCCGGCCCCTTGCGCATTTTGCCCAGATTGTCGACGTGCAACCGCGCAGCCCCCTCTCGCGCCAAATGGCCGCAGGGCTGGGCGGCGCTTTGGGCATCCTCGTCACCGGTCTGGTGATGCGGCTCTGGCTGGGCGATCCGGCCAGCATCCCGCTGCTGGTGGCGCCGATGGGGGCCTCGGCTGTGTTGCTGTTTGCCGTCCCCGCCAGCCCTTTGGCGCAGCCCTGGGCCATTGTCGGGGGCAATGTCCTCTCGGCGCTTTGCGGGATTTTCTGGATGAAATGGCTGGGCGATCCGGCCTATGCGGCCTGCCTTGCCGTGGCCAGCGCGATCGTGGTGATGAGCCTTGCCCGCTGCCTGCACCCGCCAGGAGGCGCCTGCGCATTGACCTGTGTGATCGGTGGCAAGGCGGTGGTGGCCGCTGGCTGGTCCTTTGCGCTGGTGCCGGTGGCGGCCAATTCCATCCTGCTGGTCACGCTGGGCCTGATCTATAATTCGGCGATCCGCAGCCATTACCCCAACCGCCCCGCGCAATATGTCGCGCCCGGCCCCGAACCCAAAGGCTTTACCATGGCCGATATAGAGGCGGTTCTGGCGCAATATGACGACCTGATCGACGTGCGGACCGAGGATCTGGACGCTTTGTTCCGGAAGGTGGAAGCGCGAAGCTATCGCCGCCTGCATGGCATCATCCGCTGTGACCAGATTATGCAAAGCGGGGTGCCCGCCCTGCATCCTGACCAGAACCTGCAGCAGGCAAGGCTGGAATTGCAGCGCCGTGGCCTGCGCGCCATGCCCGTGGTCGATGAGCAAGGCCATGTCGAAGGCCTGTTGACCGCAGGCCACCTTGGCCCGACGGATGGGCCTTTGACGGTGCGGGAGGTGATGAACCCCTCCCCCTGCCTTGCCGCGCCGGATACGCCGATCGATGAATTGCTGCCCATCCTGTCGGGCGGGGTCTACACCGAGGCGGTGGTGGTGGACGCCAAGGGGCATCTGCTGGGCCTGATCACCCAGACCGACCTGCTTGACGCCCTGTGGCGCGGCCATGTGGCCGAACAGATCGCGCTGCGCGACAAGGGCGCCATCATCGGGACGTAATGGTTCAAAATCCCGCCATCCCCCCTTGCGCGCCCGCCACGCCAAGGCCAAGGAGGCAGCTATGCGGATTGCTCTTTTCGAACCGGAAATTGCCGGAAATGTTGGCGCGGTGATGCGGCTTTGCGCCTGTATGGGCGCAGGTGTCGATTTGATCGAACCAATGGGTTTTGCCTGGGATGACAAACGCGTGCGCCGCACCGCCATGGATTATATCGACCATGTCAGCGTGACCCGCCATGCCGATTTCGCCGCGTTTCAGGCGACGATCGGGTCAAGTCGACTGGTGCTTTTCACCACCAAAACAACGCAATCACCCTATGATTTTGCCTTTCGCCCCGACGACATCCTGCTGTTCGGCAAGGAAAGCGCGGGCACTCCGGCCGACATTGCCGATCAATGCCATGCCAAACTGCGCCTGCCGATGCGGCCGCAGGTCCGTTCGATGAACCTTGCCACCTCCGCCGCACTGGCCTTGGGCGAGGGTTTACGCCAGACGGGCACGCTGCCGGCCTAATCCTGCACAACGATCCTGCGCAACAATACCACGGCAAAGCGCCTGTATGCGCAATTTGCCGCATTCCCTCGCGCGTCTGGCTGGACTTGATAGCCACAAAGTCCTGCAAGATGCGGAGCAGCAAATGGATCATGACAATCCCTCCCGCCGCCAGTTCATGGTGGCGGTCGGCAATCTGGCAAGCGCGGGGTGGATCGCGCTGAATTGGCCCGACATCGCGCAGGCCGCGCAGCCGATGAACCACCATGCCATGCATGGCAGCCATGCGGCGCCCTCTGGCTCTGCGCTCAAACGCATCCTGACCCCCGCTGAGGAAAAGGAAGTGGAGGCCATCGCCAATCAGATCGTGCCGGGCGGCAAAAACCCCGGCGCGCGGGAAGCAGGCGCGATTGATTTCATCAACAATGCTCTGGCCAGCTTCTTTGGCGGGCAACTGCCCTCTTTCCGCGAAGGGCTGTTGGATTTCAACAAGGCCTATTCCGCGGCCTATGGCGCGGAAAAACCCTTTTCCGCCGCGCCCGCCGCGCAACAGATCGACTTTCTGGGCACGGTCGACAAAACGCCCTTCTTTCAGGCCGTGCGCCGCCTCACCGTGCTTGGGCTGATCGCGCTGCCCAAATATGGTGGCAATCGCAACAATCTGGGCTGGACGCTGATCGGGGTGGAGGACAACCATATGTGGGCCCCGCCCTTTGGCTATTACGATCAGGATTACGCGGGCTTCGAGCCCTATCCGGGCACCAAGCCCTACACCGCTGACCCAGCCTGAGCGGAGCATTTCCATGGTAAGCAAAATGTACAAGACCAGCGAGACGGTCGATTTCGTGGTGGTCGGTTCGGGCGCGGCAGGCGGCATTATGGCCCGCGAATTGTCCCGCGCGGGCCATAGCGTGGTGTTGATGGAGCAAGGCCCGCGATTGGGGCCTGACCAATTTGAACATGACGAGCTGAAATACCGCAACCTGTCGGGCATCACCAACAATCCGGCGACCAACCCGCAGAGTTTCCGCCACACGCCGGATGAAACGGCCAAGCCGATGGATGGCCGCAACCCTTTGACCTATGCCCGCGTGGTCGGCGGATCGAGCACCCATTTCAACGCCAATTTCTGGCGTCTGCACGAAATCGACTTTATCGAAGGCAGCCGCTGGGGCCCGATCGAGGGCGCCAGTCTGGTCGACTGGCCGATCACTTACGCAGAACTCGAACCCTATTACACCAAGGTGGAATGGGAAGTGGGCGTGTCGGGTCTGGCCGGTGCCAGCCCGTTCGACCCTTGGCGGTCCAAGCCCTATCCGATGCCGCCGCTGCCGGTGAAATCTTCCGGCGTGTTGTTTGAACGCGGCGCACGCAAGCTGGGGCTGCATCCCTTCCCCGCGCCGATGGCGATCAATTCGGTGTTTTACAAAAACCGCCCGCCTTGCGCCCAATGCGGCTTGTGCGGCGGCTTTGGTTGCGAGGTGATGGCCAAATCCTCCTCGGTATGGACCATGATCCCCGAAGCCGAAGCCACCGGCCGCTGCGAAGTGCGCTCGCTGTCCTATGTGTTCCGCATCGGCATGGACAAGACAGGCCGCGCCACCGGCGTGCATTATTTCGACGGCAAGAAGGTGGAGCAGTTCCAGAAAGCCCGCGCCGTGGTGGTCTGCGCCAATGGTTCGGAAACGCCCAAGCTGCTGCTCAATTCGGCCACCAACGGCTTTGAACATGGCCTTGCCAATTCCAGCGGCGCGGTCGGGCGCTATCTGATGTTCAACAAGGGCGGCGGGGCCATGGCCCGTTTCGAACACCCGCTCAACGAATATAAGGGCGCCAATGTCACCCGCGTCATGCATGACTTCTATGACAGCGACCCCAAGCGCGGTTTCTATGGCGGCGGCGGGTTCGATGCGCGTTCGGGCGGGCCGCTGACATGGGGGCAAAGCGTGCCCAAGGGCACGGCTGCTTGGGGGCAGGGTTTCAAGGAATACCTGGAATCCTATACCTATTGGATGCAATGCGCAGGCCATGGCACATCGCTGGCGCAGGAAAACAACCGCGTGGACATCGATCCGGAATTGAAGGATGCCTGGGGCATTCCGGCCATGCGCGTGACCTATAAGGACCACCCCGATGACGTGAAACACGCCAAATGGCAGGTGGAACGCGCGGTGGAAATCATGGATGCAGCAGGCGCCTCACAAATCGTGCCGGGCGAAGTGGGCGAGGCCAACGGCGGGGTGCATCTTTTGGGCACCTGCCGCATGGGCAATGATCCGCGCACATCCGTGGTCGACAAATATAACCGCACCCATGATGTGAAGAACCTGTTCCTCTGCGATGGGTCCAGCATGGTCACATCGGGCCGTGGCCAGCCCACCCAGACCATCGAGGCGCTGGCTTTCCGTGCCGCCGAATATATCTCGAAATTCGCCAAGGCGAACGAGATCTAGGCGCGATGAAGCATCCCCTGCCTGTCCGGTCAGGCAGGGGATGTTACGCGTCTTTGACGCTTCGGGTCACCGCGCCTTTTGCAAGGCTTGCAGACCTTTGACGATGGCCTGTGGCGCGCATCCGGCCCGCACTGGCGAGCCCATCACGGCATGGGTCGGCTTGGCATAGGCGCCGTCATGCAACACATAGCCTACCGCGCCTGCGGTCATGGTCACCACGCTCACCGGTTGGGGGCCGAGCGCGGTCTTGACCTGCTGCCCCACCAATGTGCCCAGATCCGCCCCAACGCCCGCCAGCGTCACTGGCCCCAAACGCAGCAGCGAAAGCGGGATGATCGCCTCACCATTAGGCACTTCTTCCAAGGAGCCATCCGCATTGCGCTTGCGCTTCACCGCAGGGCACACCGCCTGACCTGACGCGGCGATCAAAGGCGCGCTGTCCTGCATAGCCATCGGTAACTTCAGCGTATCGACCACCGACACAGCCAAGGAACGCGCCTGCACGTCCAGCAAGGCCCAGCCCGCCGCGCCCTCATCCTTGGCCGCCAGCCCTCCGGCGTCGGCCTGCAGGGATTTATATTGGCTCAACTGGTCGCCTTCCGCCCCTGCGGCAAACAGCACCACCGGCGCGGTGCCCCTCTCCTCCAGCAAGGCCGACACCGCACCGGGCAGGTCGCCGGTCACTTCCAGCCCGTCGGGGCGGGTCATGCTGCGAAACATCACCTCGGCATGGGTGGCATAATCCACCAGTAGGGCAATCGGCTTGCCATCTGTGGCCAAGACCCGAACCACATCCAGCGACTTGTCGGAAGGGGCCAAGGGATCGCCGGTCTTGGTGCCGGTGCTGGCCTCGCCATTGTTGATATTCACCCAGCCCTTGCCGCGCGCAAAGCCGATTCGGGCGGGAACCTGCGCCTTGATCGCCTGTTCCACCGCGCTCACCGCTGCCGAACGAATGGCGGCCATATCCTTGGCCTGTTGCGGGCTGGGCTGGTTGCCATGGAAAAACACCAAGGGGTTGGAATGGGTATGGGTGGCAAAGACCAGCACTTGTGCTGGCGCCACGCCCGCTGCCTTGGCCACCGCCTCGACCATGGCGGCGGGTTCGGGCACATTCACATTCTCGATGCTGACCAGCGCCACTTTGTGCGAACCATCGGCCAGCACCAGCGCCCGCACAAACAGCCGGTCATGCACGCCGACAAAGGGCTGATCATGCGGGGAGGATGGCGAGGCGTAAGGGAATGCGTCGGGAGCAGGCGTAATATCCACCTTGGCCGCACCCGCGGACAAGGCGGCCAGCGCGGGCTTGGCCATACCCAGAGCCATGGCCGAACCGGCCAGAACAAGCGCCACACGGATAGTCTGTTTCATTGCTGTAATCCCTGAATATCAGCGCGTAGACCGGTCATGGCAGGAACCGCCCGGCCTTGCTCACCCAGCCGTCGATATAGTCATAGGTGGTCTTGATCGTGTCGCCAAACTGGCCGGGCGTCTTTTCGCAGGGCTTGCAAGGGGTATAGACATGGGTGGCCCCTTCGATGAAGGCTACCGACTTGTCCTTGGATGCGGCATGTTCCCAGATGGTTTCGGCCGCCAGACCTTCCCACCCGCCGGTCATGCCCAAAGCCAGAACGGGCACGCTGATCTTTTCGACATTGCCAACCGGATTGGCATAATTGGATTGCCAGACCACACCCTTGATTTCGCTGGTCTCGCCATAGGAAAATTCGGGCGTGGTGCGCGTGGCATAGCTGGACAGATAATTGTCCACCGTGGTGCGCAAGGCGCCCCGCATGAAGGAGGGCGAGAGGTTTTCCTTGGTCATGGCAGGGCGCAGCGAGCGGATCACCTCCACCGTGGTCGAACCATCGGCATGGAGCAAAATATGCGCCTGTTTCGAGCGCGAGAGCAGGCGCGTATCCTGCGAATACAGCTTGTTGTTGAAACCGATGAAGGAAGCGCCCGCCACGGTGAAGGGTTCGTCATCGGTAAAATCGCCCTTGCCCGCCCTGATCGCGGCAGCACGCGCCTGTGCGGCGGCCAGAATGGCCATATTGCGGCGGCTTTCGGCGGCAAGGAAACTCTTGGTAAAACCGGCGCTATAGGTCGATCCGGTGACCTTGAAGCCGTTCTTGGGGTTAAACATATCCAGCGCGGGATCGAGCAGGGTGCCCTTGGCCACGCCATGGACCGCCGGATCGATGCTCAGCAAGCTCATCGTCGATTGGCCCCAGTTGGAATCGGCCATCACAATGCCATCGGCCTTGGGCAGGCCTTGCAGATTGTCGGGGCAGCGGTGGATCTTCTCCGCGCCCTGACAGGCGGCAACGCCCCCTTCGGCCACCATTTGATAGGCGGTCATCACCGTATTCCCGCCGCTATGCCCGAACAGCAGAACTGTCTTCACGCCTGCGAGGCCGCGCAGATAACCCACGCCCGCCTTGGCCTCCAGCAGCACCTTGTCCAGCGCGCCATCGTCGAAAATGCCGCTCTTGCTGGTCGAATTGTTGGCGCAAAGCACCAGATAGCCCCGCTTTGACAATTCGGTGCAGGCGGAGAAATTGGTATAGTCCCCGCTGGCATGCATCACGAAAAAGGCGATCGAGGATTTCGGTCCCTTTTCTGCAGGTTCAAACAACACGCCCGGCACGCCCGAGGCCAGTCGCACAAAGCGGGCATGTTCGGGCGTCCATGGGGCCTGCTGGCCAAATTGCGCCGATGCCGGGCTGGTCAGAGCCGCCCCCGTCATCATGCCCGCCAAAGCCCAACGCAGAATCGCTTTCATGCTCACCACTCCATCAACATCTTGCGCTTGCCCTAAAGAGGTCAGGGCAACCGAAACTAAACCGTTCAAAGAAAACAATGCCCCGCGCGTTTACGACGGTCGGCAGGCATAGCTGGCCGCATTGGTGACCGGCCCCTTGCCGTCATGCACCGCCACATCGGGATAGAAGCAGAGCGGATAGGTCGCCTTGACCTCGCCCTGCTCCAGCTTGCTGGCCATGCGCGGCTGACGCCCCGCCTTGCGGTCCACCCAGTCATCAATCGCGGCCAATTTGTCCCATGAGTCACAGCCCTCGCCGCCGCCGCAATGGTTCATGCCGGGCATGATGAACAGGCGGGCATAATGGTCGCCCTTGGGCCCGATCCTGTCCTTTACCCGTTCCAGATAGGACACCAGCTCCGCCGGATTATGGTAATCCTGCGTACCGACATAGAGCAGCAAGCGCCCGCCCCGCGCCGCAAAAGCGGTCAGGTCATCATCGGCCATCAACAGGCCCTTCAGCCTGTCGCGTGCCTGCGCGATATCCCTGTTCCAATCGAGCGAGGAGGGTTGCCAATCGGTCCGATTAAACGCGGCATAGCGGAACAGATCGGCCGCATTGGAGAATTCGCGCGTGCCGACAAAGGGCCGCCATTCCAGCTCTGATCCCAGCGCCGGCCCGGGGAAGATCACTCGCCCCGCGCCATCGACCGGCCCGCGATAGATTTGCCGCACCAGCGCGACTTGGCCCATCGTCAGGCAATCGGGCCCATCGGCTCCTTTGCACGCGACAAGCTGCGGATCGAATTGGCAAGCCGCCGGATTTTCCACATAGCCCAGTTGACTGCCCACCGGCCCCGCGCAAGCCTTCATCACCGCGCCATGCAGCGCCGCCAGCTTGCTATCCGACAAAGCCAGCGCCGGATCACGCGACACCAGCCAACCGGGCCACAATTGCGCGGCATTGAAATCGACCAGCGGGTTGGGCGGCGCGCCTGCGACAATGCCATCATAATCCTGCGGGAAACGCTTGGCCTCGATCAGCCCTTGCAAGCCGCCCAGCGAACATCCGATCCAATAGGACCAGCGCGGCGCCTTGCCATAATAGGCCGTGGCAAAAGCCTTGGCCGCCACGGTCATCAGATGGTTGGCGCGCCAGGCATAGTCCTGCAACAATTCGGGCTGGTTCAGCAGGAATTTCCCGCCATGGCCCAGTGGGCCTTCGCTGTCATGGCCTGTATCATTGCCCGCCACAGCATAGCCGCGTGCCAGCCCTGCCTGCATATTGGCCAAGGGCAAAGTGCCGCCCCAGCCAAAATTGCCCACGCCCAGAAATTTCCCGTTCCAGTCATGCGCCGGCAGCCAGATTTCCACCCTGATAGCAGAGACGGGACTAGGCTTCATCGTGGCGCGGATACGGCAGAATTCAGGATTGGGCCCCGCCTGCTGACCGGTGATGCTCATGCCCGCCGACAGGCTCTCGCCCCTTGGCAGGGCACCTGCCGCGACGGCTTTGATCTCCAGACCAACGGCCTTCACCCCCAGCAAAGCACCAGCCTGTTTGGCCAGAGCGCCGCAGCCTTGCACCGGTTGTGCCGGTGGGGGCGGAGGCGGCGGGGGGGTAAAACCGACAGGTGGTGTCTGGGCGTGGACCAGCGACGAAAGGGCCGAAACGACCAGCGCCGCACCATAGGCAAGCGCCCGCATCACAGCCGCCCCTGCACCGCCGCAGCCCCTGCCGCAGCGCAAGCCTCGTCCTGCTGCCCCGTGGCGCCGCTGACCCCGATCCCACCCAGCACGCGCCCGCCCTTTATCAGCGGAACCGCGCCGGGCATGCCCACCATATAGGGTTTGAACGCCGCCAAAGTCGCGCCATCCTGTGCCCGCAACCTTTCCTGCACCACAGAAGTGGGCACGGCGAAAGCCGCCGCCGCACTGGCCTTGCGCGTGCCGGAGAAAATCCTGCCCGGTCGCGCCTTGTCACCGGTCAGCCCGACCAGCAGATTGCCCTGACTGCCCACCACAGCCGCGCCCACGGCAAGGCCATCCTTCGCGCATTGGGCAATCGCGGCCTGTGCAGCGGCCAACGCCACCACCAGCGAGGGCCCTTCAACCAGATCGGGCATGAGCGGCGGCGGAGATCCCGCAGGACGGGGCGGCGCGATCATCGCGCTGATCGGCGGGGGTGGCATATCGCCGGGCAAGGCGGTCACCGGTGCCTGCGCCATGGCAGGCGCGGCCAACACGCATGAAACAGCGGCGAATATCGCTCTACGGCTCATCTGCTTGCCCATCGTCATCCTTTCCAGAAAAAGCCCGCGCGGCCCGTGTCCCGTCGACGGCGCCACATATCGAAATAGATCACCACGCCCGAAACGGTCAGATAGAGCAGCGCCAGACCCGACAGCAGCGTCATCACGCGGGCCGGAACACCCAGCAGATAGCCCGAATGGAAATGCTTCACCCATTCATGAACATTCATGCCAAAGGGGAACTGGCTGTCGGGGTAATGGGGCGCTTCCAGACTCATCGGCGCGCCATTGGCCAGATTGAACACCAACTGGCGGGTCACTTCCTCGCCGGTCACTACGGCCACCTGTTGATAGCCATAATAATTGCGCAGGCGTAGCGACCGCAGGGGAACGTCCTTGTCCGACGCAGCCACGACAGCAACCGCCGCCTTGGCCATGGCGGGCACATGATCCAGCGCCACCAACTCGGCCTCATGCTTGGGTGGGCGGGGCACAAAGGTGTGATAGGTGCTTTCAAACCCCAGCATCGTCCCCGACAGCACCGTGCAGGCCAGAAGCAGCGCGCTGGCTACCGCAATCGAGCGATGCAGCGCCCGCCACGTGCCGCCCGCCTTCCAGAACGGATGGGGCTTCTTGATCTTGCGGCGCATCTGATACAGCGCCCAATAATGCTTGAGGCCGGTAAACATCAGCGCGATCAGCACCAGACCTGCGGCAAATTCGATATAGACCCCCGGCTTGTCACCACGCCATAGCGTAACTGAAGGGCCCCAGAATCGGTGCCATTCCTTCAAGGTCTGGCGCAAGGAGCGTGGCGGATAGGTCGGCTTGACCTCGACGCCTGCCAGCGCCTTGCCGCTGGCCACATCCACCGCGACCATATCCTTGCCATAGCGGCCCTGCCCGATCAGCCGACCATCGACCATGCGCAATTCGACAAAGTCGGGCGCGGCATCGGGCCGCTGTTGGCGCAAACCATCGGCCACGCGCGCCATAGCCTCCGGCACATCCAATCCGGCGGGCAAGGTCTGTCCGCTAAAATCGGCGGCGGTGACCGCATTATAATCGCCATTGCCGAATTTGCCCTCATTGATGGACTGCATCGTCACATCGCTTTCCGGCGCGGCGCGGCCAATGGCCCATAGGTCCAGCGCCTCGATCATGGTGCCGCTGGCTGCCAGATAGAACAGCAACAGGCTTCCCAGAATGGCGATGATGCGGTGGTATTGACGCATGGCTGGTGTGAGTCTCGCATTGCGGCGGACAAAGGCGCTATTTCAAACCCCTGCCCGCCCGATAGAAAAGCGATTGAAGCGGCAAGGACCGGCCCGTAACCTTGGCAAGGGCTGCAAGCCGGTCCTACTCTGCCTCAATATTTGACGGTCAGGCGCGCACCGAACATGCGCGGTTCGGACACGCGCACCGTGGTGCGATCGGCAGTGCCCACGCCAGCCGGATTGATGCCATTGGGCGAACCCAGCAATTGCACCTTGTTTTCCAGATTGCGGACAAAGCCTTCAAGGCGCAGCTTGCCATTCTCGCTTTCATAGGCGAGCGACAGGTCGGTGCGGGTGAAAGCACCCTGACGATACTGGGCGGGCATCACCGAATAGACGCCAGCAAAGGGATTGCCGTCGCCCATCGTGTCGCTGACCAGATAGCCACTGGAATAGCGGCTGTTGACGCGGCCGATGATCCGCGCTCCGTCTTTCAGCTCGAAAGTATGTTCATAGCTGCCCGACAGGGTAAACTTGGGCAGGCGGTCAAAGCGATAGCCGGTCCAGTCCTGACGTTTGCTGTAGATAAAGCCAACCTGAGGGCCGGCCGAATAATGGCCTTCGGCCAAGGTGCTGGTCAGCATCACGCGGTCATGCTTGGTAGGCGTCCAGTTCAGCTCGTTTTCCCAGCCATAGGCCTTGGCAGGCACCAGCGTGGTGTAGATCAACACGCCGGTCGGCAGGCCAGGCAGCGCGGCCAGGAAGGTCACGCCGGTGAACTGATACTTGCTGTAATCGTAATAATAGACCGAGCTGTTGAACTGGAGATTGGGCAACACGCGGCCCTTGTAACCCACTTCATAGGCGGTCAGCTGTTCGGCGCCATAGGTGCCGGTGCCGCTATTGGTGGTGGTGGGATCAACGTCGTTGAAACCGCCTGCCTTATAGCCGGTCGCGATCGAGCCATAGACCATCTGGCGCGGGGTGATCTGGTAATCCACACCCAGACGCCAGGTCAGCTTGCTGTCTTCCTGTGCGCCGACATTGGGGGTGCCATTGGCGCAATAGTTTGGCGGAGCGCAAGGCTTGCCAAAGGCATCGAGCCAACCTGCCGCAGGCGCGCCACCGGCAGCGCGCATGGCGTTGCGATAGAGGCTATCCTTGGAATAGCGCAGCCCCGCCGTCAGTTTCAGACCATCGACCACTTCATAGGTCGATTGGCCGAACAGGCCGGTGCTTTTATGCCCCGTCGGGCCAATGATATGCGGGTTGGGATTGTTGCAGGCCGCCGACAGGGTAGGCGCCGAACAGGTGGCCGTACCGGTCAGCGTCTGCCAGTTCATGTCCTGCTCGTCGATTTTCTCTTTCCAGTAATTGCCGCCGACAACCCAGCTCAGCTTGCCCGGCTTTGCATTGGAAAGGCGGATTTCATGCGAATCCAGCGTAATATCGGCGCGATAATCGCTCCAGGTGTAATTGGCCGTGCCGCCAGCGCCAGCCGGATCGCCCGTGCTGGCAAATTTGTTGTCGCGCGCTTTAAAGAACAGATGCGCGCCGTCATAGGTGACATTGACCGCGCCCACATCAAACGAGATTTCGGCATTCACATTGGCAAAGCGATCGTTCAGCTTGCCCGCCATCGGGTTGTAATAGACCTGACGGGCATAGGCGCTGCCGCTGCCATTGGTCGACAACCAGCGGCTATAGAGCATGCCATTGCTGACATCACCCGTGCCGCCGACATGGCCAAACGTACCCGTCAACAGGAAACGGCCCGTATCGGCAAATTTGAGCAAGCTGGACAGGCGCAGGTTCCAGTTGTTTTCATCACTGAGATTGGCCTGCGTGCCCAAAGCCTTCTGGCCCAGCACCGGCAGCAGATAGCCCTCGCGACGGTTGACGCTGCCTGCCGCACGCACCGCCCAATTGCTGGTCACCGGCAGGTTTACCATGCCTTCGCCGCGCATAGTGTTGAAATTGCCCAGTTCGACCGTGGCGCGTGCTTCCAGCACATCCTTGGGACGCGCGGTGATCAGATTGATCACGCCTGCGGTGGCATTCTTGCCATACAGCGTGCCCTGCGGCCCGCGCAGCACTTCAACGCGCTCGAGGTCAAAGAAGGCGCTGCCCATCATCTGCGGACGGCCCACCGGAATATTGTCCACGGTGAACACCACGCCCTGCTTGCCCTTGGACGACAGGTCAGTGGAGCCAAGGCCGCGCACCGAGATGTTCGGGCCCTGCGAAGCATTACCGATTTCCAGAGCAGGAGCCATATTGCGCAGATCTGCCACCGTGCTGACACCACGCTGGCGCAGTTCGTCGGCGGCAATCACGGTCAGCGAGATCGGGGTCTTGGACGCTACCGATACAGTGCGCTGTGCAGTAACGATGATCTCGCCATTGCTGTCCTTGGCGGGGGCTTCGGCCGCCATGGCGGGGGCCGCGGCCATCAGCGCGATGGCGCTGACCATCATGGCGCAAGTTTGGGTTTGGAATTTCACATTAGTCCTCCCTTTTTGATTATTCGTTTTTGCCTGCCGCCCTTTCAGGGCTTGCGGGCCAGCATCAAAACCGTGTCGAGACGGGTCCAGACCACCCGCGGATCGGCAAAACCAGCCTCGCGCATCGCGGCCAGCTGCATGTCCAGCGTGGGGGTCACAAATTCAGGGTGATGCACCGGCGGCCCTTCGCGCAGCATGGCCAGCCCCTTGCCCACGGCCTGTTCACGCCCACCCTTCAAACGGCGCGCCCAATCGCCTTGGGCACCGGCATGGTCCATAATCACCACCCAGCCGCCTTTGGGCAGCACGGCAAAGGCATGGCGATGGAAGTCGCGCAATTGCTCGGCACTGCGATGGATCGTGACCCAGCTGGACACCAGCACATCCATGTCGGCGGGCAGACATCCCAGCGTAATGTCGCGTCCGGGGCAACCGATGCGATAGGTCACGCGGGGGCCAAAACGGGCAAAGCGACGCTCGGCCACCTTTTGATTGCTGTCGACCGGCTCGGTCCACTGACCCTTGGCCTGCGGGAATTGTTCCAGAAAGGCTTCCAGAAACTCACCGGTGAAGGAACCCACATCGGCAATCGACTTGGGGGCAGGGCCGTCCTGCGCCACGATCAGCGCCGCCAATTGCCGCGCTTCGCCCAGACGGTCATTTACCCCGCCCGGATTGACCGGCTCAAATGGCGTGATGACTGGCACGGACTGAGCCATAGCCGCAGGCGCCAGACATGAAGCGACCAGAGCATAGGCAAGGGCTTTCACCCCTTTGGCGACGATGGACATTGGCTCTCCCCGATTTCGTTGGGGACGGCCTAATTCAAGGCGCCAAACGGAATCCAAACAGGAGACGCACCACGTGTTGTTACCAACTATCCAGGCCGCAATTGAATAAGGCTTGCGCGATGTTCAATAGCGCAGCCCCTTGGGCGCCCTAATCCCTGCGCGGCAAGCGTAGCGTCGCCGACAGGCCGCCCAGCTTGGCAGAGCGCCCCAGATGCAGCGAGCCGCCATAAAATTCGGCTAGCTCACGCGCAATACCAAGACCAAATCCATAGCCCTGCCCGCTCTCGTCCAGCCTTTTGCCATGGGCCAGCGCCTGTTCCACCGCATCGGCAGGAATACCCGGCCCGTCATCCTCCACCGCCAAGGCCAGCATGGGGCCTTCGACACTGGCCACAAGCGCGACCCTGCCTTGCGCATGGCGGCAGGCATTATCCAGCAGATTGCCCAGCATCTCGTCCAGATCGGCCTGATCCACCGCCAGCCTTTGCACCCCGCCCAGTTCCACCGCAAAAGCCAAATCGCGCGCCTCGTGCAGATGTTGCATCGCGCGGACCAGACGCCCCGCCAAACCCGCCACATCGGCCGAGGCGCGCCCCCCCACCATTTGCGCGCCCGAACGCGCCCGATTGAGGTGATGGTCAATCCGCCGCGCCATATCGGCCACCAGTGCCTGCGTCTCGGCATCGGCGCCTTGGCGGGCCAGCCGCAAGGTCAGCGTGGCCAGCGGCGTTTTCAACCCATGGGCCAGATTGGCGACATGGTGTCGGGCATTTTCCAGACCGGTCGCATTCTGGCGGATCAATCCGTTCAATTCATCGGCCAAGGGCGTCAGTTCCTTGGGCCATTGCCCATCGACCTGCGCCGCCTGCCCATCGCGCACCGCCGCCACCGCCCGCCGCAAATCCAGCACGGGGCGCAGACTATACAGCAATTGGGCATAGGCCGCGACCAGCAGCGCGGCGATCGTCACCCCGATGGCCGTCATGGCGGGGCGCAAAGCCGCCGCCATCGGCTCGGTGATCAATTCCTCCGGCGCGGCGACGGTCACCACCACCATCTGGCCATGGGCAGGCAAGAACATCCGCAGATGGCGCGAATGCATGTGCCATCCGTCGCGGACCATGCGCGAGCTATAGATCTGGCCCCAAGCGGGATGTTGATCAGGTTCGGGCTGCTCCACGCCCAGACGGGCGCCGCCTTCCTCCACGCCCAGCGGGCCCTCCACGCGCCAGCCCCATTGCAAAGGCGCATTCTGGAAATGGGGCAACAGATGCAGGCGGCGAGGATCAATCCGGCCTTGCGGGGTCAGCGCCGATTGCAAGGCGCGGATCTGGCTATCCAGCCTTGTATCCAGCGTGCGGGTGACAATGCCGGTCATCAAGGCGCGGGTGGAAAGTGCTGTCAGCGCTCCCGCCACCACAATCGTCAGAGCCGCCGCCAGCAATAGCCGCCCTTTTAACGACAGCACCGGCCATTTCCCGTGCCATGCCAGCCGGAACCGGCCGGTCTCCTCCTTCACTGATCGGGACCACACAGGCGATAGCCCAACCCGCGGACCGTTTCGATCGCCTGCGCCCCCAGCTTGCGGCGGATGCGGCCGATGATCACTTCCATCGACTGGAAATTCACCTCGCTATCATATTCATAGACATGCTCGGCCAATTCCGCGCGTGATACGACCTGATTCTTGCGCAGGATCAGCGCCGCCAGCACCCGCCCTTCAAAAGCGGTGACCTTGAAAGGTTCACCACCATGGGTGAAATTGCCGCTGAACGTATCATAGACCAGTTCGCCGCATCGGATGCGCGGCGAGGCATGGCCCTGCGACCGGCGGATCAGGGCACGCAAACGCGCCACCACTTCCTGCGGCAGAAAAGGCTTGGTCAGGTAATCATCCGCGCCGGCATCAAATCCGGCGGCCTTGTCGCTCCATGTCGAACGCGCGGTCAGCACCAGCACCGGCACCTGACAGCCTTGCGCCCGCCACTGGCTCAACACGCCCAATCCATCCCCGCCCAGCAGGCCCAGATCCAGCACCACCGCATCATAATGCTCGGTACTGCCCAGATGCTGCACATCGTCGCGTGCACCGGCGACATCGACGACGAAATTATCATGTCGCAAGACATGGGCAAGCTCATGCGCCAGACTGGCATCATCCTCGCCCACCAGCACCCGCATTGCCTTGCTCCCTTATCCGTCCGCCGCCATTAAACGAAATCCAGCGCCCAAGCTGTCAGCCAAGCACAAACCGCAAGGCGCGCAAAGTTCGAACAAGGGCAGCAGCTATAAAATTTGGTAGCGGAGAAAGAGCGCCCTAGTCGGCCACACTGTCAGGCAAGGCACCACTGGCATCGCATAGGTCGCACATGGCGTGGATGATGCCCGCCACGATCGGGTCCTTCAAGCGATACCAGCGCACCTGTGCGTCGATACGCACATGCACCAGATCCTCGGAGCGCAACAGCGCGAGATGTTGGGATACCGCCGATTGCGACAGGCCGGTCATCGCCACCAGTTCATTGACCGAAACCTCGCCCTCATCCATCCGGCACAGCATCAAAAGACGCTCGGCATGGCTCATCACCTTCAGCAGGCCTGCCATATGGACCGCATTGGCCTTGAGTTGAGAGAGGTCGGTGGGCTTCATAAGAACGATTACGTGCCAAGAAAAAAGCGCGCCTGCAAGACGGCCTGATGGGCGTTCATGCACAAACTCGTACAAATAGCAGAAGCCATCATCAAAGCGTCTCACATTTAAGACAGGCGCAGAAGGCAAGGCCCTGAATTATCCTGATTCTATCGTCGGCCCATAGTTGGCCACGCATCGGTATGAATAGCCAGCCGATCCATGGCCAGCCGCAAATGATCGCGATTTCATGCACCAAACGCGCTGCGAATCACCAAAGGGCAAGGAATCTAGGGGCCTTTTGTAGCGCCCGGATTGCAGTGCAAAGAGGCATGCGGCCAGCTTAGGTCCCCATGCCTCTCTGTCCAAGCCTATACCGCGTCGGGCTGGTTTTCTGGCCGCGCCGCTTCAAAGGCGGGCAAGGAAAGACATGCCGCCTCGATCGCCAACAGACGCTGCGGGATATCCGTCATCCCAAAACGGCGGGCATTGACCAATTGCGGCACCAGACAGACATCGGCCAGCGTGACATCATCGCCAAAGCAGAAGCGCCCCGCATAAGGCGCGATGAAGGCATCCAGCGCGGCAAAGCCCTCGCCAATCACCCGCGCGCCCCATGCGTTGACGCCTGCCTCATCCTGCCCAAGTCCCCGCACCCAGCCCAGCACTTTCAGGTTCTGGATCGGATGGGTGTCACAGGCGATGATCTGCGCGGCGGCGCGCACCTTGGCGCGCAACACCGGATCGGCGGGCAACAGCTTGGGCCCATCGCGCGTTTCATCGAGATATTCGATGATCGCCAGACTTTGCGTCAGCACCGCCCCGTCAATCTCCAGCGCCGGCACCAACCCTTGCGGGTTGAGCGCCAGAAACGCCGACGAACGCTGCTCGCCATCGCGCAGGCTGTAACTGGCCTGCCGATAGGCAATGCCCTTTAAAGCCAGCGCGATGCGCAAACGATAGGATGCGCCCGAACGGAAAAAGCCGTGCAGCAAAGGCTCAGTCATCAGCCTTGGGCCCCACGGTGACGGTGCAAGGGGTCAATCCCTCCACCGAGATCACGATCTCGTCACCCGTCACCACCGCGCCCACGCCAGCGGGCGTTCCGGTGTAGATCAGATCGCCAGCCTCCAGACGATAGAAGCGCGAGACATAGGCGATCACCTCGTTGACGCTCCAGATCAGCTCGGTCAGATCGGCATCCTGCTTCACCTCGCCATTGACGGTCAGGCTGATGCGGCCCTTGGTGATCTCGCCGGTTTCCGTCAGGGGATGGATCAGGCCCAGAGGCGAAGACTGTTCAACATTCTTGCCCGTATCCCAAGGGCGGCCCTTGTCGCGCGCTTCAAACTGCAAATCGCGGCGCGTCATATCCAGACCGGTGGCATAGCCATAGACATGGCTCAGCGCATCGGCCTCGGCGATGTTGCGGCCGCCTTTACCAATGGCCACCACCAATTCGGCCTCATAGTGGAAATTGGCGGTTTCGGGCGGATAGGCGATGGTCGAACCCGAAGGCACCACCGTATCGGCCCATTTGGTGAAGAAGAAGGGCGCCTCACGCGTGGGGTCCTTGCCCATTTCGCGGGCATGGGCGGCATAATTGCGACCGATGCAAAACAGGCGGCGGACGGGAAAACCCTTGCCTTCACTGGTTTGCGCGATGATCGGAGCGGGGGGAGCAAACAGCGTCATCTTACGATTTCCATTCACGGTAGATTTGCAACTTATCCTGGCTCGCCTTGTCGGAATAGGCGAAAAGCACGAGTGTTTCGCTGGCCTGCAAAACCAGCTCGTTCCACGAAGGCACGACCACAATATCGCGTGGCGACAGCGCGACTTCCCGCCCGCCGACCATAGCGCTACCCCGCCCTTCGACCACGACAAAGATCGTGCCGTCGCTGGATTTGCGCGGCAAGGTTTGCGCGCCCGCGGGAATCAACCGCACATGGGCCGAAATCGTGGGCATCACCGAACCGCCATCGGCCGGATTCACAAATTCCAGCGCATGGCCCAGATGCGGGTCCATTGTTGCATGGGCGGCCATAGCGTCCAGCGCGGGGCGCCATTGGGCATAGGGGTAATGGAACAAGGGTTGATGCGCTGGACGGCGATCGGCCACAGAACCCTGCATCGGCCGCATATTATGCCCATAGCGCGCCAGAGTATCCCCCGCAGGCGCGCTTTCGGGAAAGGCCTTGCCCGAATAATGCTCGGCAAATTGGGCGTCGAATAAACGAACGGTGGGGATGTCCAAGCCGTCAAGCCAGATCATCGGCTGATCGGTCGTGTTGCCATGATCATGCCACTGGCCACCGGGCGTCAGCACCAGATCAAACGGGCGCATAATCGCCTTTTCCCCGTCCAGCGCGGTAAAGGCTCCATCGCCTTCCATCACAAAGCGCAGCGCGCATTGGCTATGGCGATGGCAGGGGGCGATTTCGCCCGGCAGGATCAGTTGCAAACCGGCATAAAGGCTGGGCGTGATCGCCGATTGACCGGCAAGGCCCGGATTTTCCAGAATCAGCACGCGGCGCTCGGCCTTTTCAGCGCTGATCAAATCGCCCGCACGCATCAGATAGGCACGCGCCTCATCATAATCCCAGCGATGCACATGCGCCGCCGAACGGGGAAAAGGGCGCACCAGGTCGGCCAGAGATTCCCACAGAGGTGTCAGATGCGACGGCGCCATGGCCTCATAGAGTTCTTGCAACTGGGCCTGCTGTGCATTGGCCAGCGTCATGGGTAGTTCCTCTCCTGCGCGAACCTTAGCGCGGTTCTGCTCTTGGCTCTGGCGGCAAGTGTGGCGAATTTCGCAGGCCTGTGCAACCGAAAAATTGTAGCGCTATACTTCTTGCGTAGGCGACGCTCGCCATCCCATCTTGCGCAGATGCCCCGTCTATCCTAGCGCTATACCAAAGCGCCGCCCGCCGCGCCGAAAGATTGCGAAGATGGACCCGATCATGCCCGCCACCAAACGTCCAAGATCCCGACGGTCAGGGCAAAGCATCACCATCCAGTCTGTCGCCGATCACGCAGGCGTCAGCCCGATGACCGTCAGCCATGTCCTGAACGGCACCAAATCGGTGCGCGAGAGCACCAAGGCCGCCGTGCTGCAATCGGTCGAGGTACTGGGCTATGTCCCCAATGCCGCCGCGCGTTCACTGGCGAGCGCGCGCTCGCCGCGTATCGGCATCGTCTATCGCAATGCGCAAAACGCCTTCCTGTCGGCCATGCTGGTGGGTGCGCTCAATGCCGCGGCGCGGGCGGGCGCGCAAATCATCATCCGCAAATGCGACGATCTGGCCGCCGCCAGCGCGGTCGAGGCCGTAGGCGCCTTGGTACGCAGCGGCGCGACCGCAATCCTGCTGGCCCCGCCCTATAACGAGATGCTGTCGGGCAATCCGGCTATTGCGGCGCTGGGCGTACCGATGGCGGCGCTGGCCTGCGGGCGGGCGCTGGAGGATATGGATGTGGTGGGCATTGATGAAAGAGCGGCCGCCTGCGACATGACGCTACATCTGCTCGATCGTGGCTATCGCCGCGTCGGCTTTGTCATGGGCGCGGCCACCCATTCGGCCAGCAAGGCGCGTTTCGAAGGCTATGGCGCGGCCTTGGCACAGAGGGGCCTGGCGCTGGACCCGGCTTTGGTTGCGCCGGGGGATTTCACCTTTGAATCAGGCCTCAGTGCTGGCGCTGCCCTGCTCGACCTGCCCCAGCCCCCAGATGCCATTTTCGCCAGCAATGATGATATGGCCGCGGGGGTCATTCTGGCCGCCCATCGGCGCGGTTTGCGCATCCCGCAGGATGTGGCCATTGCCGGATTTGACGATGCGCCCATTGCGGTCAAAATCTGGCCACCGCTGACCACGATCCGGCAACATGTGGATGTGATGGCCGCGCAGGCCACCGACTGGCTGGTCGAGCGCCACCGCGACAGCGATGCCGCCCTGCCCCCGCGTGCCCATTGGCATGGTTATGAACTGGTCATGCGCGAAAGCACCTGACCGGTTGCATCATCCCGTCGCCAGAATGCGCCGATAGTCCCGCATCCCCATCCACAGCAAGGCCACCGCCAGCGGCGAAGCCACCGCACAGACCATGGAAATCGCCAGATTAAGCGATTTGGGATCGTGGAACCAGTAATCGGTCACCAGCGCAATCGCCGTCGGCCCCAAGGCTGCCCCGATCAGGTTGATCGACAGCATATAGGTCGCCGACATCAAGGCCCGCATCCGGTTGGGCGTCAATTCCTGCAAAGTGGCCAAGCCGCCGCCAAAATTGAAGCCGGCCAGAAAATTCATTACTCCGATCAGAGTGAGCGCCAGTTCGGCGCTGGGCATCAAGGGAAAGCCGATGGTCACCGGCACCAAAGCGATAAACCCGCCCAGCGAGGCCAGCAAATTGCCATGGGCATAGCCCCGCCGCCTCAGCCAAGCCGCCACCGTGCCGCCGCTGAGCGCGCCTGCCGTCCCGCACAGGAACACCACCGGACCATAGACCTTGCCCACCACTGCCGTGGACCAGCCAAAGCTGCGCTCAAGGAAAGCAGGGATCCACACCGCCGTGCCATTGCCCACCAGCACCATCAGTGCAAAGCCCAGCATGATGCCCAGATAGGCGCGGCGGTACTGCGCGATATGGGCAAAGAATTGCGCCAGAGGGGCGCTGGCCTCCTGAACGCCGACACCCTGCCGCGCCGGTTCGCGCAGGGTCAGCGTGACCCCCGCCAGCACAATGCCGGGCAGACCCAGCAGCAGGAACACCAATTGCCAGCCCTTCATCGCCCCAAACAAAGGCACCAAGACTTCCGCCGTGGGCTGGATATGCGTGAACACCAGCCCCCCGATCACCAAGGCCGAGGCATTGCCCAGATAGATGCCGATCTGGTAAATCGACATGGCCAGCGGCAGGCGCTCCTTGGGGAAATAGTCGGACAGCAGCGAATAGGCCGCAGGCGTCAAACCGCCCTCTCCCGCGCCCACGCCGACGCGGGCGGCAAACAGCATGGCAAAGCTACGCGCCATACCGCAAAGGCTGGTCGCCACGCTCCACACCAGAATGGCCAGAGCCACGATATTGCGCCGGTTGGAACGGTCGGCCAGTCGTGCAATCGGCAGGCCAACGGCGATATAGAACAGGGTGAAAGACAGCCCATAGAGCAGGCTGATCGCCGTATCGGAAATACCCAGATCCTGCTTGATCGGCTGCACCAGCAGGGCCAGCGCCTGACGGTCGACAAAGGCCAGCGTATTGGCCAGCATCAACACAATGGCGGCCCACCAAGCCCTGCCCGCCGATGGCCATGCGCCTGCCTTTTGTGCCGCGCCCTGACCTGAACCGTCTCCAGCCTCGCCCTGCATCTCCGCCCCTTCCCTTCCCGCGAAAACCTTGGCGGGAGGCCCCGCCGGTTTCGTTTTATCCTGCCCGTCCACCAATGTGGATTAGCGCTATACCTCATCTAGCCAAAGCGCCGCCTTGTCAAGGCAGAGGGCCGCCTTGCAAGCACATTCAGGGGGGATGATGGAGCCTCTCGACAAAGGGTTCAAGCTGGGATAGCGTCAAGTTTAGCGCTACACAAAACAACCCGCGACGCAATCGAGGATCTGCCCATGACCGGCCACACCCCGCCCCCCGCCACGACAACCGCCCTGCACGAAAAGGTTGACGCGCTGCTTGCCCAAATGAGCCTGAGCGAAAAGGTGGAGATGATGTCGGGCCATGGCTTCTTTGCCGCGATGCAGGAGGATGATCGCGTCTGGGGCGCCCGCCCCTATCGCACCGGCGGCGGGAATGAGCGGCTTGGCCTGACGCCTTTGTGGTTTACCGACGGACCGCGCGGCGTGGCGCGGGGCAGTTCCACCTGCTTCCCCTGCACCATGGCGCGTGGAGCCACTTTCGACGCCGATCTGGAATTGCGCATTGGACAGGCGATGGGCATCGAGGCGCGGGCGCAAGGCTGCAATTTCTCCGGCGCGGTTTGCATCAACCTGCTGCGCCATCCGGCATGGGGCCGCGCGCAGGAAACCTATGGCGAGGATAGCTGGCATCTGGGCGTGATGGGGGCGGCGATGGGCACCGGCATCCAGACCCATAATGTGATCGCCACGATCAAGCATTTCGCGCTGAACTCGATGGAAAATGCGCGGTTCAAGGTCAATGTAAAGGCCGATGAACGCGCGCTCCACGAGGTCTATCTACCCCATTTCAAACATTGCCTTGATGCCGGCATCGCCAGCGTGATGACCGCCTATAACAAGGTCAATGGCGAATATTGCGGGCAGGACCGCGTGTTGCTGACCGAAATCCTGCGCGATGAATGGAAGTTTGACGGCTTTGTCCATTCCGACTGGGTGCGCGGGGTCTACAAGGTCTATGGTGCCTCGGCAGGGCTGGATATTGAAAACCCCGAGCCGCTGGTCTTTGGCGACAATCTGGTCAAAGCGGTCGAGGAGGGCATGGTCGAACCCTATGTGGTAGATCGCGCCTGCCGCCGGATCCTGACCACGCAATTGCGCTTTGCCCGCCGACAGGATCCGCTGCCCACCTATGGACCGGAACTGGTGGCTTGCGAGGCGCATCGCACTCTGGCGCTGGAGGCGGCGCGCAAATGTGCGGTGCTGCTGGAAAATGACGGTACCTTGCCGCTGCGTCGCGACAAGGTGCGAAAGCTGGCGGTGCTGGGCGCCTTGGCCGCGCTGGAAAACACCGGCGACAATGGTTCAAGCCGCGTGCGCCCGCCCTATGTGGTAACGCCGTTGGCAGGTTTGCGCCGGATGCTGGGTGAGGAGGCGGTCCTTCACGCCGATGAAAGCGATCTGGACGCTGCCCGCGCAGCAGCGGCGGCGGCCGATGCAGTGCTGGTGGTCACGGGCTATACCGCCAAGGAAGAGGGCGAATATATCCTTGGCGACATCGCATTGGGTGCGGATAAAAAGCCACGCGGCCCCAGCCTGTCGCCCACGCCCATTGGTGGCGACCGCGAAAGCCTGAGCCTGCCATCTGCCCAGGTCGCGCTGATCAAGGCTGCTGCAGAAAGCGCCAAGCCGGTGGTGGTGGCCATTGTCGCGGGCTCCGCCGTCTTGGTCGAGGAATGGCGCGAGGATGCCCAAGCCATCCTGATGAGCTTTTACGCCGGTATGGAAGGCGGCACCGCGCTGTCCGAATTGCTTTTCGGGGATGTGGTGCCTTCGGGCAAGCTGCCCTTTACCATCGCGCGCGATGCGGCCCATTATCCCCATTTCGACCGCGATGCCGACGAGATCACCTATGACCTCTGGCATGGTTATACCAAGCTGGAGCGGGAGGGGATCGCCCCGCGCTACGCCTTTGGCCACGGCCTGTCCTATACCCTCTTTGCCTATTCCGCGCTGGTGGCCCGCGTGGCGGGGGACGCGGTGGAAGTATCGGTGGCCGTTCGCAACATCGGCGATGTCACCGCAGATGAGGTGGTGCAATGCTATATTGGCGCGCCTGCCGTCGAGGCCGAACGCCCCATCAAGCAATTGCGCGGATTTACCCGCCTGACGCTGGCGCCACAACAGACCGGCATCGCCCGTTTCCGTATCCCGCTGGACAGCCTGCGCTGGCGCGATCCGGCCAGCCATGGCTGGCGTCTGGAACGGGGCGCCTATCGCATCTATGCCGGTGGCTCCAGCCAGTCCTGCCTGACCACCAGCATCGAGGTTTAACCGGCCAGCAGATCCGCATAGGCCTCGCGCAGGGCTTTTTTCTGGATCTTGCCCATGGTGTTGCGCGGCAATTCTGGCAGGAAGATCACGCGGCGCGGTTGCTTGAACCGCGCCAACTGGCCCGAAAGAGCAGCCAGTACCTTGGCCTCGTCCAGTTCAGGATCGCGCGCCTGCACCACGGCGACCACGCCCTCACCCATATCCTTGTGCGGCACGCCGATCACCGCGCTTTCGGCGATACCGGGGATAGCGTCGATCAGGGCTTCCACCTCGGCGGGATAGACGTTGAAGCCGCCGCAGATGATGAGATCCTTGGCCCGCCCGACAATGGAGACATAACCGCGCGCATCCACCACGCCCATGTCGCCGGTGATGAAGAAGCCATTGGCGCGCAACTCCTCCGCCGTCTTTTCCGGCAATTGCCAATAGCCTTTGAACACATTGGGGCCGCGCACTTCGATCAGCCCCACTTCGCCCTGCGGCAATTCCTCGCCTGTTTCGGGATGGGTGATGCGCAATTCCACGCCGGGCAAGGGGAAGCCCACGCTGCCGGGCACACGCTCGCCTTCATAGGGGTTGGACGTGTTCATATTGGTTTCGGTCATACCATAGCGTTCGAGGATGGCATGGCCGGTGCGCGCGGAAAATTCCTTGTGCGTTTCGGCCGATAGCGGGGCCGAGCCGGACACGAAAAGCCGCATATGCGCCACCAGATCGCGGGTAAAATCCGCCTCGCCCAGCAGGCGGGAATAAAATGTGGGCACGCCCATCAACACGCTGGCGCGTGGCAACAGGCGGACCAGCTCGCGCACATCAAACTTGGGGCACAGGATGATCGCGCTGCCCGCGGTGATGGTGATATTGGTGGCCACAAACAGGCCGTGGGTGTGGAAAATGGGCAAGGCGTGCAGCAGCACATCCTTTTCATCAAAGCGCCAGTAATCGGCCAGCGTAGCCGAATTGGATGCCAGATTGCCGTGGGTCAGCATCGCGCCTTTCGACCTGCCAGTGGTGCCGGAGGTGTAGAGAATGGCGGCCAGTTCCTCCAACGCTGCGGGATAGACTTCCGCCTCGACAGGCTGTACGTTGGCGCCAGCAGGCAGGCTGCCCTCGCCCGCCGCGCCCAAAGTGAGGCGCGCGGCAATGTTCAAATCGCGGCACAAATCCGCCATCACGGCTTCATCCTCGGGGCGATGGATGAACAGGACGGGCGCGGCATCGCTCAGGAAAAAGCGCAGTTCGGCAGCGGTATAGGCGGTGTTGAGCGGCAGATAGACCGCCCCGATCCGCATCGCGGCCAGATAAGTGATCAGCGCGTCGGCGCTTTTTTCCACCTGCACGGCCACGCGGTCGCCCACCTGAACCCCTGAATTGCGGAACAGATTGGCCATCTGCCCGCTGCGCGCCAGAGCATCGGCATAGGTGATGATGGAAAGATCGGGCAGGATCAGGAAAGGAGCATCCGGTGCCTGCTGCGCGCGGCGCTGAAAAACGGAAAACAGACCCTGCTCCATGATCATCCCTTTGTCTTGCACGTTGTCGTGGCGGACGCCCATACAACATGGTTGAATGCGCCGCCAGTGTATGCAAGACAGCGCCTCCATTAAATTTGCGCATACAGGATTGCCTTCCGCCATGGTTCCCGAAGATGATGCCCCCGCGCTGTTGCTGTCCGAAAGGATTCGCATCGCGCTGGCCGACGACATCACGGCGGGGACCTTGCCATCGGGCCATATGCTGGACGAGCAACAGATCGCCGACCGCTATGGCGCGTCCCGCACCCCCGTGCGCGAGGCCATCCGGCAACTGGCGGCGGTGGGGCTGGTCGAGGTCCGCCCCCGTCGCGGCGCGGTGGTGGCGGGCATTTCCGCCCAGCGCATGTTCGACATGTTTGAAATGAGCGCCGAGATCGAGGCCATGTGTGTGCGTCTTGCCGCCCATCGCATGAACCCGATGGAGCGCAGCCGTCTGGCCCGCTTGCATGATCACTCCCTGGCCATGGTGGAGGCGGGGGATATGGACGCCTATGACCGGATGAACTGGGATTTCCACCAGATCATTTATGAAGGCACGCATAATGCCTTTATCGCGGAACAGGCCATGGCGTTGCGCGATCGCATGGCCGCCTTTCGCCGCACCCAATTGCGCGAGGCGGGGCGCCCGGCCCGATCGCGCACCGAACATGGCGAGGTGGTGCATGCCATCATGCGCGGCGATGGCGAGGAGGCTGCACGCTGTATGCGGGCGCATATGTTCCATGCCTCGCTGGCGCTGGAAAGATATACCGGCAAACGGGACGCGGCGGGCCACAACAGATAACAGGCCCGAACAGAGGGGAGAGGGGAAATCATGGCAATCTATGGCACGGCGCTGCTGGCGCTTTGCACCTTGCTGGGCGTGGCGCTGGGGGAAGCCTTGGGCGTGCTGCTGCATGTAAAGGCCAATGTGGGCGGAGTGGGCATCGCCATGATGCTGCTGATCGCGGCGCGCAGCTGGCTGGCCCGCAGGGGGCATTTAAGCGCGGGCATCAAGCTGGGCGTGGAATTCTGGGCCATGATGTATATTCCCATCGTGGTGGCCATGGCCGCGCAGCAAAATGTGCTGGCCGCGCTGGAAGGCGGGCCGATGGTGCTAGTGGCGGGCGTGCTGACGGTGGCGCTTTGTTTCACGCTGGTGGCGGTGCTGGGCCGTGCCATGGGCGCGAAGGGCGCAGGCCATGACTGAGGCTCTAGCCATCGCGCAGAAGATCTTTATCGATCAGGGGCTGGTGCTGGGCTTTGCCACGATTGGCGCCTTGATGTGGATATGCGCCTTTGCGTCCCGCTGCCTGACCGCAGGGCGCATTCATGCCAGCGCAATTGCCATCGTCGCCGCCTTGGCGCTGGCATGGTGGGGCGGCGAGATCACCGGAGGCAAGAAAGGTCTGGCCGATGTGCCTGCCTTTGCCGGGCTGGCGCTGCTGGGCGGGGCGATGTTGCGTGACTTTGCCATTGTCGCCACCGCGTTCGAAGTAGATGTGGTAGAGGCGCGCAAGGCGGGTCTGCTGGGTGTGATCGCCTTGGCGCTGGGCACGCTGGTGCCCTTTGTGGTCGGGGTTTGCGTGGCATGGAGCTTTGGCTATCGTGATGCTGTATCGCTGACCACATTGGGGGCGGGCGCGGTGACCTATATTGTGGGACCGGTGACCGGCGCGGCCTTGGGGGCCTCCTCGCCCGTGATCGCCCTATCCATTGCCACCGGCGTGTTGAAAGCGGTGCTGGTGATGATGGTCACGCCCTTTGTCGCCAGACTGATCGGGCTGGACAATCCGCGCAGCGCCATGGCCTTTGGCGGATTAATGGGCACGGTCAGCGGGGTGGCGGGCGGTCTGGCCGCCACGGATGAAAAGCTGGTGCCCTATGGCGCGTTGACGGCCACCTTCCACACGGGGATTGGCTGTTTGCTCTGCCCCTCGCTGTTCTTTCTGGTCTTGCGGGCGGCGCTGTAATCAAGCCAGCCACGCCCTTTGCTGGCGAAAGTCGCTGGCGGTGCTGCCGCTGCGGGCTTTGAAGAAACGGGCGAAATAGGCCGGATCGGCAAAGCCCAGACTTTGGGCGATCTGGCCCACGCTGCTGGTGGTATAGGTGAGCAGGCGCATGGCTTCGAGCAGCAGCCGATCCTGCACCACATCGCCCGGCGCCTTGCCCAGCACTTGGCGGCAGGCGCGGGTCAGCGTGGGCGGCGTGGTGGCCAAAGCGGCGGCATAGGTGGTCACGCTCCAGCCCTCGCGGAAATGCGCGTCGACCAGACGGCGGAAACGGGCGACCAGCGCGTCCCGCCCAGCGCGTGCCTTGGGCTGGTTCTCGCCCGACAGGCTTTCCCCCGCCAGCGTCAGCACCATCGCCAATTCGGCGACCATGGGTGCGGGCAAGGCGCCAGCCTCTCCCCCCGCCATCGCCTGAGCCAAATCCGCCAACAGCCAGCCCAAACGGCGCGAGGCCGCAGCCATCCCGTCCAGCCTGCACAACATGGCCCCGCCCGCAGCAGGCGCAAACAGTTCCGCTATCGTGGCAAATCCGGCCAGTCTGGCATCATGCAGCAAGGCGTCCGCCACCGACAGCACCCAGCCCTGCGCCTCCTCGGCAAAGCGGAAAGCGTGGACCGCGCCCGAAGGCACCGCGACAAGGCTGACCGGTTGCAGCAAGCGGCTGCCGCTATCATCCACCATTTCGCCATGGCCCGCCTCCAGCAGGAGCAATTGAAAAATACCGGGATGGGCATGGGGCGAGATCGTCCATTCATGCTGGCTGGAGCGCGCCGAGATGGTTTCGATATGCAGGAATTCGGGCGCAATAGGCTGGTTGCCTTCGCCATAAAGCGCATAGCGGCGGATGTCCTGTGGGCTTTTCCTCATGGGCATAGGCTGCGCGCTTTGATCGAAAAGTGCAAGAGCTTGCACGAAATGCCTCTCACGCCCGTCACCGCCCCCGCGCCATTCTGATCGCAGAGAATATAGCGAGAGGACAACCATGCCTGATCTCGAAACGACTTTGGAGCGGCCCTTCCGCTTCGATCCCTTTTCACCGCAAAATGACGCGGACCCTTACCCCGCATATAAGGTGCTACGTGACGAGCATCCCTGTTTCTGGTCGGAAGAGGCCAATATGTGGGTGCTGTCCCGCCATGAGGACGTGCTGGCCGCTTTGCAGAACTGGCGGCTCTATTCCTCGGCCAAGGGCAATCTGATCAATGAATTCCCCGGCCGCGCCGGCGCCACGCTGGGCAGCAGCGATCCGCCACGCCATGACCGCATGCGCGCCCTGATCCAGTCTGCCATGACCAAGCGGGCGCTTGACCATGTGCTGGAACCGGCCCGCGCCTCGGTGGCTGCCCATCTGGCGGCGTTGGCGGACAAGCAAGAGTTCGATTTCGTCAATGATTTCGGCGCCAAGATCACGTTGGATCTCATCTTCTATCTGTTCAACCTGCCGCCCGAAGATGCCGACAAGGTACGCGACAATGCGGTGTTGATGGTGCAGACTGACCCTGTCACCCGCCAGAAGACGGAGGAGCATCTGGCCGCCTTCCGCTGGATGGCCGACTATGCTGAGCGGATTGTGCAACAGCGCAAGGCCAATCCGGGCGATGATCTTTTGTCCAATTTCATCACCGCCGAAATCGATGGTGAAAAGCTGCTGGACAAGGAAGTGCAGCTGACGGTCACCACGCTAATCATGGCAGGGATCGAATCGCTCT
Organism: Novosphingobium umbonatum; assembly: GCF_004005905.1. GTDB lineage: Bacteria > Pseudomonadota > Alphaproteobacteria > Sphingomonadales > Sphingomonadaceae > Novosphingobium > Novosphingobium umbonatum. Next base: position 430,346 of record NZ_SACO01000004.1, read on the forward strand.
CGGGCTTTATGGGCATGTTTGCGCTGAATATGGCCGATTTCCCACAGGCGCGCCGCGCGATCTGTGCCAATTTCAGCCTGCTGCCCGATGCGATCGAGGAAAGCCTGCGCTTCAACACCTCGGCCCAGCGGTTCAAGCGCTGCGCCACACAGGATATTGAATTACATGGCAAGCAAGTGAAGGCGGGCGATTTCATCATGCTTGCCTATGGCGCGGCCAATCGCGACGAACGTGTCTTTGCCGATCCGGACACTTATGACATCACCCGCAAGCCCAAACGCCATCTGGGCTTTGGCGGTGGGGTTCATGCCTGCCTCGGCTCGATGCTGGCCCGCGTTGCCTGTCAGGTGGTGTTTGAGGAGTTTCTAAAAGCCACTCCGGAATTCATCCGCATGGATGCAAAACTGGATTGGGTGCCTTCGTCCAACTTTCGCAGCCCGAAAGTCCTTCGGCTACAGAAGGGGTGACATCAAGATGAACTTATAACGGTTTTGCGCCGGTCGCCTATCTCACTATGATACCTTGTGACCTGCCCCCCATCAGTCCCTCAGTCATAACGAGAGATGGGGTGGTTGCCGCCCTCCCTGACGGCATCGTAAAATGCCAAATCCGCTGGCTGATTGAGGCCACTGAATGGAAAGGACGGCAACCGTGAACCACGATACGATCATTGGTGTGGATCTGGCAAAAAGTGTTTTCCAGCTCCATGGCGCGTCAAAGACTGGGCAACTTCTGTTTCGCGTAAAACTTTCGCGTCAGGCTTTTCCTAAATTTTGGGCAAAGCAGGCACCAGCGCTGGTTGTGATGGAGGCTTGCGGCAGCGCCCACTATTGGGCTCGCGAGATCGCCGGCTTCGGTCATGAGGTGAAGCTGATCGCGCCACATTACGTGAAGCCGTTTGTGAAGCGTCAGAAGAACGATGCTGCGGATGCCGAAGCGATTGTGATTGCGGCCCAGCGCCCAGAAATGCGATTTGTGGCACCGAAATCGGCAGAGCAGCAGGCGCAGGCAATTTTATTTCGAGCTCGGTCCCGACTGGTTCGTCAGCGGACGGAATTGGTCAATGCCCTCCGAGCCAGCTTGTATGAGTATGGTCATGTTGTCCCCAAAGGCATTCATCAAATTGCGAAGATCGAGGAAATCCTCGATGCGCCACACTGTGATCTTCCCGATTTAGTGCGCGAAGAATGCCGAGACTTGATGGCACAAATTGCCGAGCAGACGGCCCGCATTGATGCTCGAACGGGTAAGATTAAGATGTTGGCAGCTCAGACCGATACAGCCCGCCGCTTGCAGACCATGCCCGGCATTGGCTCGATGACCGCGCTGGCCGTGGAAGCCTTCGCGCCACCGATGGACGCGTTTCGGTGCGGACGCGATTTTGCCGCCTGGCTAGGCCTCGTACCTCGCCAGTTCTCTTCCGGCGGCAAAGATCGTTTGGGACGGATATCCAAGGCAGGGCAGGCTGACATCCGAAGGCTTCTGATTATCGGAGCTATGTCTCGCCTCAATTGGCTTGGACGGCAAGCGATCCGAGAAGGTTCCTGGCTCGCACGCCTGGCGATGCGTAAGCCCAGAATGCTGGTGGCAGTTGCATTGGCAAACAAGATGGCACGGGCAATTTGGGCCATGCTGACGAAGAGTGAAGATTTTCGAGATCCGATGTTGACGGCGATGGCCTGATAAGAAGGCTATATCCGGCATTCGGATGAAGGGAGTGTGAGAAGGCAGCGACTCGAATGGGCAAAATGATCGAAAAGATCTGGATCAGGAAAACCAGCGCTAGACACTGAGTGAAAGAGCTCGCACGAGAGTTTTGGCCCCGATCCGCAGATCACCATACCGGCCAGCGGCTTCTAATATCGCCGCAAACAATAGGCCTTACAGAAGACCGCACTCGACCATTTGCATCTTCGGGACAAAAACTTCTTGCACAACGGGCGGCAACCACAGAAGTCTTGCGGTTAAATACGATGCCCCCTGCGCCTGCACAAGCGCGTCGGGCGTGATGGTTTCGTCCTGCTCGAACGCTCGACGCGCTTGTGCAGGCGTCCGGTTTCCCAAAGATGAGTGTGGGCGAACTTGGTTGTAATCGTAGCGCCAGATGGCCAGTTTCCGGCGGGCATCGGCCAGGCTGTCGAACAGTTCCTCGTTGAGCAGTTCATCGCGCAGCGAGCCATTGAAGCTCTCGATGAACCCATTTTTCTGGGGTGGACTTGTAACGGATTTGTGCCGGTCACCTGAGCGTTTTATGCTCGCAACAGGAGACCGACGAGATGATGAAGCATAGTGAAGATTTTAAGCGAGAGGCGGTTCGGATCGCGCTGACCAGCGGGCT
>NZ_SACO01000050.1 GCF_004005905.1 Novosphingobium umbonatum
CTGCGGTCGCACGGCGACTGCAGGCATAATAACGGTATTGGCCACTTTTGCCTGTGGCAGTGGTCATGCCACCTCCGCAGCCATCGCCGCCGCAACCGCAGACAGCGACACCAGTCAGGAGGTTAGTTCCGTTCTTTTCCGCAGCAACTCCCATTTTCGGGTTGCGTGCCGCCATTTGAGCTTTAGCTGCGTAGAACAGATCCTCTGAAATCAATGGCGGGATGGGAATTGGGATCCACTCATCCTCTGAACGGGTTTCGCGCGTTCGCGAGTCGCGCTGATTATACATCACAACGCCGATGTAGGCAGTGTTGTTCAGGATCCAGTGGACATTCGAAACGTGGAATGGCTTGCCGCGTATCCGCTCGCCGCGCTCATTAAGAATTTGTGCGAGCCGGGTAATGCCAACCTTTTGTCCCTCGTAACCATTCACATATGTTTCAAAAATGAATTGAGGGATATGCATGGTCGCTGGGTCATGCTTGAGCTTTTTTCGGTCTTTGCCTTTGGGCTGCGGGACTGCAACAGTCATGTAACCGAACGGCGGGGTTTGGCCGTTCCAATTGCCCTGCTTCGCATTCGCTAGCATCGTCCGCGTCACGTGTTTTTGAATTTCTGCGGATTGATATTC
>NZ_SACO01000051.1 GCF_004005905.1 Novosphingobium umbonatum
CTCCCGTAGGAGTCTGGGCCGTGTCTCAGTCCCAGTGTGGCTGATCATCCTCTCAGACCAGCTAAGGATCGTCGGCTTGGTAGGCCTTTACCCCACCAACTACCTAATCCTACGCGGGCTCATCCCTGGCCGATAAATCTTTGGACTTTCGTCATCATCCGGTATTAGCAGTCATTTCTAACTGTTATTCCGAAGCCAAGGGCAGATTCCCACGCGTTACGCACCCGTGCGCCACTAAGGCCGAAGCCTTCGTTCGACTTGCATGTGTTAGGCATGCCGCCAGCGTTCGTTCTGAGCCAGGATCAAACTCTCAAGTTAGGTCCAGTCTCACAAACAGCACAGTGTCTATACACTGCCATCTGACGTAAAACTAATTCAGGGGTCATTCACCCTGCACATATCTAAACGTATGGTTACGTCAGGACATGCTAAAGGTGACGACTGTTTTAAACTACATACCCGAGCCCTGAAGCCCCGGATGCAGACGCCGTCGCCCACATGTCCCTTCATCTTTCATCAACAATGTCAAAGAGCTCAAAACATAATACCGGCTAACATACACCCCTGATCC
>NZ_SACO01000052.1 GCF_004005905.1 Novosphingobium umbonatum
TCAAACAGCGACAACATGCCAATAGCGAGGTCGGATGCAGGGTCATCGCCAAACGCTTGCGTGATTGAGACAATTTTCACCTTGAAGCGGTGAAGTTGCCCTTTGTACTGAAAGAAATGCATAGCATTTCTGAACAATCGCGACAAAGAATGGACGAGAATAATATCAAGTGGGCGGTCTTCCGCCATGGCCATCGCCAACATCTTTTGGAATTCTGGTCGATTGTCATTGGTGGCACTGGCACCGGCGTCGGTGAAAGTTGCGACCACAGTGGCACCCCGCTCCGCTGCCCACCGTTCACCATGGTCAATTTGATCGGGCACGGACAAGTCATTATCGGCCTGACGGCGAGTTGAAACTCGCGCATAGATTGCCACGCGTTTACCAATATATTGGGTGGTCAAAGGGCGTCTCCAAACAGCTTGGAAATTTCGGCGCCGAACCAGCGGTCAATTAGATCCGCTTCCGCAGCCAAGGTCGACCATGAATCACTTAGGTCGACTTTGACAAGGGGGGTCCCATTTGGGGACAGGTTT
>NZ_SACO01000053.1 GCF_004005905.1 Novosphingobium umbonatum
GGCCCGAAAGGCCGCCCGACCGACCAATAATCGTCCGCTCAACCCCGCAAAACGGCATTCCCTGCGCCGCCGACAACCCCTCGCGCACTTGCCACGCCAAATTTACACGGTTCTTCGAGGTGTCCAGCTTCTCTTCGTCGCTCCAATTCCGGCGACGCTCCACCCGTACGACCGCTCCGCCATCCCGGCGAGCGCCCATACGAGGCTCGTTTGACTGTTCTTCTTCCACTCGCAAGGCCTCCATCTGCCCCGCGAAATCTACGCTACCCCAATGCCGCGCAAGGCCGGGGTCCGTCGGCGCTTACCTCCCAACGCCGGGCCTGTGGGCTGATTGGTGTCGATCCCAAAACGGTTCGGCGTGAACGCCCGCCTGACCACAGCGCCATGGACTTGTAACGGATTTGTGCCGGTCACCTGAGCGTTTTATGCTCGCAACAGGAGACCGACGAGATGATGAAGCATAGTGAAGATTTTAAGCGAGAGGCGGTTCGGATCGCGCTGACCAGCGGGC
>NZ_SACO01000054.1 GCF_004005905.1 Novosphingobium umbonatum
ATCATCAGATCGATACCTGCGGCGCTGCCCGCCGAAGTAAATATCCGGTTATGCATATGATACAGAGACGCCTCGTCCACTTGGACGGCAGGATAACGAGTGCGCATAGTCTGGCCATAGCGCCAATGGGTGGTGACTTTTTTCCCATCCAACAAGCCTGTGGCCGCCAACACAAAGGCGCCAGAGCAGATCGAAGCCAGTCTGCCGCCCCTTGCATGCACTTTGCGCAGCGCTGCAAGTAACTCCTCTGGCACTGGAACATCTGCGCCCTTCCAGCCCGGGATGACCACCAAATCGGCCTGGTCCAACAGATCCAGACCGCCTTCCGGCAAGATCGAAAAGCCACCATGCGCGCGCAAGGGCCCTGGCTCGATGGCGGCGCTGGCAAAACGATACCAGTCTGGCCCCATTTCCGGACGGGACAGGCCGAACACCTCGGCCACAATGCCGAATTCAAACGTGCACAGCCCATCATATAGCAGGGCGACGACGAGTGGG
>NZ_SACO01000055.1 GCF_004005905.1 Novosphingobium umbonatum
CGTGCCTTTGCCGCCTGGCTTGGTCTTACACCTCTACAGAAATCTACAAGCTGGAAAACTAAACTGGAGCGAACATCCAAGATGGGTGAGCGTACACTGCGGCGATTGCTGATCATCGGCAGCAGTGCTGTTGCGCGTCAGGCCAGCAAGCGCGGTGCGGCCGAAGGCTCGTGGCTTGCCCGCATGCTGGCTCGCAAGCCGCGCATGCTGGTGACAGTCGCACAGGCGAACAAGACAGCGCGGATCGTCTGGGCGCTGCTCACGAAGGAACAGGATTACAAAGCTCCGGTGGCAATGGCGGTATAGCGCGGCCAAAGTTACCAGAGGTCGTCGGAAGGCGCAGTCGGTCGAAGGAGGGTATGGCACAACAGTCGACGAGACTGGGTCAAAAAACCAGACCGTTACAATGTGCGAAAAGCACGCGGACTTGATTTGGATTTGACCCGCGAACTCCCATACAGGCCTGCAGTAC
>NZ_SACO01000056.1 GCF_004005905.1 Novosphingobium umbonatum
TGCGCATCTCCATACCGGCCAGCGGTCAAAACAGTCCGCACAGCAGGCCTGATACATGACCGCATCCGATCACACCCCGCGCGTCTCCGACAAACCTCGCACGACAGGGGGCATCCATACATGACCCATGCTTTCCTCGCCTCCGGCTGACAGTCGGGAGGCATCGGAGTGATCGACATGGACCTACTCAGTGTGATCCGCCGCTGGCACTTTCGCCAAGGCATTCCCATTCGCGAGATCAAGCGGCGTACCGGCTTGTCGCGCAACACGATCCGCAAATATCTTCGCGCCGACACGGTAGAGCCGGTGTTCAAAGTGCCAGATCGACCAAGTAAGCTGGACCCGTTTGCCGAGAAACTGACAGGTTGGCTACGGGTGGAGGCGGGCAAATCGCGCAAGCAGAAGCGGACAGCCAAGCAGCT
>NZ_SACO01000057.1 GCF_004005905.1 Novosphingobium umbonatum
GATGGCGGCGCTGGCAAAACGATACCAGTCTGGCCCCATTTCCGGACGGGACAGGCCGAACACCTCGGCCACAATGCCGAATTCAAACGTGCACAGCCCATCATATAGCAGGGCGACGACGAGTGGGCATTTGCGTTTTGGCATAATATGCACGCATATTGTCATTTACGCCAATTGCAAGTCTGCCCTGTTTCGCGCCAACGTCATGGCGAAGGAGATAGCCCATGACCACCGCCGTAACCGCCATTCCCTGCGCCCCCAGCGATGCCGCCCGCGAACACTTTGCTGCCGAATTCAGCTTTGAGACCGATTGCTGGGATGTGCATGACAGCTTGAGCAAGGGTGCCGATTTCGTGCTGCTCGATGTGCGCAGCCCCGCGCTTTACGCCAAGGGCCATGTGCCCGGCGCCATCAGCTTTC
>NZ_SACO01000058.1 GCF_004005905.1 Novosphingobium umbonatum
CAGTGCCGGAACCCGCGCATCCGTGACACGCGCTGCCGCCGGATTTCGGAGGCAAACATCGGCCCGAAACGGTTCCACCAGAACCGCACCGTTTCGTGGCAGATATCGATGCCACGCTCGAAAAGCAAATCTTCAACATTGCGCAGCGAAAGAGGGAAACGAACATACATCATGACCACAAGGCGGATCACCTCAGGTGACGAGTTGAAATAGCGAAATGGGTTCGGGGCTGGCTGCATCCAACCAATTTACAGGCCCCCTGCCCCATCTGCAATTTTGCTCTGACAAGGCCGCTCGGCTTCCAGCTTGAATTGGCGCTGACGCTCGGCCGCAGCCGAGATCGCCTTGGCTTCGTCGGCAAGACAATCCTCCTCGTGGCGGCGACCGAATGCGATAAACATCGCCTGACGATCGAC
>NZ_SACO01000059.1 GCF_004005905.1 Novosphingobium umbonatum
GAGGAACCCGGACTGGCCCGGTGCATAATGGAATTGATCAGGCTGCTCTTCCAGATGCGCCATGAACACAGACAAATCAGCCTGCTGCGGCTCGTACAGCTGCTTAAGCCACATCTGAACACCTGCGCCCTTAAAGAATTGATCATCCAGCCCCATGTCCACGACCGCTTTATGCGCCAGGTGGAATTGTCCATCGCGAGAGAAGATAAAGCTCCTCGTCTCTTCAATCCGGTTCAGCGCGCCCACGACAAACCCGGGCTGGACGAGAGGCTGTGGTTGTTGCTGTTGCGGAGGCGACTGCATGACCTCCTGCCTGGCTGGAGGATCAACCTTTGCGGCCATCGCCTGCGCCTTTGCAGCAGCTTGAGCCTGTTGCAAACTGAGGGCCAGCGCCTGGGTGGTTTTCAAATCGTC
>NZ_SACO01000005.1 GCF_004005905.1 Novosphingobium umbonatum
CAGTACATCAACGGCTTCTACAACCCACGTAGGCGCCATTCATATCTGGGCGGCATCAGCCCCCTCGCATTCGAGGCCAAGGTGGCATAGTGAGATAGGTGACCGGCACAAAGCCGTTACAAGTCCAGAATGTTTGAGCGCATGGAAAAGAAGCTATCGTTGGGCCTCCCCTCTGATTGGCAACGTCCCTCGCTTGCACCAGCCTTTGTTCTCTGGGCCGCGGACTGGTTTCGGCGATCCTATCAGGGCGGCGTCCAACGTTGGGTTGACATCGAAAAGGTACTGGGACTGCACCTCTCGCAAGGCGAATGGCGTGATCTGGCGGACCAGGGGTTTCGCGCCTGGGGCGTCGAACCGTTGATTACTTCTCACGGGAATCAGCGGCTGTCTAACCTGGCGCGTCAAGGCGGCTTTCCGGCCGCCGCGATGGCGAGCGGCGCAAGCTGGCCAAGAAAGTTTCTCGAACGGGCTGTTGGCGAGCTTTTGGGCGCTGACGTGCAGGACATCGGCACCGCAGTCGCCATCTGTGAGCGGAACGAATACCTGCTGCCGACGATCTGGCGCAGCCCGGAAATGTACGCGATCTGCGGTGAGCTGGCGCTCAAGATTGTCGAATTACGCGCATTCGTTGACAAGGAAGTGCCGGCCAATGGTCGTCCTTACTCGGCGCGGCTGGACCAGGCCTACGAGGAGTGGCGCGATGAATTGCCAATGACCCTGGATGGGGCGGCGGCGGGTCTGATCGATACGCTGCTGGAAGCAAAAAAGCTCTCCAGCAGCGGCAGCATTCGCGTTGGCCGGATGATGTCTCAGCATGGCGAAGATTGGCGTGAGTGCCTCGACTTCCACCTCGATGGACGGTGGGACGACAAGGACCAGTTGCTTTCGTCCGGCGATCACATTCGCGTGTTCCTCCAGCCTTCCGATGGATTGGCTGACCGAATTTCTGGCCGACTTGCCTATCTTGAGCACGAGGACGCAAACCGCTGGATCGCAAGGCCGATGCGAAGCGAAGCGGCAATCGAGTTTCCATTCGACCTTCCGGTTACGGCCGAATTTCACGCACGCGGAGATCGGCTGGCACGCAGTTTTATGCTGCCTGGCGGTAAGCCCGTGAGCAGCGGGCTGCGTGTATTCGAACCGCGCGGCACAGATGCCCAGCGCACAACCTTTGCTCTCATCGGCCAAGGCTCCGGCGCTTACAAAGCGGAGCCTGTCTTTATCGATGTTCCTGAGGACTGGTCAGTTCGAGGTAAGGACGGCAACGCCGAGATTGAGCCCGAAGATTTTGCCTTCGCTCCAAGGCGCTGTCTTTACCGGTGCACGGGCACAATCATAGCTCAGAAGAGCAACGGCGACAGTTTCCTTGTGCGAACCGGACAGAGTGCGGACCGCAAAGACCGGCTCTCGATCGTGGCCGATGCAGTTTCCGGGGTACAGACGCCTGATGGCGAACAGCTGTTCAAGCACCCGCTCCATGCGCAGGTGTCAGATGGTCTTTCACACCGGGTCGCATCTCTGGGAGAGGTGCGTTGGCGGATTGTAGGCCAACGCAGCTGGTCGGAAGACCTAGCCACTGCAGGACCCGGGTTGTGTGAATTCGCTTGGCTTGATGGTGCAACAGGTCATGTGCGCGATCGGCTGACTGCGTTCGTTCTGCCCGCTGACTTTGAGCTTACGCAGCGGAGCAACGGGACACATTCCGATATCGAGCTGAGCGGTTGGGATGGGGCCGCTATGCTTGGCGACGAAGCACCGAGTTCGGAGCACCGCTGGCGGATACGGATCGATCCTCCTCGCCGGGCCTTGCTGACCTTACGCCTGGCTGCCGCTCAAACTGCTGCGTTCGATCTTAAAGTTCCGCTCCAATCGAAGGAATGGCTCACAACCTGGGACGGAGATCTCCTCCCGCGCGACGCAGTTCTTGGCCTGGCCGATCTTCGTGACACGGTTGCACGCGCCCCCTCGACTTCGATCCTGATGGGGGAAGTCGCCCATAATGCTGACGCTGCGTTGGACGCCAACTGGCGAATTGATCGGGAACTTGGCTTGTCCGCACTGCGAACGGACATTGCAGCTCTCATGCGCCCCCTTGGCATCGACGCCCAGGTCAGGCTCGATTTTCATAACGGGAGCAATGACCACTGGTATGTAACAGAGTTTGGCAACAGTCTCGAGCGGGAGCCAAACGGAGGCTTGCGCCCGAAAACCGCGATAGTCGGTGAGGATGTTAGGGTATGTGGCCGCTCACTTGGGGCTCCCGAGAAAGAGCTCGAATTTGGCAGTTACGACGGCCTGCAAAGTGGCCTTGGTGGCCAGCTCATTCACTTACCGCGCCTCAAAGGTGATTGGCTCGTCTATCTTCGTGAGGGCTCCCGCGTCCTCACTAGGCCAAAATTTATCTCAGGTGACCCTGATCCCGAAGTTCCGCAGCACCAGCTCGGCCGGGCCATGGCCCAGCCATTCCTTAAGGCGCAAGAGGACCTGCAGTCCCTCGTTACCGATATAGCGCAAGATCCGACGACGGCAGAGGCCGGTCAGACGATCCAGGTGGTCATGAAACTGGCCTTGTCGCTCAACGGTCTCCCACCGCAGACATTCGAGATCTTCAGCAAATTGGTTTACGCCGGTGCACTTGCTCCCCTGCTGCTGTACCGCTGCGAAGAACAGCACCTGTCGACCATTCTCGAATTGTTCGACGGGCTTTGCTCGAGCTGGATCCTCTTGCCATACGGCGCATGGGACGCAGCTTTCCAGGCTCAGGGGCACTATCTCGTTACCCGGCTGGACGATCCCCAGTGGGCATTGACCAGGCTCACTGAGCGCCAGAATGAAATCGCAGCACGTGCTCCCCAGCTGGCTCCTCTGATTTGCCGCGATTATTCGCCGTCGACCTGGGAGGACGTGCGTAGTCACTTCACCGACCACACGAGCGAGGGCATCAGCACAGATGCCGGTGGCTTCAATCCATTTCGCCCCGCTTTCCGGGAGCTACTCCCGAAGGAAAATTTTCTCGAATCCCTTATGCGCGTCTTCGACGCCCCTTTTGTCGCAGCCTTGGCTGCTATGGGGCGGATCACGCTCGACAAGGTACAGATTCTAACAGTGAAAGACGTCGAGCGACGTCATCCCACATTCTTCGCCAAGGCCTATGGCTACGCCCTTACGGAGCTCAAGAATGACCGCTGATGATGTGTCCCAGCCTACCCGTCTGTCGCCGATGGATGTCCATCGGCGCTTGCAGGCTGGCCTCGCAGAAGCGGTCGTGTCTCGTGCTGGAATCAGGCATGAGGACCTGAACGCCTTTCTCCGGCAGAACCTCGCCGGCACGGATCCCTTCAAGGGTGCCTTGCTGTCGGAACAGCTCTTTCAGGCAGCACCCGGCTATGTTTCGTCGGGCAAGCGCCCGGACGAACTCACTTCACTGCTTCATCCGCGCACGATCTACGCAATCACGAAAACGCCCGATGCGGAGTTGCGGTTCGATTATCCTGCCTATGCCCACCAGCTGAGGACCTGGGAGCTTCTGGGCAATGCAGACCCGCAATCTGTGTTGGTCTCTAGTGGAACCGGTTCTGGCAAAACCGAGTGCTTCCTCGTTCCGCTGCTTGATGATCTGGTCCGCGCATCTGAAGCAGAGGGTCAGCTGACCGGTGTGCGAGCCCTCATGCTGTATCCGCTCAATGCGCTGATCGCGAGCCAGGAGAAGCGTCTAACGGCCTGGACCAAGCCGCTCACCGGCGATGTGCGCTTCGCCCTCTACAACGGACTGATGGGAACAGCGCGGAAATCAAACCGCGACAAGGCCGAGCACGAAGTCCCGCATCAGGTTCTTTACCGCGAGACCCTCCGGGCGAACCCGCCCCCCATCCTCGTCACGAACCAAACGATGCTGGAATACATGACGATCCGGCGTGAGGACCGTAAGATACTAGATGCGTCCAGGGGCAAGCTGCGCTGGATCGTGATCGACGAAGCGCATAGCTACATCGGTTCAGCCGCTGCGGAGCTGTCGTTGCTGCTTCGGCGCGTCATTAATGCGTTCGATGTGACGCCCGATCAGGTCCGATTTGTAGCAACGTCAGCCACCATCGGGTCGGCAGATGACGCGGATGCAGTCGCTTCACTGCAGCGCTTCCTCTCCGATATCGCTGGCGTCCCGCTTGAGCGCACGCATGTCGTAATCGGCAAGCCGCAACCGGTGGATCTTTCGAAGGTCCTGACTGCATCCGACGATCCGGCGGCCCGCGTAGTGGCCGAGATGCTCGAAAAGAAGCCGCAGACCATCTCATCTCTGTCATCCGTGACGACGTCTGCAGAGAAGATCCTGCTCGACCTGTCTGCGCACAATGCCAAAGAGATCAGGCCGGTGCTGCCGATGCGCGCGCACAGTTTTACACGCGCCATTCCTGGCCTGTGGACCTGCATTAATCCGGGCTGCACCGGGGGCACACGGCCGGACGGCTGGCCATTCGGCCCGGTCCTGTTTGATCAGAAGGACAGTTGCCCACACTGCCAGTCGCTGGTGTTCGAAATCCAGAGCTGCCCGGATTGTGGCGAGCCGTTCCTGCCTGCGGACGATCTGGGGGACAGGGTCTTGCCGCGGCGCAGCGATCAAGACACCGATGAGTTTCGCGAAAATAGTTACCGCGATCGGGACCATGACGAAGACGAGGAGGAAGAGCGGCAACCGGAGGGCATCGGGCATCCGCGCCTGATCGCTATCAACGCGCAATCTCAGTCGACGCCTGTTGGATTTGACGTCCTCAGCGGCGAATTGACCGACGACACAAGCCAATTCTCGCTGACGCAATTGAACGAGGGGCGTTGCCCGGCCTGTCTCAGCAACAAGCGCCATGGACGGCCCGCGATGCTGTCATTCCGTTTCGGCACGCCGTTCCTGACCCAGAATGCGGCGCCAATCCTCCTGGAGGGTGTTTCACCGCACCAGGCAGAGCATGCCTTGCCTTTCGACGGTCGCCAGTTGATCAGCTTCTCCGATAGTCGACAGGGCACGGCCCGGTTTGCCGCCAACATCGAGACCAATGGCGAGCGCGGATTTGTACGCGGGTTCATCTACCATGCGGTGCAGAAGGCGGCGCAAGGCAGCGACTTGCCCGAGGAGAGACGGCAGGAGCTAATCCAGAAGCGCGCCAAGCTCGCGAGCTTGGTAGATGAAATGCCATCGTTCAAAGACGACATCGCAAAGATCGACGCCGAGCTTAGCGGTGGCGGCGCAGCCGGCATTGCGTGGAAGGAACTGGTATCGGCTCTAGCCTCGGAGCCGACAATCGGCATGATGGCGAAAGTCTGGGACCTCGACCGTAGCGAGCGCTATCACGATAATCGTGAAGCACTTGCGCGCTTCATATTGCTGCGTGAACTCGCCCGCAGACCGCGCAACGCCAATGCCATGGAGACGCTGGGTCTGGCTCGCTTGCGTTTCCCGGACATCGAACGGATCGGCAAGGAGAAGCTGCCCGAGGCCGTTGCCGCAAAAGGTTACTCAATCGAGGACTGGCGCGATTTCCTCTACTTCATGGTCGACTATCTCCGAAGCTATTTTGCGTTGGACGTAGACGACGGCGACGCTCGTTGGATGCCCGGTCGGGCGCGTCCCAGGAATGTGATCGGACCTGATCAACCCCCCGGTTCAAAAAGGGATATCCTCTGGCCCTCAGTTAACACGAAAGGTGGGCAACCGACTGCCGTCCTCATTCTTGCTACCGCCCTGGGTTTGGATATCTCGGATCCGCGCGATCGCCACAAAATCAATCAACTCCTTCGCACAGCGTGGGAACAAATGGGGCCGCTTCTCTCCGGTGTCGGCGGCACATTCAGTCTGCGCCTCGAGAAAAACGCAGAGATCGAAGCCGTAACCAAGACCTGGCAATGCCCGCTAACGCGGCGGGTGCTGCCCCGGCTCGTGTTCGGTCGTTCGCCAAACCTTGTCACCACGGGAACTGGAAGGTTCGACGGCAAGGTGGTCGCGGAAATCGAATTCCCGAAGCTACCGCATACCCGGCCGCTCAATTCCGACGCCAAGCAAAGTCTGACTGACTGGCTGGCTGACGACGAGCAGGTGCGGTCCCTACGCGGCCTGCATCTATGGACTCACCTCCATGACCAGGCAGCGCTGGCGACTCCCTATCTGCGTGCCGAAGAACATAGTGCACAGCAGCCTCCACACCGGCTGCGGGATTTCGAGGAGCAGTTCAAGCAAGGCGACATCAACCTCCTGGCCTGCTCGACGACGATGGAAATGGGCGTCGATATCGGCTCGATTGAGGCGGTCCTGATGACCAACGTTCCGCCCTCAATTGCCAACTACAACCAGCGCGCGGGTCGAGCGGGTCGACGGGGCCAAGGGTTTTCGACAAGCCTCACGATTGCACGTAACACCCCGCTCGATCTGGAAACCTTCGCCGATCCTGCGAGCTACCTTGGCCGCAAGCTCGCATCTCCGCGCGTGTCTCTCGATTCCGACCGTATCGCTCAGCGCCACGCGAACGCCTATCTGCTCGCCCAATGGTTTCGAGAGGTGGACGGCGAGTTCGCGCGGACCAAGACTGGCGACTTTTTCGGCTGTCGCGCCGACCTTCGACCTTTCGAAGCGCTGCCGCCCGTGGACGCCTTCTGCGAATGGGTTCGACTGCCCACCACTGCTGCAAATACAGACGCTGGGCTCAAACGCCTGCTGAAGGGTACTGGTCTCGAATTCGATACCGCGATCCGTGAGCACACGGCTGCGATGTTCGAGCAGGAGGCAGCAAACTTCCGACGGACCTGGGAGCGCCTGAAGGACGATGCCGATGCGCTTGATGGACCAGCAAAGAAGGCAATCGAGTTCCAGGCGCGGCGCCTGTGCAAGGAGTTCCTGCTGAAAGAGCTGGCCAATCGCTCCCTGATCCCGGGAAGCGGGTTCCCTACAGCCGTGGTTCCCTTCGATACCTTGTGTGCTGAAACGCAAAAGGCGCAGGAGCGCCATCGCTCGGACGAGGAGGGTGCGCGGGATCGCCGCTATGAATGCCCGACCCGCAATGCCGACATTGCAATCCGTGAATATGCTCCAGGTGCCGAGGTTGTGGTTGATGGCCTCGTCTGGAAGTCGGCCGGCGTAACGCTCAATTGGTTGAGCCCGATTGATAGCGGCCAGCGGGAGCCGCAGAACTTGCGCTGGGCCTGGTGGTGCGATCAATGCGGCGGGGCCGGCTCCGATCACCAGATGCCCGAGCGCTGCAACCATTGCGGCGATCCGAACGTCAAGACGGAGCAATTCCTCGAGCCGGCCGGCTTCAGGGTCGACTGGAACGCGCAGCCCCATGCGGACACCGATCAGGCTGTCTACATCGAGCCCAAGTCACCAAAGGTCAGCGTGGGAGACGCCTTGTGGCAACCCTTGCTGCAGCCGACCAGTGGCCGCATCCGTGCTTCGCACGATGGCTACATCTACCACCATTCGCGCGGCCCTAACGACAAGGGCTACGAGATTTGCCTCGAGTGCGGACGAGCCGGGGAAGCCGGCACTGACGCGCTTAAGGATCACCGGCCGCTTACGTCACGCGACAAGAAGGCGATTGATCGTTGTCCGGGCAACGATCAAGGGTACGCGATCACGCGTGCCCTGGCTTTGGGGCACGAAGTTCTGACCGACGTGGTCGAAGTCCAGTTGCCGGGGCTCGAAAGCGACGGCGCAGCCTGGGCACTCGGCGCCGCTCTGCGTGAAAGTCTCGCCCGCTGGCTTGGCATTGAGCCACGCGAGCTGGGAATTTCAGTAGCTGCAAGGGATGGCCAATTGGGCCGCAAGACGCCTTCGGTTTACCTGTTTGACGAAGCCTCTGGCGGCGCCGGGTATGCTCCGAGGTTGCTCGACGACATCTATCATGTGTTTGAACGGGCCTCTCATGTTCTCGATTGCCCCAAGGAATGCGAAATGGGGTGCTCGGCCTGTGTGCTGGCGCCTGATCTCTACAAACAGCAAGGTCGCCTGGACCGCAACGCAGCGTTGATCGCTGTCCGTGCCTTCCTTGAGACGAATGCCGAGTTGCCTGAGGAGGACCGGGCCGTTGCGGATGCGAAGGCTGTCAACGATGCAGCAAACACAATTCTGCTACGCGCCCGTAGCGGGGATAGCGTAACGGTATTCCTGCCCGACGCATTCGACCTTGCCGAACTATCCTCGATCAAGATGCGGACGTTTTTCTCGTCTGCCTCAGCCCGAGGCATGCCGATGACGCTCGTTCTATCCCGCAAATCGTTCGATAGCTTGGCTGAAGTGGAGCGCCGGTTCTTGCGCGACACGGCAGTACGCAACGACTTCCGGCTTGCACGGGGCGAAGCTGCAGGAGGCCGTTTCGGCAACCATCGGATCGCCGAACTGGTCTCCCAGGATGGTGCGAAAGGCTTCTTTTCACGCGACGAGAATGCGGCGCAACCCGGCGAGCGATGGGGGGTTGGTGAAACCCATGCTGTCGTTGCCGGTAACGTCAATCCGCCGACGCCCTTCACTCTGATCGTTGCCGACGACCTCGAGCGCCAAGTCGCTCCCGGGGACAAGGTGGAGGTCATGCTTGGATTTGGCCAATGCCCGGTTGGACAGTTTGGCAAGCGCTTCGGCGCAAAACTGAAGCAGCAAATGGAGGCCGCAGGCATCTGGCATCCGGGCCAGCTGGTTCGAATTTCTTACTCAGACCGCTACCTCAATGCCCCGCTGCCCATGCTTCTGTTCCTTCGGACCTGCGAGGCTCTTGCCGCAGAGCTGAAGGCCGGCGACACAGTCGAAGTCGACGTGGCTGTACAGCCCTTGAAGAAAGATCGTGTGCCATATCGGATTTTCAATGACTGGGATCACGAGGGCGACCGTGAGGACGTTGCGCAGTTCTTGGGTGAAAAGCTTGGTCTCGATGTTGCCCTCGAGGTGACCGAAACCGCCATTCACGGGCGGAAGCTCGAACTGGAGTATGCAGACGGGAGCAAGGCTATCATCCTGCTTGATCAGGGTTTTGGTTACTGGCGCATCGTAGGCAATCCGCCGAGACATGACTTCCGCGGGCCACCTTCCGTGCAAGCAAGTGAACTTTTTCGTTCAAATGCGGCGGTATCAGGATCTGGCGAAAGTTACTTGGCTATAACAA
Source organism: Novosphingobium umbonatum (assembly GCF_004005905.1). GTDB lineage: Bacteria > Pseudomonadota > Alphaproteobacteria > Sphingomonadales > Sphingomonadaceae > Novosphingobium > Novosphingobium umbonatum. Next base: position 9,135 of record NZ_SACO01000005.1, read on the forward strand.
AATTCAGGTAATAGGGGGACAGTTTGGAGTTTTTCTACCCAGTGAAGTAGTATGCACATTCAAGCCGTCCTGATCATCTCTTGCGTTTAGGCTGTTCAATGTATTTGGCTGTTCCGTTGCGATGAAGTACCCAGCGACCAAACTGCTTTTCGGCATGATCGACGAACCAAATTGGCAGCAAAAGGGAGGCAAAGAGGGTGGCTGTGGTTTTGACCTCGAAGAGGCCTTTGAAAAGGGCGAGGGCCAAGGCGATAAGAGCCAAGGTCGCCGCCCCAAGAGCTATGGCTTTGACGATGCCAATGTACCTCGGGATCAAGTGATGACGGACGCGTTCGAGTTCATCCTTTGCCTGCCTCATCTCCTGCCGCAGCGCGAGGCGGTCAGCCATCAGCTTTTCTACCGGAGGATTGACCGCCTTCATTGCAGCTATGAGGCGTTCGTCGGCAATCGGTGGTAACTGGTTGTCGTTCATCTCAGGCGCTCAGGGCAAAAATCTTCTCACTCATGGCAGGGCTGATCTCGCCATGCTCCAGCAGGTATTGAAACAGCGCGCCGCCGAGTTTGATAAGGGCGTCCTGTTCCACATCGTCGCCACCGCGACTCAGGAAAGCCCAAGCGGTCGCGATTGAACGGGCATAGATACTGTCCAGGCTTTCGGCATCAGGCCGTCCTTCGCCGGTCAAAAGCCAGTTTGCGCTCACGCCATAAACCCGGCTGAAGGCGAGGATCGCCGAGGCCGGAGGCTCACGCCCCTTTTCATAATTGACCAAGGCGCCGTGCGAAATGCCGATCGCTTCTGCGACATCGGTTTGCTTAAGCCCTTTGGCCTTCCGGATCTCCAGAAAACGCGCGCCGATGCTCATCCTGCACCCGTGCACGATTCCGCCTTGACGAAACTCACAAACATGAGTTACTCCAATAATTGTGAGTTTCTGCCAAACTCCAATCATAAACTACTACAGAGGTGCTAGTCATGCAATTGCTGACACTGCCAAAGCTGGCCGCGCGCAGCGGTTGGCCGGAGTCTCGCGTCCGTCGCATGGTCGCGCGGGGTCTGCTCTCCCATATTCGCGTCAACGGTCGGCTCCTTCTGCCGGAAACCGCCATCGAAGATTATGTGGCAAACCACTTCGTGGCCGCCGCAGGTCGGTCAACCCCGATGGGGCGGCTCACCCTGGCCAGTTCCGCGCAAGACCCCGATCCCAGAAACTAACCAATGAGGAGCTCTTGGAATGGCTGTCCTCTCATCCATTCTCGATTCCGGGAAGCCGCCCAGCGAATGGGTTGAGTTGCTGTCCACCCGGGGTCTCGTCATTTCCGAACGAGCATTGCGCGAGAAGGCCAACCGCATCGGTGCCTTCCACCGGCTCGGGCGGAACATGATCATTACCGCCGATCAGATCGACCAAATTCTGGAATATCGCAAACCATGCCCCTCGAACCGTTCCGCAGAGGCCCCACGTGGTGGGCGCGCGGGCGCGTCGAATATCTCGGCGCTCCCATCACCGACTACTATCGATGCAGCACTGGAGCATCTGAAGAAGCAGGCGCGTGGGACTGGTGCCGTGCCGAGGAAGAGAGGCAAATACGTCGCCACGTCCTAGGCGAGGATGCTGAGACGCAGCCGCCTGCCAAGTTCACATTCGCTGATGCTGTGCTTCTCTACAAGCCGAGCGAAGCGGATGCTGGGTATCTCGTTCCAATCCTGACCAAGCTTGGCTCGATGGCTGTCGCAGACATTACGCCCAAACTCGTGCGTGAACTGGGCGGGGAACTCTACCCAAAGGCATCGGCAGACACGTGGGTGCGCCATGTCGTGACGCCCGTTCGCTCTGTCATCAACAATGCGCATGACCTTGGCCACTGCGCCCCGATTCGCATCAAGGGCTATTCCAAAGAGGAGCGAGTCGCACAGGATCTCAAGCGCGGTCGAAAAAGCCGGGTCAAGAAGACGCCAGGAAGCTGGGAATGGCTGCTCAAATTCCGCCAGCACGCGCCGCGGCGTCACGCTGCACTGGCCATGTTCATGTTCATGACGGGGGCGCGGATCAGCCAGGCCGTGGCGATGCATCCCGACCGTCATTTGAGGCTGGATCAGAACATGGTCTGCATCCCGGCGGCCAAAGGGCACGATGACCGCTGGATCACGGTTCCGCAGGAATTGGTCAGGGAACTGGCGTCGCTGCCTCGACTTTATCCGCGCGGGTTCGAGCGCACACAGGATAATCTGAGGGTCTTCGGTTTTGCAGACCGATCAAGCCCTCGAAAGGGTTGGGCCAAGGCCTGTAAACTGGCTGGCATCGATCTGCTGCCATTTCACGCCGCCGGGCGACATGGCTTCGGTCAGGAAATGAACGTGCGGCAGGGCATCGACGAGAAGGCTGCGGGTGAATTCGGGGGGTGGTCCGACACCAGTCTGATGCGCAGAACTTATACCCACGCCGAGCAGACGGCCGAGAAAATTCACGAGGCGCAATTGCGCGGCCTACGGGCCGCCGAGGAGCGTACCAAGCTGACTCTGTTCAGCGCAGGCGCCAGCAAAAGGAAGGAGAGAGCGTGATGGCCGTGTACGCGATTTGTACGGGCTCGATGCGAAATGAGGCGTTTGTTCTCGTTATTTTCCGCTTTGAAAATTCTTTCGGGAAAATCCGTTTCCATAAAATCCCCTTGTTTCAGAGGGTTTTATGGTGGGCGCGGCAGGGATTGAACCTGCGACCCCACCCGTGTGAAGGGTGTGCTCTACCACTGAGCTACGCGCCCGCTGGCTGGTGAAGTTGGCTTCGTGTCGAAGCGTCTTCGTTGCCGGGAGCCGCGCCTCTAAAGGGGTTTGTTTCCGTTGACAAGTGGGTAATGCAAATTATTTCGCATGGGCATGACAGAAGAAACCACCACGCCCGCTCCCGTCGCCTCCACCGGCGCCGATTGTCCCCCCGATCGCCTGGCGATCAACCCCACCAGCCCTTTCTTTGATGTCGACAAGCTGCAGCGCGGCATCGGCATCCGCTTCAAGGGCGTGGTGCGCAAGAATGTCGAGGAATATTGCATTTCCGAAGGCTGGGTCCGCGTTCAGGCGGGCAAGAGCATGGACCGCAAGGGTAACCCGCTGACCATCAAGCTCAATGGTCCGGTCGAGGCATGGTATGAAGATCTGGGCGATGACGCGCCCGTGGCCAAGCTCTGATCTCTTTTTGGCGTTCAAACACGAAGGGCCGGGGAAGCATCCGCTTTCCCGGCCCTTTCGCGTCGACTTTACTGATTCGTTGCCAGCTTAGCGGTGACGGGTTGTGCGGGCGATGATGTCGCCAATGGGATCGTTAACGGGATTGGGGTGCTCCGATGCCGAATCGGCATTGGCGTTCAACGGCGCGCTGCGCGTGCTGAGCGGGGCATGGTTTTCCTTGGCGGCCACCGTGGCTGCGGCCAGTTTAACCGTGCGGCCGCTGGTCACATCGGTGAAGTGAATGGATTCGCGGGCCATCACCGGCGTGGCGATCAGGGCGAGCGAAAGGCTGGCTGCCACCAGGGGCAGAAGGGGAGTGCGTTGCGTCATAGGTAAATATTACGGAGCTTTCGGTTAGGGATGCCTCCCCAAGCATGGTTGCTATGGAGTTAACGATAGAATCCCGCTCTGGTTCCGAAAGCTTCGGTGGGGCAGGCTTAGACCCGCCCTTTGCCGGAATTTCGCAGTTTGGGACGGCAGGCACGCGCCCTTTTGCTTGCCAAGTGGCTGCCTTGGGGGCAGGGCTGCAATCATGTCCCGTCAAGTTATCATCATCGGCCGACCCAATGTCGGCAAGTCCACCCTGTTTAACCGCCTCGTTGGCAAGAAGCTGGCGTTGGTGGACGATCAGCCCGGCGTGACGCGCGACCGCCGTTTTGGCGAAGCGCATCTGCTGGGGCTGGATTTCACCATCGTCGACACCGCCGGTTGGGAAGAGGAAGATCCCACCAGCCTTTCCGGCCGTATGCGTATGCAGACCATGGCCGCGCTGGAAGGCGCCGATGTCGCGCTGTTTGTCGTCGACGCGCGCCATGGCATCACCCCGCTGGACGATGAAATCGGCCGCTATCTGCGTGAACAGAAGGTGCCGGTGATTCTGGTCGCCAACAAGGCCGAAGGCCGCGCGGGCGAGGGTGGCTATTACGAATCCTATACTTTGGGCATGGGCGATCCCGTGGCCATCAGCGCCGAGCATGGCGAAGGCATGGCCGAATTGTTCGAGGCCCTGCTGCCCTTCTTCAACGAGGATGATGAGGAGGAAGGCCTTCCCCCCATCGATCCAGAGGACGAGGAAGCGCTCAACCGCGCGCCATTGAAGCTGGCCATCGTGGGGCGTCCCAATGCGGGCAAGTCCACCACCATCAACGCCCTGCTGGGCGAGGATCGCCTGCTGACCGGCCCTGAAGCGGGGATTACCCGCGATTCGATCGCCATCGATTGGGAATGGCAGGACCCCAAGACCGACGAAATCCGCCCCATCCGCCTGATCGACACCGCCGGTATGCGCAAGAAATCGCTGGTGGTGGAAAAGCTGGAAAAGCTGGCCGTGGCCGATGCGCGCCATGCGGTCGACTTTGCCGAAGTGGTGGTGCTGATGCTGGATGCCACCCGCGGGCTGGAGCATCAGGATCTGAAGATCGCCAGCCTTGTGCTGGAAGAAGGCCGCGCCTTGATGATTGTCATCAACAAATGGGACGTGGCCGAGGACGCCTCGGGCCTGTTCAATGGCATTCGCGCCGCGCTGGACGAAGGTCTGGCGCAGGTGAAGGGCTTGCCGGTGCTGGCGGTTTCGGCGCGCACGGGCAAGGGGCTGGACCAGATGATCGCCACGGCGTTTGAACTGCGTTCGGCATGGAGCAAGCGCGTGCCTACCGCCGCTCTCAACCGCTGGTTCGACAGCGCGCTTTCGGCCAATCCGCCGCCAGCGCCCGGTGGCAAGCGGATCAAGCTGCGTTACATCACCCAGGCCAAGACCCGTCCGCCAAGCTTCATCCTGTTTGGCACGCGTCTGGATGCCCTACCCAAGAGCTATGAGCGCTATCTGACCAACAGCATCCGGCGCGATCTGGGCTTTAATGCGGTGCCGGTGCGTTTGACGCTGCGTATGCCCAAAAATCCGTTCAAGAAGGACTGACGCCTCGAAGGGGGCGCCGCGATGCGCCCCTTTAGGCCGAAAGAGCGATCAGGCTCTGCGACTGGCTGCTCAGCGCTTGCCGCATCAACGTGCTGAGCGCGGCTTTTTGCGCGTCGGTCATGTTGCTGGCGGTGGCGCCGGCGAATTGCTCCTGCAGGCTGGCGACCCGTTTGTTGCCCGCCGTGTAAAGCGCGGTGATGGTCTGCGCCATGGCGGTTGCATCGCTGCTGGTGCCGGTGGAGAGCAGGGTGCTGGCGCTGCTTGCCGAACTGGAACTGGCGGTGCCCAGCAAAGTGGCAACGCGGTTGCTGGCATTGGTGCTTTTGATCGCGCTGGCGATTGTGCTGGTGCTTGACCCGCTGTTGCTCAAACCACTGGCCAGACTGCCACTGGCAGCTTTCAACGCATTCAACTGCTTATAGGTGGCGTTGAGAGCCGAGGTGATACCGGTCGCGCTGGAAATGGTGGTCATGGCAGATCGCTTTCACGCGAGGGACGCGGCAAGATATTGCCGGTATAGCGCATTAGCCTTGGCAGCCTGTTAGGGCGTATTACGGGTTTTTGCGGAAGGGTAGGGCGCGAAACTCCACCAGACTGCGCCACAGCCATTCCAGCGGCCCTTGGCGGAAATGCGCCAGCCAAGGTTTACTCCATGCCAGCATGGCCACCCATACGCCCAGCACCAGCCACAATTGTTGCGCATGGCCGATCCGGCCAAACAGGCCCGCACCCCAGCCATAGCAGAGCGCGGTCAGGCAAAGCGTGGTGCCGATATAATTGGTAAAAGCCATGCGCCCTGCCGCGATCAACCTTTGCCCCAAGGCATGACTCACCAGACTCGGGGCAGCCAGCAGCAACATCGCGGCATAGGCCAGCGCCATCAGCAGATGTTCAGGCCCCGCCCAATAGGCCAGAATCGAGGGCATGGCCAAAGCGGGGAAATGGCGCGGCCAAGCCCATGCCAGCAAGCCGCCAGCCATGGCTCCCCCGATCACCAGGCCTGCCAAGGCCGTAACCCATAAGGCGCGGCGGCTCCATTGCCCCTGCCAAAAACCCAGCCGATACAGCGCCATGCCCAGCAGCATCAGCGGCAAAGTTTCGCCCATGCTGGCAAAAGCCATCACCAACGGCCAGAAAGGGGCATTGCGCAACTTGTCCGCCGCCATTGGCCAAAAGCCCAGCATGGCTTGCGCGCTATCCTGCATCGCCGCCGAGCGGGATTCGGCCCAGCCCTGCAACACATCATGCGCGGGAGGCGCGCCCAGCCTCGCCTGTTCCTCGGCCAGCACCAGCGGCAAATCGCCCAGGCCCCCCAGCAAGGCCCAGCCGACAAAGCCCATCCCGCCGATCAGCAACAGCATGCGCGGCGGCCATGCCGCAAAGGCTAGAGCGATCAAGCCGCATAAAGCATAGACAAACAGCACATCGCCCCACCACAGCAGGACATAATGCAAATAGCCAAACAGGCCGAGCCATAGCAGCCGCCGCGCTTGCAGCATCATGCCGTTGCGCCCTGCCGCCTCCATCCGCTCGATAAACAACAGCATGGACGCGCCAAACAGCATGGTGAACAGCGCGCGCATCTTGCCCTCCACCAGCAGGAACAGCAGCGCAAAGGCGGTTTCATCCGCAGGGGGCGCAGGCAAGGGTCCGGTGGCGCTTAACAAAGACGGGGTCAGCGTGGCCAGTTTCGGCCCCGCAAACCCCGCCACATTGATCGCCACGATCCCCAACACCGCCAAGCCGCGCAGCAAGTCCAGCGTGGGCAGCCGCTCTGACGATAAGGGGGGTAAGTCGCTGTTATTCCTTGACAGCAAGGCAGCTGATACCCTTGGCCGACAATTGCGAGCAGGCGCTATGGGCGGCATCCTCGCTATAGCCAGCGGCCAGCAGGCGGTTGACCTTGCCGCTGGGCACATTCTGGCGGGCATGGCCGGCCACTTGCGGCAGGGCCTTCACCTTGCCCCACAAGGCATCGGCATTGGCCGCAACGCCAAAGGCACCCAATTGCAGCTTCCACGATCCAGCGGCGAGCGCGGGGGCGGGTTTTGCCACTGGTTTGGGGGCCACCGGTTTTTCGGCAGGCGCACGGGGTGCTTCGGGCGCTTCGGCCTTGACCGGCACCTTGGCCTCTACCTTGGCCAAGACCGGAGCCTTGGTTTCCGCCTTGACCGGCGCGGGCTTGGGTGCAGGTTCGGCCTTGGTCGGGGTGGCCAGCTGCACCGCCTCGGGCGCGGGCTGGTTCACCGCTTCGGGCGGGGCCATACGCGCGGCGGGGCGGGCGGCGGGCGTCGGGGCCTTTACCGCAGGGGCCATGGCAACCGGCGTGCCCAAAGCGGTGGCGGTGGCCAGACGGTTGCGGTTGGCCTCGATCTGGGTCGCCAATTCGCTGGCCAGCGCGATGCCGCGTTGACGGTCCTCCATCGGGATATATTGGTCCATTTGCGTCAGCGCCTGTTGCGCCACGCCAAGGGCTGGCACATCGGCATGGGGCTGTGCGGCCAGACTTTCCAGCGCATAGGCGCGCACCCAATCCTTGCTGACGCCATCGGCGTTGAAATAGGACAGGCCCATCAGATAAAGTGCGCTGCTGTTCCCGCGATCGGCACCGGCGCGCAGATAGGGCAGGGCGGCGGTCTTTTCTCCGCGTTGATACAGCAGCAAGCCGTAATTGTCGCCCGCCTGCGCATGGCCCTTGGCCGCCGCCTTGGCGTAAAGCATTTCGGCCTTCACCATATCCTGCGGCACACCGCGACCCAGCTTGTAGGCTTGGCCCAGATTGAACAGGGCATCGGCATCGCCCTTGTCGGCATAGGGCTGCCATTCGCGCAGGGCGGTGGCGTAATCGCCGCGACTCCATGCATCCACACCGGTCTTGACATCGGCCTGCGCCGGAATGGTAAAGGCGGAAAAGGCGCCAACCACTGCAACGGCCCCTAGACTCAGCTTAAGGCTCTTTCGCCCTGCCTTGGCCTTAAATCCCTGCATTGCCTAGAAATCCCTTATTTGCGCCCCGGTTTTCATTGTCAGCGACGCTTTAACCATCTGCGCGCATCCTGTCATGGCTTCCTTTCTTTTTTCTTACCTGCGCGGCCAACCCGCAAGGCGGCGTTAACCATAAGTTAGCCGCGCTCTGCAAAACATTAACCCGAGGTTCCGCCGTGGGCGGGAAGAGTAGGGACACATTTCCATGCAACACGATCCCAAGGGTGATGGTGGCCGCAAGTCTGCTGGGCTTGGCGCGGCCGGACTTAGACAGCTTCGCATCAGTTTGGCGACCTGTGTGGCGCTGGGGCTGGCGGGCACGGCGCAGGCGGCGGATAAGCATGGGGCCAAGACGGCGCCGGTGGGCCATTTCGTGAAAGCCGCTGCTGTCAAGCAAAGCCCCGTATTGAGCGCTGCCGAACAGGCCGTTGCCAAGCAACCGCGTGATGCGGGGGCAAGGGCTGCCTTGGGCCGGATCTATTTGCGTGAAGGGCGTTTCCTGTCTGCCGCTACCGCTCTGGGCGATGCGGTCAGCTTGGGCGATACGGGCAACCGCACTCTGCTGGCTCTGGCCTTGGCGCAGGTTGGCAGCGGGCAGGATGGTGCCGCCCTGATGACGCTGGAACAGGGCAAGGGCAGCATTCCGGTGGTCGATCTGGGGCTTGCTCTGGCTTTGGCGGGCGAGCCCGAAAAGGGCGCCGCGCTGTTGGCCGATGCGGTAAAGGCGGGTGATGGCTCGGAAAAGCTGCGCGCCAATCTGGCCTATGCCTATGCTCTGGCGGGCGATTGGGCACAGGCCCGCAATCTGATTTCCACCGATCTGCCCGCAGACCGTGTCGATGCACGCATGACCGAATGGGCGGCCAAGGCCAAGCCCGAAGCCTCGCGCGAGCGGGTGGCCAGCCTGTTGGGCGTGGCGATCAAGTCGGATACCGGCCTGCCCGCGCGATTGGCGCTGGCGCCGGCCCCAGCCCCAGTGCAGGCCAAGGTGGATAGCCCCGTCATGGCAGCGGCGGCGGAAACGGCGGTGCCGACGCCCGTGCTGGCGGCCAATAGCGCTGAGTCGTCCGAACTGGCGCCCACGGTGCCCGCCCCGGTGGCCAGCAGCGCCAATGTTGAAAATTTCCGCGTTATCACCGCCAGCATGACGCCGGTTTCACCCGCGCCGGACATGGCCGCACCTGCGGTTGATCCCAAGCCGGTGGCGGCGAAACTGGCCGATAAAACCAAAGCCAAGGCCAAGCCCGCCAAGGCGCAAACCAAATCGCCCGACGCTCAAATGGCGCAGGCTGAGCCTGCCGCCAAACCGGCTCCCAAGGTCCTGCGCAGCGGCAATCATATGGTGCAATTGGGCGCATTCCTGAGCGAACAGAACGCCCAGCGTGCCCGTGATGCCGCCGTGGCGCGGGACAAGGGGCTGGAAGGGCGCATCTCGATCGCCAAGGCCACGGTCAATGGCCGCGATTTCTGGCGCGTGACGGTGGCCGGTCTGGATGCCGCTTCGGCGGCGGGCAAATGCGAGGCGATCCGTAAGGCAGGGGGCGCTTGCTTTGCCCGCGCCAATCTGCCCGCAGCCGTGGGCGTGCCGACCATTCACACCGCTGTTCTGGCGCCCAAGATCACAACGCCTGCCAAGGCGGTGGCCAAGGCGGCGGTTCAAGCCAAGCCTGCCGACAAACCCAAGCAGGTGGCGGCTGCCAGCCCTGCACCCAAGGAAAATATCTCGCCGCGTTCGATGGCGCTGGCCATGGCGGTCAAGGCCCGCCTCGCGCATTAAACCTATCCGCCATGGCAGGTGCCATTCGTGATGGCAGTTGGCGGTATCAGGCCGCCGGAAGAGGGACCCTTCCGGCGGCCTGCTTGCGTCTGCCTTGCTTGCGTATGGTGCCCATTGCTGATAGGCGCTTGATGGTCAGGGGGCGGGGCAGCCGCGTCAGGGGTAACCCTGCCGAGGAAAGTCCGGGCTCCACGAAACAAGGGTGGCGGGTAACGCCCGCCGGGGGGGAGGCGTAAGCTGACCCTCAAGGGAAAGTGCAACAGAGAGCAAACCGCCGATGGGCCTTTCGGGGTCACAGGTAAGGGTGAAAGGTTGCGGTAAGAGCGCAACGCGGGGCTGGTAACAGCACCGGCACGGCAAACCCCACCCGGAGCAAGACCGAATAGGGGCCATACGCCTTGCAAAAGGCACGCGTGTTTCGCGCCAATGGCCCGGGTTGGTTGCTAGAGCGCGCATAGCAATATGCCGCCAAGAGGAATGGCTGCCGCTGGCCGCCGCGTCGTTTACGATACGTTCGTTGATACGGGCGGCCTTCACAGAACCCGGCTTACAAGCCCCCTGACATTTTGATAGCTTCCTCCTTTGTGGGGAGGAGGGCCTATGCGTTGGTTCATTGCGATTGCTTTGGTGGCGATGCCAGTTGCGTTGCCAGTTGCGGTGCAGGCAAGGGAACCAACCGGCGCGCGGGCGTTTATGGAGCGAGTTATTCGCTATGCTTTGCGTGATGATAGTGATCCTGATGCTCGCTCCTATCGGTCATTTTTTGCGGAACGGCTGGATCGGGCGATGATGTTGGATCGTCATGCGCCGGAGCAGGAAATAGGTTTTCTTGAGGCTGAAGTTATTTGCGGCTGTCAGGATAACGAAGGGTTGGTGATGAGTGTCGTGTCGGTGAACGGCGATGCCGATCATGCCAAGGTGAAGGTGTTGCGGCGCTGGAATTCCAAAGGGCGTGGTTTTGCGACGTTTAGTTTGGCGCGGGAGCACGGTTTCTGGAAAATCGCAGATATTGCCGAAATGCATACACCCTCACTGCAAGCCGGCCTCGATCAAGCGAATGCCAAACTTTTGAAAGAGCGGGAGAAAGTCAAAGGGCGGTATTAGAGTGTTAGACGACCCTTTCGCCGGAAGAGGTCATGGGAGCGCGAGGGGGGGAACACCCTCGCATCTAATCTGTTTTTGAAAACAAAAGGCGCCGGTCCCGCATGGGGGCCAGCGCCTCTTCGTAGATCTCTCCCCGGGCCGGTGACATCACAGGCCTATTTGGAGTCGGGGCGAGGTCTATTCTGTATAAGCTTATTTCGGCGAGATGACCATCAGCATCTGACGGCCTTCCATGCGTGGATAGGCTTCTACCTTGCCCACTTCGGCAATGTCTTCCTGCACGCGGCGCAGCAGGTTCATGCCCAGCTGCTGGTGCGAAAGTTCACGACCGCGGAAACGCAGCGTCACCTTCACCTTGTCGCCTTCGCCAATGAACCGCGCCATCGCCTTCATCTTCGTCTCATAATCATGATCGTCGATGTTGGGACGCATTTTGATCTCCTTGATCTCCTGCGTCTTCTGGGTCTTGCGGGCCAGATTGGCCTTCTTCTGCGCCTCGTAGCGGAACTTGCCCACGTCGAGGAACTTGCAGACTGGCGGATCGGCGTTGGGGGATACTTCCACCAGATCAAGGCCGGCTTCGTAGGCCTGTTCAATCGCCTCGCGCGTGTAGAGAATGCCGAGGTTTTCGCCCTCGTCATCGATCACGCGCACCTTGGGCACGGTGATCATTTCGTTATAGCGGGGCCCGCTTTTCACGGGGGGCGCCATCATGCGCCGGGGAGGGGGAGCTATAGTCGTGTCTCCTGAGGTTTAACTTGGGCCAGCCTTTAGATCGAATCAGGCATGTCTGGAAAGGGCAATCTCACTCCCTATGCGTCGATTTCGTTAATTTGGTGCCGGTAAGACGCGAATCTGCACCGCTTTATCGCGGGTGGGCACGATGGCATCGATTGTCGCCGCCGGTTGCAGCGCTTTTATCAGCGCCGGATCGCTCGCATCCATGCCTCCGGTCAGCGTGCCAAAGGCGGGCAGGATCATCCGCGAATCGCCCCGCAGCGCGCAGGGGCGGGCGATCATCCGGCCCTTTATGCGGATGCGCAGCTTGGGATGGTAATGGCCCGACAACTCCGGCCCTGTCGCCAAGGGATCGACCTCATGGCGCAGGGCGATGCCGTGGCAATGCAATTCCTCCACCACGGTTCCCGGCACGCCGGTCAGCGCCGCATCATGGTTGCCGATGATCCACACCAGATCCACCCGCCGCGCCAGTTCATTCAGCAGGCCCAGCGCATGGGGCTCCATTCTCTCCGGCCCATGGTCATCGTGGAAATTGTCGCCCAAGCATAGCACTCGCCGCGCCCCGTTTGCCTCCACCGCGCCCAGCAATCGCTCCAAAGTCTCGCGGCTGTCATAGGGAGGCAGCATCTGGCCGCTTTGCGCAAACCAACTGGCCTTTTCCAGATGCAGGTCGGCGACCACCACCGCCTGTTCAGCAGGCCAGAACAGCGCGCGGCTTTCGGAAATCCGCCATTCATGACCGGCAAAGGCAAAGGGATGAAAGCGCTGCTGCATGGATGCCCCTTGCCCAGCCAGACTTGCGGTGGCAAGCGTTCGCGCGATTGATCCTTGCGCATAGAGGCTGATGTGACCGACTGGACTCCCTATACCACCCGCGCCCGCACCTGGTTTGAAGCCCTGCGCGATGCCATCTGTGCCGAGTTTGAAGCGATTGAGCGCGAGGCCGGATCGGAGGCCAACTTTGCCTATACGCCATGGACCCGCGATGCCGTGGCGGGCGAGGCGGACACCGGAGGCGGTGTGCAGGGGCTGATGAAGGGCCGCGTGTTTGAAAAGGTGGGGGTGAATGTCTCCACCGTGCATGGTGCCTTCAGCCCGCAATTTGCCGCCAGCATCAACGGCGCCAGCGTAGAGCAGCCCCAATTTACCGCCACCGGCATCAGCCTTGTGGCGCATATGGCCAATCCGCATGTGCCCGCCGTGCATATGAACACGCGTTTTCTCACCACCACCAAGGCGTGGTTTGGCGGCGGGGCCGATTTGAACCCGCCTTTGCCCTATGATGAGGATACCGCCGATTTCCACGCCGCCTTCAAGGCCACCTGTGACGCGCATGGCGGCGATTATTATGAACGCTTCAAGGCCTGGGCGGATGACTATTTCTACATCCCCCATCGCAAGGTGCATCGCGGCGTGGGCGGCATTTTCTATGACCATCTCGAATGCGCTGACGATGCGGCATGGGAGGCCAATTTCGCCTTTACCAAAGCGGTGGGTGAGACTTTCCTGCGCATATTCCCGCTGCTGGTGCGCCGCCGGATGGGCTTGGAATTTACGCCCGCGCAAAAGCAGCAGCAATTGGAATGGCGCGGCCGCTATGCCGAGTTCAACCTTGTTTATGACCGCGGCACTCTGTTCGGCCTGAAAACCGGCGGCAATATTGATGCGATCCTGATGAGCCTGCCTCCCGAAGCAGTGTGGAGCTAATCGGCTTCTCGTGGGTTTTTGGGGTAAAGCGGGAGATGGCGTGATGGGTAAGTGGTTGGTTCTGGCCGTGGCGGCAGGTTTGGTGGCGGTTCCGGCTATGGCCAAGGTGCCGGTGGCGAAAAAGGCGCTTGCTCCTTTGGCTGTGGCGGCTGTGCTGAAAGGTGATGCGGGGCCCGCTGGCGTGGCTTCGCTGGTGAAGGGCAAGGATGGCGTGGCGCTGAAACTGGCGCTGACCGGCCTTCCTGCTGGCGCGCACGCGGTGCATCTGCATACGCGCGGTGTGTGCGAGGTTCCGGCTTTCACCTCGGCGGGTGGGCATCTGAACCCGGCTGGCCATCAACATGGGCGCGACAATCCGATGGGCGCGCATATGGGCGATTTGCCCAACATCACCGTGGGTGCCGATGGCAAGGCCGATGTGACGCTGCCCTTGCCCTTTGCCGAGGCCGAATTGCTGAACGCCATGTTTGACAAGGATGGTGCGGCGGTGGTGGTCCATGCTGCGCCCGATGATTACAAAAGCGATCCCACCGGCAATGCAGGCGGGCGGATCGCTTGCGGGGTGTGGATGCGGGGATAATGCCGGTGCGGGGGGATAATGCCTCCCGCATCACACAAATCGCCCTTTCCCCCTTGCCCTATGCGCCCTACCCCTCCACAATCGCGAAACGATGTTGCGCCAATATGAACTTGTCGAGCGGGTAAAATCTTACGCTCCCGATGCGGATGAGCAGATGCTCAACCGCGCCTATGTCTACACTGTGCAAAAGCATGGCACGCAGAAACGCGCCAGTGGGGATCCTTACTTCAGCCATCCGGTGGAAGTGGCGGGCCTGATGACCGAACTGAAGCTCGATCAGGATACGATCATCACCGCGCTGCTGCATGATACGGTGGAAGACACGCTGGCCACGATTGAGGAGGTCGAGCGCCTGTTTGGCCCCGCCGTGGCGCGTATGGTCGATGGCGTGACCAAGCTGTCCAAGATCGAGGCGATGAGCGAGAAGGAACGCGCGGCGGAGAACCTGCGCAAATTCCTGCTGGCCATGTCCGAAGACCTGCGCGTGCTGTTGGTGAAGCTGGCCGACCGGCTGCACAATATGCGCACGCTGCATTATATCAAAAGCGAGGACAAGCGCCGCCGCATCGCCAAGGAAACTATGGAGATCTATGCTCCCTTGGCCGAGCGCGTGGGCATGTATGAATATATGCGCGAGATGCAATTGCTGGCGTTTCAGCAATTGGAGCCGGAGGCCTATGCCACGATCACCGGCCGTCTGGCGCAGATCCGCAATCAGGATAATGGGCAGGTTGACGCGATTGCTTTGGCGATCAGTCAGGCCTTGGCCGAGCAGGGCATGCAGGTGAAAGTATGGGGGCGCGAAAAGCACCCCTATTCCATCTGGCGCAAAATGGCCGAGCGCCATGTGCATTTTGACCAGATCACCGACATCATGGCCTTCCGCGTTCTGGTGGATAAGGTGGAGGATTGTTACCGCACCATCGGCGTGCTGCACACCACGTGGCAGGCGCTGCCGGGCAAGTTCAAGGACTATATTTCCACGCCCAAGGCCAATGGTTATCAGTCTTTGCACACCACGCTGATCTATGAAAACTCCATGCGGATGGAGGTGCAGACCCGCACATGGGACATGCATCAGACCAATGAATATGGCCTTGCCGCGCATTGGAGTTACAAGCAGGGCGGGGTCTTGCCTGACGGGCAAGTAGGCTGGCTGCGCGATCTGCTCGAAGTGGTCGATGCCAGCCATGACGCCGAGGAATTGCTCGAAAACACCAAGATGGCGATTTATCAGGATCGCATCTTTGCCTTCACGCCCAAGGGTAAATTGTTCCAGCTGCCCAAGGGCGCCACGCCGATCGACTTTGCCTATACGGTGCATAGCGATCTGGGCAGCATGGCGGTGGGGGCCAAGATCAATGGCCGCCACATGCCTTTGCGCACGCCTTTGGGCAATGGCGATGTGGTGGAGATCATCAAGAGCCGCAATGCCAGCCCGCAATTGTCATGGCTGGGCTTTTGCGTGACCGGCAAGGCGCGCGCCGCCATCCGCCGTGCCGTGCGCCAGAAAGAACGCGCCGAACAGGCCGCGATTGGCCGCCAATTGTTCGAGGATATTATCACGCGCCTGCCCAGCAAAGTGGGCAAAAAGGCCACTGCCGAAGCGGTAAAGCGTCTGGGGCTGAAGAGCGAGGACGAGTTGATGGCGGCCATCGGCACGGCCAAGCTGGACGACCGGCAGGTGATGGAAGCCTTGGTGCCCGGTTCGGCCAAGCATCTGCCCGAGGCGGAAAACTGGCTGAAACAGGAACGCGCCATTTCGATCAAGGGGCTGACCGCGGGCATGGCGTTCCAGCTGGCATCTTGCTGTCACCCTGTGCCCGGTGACCGGATCGTGGGTGTGCGCAAGCCGGGCGTGGGCGTCGAGGTCCATTCCATCGCCTGCCACGCGCTGCTCGATGGCGAGGATAGCGACTGGCTGGACCTGAGCTGGGGTGAGACCACCACCGGCGCGGTGGGCCGTTTGCGCTGCGTTCTCTATAACCGCCCCGGTACACTGGCGGAGGTGACCGGCATTTTTGCTGCCAATATGGCCAATATTACCCAGCTGCAAAACACCAGCCGCGATGGCCTGTTCGGCACCTATGAGGTCGATCTGGAGGTGAGCGATCTGGCGCATTTGACGCGCATCGTTTCATCCCTGCGCGCCAGTGATGCGGTGGCGCAGGCGGATCGGTTGTAGGGGGGGGGAGTGTGCCTCCGGCGGGCAAAGGGCGGGGGCCCTTTGTAAACCCGTTTATGGGCGCGTTTGTCCGCCAAGGATGCGTGGTGGATTGGGGTTTTTAAGGCCGCTGCGCGGCGGGGGTAATTCCGCGAAGCGGTTTATATTGCGGAAAGACAAAGCAGGCGGTTGTCCTCCCAACCAGTTTGGGGATTGCAAAGGGACGAGTCCCTTTGCCCGCCGGAGGCAACTCACCCCACCAACTTCTCATACGCCCCCACCACCTCGGCCAGCACTGACAGGGCCAGCACCGAAGGCGTGCGCGCCGCTGGGATCAGCCCGATGGGGGAGCGTAATTTGGCCAAGGCTTCCTTGCCAAAGCCCAAGGCGGCCAGATGCTCCAACCTGTTTGCGCGCGTTCTGGCACCGCCCTGCGCGCCGACATAAAAGGCCGCTGTGCCCAAGGCCCAAGGTATCAGGCTGCGTTCCCATTCATGGTCGTGGAACAGGATGGCGGCGGCGGTCCATGGGTCGGGCTGCCAATGCGCGGGCAGGTTGGGGTCTTGGCCCAGCGACAGGCTGGCCTCGCCGCTCTCGCCATGCGGGCTGGCCAGCAGGACCTCGACGCCCTGCCTTTGCGCCATATCGACCAGAGCGCCCGCTTCCGGCCCGCTGCCCAGCACCAGCAGGCGCAGGCGGGGGAGATAGCGGCGGGTGAAGTCTGCCGAGATGGGCAGCTCCGCCACCTCGCGCCGCGCCAAGGCCTCCACAGCGGCCTGCACAAGGGCAGCATCGGGGGCGGGGTCGACCATCACCTCTACCCCCGAACCGCAAGGCAGGCGGATATCCATGAAGGGCGATCCCGCGCCATAGCGCAGCACGCGGGCCTCGCCGGCCGCTTGCGCCTGATCGGCCAGCGCGCGTTCTAGGCAGCCATCGGCCAGACTGCCCACCATGCGCCCATCGGGCAGCACCGCCAATTGCGCGCCCAAGCGGCGGGACCAACTGCCATCAATCCCCACCACGGTGCATAGGGCGCCGCCATGTTCGGCTATGGCAAGCAGGGCGGCAAGGTCATCGTCAAAGGGCAGGGCGTTCATGCCACGGCTTCTAGCCCAGCTTGCGGCGCAGGAACAGGGCAGAGAAGGGGGGCAGGGCCTCCACGCTGCCGCCATTGACGGACAGCAGGATATCGCCCGCAGGATGTTGCGGGTGGACTGTATGCGGCCCAAGGTTAAAGGCGCCATGGATCGCTTCCCCCCCAAGGCGGCGGGTAAAGCTCAACACATGGCCATGGGCCTGCACCGCCTCCATATCGCCCAGCATCAGCGCGGGATGGGCGCGGCGCAGGGCCAGCATCCGGCGGGTCCAATGCAAAAGGCTGTCGGGATCGGCCTCCTGTGCATCCACCGCGCGGGCGATATTGTCGGGCGAGAGCGGCAGCCAAGGCTCTCCTTGCGTAAAGCCGCCATGTTCCGCGCCTGCCTGCCATGGCATCGGCGTGCGCACCCCGTCGCGGCTGAGCGTCAGCGGCCAATTGGCAATGGCCTCGGGGTCTTTGAGCAGGTGGAAGGGAATATCATCCTGCGTCAACCCCAATTCCTGCCCCTGATACAGGAACACATTGCCGCGCAGGGCCACCAGAAGCGCCATGGCCAGACGGGCAAAAGCGGGGCGGTTGGCCTCATCGGCCCAGCGCGAGACGAGGCGCGGCGCGTCATGGTTTTCAAAGGCCCAGCTTGGCCAACCCTCGGCGCGGCCTTCCTCGTCCACCTCGCCCTGCCACGGGGCCAGCGCCTCTTTCACCCTTTGCGGGGTTAGTTCGGGGGCATAGAGGAAGTCGAAACTATAGGCGCTCGACAGGCGGGTGTCGCCTGCCGTGTAGGCCTTCATCAGGCTGATACTGTCATCCCCGCCCACCTCGGCCACGCCGAAAACCACGCCATAGTCATCGCAAGTCCGGCGAATGCGTTCGATGAAGCCCGCCACATCGGGGTGGTTCATGCTGTTGACCTTGTCCTGGAAGTCATAGGAGCGGGTGCGGGGGCGATCATGGCTGGCGGGCGGATTATCGGTAAAGGCCGGATCAAACATCGAATGGTTGAGCGCGTCAAAGCGGAAGCCATCCACCCCGCGTGCCAGCCAGAAGCGCACGACATCGAGCAGCGCATCCTGCACCGCGCGGTTATGCACATTGAGCTGGGGCTGCTCTTTCAGGAATTGATGGTAATAATATTGGCAGCGGCGCGCGTCCCAAGTCCATGCCGGACCGCCAAACACCGATTGCCAATTGGTGGGCGGGGTGCCGTCGGGATTGGGGTCTTTCCAGACATACCAGTCCGACAGGTCATTGTCGCGGTTGGCGCGGCTTTGCTGAAACCATGCGTGCTGGTCGCTGGTATGGGCGAAAACCAGATCGATGGTGACTTTCAAACCCAAGGCATGGGCGCGTTCCACCAAGGCGTCGAAATCGGCTAGCGTGCCAAAGCTGGGGTCCACATCGCGGTAATCGGCCACATCATAGCCATAATCGGCCATGGGGCTGGTGAAAAAAGGGCTGATCCAGATCGCATCCACGCCCAGACTGGCCACATGGTCCAGATGCGCGGTGATGCCGCGCAAATCGCCCACGCCGTCGCCATTGCTGTCGGCAAAGCTGCGCGGATAGATCTGGTAAATGGTCGCGCCGCGCCACCACGCTTCCTGTGTGCTGGAGGAGGAAAGCGTCTGGGTCATCGCGGGGCCTTTCGTCGCGGGGCAGTAGCCGCATGATAAGCGGCCCGCAGCGCAACGCAAAGTGTGTTGCATCGCAGCGGAATACGTATGGCAAAGAAACTTTTTCATGCCCCGTCGACAGGAGCGCAAAAGGGGTGTTAGCCATAGGTTTCTGGCAAAGGCGGGGCATGATCGCGCCAGCTAGGGGATAATGCAGGGTGAACGGTAACGCATGGTCAACCATGTTGCCGCAAGACAGTTTAGGTCGACGATAAAGCGCTTTATCGTTGATTATACCTAGGATTTGCGGCGCGCTCCATCATGGGGCGGCATGGCGGCCATGGGGATGAGGGTGGATAATGCTGTTGGGCACAGCCTTGAAAGGGGCGGGCCTGTGGCTGCGCCACCTAACTGTCTTGTGGGGAGTATCTTTGCGTGAGCCAATCGGGAACTTCAGTCCAACCTGCCGCCCCCTCTGCCGAAGAGATGAAGGCCTTGATCGTGGACGTGCTGCGCCATCGCGTGGGCAAGGACGAGCGCGCGGCCAAGCCGCATGACTGGTTCCAGGCTGCGGTGCTGTCGGTGCGCGACAAGATCATCGACCAGTGGTTCGCCTCGACCCGCCGCACCTATGATGAAGGTGGCAAAAGGGTCTATTACCTCTCGATGGAATTCCTGATCGGGCGGTTGATGCGCGATGCCATGTCCAATCTGGGCCTGACGCGCGATGTGGAAAATGCCCTGCGTGACCATGGTTTCGATCTGGCGCAACTGGAAGATCTGGAGCCCGATGCGGCGCTGGGCAATGGCGGGCTTGGCCGACTGGCCGCTTGTTTCATGGAAAGCCTCGCCACGTTGGACATCCCCGCCTATGGCTATGGCATCCGTTACGTGAATGGCATGTTCCGTCAGCGCGTTGATGATGGCTGGCAGGTCGAACTGCCCGAAACATGGCTGGCCCATGGCAATCCGTGGGAATTTGACCGCCGCGAAAGCGCCTATCGTGTGGGCTTTGGCGGCGAGGTGCTGGAGGCCAATGGCGGCGTGACATGGCGCCCTGCCGAGCAAGTGGAAGCCAGCGCGGTGGATACGCCGGTTGTGGGCTGGCGCGGGGCGCGGGTGAATACGCTGCGCCTGTGGACGGCCAGCGCGCTCGATCCCCTGCGCCTTGATGCCTTTAACGCGGGCGACCATGCCGGCGCCTTGGCCGAGCAGGTGAAGGCCGACAGCCTTGTGCGCGTGCTTTACCCTGCGGACAACACGCCTGCGGGTCAGGAATTGCGCCTGCGTCAGGAGTTCTTCTTCTCCAGCGCCTCCATTCAGGACATTCTGCGCCGCCATGTCCAATACCATGGCGATGTGCGCAGCCTGCCCGAAAAGGCCGCGATCCAGCTGAACGATACCCACCCCAGCGTGGCGGTGGCCGAATTGATGCGCCTGTTGATCGACGTTTACGGGCTGGAGTTCGACGAGGCATGGGACGTTACCAAGGCGACGATTGCCTATACCAACCACACTCTGCTGCCCGAAGCGCTGGAAAGCTGGCCGCTGCCCTTGTTTGAGCGCCTGCTGCCGCGCCATATGCAGATCGTCTATGCCATCAACAGCCGCGTGCTGCGCGAGGCAGGGCGTGCGGGCATGAGCGGCGAGCAGATTGCCGCGATCAGCCTGATTGACGAGGGCGGCGAGCGCCGTGTGCGCATGGCCAATCTGGCCTTTGTCGGCGCGCATAGCGTCAATGGCGTGGCCGCGCTGCATACCGAACTGATGAAGTCGACGGTGTTCAGCGATCTGCATGCGCTGTATCCCACGCGGATCAACAACAAGACCAATGGCGTCACCCCGCGCCGCTGGTTGCAGCAGTGCAATCCGGGCCTGACCAAGGTGATCCGTGAAGGCATTGGCGATGCTTTCCTGGATGATGCAGAAAAGCTGACGGACCTCAATGCTCTGGCCGGTGACGCGCAATTTGGCGAAAGACTGGCCGAGGTGAAGCGGGCTAACAAGGTGGCGCTGGCCGCGCATTTGAAGCAAGTGATGGGCATCCGCCTCAATCCCGATGCTTTGTTCGACGTGCAGATCAAGCGCATCCATGAGTATAAGCGCCAATTGCTCAATCTGGTGGAGACGGTGGCGCTCTATGACCAGATCCGCAGCCATCCCGAGCGCGACTGGGTGCCCCGCGTCAAGATTCTGGGCGGCAAGGCGGCGCCCAGCTATCACAATGCCAAGCTGATCATCAAACTGACCAATGACATCGCCCGCCGCATCAATTCCGACCCCAGCGTGGGCGGATTGCTGAAAGTGGTGTTTGTCCCCAATTACAATGTCAGCTTTGCCGAAAAGATCATTCCGGCCGCCGACCTGTCCGAACAGATCTCCACCGCAGGGATGGAGGCCAGCGGCACCGGCAATATGAAATTCGCGCTGAATGGCGCGCTGACCATCGGCACGCTGGATGGCGCCAACATCGAGATCAAGGATCGGGTGGGGGATGACAATATCGTCATCTTTGGCCTGACCGCGGATGAAGTGAATGAAAAGCGGGCCAATGGTTACAACCCGCGCGAGATTATCGAGGGCAATCGCGAATTGCGGCAGGCGGTGAACGCCATTGCCAGCGGCGTGTTCAGCCCCGATGATCCAGACCGTTACAAGGGCCTGATGGGCGGATTGTATGACCATGACTGGTTCATGCTCTGCGCCGATTTCGACAGCTATACCCAAGGCCAGCGCAAGGTGGACGCCATCTGGCAAGACGAAGCCTTGTGGCGCAAATCCGCCATCCACAATATCGCCAATGTGGGCTGGTTCTCCTCTGACCGCACGATCGGCGAATATGCGCGGGAAATCTGGGGCGTGAAATGAAGCCGACTGCCACCGCCATCGAGGCCCTGCTGGAAGGCAAGAATGCCGATCCTTTCGCCTTGTTGGGGGCGTTTGACGGGCCGGAGGGCGTGTTCGCACGCGCCCTTTTGCCCGGCGCCGAGGTGGCAGAAGCTTTCTCTCTGTCGGGCGAGCCTTTGGGCAGCCTGACAAGGGTGGATGACCGCGGCCTGTTTGAAGGCAAGCTGTCCGGCCCGCGCCAGCCCTTGCGCTATCGCGCGGGGGCCTTGGGGGCGGAATGGTGGGTCAGCGATCCCTATTCCTTTGGCCCCGTGCTGGGGCCGATGGATGATTACCTGATCGCCCAAGGCACCCATCTGCGCCTGTTTGACAAGCTGGGCGCGCATTGCATCGAGCATGAAGGGGCCCATGGCGTGCATTTCGCCGTCTGGGCGCCCCATGCGCAATTGGTCAGTCTGGTAGGCGATTTCAACGATTGGGACCACCGCCGCCACCCGATGCGCCGCCGCGCCGATATTGGCGTGTGGGAAATCTTCCTGCCCGACATTGGCACGGGGCGGGCCTATAAATATCGCGTCGTGGCCGAAAGCGGGCAGGTGCTGCCCTTGAAAGCCGACCCCTATGGGCAGGCCAGCGAATTGCGCCCCTCCACCGCCAGCGTCACCGCCCATCCGGTGAAGCAGGATTGGGGCGATGACGCCCACCGCGCGCATTGGGCCAGCGTCGACCCGCGCCGCGTGCCTATCAGCATTTACGAAGTGCATGCCGGCAGCTGGATGCGCGACGAGCAGGGCTGGTTCCTCGATTGGGATGCGATGGCGGATCGTTTGATCCCCTATGCGGTGGATATGGGCTTTACCCATATTGAATTTCTGCCGGTGTCCGAACACCCCTTTGACCCTTCATGGGGTTATCAGACCATCGGCCTTTATGCGCCCAGCGCGCGTTTCGGCTCGCCCGAGGGCTTTGCGCGTTTCGTCGATGGCGCGCATCGGGCGGGGCTGGGGGTGATTATCGATTGGGTGCCCGCGCATTTCCCCACAGACGCGCATGGGTTGGCCCGTTTCGACGGCACGGCGCTTTATGAGCATGACGACCCGCGCCTTGGCTTCCACCCCGACTGGAACACCGCCATCTACAATTTCGGGCGGCGCGAGGTTTCCAGCTTCCTGATCAACAACGCCCTGTTCTGGGCCGAGCGTTACCATGTCGATGGGTTGCGCGTGGATGCGGTGGCCTCGATGCTCTACCGCGATTACAGCCGCAAGGACGGCGAATGGATCCCCAACGAGCAGGGCGGGCGCGAGAATTGGGAAGCGGTGGATTTCCTGCGCGCGATGAACCGCGCGGTCTATGCGCAAGTGCCCGGCTTTATGACCATGGCCGAGGAATCAACCGCATGGCCCGGTGTGACCCAGCCCGCCTATGACACAGAAGGCCGCGCTTCCGCTTTGGGCTTTGGCTTTAAGTGGAACATGGGCTTCATGCATGACACTTTGCGCTATATGGCGCGCGACCCGATCCACCGGCGGCACCACCATACCGACATTACCTTCGGCCTGATGTATGCCTTTGCCGAGAATTTCGTGCTGGCGATCAGCCATGACGAAGTGGTGCATGGCAAGGGCAGTCTGCTGAACAAGATGGCGGGCGATGAATGGCAGAAATTCGCCAATCTGCGCGCCTATTACGGCTTGATGTGGGGCTATCCGGGCAAAAAGCTGCTGTTCATGGGGCAGGAGTTTGGCCAGTGGCGCGAATGGAGCGAGGCGCGCGGGCTGGACTGGCATTTGCTGGATGATCGTTCGCCGCATAACCGGCATGAAGGTTTGCGCCTGCTGCTGCGCGATTTGAACCGGCTCTATCGCTCTATCCCCGCGCTGCATGCCCGCGATTGCGAGGGCGAGGGCTTTGAATGGCTGGTGGTCGATGATGCCGAGGCCAGCGTCTTTGCATGGTTGCGCCATGCCGGTGACGGTGAAAAGCCCGTGGCGGTGGTGTGCAACATGACGCCCAACCCGCGCGAGAATTACCGCCTGCCTCTGCCCATGGATGGCGTGTGGGCGGAAATATTGAACAGCGATGCCACCGTCTATGGCGGCAGCGGCATGGGCAATGGCGGACAGGTTACCGCGGAACATGGCGCGGCCTTGGTCACATTGCCGCCTTTGGCCACGATAATGTTGCAAATTCAGGATTGATCGGTCGCAAGACATAAGGAGGGGTAAGGATGCGCGAAACCTATGGTCAGCCTCTGGCCCGCGATGCCATGGCCTATGTGCTGGCAGGCGGACGCGGCAGCCGGTTGAAGGAATTGACCGACAATAGGGCCAAGCCTGCGGTCTATTTTGGCGGGATGAGCCGGATTATCGACTTTGCTTTGTCCAATGCGATCAATTCGGGCATCCGCCGCATCGGCGTGGCGACCCAGTATAAGGCGCATAGTTTGATCCGGCACATGAACCGTGCGTGGAACTTCATGCGTCCCGAACGTAACGAAAGCTTTGACATCCTGCCCGCCAGCCAGCGCGTTTCCGAAACGCAATGGTATGAGGGGACAGCCGACGCCGTTTACCAGAATATCGATATTATCGAGAGCTATAGCCCGAAATATATGGTCATTCTGGCCGGCGACCACATCTATAAAATGGACTATGAGTTGATGCTGCGCCAGCATGTCAATTCGGGCGCGGATGTGACGATTGGCTGTCTGGTCGTGCCGCAGGTGGAGGCGACCGGCTTTGGCGTGATGGCGGTGGATGACAAGGACGTCATCACCGATTTTGTCGAAAAGCCGATCAATCCGCCCGAAATCCCGGGTAAGCCGGGCTTCAGCCTCGCCTCGATGGGCATTTATGTGTTCGACACGAAATTCCTGTTCGACCTGCTGCGTGAAGATGCCGCCAATCCGCTCAGCACGCATGATTTCGGCAATGACCTGATCCCCAAGATCGTGAAGGGTGGCAAGGCGGTGGCCCATCGCTTCACCGAAAGCTGCGTGCGAGCCGCGGATGAAATTGGCGAATATTGGCGCGATGTGGGCACGCTGGATGCTTATTTCGAGACCAATCTCGATCTGACCGATACAGTGCCCATGCTCAACATGTATGACCGCGATTGGCGCATCTGGACCGATCAGGTGGTGGCGGCTCCCGCCAAATTCGTGCATGACGAGGAAGGGCGGCGCGGCCATGCGGTGCGTTCGCTGATCTCGCAGGATTGCATCGTTTCGGGCGCTACGGCCTATCGTTCGCTGCTGTTTACCGGCGTGAAAATGGGCAGCTTCTCCAGCGTGACCGAAGGGGTGATCCTGCCCTATTGCAACATCGGGCGCGGGGCGCGGCTCAATCGCGTGATCGTGGATTCGGGTGTGCGTATCCCCGAAGGTCTGGTGGTGGGCGAGGATCCGGAACTGGATGCCAAGCGTTTCCGCCGCACCGACAATGGCGTGTGCCTGATTACCAAACGGATGATCCAGCAATTGGACCTGTGACGGGAGAGTCCCCCATGCTGCGCGTGCTATCGGTGGCGTCAGAAGCGGTGCCCTTTATCAAGACCGGCGGTTTGGCCGATGTGGCGGGCGCCTTGCCCGCCGCTTTGGCGCCGCATGGTGTGGCGATGACCACGCTGATCCCGGGCTATCCGGCGGTGCTGACCAAGCTGGCGGCGCAGGCCAAACCGGCCAAGGGCAAGCGCGCCTTGGCGCCTGCACCCAAGGTGCTGCATGAATGGGATGACCTGTTGGGGCGGCCTGCAAGGCTGCTGGCAGGTACGCTGGATGGCAAGCCGGACGGACCGTCCTTGCTGGTGCTCGATTGCCCCGCGCTTTTTGTGCGTGAGGGTGGTCCTTATGGCGATGCGGCGGGGCATGACTGGCCGGACAATCCCTTGCGCTTTGCCGCCTTTGCCCGCGCGGCGGCCGATGTGGCGGGCGGCGTGGTGGAAGGATTGGCGTTCGATCTGCTGCATTCCCATGATTGGCAGGCGGGTCTGGCACCGGCCTATCTGCGTTTCGCGCCCGTCGGGGCTCAACGTATCCCCGCCATCATGACCATCCATAATATGGCGTTTCAGGGGCATTATGGCGCGGAAATCTTCCCGCTGCTGGGCCTGCCTGCCCATGCATGGTCGATGCATGGCGTGGAATATCATGGGGGCGTGGGCTATTTGAAGGCAGGGCTGGAGGCGGCGCAGGCCATCACCACCGTTTCGCCCACCTATGCCCGCGAAATCCGCGACCCGCATTTCGGCATGGGGCTGGAAGGGCTGATCATCAGCCGTGGTGATCGGGTGCGCGGCATCGTCAATGGCATTGATGATGCCGAATGGAACCCGCAGGCTGACTCTGCTCTGGCCGAGCCTTTCTCGGTCCGCACGTTAAGCCGCCGCCGCGCCAACAAGCGCGCGCTGGAGGCTGAATTCGGGCTGGAGAGCGGCGACGGTCCGATCTTCATCGTGGTCAGCCGCCTGACTTGGCAAAAGGGCATGGATGTGCTGCCCGAATGTCTGGATGCTTTGGTGGCGATGGGCGGGCGACTGGCCCTGCTGGGCAGCGGGGATGCGGCGATTGTGGCGGAATTGAACGCCGCCGCCGCGCGCCATGCGGGCAAAGTGGCCATCCGCATCGGTTATGACGAGGCGCTGGCCCATCGCATGCAGGCGGGGGGCGATGCCATTCTGGTGCCCTCGCGCTTTGAACCTTGCGGGCTGACCCAGCTTTATGGCCTTGCCTATGGCTGCATTCCGGTGGTGGCGCGCACGGGCGGTCTGGCCGATACGGTGGTGGATGCCAATCTGGCGGCGGTAAAGGCGGGTGTGGCCACCGGCGTGCAATTTGACGTAGTATCGGCAGAGGCGATGATTGAGGCCATGTCCCGCACGGTCTCGCTTTATAATCAAGGTGATACTTGGCGACGAATTCAGAAGAACGCCATGCTTTCTGACTTTACGTGGCAACAAAGTGGCGGCACCTATGCAGAGCTTTATAGCGAGATCACCCAGGAGTTCGTGTGAGCCAGACCGTATCGATCGTCGCCCGTCCCACTCAACCCATCGCAGGGCAAAAGCCCGGCACGTCGGGCCTGCGCAAGAAGGTTAAGGTCTTCGCCCAGCCCAATTATGCCGAAAACTTTATCCAGACCGTGTTTGACGTGGTGGAGCGCCCCGAAAACGCCACTTTGGTGATCGGCGGCGACGGGCGCTACCATAATCGCACGGTGATCCAGCAGGCGATCCGCATGGCGGCGGCGAATGGCTATGCGCGGGTGCTGGTGGGGCAGGGGGGTATTCTGTCCACGCCCGCAGCCTCGAACGTGATTCGCCAATATGGTGCCAGCGGCGGTCTGGTGCTGTCGGCCAGCCATAATCCGGGCGGGCCGGACGAGGATTTCGGCATCAAGTATAATATCGCCAATGGTGGCCCCGCGCCCGAAAGCGTGACCGAGGCGATTTACCAGCGCACTTGCGAAATCACCGAATGGCGCATGGTGGAGGCTGATGACATCGACCTCGACACGATCGGCACGACGCAGGTGGGCGGCCTGACGGTGGAAGTGATCGATTCAGTGGCCGATTATGCCGCGCTGATGGAAAAGCTGTTTGATTTCGACGCGATCCGCGCGGCGGTGGCGGGCGGCCTCACCATGAGTTTTGACGCGATGCATGCGGTGACCGGCCCCTATGCGCGCGAGATCTTGGAAAAGCGTCTGGGATTTGCCGAGGGCACGGTGAAAAATGGCGTGCCGTTGGAGGATTTTGGCGGGCATCATCCCGATCCTAACGCAGTTCACGCGCATGAATTGTTTGAAACCATGTTCGGCGTGGCAGCGCCCGATTTCGGCGCGGCTTCCGATGGCGATGGCGATCGCAATCTGATCGTGGGCAAGGGGATCTTTGTTACCCCTTCGGACTCGTTGGCCATGCTGGCGGCCAATGCCCATCTGGCCCCTGCCTATGCGGGCGGCTTGAAGGGTATTGCGCGCAGCATGCCCACCAGCGCGGCGGCGGATCGGGTGGCGGAAGCCTTGGGCATTCCGGCCTATGAAACGCCCACGGGGTGGAAATTCTTTGGCACGCTGCTGGACGCTGGAATGGCCACCATCTGCGGCGAGGAAAGCGCAGGCACCGGCAGCGACCATGTGCGCGAGAAGGACGGGCTGTGGGCGGTGCTGCTCTGGCTCAATATTCTGGCCGTCCGCAAGCAGAGCGTGGCACAGATTGCAGAGGAACATTGGGCCAAATTCGGCCGCAACTATTACGCCCGCCACGATTATGAAGCGCTGCCCACCGAAGCAGCCAATGCATTGGTGGCGGAATTGACCGCCTCGCTGGCCAGCTTGCCGGGGCAGAGCTTCTCCGGCCTGACCGTGGCCGAGGCTGATAGTTTCGGTTACACCGATCCGGTCGATGGCTCAGTCTCGCTCAATCAGGGCCTGCGCGTCTTGTTCGAAGGCGGCAGCCGCATCGTGTTCCGCCTGTCCGGCACAGGCACCGAAGGGGCCACCTTGCGCGTCTATCTGGAGCGTTACGAGCCCGTGGGCGGCGATCTGGCGGGCCATACGCCGGACAAGCTGGCCGATCTGATCACGGCTGCGGATGCTATTGCGGGCATCACGCGTCACACCGGACGCACCGAACCGACCGTTATCACTTGATGGCGCGATTGGGGGCATGGGTAGAGGGCGGCGACACGCATTTTGCGCTGCGCTCGCCCCATGCCAGTGCGGTGGACCTGTGCCTGTTTGATGCAGACGGCGCGGAAAGCCGCGTGGCCATGGTGTGCGAGGGCGAGGTGTGGCGCACGAGCTTGCCGCAGGATTTGCGCGGGCGTGCGTATGGTTATCGCGCGCAGGGGGCATGGGCGCCCGAAAGCGGCCTATGGTTTGATCCGGCGAAATTGCTGGTTGATCCTTATGCGGTGGAATTGGACCGGCGTTTCCAATGGGATGAAGCCTTACGCACCTATGGAGCCGACACGGCGCATCTGGTGCCGCGTGCTCTGGTTCCCGCGCCGATGAAGGCCCTGCCGCTGCAACCACCGCGATTTACCCAAGGCGGGCTGATCTATGAGGTGAATGTCCGCGGCTTCACCCTGCTGCATCCGGAGGTTCCGCCAGTCCTGCGCGGCACGGTGGCGGCTCTGGCCCATCCGGCGATCATCGCCCATTTGCGCAAGCTGAAGGTGAGCGCGGTTGAACTGATGCCGATTGTGGCATGGATTGATGAGCGCCATTTGCCACCTTTGGGCCTGCGCAATTTCTGGGGCTATAATCCGGTTTGCATGATGGTGCTGGACCCCGGCCTGTGCCCCGGCGGAGTGGCGGAATTGCGCGACACGGTGGCCGCACTGCATGAGGCGGGGGTTGGTGTCATCCTCGACATGGTCTTCAACCATAGCGGCGAAAGCGACATTTACGGGCCGGTTTTGAGCCTGCGTGGATTGAATAATTCCGCCTACGCGCATGATGGCGAGGGGCGGCTGATCAATGATACCGGCTGTGGCAACACGCTGGACTTTGCCAATCCGCATGTACGGGCGCTGACTCTGGCGTCTTTGCGCCATTTTGTGGCCCATTGCGGGGTGGATGGCTTCCGCTTTGATCTGGCACCGGTGTTGGCGCGGGGGCCGGGTTTTGATGCCGATGCGCCGATTTTTGCAGAGATGGCGCGCGATCCTTGGCTGGCCGATCGGGTGATGATTGCCGAGCCGTGGGATATCGGGCCGGGGGGCTATCAACTGGGGCGCTTTCCGGCGGGTTGGCTGGAATGGAACGACCGCTACCGCGATGACATGCGCCGGTTCTGGCGCGGAGAGGGGCGTTTGGGCGATTGGGCCACCCGCATGGCGGGCAGCGCGGATATTTTCGGCGAACAGGCCTGTCGCAGTGTCAATTTCCTTGCCGCGCATGATGGTTTTACGCTGGCCGATACGGTGGCCTATGAAAATCGCCACAATCTGGCTAATGGCGAGGATAACCGCGACGGCCATGGCGAGAATTTCAGCTGGAACCATGGCGTAGAAGGGCCGAGCGAAGATCCTGCGGTTGTGGCTGCCCGCGCCAGGGATTTACGCGCCATGCTGGCCTGTCTGTTCGCCTCCACCGGCACGATTATGTTGACGGCGGGTGATGAATTCGGCCGCAGCCAGCAGGGCAATAACAACGCTTATTGTCAGGACAGTCCGATTGGTTGGATCGACTGGCAGGCGCGCGATGCGGAACTGGAGGATTATGTGGCCGCGCTTTCGGCTGGGCGTGTGGAGCGTCTGGCCCATTTCGCGCAATTCCCACTGGATGGCCAATGGCAGCGCTTGGACGGAGCGCCGATGCAGGCGAGTGATTGGGACGGGGAAGGCCTGATTTTCCGTGCAGGGGCCTATGGCTTCGGGGTGGATAGGTCCTCGCGCCATGCGTGGATAGAATAATCTAAGATATATCTTGAAATGTTTTTGAGCCGCGCCTATATCCGGATCAACACCGGATGATAGGAGTTTGTATGTTCGGATTTGAAAGAGGCCGCATGGGCGGTCATGGTGGCCGGGGCGGCAGAGGTCGTGGCTTTATGGCCGTGGGGCCGTTTGGCGGCGAATTTGGGGGCTTTGGCGGAGGCCGCGGCTTTGGGCCGGATGGTTTCGGCGGGGGCGGCTTTGGTGGCGGCAGGGGCGGTGGCCCGCGCCATGGCGGCGGCCATCGCCGTGGCAAGCGTTTTGAAGGCGAGGAATTGCGCCTGATGGTGCTGGCGCTGTTGGCGCAGGCGCCCCAGCATGGCTATCAATTGATCCGCAGCTTTGCCGAAAAGTCGGGCGGCGCTTATCAGCCCAGCCCCGGCGTGCTTTACCCGATGCTGACCATGCTGGCCGAAATGGAATTGGTGGCCGAAGTGGAAAGCGAGGGCGCCAACCGCCGCCTGTTCACCATCAGCGAGGCGGGCAAGGCCGAACTGGCCGAGAAGCAGGCGCAGGTAGAGGTCCTGTTCGCCAAGCTGGCCGCTTTGGCCCAACTGGCGGAAAAGACCGATGGCGCGCCGGTGCGACGGGCAGTGCATAATCTGCGCAGCGCGATTGTCGAACGTTTGGGGCGCGAAGGCGCGGCCGAAGATCTGGCCTTTGAAGTGGCCAAGATCATCGATGAGGCCACGCAAAAGATCGAGCGTCTGTAAAGCGGGCGGCATCAAGGGCGGCGTTCATTTTCTCGCCATGCGGCAATGCGTAGACTGGCGCATTGTCGGGGCAGGGCATAGCGGCAAAACGGCATGTATTTGTTGCTGCCTTGAACCAACAGGACACTTGCATTCCATAGCGGTTTGCAGGCAAGGCGTTGAAAAATCCATTGGATCACCCCCCGTGATTCTGAACGAAAAGAGGATCGAATGACGATTTCGCGACTGATCGCCCCCGCTGCTGCTTTGCTGGCTGTTGCCATCGCCACCCCCGCCGCTGCTGCTGGCGATGCTGCCAAGGGCGCGACCGCGTTCAAGGCCAAGTGCCAGATCTGCCACGTGATCAACGCTGGCCAGAAGGGCACCATGGCGCCCAACCTGCGCGGCGTGGTGGGGCGCAAGGCTGGCAGCACCGATTTCGCTCTCTATTCGCCGCAGCTGAAGGCTTTCGGCAAGCCCTGGAACGCTGCCCTGCTCGACCAGTGGCTGACCGCTCCTGCCAAGCTGGTGCCCGGCGCCCGTATGGCGATGAATGTGCCTGCCAAGGCTGACCGTGACGACGTGATCGCTTACCTCACCACGTTGAAGTAAGCGGCGGGCAGCGAAAGCTGCCGGTCAAGCACAAGAGGGGCGGGGCGACCACGGTCGCTGCCGCCCCTTTTTGCTGGGGGATTAAGGGTGGCTTGGGGCAAACCCTGTCTTGGGTTGGGGCCGCAAATGGCCTAAAGCTGCGCCCATGATCGCACATACAATCCAATTGGCGCTGGCGCCCGTTTTCGTGCTGGTGGCTATCGGCAATATCATGAACATCCTGTCGAGCCGTTTGGGCCGCATCGTCGATCGCGCCCGCACGTTGCAACGGATGCATGGCGAGACCAAGGGGGCCGCGCATGATCGCGTGGTGCTAGAAATGCGGTCGGTGGATCAACGCATCGAGCTTAACACGCGGGCGATCAAATTGCTGGTGATGGCCGGTCTGGCGATTGGCACGACGGTGGCGGTGCTGTTCGTCGAGGAAATTTTCAACGTGCCGGTGGAGCGAATCGCGGCGGGTATCTTCCTGTTGGCGATCAGCCTGCTGATGTGGGGCCTCTGGCTGTTTTTGCGCGAAACGCAGGTTGCTGCTGAAATTCTGCGTATCCCCGAAGACTATTTGGAAAGCCATCGCGAATTGTAAGGCGGTTTTTGCGCTTTATCATTGCAGAACAAAGGGTAATGCATAAGCTTTAGGGCATGTCGCTGCATGCCGCCCTTTTGCTGATGGCTGCTCCCGCCCCGGTGCTGGCTTTGAATGCTGCGCGTGTAGCGCCACCCGCTGAGGCTGTGGCCATCGCCCGCCATTGTGGGCTGCGGCTCGATCAATTTGTCGTCGACGGGCATGGACGGATCAGCTTTCTCACCTCGCCCTCGGACCGGTTTTGGCAGGTTACCTGCGCCTATACGATGCTGCGCCATTTGCCGCGCCCGCAAGCGTTTGATGATGTCACCAACCGCCATTTGCCCCGCCATATCCCCGTGCTGCCCAACGGGCGGTAATTCGGGCAACAAAAAACCCGGCCTTTCCGCGATGGAGAGGCCGGGTCTTTGTTGGTCAGAAACCGCCTGGCTTATTCAGCAGCGGGTTCTTCGGCGGCGGCCTTCTTCTTGGTCGCCTTCTTCTTGGGAGCGGCCTCGGCAGCAGCTTCTTCGCCTTCTACGGCTTCAGCAGCGGCCTTCTTCTTGGTGGCCTTCTTCTTGGGAGCCGCTTCGGCTTCGCCATGGTCGTGGCCGCAGTCAGGGCCATGCACGTGGCCAGCTTCGCCTTCTTCGGCTTCGATGGCAGCCTGCAGCTCTTCCTTGGTCACTTCGCGCTCGGTGACTTCAGCCTTTTCGAACAGGTGGTCAACGACCTTCTCTTCGTAAAGGGGAGCGCGCAGCTGGGCGGCGAACAGAGGTTCGGACTGGACATATTCAGCGAAACGCTGACGGTCTTCCGGACGATACTGCTGGGCAGCCTGCGACACCAGCATCTGGAATTCCTGCGCGGTGATTTCCACGCCAGCCTGCTGGCCGATTTCCGACAGCAGAAGGCCCAGACGCACGCGGCGCACGGCGATCTTGCGATAGTCTTCCTTCTCGGCTTCGATCTCAGCCAGAGCTTCTTCAGGATTTTCCTCGCGCGAGGCTTCCTGCGTCAGCTGCTGCCAGATCTGGCCGAATTCGGCTTCCACCATGCTGGCGGGCACTTCGAAATCGGCGCCATCGGCCAGAATGTCCAGCAGCTGGCGCTTCATCTGGGTGCGGGTCTGGCCGGCGGTTTCGCCTTCCAGCTGGCCGCGCAGCAGGCCCTTGAGCTGTTCCAGATCGGTCAGGCCCAGGCTCTTGGCGAATTCGTCGTCCAGAACGGTTTCGGCGGCAACCTTCACAGCCTTGACGGTGATGTCAAAGGTGGCGTCCTTGCCAGCCAGATGAGCGGCCTGATAATCTTCGGGGAAGGTGACAGTGATGGTCTTTTCATCACCAGCCTTGGCGCCGACCAGCTGTTCTTCGAAACCGGGGATGAAACGGCCCGAGCCGATTTCCAGCGCAGCGTCTTCAGCCTTGCCGCCGTCAAATTCCACGCCGTCCAGCTTGCCCACGAAATCGATGGTCAGCTGGTCGCCTTCTGCGGCTTCCTTGCCTTCTTCGGCATCGGCAAAACGCTTGGCCGACGAAGCGATGCGGGCAACGCCTTCCATCACTTCTTCGTCGGTCACAGGAACGACCAGCTTTTCCAGCTTCAAGCCCGACAGGTCAGGCACGGTGATCGCGGGCAGCACTTCGAGGCTGACGGTCAGCGTGGCGTCCTTGCCTTCTTCATAGCCTTCGCCCAGAGCGACTTCGGGCTGGGTGGCAGGGCGCAGCGCGTTATCGGCCACAACCTTGTCCAGAGCTTCGCGGATCAGACCCGACAGGGCGTCCTGATGGATCTGGGCGCCAAAGCGCTTCTTGACCAGATTCGCCGGAACCTTGCCCGCGCGGAAGCCGGGAAGCTGCACCTGCGGAGCGATGGTCTTGACTTCGGCCTCGACCTTTTCCGAAATCGTGGCCGCGGCGATCGTCACGCTATATGCGCGCTTCAGGCCTTCATTGGTGGTTTCGACAATCTGCATGATAATTCAATGCCTTCCCAATTCGCCGCTACGAGATGAGCGAGGAGGAAGACTGGTGCGGGCGAAGGGACTCGAACCCCCACATCTTACGATACTGGTACCTAAAACCAGCGCGTCTACCAATTCCGCCACGCCCGCAACATCGACGAAGCTACGTCAAATTCAGGGGCTGGGCCTTAGAGTGCTTCTGGCAAAAGGGCAAGCGGTCAAACCGGATTTGGATGGGTTCGACCTGCATTTTCTCACATCCGGGCAACAATCGGGCAAAGTTGCGCCGCTAAACAGGGGTTGCGCTTGTGCAGACATCGCCAAAGGCGGGCGGCAAGCGCGGTAAGCAGGAGAGTTTTCGATGACGAGCATTGCCATGGCGGCAAGTTTGCTGGCGGCCAGCCTTGTCGCGCCCCACGATTCCCACAGTCTGACCCTGTCCTTGCCCCATGGGGGGGAGAAGGCTGCAAGGGCGCCGCTGGTTTATTCCGTCACGCCCCAGATCACCATGCGAACAGCGGGTGTCCATGCCCCCAACCGGGCCGACCTGCGCCATTGTGTGTGGGAAGGGCGCTGGGTGGTTACGCGCAAGCTGGGGCATGAAGCGCATCCGGCCCGCAAAATTCAGGAAGGCCCGCTGGTGACAGGGCGCGAACATGGCGCCTGTCCCGCACAAGCCGCCGCGATCAAGCGTGAGGCATTGGCGCGATTGGGTGATCCGGCGCGTTTGTTGCAACAAGTGGCCGAAGGTGACCATGCCATGACGATGGCCGAGGCCGAGGCCCATCAGACGGGGCGAAAAACAGGCGGATAGGTTTCGCGGGCAGCGAGCGAAGGGAAAGGGCGGGGTCGGCTTGGCCCCGCCCTTTTTCTATCAACCGGCGATCCAGCGGAGGATCTTCAGCATCCACCCTTGCTGTCCGGCCACAGCGGGGCGGGGGGAGGCAAGGGCGGAAGTGTTGCCCATGCATTCCAGACAATAGGCCTGCGCGCCGCCGCTGCCCAGCATATGCAGCGTGTCGCTGATTGCCATGCCCAATTGCTGGCGCTGGCGCATGGCAATCATGCCGGCCCAGTCATGGCCCATGGCGCTGTCCTCCTCCTCCTCGGAGGCATCATCGCCATTCTGACGGAACTGGTCCACCACCTGACGCAAGGTACCTGCATCCTCGCCAAGGAAAGCGGCGTGCCAGCCATCGGGATCAAGCTTGGCCTCCTTGGCTGCATAGGCCAGCGCATCATCCAGCCCGCCGAACTGGTCCACCAGCCCGATCTGGCGCGCGGTGCCGCCATCCCACACGCGGCCCTGCGCGATCGTGTCGACCTGCGCGGGCGTTTTATGGCGTGATTGCGCCACCAGATTGATGAAGCGGCTATAGCCTGCCTCGATATTGGCCTGCAGCACCTGTTCGATTTCGGGCGTAAAGCCGGTCAGCACATCGGGCTGCCCCGCGAGCGGGCCGGTGCGCACGCCATCACCCTTCACGCCCCAATCGGCCAGCACGCGTTCAAAGCTGGGGATGACCGCGAAAATGCCGATGGAACCGGTGATTGTGCCGGGTTCGGCAAAGATGCGGCTGCCCGGTGTGGAGACCCAATAGCCGCCGCTGGCCGCCATATTGGCCATGGAGATCACCACCGGCAGGCCGCGCGCCTTTTGACGCAGGATGGCGGCGCGGATCGCTTCGGAGCCGACCACCGAACCGCCCGGCGAATCGACGCGGATGACCAGCGCGGCCAGATCCTTCTTCTCCGCCGAATCGATCAGCTTGACGATGCGTTCGCCGCCTGCGCTGCCCGGCCCTGCGGTGCCATCGGTGATAGCGCCGGCAATGGTGACGACGCCTATCGCCTTGCCATCGGTGGAGGCGGGGTTGGCGGCCAGCCATGTGCCCATCGGTGTGTGGCTATAGCCACCCGGTTGAGTGTCTTGGCTATCCTTGCCCACAATCTTGGCCGCGGCGGCGCCAAATTCGGCGTGGTTGCCGATCTTGTCCACCAGACCAGCATTGAGCGCCGCCTTGGCTGCATCGCCGCCCGCCGCCTTGAACCAGCCCACCGGATCGGCCGCCACCTTGTCAACTTGCGCCTTGGGGCGGGCCTTGACGATATTGTCGCGCCATTGGCCGAAAATCGCGCCCAGCAGCGCCTTGTTCGCCTCACGCGAGGGATCGGACATGCCATCGCGCAGATAGGGCTCGACGTAATCCTTGTAAGTGCCGACGCGGAAGACATGGGCCGTGATCTTAAGCTTTTCCAGCAGCTTGCCATAATAAAGCCGCTGGCCACCCATGCCTTCGACATAGGCGCCGCCCAAGGGATCGACCCAAATCTCGCTGGCATGGGACGCGATCAACAGGCCCGCATTGTCATACATCGCGCCAAAGGCCAGCACCGGCTTTTTCGCGGCGCGCACTTCGTCAATCGCCGCGCCAATTTCGCTGGCATGGACAAAGCCTGCGCCGGAAAACTTGCTGAAATCCAGCACGACAGCCTTGATTTTGCTATCCTTTGCCGCCCCCTTCAGCGCGCGCAGCACATCGCGCTCGCGCAATTGCGGCGTGTCGCCATCGCCCGACAGCAGGCTTTCCAGATCGGCCTTGGGCAATTCCTCGACAATGGCACCCTTGAAGTCGATGACCAGCGCGCCTTCCTTCACCTGAGGCAGCGCGGGGCGCACCGACATGGCGGCATAAAGCCCGCCAAAAAACGCCAGCATGGCCAACAGGACCAGCGCGTCCTTGATCCCCACCAACAGACGCCAGACCAATTTTGCAAATGCCATGCTTATCTTCTCCTGATCCGCCCATCATAATCAGAAGTGGAGAACAGCGCAAAGCCCCTTGAGGCTTATGCTTCATCGCTATAGTGCGCTCTTTTTGATGACCAGCTTTACCTATCCCGAAGGCAGTCTTGCCTTCCCCCACCGCAGCCTGCTCGGGCTGGCGGGCCTTGCCCCGCACGAGATCCACTTTCTGCTCGACGAGGCCGAGCAATGGGTGGAGTTGAACCGGCAGCCGCAAAAGAAGGTGGAGGCCCTGCGCGGCCTGACCATCATTAATGCCTTTTATGAAAATTCGACCCGCACGCTGCTGTCTTTCGAGATCGCGGGCAAGCGTCTGGGCGCGGATGTGGTCAACATGTCGGTGGGCCAGTCCAGCGTGAAAAAGGGCGAGACGCTGATCGACACCGCCATGACGCTCAACGCCATGCGCGCCGACGCGATTGTGATCCGCCATGCCAGTTCGGGCGCGGTGCGCCTGATCGCGGAAAAGGTGGATTGCCCCGTTCTGAACGCGGGCGATGGCCAGCATGAACACCCGACGCAGGGCTTGCTCGACGCGCTGACCATCAAGCGGGCCAAGGGCACTTTCGTGGGCCTGACCGTCACCATCTGCGGCGATATTCTGCACAGCCGCGTGGCGCGTTCCAATATTCTGGCGCTGACGGCTCTGGGGGCCAATGTGCGCGTTTGCGCGCCGCCCGCGCTGATGCCTGCCGATATTGAACGGATGCGCGTAACGCCTTTTCATGATTTCGATGCCGCGTTGAAAGGCGCGGATGTGGTGATGATGCTGCGCCTGCAGAACGAGCGCATGACCGGCCAGTTCATCCCTTCGCCACGTGAATATCGCCATCTCTATGGCCTGTCGCTGGACCGTCTGGCCAAGGCGGCGCCCGATGCGATTGTGATGCACCCCGGCCCGATGAACCGCGGGATCGAGATTGATTCCAATGTGGCCGATCTGGAAGGCCGCAGCCTGATTACCACGCAGGTGGAAATGGGCGTGGCAATGCGCATGGCCTGTCTGGAAGTTTTGACGAGGCGCGCGCGGCAAGTGCCCGGTTGGGCGCCAGCGGTAGCAGACAAAGGAGCCTCGGCATGAAGAACTCGGCTCTGACGATCACCGGCGGCAAGCTGGTTTTGGGCGAGGGCGTGCCGGTTTCGGGCGCGATCCGTTGCGAAGGCGACCGGATTGTGGCCTTGGGCGCCGATGTCGCCCCGCAGGATGGCGACCGCGTGGTGCAGGCCAAGGGTGCCCTGATCGCGCCTGGTCTTGTGGACCTTGGCGTATTTGCCATCGACAAGCCCGCGCTGCATTTCGGCGGCATTACCCGCGCGGCGCTGATGCCGGACCAGAACCCGCCGCTCGACCGGCCCAGCACGGTGCGTTACGCCGCGCAAAGCGGCAAGCCTGACCTGTGGGTGCATCCTTTGGCCGCCGCCACGCGCGGGCTGGAAGGCAGCGATATGGCCGAGATCGCCCTGATGCGTGAAGCAGGGGCAAAGGCGATTGCCACCGG
This sequence comes from Novosphingobium umbonatum, assembly GCF_004005905.1. Taxonomy (GTDB): domain Bacteria; phylum Pseudomonadota; class Alphaproteobacteria; order Sphingomonadales; family Sphingomonadaceae; genus Novosphingobium; species Novosphingobium umbonatum. Next base: position 47,470 of record NZ_SACO01000005.1, read on the forward strand.
ACGTCAGTGGATTGCCGATTCGGGCACGATGCTGCGCCTGTTGCGCTATGCCGCCATGCTTGATCTGGTGGTCATCACCCATGCCGAGGATAGCGGGATCGCCGGCAATGCCGTAGCCACCGCAGGCGAAATGGCCACGCGGCTTGGCCTGCCCAGCGCGCCGGTTCAGGCCGAGGCGTTGGCCGTGGCGCGGGACATTGCGCTGGCTGAGATGGCGGGGGCGAGGCTGCATTTCCGCCAGATCACCACCCGCGCCGCGCTGGACCTGATCCGCGCCGCGCAAAAGCGGGGCTTGCGGGTTACCGCTGGTGTGACGCCCGCCCATTTCATGCTGTCGGACACGGCTCTGGCCGATTTCCGCACCTTCTGCCGCTTCTCGCCACCCTTGCGGCAGGAGGACGACCGCCGCGCCGTGATCGAGGCAATTGGCGATGGCACGATCAGCGTGATCACCAGCGGCCATGATCCGCGCGGGCCGGAGGATAAACGCCTGCCCTTTGCCGATGCCGAACCGGGTATGGCGGGGGCCGAAACGCTGCTGCCTTTGACCATGACTTTGGTGCGCGATGGAGTGATCGATCTGGCTACCGCTTTCCGCCTGTTGGCGACCAATCCGGCGGCGATTTTGGGCGTGGATGCGGGCGCGTTGGCGGTTGGGTTGCAGGCGGATATTGCTCTGGTGGATGCCGATCGCCCGTGGATTGTCGACTCGCGCAAGATGGCCGCTCTGGCCGGTAACACGCCCTTTGACCGCCAAGGCGTGCAGGGCCGCGTGCTGGCCCTGTGGAAGGGCGGGATGCAGGTCGCCTGAAAAGCAATCGGGGGGAGGGCATGGTGCCGCTCCCCCCTTTTGTCTCAGGCGGCAAAGCCCGCATATTTGCTGGCATCGCACCAATTGCCATGCAGCCCGCTTTTCAAGCGGAAGGGCAGCTTGGCGCGGCCCACGGGGCCATCCTCCAGACGTTGCGCGTCCAGCACCACCAGATCGGAATAATTGGTCACCAGATTGTCGACCACCGCGATGATCCAGCCATCGCCTTCGGGCGAATCCGGTGAACGCGGCACGAAGCAGGGTTCCTGAATCATGCAATGCGGGCCTGCCCACCAACTGTCCTGTGCGCCGGTCGCATGGTTGATATGGCCGATGCGGTTCATGCGGAAACCCGAAGCCCGCGCGCCGGGGAAGTCCACCGGCATTTCCGGATCCATCACCAGCATATAGCCATGGGCGTAGGGTTGCCCGACATAGCGTTCGTCGATGCGGGGGAATTCGTCGATCCAGTGGGATAGTTGTTCCACCTTGAGGAACTCGTCCGACGTCGAGGCCAGATCGACCGTCCAGCGGGTGAGGAAAGGCCGTGCGGCTATGGGGTCAAATGGTGCGCCATGGATGTCGGGGAAGAAGGGGAAGCAATTGCCCACCGCCTCTGGCGTGTCGAAATGGATCTTCGTGCCGTCTTCGAACGCATTCATCACATGGCTGGCAAAGATCGTCTTGGGCGCCTTGAACCAGCGGATGTCTTTACCCGTGACGCCTGGCCCACGCGGCAGCACTCCCAGATAAACCGGCAGTGTGGTGTCAAAGCCGAAATGGGGCAGGCCCGCCTTCAAGCGGTCCCAATTGCTGGTGGAGGGCACGATATGGAACACGGCATAATGCTCGGTGATCGCATAATCGTGCATCATGCAATAATAGGGCGCTTCGAAAAAGGTTTCGTAGAGGACATTACCCTGCGGGTCGATTTCAAAGAAGGAACAATCCCGCGTCAGCAGTCCGGTGGCGGCATAGCCGAAATTGCAGAAATTGCCGGTAACAGGGTCTACCTTGCCATGGGCGGAGAAGGTCTGGTTTTTCAGCTTGCCGTCAAAAAAGGTGAAGCCCTCGGTCTCCAGCGTCATTGGGTCCATGATGAGGCAGGGGCCATCCTCCTTCATCGCAAACAGCTTGCCCGCGTGGACCATCACATTGGTGTTGGTGGTGGAGCGGATCTGCCCCTTCACCTCCTCGTCATCAGTCAGAGGGTTGCGATAGGCGCCGAACAGGGCGCGACCGGCCGCGCGTTCCAGCTTGAATTTGTCGGTGCGGGCATAGCGCTGCTTGAAATCCACCTTGCCGCCGCGAAAGTGGAACAGGCTGACCATGCCATCGCCGTTGAAAAACTGGTCATCGGCAAATTTTGGAGGAAATTGCGAGTCGGGATGAACGCGGTGGAAGGTTCCGTTCATCGAGGCGGGGATTTCGCCTTCCACCTCCATGTCCAGAATGTCGCATTCCAGCCGGACAGGCCGCAAAACGCCAGTGAAACTGCGGGTATCGGGGAAATGGGCCATGGGTCATCCTCTGTTTTCAGGTCGGGTGCTCTATTGGCACTTTGTATGCAATGCATACCTTCTTTCAGGTCTGCGTCAAATGCTCTTCTGCGGCAAAGGGAAGGGTTTAATTCTCCCCTACGGAGGCATACCTTGGGGTATGTGTTCAAGTTCGCAGGTTTTCTGGGGGTAACGCCCTTGAACATTGCAGCGTGAAGCGCGACATAGACAGCCTAGACCAAGAGGATTTTACATGATCGATCTGTTTGGACGCAGCGACGCTCAGGGCAAATTCACCACCGATCCCGTCACGGGCGCGCTGATCCCGGTGGTGGTGGAGCAATCCAGCCGCGGCGAGCGCAGCTTCGACATTTACTCGCGCCTGCTGCGCGAGCGTATCATTTTCGTGACCGGCCAGATCGAGGACCATATGGCCTCGGTTATCGTTGCCCAGTTGCTGTTCCTGGAATCGGAAAACCCGAGCAAGGATATCAGCATGTATATCAACTCGCCCGGTGGCGTGGTGACGGCGGGCCTGTCGATTTATGACACGATGCAATATATCAAGCCCAAGGTGTCGACCGTGTGCATCGGTCAGGCCTGCTCGATGGGCAGCTTCCTGCTGGCCGCCGGTGAGCCGGGGCAGCGAATCGCCCTGCCCAACGCGCGTATCATGATCCACCAGCCCAGCGGCGGTGCGCAGGGTATGGCGTCCGATATCGAGATTCAGGCCCGCGAAATCCTGCGCATCCGTTCGCGGATGAACAGCCTTTATTCCAAATTCACCGGTAAGCCGGTGGAGGAAATCGAGGCCGCGATGGACCGCGACAATTTCCTTGAAGCCGATGAAGCCCTGAAGTTTGGCTTGATCGACAAGGTGTTCGAGCGCCGCCCCGATGTCGAAGGCGCTGGCAACTGATCGGTAACCCTGACGGTTCAGCCTGTCTCAAGCAGGGATGGGTTAACCGTCGGGGATTGAATTTGGCGCCCGCGGGGCTAGGCTGCAAAGATAACAGCCCTGAACGGGCCATTTGGGAAATGGCATGACGAAACTGAGCGGATCCGACGCAAAGAGCACCCTCTATTGCAGCTTCTGCGGGAAATCGCAGCACGAGGTGCGCAAGCTGATCGCGGGACCTACCGTGTTCATCTGCGATGAATGCGTCGAATTGTGCAACGACATCATCCGCGAGGAAACCAAGAGCGGCCTTGCCGGCAAGAAGGACGGCGGCGTCCCCACGCCCAAGGACATCTTCGAGACGCTGAACGATTATGTGATCGGTCAGGATCGTGCCAAGCGCGTGCTGGCGGTGGCGGTGCACAATCACTACAAGCGCCTGAAGCACAGCGGCAAGGGCGGCGAAGTCGAACTGTCGAAGTCGAACATTCTGCTGGTCGGCCCCACCGGTTCGGGCAAGACCTTGCTGGCGCAGACTTTGGCCAAGACGTTTGACGTGCCCTTCACCATGGCGGACGCGACCACGCTGACCGAGGCTGGTTATGTGGGTGAGGATGTGGAGAACATCATCCTCAAGCTGTTGCAGGCCAGCGATTATAACGTTGAAAAGGCCCAGCACGGCATCGTCTATATCGACGAAATCGACAAGATCAGCCGCAAGGCCGAAAACCCCTCCATCACCCGCGACGTGTCGGGCGAGGGCGTGCAGCAGGCGCTGCTCAAGCTGATGGAAGGCACCACGGCCTCGGTTCCGCCGCAGGGCGGCCGCAAGCATCCGCAGCAGGAATTCCTGCAGGTGGACACGACCAACATCCTGTTCATTTGTGGCGGCGCCTTTGCCGGTCTGGAAAAGATCATTGCCGACCGCCTGCAAAAGCGTTCGATCGGTTTTGGCGCCCATGTCGCCGATCCGGACAAGCGCAAGGTGGGCGAATTGCTGCAAAAGGCTGAGCCGGAAGATTTGCAGAAGTTTGGCCTGATCCCCGAATTCATCGGCCGTCTGCCGGTGATCGCCACGCTGAACGATCTGGACATCCCCGCGCTGGTGCAGATCCTGCGCGAGCCCAAGAACGCTTTGGTCAAGCAATATGCCAAGCTGTTCGATCTGGAAGACGTAACGCTGACCTTCACCGATGATGCGCTGGAAGCGATTGCCAAGCGCGCCATCGAGCGCAAGACCGGCGCGCGCGGCCTGCGTTCGATCGTGGAAGGCCTGCTGCTGGATACGATGTTCGACCTGCCCACCGAATCCGACATTGCCGAAGTGGTGGTGGACAAGGATGTCGTCGAAGGCCGCAAGGAACCAGTCCGCGTGCTGAAGGGCAAGGAAGCGGCGGCTTAAGCTGGTCGATCCTGATTAAAAAGGAACAGGGCGGGGCTGCAAACCCCGCCCTTTCTTTATGCCAATTTGCGTTTCTGCCACAGATCCCAGCAGAACACCGCCAACGCCAGCCAGATCAGCACGAAACAGCCCAATTGCACGGGGCGTAATGCTTCGTGGAACAGGAAAAGGCCAAGGAAGAACACGATGGTTGGCGCGATGAATTGTACAAAGCCCAGCAGCGAATAATCCATCCTCTGCGCCGCATAGGCAAACAGCACCAGCGGTACGGCGGTCACAATGCCTGAGCAGGCGACCAGCGTGCTATGCATGTTCCATGCGTTGAGCGTCACGCCCTCTGGCCCGTGGCCAAACCACACCAGCGCGACGGCCGGCAGGGTCAGGATCGCGGTCTCGATCGCCAGCCCGGGCAAGGGGGCGACCGCCACCTGTTTACGCACCAGACCATAGAGCGAGAAAGTGATGGCCAGCGCCATGCTAATCCCCAAGGTTGCCCCCGCGCCTGAAGCCAGAATGGCTACGCCCAGCGCGGCCAGCCCGACGGCCACCCATTGCGCCCGCCCCAGCTTCTCGCCCAGAAACATCGTGCCCAACAACACGTTGATTAGCGGGTTGATGTAATAGCCAAGGCTGGAGGCAAACACATGGCCTTGTTGAATGGCGATGACATAGGTCAGCCAATTGCCGAAAATCAGCGTGGCTGAAGCCGCCAGCCACAGCAAGGTCTTGGGCTGGCGCAAGGTGGCGCGCAGGGCATGGGCCTGACGTAGGGCGACAATCAGCACCAGACAGACCGGCAGGGTGAACAAGGTGCGCCAGCCCACAAATTCCAGCGCGGGCACATCATGGACCTGTCGCAGATAGAGCGGCAACAGGCCCCAGATGATATAGCAAACCACCGCAAAGGGCAGGCCGTTCTGGGATGAGGCGGAGCGGGCAGGCATGGTGTGTAATCCTTTCACCCCATCCCTTGGCCCATGCGCCCGCCAAAAGCATCCGAAAACTTGGGCGCAAACTCAGACTTTAGGCGGTGGTCCGCCCAACGCCAAGGCCTCGCCCAGATGGCGGATGGCGGCAACATGGGCCTCCATCGGCCCCCAGTCATCCCCCTCGGTGATCGCGGCCCAGATGCGCTCCACCTCGTCAATATGGTTGCTGGGCACGGGGGCATGCCATGCGGGATGGTCCAAAGCATGGGGCACAGGCTCATAGCCCGCCGCTTCGGGCAAAGCCAAATCGCGCAAGGCCCGATGGGCGTGGAAGAAATTATCCGGCGCCATGCCGCTTTCCTGCATAAACCGCCCGCAAGCGGCGAGCAGGGCGCCATCGTCCCCCTTGGGCTTCACGCCCAGCCTCCACAGCACATGTTTGGCCAAAGCCGTCTGATACAGCCCATCAAACCGGTCCAGCGCGAAAATCAGCGGCGCGCTATCCTCGGACAATAGGCGAAGGGCCACGGCCAGTTGTCCGCAATTCCAGCGCATCGCCTCGGCCTGTCGCCCAAAGCTATAGAGGCCCTGATGGTCGAAATAGGCGGCGGTAAAGCCCGCATCCCAGCGGGGCAGCCAGCGCCACGGGCCATAGTCAAAGCTCTCGCCCGAGATGTTCATATTGTCGGTGTTGAGCACGCCATGCACGAAACCGGCCGCCACATAGCCCGCCGCCATCGCCGCCATCCGCTCCACCACCTGATGCAGCAGGATGATTGCGGGTTCCTCGCGTGCGGGGGCGTCTTCGGGCGGCAGCGCGCCGGGGAATTGGCGCAGGCAATAATCGACCAGTTGCGCCATATTCTCTGCCTCTTCCAGCATCAGCAGGCGCTGGAAAGTGCCGATGCGGATATGGCCATGGCTCAGCCGCACTAGCACCGCTGATCGGGTCGGCGAGGGTTCATCGCCGCGCCACAGATTCTCGCCGGTTTCCACCACGGAGAAAGTCTTGGACGTATTCACCCCCAAGGCTTCGAGCATTTCGGTGGCCAATATCTCGCGCATCGCACCTTTCAGCGTCAGGCGCCCGTCGCCCTGCCTGCTCCATGGCGTCTGCCCGCTGCCCTTGGTGCCAAGGTCCAGCAAGCGGCCTTGCGCATCGCGCATCTGGGCAAACAGAAAGCCGCGCCCATCGCCCAGATCGGGATTATAATGCCGGAATTGATGCCCGTGATAGCGCAAAGCTAGAGGCTGGGGTAGGTTCCTCTCCAGCGGGGCAAAGCGGCCAAAATGGCGGAGCCATGCCGCATCATCCAGCCCGCCCAGCCCGACAGCCTCCGCCCAACGCTGGTTGCGCCAGCGTAAGGTCGTTTGCGGAAAGTCCGCCGCTGCCACGCAATCGCCCAGCCACGGGGCCAGCGCCATAATTTGCGGATCGGGCGTGTAGTCTATCGCTTGCGGTTCTGCGCTCATGGGGCAATAAGTGGGCGGCCCAAAGGCGATGCGCAAGTGCATAAGTCCCAAGGTGCCACAAGAGAGGGATTCCCCAGCGGCCATGAGCGCCTATTCTGACCAGTTCTGGCAAAGCCCCGATGGCCTGCGCCTGCATTATCGCGACTATGCCGGCCCGCAGGATCAGCCCAAGGATCGCCCTGTTATCCTCTGCCTGCCCGGCCTGACGCGTAACGCGCGTGATTTTGCAGGGCTGGCCGAAAGGCTCTCGCCGCAATGGCGCGTCCTCTGCCCCGAGATGCGCGGGCGGGGCGACAGCGATTATGCCAAGAATTCCCAGACCTATAATCCCATGCAATATGTGGCCGATGTCAACGCATTGCTGGAACAGGCGGGCGTGGACCGCTTTGTGGCCATCGGCACCTCGCTGGGCGGGTTGATGACGATGGTTCTGGCCATGATCGATGCCAAGCGTATTGCGGGGGCGGTGCTCAATGACATCGGGCCGGTGATCGAGGCTTCGGGCCTTGCGCGGATTCGCGATTATGTCGGGCAGGCGCGGTCCTATCCCACATGGATGCATGCCGCGCGCGATCTGGAGGAAGAGCATGGCGCGGCCTTCCCCGATTATGACGCGCATCAATGGCTGGCCATGGCCAAAAGGGTGATGACGCTGGGGCAGAATGGCCGCATCGTTTATGATTATGACATGAAACTGGCCGAGCCTTTTGAAAAGCCCGGTGCCGAGGCAGGGGTTGACCTGTGGCCGGGCTATCTGGCGCTGACGGGGCGGCCCTTGCTGCTGCTGCGCGGGGAATTGTCGGATATCCTCTCCACCGCCACGTTGGAGGAGATGGCGCGCCGCATTCCCGATGCCGTGGCGGTTAACGTCTCGCGCGTGGGCCATGCGCCCACGCTGGATGAACCCGAGGCGGTGGCGGCGATCGAGCGCTTGCTGGAGCGGGTGGTCTGAACATTCCCATGAGCAAGACACGTCTGCTGCATCTGCATTCCAGCTTTAACCCCGGCGGCAAGGAATTGCGCTGCGCCCAGTTGATTAATGCTTTTGGCGATGCCTGTTCGCATACGATCATCAGCGGTGTGGCGGGCGCGATGGAGGCCACCGCGCGCATTGCCAAGGGCATCGAATGGCGCGGGGATGAGGCTTTCCCGTCCTTGCAGGGTAAGCCCACGCCTGCCCGTCTGCTCTCGCTGGCCAGGGCGATGGTCGGGCATGATCTGGTGCTGACCTATAATTTCGGGGCGATGGATGCGGTGATGGCCCATACGCTTTATTCCAGCGCGCTGCCTTTGCCGCCTCTGATCCATCATGAGGATGGTTTTAATCAGGACGAGGCGGAAAAGCTCAAGCCCCTGCGCAACTGGTATCGCCGGATCGCCTTGGGGCGGGCCAGCGCTTTGGTTGTGCCTTCGCAAAGGCTGGAACAGATCGCGCTGAAGGCTTGGCAACAGCCTGTCGCGCGGGTGCATCGCATTGCCAATGGGGTGAACACGGCCAGCTTTACGCAAAAGGTCCGCCCCAACGCCCTGCCGCGCATTGTGAAACGCGAGGGGGAATTGTGGCTGGGCACTTTGGCCGGTCTGCGCGCGGTGAAGAACTTGCCGCGTCTGGTGCGCGCCTTTGCGGGCCTGCCCGATCCATGGCAATTGGTGATCATGGGCGAGGGGCCCGAACGCGAGGCGATCCGCGCCGAGGCCGAAAGGCTCGGGCTGGCCCATCGCGTCCATTTGCCCGGCCATGCGCCTGATCCGGCCAAGGCGATTGGCCTGTTCGATCTTTTCGCGCTCTCGTCTGATAGCGAGCAATTCCCGATCAGCGTGGTGGAAGCCATGGCGGGCGGGCTTGCGGTATGCAGTCCGGCGGTGGGCGATGTGGCGGGCATGGTGGCGCCGGAAAACCGGTTGTTCATCACGCCCGCGGGCGATGACGCCGCCTATGCCGCTGCTTTGCTGGCCTTGGCGCAGGATGCATCCCTGCGCGGCGATATTGGCGCGGCCAACCGCCGCATTGCGCAGGCCGATTATGACGAGCAGGGCATGATCGCCCGTTATCGCCGCCTTTACGCCGGTGCCATGGGGCGGGCCGATCTGTGAAGCGTGACCCAAAACCCACAATGATTCATAAAAGTTGAATTACGCCGCCCATCCGCTAAACGACAGGTTCATTTTACGGCGGCCATAGCGGCCTGTATTTTCGGCCGTGCAGAATCGGGAAACTTGAAATTGGCTTTGCGTCCCACTCCACCCCAGACCCGCGAACAACAGCTGGCCGCCCGTCAGGCAGAGCAGGGCGAGGCTTTCCTGCGCGAGGTGGATGATGCCCTGCGCGAAGACCAGACGCTGCTGGCGCTCAAGCGCTATGCCAAGCCGGTGGGCGCTGGCCTTGTGTTGGGTCTGGCCGCGCTGGGTGGCTGGCTTTATTGGGGCCATTATCAGGATCAGCAGGCCGCACAGCGCGCCGAGCAACTGACCATCGCCATGGACCAGATCGAGGCCTCGCAAAACGCCAATGCGACCAAGGTGCTGGACACTCTGGCCGCGGACAAGAGCGGGGCCAGCGCGGTGGTCGCCCAATTGCTGCAGGCGGGTCTGTTGGTCCAGTCGGGCAAGGCGGCGGATGCAGCCAAGCGTTATGAGGCGATTGCCAAGCAGGCCGACGCGCCCCAGCCCTATCGCGATTTTGCCACTTTGCGTCAGGTGGCTTTGTCCTTTGATACGATGAAGCCCGATGCGGTGGTTGCCGCCCTGAAGCCTTTGGCCGCGCCCGGTGGGGCATGGTTTGGTCAGGCGGGCGAATTGCTGGCCATCGCTTATTTGAAGCAGGGCAAGAATGATCTGGCTGGCCCGCTGTTCGGTGCCATTGCCAAGGATAAGGACCAGCCCGATTCGCTGCGCGCCCGTGCGCGGCAAATGGCGGGCGTTTTGGGCTTTGACGCGGTGGATGATATTGCGCCGCCCGCCGAAATGGCCCCGCAGGCGCCTGCTGCGGCTCAGCCTGCCGCCGCTCCGGCCCAGCCAGCCAAGCCTGAATAACAATTTTCGTCTCACGCCCGCGCTCTCGCTTTCAGGACGCCTATTCCATGCAGTCTATCGCCAAGCTTTCGGCCAACAAAAATCAAGGTCGCCCTTTCGCCCGCAGCCTGCTGCTGGCTCTGGCCACGACGGCGCTGCTGTCGGCCTGTGGCGGCGGGCCAAAGCTGCCGCGCAAGCCCAAGGCACCCACGCCCACCATGGGCAAGCGTGAGCCGATCCTGAGCCGCGTGGAATCCTCGGCACAGGCCGATCTGGATATTGGCACGGTGGCGGTCGTGCTGCCTTTGGCCCAGCCCAATGCCGATTGGGCGCAGCCGGGCGGTTCGGCCTCCAAATCCTATGGCAATCTGCAAATGGCCGAAAATCCCAAGCCTTTGTGGGAAGCCAAGGTGGCTGGCTCCACCGATCGCCGCCGTCTGGGCGCGGCGCCAGTGGTGGGCGGGGGCAGCCTGTTTGTGTTTGATACCGATGGCGTGCTGCATGCCTTTGACGCGGCCACGGGCGCTGCGCAATGGACGACCAGTTTTGCCCTGACCGGCGGCATTGGCGAGGCCGTGTTTGGCGGCGGGGCCACCTATGACAATGGCCGCGTCTATGTCACCACCGGCGTTGGCGATGTCGCGGCGGTGGATGCCAAGACCGGCAAGCAATTGTGGAAAGTGCGCCCCACTGGCCCGCTGCGTGGTTCGCCCACGGTGGCCTTTGGCGCGCTCTATATCATGACGCAGAACAACGAACTCCACGCCTTGAAGGTGGAGGATGGCGCGACCCTGTGGCAGGAATCTGCCTCGCTGGGCGCGACCGGCGTGTTTGGCGTGGGCGCTCCGGCGGCGGGGCAAGGTTCGGTGGTGGCCGGTTTCTCGACCGGCGAATTGATCGCCTATCGCTATGAGAATGGCCGCCAGTTGTGGAATGACGCGCTGGCCCGCACGTCCTTGTCCACCAGCGTGGGCGTGTTGACCGATATTGACGCCGACCCGATCATCGACCGTGGCCGCGTCTATGCGCTGGGTCAGGGCGGGCGTATGGCTGCCTATGAACTGGTGACCGGCCAGCGTATCTGGGAACTCAATTTGGCGGGCATTTCCACTCCTGCGCTGGCGGGCGACTGGATTTTCACCCTGACCGATGAATCCAAGCTGCTGTGCATTGCCAAAAACAGCGGCAAGGTGCGCTGGGTGGTGCAGTTTGACCGCTGGACCAAGCCCAAGAAGAAAGAAGGCCCGATCTTCTGGACCGGTCCTGTGCTGGCCGGTGATCGCCTGTGGGTGGCCAATAGCCGTGGCGAAGTGCATGTGGTCAATGCGCTGGAAGGCGTGCCCAAGCGCTTTACCAACGTGAAGGCTCCGATCACGCTGGCTCCGGTTGTCGCCAATGGCGTGCTGTATCTGTTCGACGATTCGGGCAAGATTACCGCGCTGAAATAAGCGCGTTACCTTGGCTTTAACCATAGGTCGTTAAACGCAGGCGGGATGAGTGAAACCTCCCGCCTTGCGCCCCCTGCCAGCGATGTAGCCGCCGCCACCGGATTTGTGGGGTTGGCGGCGCTGGGCCTGTGGATCATGGTTTGCCGCCATTGGCCAGCGGTGGCCGATGCCCTGGGCGTGGGCGGTCCGCGTGAAGTTCTGGCCGGTCCCTATGCGGCGGTGGCGGGCATGTTGCTGGCGGCGCTGGCGGCGGCGACATGGGCCTTGCTGGTGGAGAAGGTGCATCGCCGCCCCTCGACAGGGCTGGACTGGACGCAGCCCCGCCCCTGGGGGCAGGCGTGGCGCGATAGTGCGGTCAAGCTGGCGGGCCTGTGGGCGACATGGGCCTTTATCGCTTTCCTCTATGGCCTGTTCCGTTTCTATTGGCAGGGGCCTTGGCTCTTTGCCCTGCAAGTGATGGGCGTGGCGATCGGGCCGCTGGTGCTTTTGTCGGTGCCCTATGTCCTGTGGCTGGACCGCGTGATGGTGCAGCCGCGCGATGGCGCATGGCATGCCGGTGCATGGCTGCTGGGGCTGGACGGGGTAGAGCGCTGTGAAGTCATCAAACATGCCCGTAGCTGGGCTGTGAAGGGCTTTTTCACGGCCTTTATGCTCTCGATCCTACCCGGTGGTTTCGGGCAGGTGGTGCGGATGGATTTCGGCGCGGCGTTGCAGGATCCGGTCAGGCTGGCCGATGCCTTGGTCGGCATGTTGTTCATGGTGGATGTGCAGATCGGCACTCTGGGCTATCTGCTGACCCTGCGCCCGCTGGACGCGCATATTCGCAGCGCCAATCCCTATCTGGACGGATGGTTGGCGGCGCTGATCTGCTATCCGCCCTTTGTGCTGATGGGGGCGGGGGGCGTGCTGGATTACCATCCGGGCACGGCGGAATGGACCTATTGGCTGGCAGGCTATCCAGCGCTGCAATGGGTGTGGGGGGCGTGGCTGGTGATGTTGACGGGCATTTACGCTTGGGCGACGGTGGCCTTTGGCCTGCGCTTTTCGAACCTGACCTATCGCGGGGTGATTACCCATGGGCCATACCGGCTGACGCGCCATCCGGCCTATTTGTCGAAGAACCTGTTCTGGTGGTCGCTGACCCTGCCGTTCCTGCCCACCAATGGGTCCTTGGTGGATGCCTTTCGCAACACCTGCATTCTGGGCTTGGTCAGCGCCGTTTATTGGTGGCGGGCCAAGACCGAGGAGCGGCATTTGTTGGCCGAGGATGCGCAATATCGAGCCTATTGGGCGTGGGCGGTCGAGGGCGCGCCTGCGACTCGGGCCTTGCGCCGGTTGGGCTTTTGATTAAATCTATCTGGCTGATTCCTGTGACATTTGCGTGTATTTCTACCCAACGCCACTAATGTACGTGGAAATCGGCCTTAAATCCTTCATATGGTCGATATCGGGCTCCAGCGTGGCCATTTTCGACATGTTTCCATTTTTTGCCCTGTGCAAATTTTTTTCCGGCTCATCTTTAGCCTTGATATAACCGGAATCCTTGGAGAACTCCGCCAACTTTGAACATATAGCATCTATATGCCGCGCATGATTGGTGAGATTAGGTAAAAAATACTTTGTACTCAATAGCTTGCATGTCGAGCATGTTTGAAAAAGCCTCGTACAGAGATTAGGACATTTTTGGGCATTAGCGCGCAGCGTTTTCGTGCCCTGGGTCAGAATATTTCTGAATCAAATGGGGAAATGTATGAATATCAACAAAACTATCGTCGCGGCAGCGGCGCTGTTGGCGGCTACGCCCGCTGCAGCGGCTGATACCGTGACCTATACGACCTATGCCACGAACCCTTTCAGCGATACTTATACCTACACCATGCCCTATTCGGGCTATCTGGACGTGGTGGCTAGCAGCCTGCAGGGCACGATCAACGGCAAGTTGAATCCCGCCTCGAACATTGATTTCACGGCTGCCTATGTCACCATTAATGGTGTGCAGTATAATCTGTCGGTGCAATCGACCGGTCGCTTTGAATGGCGCGACCTGATGAGCCTGGCTCTGAGCGCAGGTACGAGTGTTGCTCTGACGGTAACGGGTACGGCTGGCAAGAGTGCTGCTTACACCGTGTCCTTTGCTTCGGTTTCGGGCGCCATCCCCGAAGCATCGACCTGGATCATGATGATCCTGGGCTTTGGCGTGACGGCCTATGCCATGCGCAAGCGTCAGGCTGGTGCGAAGGTGTTGGCTGCCGCCTAATCGGCCGCAAGCGACCAATATCGCCTATGCAGGCGGTCGGCAGAGATGCTGGCCGCCTGTTTTTGTGTCGATCGTTCGGCGGCATGGTGTGGCCATCTGGATAGATCCGGAATGCATCGGGTTCTATCGCTTTATTGGACGCGAAGGGGTTTGTGTTTAAAGTTGAATAATATTTGGACAAAAATTCAGTTTTCGTTTTGCTTTCTGAGTGGTTGGGGGCAATTTTAACCAGCTGATTATAAACGATTTATAAATATTTTTCTTGAGAAGGCAAAAAAACATTCCGGAACGGCGACTTGGTGCTTTCGAAAAAGTGCTGAAAAACAAAATGTTGAGGTTAGGGTTTGATAATTTTTGCACTAAAGTAAATATTTGTCTAAACATGGCTTGGATTCGGGAAATTGTTGAATCCGTTATCTTGGTGTATTTTGCTAATTGGGCTTGATCTGGCGGATTGGCTCTTTTTTACTTAATGTAGGCCGAGATATTGGAGTTTCGCATGAAAATCAATAATTTGATATGGATTGCGCCGGCATTGATGGCGGCTTCCCCCGCAATGGCGGCAGACACAATCACTTATAACGTGGGCACGACCAAGGCTTTCAGCACGACCTATACGTTTACCGCACCGTATAGGCTGGTTCTGGACATCGTGGTCAGCAGCACGCAAGGCTATTTGAATGGCAAGTTGAACCCCGCGTCCAACATCAATTTCACCTCGGCTTACGTTACCGTCAATGGTGCGGCCAGCCGCGTGAATTTGAGCGTGGATTCCACGGGTGTTTATGAATTGCGCTCGCTGGTGGGTACGGCGCTGGCTGCGGGCGATGTCATCACGCTTTATCTGACGGGCACGTCGGGCAAGGCGGCATCCTACACCGTCACGCTGGGCCTTGCGGCTGTGCCGGAAGTGTCGACCTGGATCATGATGATTCTGGGTTTCGGCGCGACGGCCTATGCCATGCGCAAGCGCAAGGTGCAGGTATTGGCCGCTGCCTAAATAAGCGCCGCGACAAACATTCCCCCGTTTGCGAGACAGGCGGTTGGGCTATGGCTCAACCGCCTGTTTTGGCGTGGTTTAGAAGCTCTCTTCGGCGTAAACGCGGGTCAGATCGCCGCCCCATACGCCATGATAGCGGTTGAGCAAGTCTTGCGCGGGAACAATGCCGCTGGCCACAATCTCGTCCAGCGGGGCCAGATAAAGGCTCTCGTCATCGCCTGAACCATTCAACTGTCCGCGCGCCTTCAGGCCAGCACGGGCAATGGACAGCACTTCAGGGGCAATATCACGCAAGCTCCGCCCACCGGCCACCGGAGCATCCAGCCCCAGCTTGGGCACGGACCCACGCAAAGCCTCGCGCTCTTCCATGGTCCAGCCCTTGACCAGATCCCATGCCGCATCCAGCGCGCTCTGATCATAGAGCAGGCCGACCCACAGCGCGGGCAGGGCTACAATGCGTTCCAGCGGGCCACCATCGGCGCCGCGCATTTCCAGAAAGCTCTTCAACCGCACTTCGGGGAAGGCGGTGGAGAGGTGGTCGTTCCAGTCGGACATTGTGGGGCGTTCGCCGGGCAGGGCGGGCAGCTTGCCATCCAGAAAATCGCGGAAGGACTGGCCCGCCGCGTCAATATAGCGCCCTTCGCGGAACACGAAATACATCGGCACGTCCAGCATATAGTCGACGTAGCGCGCGTAATGGAAGCCTTCCTCGAACACGAAAGGCAGCATGCCCGTGCGCGCTGGATCGGTGTCGGACCAGATATGGCTGCGATAGGACAGATAGCCGTTGGGCTTGCCTTCAAGGAAGGGCGAATTGGCGAAAAGCGCGGTGGCCAGAGGCTGTAAGGCCAGGCTGACGCGGAATTTCTGCGCCATATCGGCTTCGTCGCTGTAATCCAGATTGGTCTGGATGGTGCAGGTGCGCAGCATCATATCCAGCCCCATCGTGCCCACGCGGGGCATATGACGCAGCATGATGTCATAGCGCCCCTTGGGCATGATCGGCAATTCTTCGCGGGTCTTGTCCGGCCACAGGCCAAGGCTGAGGAAGCCCACGCCCGTGCCATCGGTCACCTGATGGACCTGCTGGATGTGGCGCTCGGTCTCTTCCCAAGTCTGGTGCAGATTGGCCAAAGGCGCGCCCGACAGTTCCAGTTGGCCCGCCGGCTCAAGGCTGATCGCGCCATCCTTGCCCTTCATGGCGATAACCTTGCCGCCCTTGTCGGGATTGCCTTCCCAGATCTCGCTCCAGCCATGCGGCTTCATGCCTAGCAGCAGGTCATGGATGCCGCCCGCCTCGTCATAGGAGGGTGCATGGAAATCGGGGGCGCGATAGACCAGCTTTTCATGCTCGGTGCCAATGCGCCAAGCCTCGCGCGGCTTTTCCCCTTTAAGCATGGGGGTGGTCAATTCGTCGATGCTGGTGATTTCCGGCTCGACAATTCCGTTCTCTTCGCGCGTGCTCATGCCGCATCCTCTAAAGGCGCTTGCAGCAAATCGCCAGCGCTATTCAAACTGACATATTCACAAATGTGAAGATTTCACCCCTGCGTATAGGCCTAATGTAGTGACGGCAATGGCCTTTGCCTAGAGGGGGGCGATGTTATGCCCAATCACCGGATAGGCCCATCCATAGGGCTGTGGCACCAATCGCGGCCGTCTCCCCCCGCAGGATGCGCGGGCCCAGCGTGATGGCGCTGGCTTGGGGCAGGGCGCGGATGGCGGCGCGTTCTTCATCGGTAAACCCGCCTTCCGGGCCGGTCAGCAGGGCGGCGGGGCCTTTATGCGCGCCAAAGCTGGCCGCCGCAGGGGCCCCGCCCAATTCATCGGCAAAGAACAGGGCGCGTTGTTCCGGCCATGCGCGCAACAAAGCGTCCAGCTTCACCGGCTCGGCTATTTCGGGCAGGGCGGTACGGGCGCATTGCTCGGCTGCCTCGGTCAAAGTGGCGCGGGCGCGTTCCAGATTGAGCTTGTCCGCCACGCAGCGCCGCGTCAGCACCGGTTGAATGCGCGCCACGCCCAATTCGCAGGCCTTTTCCAGCACCAGATCAAAGCGATCTTTCTTCAGCAGCGCGGCGCAAAGGGTGAAATCGGGCACATCCTCCCGCTCGCGCAACAGGCTCACACATTCCAGCACCAGATCGCGTTTGCCCACATGCACCGCGCGTGTGGCCCATTCGCCGCTGATATTGTCGCACAGGATCACCGCATCATCGATGCCCACCCGCATCACGCGGGCCAGATAATGCGCCTGTGGCCCATCCACCGGTACTTGCAGCCCTTCGGACAAAGGCGTGGCAACAAACAGGCGCGGGGCCGAGCGTGGCGGCCATGCGGGCGTGGCGGGAAGATGATCGCTCATAGGCTCGGCCCTCTAGCCGATTGTGGCGCGCGCCGCTATGGCTTGCCGCCATGGCCGAAATGGAAACCGCCCCCGTTATTGTCGCCGATTCCCAGCATCGCGGGTTGATGCGCCTGTTGCCACCGGCTTGGCGCGATTATGCCTCGCTGGCGCGGCTTGATCGGCCGATTGGCTGGTGGCTGCTGTTCTGGCCCTGCGCATGGGGCCTGTTACTGGGTGGAGGCGAGCGGCGCTGGGCCATGCTGGGCTGGCTGCTGCTGGGCAGCGTGGCGATGCGCGGGGCGGGCTGCGTTTATAATGACATTGTGGACGCTGACATTGACGCCCGCGTAGCGCGCACCGCTCTGCGTCCTGTGGCTTGCGGGCGCGTCAGCAAGAAGGCGGCCTGGGTCTGGACAATTGCCCTATGCCTGATCGGGCTGGTGGTGCTGTTGCAATTGCGCTGGCAGGCGCAGGTGGTGGCTTTGGGTTCGCTGGCTTTGGTCGCGGCCTATCCTTTCATGAAGCGCATCACGGGCTGGCCACAGGCATGGCTGGGGCTGGTGTTTACATGGGGCGCGCCGGTCGGTTGGGTAGAGGTGGCCGGTTTTGACCATCTGGGCGTGCTGGGCCTGCTCTATGCCGGATGCTGGGGCTGGTGCATGGGTTATGACACGATCTATGCCTGCCAAGACCGCGAGGATGATGCGGTGGTGGGCATCGGTTCGTCGGCCCTGTCGTTTGGCGCGCATGTGCGGGCGGGCGTGGCGGGGCTTTATGGCCTGAGCATCGCTTGCTGGGCGGGGGCTTTCTGGCTGTGGCGGCCCGATCCCTTGGTGTTGCTGGCTTTGGCCCCCATGGCGCTGCACCTGCTGTGGCAGGTGGGCACGTTCAACCCCGATGATGGCGACAATGCCTTGGCCCGTTTCCGCAGCAATCGCGGGGCGGGGCTGTTGTTGGCGCTGGCCTGTTGGGTGGTGGGGAACGCCTGAACTATTCTGCTTCCGCCAACAGCGCCTCTGCGGCGCGCAGATCCACGCTGACCAGACGTGACACGCCTTTTTCCGCCATGGTCACGCCAAACAGGCGGTGCATGCGGCTCATCGTCACCGCATTATGGGTGACGATCAGATAGCGCGTGTCCGTATCCGCCGCCATCGCCTCCAGCAGATCGCAGAAGCGTTCGATATTGGCATCGTCCAGCGGCGCGTCCACCTCGTCCAGCACGCATATGGGCGATGGGTTGGTGAGGAACAGCGCGAAGATCAGCGCCACGGCGGTCAAAGCCTGTTCCCCGCCTGATAGCAGGGTGAGCGATTGCAGGCGTTTACCGGGCGGTTGGGCAAAGATTTCGAGGCCAGCTTCCAGCGGATCATCAGAGTCGACCAGAGCTAAGTGGGCTTGTCCGCCTTGGAAAAGAGTGGCGAACAGGCGGCGGAAATGGCCATCCACCGCTTCAAAGGCGGCGCGCAGCCTTTCGCGCCCTTCGCGGTTCAAATTGCCGATCGAACCGCGCAGCCGGTTGACCGCCTCGGCCAGTTCGGCGCGCTCGCGCAAGGATTCGCCCGCCCGTTCCTCGGCGGCGGCCAGTTCCTCGGCGGCGACCAGATTGACCGGCCCCAGCCTCTCGCGGTCGCCGGTCAGCTTGTCGAGCATGGCGCTTTCCGCGCCCGCGCCATCCACATCCTTATCCGCAAAGCCAAAGCGTTCGGTCAGCAAGACCGGCGGGCATTGGAAACGCTCACCCGAGATGCGGCCCATTTCCACGCGGCGCATTTCCTCATGCTCGGCATGGGTGGTGGCGGTGGCGCGATGCTCGCGGGCTTGGGCCAAGGCTTCCTGCGCTTGGGCCAAGGCTCTGTCCGCCTGAGCGCTGGCCTGCGTCGCGGCGGCCAGCGCGCCTTCGGCCTCGGTCAAGTCTGCGGCAGAGGCATCGCTTTGCTCCTGCGCCTGCGCCAGATCACGCGCCAAGGTCTCCGGCTTGGCGGCCAGCACTTGGCGTTCCTGCGCTATTTCCTCGGCGCGCTCGCCCATTTGCGCCAGACGTTTGGCGGCATCGCTGGCGCGGTTTTGCCAATTGCGCAACTCGCCGCTTTGCGCATGGGCGCGTTCGCGGGCCACGGCCAAGGCCTGATCCTGCGCCGATACCAGAGCCAGTGCCGCCTGATAGGCGCTGCGGGCGGCGTGATGGGCTTGGCGGGCGGCCTCCAAAGCGGCGCGGCCTGCATCGGGCGAGGGCAGGCCAGCGCGGCGGGCCAAGGCAGCATCGACTTCGGCCTGCGCGCTGGCATGACGCGCGGCCAGATCCTGCGCCGCCTCGGCCAATTCGGCGCGGCGTAGCGCCTGCCGGTCCCGCGCAGCTTCGGCGGCATCGCGGGCGCGCAGGGCGCTGCGTTCGGCCTCGGCGGCTTGGGTTATGGCGCGTTCGGCGCTTTGCGCGGCCTGTTGCGCGGCGATCAGATCGGCGCTCACTTGCGCGCCCTCGCGTTCAGCTTGGGCCACGGCCTCGCGTAGAGGCGGTACCTGCGCCTCCAGCGTGGCCAAGCGGTTGTCCGCCTCCAGCCTTGCCGCTTCCGCCGCGCCTTCGCCGCGCATCACAAAACCATCCCAGCGCCGCACATGGCCCGCCAGCGTCACCAGCCACACACCTTGTGGCAGGGCGCGCCCGTCATCGGCCTCCGCCACCATCACGCAGGCCAGACGCGCGGCCAGTTCGGGCGGCGCATCGGGCACATGGGCGGCCAGATTGCCTTCCACCGGCACGGGGACCGGAGCGCCGGTCCAGAACCGCCCCTCTGGCCCTGCCTCGCCCAAGGGAGCCTTGGCATCGCGGCCCAGCACCGCGGCCAAAGCGCGTTCATAGCCCGGCGCGGCACGCACATGGTCCAGTGCCAATCGCCGCCCTGCCGCGCCTTTTTGCGCCTTGGCTCTCGCCTCGCGGTCGCGGGCCAAGGCCTGATATTCGCGCTCCACCCCTGCCAAATCGGCGCGGGCGGCGGCCAGTTGAGCGGCGCTTTGGTCGCGCCGGACCTGCAATTCGGCGCGACGGGCCTGCGCCTCGCCTTGTGCCTCGCGGGCTATGGACAAGGCTTGGGCTGCTGTTTCGACGGCCTGAATGGCGCGGGCCAGATCTGCCTGTGGATCGCTCGCTTGATCCAGTGCGGATAGCTGCGCGGCGATGCGCGCCTGTTCGCTGGTCAGCCTTTGCAATCGGGCTTGCGCTTGGCTCACTTCAGCCTCGGCCACCCGCCATTCGGCCTCGACACTGGCCTGTGCGGCGGTGGCTTCGGCAAAGCCCAGTTCGGCGCGGCGGGCCTGCTGGTCGGCCTTTTCGGCGGCGGCGGCAAGGCTGGGGCGCTTGGCTTCCAAATCGGCCAAGGCAGCCTTACCCTGCGCCAATTCCTCCTGCAGCCGCGCCAAGGCTTCGGCGGCTTCGCGTGTGACGCGGTCGGCCTCGGCGCGGTCGCGCTCCAGCCTGTCGCGCTGGCGGTCCAGATCGGCAAGGCGGGTTTGCGCCGCCTCCAATTGTGTGGTCAGCGTGGAAAGCTGATGCGCCAGCGCGCTCGCCGCCTCGCGCGCGCTGGCTTGCGCGTCTCGGGCTGCGGCCAAAGCCAGAGCGGCGTTGGCTTGATCGGCCTGTGCTTGCGTCGCTGCCTCTTGCGCCTTGGCCACGCGGGCTTCGGCCTCGGCGGCGGCACCTTTGGCCTTGTCGCTCGCCTCGGCCGCCTCGCGCCAGCGGGCATAGATCAACCGCGCCTCGGCCTTGCGGATGCGGTCG
This sequence comes from Novosphingobium umbonatum, assembly GCF_004005905.1. Taxonomy (GTDB): domain Bacteria; phylum Pseudomonadota; class Alphaproteobacteria; order Sphingomonadales; family Sphingomonadaceae; genus Novosphingobium; species Novosphingobium umbonatum. Next base: position 68,318 of record NZ_SACO01000005.1, read on the forward strand.
GACAGGTCCTTGTATCGCTCCGCCGCGCGGGCCTGCCGCCGCAATCCGGCGATCCGCGTGTCCAGACCGGCCATCAAATCATCCAGCCTAGCCAGATTGGCCTCGGTGGCGCGCAGGCGGGTTTCGGCATCGCGCCGCCGCACATGCAGGCCGGAAATGCCCGCAGCCTCCTCCAGCATGGCGCGGCGCTCGGCGGGCTTGGCGTTGATAACGGCGGCGATGCGCCCCTGGCTGACCAGAGCGGGGGAATGCGCGCCCGTGGCCGCATCGGCAAACACCAGCGCCACATCCTTTTGCCGCACATCGCGGCCATTGATGCGATAGGCGCTGCCCGCGCCGCGCTCGATCCGGCGAGCCACTTCCAGTTCCTGCCCCTCTGCATCCAGCGCGGAGAGCACCACTTCGGCAAAGGAGCGCGGGGGGCGGGTGGCGGTGCCCGCGAAGATGACATCTTCCATGCCGCCGCCGCGCAAAGATTTAGGGCTACTTTCGCCCATCACCCAGCGGATAGCCTCCAGCAAGTTCGACTTGCCGCAGCCATTGGGGCCTACCACACCGGTTAGCCCAGCCTCGATCCGCAATTCCGCAGGCTCTACAAAGCTTTTAAAGCCGGAAAGTTTGAGCCTGCGGAATTTCATTTAACGCGAATTAGGCGCCCGCTGCCTTCAGCGCGGCTTCCACATTCTTCCACTCATTGCCTTCCACCTTGGTGCCATTCACAAACATGGTGGGGGTGGAATCAATGCCCTTGGCGCTATAGGTTTCCGATGCCTTGGCCACCGCTTCGGCGGCGGGCAGATTGGCAAGGCACTGGCGCTGCTGCGCCTCTGGCAGGCCGCGGGCCGAGAAGAAGGCGGTATAGCCCAGAGCGTCCGACAGGGCGCTGTAACGCTGGGCGGCGGGCAGGCTCATCGCCTTTTTCGCCTCGTCATATTGCGCCTGCGTCTGGCCGTTCATCGCTTCGAAATTGGCATAGATCTGTTCGACAAGGCCGAAATAGGCATCATCGCCAGCGCAGCGGGCCAGCACCGTCAGCGGAATATCCTGCGGGTGGATAGCAAAGCTGCGATATTCCAGGCTGACCTTGCCGCTGGCAATATAGGTGCCGGTAAGCGTGGCCATGCCATCCTGCGCCAGTTTCGCGCAATGCGGGCAGGAGAGCGAACCATATTCCACCAGCTTGATCGGCGCATTGGGGTTGCCCACGATCAGGCCCGCACCATCCTCGGTCTTGGCGAAAACCTCGGCCCATTGTTTGCCAGCGGGCGGGGCCACATTGGCCGCCGGAGCGCCCGATGTAGCAGGCGTTTCGGACTTGTTGCAGGCGGCAAGGCCCAAAGCCAGCGGCAGCGTGGCAATAGCATAAAGGGCGGTGCGCAATTTCATCGTCATGGGGCAACCTATGGAATGAGGGTCAAGTTTGCGGGCAAGGCTAGCTGGGCGCTGCCTTTACTTCAATGCTTTGCCCAATTGTGCCTGAACAGAAGCCCAATCATGGGCATCTTTCATCAAATCGCCATCCAGCGTGAAGCTGGGGGTGGAATCCACGCCGATGGTCTGTGCATCGCGGGTCTGCTGGACAATACGCTTGATCAGCGCTTCATTGGCGAAACAGGCATCGGCCTGCGGGCGGGACACGCCAAAACCGGCCGCCGTGTCATAGAATTTCAGGTCACCGGCAATGGCGCGCATGCGTTCGAGCATCGGGCCATTGTTCCAGCGCTGCATCTGCGCCTCGGTCATGGCTTGCACCACGGCCATCCATTTGGGCTGGTCGGCCAGAAATTTGTGATGCAGCGGGAAGAAACGAGCGGGCGGGGCGCAATTGGTCAGCACCGCCATGGTTACATCCAGCGGGTCGCGCAGCAGGTGGCGCACTTCAAACGACAGCTTGCCCTGCGCAATCGGGCCCAATTGCAGCGGGGCGCTGGCCTCGGCGTCGAAATGGGCGCAATGCGGGCAAGTATAGCTCATATATTCGACCAGCTTATGCGGCGCATTGGCGCGGCCCAGCACATGGCCACCGACCGGCGATACGGCCACGGCGGGGGCAGCCTTGGCTACAGGCTTTGCGGGCGCGGCCTGCAAAGGGCTGGTTCCCGCTACAGCCAGTGTGGCGGCCCATAGCAGCGACAGCTTGCTCAAACGCATCAAAGCTCCTTCTCTTGTCTATCCTGCCACGCCTCTTCCTCGCGCGCGATGCTGCGGGCGAGCGATTCCAGCACGGCCTTCAATTCCGGATCGCCAATATCGCGCAGGCTTTCCCCCAATTCATAGGGGATGGGTCGCAGGATTGGCGGGGCGGGGCGGGGGGCGTTTTGCGGGCGGGGCTTGACCTCGCCCTGCCGGATTTTCGCCTTGGCCACCGCATTATAGCCAAAGAAGCGGTTCACTCGCTCCACAATTTCGGGCAGCACATGGCTGATCAGCGGCGCATGGGCGGGCAGCACCACCAGTTGCAAAATGCCATCGCTTTTTTCGCCGGGCGGGAAGCGGATCGCTTCGGGCGCGCAGACTTTGGCATGGGCTTCGCCCACGATTTCGGGCCAGCGAGTGACCACGCTGGATTGCACAAAGCCAAAGCGGCGAAAGGCGGTGCGGCCAATATCGGGCATCAGATCGGCAATCGCGCGCGCCTGCCCGCCTCGCGGCCTTTCATACAGGCGCGGGGTGGATTTGGCGGCGGGCGACTTTCTGCCCTTTGGGGTGTTGGACGGGTCCCTTTCCATGGCCTGCCCGCCATGCCATAGCCGCCGCATGGACGCCAGAGCGCAGAGCGAGAATTGCGGCAAGATGCTGGAAACAGAGGTCAGTGCTGATCTGCTGCGCTGGTATGATGTTCATGCGCGCAGCCTGCCCTGGCGTGTGCCTCCCGGTGGCAATGCGGCTGATCCCTATCGCGTATGGCTGTCCGAAGTGATGCTGCAACAGACCACTGTGGCGGCTGTCATCCCCTATTTCGAACGTTTCACCACCCGCTGGCCCGATGTGCAGGCCTTGGCCGCCGCGCCAGAGGAAGAGGTGATGGCGGCTTGGGCAGGGCTGGGCTATTATTCGCGGGCGCGGCGACTGGTGGAATGCGCAAGAGTGGTGGCACAGCGTGGCGGTTTTCCATCGGATGAGGTGGGGCTTCGAGCTTTGCCGGGCCTTGGCGCCTATACGGCGGCGGCGGTGGCGGCGATCGCTTTTGGCCAGCGCGCCGTGGTGGTGGATGCCAATGTCGAGCGGGTGGTGGCCCGCCTGTTTGCGATTGACGCGCCTCTGCCCGCTGGCCGTGCCGAGATCCGCGAGGCGACCGACCGCATCACGCCCGCCCTGCGCAGCGGCGATTTTGCGCAGGCGATGATGGATTTGGGCGCAAGTATTTGCAGCGTCCGTGCCCCGCAATGTTTAATCTGTCCCCTGTCCAGCCATTGCGCGGGGAAGGGCGCGGCGGAGGCCTATCCGGTCAAACCGCCCAAAAAGGCCAAGGCGCAGCGCAAGGGCATTGCCTATTGGATCGAGCGTGACGGCCATGTCTGGCTGGTCCGGCGCGAGGCCAAGGGCATGTTGGGCGGCATGCGCGCCTTGCCCGACAATGGCTGGAGCGCGCGGACCGATGGTATGGGCGCGCCGCCTGTCTCGGCCCAGTGGCTGGAGGCGGGCAGCGTGAGCCATATTTTCACCCATGTCGCGCTGGAGCTGGATGTCTGGGCGGCAAAGGTCAGTCATGCGCCACAGGGCGATGGCGAATGGTGGCCGCTGGACCGGCTTGACGAGGCGGGCCTGCCCACGCTCTATGCCCGCGCAGCCGCCTTGGCGTTAAAGGGAGAGTGAGATGACGCAGCCTGAAATGACTTTTGCAGGCAGCCCGCTGGACCGCGCCGATGCCTTGCGTTCCGATGCGCAGGCCTTGGCGGCTTTGCAGGCGCAGGGCGGGCGGCTGCTGGCCTTGCAGGGATTGGAGCCGGTCGTTGATGGCGGGCTGGTCTGGCAAAGTCTGGATGCTGCGCCAGAAGGGGCGGAGCTGATCTTCCTCGGGCTGGATGCCGAAGGGCAAGGCCATTTTGTCGCCGCGCCGCGCCCCGAAGACGCCAGCACCGCGCCTGCCAGTTTCGATCTGTGGAGCGCTCTATCGGGCCTGTCGCATCAGGAAGTCGCCATTTATGGCGCGGCCCGCGCTTTGGCGGGTTGGCATGGGCGGCACCGTTTCTGCGCGCGTTGCGGCAGCCCGACCCGCATCGCCAAAGGCGGGTGGCAGCGCGATTGCATCAGCGAGGCCTGCGCCACGCCGCATTTCCCCCGTACCGATCCGGTGGTGATTATGACTGTAGAGCATGAAGGCCGCCTGTTGCTGGGCCGCCAACCCCGCTTTCCTGCGGGGCGCTATTCGGCGCTGGCGGGCTTTATCGAACCGGGCGAGACTTTCGAGGAGGCGGTGGCCCGCGAAATCCGCGAGGAAGCGGGCGTGACGGTGCGCGACGTGCGCTATGTCGCCAGCCAGCCTTGGCCTTTCCCCTCCAGCCTGATGATCGCGGGCCATGCCTATGCCGATGATCCGGCGCTGAACATTGACACCAATGAATTGGAAGACGCCCGCTGGTTCACCCGCGAACAAGTGGCCGAGGCGATGGAGGCGCGTGCGCGGGGGGAGGACGGAGTAGCCTTTAGCGCACCATCGCCACGCGCGATTGCATGGCATTTGCTGGATCGGTGGTTGCGTGCGGCTTAAACCAGCCCCAGCCTTGCCAATTCGCTCGCCATATCGGCGGGCAGCACATCGCCGCTGGCGCCACTGGCCAGATCAGCGGGGGCGTCTTTCTCCTCCAGATAGCGCCAGCCTTGATGCGCGCGGCGTGGAGTGGGGACGACATCGATCAGATCGGAGGAGATCAGGATGGCGGTGCGGCCCCCCTCGGCTTCGGAAAAGCCGATGATCTCGCTGCGGGCCACCAATTGATGTTTCAGGATCCAGAACACCGATCCGCCGATCATTTCGGCTGCGCGCTTGGGGCAATTGCGCGTGGTGATATGCACAACCTTCTCGCCCCCGCGCCGCCCGCCATCGGCAAACCAGCCATGCACTTCGTCCAGCGATTGCGCGCCATAGGCGACTTTGGTCATATTGAGCGGCATGGGGATAGGGCTTTCAAACCAGTCCGGTGGCGACGGCCAGACCAAGGAAGGAGAAGAAGCCCATAACGTCGGTGGCAGTGGTGACAAATACGGCCGAAGAGACAGCCGGATCGACATTGGCGCGGTCCAGCGTGATGGGCACCAGAATACCGGCCAGACCGGCCACCAGATTGTTGATAATCATCGCCGCGCCAATCACTGCGCCCAGATGCGGGTTATGGAACAAAAGCGCGGTGCTGGTGCCGATCAACAGGCCCAGCGACAGGCCATTGGCCATGGCGATGCGCAATTCGCGCAAGACCATGCGGATCGTGTTCGAACTGGTCAGCTGATTGGTGGCAATGGCGCGCACCACCACCGCCAAAGTCTGCGTGCCCGCATTGCCGCCCATGCCCGACACGATCGGCATCAGCACGGCCAGCAGGGCAAAGCGGGCAATCGCGTCCTGAAACAGGCTGACCACCGATGAGGCCAGAATGGCCGTGCCCAGATTGACCACCAGCCATGACAGGCGGGTGCGGACCGTCATCAGGATCGGCTCGTTAATGTCGCCATCACCGGCGCCCGACAGGCGCAGGATGTCCTCGCTGGCCTCTTCCTGAATGATGTGGACCACGTCGTCCACCGTGATCTGGCCCACCAGACGCCCGCTTTCATCCACCACGGCGGCGGAGATCAGCGCGTATTTCTGGAAACGCAGCGCCACCTCTTCCTGATCCATGGTGACAGGGATCAGCGTCTGGTCGCGCTTCATCACATCGGACAGGGCAATATGCCGGTCGGTGCGCAGGATCCACGACAATTGGCAGGTGCCCACCGGCCGGTAATGGGCGTCCACAATGAACACTTCCCAAAACTCGGTGGCCAGATCCTTGTTGTCGCGCAGATAGTGGATGAGTTCACCCACGGTCAGTTGTTCGTTCACCGCGATAAAGTCGCGGCTCATCAAACGGCCTGCGGTCTCCTCCGGATAGGCCAGCGCCGATTCGATGGCGGCGCGCTCTTCCGGCTCCATCTCGGCCAGCACGGCCTGCTGTTCTTCGGGCTCAAGATCTTCGAGCAGGGCGACCGCGTCGTCGGTCTCCATCTCCTCGGCAATCTCGGCAATATCCTCGGCCGACAGCTCGTCCACCAATGCTTCGCGCACGTGGTCGTTCAGCTCGGCAAAGACCTCGCTGCCCATCAGGTCGGAAATGGCGCGGGTCAGCGCGCTGCGCTCGTCAGCCTCTACCTGTTCCAGCAGGTCGGCGATGTCGGCGGGGTGCAGCGGCTCCACTAACGCATAGACAGCGCCATCATCACCCGCCTCCAGCGCGTCGCGCACACGGCGGACATAGTCGCTTTTCAGCATGTTATCCGCGTCCAGACGCTCGCTTTCCGCAGGCACGGCTTCGCTTGCCGCTTGGGCGGTGTCGATCGTGTCAGGGTCCAGCGGCTCCAGGCTCATGGGCCAAGGGATTAGGCAGTTGTTCCATAAATGCAACCGCCCAATGGCGCGCTTTGACCAGTTTATGCGCATGGGGCCAAGCTCTGCACAGGGCTGCACCATCTGGCGCGTGACTTTGCGCCACGCCATCTCTATCAGAGCGCGCGACACGGGGACCTATCGGCCCAAAGCGCCGCCCCGTATGCCAGCAGGAGTTAAGACAAATGGCCGAGGAATTTCTGACCTTCACCGTGGATACTGGTAATGGCACGGGTGATGTGGTTATCAAGCTGCGCCCCGATCTGGCCCCCGGCCATGTGGAACGCATCAAGGAACTGGCCGGTGAAGGCTTTTACGATGGCGTGAAGTTCCACCGCGTGATCCCCGGCTTCATGGCGCAGGGCGGTTGCCCCCATGGCACCGGCACCGGCGGCAGCGACAAGCCCGACCTGAAGGCCGAATTCAACAACGAACCCCACGTTCGCGGCGTATGCTCGATGGCGCGCACCAGCGCTCCGCATTCGGCTAACAGCCAGTTTTTCATCTGTTTTGACGATGCCACCTTCCTTGACCGTCAGTACACGGTTTGGGGCGTGGTGCAGTCGGGCATGGAATTCATCGACGCCCTGCCCAAGGGCGAACCGCCGCGTAACCCCGGCAAGATTGTGAAGGCCACCGTTTCGGCTGCCTGAACCTGATCGCGGCCTCTCCCGTTGCATGGGCAGCGGGAGAGGTTGTTAGTCAGGGGTGAAAGTTTGAGATTAACGCAAATGCAACTTTGATTGCGGGTTGCAACGCAGGGGGGCAACAGGGCCTCCTTGTAGATTTACCGTGTAAGCAAGGCGAAATCCGGATAAAAAGGGATCGCTTTGTGTTAAACCAGATCAAGATCAGCACGCTTGTTACGGCTGGCTCTCTCACCCTTGCCGCCCTGATTGGCGGTAGCGCCGTAACCGCCGCGGTTGGTGCCGGTGCCATGCAGCGCGATCTGGTTTATATTAACGAAAATTCGCTCCCCAGCGTGGCGGCCTTGGGCCAGATTGTGATCGATTTTGAAATCGCGCGCATTCGCCTCTCGCGCGTGATCATGGCCAAATCGCCCGAAGAACTGGCCAAAGCCAATGGCGAGTTGGACAAGGGCATCGTCAAGGTCGATGAGCAGGTTGCCGCCTATGGCAAGCTGATTTCGGATGACAAGGACAAAGCCCTTTACGAAGCCTTTTCGCAAAAGTGGCAACAGTTCCGCGCCGATATGGAGGCGGTGAAACAGGCTGCCACCGACAATCCGGCACAGGCCGAAGTCCTTTATCGCGGCGAGATTGTCCAGCACGCCCGCGATTTGCAAAGCGCGATTGAGGAGGACAAGGATTACAACAGCCAACTGGCGCAGCAGCGTACCGATGAAGCCGTGGCGGGGGCGAAGGCCTCGGTGTGGCGTTATAGCGTGCTGGGCGTGGCTGGCGTGGTGATTGGCTTGCTGGTGATGCTGATGCTGCGTGTGCGCTTGACCAGTCCCTTGGCGCGGCTGCGCGATGCGATGGGTTCCATGGCGCGCGGGCAGGTGGACATGTCGATCCCCGGCACGGAAAAGCCCGATGAACTGGGCGAGATTGCCCGCGCTTTGGATGACATTCGCACGTCCGTTGCCGAACGCAGCCGGTTGGAGGCTGAAAGCAAGCTGGTGGCGCAGCAGCAGGTGACCGGCGCCTTGGAAAAGGGGCTGGGGGCGCTGCGTCAGGGGCAGTTGAGCCACCGTATCGACAACCACTTCCCTGCCGAATACGAACAATTGCGTCAGGATTTCAACGCTACCGTGGCTTCTCTGGCCGAACAGATGGGCGAAGTGGCCCGTTCGGCAGGCGCGGTGCGTACCGGTGCCAGCGAGATTTCCGCCGCCGCGCAGGATCTGGCGCGCCGCACCGAAGTGCAGGCTTCCTCGCTGGGCGAAACGGCCAGCACGGTGCGCGATCTGGCCGAATCGGTCAGTTCGGCGGGCGCAGGTGTGGCCAATGCCGCCAATGCCGCGCGTGAGGCCGAAAGCGAGGCTTCGGCCAGCGGACAGCTGATGCTGGATGCGGTGGCCGCGATGAATTCCATTGCCGCCACCTCGGAAAAGATGCGCTCGATTGTCGAGATCATCGACGGCATCTCGTTCCAGACCAACTTGCTGGCGCTCAATGCCGGTGTGGAGGCTGCGCGTGCGGGTGATGCGGGCAAGGGCTTTGCCGTGGTGGCCACCGAGGTCCGCAACCTGGCCGAGCGCAGCGCCGAGGCTGCACGTGAAATTGGCGCCCTGATCGTCAATTCGGGCCATGAAGTGCGCCAAGGCGTGGATATGGTCAGCCAGACCCAGTCGAGCCTGCAACGCATCGTCGACCGCTCGACCGAAGTGGCGGCCATGCTGTCCAGCCTGTCGGCCACAGCGGCCAGTCAGGCATCATCCATTGCGCAGGTCAACAGCGTGCTCAGCGATCTTGACCGCGCCACCCAGCAAAATGCCGCGCTGGTCGAAGAATCTACCGCCGCCTCGCATTCACTGGCCACCGAATCCGAACGTCTGTCGGCGGTGGTGCAGCGCTTCTCCTCCGGCCATCAGGGCGGTGGTTCCTATGGTCAGCAGCGCTATGCGGCTTAAAGCCCGGCCTTGACCAGCCAGTCGTAGAAAATCCGCACCGGGCGCGTTTCCAGCGCCTTGGGGCGGCACACGAACCAATAGGAATAGGGGCTGTTCACCTCGATATCGAACAGGCGCACCAAACGGTCATCGCCTTCGCGCAGGAAATGGTCATCATGCAGGATGGCCACGCCCAACCCCTGCGTTGCGGCGGCGATGATCAACTGGGCGGAGTCGAAATGGTCAATGGCCGCCGGTTCCAGCTTTTCCAGCCCCAGCGCCGATTTCCACACGTCAAAGCTTTCGGGCAGGTCGGTGGAGATCACGAAGGTCTGTTTCGACAGGCGCGCCACATCGGGCGTGGCGCCAATCTCTGCGGCCAGAGCGGGGCTGGCGAAGGCATGGACCTTGTTATGGTCGAGCCGGACCGAATGGAGCGCGGGATCGGGCTCTTTTGACAGCACAATCGCGGCATCAATCGAATCGCCCAATTCGGAATCGAGCTGCGCGCCAGTGTCAAAGTCGATATGCAGGCGCGGGTGCAATTTGCGCAATTCGGGCAGGCGCGGGAACAGACGTTCACCGGCAAACAGCGCGGGAATGCCCAGATGCAGGCGCATCACATTGCCCGCCTCCATCTGCGATTCCACCGCTTCGGCCAATTCCTCCAGCTTGGGGCTGACCGCCGCGTAAAAGGCCTGACCATCATCGGTCAGCTTCATCGCCTGATGCTGGCGGGTGAACAGGCGCTTGCCCACGAAATCTTCCAGACTGCCCACGCGCCGCGACAGGGCCGAAGGGCTGAGGCCCAATTCATGCGCCGCCGCCTTGGCGGAACCGAGGCGGACGATGCGGACAAAGGCTTCCAGCGCGCGCAGGGGGGGCAAGCGGCGAGTGGCGGGCATGGGGTCAGTCCTCTTCGCTCAGGAGGGAGGCCGGTGGGTGCAGGCGTAGACGCATAACATGTCTTTCATCGGCTTGCGTCACTTCAATCGTCCATCCGCTGGGGTGGGGGATCATCGTGCCGACATGGGGCACATGGCCCGCCATCAGGAAGGCCAGCCCGCCCAGCGTATCAATATCTTCCTCCACCTCGGCCAGACGCGGGTCGATGCGTTCGCCCACTTCCTCCAACCGGGCCTTGGCATCGGCGTCCCACATGCCTTCTTCCAGCGGGGTCAGCAGCGGGGCAGGGGCATCATCATGCTCGTCCTCGATCTCGCCGACGATTTCCTCGACCAGATCCTCAAAGGTGATGATGCCTTCGGTGCCCGAATATTCATCGACCACCACGGCCAGATGCACACGGCTCGACCGCATATCGGCCAGCACATCCAGCGCGCCGCGTGCGGTGGGCACAAACAAGGGCTGGCGCATCAGGCGGGTCCAATGGCCTTGCGGTTCCTCGCCACGGGCCAGATAGCCGAACACATCCTTGATAAGGATCATGCCGATCACTTCATCCAGCGTGTCGCGATAGACCGGCATGCGCGAATGGCCGTGTTCGGCAAAGGCGGCGACCACATCGGCAAAGGGCGCATTATGCGGCACCGCCACAATCGCCCCGCGCGGGATGCAGACATCGGCGGCATCATGTTCGGAGAAATGGAGCAGGTTGCGCAACATCTGCCGCTCCATCAGTGACAGGTCCCCCTTGCCAGCAGGCGCGCCGCCTTCCTCTTCATGCTCGTCGATAATGTCTTCCAGATGGTCGCGCAGCGATTGGTCCGCCTCGCCTCCGTCAAAGAAACGTCTTACCGCTCGCCACAGCGAGAGCTTACTGTCCGACTCTCCGTTGCCGGTGTCTCCAAGACGGCCCATTTCGGCCACAGCGCGTAATACTCCAATAGGCCGCGCGGCAAACGCAGCGGCAGTTGCGGGAAATTCAAATCCCGTGGTCGCCATATGGGTCGGCAATGCCGATAAGTGCAAGCGCCTTTATTTCCAAAATTTCCATTTCCCGCGCATCTTCATCGGAAATTTCATGATCCAGCCCCGCCAGATGCAACAGGCCATGGATCATCAGATGGGCGGCATGGTCTTCCAGGCTGATGCCCTTTTCCTCCGCCTCGCGCGCGCAGGTTTCATAGGCCAGCGCCAGATCGCCCAGCATTTCGGGCGGGCCATCGCCGTCCAGATCCAGCAGATCCTCGCGTTCCAGCATGGGGAAGGACAAGACATTGGTCGGCTTGTCCTTGCCCCGCCACTCGGCATTGAGCACCTGCACTTCATCATCGCTGGTCATCAACAGGCTGACCAACAGGCAATCCTTGGCCAATTCGGGCGCCACCACGGTCAGCGCACCCGCCGCCTTGGCCGCCAGCGCCTCCCAATCGGTGGTGGCGGGCCAAGGGGCTTCGATATCGATTTCAAGCGTCAACATGGCGCCTGCCTAAAAGCTGCGGGCGCAAATGTCTAAGCTTAATCCTTATGGGCCTAATCTGCGATGTCACGCCAGATCCTGTCCTTCATAGGCATCCACAATCCGCCCGACGATGGGATGGCGCACCACATCATCGCGGTTGAACCGCACCGTGGCGATGCCTTCCACACCTTCCAGCTTGGCCACGGCATCGTTGAGCCCGCTCATCGCCTGCCCGCCGGGCAAATCGACCTGTTTGGGGTCGCCGCAGATCACCATCCGGCTGTTCATGCCGAAGCGGGTGAGGAACATTTTCATCTGCGCATGGGTGGTGTTCTGCGCCTCGTCCAGAATGACGAAAGCATCGGCCAGCGTGCGTCCGCGCATGAAGGCAATCGGCGCTACCTCGATCTCGCCATTGGCCAGGCGGCGTTCCACCTGTTCGGGCGGCATGCAGTCATAGAGCGCGTCATACAAAGGCCGCAGATAGGGATCGACCTTGTCCTTCATATCACCGGGCAGAAAGCCCAGCTTTTCCCCCGCCTCCACCGCAGGGCGCGACAGGATCAGGCGTTTGACGCTGCCATTGATCAATTGCGATACGGCCTGCGCCACGGCGATATAGGTCTTGCCCGTGCCTGCCGGACCCAGCGCGAAAATCACATCATGCTTGGCCAGCGCCCGCATATATTCGATTTGCGTGGGGCTGCGCGGCACGATGGTTTTGCCGCGCGTGCGGATCATGATCGGGGGGTGGCTGTCATCGCCCGAAATGATGCCTTCCAGCATCGGTTCCACCGACATGGCGATCAGGCTTTCCACCGCGCCAGCGTCGATTTCCTGACCCTGAATGATGCGGCGGTGCAGGCCTTGCAGCACTTCACGGGCGCGGGCGACATTATCCTCGTTGCCCTCGATCATGATGCGGTTGCCACGGGCGGAAATATACACGCCCAGACGGTTTTCGATCAGCACCAGATTGGAATCAAACTGCCCGAACAAGGCGCCGAGTATTGTCGGCTCATCGAACTCCAGCTCGGCTCTGGCCCGCCGCGAAGGGTTGGGCCGTGCTTGCTGGGGACGAAATTGCGCCACTTCACCCATGGTGTCGTTAGCGCGGATGTGCTTGCGGGCCATGCGCTCCTTGTCTGCGGAGCCGGAGTCGGATGACTGCTCCGCTGATGCAAAACTATCCCATTGCCCCTTCGGCGCAAAGCGCAAATAGGTGGCTGGCTTGTGGATAAGCTTGCGACAAATTGCGACAACTCTGAACGAAGCCTGTTGGGCGGGTTCCAAATCGGTTCATGCGGAGGTGGGCAAAAGGGCTTCATTGGCAGGGTCCGCAAGGGGCGCTGCCCCGATAAAGGAGACAATCATGCGAAAGATCCTGATGCTGGGCCTTGCTGCCGCCACGCTGGTTCCCGCCGTTGCACAGGCCCATGGCGGGCCGGACAATCACCACGAACAGCGCATGGACCGTCATGACGACTGGCGCCGCGATCGCCGCGACGACCGGCGCGAATACCGTCAGGAAATCCGCCGTGAAGCGCGCGAGGATTGGCGCGAATATCGCCGCGCCCATGCCGAGGTTTTCCGTGGTCCCGCCTATTATGGTCCGCGCGGCTATGCCTATCGTCCGGTAGCCCCCGGCTATCGCTTTGCCCCCGATTATTACGCCCGCCGCTATTGGCTGGCCAATCCGGGCGCCTATCGCCTGCCTGCGGTTGGACCGAATGACCGCTATGTGCGCTATGGCCGCGATGTGATCCGCGTGGACATCCGCAATGGCCGCGTGCTGCAGGTATTCGGATCGTTCTTCCTCTAACCTGCAAGACCTGAGCGAATGGACCAAAGGAGCGCGGGCGGGAAACTGCCCGCGCGTTCTTTATCCGATTACTCGCGCGCCCAGCGAATTGGCCCAGCCATCCACCAGTTCCACCTTCAACAGGTCGCCAATCTTGGCATCATGCTGGAAATGCACCGATTGCAGCCATGGTGATTTGCCCAGCCATTGCCCTTCCAGCTTGCCGCGCCGTTCGACCAGCACTTCGCAAATGCGGCCCACGCTGGCCTCGTTAAAGGCCTGTTGGTCGCGGTTGAGCGCGGCTTGCAGACGCTTCAGGCGATCATCCATCACTTCGGCGCTGATCTGGTCCGCCATCGTGGCCGCAGGCGTGCCGGGGCGGGGCGAATATTTGAAGCTGAAAGCCTGCGCATAGCCCACCGCGTCAATCAGCGCCAAAGTATCGGCAAAATCGGCCTCGCTCTCGCCGGGGAAGCCGACGATGAAATCGCCCGACAGCGCGATGTCGGGACGGGCTGCGCGCACCTTGTCCAGAATGGCCAGATAGCTTTCCGCGCTATGGCTGCGGTTCATGGCTTTGAGGATAGGGTTGCTGCCCGACTGCACCGGCAGGTGGAGGAAAGGCATCAGCTTGTCCACCTCGCCATGCGCGGCGATCAGCGCATCGGTCATGTCATTGGGGTGGCTGGTGGTGTAACGGATGCGCGCCAGATCGGGCATGGCGGCCAGATCGCGGATCAGCCCGTCCAGCCCCACCTGCTGGCCCTTGGCATTCTCGCCTGACCAAGCGTTGACGTTTTGCCCCAGCAGCGTGATTTCCTTGGCGCCCGCTTCCACCAGACGCTGCGCCTCGGCGATCAGATCGGCATAGGGGCGGCTGATTTCCGCGCCGCGCGTATAGGGCACCACGCAATAGGTGCAGAATTTGTCGCAGCCTTCCTGCACGGTCAGGAAAGCAGTGGGGCCCACATTGCGCCGTTTGGGCAGGGCGCCGAATTTGGCATCGGCGGGCATGTCGGTGTCGGTCACACGCTCGCCCTTGGCAGCGCGGGCCAACATGTCGGGCAGGCGGTGATAGGCCTGCGGACCCACCACCATTTTCACCGCCGGCGCGCGCGACATGATTTCCTCGCCCTCGGCCTGCGCCACGCAACCGGCCACCGCGATCATCGGGCTGGTGCCATCGTCACGGCGCAGGCGGCCAATGTCGGAATAGACCTTGTCCACCGCCTTTTCGCGGATGTGGCAGGTGTTGAGCACCACCAGATCGGCCTCGGCCCCTTCGGGCGCGGGGCTAATGCCTTGGGTGGCCAGCAATTCTTCCATGCGCTGCCCGTCATAGACGTTCATCTGGCAGCCGAAGCTTTTCACGCGATAGGTTTTGGGGGCCGAAGTGGTCATGCCACGCCCCCTAAGCCATATTGGCGGGGATTTGAAGGGGGCTGCGTGTCTGCCGGTTGTGGAGTGGGTCTGGCTTGCAAGTTTGGTGTATTACTCTAGAATAACACCTGCGGCGTGATGGTTGCGCCGCGCTGCCCAAGAGTGCGACCCATGTTCGATTTTCTGCGCCGCAATTTCATCGATGTGATCGAATGGCACGAAGCCCCCGGACAAGTGGCGTGGCGCGTGCCCACCCAAGGCAACGAGATCCAGAACGGCGCGCAATTGACCGTGCGCGAGGGGCAAGTGGCGGCCTTTATCAATGAAGGCCATGTGGCGGACTATTTTGGGCCGGGGTTGCATAGTCTGGAGACGGCCAATCTGCCGATCCTCACCAATTTGCTCAATTGGGACAAGGGCTTCAACTCGCCCTTCAAGTCCGATGTGTTGTTCATCTCCCTGAAGGAGCAGACCGCCCGCAAATGGGGCACGCCCCAGCCGGTGACTTTGCGCGATGCCGAATTTGGCGCGATCCGCCTGCGGGCCTTTGGCACCTATTCCTTCCGCGTGACGGATTTGAAACTGTTTGTCGAACGCATTGTGGGCACCACGGCAGAGGTCTGGGCCGACGCGCTGGACACGCAATTGCGCAGCGTGATCGTCACCGCCATCGCCACCGCATTGGGCAGCAGCCAGACCGCTTTCCTCGATCTGGCGGGCAATCAGCAGAAAATGTCGGACGCGATCAAGCTGGAGGTGGACAAGGCTTTTGCGGCCTGGGGTCTGGCTTGCCCGACCTTCTTTGTCGAAAGCGTCAGCCTGCCAGAGGAAGTGCAGGCCTATCTCGACAAGGGGTCGTCCATGCGGGTGCTGGGCGATATGGCGGGCTATACGCGCTTTCAGGCGGCCGAAGGGCTGGATAATGGCGCGTCCGGCGTGGGCGGTCTGGGCGCGGAAATGGCGGCAGCGGCGGCTTTGGGTGGGGCGATGAAGGATGCTCTCGGCGCTGCCCAAACCCCTCAGGAAGACCCTTTTGCCTTGATCGAAAAGCTGCACAAGTTGCTGACCATGGGCGCGATCACGCAAAGTGAATTTGACGCCAAAAAGGCCGATATTCTGGCCCGTGTGAAGTAAGGTCTATCCGATGGCCCAGATGAATTGTCCGCAATGCGGCGCGCCGCTGCCCATGCGCGGGGGCGGTTTGCCCTATGCGGTTTGCGCCTATTGTCAGGCGGTGGTGATGCGCGACGGGATGAGTCAGGTCGGCACTGCCGCCGTGCTGCCCTATGATATTTCGCCCATCCAGCTTGGCACGGGGGGCGCGATGGATGGCACGCGCTTTACCGTGGTGGGCCGTGTACGCTGGGGCTGGAGCGATGGTTCGTGGAACGAATGGTTGCTGCAATTGACCGATGGAACCACGCGCTGGCTGGGCGAGGCGATGGGCCAGTTTCAACTGCTGGCCCCGCGTGAGGAACTGGCGGAGCGCTTTTCCGGCCCGATCCTGCTGGGCAGCCGCGCAACGGTCGATGGGCAGAATTTCACCGCCAGCGATATCAAACAGGTCACCTGCCTAGGCGGGGAGGGCGATCTGCCCTTTGCCTGCCCGAAGGATTGGGCGGTGGAAAGCATTGACTTCCGCTGTGACACCGGCGCGGCTTTGTCGGTGCAGCGCGATGGCGGCAAGGTGGATGTCTATGTCGGGCGTTATGTCGAACTGGCCGAATTGAAACCCAGCCGTCTGCGCAAGATCGAGGGCTGGACCATGCCGGAGGGTCTGGCATGAGCCGCGCGGTCACCTGTCCCTGCTGTGGCGGGGGGATCGAGGTCAAGGCGGCGGGCTATACCGTCTCGGTCGCCTGCCAATATTGCGGCAGCCTGCTGGATGTGGCCCATCCCGATGTGAAGGTGATTGCCGAATATCACCAGAAACTGGCGCGTCTGGCCCTGCCTTTGGGCAGCCGTGGCGCTTTGTTCGGCACGCAATGGGAAGTGATTGGCTGGCTGGCGCGCGAGGCTTCGGGCTATGGCTGGGAGGAATATCTCCTGTTCAACCCCTATGCGGGCTATCGCTGGCTGGTTTATTCCAACGGGCATTGGCAATTTGGCCAGATGCTCACCGCGCACCCCAAGGCTCTGGGTGATGGCACCTATGGCTGGGCCTCGCGCCGCTTTGGCGCGGAGGAGGATGGCGCGGCCACGATCACCACCAAAGCTGTGCTGGGCGAATTTTACTGGCGCGTGCGGGCGGGGGAACAGGTTTTTGCCGAGAGCTTCATCAGCGGCGATGGCCAGAGCCTGAGCCGCGAGGCCAATGGCGAGGAGGTGCAATGGACGCATCTGGTGCCTTTGCCTTCTTGGCGGATCAGGAGCTTTACCAGGCGACAGGGGCCGTCCAGCGCCAATCCGCCTTCGCGCTTTGCCGCATGGTGGGCAGATTTTGACGTAGCCGATACCAGCCTGCCTAACATGGCTGGCATCGCCTTGGCCACTGTGATGGCGGCGAATTTGCTGTTGACGGCGATGGGTTCGCCCAGCCTGTCCCAGCGCGGGCAGGGGCAGGTGACGGTGGATGGTGCCGCAGCGGCGATCCCCATTGGCGCGATCACGCTGGCGCGGCCCAAGCAATTTGTGACCATCAAGGTGGAATCGAGCAATTTCGTCAACCAATGGGTCGATCTCGATTATCGTCTGGTCAATCGCCAGACGCAGGCCGTGTTCACCGCGCCTGCCGCGCTGGAATATTACACCGGCGTGGATAGCGATGGCACATGGAGCGAGGGCAGCCATAGCGCCGAGACCCTGTTTGAAGGCGTGCCTGCGGGCCAATATGACGTGGTGGTAGAGGCCAGCGCGCATAGCTGGAACGACCCCACCCGAGCCGCGCCAACCTATACCAACCCGTTCCAGACCACGCCCGACACGATCGGCCTTGCCTTTCTGGTGGAGGATGGCGGCATGGCTTGGGGCCTGTGGTGGTTGGTGGTGGCGGGCGCGGGCCTGCCTGTCCTGTGGGTGGCGTTGAAGCATTGGAGCCGGACGCGATGAGCCGTGGATTGCTGACTTACGCGGCATGGTGCCTGCTGTTGCTGGGGCTTGCCGCATGGGCGGGGTACAACGCATGGGACCCGTTTGCCGATGGCGGATCGCATCACAGCGGCCCCGGCGACCATTCGCGCCAGCATCGCAGCGGCGGTGGCTTCTGGTATTTTGGCGGCGGTTATGGCGGCGGTGGCTATGGCGGTGGTCCGGCGCATAAATAATAGGGGAGAATGATCATGCTAACTGGCGCAACCGTGCTGGCCACTTTGATGTATGCGGCGCTGGGCGTTCTGGTGTTCATCATCAGCTTTATCGTGGTCGATAAATTGACCCCCGGCGAATTGTGGAAAGAGATTATCGAGAAGCAGAATCAGGCCGTGGCCCTGCTGGCTGGCGCGGCGGCTTTGGGCCTGTCGATCATCATTGCTGCGGCCATTCATGGCTGAGGAAACCGCGCCTGCTTCCAAAAGCCCTGCTTCCAAGAGCCATGCTGCCATCCTGCTGCTTTCGGTGCTGGTGGTGGCCACTTGCGGGCTGATCTATGAATTGCTGGCGGGCACGCTGGCGTCTTATCTGCTGGGCGACAGCGTTACCCAGTTCTCCACGGTGATCGGCTCCTATCTGTTTGCGATGGGGGTTGGCTCTTTCCTCTCGCGCTATGTGCGCGGGGACGAGATGGGCGTGTTCATCCGCGTGGAAATCATGATCGCCATGCTGGGCGGGTGGAGCGCGGCGGGGCTGTTTCTGGCCTTTCCCATGGCGGCCGATTTCCGCATCTTGCTCTATGCTTTGGTGCTGGCGATTGGGGTGTTGGTGGGGTTGGAAATCCCGCTGCTCATCCGCATTTTGCGCGGGCGCTTTGCCTTTCGCAATCTGGTCTCCAATGTGTTGACCTATGATTATGTCGGCGCCTTGATTGCCAGTCTGGCCTTTCCGCTCGTGCTGGTGCCGCGCCTTGGCATGATCCGCACCGGCATGGTGTTCGGGCTGGCCAATGTGGCGGTGGCGGTGGCGCTGCTATGGGTGTTGCGGCGTGAAAGGCGGGTGGTGGTCGATATGCTGGCCGCTGTGCTGGTGGCGGGCAGTCTGGTGGCAGGCCTGTTTCTGGGCGAGCGTATCCAGCGCGCGGCGGAAATCGCCTATTATGGCGAGGGTGTGATCTATGCCCGCTCCACGCCTTACCAGCGGTTGGTGCTGGCGCGGCGCGGCGGGGATCTGCGGCTCTATCTCAACGGCAATCTGCAATTTTCCAGCCGTGACGAATATCGCTATCACGAGGCCTTGGTCTGGCCGGTGCTGGGGCGGGTGGCGCATCCCTCGCGGGTGCTGGTGCTGGGTGGGGGCGATGGACTGGCGGCGCGGGAAATCCTGCGCGATAGTCGCGTGGCCCATGTCGATCTGGTCGATCTGGACCCTGAAATGACGCGGATGTTTCGCCAGATCCCCCAGCTTTCGGCGCTGAACCAAGGCTCTTTGTCCAACCCGCGTTTGAAGGTGACCAATGCCGATGCCTTCCGCTGGGCACGCAGCGCCAAGGGGCAATATGACGCGATCCTTGTCGATTTTCCCGATCCCACCGATTATGCGCTCGGCAAGCTCTACACCGTCAGCTTTTACCGCGAGGTTGCGCGCCTGCTGGCGCCGCAGGGGGTGATGGTGGTGCAGTCGACCTCGCCGATGGTGGCGCCGCGTTCCTATTGGACGGTGGCGCAAACGCTGGAGGCGGCGGGGCTTTCCACGCGGGGCTACCATGCCTATGTGCCAAGCTTTGGCGAATGGGGCTATACTCTGGCCGCGCATCAGCCGCCGGTGATGGCGGCGAATTTGCCTGCGGGCCTGCGGTTTTTGAACGCCACATCCGAACCGCTGATGTTTGATTTTCCCCCCGATATGGCGCGCAGGCCGGTGCCGGTGAACCGGCTCGACAATCAGGCTCTGGTGCGCAGCTTCTCGGAAGAATGGGCCAAATATGAAGGCTGAGATGCGCCGCCGCAGCGTTTTGGCGGGCGGAGCGGCGATGATGGCCACGGGCGCTTTGGGGGGCTGCGCCAGCGCGCCGGCCTATGGGCCTTTTGCGGGGCAATTGCTGGGCGCGGATGTGGCGCGGGGCCATGCCCTGCGCGATGGCCGCCTGCCAGCGGCGAGCGGGCTGGAGCGTCGTATTCCCCTGCTGGTGCTGGGCGGCGGCGTGGCGGGGCTGGCGGCGGGCTGGCGGCTGCGTGAGGCGGGGTTTGATGATTTCGCCCTGCTGGAACTGGAGCGTGAGGCGGGGGGTAATGCCCGCGCGGGCGCCAATGCGCAGACGGCCTTCCCGTGGGGCGCGCATTACCTGCCGGTGCCGGGTAAGGAGGCGGTGGCCCTGCGCCATATGCTGCGCCAATTCGGCATGATTACCGGCGAGGATGCCAGCGGCGCCCCGATCTATGACCCCTACCAACTCTGCGCCGATCTGGAAGAGCGCCTGTTGTGGCGCGGGGAATGGCAAGAGGGGCTTTACCCCAGCACTTACCTTTCCGCGCAGGACAAGGCGCAGCGTGATCGCTTTACGGCGGCGATGGAGGCTTTTCGCAAGGCGATTGGCCGCGATGGTCGCACCGCCTTCGCCAGCCCCAGCCGCCTGTCCAGCGCCGACCCTGCCTATACCGCGCTGGATGGCATCAGCTTTGCCGCATGGCTGGCGGGGCAGGGGTTTAACAGCGCGCCCTTGCTGGCCTATGTGCGCTATGCCTGCCGCGATGATTATGGCTGTGAGCCCGAAGCTGTGTCGGCATGGGCGGGCATCCATTATTTCGCCGGAAGGCGCGGTTGGGCCAGTGATGGCGCGGGCGAGAGCGTGCTGACTTGGCCGGAGGGCAATGCAAGGCTGGCGCGGTTGATGGCGGGGCGTGTGGGGGCGGAGCGAATCCACAGCAACACCAGCGTGCTGCGCGTGGCGCGCGATGGGGCCGATGTGCTGGTCGATGCGCATGACCATGCCAGCGGCCATACGCAGCGCTGGCGGGCGCGGGCGGTGGTGTTGGCGATGCCAGACTTTGTGGCACGCCACGTTGCGACCGATTTTGCGGGGGTGAAGGGGCTGACCTATGCGCCTTGGGTGGTCGCCAATGTGGCGGTCTCGCGTCTGCCATCGGGCGATGGTGTGCCTTTGGCATGGGACAATGTGGCGGCGGGTAGTGAATCGCTTGGCTATGTGGTGGCCACGCATCAAACGCGGAGCAATGGTGAGGCTGTGGGGGTTTTGACCTGGTACAACGCCCTGTCGCGCGGCGATCCGGCGGCGGAAAGGCGGGCGATGCTGGCGCGAAGCCTGCCGCAATGGCAGGCCATCGTGGCGCAGGATTTGTTGGCGATGAACCCCGAGCTGGAAGGCTTGATCGAGCGGATCGATGTCTGGCGCTGGGGCCATGCCATGGTGCGGCCGACGGTGGGTCTGCGGGCGGCTTTGGCGGGTGTGGCGCAGAATGGGCCGGTGTTTCGCGCCCATTCAGACCTTTGCGGCCTGTCCCTGTTTGAAGAAGCCCATGATAGCGGCGTGCAGGCGGCGGAACGGGCGATGGGTTGGCTAGGCCACGTCCACGAGGCTTTGGCATGAGCGCGCCATATGCGCCCGCCACTGGCGTGCATCTGGTGGCCGATCTGGCCGATGGTCAGCATCTGGGGGATCTGACGCGGATCGAGGCTTTGTTGCGTCAGGCAGGTGCGGCGGCGCGTGTGACAGTGCTGTCGGTCCATCTGCATCCCTTCGGGCCGGAACAAGGGGTGACCGGCGTGGCCCTGCTGGCCGAAAGCCATATTTCCATCCATACATGGCCAGAGGAAGCCCTGGCAGCGGTGGATATTTTCGTCTGCGGGGCGCAGGCCGATGCGCAGGCGGCGCTGGATGTGATCGTGGCGGGCTTGGGCGCGCGGGTTGCCTTCGCGCAGGCTTTGCCGCGTCTTGGTGCCCGCAAATCGCGCTAGTCATCACCCAGTCACATATCTAGGCTGAGGCTGATCGACTTGGCTGATGCGTTTGTTTGGGGTTTGCGGAGAATGTGGCGGAAATTTCGCGCCGGTTTGGGCGTGGCTTTGTTTCTGGCGGTGGCGGGCGTGTGGCTTTGCATACCGCGTGGGTTGCGATGGCGGCGGTGTCTTGCGGTGATGGCGTGGCGTTGCCTGCTGCCCGCTTTTGGCATCAGGGTGGAGGTGCATGGTACGCCCTTGCCCGAGGCGGGCACGCTTTATGTCGCCAACCATGTCAGCTGGACCGATATTCCGGTGCTGGGTCTGGTGCTGAATGCGGGCTTTGTGGCCAAGGGTGATATTCGGGGCTGGCCGGTGATCGGTAAGCTGACGGAGGCCTATGGCTGCCTGTTTGTCGAGCGCGAGCGGCGGGGCAAGGCGCAGGATCAGGCGGCGGCTTTGGCCAGCCATCTGGAGGCGGAACGCGGGTTGGTGTTGTTTCCGGAAGGGACAACGGGGTTGGGGCTGGAAACGCTGCCCTTCCGCTCCAGCCTGTTCGCGCTAGTGCCCGGTGTGGCGGATGGCTCGGCCAAGGTGCAGCCGGTGACCTTGCGCTATCTGCGGGCCGATGGCGCGCCTTTGACCGAGGCAGAGCAGCGCCAGATTGCATGGATCGGCGATGATGAATTGCTGCCCCATGCGGGCGGGCTGCTCAAAGGGCCGAGGCTGGTGGCGCAAGTGTGGTTTGAACAGCCGGTGCTGGCCGCCGATCGCAAGGCGTTGGCGCGCGCTTGCGAAGCGGCGGTGGCGGAGAGGTTGAAAGCTTAAGCCGCCACGCTGAAGCGCGAGGCATAGCGGTCGGCGATGAGGTCCACCGGCATGACCACGAACACGTCTACCGTGTTGAAGGCATGGTCGATAAAGGCGCCATCGCCGAATTTGGCGCCCACGCGCATATAGCCCTTGACCAGCGGGGGCAGCTGGAACATGGCGCGGCGTTCGTCATAGGCACCGCGCGGCAGGCGCTCCATGGAAACGCCCTTGCCGGGCAGCACGCGGGGGCATTGCGCCGGATCGGCCAGATGGTTGTGATAAAGCCAAGACAGCGCCGAGGCAAAGGCATCGGGATCGGTGCCGGGGAAGCTGGCGCAGCCGAACATCAGGCCGATGTGGTTGGCCTTGATATAATCGGCAATGCCGCGCCACAGCATGGAGATGGTCGCGCTGGTGCGATATTCGGGCAGCACGCAGGAGCGGCCCAGTTCCAGCAATTCGCGGCCATCCTCACGCGGGCGCATCAGGGGCGAGACGTCATATTCGCTGGAGGAATAGAACCCGTCATGGGCGCGCGCCACGCTTTCGCGCAACAGGCGATAGGTGCCCACCACCTTGTTTTCCTCATCCCCCTCGCGCGCCTCGTCAATCACCAGCAGATGATCGCAAAGCGCGTCATAGGCGTCGCGGTCGCAACGCAGTGCGGCATTGGCCGGATCGGCATCCGCGCCCATTTCCTCGAAGAACACGCGCCAGCGCAGGCGTTGCACAGCGTCCAGATCGCGCGCATCCTGCGCAAGACGGACCGTAAGGCGGCGGGCGGCGGCGGGGTGGGCGTGAGCGGTCATACTGTCTCCTTCCCTCCTGAATATCAGGCCGGTGTGACAGGCATGCGGCGCTTTTGTGATGGTCGTGTGATGGATCGGTGACGCGCAAATGACAAAAGGGGGGCACCGCCTTGGCGATACCCCCCTTTGTCTTTACCCGAAAAGGCGTGGATCAGAATTCGAGGCGGATGCCCAGATTGATGCCATGCGCCTTGTAATCGGTGCGATAGGTGCCCTGATAACCCACGAACAGCGCGCCAGCATCGTCGAACACAAAGTTCATACCCGCATTGGCGTCGATCTGGTTCTTGCCCTGCGCCAGACCGGTCACGGTGAATTGCGTGTCGGCCTGAGCGTTCATCAGGGCGGTAACCGTGTTGCCAGCACCGCTCATGCGCGAACGATAGGTCACGTCGACATAGGGGCGGAACATGCCCTTGCTGCGCGTGAAGGATACACCGGCCAGCGCCTCGGTGCGGTCGGCGCTGATGGCCGAGATGGTCAGGTTGGCCGAACCCGCACCGGTTTCGGTAAAGGCGCTGATACGGCCCTTGTTAAAGTCGATCCCGACGAAGGGTTCCAGCACCATGCCGTTGAACTTCAGCTGGAAACCGGCCTTGGCGGTTGCCTTGGCCAGATATTCGCTGGCCGAACCGGCCGCCGTGCGGGTGTAGCCGCCGATGGTGATGATCTTGCTGGTGGTCAGCTTGCCTGCATTATAGGCCAGCTGGCCGGTCACATGCAGCGGGCCGAAATTCTTGCCGCCATACAGCGCGATGGCATAATCGCGGTTGGTGCCGCTCAGGCTTTGCGCGGCATAGCGCAGCTTGTCCCAAGACAGGTTGACCGCCAGACCCCACACATGGTTCGGGCCGGAGAAGTCATAACCGCCGGTCAGGCCCACCAGATTGTCCTTGGTGCGATAACCGCCCACCTGCGATGCGGTGGAGCTGAAGCTGGCCTGCATCTGCGGGGTCAGCCACCAGCCATCTTCGGGGTGGTCGCTGTTCTGGTCGCCCATGCGGTGGTTGATGGTGCGGGCAAACAGGTTGGCCTGATCACGCAGCGCCGTGGCATAGGCCAGATAGCCTTCGGGCGAGAGCTGGTCGAGGAACAGCTTGGCGTCCGAAGTGTTGTTGATGATGTCCACCGTGCCGAGGAAGGCGGCGGCGTCCGAACCGGTGTTGGCCGAAGCGGTCACCAGCAGCTTGTCCAGCCCGCGCGAAATGGCCAGCTGGTTGGCATTGGCGCCAGCAGCCTGCATGACGGTGGCATAGGAATTATGTGTGGCGGCCACGCGATAGACCTGCTGCGTGCCCGAAGTGGTGATCACGCCAAGGCCGGAGAACGTCACAAACAGCAGGTTGGTGCCGCTGTTGACGGTGATGTTGTCGGAAGTGAATGTGCCCGAAATGCCGCCATCGGCCTTCACCACGTCAAAGGTGGTGCCGGTGGGGTAAAAGCCTGCCGACACGTTCAGATTGAGTTTGCCGGCCAGCGTGGCGGTGCCGGTGGTGTAGATCTGGCTATAAGTGGTCCCAGCGGCATTGGTGGCGCTGCCCGAGGGGATGATTGCCACATTGAGCGTGCCGGTGCTGCTCTGCGTGTAATTGCCATAGATCGACAGCACGGCGGGCGAGGAGGTCGTGCCCACCCACAGGTCTTTGTTGTTGGTCACCTGCGAGGCGTAAAGGCCCAGCGAACCGATGGTGCTGCCCGAATAGAGGTACATCGTACCATTGTTGGTCAGCGTGGTCTGGTCACCGGTCACGATCAGGCCGGTATAGGTGCCCGAGGTGTCGTTGGTGAACACCACCGCATTGTCCAGAGCCTTGGCGGTCTGGACGAAATTGCCGGTGAAAATGCCGTTGTTATAGGCGGTGATGTTGCCGCTGGCGGTGACCGAACCAGTCAGGCCATAGGCGGTGTTGTAATTGTAAAAATAGGCGCGGTCGGTGCCGGTGTTGGTGCCAAAGGCCACAATGCCGGTCAGCGCAGCGGTGGCCGCCGTGTTGTTGATGAACGTGCCATTGGTGCCAAAGGTGACCAGCGGCGTGCCCGCATAGGCGGTCATCACCGCATTGTTGGTCACGGTCGAATTGGCGCCCACGCTGATCGTGCCTGCGCCCGAGGAGCTGGACGAAGAGGTGATCGTGCCATTGTTGGTGATCGTGGCATTGTCACCATATTGCACGCCATAGACAGCGCCCGTGTTGGTGATGGTGCCGGCATTGGTCAGCGTGCCGCTGCTGCCGATCACCAGAGGCGAGGTGACGCTGGCGCCCGAATTGACGGTGACATTCACGCCCGAAGCGCTGTTGGTATAGGCCGCCGACGTGCCCGAGCAGGTGACAGTCGTGCTGTTGCTGGCGGTGCAATCGGCCCAGGCCACGCCAGGCACCATGGCCACAGTCGACGAAAGAGCAACAAGGGCAATCTTGCGCGCGCGAGCGGCGCGGTTGGGCATGTTAATGGACCGAACCATGTCCGTATCTGTCCTTCGTCAAAAGCTGTGTCGTTTCCCGTGTCCGGCGAGTGGCCGGAAAGGGGTGAACCGTGGATGAATAGGGGCGTTGAATAAAGGCTTGAACGAAGCGTGCAAGGTTTATCGCTGTGGCGAGGTTGATTATCGCATCGGGCCGGTTGGGCCGCAGGCGGGTGGATTTTCCACCGCTTTACACGCACAAGCGGCCAGTTATGAAAAGCTTGACGTTCGCGCCCGCATCGCGGCGCCATAAAGGGACCGGCAAAGAATGACGTTGGAAACCATTAGCACCAACCGCAGTTTCGGCGGGGTTCAGGGCGTCTATGCCCATGATTCGCAAGCCACGGGCACCCGCATGGTCTTTTCCGTTTATGTGCCCCCGCATGCAGAGGGGCAGAAGCTGCCGGTCTTGTTGTATCTGTCGGGCCTGACCTGCACCCATGCCAATGTGACCGAAAAGGGCGAATTCCGCCGCGCCTGCGCCGAGGCGGGGGTGATCTTTGTTGCGCCCGATACCAGCCCGCGCGGCGATGAAGTGGCCGATGACGAGGCTTATGATTTCGGCAAGGGCGCAGGCTTTTATGTGGATGCCACGCAGGAGCCTTGGGCGGCCCATTTCCGGATGCGGACCTATATCGAACAGGAATTGCCCGATCTTCTGGCAGAGCATTTTCCGGTCGACAGGACGCGGCAGGGCATCACCGGCCATTCGATGGGCGGGCATGGGGCACTGACCATCGCCTTGCGCAACCCCGATCGCTTCCGCTCGGTCAGCGCCTTTGCGCCGATCGTCTCACCGCTCAACTGCCCTTGGGGTGAAAAGGCGCTGGGTGGCTATCTGGGGCAGGATCGCGTGGCATGGCGCGCCTATGACGCCTGCGCCCTGATCGAGGATGGGGCGCGTCTGCCCGAATTGCTGGTCGATCAGGGGCTGGGCGATAATTTTCTGGAAGGGCAGCTCAAAACCCATCTGCTGGAGGAAGCCTGCAAGGCGTCTGGCATTCCCGCCACCATCCGCATGCAGGAAGGCTATGACCATTCCTATTATTTCATCTCCAGCTTTATGGCCGACCATGTCGCATGGCACGCCGAGCGTTTGAAACGCTGAAATTGTGGGGCGGGGCTTTACCAGCCCCTGCCGCCCGCGGCGCGTAGCGGGGGATAGCTGTTGTTGCCCCCGCCACCACCGGCCATGCGGAAGCGTGAGAGCAGGTGGTTGAGTTGGTCCGCCTGATCGGCCAGACTGCGTGCGGCGGCGGTGGCTTCCTCGGCCATGGCGGCGTTGCGTTGGGTGATGCTGTCCATCTCGCCCATCGTGTTGTTCACCTCGCGCAGGTTGCTGGCCTGACTGCGTGATTTTTCGTCCAGACTGTGCATGGCCTCGCTGATCTGGCTGACCACCGTGGCGATGCGCTCCAGCGTCTGGCCTGCGCGGCTGACCAGTTCCACGCCATTGGCGACCTGTTCGGTCGATGCCTGAATGCGGGCCTTGATATCCTTGGCCGCATCGGCGCTGCGCTGCGCGAGGGCGCGGACCTCGCTGGCCACCACGGCAAAGCCTTTGCCCGCATCGCCCGCGCGGGCGGCTTCCACACCGGCGTTCAGGGCCAAGAGGTTGGTCTGGAAGGCGATGCCATCGATCACGCTGATGATGTCGCCGATTTCGCGGCTGGAATGTTCGATGGCGTCCATGGCCTGTATCGTGCTGCTGACCACTTTGCCCGATTCCATCGCCTGATCGCGGGCTTCCTCGACCAAAGCGGTGGTGCGGCGGCTTTCCTCGGCTGCGCTGCTCATCGTATCGGTGATCGCGCGTAGGGCGGCGGAGGCTTCCTCGACGCTTGCGGCCTGCTGTTCGGTGCGGGCGGACAGGTCGCCCGAGGCCTGCCTGATCTCGCCCGCGCCTAGGCTGACGGCCTGCGCCGTGTCGCGCACCGCCATCACCGATTGCGCCATGGCATCGACCGAGGCGTTAAAGGCCTCGCGCACCTTGTCATATTCACCGGCAAAGGGTTGGGTGATGCGGCATTCCAGATCGCCCTTGGACAGGTCCTCCAGCCCTGAACGCAGCGCATCCATCGCCTGTGTCGTATCGCCCAGATCCTGTAGCAGGACCAGCACCTCGTCCCCGCTCTCGATCTGGCAGGGGATCAGCGTGACGATGATTCGGAATTCCTCGCCATCGGGCGCCCGATTCAGCCATTCAAAGCGCGAGAAGCCCTTTTGCATGGCCTCCTGCAGGCGCAGGCCGACCATTTCGGGCGTAGGGCGGCCATTGGGCTGCACAGCGGCGGAAAAATCCACCGGAGAGGCGCCCAGAATGCGGCTAAGCGGCGCGCGGTACAATTTGGCGGAGGCAGGGTTGGCTGCAACGAAAAGGCCGTTGCGGATCAACAGCATGGCGTCGGGCGACTTGTGAAAAATCGCCTCGGCCACCAGCGAATCGAGATCTCGGGCGGGAACGGAACGACGGAAAAACACGCGACCTCTCCTATGCGGATTTTCCGCCTGTATTGCGCGTTTTTCCTAATAATGCTTCGGGATGCCGATTAGGGATATTTGCGGGTAAGCCGACCGGCGGATGGGTCAGGGGGCAAAGCGCCACGCCCTGATGATCATTATGTCGAAAAACTGGAGCGGGCGAAGGGATTCGAACCCTCGACCCCAACCTTGGCAAGGTTGTGCTCTACCCCTGAGCTACGCCCGCTCGGGCTTTTGATGACGCATGCATCATCGGGTAAACTGGAGCGGGCGAAGGGATTCGAACCCTCGACCCCAACCTTGGCAAGGTTGTGCTCTACCCCTGAGCTACGCCCGCTCGGGCTTTGATGATGGGTTGCATCATCGGGTGAAACTTGGAGCGGGCGAAGGGATTCGAACCCTCGACCCCAACCTTGGCAAGGTTGTGCTCTACCCCTGAGCTACGCCCGCTCTGGCGTTTCGAGAGAGAAGGCAATGCGCCGACCCTCTGGGGTGGAGCGGGCCTCTAACGGAGCTTTGCCCGCTTGCCAAGAGGAAAATGCGGCGGGTCGGTAAATTTATGCCTATTCCCTTTGTCGGACGGGCATTTGATGCGGGCAGGGCGGCGGGGGCCATGGGTATTTGCAAGGTTTTCCCTTCACAAATGCGCGTAAAGGGCCACATAGGGCTAATGAGGCACGCGTAAGTGCCGCAAGACACAAAATGGAGAATCCCCGTGGCGACACTTGGCCTGAGCATCGATGAACAGAAAGCGGTGGATCGCTTTCGCAAGGCTGTGGTGGAGCCTTCGATGGACAAGCTGGTCATTCTCGATTTCTGGGCCGAATGGTGCGGGCCGTGCAAGGCTTTGACGCCGGTGCTGGAAAAGGTGTCGGCCGAATATGCCGACAAGGGCGTGCTGCTGGCCAAGATCAATGTGGATGAAGACAAATTCATTGCCGCCCAGTTTCAGGTCCGCACGATTCCCACCGTCTATGCCATGTTTCAGGGGCAGCCGATTGCCGATCTGACCAATGCGCGCAGCGAATCGCAATTGAAGGCGATGCTGGACCAGATCCTGAAGCAGATTCCGGTCAAGGCCGATGGCGCCGAGGCGCCCGATCTGGCCCCGTTGCTGGCCATGGGCGAGGAAGCGCTGGAAGCAGGCGATGGCGAGCGTGCCTATAGCATTTTTGCCCAGATCGCCGAAATGGTGCCTGACAATGCCGCGCCCCATGCGGGGGTGATCCGCGCTCTGCTGCTGCTGGGCGATGTGGAAACCGCGCAGAGACTGATGGATGCCTTACCCGAGGAATTGGCCAAGGACCCCGTGCTGGACAAGGCCAAGGCCGCTTTGGCTTTGGCCAAAGACGCGCCCGAGGCGAGCGAGTTGGACGGGCTGAAAGCCGCTGCCGAAGCCGCTCCGCAGGATCAGGAGGCTGGCTTTGCCTATGCCAGTGCTGCCTTTGCCGCGGGCGACCGTGATGCCGCCGCAGCCACTCTGCTGCGCCTGATCGCGCAGGATCGCGCTTGGAACGAAGGTGCGGCGCGGGCCAAGCTGTTGCAGATTTTTGAAGCGATCGGTCTGGAGGATGCATGGGTTTCGGCCCAGCGCCGCAAGCTGTCGACGATTCTCTTCGGTTAAGCGCTGATGCGCGTCTCCATCTTCCCGCTGCCTGGCGCGATGCTCTATCCGGGGCTGAGCCTGCCTTTGCATATTTTCGAGCCGCGCTATCGGGCCATGGTGTCCGATGCGTTGGCGCGCGATCGCAATATCGGCATGATCCAGCCGCAGCGGGCGGAGGAGGGGGCGCCGCTCTATGCGGTGGGCTGCCTTGGCCATATTTCGGAGGTGGAGGCGCTGCCCGACGGGCGGTTCAATCTGGTGCTGACGGGGCAGACCCGTTTCCGCGTCCTGCGCGAGATGACGGTGCAGACGCCTTTCCGGCAGGTCGAGGCTGAAGCCTTGCCCGAGGTGGAGGTGCATCTGAGCGCGGTGGAGCGCGCCATGTTCGAGCGCGAGGCGCGCGCCTTTGCCGAGGCGCAGGGCTATGCGGTGGATTGGCAGCAGGTGACGCGGCTGGATGACCAGACGTTGATCAATGGTGTGGCGCAAATCGCACCGTTCGACGCGGCCAGCAAACAGGCCTTGCTGGAGGCCGATGATATTGGCGCGCGTTGTGAATTGCTGGTGCAGTTGATGCAATTCTATGGCCGCCGTGATGGCGATGACGGGGCCGGAACCCTGCAATAGGGTCCCGCCCACACAAAAAGGGCCGCCAGACGCGCTGGCGGCCCTTTTTGTGTCTACGGTAGGGGCAGGCCTTGGCCCACCCCTGAAACCGGCTTAAACGCGGCCCACCGAGCTATAGGCAAAGCCCTTGGCGCGGATTTCTTCCGGATCATAGACATTGCGCAGGTCGACCAGCACGGGAGCCTTGGCCAGAGCCTTCACCTTGTCAAAGTCCAGCGCGCGGAAGGCGTCCCATTCGGTCACGATCACCACAGCGTCGGCGCCTTCGATCGTTTCATACACGCCGCTCTTCATTTCCACGAAAGGCAGCAAAGGCTTGGCCATTTCAATGCCTTCGGGGTCATAGGCGGCCACGGTAACGCCAGCATCCTGCAAGGTCTGGGCAATGGCGATCGAGGGCGCGTCGCGCATGTCGTCGGTGTTGGGCTTGAAGGTCAGGCCCAGCAGGGCCACCTTCTTGCCGCGCGCCTCGGTCATGCCGCCCAGCGCGTCCACCACCTTGCGGCCCATGGCGCGCTTGCGGCTGTCGTTCACCTTCACCACAGCTTCGACGATGCGGGTCGGGCTGTCATAGTCTTCTGCGGTCTTCAGCAGGGCCAGCGTGTCCTTGGGGAAGCACGAGCCGCCATAGCCCGGACCTGCGTTCAGGAACTTGGAGCCGATACGGCCATCCATGCCGATGCCGCGCGCCACGTCCTGCACATTGCCGCCGACCTTTTCGCACAGGTCGGCGATTTCGTTGATGAAGGTGATCTTCACCGCCAGGAAAGCGTTGGCCGCATATTTGATCATTTCCGACGAGCGGCGCGAGGTGAACAGGATCGGCGACTTGTTGAGGAACAGCGGGCGATAGACCTCGTTCATCACCGTCTTGGCAAATTCGTCCTCGGTGCCCACCACGATGCGGTCGGGATGCTTGAAATCGCCAATGGCGGCGCCTTCGCGCAGGAATTCGGGGTTGGAGGCGACCGCGAACTGCACCTGCGTGCCGGTGGCGGCAATGATGCGTTCCACTTCGTCACCGGTGCCCACGGGCACGGTCGACTTGGTGACGATCACAGCGGGGGTCTTCAGGTTTTCGCCCACTTCCTTGGCCACGGCATGGACAAAGGACAGGTCGGCATGGCCATCGCCACGGCGGCTAGGCGTGCCCACGGCGATGAAGATGGCCGATGCGCCCTCAATGCCTTCGGCAAGGCTGGTGGTGAAGGACAGGCGGCCCGCCTTCACATTGTTGCCCACCAGTTCGGCCAGGCCGGGTTCATAGATCGGCATGATATTGTTGTTCAGCCGCTCGATCTTGGTGGGATCTTTGTCAATGCACACCACTTCGTGCCCGAAATCGGCGAAGCAAGCACCCGACACCAGCCCGACATAGCCAGAGCCAACCATTGCAATCTTCATTCTGACACTCCTTTGGTGAACCGCATTCAAGCCGCCTGCTGGAGGCTGGTAGTGATAGTTGCGCCCGATTGGACGGCGGAGAGGAACCAGCGCTGTGTGCCTTCCAGCATCAACGCGGTCAAACGGCCCGAGGCATAGGCTCCGGTGTCTATGCCAATACGGTTGGAGCGCAAGTCTGGCGCTTCGACAATCGTGTGGCCGTGGATGATGAAGGCGCCATGGTTGTCATTGCTGGACAGGAACGGTTCGCGGATCCAGCGCATATCCTGCGCGCTTTGTTCCTCCAGCGCCACGCCGGGGCGGATGCCGGCATGGGTGAAAGCATAATCGCCCAGCTGTACCATCGGCTGGAAACTGCGGATAAAGGCGGCGCGTTCCTCGCCAAGGGCCTTGTGCAGCAGGACCTGCAATTGGCTCCAGCTTGCTGCTTCATAGGCCTGTGGCGATACGCCAAGGCTGAGGATGGTTTCCTTGCCGCCATGTTCGACAAAGGGGCGCAAGGCCTCTACTTTGGCCATGGATTGCAACAACATATCCTCATGATTGCCCATCAGGATGTGAAAGGGCAGCCCCTTGGCGCGGTGGCGTTCCTGCCAATCTTTCGCGCGGGCCAGAACCGCTGCACTGTCCGGCCCGCGGTCGATCAGATCGCCCAGCAGGATGATGCTGGTGCGGGCAGGGGGCAGGCGCGCCTCATGTGCCTCTATGGATTGTTGCAGAGCGGCGAAAAGTTGGTCGCAACCATGGATGTCGCCAATCGCATAGGCTCGCTCGCCAGAGGGAATGGCCGGTGCAACGGTCGAGACCGTCCGGCTACCCAACAGCTTGCGAAAAGGCCAGAACATGCGAGCGTTACATCCGTAAATATCCGAAAACACGCCATAAGATAGGCTTGTTGTCCGGTCAAGGCGCAGTCCGGCCATAGCCGGAAACAATTCAAATCCTTCCAAAATTGTGGCGAGATTGGCACATTCGGGAATGGGTGTGGAACTATTATGGCAACATTGGTTACGAAGAGGTGTTTTCCCCTCCTTTCGGCGGCGGGCCTGGCTTCGCACAAAACCACCAATGCGGTGTCCTTTGGCGATGAAACTGCGGGCCGGCCTGATCAAAATTACGGCCTTTGGGCCAAGCGCCCCTGTTCACATCTGTTGTGGATACCTATTTGCACGGCGATCCACCCGATTGCCCGTTCACCGGCCAAGGAGCCAGCAAGTGACCAAATTTCTGCATACAATGATCCGCGTTACCGATCCGGATGCGACGATTGCCTTCTTTAACCTGCTTGGCCTGCACGAGACGCGCCGCTTTTCCTCCGAACAGGGGCGCTTCACGCTGATCTATCTGGCCTGCCCCGGCGAAAGCGTCGAGGTGGAACTGACCTATAACTGGCCCGCCGAGGATGGCAGTTTCGAAACCTATTCCGGCGGACGCAATTTCGGCCATATCGCGCTGGAGGTCGAGGATATTTACGCCACCTGCCAGACGCTTGTGGACGCAGGCATCACCATCAACCGTCCCCCGCGCGATGGCCATATGGCCTTTGTCAAAACGCCCGACGGGATCAGTGTGGAACTGCTGCAAAACGGCCATTTGCCGCCGCAGGAGCCATGGGTATCCATGCCCAACACCGGCAGCTGGTAAAGGCTCAAGGGGCGGTGCCTTCCCTCGCCGCCCCTTTCCACAACAGCGCCGCGCCCAGCGCGCCTGCCAACAAAGACCCGCCCAGAATACCCAGACGTATGGCATTCTCGCGCAGGGGATCGGGCGGAAAAGCCAATGTGCCGATGAACATGCTCATGGTAAAGCCGATGCCCGCCAATTGCCCCGCGCCCAGCGCCTGAAGCCAGCTGACCCCTTGCGGCCTACGCGCAAAGCCGGTCTTTTCCGCCAGCACAATCGCCCCGAACACGCCCAAAGGTTTGCCCAGCACCAGCCCCAGCGCAATCGCCAAGGGCAGGGTGGTGCCGCTGCTCAGGGCGTCGCCGCTCAACTGCACACCGGCATGGCTGAGGCCGAACAGCGGCACGATCACCAGACCGCTCCATGGCGCCAAGCTGTGTTCCAGACGGAGCAATGGGCTGTCCTTATGCTCGTCCAGCGCGAGCGGGACCGTCAACGCCGCCACCACACCGGCGACCGTGGCATGCAGGCCCGAATGCAGCACACACCACCACAAGGCCACGGCCAGCAGCATATAGGGCCATGTCCGCAGGCAGTTCCACCGGTTGAGCCCTAGCATTACCCCCAGCACAAAAGCCGCCGCCGCCAGCCATATGGCATCGATATGCGCGGTATAGGCCAGCGCGATCACCACCACCGCGCCAATATCGTCCACCACCGCCACCGTCAGCAGAAACAGCCGCAAGCCGCTCGGGACACGGGGGCCGAGCAGGGCCATCACGCCCAGCGCAAAGGCAATATCGGTCGCCGCCGGAATGGCCCATCCGCGATGCAAGGCGGGCTGGCTCCAGCAGATCGCCGTATAGACCAGCGCTGGCGCCGCCATGCCCGCCAAAGCGGCCAGCACCGGCAGCCGCCTCTGGCGCGGGTCGGACAGATTGCCGATCAGCATCTCGCGCTTCACCTCCAGCCCGACGACAAAGAAGAACACCACCATCAGCGCATTGCCGATGATGCCCCGAGTCGTGCCAAGATGGTGATTTGGGTCAGAAAGAAATGGTTCGTCCAAAATCGTCAGCCACAGGCCCGACCATGGCGAATTGGCCAGCAGGATTGACAGGCATGCAACCCCCGCCAGCAACAGGCCCGCGCCAGCCTCCTGTTGCAGATGCCGTTTCATTTTTTGCAAAAAATGCCAATATTTCATTTATCTAACACATTGTTTCGCAGAAACTGCCCTTTGGGGGAGTTCTGTTGCGGAAAATTGCAGGAGGTATATAAGTATTAATACATAAAAATCAGAAGCGGGGCCGGAGCATGTTGGCGCTTGGAACCACGGAGACAGGGATTAGGCTAGTTGAATTTCTGCTGCTGATCGAGCGCGAAATGCTGATTTTTGCGCTTTTTTGGTTCGTGGTCGGGCTGGTGGATGAACTGTTGGTCGATGGCATCTGGCTCGTGCTGCGCGGTCGCTCGCAACAGAAAACGCCGCGCGTGGATTCTCGACTTGCGTGCGAGCCTTTGCAGGGGCGATTGGCGGTGATGGTGGCGGCATGGCGCGAGGCTGATGTGATCGGCACCACCATTGCCACCATGCTGGACCATTGGCGCGGGCAGGATGTGACGCTCTATGTCGGCTGTTATTGCAATGATCCCGCGACCATCGCCGCAGCGATGGCAGGGGCGGCGCAGGACAGCCGTTTGCGCATTATCGTCCATGACCGCCATGGCCCTACCACCAAGGCCGATTGCCTCAACCGCCTCTATGCCGCGCTTTGCGCCGACGAAAGGCGCATGGGCCGCGCCTATCGCGGCATTATCCTGCATGACAGCGAGGATATGGTGCATCCGCTGGAACTGGCGCTGGTCGATCGGGCGCTGGATGAGGTGGATTTTGTCCAATTGCCGGTGCGGCCCGAATTGCCCGCCGGCCCCCATTGGGTGTCAGGTCATTATGCCGATGAATTTACCGAGGCTCATGCCCGTATGCTGCCCGTACGCGACATTCTGGGCGCAGGCCTGCCTGCGGCGGGGGTCAGCTGTGGCTTTGCGCGGGCGATGTTGCACCAGATCGCCCAATTGCGACAGGCCGATGGCGGGACCGGCCCCTTCGCGGCGGAATGTTTGACCGAGGATTATGAACTGGGCCTGTTGATCACCCGCCTTGGCGGACGCAGCCGTTTCCTGCGTTGCCGTGACGAGCGTGGGCAGTTGATCGGCACAAGATCCTATTTTCCCGATACGTTGAGCGGCGCGGTGCGGCAAAAAACGCGCTGGATTCACGGGATCAGCTTGCAGGGCTGGGACCGCTTGGGTTGGGGGCGGCGCTGGGTGGAAAAATGGATGACGCTGCGCGACAGGCGCGGGCCTTTGACCGCCTTGGTGCTGTTTACCGGCTATGCCTTGTTGATGCTGGACGCGGCTTTGCAAGGGCTGCGCTGGCAATTGGGCGCGGCCATGCCGCAAGTGGCCTATCCTTCGGCCTTGCGATGGGGGCTGATGCTGTGCGGTATGGGTATGGTCTGGCGCGCGGGGATGCGTTTCACCTTCACCACCCGCGAATATGGCTGGGGCGAGGGCGTCAGGGCAGTGTTGCGCATGCCTCTGGCCAATGTGGTGATGATCATGGCTGCGCGTCGGGCCGTGTTTTCCTATTGCCGGACTTTGGCCGGTCAGGCGCTGGTCTGGGACAAGACCGAGCATGACATCCACCCCGCGCGCAAGATTGTGGGAGCAGCACCATGACGCAGGAGATGCAGGGATTGATCCACCACCGCAAAGGCCGGCCGATGGTGATGCTAGGCATGGTTCTAACGCTTTGGGTGGGCGGCAGAGTGGTGCTGGCCGCCGATTGGCGGGACCATGCCGCAGCATTGGCCCGTGTGGATCTGGCTTTGGCGCGACCGGAACCTTTGGCCGGGCTGCGCTGGGCGGGGCTGCCGCGCCCCTTCCCGGAGCCAGCGCCGAGGCCAAGGCCCCAGAGGCCGAAGCCACGGCCCAAAGCGCAGGCCATGACCGAGGTTGCGCCCAGCCATAGCGCGCGCGCCGTGACGGATCAGCCGATCTGGAGTCTTGCGCCCGCGCGGGAAGCAGCGCGACCTGATCATGTAGCGCCCGATCCCGCGCCCTTGCCCGCTGCACCTGTTGCGCCTGTGTCCCGCTGGTCGGGCGATGCATGGCTGGCGGCACGGCGCGGAGGTGATCATGCGGTGCAGAGTGGCGCTGCCATGGCGCCTTCCTATGGCGCCAACCAGATCGGAGGCGTGTTGCGTTACCGGCTGGATGAGCACGACCGCCATCGTAGCGCGGTCTATGTCCGCGCCTATCGTGCGATGAACGGCGCGGGCGAGACCGAAGGCGCGCTGGGGGTTAGCCTGCGGCCTTTGCCCAAGCTGCCCGTGCTGGCCTTGGTGGAATTGCGTGCCAGCCAGTTTGCCAGTGGCGAGACCCATCCGCGCCCTGCGGTCAGTCTGGTCAGCCAATGGCAGCCGCTGGCGCTGGGCGGCGGGTTCGAGGCCGAATCCTATGCGCAGGCAGGCTATGTTGGCGGGCGGGCGGCGACCCCTTTTGTTGATGGCCAGATGCGGGTCGAACGTCTGGTGCAACAGGATGGCGGGGTGCAATTGTGGATTGGCGCTGGCGCCTGGGGCGGGGCGCAGCAAGGGGCGGGGCGTTTGGACATTGGCCCCACCGCGCGCCTGTCGGTGTGGAGCTATGGGGCAGGGGGGCGTTTGTCGCTGGACTGGCGTTTCCGCGTGGCGGGGCAGGCTATGCCTGATTCGGGGCCAGCGCTCACCTTGTCAGCAGGATTTTAAACCAAAGCGGGTTAGAGCGGGCCTGAGGGGTTTTCTCACGGGCGTGAAGCCGCTAACCAAGGCTTTGACATGGATATTTATCTGCCCATTGCCAGCCTGTCGGTAAACGGCCTCGTGATTATCGGGCTGGGGCTGTTGACGGGCATGCTGTCCGGCATTTTCGGCGTGGGGGGCGGGTTCCTAACTACGCCGCTGCTGATTTTCTATGGCATCCCGCCCACGGTGGCGGCGGCCTCTGCGGCCAGTCAGGTGACCGGTGCCAGCGTGTCGGGCGTTTTGGCGCATGGGCGGCGCGGCGGCGTGGATTATCACATGGGCGGCGTCTTGGTGGTGGGCGGCGTGCTGGGCACGGGGCTGGGCGCGCTTCTGTTCGATGCGCTGCAAAGGCTGGGGCAGATCGATACGGTGATCAACCTGCTCTATGTCGCCATGTTGGGCAGCATTGGCGGGTTGATGGCCAAGGAAAGCATCACCAGCCTGCGTGCCGGTGCCGATGGGGCGCGGCCCGTGCGGGCGCGGCGGCATCATCCCTTGGTGGCCAGCCTGCCGGGTCGGTGGCGGTTCTATCGCTCGGGCCTGTATATTTCTCCTTTGGCCCCGCTGTTGCTGGGCATGTTTACCGGCATATTGACCATGTTGATGGGCATTGGCGGCGGCTTTGTGCTGGTGCCGGCCATGCTCTATATTCTGGGCATGGGGGCGCAGGTGGTGGTCGGGACCAGCCTGTTCCAGATCCTGTTCGTCACCATGGCCACCACCATGATGCATGCGCTCACCACCCATGCGGTCGATCTGGTGCTGGCGGTGCTGTTGCTGATCGGATCGGTGTCGGGCGCGCAATTGGGCGCAAGATTTGCCAGCAATGCCAGCCCTTTGCGGCTGCGTCTGGTGTTGGCGGCGATCGTGTTGCTGGTCGCGGTGCGGATGGCGATTGGCCTGACATGGCGGCCCGATGAAATCTTTACGGTGGCTGCGCTGTGAGGCTCGCTTTGTTCGCGCTGGCTTTCACGCTGGCCGGTCCCGCCATGGCGCGGGATCGGGCGCAGAACCCTATCCTTGTACCCGCCGTGTCCCAACCGCGTATCGAGGTGCGGCAGGGTTTTACCGGCACGCAATTGCTGCTTTATGGTGCGATCCTTTCGCCCGAAGGCGCGCGGGCGGCCAAGGATTATGACATTGTCATCGTGCTGGAAGGGCCAGCGCGGCCCTTGTCCCTGCGCGAGAAAAAGCGGGTGGCGGGCGTCTGGGTCAATGCCGATAGCACCACCTTGCGCTCGGTCCCCGGTTTCTATGCCGTGGTCAGCAACCGCCCGCTGGCGCAGATTGTGGATGAGCGCACCGCTGCCATTTACCAATTGGGCCTCACCGCCCTGCAATTATCGCCCAGCGGCAGCATCGATCCGGCAGCGCAGGAGCATTTCGCCGCAGGGCTGGTGGACCTGATGCGCCGTTCGGGCCTGTATCTGCAGGATGAAAGCGCGGTGCGGGTCAAGGAGCAGGTGCTTTACGAAGCCCGCATCGCCTTGCCCAGCCATGTGCCGGTGGGGACCTATACCGCCGAAACCTTTGCCGTGCAGCGCGGGCGGGTTCTGGCTTCGGCCACGGCACGGGTAGAGGTGGAAAAGCAGGGCTTTGAAAAAGCGGTGGCCGATTTTTCCCAGCATCAGCCGGTGTTTTATGGCCTGCTGGCCGTGGGTGTATCCATTGCCATGGGCTGGCTAGCGGGCCGTGTGTTTGCGCTGATCTAGGCGCTCAGGCCGGAGGCCCGCGTCGCACGGCATTTTTGCGCCAACCGCCGTGCAAATAGACTGCCACGGTCATGCCCACGGCCAGAACCGCGCTGAACGGATAGGCCCACCACAGGGCTTCGGAACCGATCAAGCCATAGGCGGCAAAGTAAAAACCGATACGTGCCGGATACATGGACAGGAACATGATCACCAGCGGGGTGATTACCGCGCCATAGGCCCGCATTGTTCCAGTCAGGATCATCATGATGCCAAACAGCACATAGGACCAGATCACCACCGGTTGCATATGCTCGGCAATCGGCACCGAAGGGCTGCCGGGCAACAGGAACATGTGCAGCAAGGGGCGCGAGGCAAACAGGATCACCAGCGCCAGCACCAGCGTCACGCCCTCATTCAGCACCATGCCGCGCCATGTGATCTGGCTGACGCGCTTGTGCAGGCCCGCGCCGACATTTTGCGCCACCATGGCCGAAACCGCGCTGGCAATGGCAAAGGCGGGCATTTGCAGATAGTTCCACAATTGCATGCTGGCGCCATAGGCCGCCGATGTGGCCACGCCTTCGCGGTTGACCAGACCGACCATCACCAGACCTGCGGAGGATACGATCAGCATTTGCGCGCCCATGGGCAGGCCCTTGGCAATGATGAAACGCAATTCCTCTCCGCGCGGGCGCAGATAGGACAGTTCCGCCCCGCGCAGCCGCAGCGGCAGATCACGCCGATAGATCCAGCCCAGCATCAGCGCCCCACCGGCAAAATTGGCCAGCGCGGTCGACAGCGCCGATCCGGTAATGCCCAAAGGCGGGAACGGGCCAATGCCACGGATCAGGAAGGGGTTGGCGGCAATGTCGATCGCGACCGTCAGGATCATGGCATAAAGCGGCAATTTGGCATCGCCCACGCCGCGCAGCCCCATCGACAGCATGATCGAGAGCGAGCCGAAAGGCATGGTGATGAACACCACGCGCAGATAGTCCAAGGCCTCGATCCGGCTAGCCTCGGGCGTGGCCATCAAGTGCAACAGCTTGTCAGCCAGAAACCAGCCCGCCACCCCGATGATCGCCGATAGCGCGGTGCAAAAGCCTACGCCCGACCCGAAAGTGACACGGGCAGCATCAATATCCCGCCGCCCGAAAGCCTGTCCCACGCGCACGGTGGTGGCCATGCCGAAACCGAAAACAGCGGCCATCATCAGGAACATGATGATATTGACATTGGCGGTCGCCGCCAGCGCGCTTTCGCCGATCAGTTTGCCCACCCAGATCGAGTTGATCGTGCCGTTGAGCGTTTGCAACAGGTTGGAAATCAGCGTGGGGATCGAAAACAGCAGCAAGGTTTTCAGGATCGGCCCCTGGGTCAGATCGCCCCGCATTGGCGCGCCATGGCTGGACGGGCGCGGGGCGGCAGGGTTCTGTTCGGGGGCTATGTCGCTCATGTGCCTCTGGTGTCGCCGGATAGGTGAATATGCAAGCGGTCTGTCAGGGCATAACCGTAGGCCAGACAGATTTCGCTGAGCCACGCCATGCGCGAGAGCAAAGTGGCCGGATCCCGCCCCTCCGGCATCAGGAAGATGCGCGAGGGGGGGATGTTATAGGTTGCGGCCAGAGTGCTGACTTCGCCCACATCGGCAGGTTTGGCCACCACGAATTTGAAAAAGGCGCGCTTGTCGGCGGCATAGGCGGCCATGCGTTCGGGCACGATGGCCAGCTCTGCCGGATTGCCGCTATGGCTCAGTTTCGGGCTGACGTTGAACTGGTGCAGCATGGCGTCCAGCGCGGGGGTGGGCGCGGCGGTGCCATTGGTTTCCACCTCCACCTGCCATCCGGGCAAAAAGGCCAGCAGGCGGGCAAGGGCAGGGGCCTGCAACAGAGGCTCACCACCGGTCAGCACCAGACGCGGCACCGGCAAATGCCCGCCCAGATCCAGCACCATCTGCGCCACCTCACCCTCGTCCATCGTCACCTGATTGTCGAGGCGGGAGAAGGTTTTGCCATCCTTGTGCGGGCGATTGTCGCCATCAAAATGCCACGTATAGGCCGTGTCGCACCAATGGCAGGACAGGTTGCAACGCGACAGGCGCACGAAGACGCAGGGGCGCCCCAAAGACGCCCCTTCGCCCTGCAAGGCGGCAAAGATTTCCGGTTCGCCCGGACGTATGGTGGCAAGGGCCAGAGTCATCGCGGTAGCAATTACCCCAGACGCGCCAGAGCGGCGGCCAAACGTTCGGCCTCTGCCGCATGGGCGGCATGGTCGGCGCGGGCCTTTTCGATGGCTTCGGGCTTGGCCTTTTCCACGAAAGCGGCATTGGACAGACGCTTGTCCAGATTGTCGCGCTCCTTGGTGGAATTGGCCAGAGCCTTGGCAAGGCGGGCCTTTTCGGCGGCCACGTCGATCAAGCCTTCCAAAGGCACGATCAGATTGGCATCGCCCGCGCCCACCTGCATCGCCGCGCCTGCCGGAGCGGCGGTAAAGTGGATGGCGTCCAGACGGGCCAGACGGTCAATCGCGGTGGGATTGCGCGCGATAATGCCTGCGGTCGCCTCGCCGGGTTCGGGCAGATAGGCGGTGAGGCGCGCACCGGGGGCAAGGCCCAGCTCGTTCTTGGCCGCACGCAGATTGCCGATCAACGCGATCAGCCATTCGACCTCGCGCTTGGCTTCGGCGTCAACCTGTGCCTGCGGGGCGGGCCATGCGGCGACGATCAATTCAGCCTCACGGCTGCCCAGCTTGCTCCACAATTCTTCGGTGACAAAGGGCATGAAGGGGTGGAGCATGACGAGGATCTGGTCGATCACCCAACCGGCCACCGCCTTGGTTTCCTCGTCAAACGAACCCTTGATCAGTTCGATATACCAGTCGCAGAAATCGTCATAGACGAAGCGATAGATGGCATGGGCAGCGGCATCAAAGCGCAGGTCAGCCATGGCCTTGTCCAGCGCGGCGACGGTTTCCACCACTTGGCCGATGATCCATTTGTTCACCGCGCTGCTGGCGGCGGGCGCCTCGACGCTGGTGCTGCCGACAATGCCATTGGCCTGACAGAAGCGGGCCGCGTTCCACAGTTTGGTGGCGAAGTTGCGGTAACCTTCGACGCGTTTTTCATCCATCTTCACATCGCGGCCTTGGCTTTCCATCGCCGCCATGAAGAAGCGCAAGGCATCCGCGCCATATTTGTCGATCAGGCCCAGCGGGTCGACCACATTGCCCTTGGACTTGGACATTTTCGCGCCATCGGAGGCGCGAACAAGGCCATGGAGATAGAGCTTCCTCCACGGAACATCGTTCATGAAATGCATGCCCTGCATCGCCATGCGGGCGCACCAGAAGAACAGGATGTCAAAGCCGGAGATCAGCAGATCATTGGGATAATGGCGCTTGACCAGCTCCGCGCCTTCCTGTGGCCAACCCAGCGTGGCGAAGGGCCACAGGGCGGAGGAGAACCACGTGTCGAGCACGTCGGGATCGCGCGACAATTCCACGCCTGCACCGGCCAGAGCCTGGGCGGCTTCCTCGGTTTCGGCGACAAAGACCTGACCATCGGCGGCATACCAAGCCGGAATCCGATGTCCCCACCACAGCTGGCGGGACACGCACCAGGGCTGGATGTTGTCCATCCAGTTGAAATAGGTCTTTTCCCATGACTTGGGCACGATTTCGATCGCGCCGGTCTTGACCGCCTCGATCGGTGCCTTGGCCAGCTCGGCGGCATTCACATACCACTGGTCGGTCAACCAAGGCTCGATCACCACGCCGCCACGGTCGCCATAGGGGGTCTGGATGGTGCGGGGTTCGAATTCGTTCTCGACCTCGTTGCCTTCCTTGTCCTTGGTGATGTGGGGGACGAGGAGGCCAAGCTCCTTCATCGCAGCCACCACCGCCTTGCGCGCTTCAAACCGCTCAAGGCCGAGGAACTGCGCAGGCACCAGACCATCTGCCGTCTGCACGACATGGGCATCCGCATCCAGCATGTTGAGCATCTGGTTGGCGGCGATACCCGCGCGCTTGCCCACTTCAAAGTCGTTGAAGTCATGGCCGGGCGTGATCTTGACCGCGCCCGTGCCCAGCGCCGGATCGGCATGTTCATCGCCCACAATCGGGATCAACCGGCCGGTGATGGGCAGCTTGACCATCTTGCCGATCACGCTCTGATAGCGTTCGTCATCGGGGTGAACCGCCACGGCCATGTCGGCCAGCATGGTTTCGGGGCGGGTGGTGGCCACCTCGATATAGTCGCGCCCGTCGGCAAGACGCACGCCGTCTGCCAGCGGATAGCGGAACTTCCAGAAGCCGCCCTGCACCTCGCGGGTTTCCACCTCAAGGTCGGAAATCGCGGTTTTCAGCTTCGGGTCCCAATTGACCAGACGCTTGTCGCGATAGATCAGGCCCTGATTATACAGGTCCACAAAGACCTTCACCACGGCCTGCGTGAAATGCGGGTCCATGGTGAATTGTTCGCGGCTCCAGTCCATCGAACAGCCCAGACGGCGCAGCTGGCTGGTGAT
Organism: Novosphingobium umbonatum; assembly: GCF_004005905.1. Classification (GTDB taxonomy): domain Bacteria; phylum Pseudomonadota; class Alphaproteobacteria; order Sphingomonadales; family Sphingomonadaceae; genus Novosphingobium; species Novosphingobium umbonatum. The sequence continues at coordinate 111,898 of NZ_SACO01000005.1, forward strand.
GGTGCCGCCGGATTCGGCCTTCCATTCCCATACCTTGTCGATGAAGCCTTCGCGCGTGTAATTGGTGCGCTTGTCCTGACGCGCTTCCATCTGGCGCTCGACCACCATCTGGGTCGCAATGCCCGCATGGTCGGTGCCCACCACCCACAGCGCATCCTTGCCGCGCAGGCGTTCATAGCGCACGACAATATCCTGCAACGTATTGTCCAGCGCGTGGCCAATATGCAGGCTGCCGGTGACGTTGGGCGGCGGGTTTACAATCGTGAAGGGCGTGGCATCGCCCCGTTCGGGGCGGAACAGGCCGCCCTGTTCCCAATGGGCATACCACTTGGCCTCGATCGCGGCGGGATCAAAGGTCTTGTCGAGCTGGGTGCTGGATTCCTCGGTCATGATTGGCCTTTGCCAGTGCGGGCGCGGGCGCGCAAGCCTGTGCGGGTGGGCATTGCGCTGCATTGCGGCAATTGGGTGTCTTCCCGGCCTTGCGGCAACTGGGATTTTCCCGCATGAACTTAGCTTCTATGACCATCACCTGCGATCATGTTCTGTATCAGACCGAAGGGGGCGCCGTTGTGCTGGCCCTGACGGGGGCAGTGACCATCGCCACGGTCAGCGGGCTGGACCGCGCGATGCGGCAGGAAGAGCCGGCCTTTTCCACGCTGGATATCGCCGCGGTGAAGGAGATCGATACGGCAGGCGCATGGTTGGTGTGGCGTCTGGCCCGCGATGCGGGCGCGCAGATTACCGGCGCCAGCGGGCAGGCCGAACGTCTGATCGGCGCGATCAAGACTTGCAGCGGGGTGGCGCCGGTCACGCCCTATCGCCCCGCTTTCCTCACCTATCTGACCGCGCAGACCGGCAAGGTCGTGCTGGAATTGGCCGCCGGTTCCATGCGCGTGCTGGATTTCTTTGGCGCGGTGGTGGCGACAGCGGGTAGTGTCCTGCTCCACCCGCGCCGCCTGCGTTTCACCGCGCTAGTGCGGCATATGCAATTGGTGGGCGTGGATTCGCTGGGCATTATCGGCCTCATGAGCTTTCTGGTCGGCGTGGTGATCGCCCAGCAGGGGGCGGTGCAATTGGCGCAATTCGGCGCGCAGATTTACACCGTGAACCTGACCGGCCGCATCGCCTTGCGCGAGTTGGGCGTGTTGATGACCGCGATCATGGTCGCGGGCCGTTCGGGCAGCGCCTTTGCCGCGCAATTGGGCACGATGAAGCTGACCGAGGAAATTGACGCGATGCGCACCATCGGGGTCTCTCCGATGGAGGCTTTGGTGCTGCCGCGTATTCTGGCCACTTTGATCATGATGCCCTTGCTGGGCGTGTTTTCCGCTTTGATCGCCATTGTCGGCGGGGCCAGCATCAGCGCGGCGACGATGGGCATTCCTTTCTTCACCTTCCTGTCGCGGGTGCAGGAAGTGGTGCCGATGATCGACCTGTGGGTCGGCGTGGTAAAGGGGCCGATGTTCGGCCTGATCGTGGCCTTGACCGGATGTTATCAGGGGATGCAGGTGGAGGGCAGTTCGGAAGAAGTGGGCAAGCGCACAACCATGGCGGTGGTGCAGGCCATTTCGGCGGTGATCCTGATCGATGCTTTCTTTGCGGTATTCTTTTCCGAAGTGGGCTGGATATGAACAGCGAACCAGCCATCCGCATCACCGGCCTTGAAAACCGCTTTGGCGCGCAGGTCGTCCATCAAGGGCTGGACCTAGAGGTGCGGCGTGGCGAGATCATCGGCGTGGTGGGCGGATCGGGCACGGGCAAATCGGTGCTGATGCGCTCGATCATTGGCCTGCAACGGCCCAGCGCGGGGCGGATCGAGGTGTTGGGGCAGGTGATCGGCGAGCCATGCCGTGCCGATATCGACATTCGCAGCCGTTGGGGCGTGCTGTTTCAGGGCGGGGCCTTGTTCTCCACGCTGACCGTGGCGGAAAATGTCGAAGTGGGTTTGAAGGAATTCTACCCCCAGATGGACCCGCGCCTGCGCCGCGAGATTGCCCGTTTCAAAGTGACCATGACCGGCCTGCCCGATGCGGCGGCGGCCAAATATCCGTCCGAACTGTCGGGCGGCATGAAGAAAAGGGCCGGTCTGGCGCGGGCCTTGGCGCTGGACCCTGAACTGTTGTTTCTGGACGAGCCGACCGCAGGGCTGGACCCGATTGGCGCTGCGGCCTTTGACCATTTGACGCGCGAATTGCACGAGACGTTGGGTCTGACAGTGTTCCTGATCACCCATGACCTCGACACTTTGCACGAGATTTGCGACCGTGTGGCGGTTCTGGCCGATAAACAGGTGATCGCGGTGGGCACCATACCGGAATTGCTGGCCAGCGATCACCCATGGATCCATGATTATTTCGACGGCCCCCGCGGGCGCAGCGCTTTGGCGGCGCGCTATCCGGGGCCGGTTGCTGGCGGACAGGAACATTTTTGATGGAAACGAGGGCCAATCACATTTGGGTCGGGGCGGTCACGCTGGGCCTTTTGACGCTGGCCATGGGGCTGGCGCTGTGGCTGGCCCATCTCAGCCGAAACGAGCGGCACGAATATGACATCTATTTCCGCCAGTCGGTCGATGGTTTGGCCAATGGCGCGCCAGTGTCCTATTCGGGCGTTCCGGCGGGGCAGATCGTGGGGATCGAGCTGAAAAAGGACGATCCGGGTCTGGTGCGGGTGCGGGTGGCGATCAACCCTGACGTGCCCATTCTGGAAGGCACCAAGGCCAGCATTCAGGGCAGCTTTACCGGCGTTTCGGCGATCCAGCTGTCCGGCGGCCTGCCCGGTGCCCCGCCCTTGACGCGGCTTGGGCCGGATGGCGTGCCGCAAATCCCCACCAAGCAATCGGGGCTGGGGGCTTTGCTGTCCAACGCGCCGCTGCTGCTGGAACGGCTGTCCGGCCTGACCGAGCGGTTGGGCGATATGCTCTCGGACAAGAACCAGCAGGAATTGGCGGGCATTCTGGCCAATACCAACCGTATGACGCGCCATCTGGCCGATGCCTCGCCGCAGGTGGGCAAGACTTTGGCCGATCTGGACACGACGCTGGTGCAGGCACAGTCGACCTTGGCTGCGTTTCAACAGGTGGCGGGCAGGGTGGACGCGCAGCTTGATCCCAACGGGGCCTCGCTAGCGCGGCAATTGGCCGATACTTTACGCGCGGCACGGGATGCGGCGCAAGGCTTGCAGGCCACCATGGCCGAAACCGCGCCGACCATGCGCCGCGTGAACAACCAGACCTTGCCGGAAGCCGAAAATGCGATTCGCGAATTGCGCGCCACCAGCAAGGCGCTGCGCGAATTGACCGAGAAGATCGACAATCAGGGGGCGACCGCCTTGATCAGCCCGCCCAAGCTGCCGGAGTATCACCCATGAGCCGCGCCATCCTCCTATCCGCTGCGGCGCTGTTGGCGCTGTCGGGCTGTGTCAGCGTGGGCGAGAAGGTGAAATTGCCCAAGCAGCTTTATGGCCTGAGTGCTGCGCAAACAGCTCCCGCTGGCCCTGCGGTCAGCGTCAGCGCTGACAAGGCTGTGCTGGTGGCCGAGCCGGAAACCGAGCGTGCCCTGGCCGTGCCGCGCATTGCGGTGCAGATGGGGGCGGGCCAGTTTGCCTATATGAAGGATGGCATGTGGTCGGATCGCCCTGCGCGCCTGTTCCGCAACATGCTGGCCGAAACCTTGCGCAAGGGCGGCAAAAGGTTGGTGCTGGTCGATGATGGGGAGGCGGTGGGCGCGGGGCAGCGCCTGTCGGGGCGTCTGGCCTTCATCGGCTATGATGCGCAGCGCCATGCCGCCGTGGTGCGTTACGATGCCCTGCGCCGCGAGGCCGATGGTCGATTGAGCCAGCGCCGGTTCGAAGCGGTGGAGGGCAATGTCGCCCCCCGCGCCGAAGCCGTTGCGCCCGCCCTGAACCTTGCGGCGCAGAAAGTGGCGGGCGAAGTGGATGATTGGCTGAATTAAACCGTTTCTGCCTGCGCCAGACGGGCAAATTCCACCGTGGCGGCAAAGGCCTTGGCGCGCTTTTCGCGGCGCTCCTCGGCCTCCCAGTCGCGGCCCCACAGGTCGGCCTGCCATTCCTCTTCCAGACAGGCGGCTGCCCATAGGCCCGCGACATCGGCATCGGGTTCCAACGCTTCCAGCGCGATGATCAGCGAGGCGGCAAGGCTGGACAGGTTGCGCAAGGCGGCCAGTCGGAACGGGCTGCTCGCCTCCAGCAAGCCACGCAAGGCGGCCAAAGTGGCGGCAGGTTGCGGGCGGTGGATGATGCCGCTGATCCGTTCAAAGCGTAGGCCAAGCCGCGCCTCGGCCTTGGTCAGCACCGGTTCCCACACTTGCTGCTGCTTTTCGAACAAGGCCTCGTCCGGATCGGCGCGATAGCAGAGCGTGTCGGTCTCGGCATAGGGCAGCAGGCTTTCAATCGCCTCGGCTGAATCCTGCGCCACCATGTCCAGCGCGTAATCGGCCATGTCGCGATAGATGAAACGGGTGGTGTCGATCTCTTCGCCCTGATCGGCCCATTCCTGCGCCATGGCCTGCGCCAGAGCGGCGCTGGGCAGGGCTTGCGGGCGGCCACCCACGGTCTTGATCGCGCGGCCATCGAGCAGCACGCGCCAGCCTTCTGCCTCTTCCGCAAAGGAAACCTGTTTGTAGAACCGCTTCATTGGGCCGCGTCCTGTTTCTTCCACCGGCGCACCAGTTGGGCGGGGAACAGCAGCGCATAATAGAGCCCGCCCAGCAGGACCAGCAGCCCCACCAGACGCGGCAGATCCACCTTGCCCGCCATGATCGCCGCGCCGACGATGCCCATGAACACGCCAAAGAAGCGCACGGTGCTCAACCGCTTGAAACGCGCCTTGGCCAGATCTTCAGGAGAGAGCTTCTTGCTCAAGATAATGCCTCTTGCAAATGTGCCGGAGTGGTCACCACGCAATCGGCCCCTGCGGCCAGCAGGTCCGAGGTGGTGTGATAGCCCCATGCCACGCCAATGGCGCGCACACCGGCGGCGCGGGCCATGGCCATGTCATAGGAAGTGTCGCCGATCATCACGCAATCTTGCGCCTGCGCCATCGCATCATCCATCGCTTGAGTCAGCATGGAGGGATGGGGCTTGGACGGATGGCGGTCGGCGGTTTGCAAGGTGATGAAATGATCGCTCAACCCATGGGTGGCCAGACAATAGGCCAGGCCGCGATCGCTCTTGCCCGTGGCGACACCCAGATCCCAGCCATCGGCCCGCAACCCGTCCAGCACCTCGCGGATGCCACGGAACAAGGGTTCGCCAATGCGCCCCTCGATCCGCGCCTGCCGATAGGCGTTCTTATAGGCTTCGACCAGGGCGGTCTGGATCTCGGGCGTTTGGGTGGGGGCCAGCTTGCGCATCGCCTGCGGCAGGCTGAGCCCCACGATACGGCGCACCGACAGGCGCGAGGGCGAGTTCAGGCCCAGCGCGGCAAACGCCTCGTCCATCGCCATGGCAATGTCATGCTGGCCATCGACCAACGTGCCATCGCAATCAAAAACCGCCAGACGCACTGCGCTCATGGACGGCCCTTGGGGCCACGGGGGCCGGCGGGGCCCTTCTTTACGCTGCCAACGCCCTTTTTCGGGCCCAGCTTGCGCATGGCACCGGCACCGGCCCGACCGGGGGCAATCCGCGAATCATTGCGAGCGCGGCCGGTTTCGGCGCGGCCACGGCGTTCGCCTTTGCGCTCCTTGCGGTAATCCTTGGCATGGGCCTTGGCTGCGGCCTTCTTTTCCTCGCGGCTCAAATCGCCATCGGGATCGGGGATATATTCGCCATCGGCCTCGTTAAAGCCCAGCTGGGCCAGGCTGGCGGCGAAATGGTCGGGCAGGGGCGCTTCGACATCCAGCGGCGTGCCATCGGGATGCTCGATGATCAGGCGGCGGGCATGCAGATGCATCTTGCGGCTGATGCTGCCGGTCAGGAAAGCGTCCTGACCGCCATATTTGCCATCGCCCACAATCGGGTGGCCAATCGCGGCCATATGTACGCGCAATTGGTGGGTGCGGCCCGTCAAGGGTTGCAGTTCCACCCAGCAGGCGCTGTTGCCTGCGCGGTCGATCACGCGATAGCGGCTGCGGGCGGGCTGGCCCTGCTCGCTCTTGTCCACCATCATCTTTTCACCGCCCGTGCCCGGCTGCTTGGCCAAAGGCAGGTCGATCAGGCCCTGTTCAATGCTGGGCACGCCAGCGACCAGCGCCCAATAGACTTTCTTGGCGCTGCGCCCTGAAAAACGCTTGGAAAAGAAGGCCGCGCTGCCCGGCGTGGCGGCGACCAGCAACACGCCCGAGGTATCCTTGTCCAGACGGTGGACCAGACGCGGGCGGGGGCCGGTGGTGGCATAGGCGTCGAGCAGGCCATCGACATGCTCATACGTGCCGCTGCCGCCCTGCGTGGCAAGGCCGGGGGGCTTGTTGATGACAATGGCGGCCGGATCGCGATGCAGCACGATGCTGTCGGCCAATTCCATCTGCGCTTCGGTCAAAGGCTTGCGCTGGCGGACGGGCTTGCTGCCGCCGCTGCCGGAAATATGGCTGTCGCCGGGGGGGACGCGCAAAACCTGCCCCTTGGTCAGGCGGTCTTCGGGGCCGACGCGCTTGCCATCCACGCGGATCTGGCCGGTGCGTGCCCAGCGCGAAATCGTGGCAAAGCCCACCTGCGGCAGGTGGCGCTTGAACCAGCGGTCAAGGCGGATACCTTCATCATCGCTGCCCACGGTAAATTGACGAACCGTGTTCGATGCGGATTTTTTCTGTTCACTCATAACAGGCCCGTTACCCGAAGCTGCGCATAAGGTATAGGCCCATGAACAAAGCCGCGAAGCCGGCCAGCATGGTCAGCCCCACATAAAGCGCGGCAAGGCCCAATTGGCCGCGTTCGACAAACAGGGCAAACTCCAGCGCAAAGCTGGAAAAAGTGGTGTAGCCGCCCAGAATTCCCACGCCAAGCAACAGCCGCCAAGGCTCGCCTGCTGTGCCATGGCGGGCCAGCCATCCGGTGAGAATCCCCATCGCGAGCGCGCCCAGCACATTGGCGGCGAGCGTGGCATAGGGGAAGGTGGCCGCCGCAGGGCCAAGCAGCGCTGTGCAGATACGCCCTGTCATATAGCGCGCCCATGCGCCAGTGCCGCCGCCCAGAAAGACCAGCGCGGAGCCTAAAGGCAAGGAAGGAACTTGTGTCATGGCCACACTCTTACTATGAGCGCGCCCAACGGGAAAGCTCCGGTAGGTCGGTTCAGGCAACGCTTGCGGCCGGTTTGCCTTGCCTTTCCGGCGCGACTCTGCTAGCGGCGCGCAATTCCAGCCGACCGGTGACGGATTCGGCGTTAAATTCGTTGTAATCCTTCAGGTGTTCCCCCGCGCTGCTTGATCATAGCGGGGTTCAGGCCGGTTAATTCGTGAGGTGGTTCTTTTTATGCAGATTCTCGTTCGGGACAATAATGTCGATCAAGCTCTTCGCGCGCTGAAGAAGAAGCTGCAGCGTGAGGGCGTGTACCGCGAGATGAAGCTGCGCCGCCACTTTGAAAAGCCGTCGGAAAAGCGCGCCCGTGAAAAGGCTGCCGCTGTCCGTCGCGCACGCAAGCTGGAGCGTAAGCGTCTGGAGCGTGATGGCGCCAAGTAAGGCTGTCATCAGCTGGGGGTGGGGGTAACTCCACTCCGGCAGAAAAAGACCCGCCGCCCTTTGCTGGGCTGGCGGGTTTTTTGCGTTTTGGCGCCGATAGCCGATGGTGCAGGGCGGCAAAGGCCTGTGATATCGGGCAACAGGGCTTGCCCAAGCGCTTCGCTTGCGCCAAGAGGCATCTGATTCTGGGGTGCCGATGCGGGGCAGAGATGTGTCCGACTCAGGCGCTCTATCCATTGTGACATATCCGTTGTGACAGGAAGCCCAAGATGACCGAGATCACCCGCGTTCCCCTGCAACCGCTCGCCAAGGGCTCGGTGTCCCGCATTTGGCTTGGCTCGCTGGCGGCTGTGCTGCTGGGCGGCGTGGTGGCTGTGGCGGCAAAGCCCCCGCTGGTGGGCGTCAAGACGCTGAAAGCTGGCGAAGGCCCCAATCCGACCGCGGCTGATCTGATCATGATCAATTATGTCGGCAAGCTGGATAATGGCACTGTGTTCGACCAGAACAAGAATGTGGTGATGCAGATGCAGGGCGTGGTGCCCGGCTTTGCCAAGGCGCTGGCGCAAACGCAGCGTGGCGGCCACTATCTGGTGAAGATCCCCGCCAAGCTGGCCTATGGTGACAAGGCCGTTGGCCCGATTCCCGCCAATTCGGACATCACGTTTGATCTGGAAGTGATCGATTTCCGCAACCGTGCCGAGCTGGAAGCCCAGCAGCGCATGATGGAGCAGATGATGCGCGCACAGGGTGGCGGTGCGGCCGGTCATGGCGCTCCGGCGGCTGAAGGCTCGCCCGAAGCGGCGCCTGTCCAGTAAGCTTTGAAGCGCGGGGCGGATTCGCCCCAGCTTGAAGCGGCGCGCGGGCAGTGCTAGCGCAAGTCTATCAGGCGGCGGGCGTCCGGCTCGCCGCCCTCTTTCGTCTTTTACCATGAAGGTTTTGCTATGTCGGTCGATACCGCCACAGTGGCCAAGATTGCCAGCCTTGCCCGTATCAAGGTGAGCGAGGCCGAAGTGGCCGCAATGGTGCCCGAACTTAACGGCATCCTCGATTTCGTCGAACAATTGTCGCAAGTGGACACCGATGGGGTGGAGCCGATGACGGCGGTGATCCCCAATGTGCTGCGCCTGCGCGCGGATGTGGTGAATGCCATTCCCGAAACCGGTGGTGACAAGCGTGACGCGGTGCTGGCCAATGCGCCGGCGGCCGAACATGGCTTCTTTGGCGTGCCCAAGGTGATTGAATAATGAGCGAGATGACCGACAAGACGCTGTGCGAGATCCGCGACGGCGTGGCCAAGGGCGAATTTACCGCCGTGGAAGTGGCGACCAGCTTCAACGCTGCGGTTGCGGAAGCTGGCGCGCTGAACGCCTTTATCGTGGCCACGCCCGAAGCGGCTCTGGATGCCGCGCAAAAGGTGGATGCCGCGCGTGCCGCTGGCCAGCCTTTGGGCAAGCTGGCGGGTGTGCCGATCGGCATGAAGGATCTGTTCGCCACGCGCGATGTGCAGACTTCGGCGGCTTCGAAGATTCTGGCCGGTTTCAAGCCGCAATACGAATCGACCGTCAGCCAGAAGCTGTGGGACGCGGGCGCGGGCCTGCTGGGCAAGCTCAACCTTGACCAGTTCGCGATGGGTTCGTCCAACGAGAGCAGCGCCTTTGGCCCCGTGGTCAGCCCATGGCGCCGTGCGGGTGAGGACAAGGCCCTGACGCCCGGTGGTTCCTCGGGCGGTTCCTCGGCAGCGGTGGCGGCGCGTCTGTGCCCTGCGGCGACCGGCACCGATACGGGCGGGTCGATCCGCCAGCCTGCGGCCTTCACCGGCACCACCGGCATCAAGCCGACCTATGGCCGTTGCTCGCGCTGGGGCATTGTCGCTTTCGCCTCCAGCCTCGATCAGGCTGGCCCGATGGCGCGCAATGTGGCCGATTGCGCCGTGATGCTGGAAGCCATGGCCGGTTTTGACGAGAAGGATGCCACCAGCCTTGATCTGCCGGTGCCCGAATGGGCCGCCAATCTGAATGCGGATTTGCGCGGCAAGAAGGTGGGCATTCCCAAGGAATACCGCCTCGACGGATTGAACGCCGATGTGGCCAAGGCCTGGGAACAGGGCATTGCGTGGCTGAAGGATGCGGGCGCGGAAGTGGTCGATATTTCGCTGCCGCATACGCAATATGCTCTGGCGACCTATTACATCATCGCCCCTGCCGAAGCCTCGTCCAACCTCGCGCGTTACGATGGCGTGCGTTATGGCCTGCGCGAATTGCCCGATGGCGCGAATTTGCAGGAGATGTATGCCGCCACCCGCGCCGCCGGTTTCGGCGACGAGGTGAAGCGCCGCATCCTGATCGGCACCTATGTGCTGTCGGCAGGCTATTACGACGCCTATTACACCAAGGCGCAAAAGGTGCGTGCGCTGATCGCCCGCGACTTTGAAGAAGCCTTTAAGCAGGTTGACGTGATCCTCACCCCCACCGCGCCGACTTCGGCCTATGCTTTGGGGGAAAAGAGCAACCCGATCGACATGTATCTGGGCGATGTGTTCTCCGTGCCGCCTTCGCTGGCCGGTCTGCCCGCGATGAGCGTGCCCGCTGGTCTGGATGCCGGTGGCCTGCCGCTGGGCCTGCAGATTGTGGGCCGCCCGTTTGACGAGCAGGGCGTGCTGAACGCTGGCCTTGCGATTGAACAGCGCGCGCAATTTGCGGCCAAGCCCGAGAAATGGTGGTAAGATGAGCAATTATCGTATTCAGGGCGCCACGGGTGAATGGGAGGTCGTGATCGGCCTTGAGGTCCATGCCCAGATCACCACGCAGGCGAAGCTGTTTTCGGGGTCGGCCACCGCTTTTGGCGCCGAGCCGAATTCGCAGGTGTCTTTGGTGGATGCGGCCATGCCCGGCATGTTGCCCGTGCCCAATGCCGAATGCATCCGTCAGGCGGTGCGCACCGGTCTGGCGATCAAGGCGCAGATCAACAAATATTCGCGCTTTGACCGCAAGAACTACTTCTACGCCGATTTGCCGCAGGGCTATCAGATCAGCCAGCTTTACCACCCTATCGTGGGCGAAGGCGAGCTGTTGATCAGTCTGGACGACAAGAACCCCGATGCGGACACCAAGGTGATCGGCATCGAGCGCATCCATGTCGAGCAGGATGCGGGCAAGCTGATGCATGACCAGCATCCGACCATGTCCTATGTCGACCTGAACCGCAGCGGCGTGGCCCTGATGGAAATCGTCAGCCGCCCCGATATGCGCAGCCCGGCAGAGGCTGGCGCCTATCTTGCCAAGTTGCGTTCGATCCTGCGCTATGTGGGTTCGTGCGATGGCAATATGGATCAGGGCAGCATGCGCGCCGACGTCAACGTGTCGGTCCGCCGCCCCGGTGACGAGTTCGGCACGCGGACCGAGACGAAGAACGTCAATTCGGTGCGTTTCGTGATGGCTGTGGTGGAATCCGAAGCCAAGCGGCAGGTGGCGTTGATCGAGGATGGTGGTCAGGTGGTGCAGGAAACGCGCCTCTATGATCCCGACCGCAACGAGACCCGCAGCATGCGCAGCAAGGAAGATGCGCATGACTATCGCTATTTCCCCGATCCTGACCTGCTGCCTCTGGTGCTGGAAGATGGTTTCATCGAGGAATGCCGCGCTTCGCTGCCCGAATTGCCCGATGCCAAGCGCGCCCGCTATGTGGGTGAGCTGGGCCTGTCGGCCTATAATGCGGGCGTGTTGACGGCAGAGGTGGAAACCGCGCGCTGGTTTGAAGCTCTGCTGGCGGCGACTGCCAAGGCGCAGGGCAAGGGCGAGGCGGATGTGGCCAAGCAGGCCTCGAACTGGCTCTTGTCCGAATTCTTTGGCGCGCTCAACAAGCTGAGCAAGGATCTGCACTCCAGCCCGATCGGGCCGGAAGCGGCGGCCGAATTGCTGGCTCTGGTCGGCAATGGCACGATTTCGGGCACCATCGCCAAGCAGGTGCTGGAAAAGATGTTCGAGACCGGCGATGGCGCGGGCGTGATTGTGGAGCGTGAAGGTCTGAAGCAGACCAATGACACGGGCGCGATCGAGGCGGCGATTGCCGATATCCTCGCCAAGAATGCCGACAAGGTGGAGCAGTATAAGGGCGGCAAGGAAGCCCTGTTCGGCTTCTTCGTCGGCCAGACCATGAAAGCCATGCAGGGCAAGGCCAATCCGCAGATCATCAATGAACTGCTGAAGAAGGCTTTGGCTTGAGGGGTTAAAGGGGGTTGCCTCCGGCGGGTTAGGGGACTGGTCCCCTAACAACCCCGTTACGTCTTCCGGCGATGGCGTAACGAAAACGTGGTGATACAGGACCGTCGCGTGGTTGGCTGTTAAGGCCGCTACGCAGCGGTTTTTATATGGGCGCCGCAGGCTTTAAAAAGAAATGGCGCCCCGCCCGAGGACGAAGCGCCACCTCATTAACGGGATTGCAAAGGGACGAGTCCCTTTGCCCGCCGGAGGCAAAACTTTTTACCGAACCTCCACCGGCAACCCCAATTCCTTGACCTGCGCCTCCACCTTGGCGCGGTCGCCCACCACCACATAGGTCAGGCCCTCGGGCTGGAGGAATTGCGCGGCTTTCTCGTTCAGCAGCTTGGCATCGATGCTGCGATAGAGGGCAGGCAGTTTGGTGTAATAATCATCGGGGCGGCCAAAGCGTTCGTTGGCGGCAATGGCGCCCAGCACTTGCGCGTTGGTTTCAAAGCGGTTGGGCAGGCCACGGATGTTGCCATCGGTCACGCGCTGCAATTCTTCCTCGGTCACCGGCTTGGCGGCGGGCAGGGCCTTCATATCGGTGATGATGGCCTTGATCGCATCGCCGGTGCGGTCGGTCTGCACGGGGGCGACCACTAACAGGCTGCGCGCGCCCAAAGGCTGGCGCACCACCGATTGCACGCCATAGGACCAGCCCTTGTCCTCGCGGATGTCAGCATTGAGGCGCGAGAGCAGGCCCTGACCCAGCACCTCATTGGCCAGATCCAGCGCTTCCTGCCCGCCATCGCGGCCCGATAGGGGCAGCACGCGGCCCGCCACGATCACCGATTGCGGCGAACCGGGCCGGTCGATCAGGATGATGCGCGGGTTGGGAGTCGGCGCCGCAGCGCTAACCGCCTTGACAGGCTTGGGGCTGGCAGGCTTGGCCCATTGGCCAAAGGCGCGCTCCAATTGGGGCAGCAGATCGCCCATGGCAATATCGCCCACCACGGTGATGCGCGCCAGATCGGGGCGCAGCCATTGGGCATGGGCGGCGCGCAAGTCTTGCGGGTTCAGCGCCTTCAGACTGGCCGCATCGCCCAGCCCATCGGCGGGCAGGCCATAGGGATGGTCTTTGCCAAACAGCACAGGGTTGATGGCGCGAATGGCAATGCCCTGCGGATTGGCCAGAGTTTGCGCCAGACGGGCCAGACGCTGCTGCTTGACCCGCTCCACCTCGGACGGGGCAAAGGCGGGGTGCAGCACCACATCGGCCATCAGCGCCAAAGATGGCGCCAGATTGGCCGACAGCGCCGACAGGGTGACGGCGGTCGTATCCATCCCCGCCGCGCTTTCCAGCGAGGCGCCAAGGCGCTCCTCCTCCTCCAGCACTTGGGTGGCGTCGCGGCTGGTGGTGCCCTCTTTCAGCATGGAGAGCATCAGCCCCTGCGTGCCCGCCGTGTTGAGCGAATCTGCCGCGATGCCAGCGTCAAAGGCGAGGTTGATCACCACCTTGGGCACCGCGCTGCGCCGCGCAAGGCTGACGGGGATGCCGTTGGAAAGCGTGGCATGTTCCACCGCGGCAAAGGCCAGTTCGCCCACCGGCGCCACAGGGGGAGCGCTGCGGGGCGGGGATTGCGGAACGGGGGGCACGGGGGCCTTGGCATCAGGTTTGGGTGCGGGGCGCTGGGCCTCATCGCCCCAGCCGCCCAATTGGTCGCCGCTCATCGTCCGCTTGCCCGGCACGGTGGCAATAGCTAGCACAGGGCGTTTGAGCCATGTGTTGAGCGCGGCCTTGGCCTGTGCGGGCGTGACCGAGGCTATGGCTGCCAGATCGCGCTTATAGGCTGCCGGATCGCCGGAATAGAGCAAGCCCTCGGCCAAGGTCGCGCCCTTGCCGCCAAAGCCGCCCACCACTTCCAGCGCGCCGATCTGGCCCGATACTTCGCGGGTGGCGGCGCGTTTCACCTCGTCGGCATTGGGGCCGCTGGCCAGATATTTGGCGATTTCCGCGTCCAGCGCAGCCTCGGCCACCGCGCGGCTTACGCCCGGTTTCACATCCATGCTGATTTCCAGCACGCTCACCTGTTCATAGCTTTCCAACTCGGCGCTGACCGAGACGGCCACCTGCTTGCCCCGCACCAGAGCATTGTCGAGCCGCGAGGAGGCCAGCCCGCCCAGCACGCTCATGCCCACCTGCAGCGCCGCAGTGTCCTTGTGGTTGAGGCCCGGCCCGCTCCACAGGCGGACAAGGCGGGTGGTGGCCACATTGTCGGTGATGGTCTGGCGCACCAGAGCCTTTAGTGTGACCGGCCCTGCCACCACGGGTTTCACCGCAGGCCCTGCCGGAATATCGCCGAAATATTTTTCCATCAGCGGGCGCGCGGTGGCGGCATCAATATCGCCGCTCAACACCAGCACCGCATTGTTGGGGCCATAATGCTCCTTGAACCAAGCCCGCACATCGCCCAGCGAGGCCGCGTCCAGATCGGCCATCGAGCCGATGGTCTGGTGGCGATAGGGGTGGCCCACGGGGAACAGGCCATCGGTCTGCGCATAGCGGGTCAGGCCATAGGGCTGGTTATCGCCCTGCCGCTTTTCATTCTGCACCACGCCACGCTGCTTATCCAGCTTGTCCTGTGTCACCGCGCCCAGCAGATGGCCCATGCGGTCGCTTTCCAGAAACAGCGCGAGGTCCAGCGCGCCCTTGGGCACGGTTTCCACATAATTGGTGCGGTCATACCAAGTGCTGCCATTGGTGGCGGTGGAACCTGCGCCTTCGAGCGGAATGTCGAAATTGGGCACATTCTCGCTGCCGCCAAAGAAGAGATGCTCGTAAAGATGGGCAAAGCCGGTCTTGCCGCGCGGCTCATGCTTGGAACCGATGCGGTAATAGGTGGTGACGCCGATGATGGGCGCCTTGCGGTCGGTATGGACCAGCACGGTCAGCCCATTGGCCAGTTGGAAGCGTTCGTACGGGATGTCGACCGCGCGCACCAGATCGGCCAGTTTGGCGGTTGCGGGCTGGGCGGGTGTTGCTGTGGTCTTTGGAGCAGGCGCTGCCAAGGCAGGCTGGGCCACCAGCGCCAGCGAGAGGGCCAACATTGGGGCGGGCAGAATTTGTCGCATGAAAATCCCCTGAAAATCTGTGGCCAAGCTAGTTTCACGGGCAGCCTGTCGCAAGCATGAACCGCAGGGCTTGGTTGCCATGGGCGGTTTGGCCGGTTATCCGTTCCGCATTATTAACATTGCTGTCAGGATTGTCCGGTTCCCATGCGAAAATCAACCTTGCGCGCGCTTATCCCCGCCTTTGCGCTGCTGGCCGCTGCTCCGCTGCACGCGATCGAAACCGAGGAGGCCAGTGACGAGGCTTTCGAGGCCGGTGCCCCTGCTGCGCCCGCAACTGCCCAGCCTGCCGTCCCTTTGCGCGCCGAGGCGGATCTGCCGCTGGACCCGCGTTTCTCGGCCGAGCGGATCAAGGCCGATATCAGCTTTTTCGCCGATGATCTGTTGCAGGGTCGGGACGTGGGCAGCACCGGCCATGAAATCGCCGCCCGCTTTGTGGCGCAGCGCTTTGCCGCCTTGGGCCTTGTGCCGATGGGCGATATGGGCGCCGATGCTCAGCGTGGTTGGCTGCAACGCATCACGTTTCAAAAGACCGAATTTGCCGATGCGCCCGCTGGCGTGGAGGTGATAGGGCCGAAGGGCAAGAGTGCCTTCGCCCATGGCAAGCAGGTGATGATTGCCGCCAGCGCCAATGAGCCCAAGCTGGACTTGACCGCGCCTTTGGTGTTTGTTGGCTATGGCATCGACAATGCGGCGCTGGGTATCAATGATTACGCAGGGCTGGATGTGCAGGGCAAGATCGTGGTCTTGCTGCGCGGCTATCCGGCGGGCATGCCCAGCGAGGAGGGCGCGCATCTTTCCGCCACCAAGGCGCAAATGGCGCAGGCCCATGGCGCGATTGGTGTGATTACGGTGGCCACCAATGCCTCGGCCAAGGTGCGCCCTTGGGAAAAGAGCGTGCAGACCGCTTTCAGCCCCAGCTATGCCTGGGTGGGGCCGGATGGGAAGGCCAATGAGGGCGCGCCCGGCATCCGCACCGCCATCTCGGTCAGCGACGAGGCCGCCGCCGCCTTGCTGGAAGGCGCGCCCAAGAGCCTGTCGCAGATCCGCGCCGAGGCGGACAAGGCAGGCGGTCGCCCCAAGGGTTTTGCGCTGAAGGCCAGCCTGCATGCCTTTGTGCAATCCAAGTCCAGCCGCGTGACTAGCCCCAATGTGGTGGCCATGCTGCCCGGATCGGATCTGAAGGACCAGTTTGTGGTGCTGTCGGGCCATCTGGACCATCTGGGCGTGGGCAAGGTGAAGGAAAGCGAACCGGCGGACAAGGACCGCATTTACAATGGCGCGATGGACAATGCCGCGGGCACGGCCACCACGCTGGAAGTGGCCCGCGTGATGGCAGCAGATAAAGCTGGCCCGCGTCGCTCGGTGGTGTTCCTGATCACCACGGCGGAGGAAAAGGGCCTGTTGGGCGCGGATTATTACGCCAACCATCCGACCATTCCGGCGGAAAAGATTGTCGGCAATGTCGATCTGGATATGCCGGTGCTGCTCTATCCCTTTACCGATGTGATTGCCTATGGCGCGGACCATTCCACGCTGGGGCCGATTGTGGCCGATGCGGTCAAGCCGATGCAGGTGGGCCTCTCGCCCGATCCCATGCCCGCCGAAACCATCTTTGTACGGTCCGACCATTACCGCTTTGTGCGCAAGGGCGTGCCGGCGGTGTTTCTGGCCACCGGATGGGCCAATGGCGGGGCCAAGGCCTTCGGCGATTTTCTGGCCCATACCTATCACCAGCCCAATGATGATATGGCGCAGGCATGGAATTGGCGCGCGGGCGCCCGCTTTGCCGAGGCCAATTACCGCATCACCCGCGCCATGGCCGACGGGGCGACCCCGCCGCTTTGGTTCAAGGGCGATTTCTTTGGCGCGACCTTTGCCGCCCAAGCGCCCAAGGCAGAGCGCAAGTAAGGATTGAGGCTGGTCAAAGTCGATTGGCCGCGAGGGCGATAGAACATGGGGCGGTAATTTTCTGCTGCAAGGGCTTGTGTGGCGAAATGGTCACACCATCTCTTGCGGTAACGGAGGAACCGACCCCATGAACCTCGAAAAATTCACCGACCGCGCCAAGGGCTTTTTGCAAGCCGCCCAAGTGGTGGCCATTCGCCTCAACCACCAGCGCATCACCGCCGAACATATTCTCAAAGCCTTGCTGGAAGACAGCGAGGGCATGGCCAGCGGGCTGTTGCAGCGCGCGGGCGGGAACGCTGGCGTGGCTGTGGCCGAGGTGGACAAGGCGCTGGCCAAGATCCCCGCTGTCAGCGGATCGGGCGCGCAAGCGCAGCCGGGCCTCGACAATGACGCCGTGCGCGTGCTGGACAGCGCCGAGCAGGTGGCCGCCAAGTCGGGCGACAGCTTTGTTACCGTGGAGCGCATTCTGGTCGCGCTGGCTCTGGCTACGACGACCGCAGCGGGGCAGGCATTGAAGGCTGCCAATGTGACGCCGCAGGCTTTGGAGGCCGCGATCACCGCCCTGCGCGGCGGGCGGACGGCGGACAGCGCCAGCGCCGAAAACGCCTATGACGCGATGAAGAAATATGCCCGCGATCTGACGCAGGCGGCCAAGGATGGCAAGCTGGACCCTGTGATCGGGCGCGACGAGGAAATCCGCCGCACGGTGCAGATTCTGGCCCGCCGCACGAAAAACAACCCCGCGCTGATTGGCGAACCGGGCGTGGGCAAGACCGCGATTGCCGAAGGGCTGGCCTTGCGCATTGCCAATGGCGATGTGCCCGACAGCCTCAAGCATCGCCGCCTGATGTCGCTGGACATGGGTGCGCTGATCGCGGGGGCCAAATATCGCGGCGAGTTTGAAGAGCGGCTCAAGGCTGTGCTCGACGAGGTGAAGGGCGCGGAAGGCGAGATCATCCTGTTCATCGATGAAATGCACACGCTGATCGGCGCGGGCAAGGGCGAGGGCTCGATGGATGCGGGCAATCTGTTGAAGCCTGCTCTGGCGCGGGGCGAATTGCATTGCATTGGCGCTACCACGCTGGATGAATATCAGAAATATGTCGAGAAAGACCCCGCTCTCCAGCGCCGGTTCCAGCCTGTTTTCGTGGGCGAACCCACGGTGGAGGATACGATCTCGATCCTGCGCGGGCTTAAGGAAAAATACGAGCTGCACCATGGCGTGCGGATTGCCGATAATGCGATTGTGGCGGCGGCTACGCTGTCCAACCGCTATATTGCCGACCGTTTCCTGCCCGATAAAGCTATCGACCTGATGGATGAGGCGGCAAGCCGTATCCGGATGGAGGTGGAGAGCAAGCCGGAGGAGATTGAGAATCTCGACCGCCGGATCATCCAGTTGAAGATCGAGGAAATGGCGCTGGCCAAGGAGAGCGATGCCGCCTCAAAGGACCGGCTGGTGGCGCTGCGCGAGGAACTGGCCAATCTGGAGCAGAAGAGCGCGGAGCTGACCACCCGTTGGCAGAACGAGCGCGACAAGATAGCCGCGGAAGGCAAGATCAAGGAAGCGCTGGATGCGGCGCGGCTGGAGCTGGAACAGGCGCAGCGCAAGGGCGATCTGGCCCGTGCGGGCGAGCTGTCCTATGGCCGCATCCCCGAACTGGAGCGCCAACTGGCCGAGGCGCAGTCTCAGGCGCAAAACGCCATGCTGCGCGAGGAAGTGACCGCCGATGATATTGCCGGTGTCGTCAGCCGCTGGACCGGCGTGCCGGTGGACCGGATGTTGCAGGGCGAGCGGGAAAAGCTGCTCAAGATGGAAGAGGTGATCGGCAAGCGCGTGATCGGGCAGAAGGATGCCGTGGTCGCCGTGTCCAAGGCGGTGCGCCGTGCGCGGGCGGGCTTGCAAGACCCCAACCGGCCTTTGGGCAGCTTCCTGTTCCTGGGCCCCACGGGCGTGGGCAAAACGGAATTGACCAAGGCGCTGGCCGGTTTCCTGTTTGACGATGACAATGCCATGGTGCGCATCGACATGAGCGAGTTCATGGAAAAGCACGCGGTCAGCCGCCTGATCGGTGCCCCTCCGGGCTATGTCGGCTATGACGAGGGCGGCGTTTTGACCGAGGCGGTGCGGCGCCGTCCCTATCAGGTGGTGCTGTTTGACGAGGTGGAAAAGGCCCATCCCGATGTGTTCAACGTGCTGCTTCAAGTGTTGGACGATGGCCGCCTGACCGATGGGCAGGGGCGTCAGGTGGATTTCACCAACACGCTGATCATCCTGACCAGCAATCTTGGCAGCCAATATCTGGCCAATCTGGACGACGGGCAGGATGTGGAAAGCGTCGAGCCGCAGGTGATGGAAATTGTGCGCGGGCATTTCCGCCCCGAATTCCTCAACCGTCTGGACGAGATCATCCTGTTCCACCGTCTGGGCGCGGAACATATGGCCCCGATTGTGGAATTGCAGGTGAGCCGCGTGCAAAAACTGCTGAAGGACCGCAAGATCACGTTGGACCTCTCCGATGCAGCCAAGCGCTGGCTGGGGCGGGTCGGCTATGATCCGGTCTATGGCGCAAGGCCGCTGAAACGCGCGGTGCAGCGCTATGTGCAGGACCCGCTGGCCGAAAAGCTGCTGGGCGGGGACGTGCCGGATGGCAGCACGGTGAGGTTGGACGAGGGGGACGGGGCGCTGGTGTTCAGCGTCGTGTGATCGCAAAAGGGGGGCGGCTATTCCGCTCCCCTTTCGCGCCTTTTGCGGTCCCACCATTCAAGGCGCTTTAGCACTTCGCGTTCAAAGCCGCGTTCGACAGGGCGATAGAATTGCTGGGGCGCCATGCCTTCGGGCCAGTAATTGTCGCCGGAAAAACCATCGGGCGCGTCATGGTCATAGGCATAGCCCGCGCCATAGCCGATGTCCTTCATCAGCTTGGTCGGCGCGTTGAGGATATTGGCGGGCGGCATCAGCGAACCGGTGGCATGGGCGCTGGCGGCGGCTTCCTTCCATGCCTTATAGGCGGCGTTGGATTTGGGCGCGGTGGCGCAATAGAGGCAGGCTTGGGCTATCGCCAATTCGCCTTCGGGGCTGCCCAGAAAATCATAGGCATCTTTCGCCAGCAAACATTGCTGCAAGGCCTGCGGGTCGGCCATGCCAATATCCTCGCTGGCAAAGCGGACGAGGCGGCGCAGCACGTAAAGCGGTTCTTCCCCTGCGGTCAGCATGCGCGCCAGATAGTAAAGCGCGGCCTGTGGATCGGAGCCGCGCAGGGATTTGTGCAAGGCCGAGATCAGATTGTAATGGCCATCGCGGTCTTTGTCGTAAACCGCCACGCGGCGTTGCAGGAAACGGCCCAGCCCTGCCGGATCGAGCGGCTGCGCCAATTGCGCATTATACAGCGTTTCGACCTGACCCAGCAGAAAGCGCCCGTCGCCATCGGCGCTGGCGATCAAGGCCTCGCGCGCAGGGGCGGTGAGGGGCAGGGGCACGCCCTCGGCCTCCTCCGCTCGCGCTAACAAGGCGGTCAGCGCTTCGGGGGAGAGGCGGTGCAGGATCAACACCTGCGCGCGGCTGAGCAAAGCGGCGTTGAGCGCGAAGGAAGGGTTCTCGGTGGTGGCCCCCACCAAGGTCACCGTGCCGCGCTCCACATAGGGCAAGAAGCCATCCTGTTGCGCGCGGTTAAACCGGTGGATCTCGTCCACAAACAGCAGGGTGGGGCGGCCATGCAGCGCTAGCGCGCCCTCGGCCTCGGCAAACATGCGTTTCAAATCCGCCACGCCGGAAAACACCGCGCTGACGCTGGCGTAGCGCATCCCCACACTGGCGGCCAAGAGCCTTGCGATGCTGGTCTTGCCCGTGCCCGGCGGGCCCCACAGGATCATGCTGGACAGCCGCCCTGCCGCCACCATTCGCCCGATCGCGCCTTCTGGCCCCGTCAGGTGCTCCTGCCCGATCACCTCGCCCAGATGCGCGGGCCGCAAGCGTTCGGCCAGCGGAATGGCCCCTGTTGGCGGCGGCGGGGAAGGGGGTGTTTCCGCTGGGTCTGGGGCGAAGAGGTCCATAAGGCTGGGTTTAGGATGGTTTGGGGGGAAAGGGAAGGATGCCTCCGGCGGAGTTTATAATGCCTCCGGCGGGTTAAGGGCGGGGGCCCTTAACAATCCCGATAATGGGAGGGTCATCGGCGTTGCGTGTCACTTGACCGCCGGAGGCTTTTAAGGCCGCTGCGCGGCGGGGCGTTTATAGGCGACGGTTTGGTATGCCGCCTGCCCTCTCGCCGGAAGACGTTAAAGGGAGCGCGAGGGACGAGTCCCTCGCATGAAAACCCCTTACTTCCGCCCCGCCACTTTCTGCCGGATCAACCGCAGATAGGTGTCGGCCACGGATTGGTTGATCCGGTCCCAACTGAAATCGCGGCTGCGGGCCTCGCCGGCGGCGCCATGGGCGGCGCGCAGCTCGGGGCTTTCCACATAGGCGCGCACGGCCTCGGCAAAGGCGTGGATGCGGCCGGGCGGGATCAGGCGGCCCGATACGCCATTGTCGACAAGGCTTTCCGAACCGGTTGCCTCGGCGCAGACCACGGGCAGCGAGCAGGCCATGGCCTCCAGCGTGACATTGCCGAAAGTTTCGGTGACCGAGGGGAAGAACAGCACATCCATGCTGGCCACGGCGCGGCCAAGGTCGGTGCCTGCCTGATAGCCGGCGAAGACCGCGTTGGGCAGGCGTGCCTCGAACCATTCGCGCGCGGGGCCATCGCCCACGATCAGCACGCGATGTTTGACGCCCTTGCCGTTCAGCTCGTCAATCGTGTCGGAAAAGACATCGAGGCCCTTTTCCATCACAAGGCGGCTGAACAGGCCGACCACCACTTCATCATCGGCAATGCCAAGGCTGCGGCGCCATGCCATATCGCGGCGGCTGGCGTCGAAAATATGGCGGTCCACCCCGCGCGACCATAGCGAGATGTCGTAATTCATCCGCTGGTCGCGCAGCACTTGCGCAAAGCTTTCCGAAGGGGCGACCAGCGCATCGCAGCGGCGATAGAAGCGGCGCAAAATGGCGGTGAGCAAAGGCTCCACCCAAGCCATATTGTAATAGCGCGGATAGGTGTCGAAACGGGTGTGGACGCTGGCCAAGGCGGGCAGGCCCTGTTCGCGCGCCCAGGTTACGGCGCGATGCGCGGTGGGATCGGGGCTGGAGACATGCACGATATTGGGCGCGAATTCGGCCAGATCGCGCCGCACCGAGGCAGGCAGGCCGGTGGCGATGCGATATTCCGCGCGGCCCGGAATGGCAAAGCTGGGCACGCTGACCAGATCGCCCGTGGGCGGGAAGGCGGGATTTTCCACCGTGGGGGAATAGACGCGCACCTGCGCGCCCTGTGCCAGCAGATAGCCGACCAGACGGTTGAGCGCCTTGTTGGCGCCATCGGTGACCATATTGTAATTGCCGCTGAACAGGGCAACGCGCAGGTCGGAAGTTCGGGTAGGAAGTTGCATCGGGCGCCCATAGCGGCTGATGCGGCTCTTGGCCAGCATCACCCCCGTTTTGCGCATAAAGAAGGCGCATGGCAGCCCTGTTGCCAGAGCCACCATGCGCCAGACCACATCCCGCCCCGCGAAGGTAAGGGGTCGGTTATACCGAGAGACGGGATGCAGGGAGAGAGAGGTTAGCGGCCGCGATAGTCGCGCTGGCCATCATAGCCACGATCATAGCCCCGATCATAACCGCGCCCGTAATCACGGTCATAACCGCGATCATCATAGCCACGGCGGCCATATCCTTCTTCATCGCAGGGGCGGCCATCGCGATAGTAACGGTTGCCGCCGCGATCCCAGTACCAGCCATCGCGCCACACCCAGCTGCGATGCACGCGATAGGCGGGGGCATAGACTGCCACGGGGGCGGGCTGGGCGTAATAGGAGTGGTAGACCACGGCGGGCGGCGGAGGCGGCGGCGGCGGCGCATAGGCCACCACGCGGCGCGGGCGATCCGAAGCAACAGCGGCACCAATGGCAAGGCCGACAATGCCACCAATCACACCGGCGGCCAGAGCATCGCCCCCACCGCCACCACGGCGGCCATAATCGCCACCATGGGCCATGGCAGGCGTTGCGGCCAGAGCGGCCATGGTGCTGGCCACCAGGGCCGTAGCGGTGATCGTCGCTTTCAACTTCTTGCCCATAAAAACCTCCCCTGACGAAATGCGCTTCAAGGTGGCGCCGCTCCGTCTGTGATTCGGGTTTTAGATGAACCTGCCTGAACGCAACAGCGACGAGTGTTGCAGCTTCTGTTCAGCTTTGTGACGCCTGTGTTGCGAGAGGCGGGGGCGGCATGCTGTGTTTTGCCCTTGAAATATAAGTATTTTACCGTAGCCTTTCCGGATAAATATGGAGGGCTTATGAATATTTTTGAAATTCAGGAATCGCTGGCAAGACTGGGTTATAATCCCGGGCCCATTGATGGCATTTGGGGGCGCGAAACCATCCGCGCTGTTTGTGAATTTCAGGAATATGAAGGGCTGGCTGTTGATGGAGTTGCCGGTCCGCAAACCCAACAGGCCTTGGTCGCCGCGCTGGGCGGAGGGGATTTCGACGATGGCTATCCGCTGGTCTGGCTGGAAGAGGCCAAGCGCTATATCGGTTTGACGGAATATCCCGGGCCGCGTGATAATCCGACCATCATCGATTTCGCCCGCGATCTCGACATCCATTATGATTCCGATGAAACGCCGTGGTGCGGGTTGTTCGTTGCCCATTGCATTGGCTCTACCCTGCCCGACGAAGTGCTGCCTGCCGGTCCCTTGCGGGCGCGCAATTGGGCCCGTTTCGGCCAGAGCACCCAGCCGACGCGCGGTGCGATCATGGTGTTTGAACGCAACGATCCGGCCGCCAATGCCCGAGGCGAAGGGCATGTTGCCTTTTACATCGGCGAGGACGCGACAGGCTATTACGTTCTGGGCGGGAACCAGAACAACAGCGTGTGCTTTGCGTGGAAGGCTAAATCGCAGTTGATCGCGGCGCGTTGGCCACGCAGCTTTCCGCAGACTTTGGCGGGGCCGGTTCATTTGACGCGTCAAAGCACGCTCAAACTGCGCGAGGCGTGATTCAGGTTTAGCGGAGGCCTTGCCGTGATGGGCGTTGCACAGGGCAGGGCAGGGTCTCTGCTGGATCGTTCTGTTATGAAGGTGGTGCCGGCTAGAGGGTTCGAACCCCTGGCCCCCTGATTACAAATCAGGTGCTCTACCAACTGAGCTAAGCCGGCGCGTCTCGGGCGACGTGGAAAAGCCCCATGCCTTAAACTGCGCCAAAGGTCCAGCCCTCCGTTAATGCAATTTGCGGGGTAAGGGCTTTTGGTCGCCATAATTCCGGTCGCGCAGAATGGGTTCGCAGCCATGCGGCGGTGATCATGGCATCGGCTGCATGGTCGGTGACGGGGCCGGATGGCAGATCGGCGGGGCGGCAACCGAGCGCAAACAGGGCGCGAGCCAGTTCATCCCAGTCGCGGATTTTGGAGGCGCGGGCGCTGCGCCCTGCGGCCATGGCGGCGATGGTGGTGTAGATTTCCACCACGACCTTGCCGCGTGGGGGCAACGGGTCCATCGGCCAGATGGCAATATCGCGCGGCAGGCGGTGGAACAGGCGCATACCCGCCAGCGATCCCTTGCCCACTTGCGCCGCGCCCACCAGACTGAAATTGCTGGTGGGGTTGGCGCCCATGGCGGCCTGCGCCAATTCTGTCACGCGCATCCGGCCACGGCCTGCGGGGAACAGGTCGCCCTGTCGATTGCCGTGACGCCGGAAATGGCGGCTGATTTCGGCATGGTCGACAAAGGCATTGACGCCCAGATGGGGTTCGCCTGCGCATAGGCTGTCCACCATGGCCCATAGGCTGCGCGCATCGGGCGGGCTGTTGGGCCATTGCGGGAAGAAAGCGCCCGCATCGGCAAAGGGCAGGGACTGGCCCATGTCAAAGCCGATTAGCGTATCGGGCGGGCATTGCGTGATGATCCATTCCAGCACTTGCCCCCGCGACCAGCGATGGTCGGGGCGCAGCAGGGTGGGGGCATCCTCCTGCCCGCCGATGATGGCCACGGCAATGCCGCGATGAAACTCGCCCGCCGCGCCTGACCAGTCCACGGCGGCAAAATGGGAAAAATCTCGCATCGGGCATTACTGGCGCTGGATCGAGCCAAAAGAAAGGGGCCACACGGGCATGTGGCCCCTCATCCTGTCAATCCGCCGCCACGGGGGCCGCGCCCTTGGGCTGGGGCGCGGGCTTGCGCGACATCCATAGCAGGCCCAGAATGCCGATGCAGCCCACGCCCGCAAACCAGAAGATGTCGATGGAGGCCATCAGATAGCTCTGGTTGATCAACGTGCGGGTCAGCGCGCCGGTGGCCTGCAGCTTGGTCATGCCCGCATGCTGCAACTGGTCCATCGCCTGCACATAGGCCGGATTGGCGATATGCGCGCTTTCGGCCAGTCGGCTTTGATGCAGGGTTTCGCGCCGGTCCCAGAAGGTGGTGGTGATCGAGGCGGAGAAGGCCCCGCCGGTGATCCGCGCGAAATTGGAAATGCCCGAGGCTGATGGGATGCGGTGGGGCGGCAGCCGGTCAAACGACAGGGTGGTCATCGACATGAAGAACGTGCCCATGGCCGTGCCCTGCACAATACTGGGCAGCAGCAGGTGCCACAGGTCAGTGTCCGGCGTGAAGCCGGTGCGCAGGAAATAGGAGGCGGTAAACGCCAGCAACGCATAGGTGGCCACATAGCGCAGATCTAGCGAGCCTGCCGCCCGCGCCACAAAGGGCGCCAGCAAAAAGGCCACCATGCCCGCAGGCGCCGAGACGATCCCCGCCCAAGTTGCCGTATAGTTCTGCTGGGTTTGCAGCCAGAGCGGCATCAGCAGATTGCTGGCAAAGAAAAAGCCATAGCCAAGGCAGAAGCAGGAGGTGCCAATCGCGAAATTCCGGCTTTTGAACAAGCTGAGATCCACCGCCGGATTTTCCTCGGTCAATTCCCAGATCAGCCATGCGATAAAGCCCACCACGGCCACCACCGCCGCGCCGCAGATGAAGGGAGAATTGAACCAGTCCTCATCCTTGCCCAGATCGAGCATGACCTGCAACGCGCCGACCCAGAGCATCAGCAGCGCCACTCCGCCCACATCCAGCTTCATCTTGACCGGAGGCGTGTTGTAGGGCCGCATCTTGGCCATCAACACGCCCACGGTGAGGAAACCCACCGGCACGTTGATGAGGAAGATCCAGCCCCAGTGGTAATTGTCCGAAATATAGCCGCCAAGGATCGGACCCAAGACCGGCCCGATCAGCGCGGTCATCGACCAGATCGACAGGCCCACGGTGCGCTTTTCGGGCGGGAAAATGGCCAGCAACAGCGCCTGACTGCCCGGGATCATCGGGCCGGACACCGCGCCCTGCAACAGGCGAAAAGCGATCAGCGAGGGCAGGCTCCATGCGATGCCGCACAGAAAGGATGCCAGCGTGAACAGGCTGACCGAGGCGATGAAAGTGTTGACCACGCCAAAGCGGCGCATCAACCAACCCGTCAGCGGCACAGTCACGCCATTGGCCACGGCAAAGGCGGTGATCACCCATGTCGCGGTGCTGCTCGCCTCACCCAGATTGCCGGAGATGGTGTTGAGCGCGACGTTGGCGATGGTGCTGTCGAGCACCTGCATAAAGGTGCCCAAGGCCAGCGCCACCGCCACAATGGCCAGCGCGCCGCCATGCAGCGGCGGCGGGGCAGCTTGCTCGCTGCTCATCGGCGCCCCGCATTGGCGGCGATGATCTGGCGGATCCGCGCCTCTACCTGCGGCGAAACAGCGTCGAAGGCGGCGGCGGGTTGCGGTTGCGAGGGCAGGGCGGTCACGGGCGTGCCCTCATGCCCCTTGGTATCGACATCCACATCCACCGACAGGCCAATGCGCAAGGGATGCGCGGCCAGTTCCTTGGGGTCCAGCCCGATGCGGACAGGCACGCGCTGGACAATCTTGATCCAGTTGCCGCTGGCATTTTGCGCGGGCAACAGGGCAAAGGCGCTGCCCGAACCGACGCCAAGGCCGATCACCTTGCCGTGATAGGTCACATCCTTGCCATAGGCATCGGCATGGATGGTGACCGGCTGGCCCACGCGCAATTGCGCCAATTGGGTCTCGCGGAAATTGGCGTCGACCCACAGGCGCTGCAATTGGCCGATGGTGACCAAGGGCGTGCCCGGCGCGACCTGCTGCCCCAATTGCACGGGGCGCTGGGCCACCACGCCATCCACGGGCGCGACAATCTGCATATGGGCGCGTTGCAGCGCGGCGCGGCGCACCGCGGCAATCGCGGCCAGCACGGCAGGGTTGCTCTCCACATCGGTGCCGCCCACGCTGCTATCGGCATCGGCGCGCTGGCTGTTGGCCAGTTCCAGCGCGGCGCTGGCCATGTGGACGGCTTCCTGCGCATGGGCCACTTCTTCGGCGCTGATGGCGCCTGACGCTACGGCTCTTTCACGGCGGGCCAGATCGGCGCGGGCGGCATCCAGCCGTACTTGCGCCTGCGCGATCTGGGCGCTGGCGGTGTTGACCTTGGTAAAGCCCGATCGCACGCCGCGCACCGCGCGGGCCAGTTCCGCCTCGGCCGCGGCCAATTGCGTATCGGCCAATGCAGGGTCGAGATCGACCAAAGGCTGGCCTTTGGTGACGCTTTGGGTGGAATCGGCGTGGATGGCCACCACCGTGCCCGCATCGCGCGCGGCAACCTGCACGATATTGCCCGCCACATAGGCATCATCGGTGGATTGATGGTCCGTGCCAAGCGCCTTGAGGCCATAATAGCCGCCAGCGGCGATCACAACAGCGGCGCCCAGCAGCAGGAAGCCCTTGGTACGGGCGGAGGATTTGGTGGTGGTTTCGTCGGTCAAGCTCTGGGCCTTTTCGCGGTCGACAGGTGTGTTCTGGTTCATCGGATCAATCTTTCGCAGCCGGTGCCGGCGTATCGGCAATGGGGGTAAAGCCCCCGCCCAGCGCCACCAGCAATTGCACACGGCGCAGCGCGCCATCGGCGGCCAGATCCAGCTGGCTCTGACGCGCGGCCAGCAAGCGTTCGCCCGCGTTCAACACATCGAGCCGCGTGGACAGGCCCGATTCCAGCCGCACACGGTCCAGCGCCACGGTCTGTTGCAGGCCCGCCACCACTTCGCCCTGACGCGCGGCATCGGTACGGTTGGTTTCCAGCGAGGAAAGCGCATCAGCCGCTTCCTGCACCGCTTTGACCACCGCGCCATTATATTGCGCGATGGCATTGTCTGCTCCCGCCACGCTGGCGGCATAGCGAGCCTTGATCGCCCCGCCCGAAAAGATCGGCAGATGCAGCGCGGGACCAAAGCCACCGGTTAAGGCCTCGCCCGAAAAGGCCTTGCCAATGCCCAAGGCCTGCGACCCGACAAAGGCGCGTAGCGAGATGTCGGGATAGAAATCGGCCTTGGAAATATCCTTGGCGCTCAACGCCATTTCCACCTGCGCCCGCGCGGCCAGCAGATCGGCGCGGCGGCCAAGCAAATCGGCGGGCAGGGCTTCGGGCACTGGCAGGGCCGTGTCAAAACCCAGATGGGTGGGGGTGATGCTGGCGTAGTAATCCGTGCCCCGTCCGGCCAGAGCGGCCAGCGCATGCAGCATGATCGCTCGCGCACCATCGGCCCGCACCTGCGCTTGTTTCGCCTCGGCCAGCAGCGTGCGGGCGGAGGCAAGGTCCAGCTCTGTGCCCAGACCCGATGCGCGGCGGGCGGTCAGCAATTTTAGCGAAGCCTCACGCGAGGCGACGAATTCAGCGGCAAGGCGCGCCTGCGCCTCGGCGCGGGCAAGGTTGATATAGGCCTGCACCACCGCGCCCGAAATCGACACGCGGGCGGCGGCGGTCTGCAACCGGCTGGCCTGTACAAATTGACCGGTGGCCTTGACCATCGCCTTTTGCCGTCCGGCCAGATCGAGCGACCAGCTGAGATCTGCCTGCGCATTGGAAATCCACCGCCATGATCCGCCCAAAGGCGCGGGGTAGATATAGGCGTTGGACAGGCGCTGATCCATGGCCGACACATTGGCCGAGGCCTGTGGCATCAAACCAGCCTTGGCATTGGCAATGGCTGCCTCGGCCAGACGCAAGCGGATGGTGGCTTCCTCAAGCGAGGGATTGCCGGTCAACGCATCGTCCATGATCCGGTTCAATTGCGCATCGCCCAAGGCCTGCCACCAATCGGGCGCAACCGGCACTGCAATGCCCGACAGGCCCATCTGGGCGGCGCTGGCGGGTTTGAACTGTTGCTCGCCTTTGGGCACGGCCACGCAGCCCGCCAGCAGGGCAGGCAGCATGAGGGCAGCGCCGGAAAATTTGCGCAAACTTGCGGTCATATATTTCGTCATTTCCATGGCTGGTCGCAGGGGCCAAATGGCCGATGCGGCGAGATGCGCGCGGGATGCGCCATGATGTTCGCGGCTATAGCCGGTCGCGCGATCATGTATTAGCCACCATATGGCCATAATAGTGATGCCGTTCAGGGCATAATCGGATCTAGTCCCGCGTCACCCGCGACCAGTCGCGCGAGGTGAAATGGTTGCGCAGGAATTCCAGCAGCACGCGGACCCGTGCCGGTCGCGCTCTGCCGGGCGGGGTGACCAGATTGAGCGGGCCGGGCGGGGCGCTCCATTCGGGCAGCAGTTCGACAAGGCGGCCTTCGCGCAAATGGCTGGCGATGAAATATTCCGCCATCAGGCCGATGCCCACCCCTTCCAGCAAGGCGGGGATCAAGGCCTCGGCATGGTTGGCGCGATAGCGGGCGGTCATATGCACGCTGACCGGATCCTCCTCGCCACGGGCAAATTGCCATTCGCCCGAATTGGGGATGTGGCTGGGCAAAACAGCGGGATAGCGGGGCAGGTCCAGCGGGCTATGCGGCGCGCCCAGTCGTTCGATCAGGGCAGGTGCAGCCACCAGAGGACGGCGCAGCGAGAAGATGCGGAAGATGCGCAAGGAGGCCGAGTCCCCCGCATGGCCCACCTGAATGGCCATATCAAAGCCTTCAGCCACCACATCGACCTGATTTTCGGTCAGCACCATATCCACTTCAATATCGGGATAGGCTTTTAAAAAGGTGGGCAGGATCGGGGCGATCATTTCGATGCCAATGGCATTGATGGTGGCCAGACGCACCAGCCCGCGCGGGGAGGCGGCTTCCTCCAGAATATCCGCCTCGATGGCCGCGCCATCGGCCATGATGCGGGTGGCGCGCATCAGCGATTGCCGCCCGCTTTCGGTCAAGCTGAGCTTGCGCGTGGTGCGGTGGAACAGGCTGGTGCGCATCCGTGCTTCAAGGCGGGTGATCGCTTTGGAAACGGTGGTCTTGGCCAGACCCAATTCCTCGCCCGCACGGCTGAAGCTGCCGCATTCGGCCACTTTGGCGAAAATGGCCCATGCTTCAAGATCGGGGAGGCGGTGCGGCATGGCGCCGGTTTGCGGCAAAAGCGCCGCAAAGGAAAGGGGGCCGCGAGTGCAGCCCCCCCCTTGGATGGATTTACAATTCTTCGGGCCAATAGAGCCGCATCGGATTGGTGACGAGCAGCTTTTGTTGAAGCTCTGCCGTTGGCGCGATGCGGGGGATCATGTCGACCAGATGGCCGTCATCGGGGATATTGTCCTGCATATTGGGGTGCGGCCAATCGGTGCCCCAGATCACGCGGTCCTGATAATCGGCCACCAAAGGCGCGATGGCATCGGCAAAGGCGTTCCATGGCGTGCCGGTGGGGTCCAAACGATCAGGGCAGGTCGGCTTGAACCAGATATCATCGCGGCTTTCCAGCAGCGACCGGAAGGCCTTGATATCGGGGCCGTTGGGGCCTTGGGTCACATCGGGGCGGCCCATATGGTCCACCACCACCAGACGCGGCAGGGCGGCGATGAAGGGGCGCATCTCTTCAAGGATATCGGCCTCGAAATAGATCACGATATGCCAGTCTTTAGGCAGGCGGGCGGCCACTTCGAGGAACTTGTCCTTGGGCGCGTCATCGACAAGGCGTTTGAGGAAATTGAAGCGGATGCCGCGCATGCCGCCTTCATGCAGGGCGGCAATTTCCGCGTCGCTGATGGCCGGATCGACCACGGCCACGCCGCGCGCTTTACCGTTCGACTTGGCGATGCCGTTCAAGGTGGCGGCATTGTTGGTGCCATGGCAGGATGCCTGCACGATCACATTGCGGGCAAAGCCCAAATGGTCACGCAGGGCAAAAAGCTGCTCCGGCCCCGCGTCATCGGGCAGATATTTCGCCTTCGCGCTGAAAGGGAATTCGGCCATCGGGCCAAACACATGGCAATGGGCATCAATCGCGCCAGCGGGCGGGACAAAGGTCGGCTTGGACGGATTGCCGTGCCAAGAGATGATACGGTCAGACATGACTCTCTCCATTTATGGGCTTTAGCCGAATACGGTGCCATCCATCAGCTTGCGCGCGGTGCGCAGCAGGGCGGCGGACTTTACCGCGCCGCTCTCGTCGGTTTCCAGCACGCAGGTCATTTCGCCGGTGGGATGTTCCACCGACAGGGTCTTGCGCGCGCCAGCGGGGATCTGCGCGACTTCGGCCGCGGGCGAGCCTTCCAGCAGGCAGGCGGTGGCCACGCTGACCGCGCCCAGCACGCCGATGGTGGCATGGGCGCGATGCGGGATGAAGCTGCGCACCGTTACCGCGCCGCCATTCTTGGGCGGGGCGACCAGCATCATCTTGGGGACGGATTTTTCCTTCACATCGCCAAGGTTCATCTTCTCGCCCACGGCAAGACGGATGGCTTCGATGCGGGCTTTCAATTCGGTGTTGGCGTCCAGCCAGTCGCGGTCCTCATAGCCGGTGATGCCAACATCCTCCGCCTTGAACACCACGCAGGGCATGCCATTGTCGATCAAGGTGACGCGCACGCCATGGACTTCATCCACCGTGTTCCCGCTGGGCAGCAGCGCGCCGCAGGAGGAACCGGCCGTGTCGCGGAATTCCAGCGGGACGGGGGCATGGCTGCCGGGCACGCCGTCGATCTTGGCATCGCCGGTATAGCTGACCTTACCGCCGGGCGTTTGCACCGTGGCGACCGCCACTTGGCCGGTGTTTTCCATGAAGATGGCCACGCTTGTTTCATCGCCGGTGGGGGTGACAAGGCCGCGCTCGATGGCAAAGGGGCCAACGCCGGCCAGAATATTCCCGCAATTTTGCGCATCGGTCACGATGGGTTGGTCAACAAAGACCTGCAGGAACAGGTAATCGACATCGATCCCTTCGCGCTCGGACTTGCTGACCACCGCCACCTTGCTGGTCAGCGGATCAGCCGCGCCCATGCCGTCGATCTGCACGGCATCGGGGCTGCCCATCACGCCCAGCAGGAAAGCATCGCGGGTGTCTTTATCGGCGGGCAGGTCCTGTTTCAGGAAATAGCCGCCCTTGCTGGTGCCGCCGCGCATCCACATACAGGGGGCGGAGATGTTGGTGGTCATCGGGCTTGGTTCCTTTGGCAAATGTCGATGGAAAGGTCATTTGCGGGGGGGGGGCGGGCTTCAGCGCGATTTCTGTGCGCCGCAGGCCATAAAACCCTCAAGCGCTCACCCGCCAGCCAAGCACGACCCCATTAACGGGATTGGCAAGGGACGAGTCCCTTGCCCCGCCGGAGGCATATGGCGCCCCCGCGAAACCTCAAACGTATTTGAGGCCTTCCTTCTCCAGACGCTCGCGCATGTTGTAAATGTCCAGACCCAGTACGCCAGCGGCCAGCTTTTCGCGCTTGGCGGCTTCATTGGCTTCGCGGGCCTGTGCCTTGGCCAGCACATCGGCGGCTTCCTCGCGGCGAACGACGCAAACGCCGTCATCATCGGCCACGATGACATCGCCGGGGTTTACCAACTGGCTGGCGCAGATCACGGGGACGTTGACCGAGCCGATGGTGTTTTTCACGGTGCCCTGAGCATAAACCGCCTTGGACCAGACGGGGAAGTTCATGTCGGTCAGGTCGCGCACGTCGCGCACACCGGCATCGATCACCAGACCACGGCAGCCGCGTGCCTGTGCGCTGGTGGCCAGCAGGTCGCCGAAATAGCCGTCTTCGCAAGGGGAGGTGGGGGCGAGCACGAGGATGTCGCCTTCTTTAAGCTGTTCGATGGCCACATGCACCATCCAGTTGTCGCCGGGGGCGGCGCTGATGGTGACGGCGCTGCCGGCGATGCGGGCGCGGGGATAGATGGGGCGCATATAGCTGGCCAGCAGGCCCTTGCGGCCTTGGGCTTCATGCACGGTGGCCACGCCAGCGGCGGCCAGGCCGTCGATCACATCAAGGGGCGCGCGTTCAATATTCTGGACAACAATGCCGGACATGGGGAAATCCTCTCTTATCGGGGCAAAGGGGGAATGCGTGTTGGCATAGGGCATGGCCCTGCTCCTCGTCTCGCTCCAATGGGAACTTGGCATAGTGCATAAGTTTTTGCTAAGCGCTTTGGCATGACCATGCTTGGACCGGCTGACCGGCCGTTGAACATCCGCCATTTCGCCGCGCTGGCCGCCACGGTGCAGCATGGCAGCCTGACGCGCGCGGCAAGAGCCGTAAACCTGACCCAGCCCGCGCTGACACAGGCGATTGCGGGGCTGGAGGCCAGCCTTGGCGTCACTCTGTTTGAACGCAGCGCGCAGGGGATGTTGGCCACCGAACCGGCGCTGCTGATGGCTCCGCGCGCCGAAGCCGCGATTGCCCACATAGGCAGCCCGCGCGTGACGGGCACGCAATTGCGGGCGCTGTTGGCGCTGGCCCGTGCGGGCAGCTATGCGGGGGCGGCAGAGGCGACGGGCCTGTCCTCGGCCTCTTTGCATCGCGCGGTGGCCGATTTGCAGGTGGCGCTGGCGCAAAGGCTGGTGGACCGGCGCGGGCAGCATGTGACGCTGACACCAGCGGGGCAAAGGCGGGCGCGGGGCTTTGGCCTTGCCATGGCGGAATTGCGCGCTGGCCTTGCCGAAGTGGCGGCGTGGCAAGGCAAGGAAGCGGGTAGGGTGGTGATTGGCGCCATGCCTTTGTCCCGCGCGCGCTGGTTGCCGGAGGCGATTGCGCGCTTTGTGCAGCAATATCCCGCGATCGACGTGGCGGTGGTGGAAGGCAGCCATGTGGAGCTGGCTGGTCCGCTGCGTGATGGGGAAATCGATCTGATGCTGGGCGCCTTGCGCGATGGGGCGGAGGCGGAAGGGCTGGCGCAGGAGCCGGTGTTTGACGATGTGCCGGTGCTGGTGATGCGGGCGGGCCATCCTTTGGAGCAGGCGGGGGATCTGAGTGCGGCTTTGGCCGATTATCCATGGATCCTGCCCGGATCGGAAACGCCCTTGCGCCGCCAGTGGGAGGCGATGATCCGCCATCTGGGCGCCGAGCCGCCGCGTGTGGCGATCGAATGCGGGTCCACCATCACCATCCGGCAATTGCTGCTGTCGGGCGATGGTTTGACCCTGCTCAGCCCCGCGCAGGTGGCGGTGGAACTGGATGCAGGCGTGCTAGTGGCCCGCGCCTTGCCGGGGGCCTTTGCGCGCAGCATCGGCATTACCACGCGGGCGGGATGGCGGCCCACGCCAACGCAGACGGGCTTGATCGCCCTGTTGCGCGAGGGCGGCGCGGCTTTGCGGCAGGAGAGGCTGGTGCGGGCTTGAGTTTTTCGCTCATCCTGAAAAGTATTTGTGAAAAATTATGGCTTGGGCCAGCTTTCGATTGGCGCGCTTTGTGCCTTTGGTCACAGGTCTCTCACCAAGGAGAGCAATGTGGCGGATGCAATCACCCTGATTGGCTATGGCGAGGCGGGCAGCACCTTTGCGCGTGCGGGCGATTGGGGGCAGGTGGCCTCCGGCAATCGCGGTACGCGGGTGTGGGATCTGCGGCCTGAACGGCTGGAAGTGGCAGCGCAGGACGGGCTGACGCAGGCCAGCGATGCGGGTCATGCGCTCGATGGCGCCAATCTGGTGCTCAGTCTGGTCACAGCCGATTCCGCTTTGCCCGCCGCGCAGGATTATGCCGCGCTGTTGCCCAAGGGCGCGGTGTGGTGCGATGGCAATAGCGTGGCGCCCGACACCAAGCGCGAGGCGGCCAAGGCGGTGGAGGTGGCAGGCGCGCTCTATGTCGATATGGCCATTCTGGCGCCGGTCGATCCTGCGCGGTTGAACGTGCCTTTGCTGCTGGCTGGCAAGGCTGCGGCGCAGGCCGAGGCTTTGCTGCGCGCGGCAGGCTTTGCCAATATCCGCATCGTGGGTGATGAAGTGGGCCGCGCCAGTGCGATCAAGATGATCCGTTCTGTGATGGTCAAAGGCGTGGAAGCGCTGACCGCCGAGATGATGCTGGCCGCCCAAGCCGCCGGTGTGGTGGAGGAAGTGCTGGCCAGTCTGGACGCCAGCGAGAAGCCCAAGCCCTGGGGCCAAAAAGCCGCCTATAATATCGAGCGCATGGTGACCCACGGGCTACGCCGCGCCGCCGAAATGGAAGAATCCGTCAAGACGCTAAGCGGCCTTGGCGTGGAACCGATGATGACCAGCGGCACCGTGCTGCGCCAGCGTGATATGGCTGGGCGCAAGGACCGCTTGATCGAAACACAGGAGTAAGCCCGCGTGACCGAGAAGAAGAGCCTGATTATCGACTGCCACGGCCATTACACCGTGCTGCCCAAGGCGCATGATGCATGGCGCGACGAGCAGAAGGCCGCTTTCAAGGCTGGCGTGGCCGCGCCTGCCTATCCCGCCATCAGCGATGATGAAATCCGCGAGACGATCGAGGCCAACCAGTTGCGCCTGCTCAAGGAACGCGGCGCAGATATGACCATTTTCAGCCCCCGCGCCAGCGCCATGGCCCCGCATGTGGGCGACCAGAGCGTGGCGGTAAAGTGGGCGCAGGTCTGCAATGATCTGATTGGCCGCGTGGCCTCGCTCTACCCTGAAACCTTTGCGCCGGTCTGCATGTTGCCGCAGTCGCCCGAGGCGGACATGAGCAGCTCGATTGCCGAGCTGGAGCGCTGCGTGACGCAGATGGGCTTTATCGGTTGCAACCTGAACCCCGATCCCAGCGGCGGCAAGTTCAGTTTCCCGCCGATGACCGACGAATATTGGTTCCCCTTCTATGAAAAGATGGTGGAGCTGGACGTTCCGGCGATGATCCATGTGTCGGGCAGCTGCAACCCCGCGATGCACGCCACCGGCGCCTATTACATTGCCGCCGACACGATTGCCTTCATGCAATTGCTGGAAGGCGATCTGTTCAGCCGCTTCCCCACCTTGCGCTTCATCATTCCCCATGGCGGCGGCGCGGTGCCCTATCACTGGGGCCGTTATCGCGGTCTGGCCGATATGCTCAAAAAGCCGTCGCTCGACACGCATCTGATGAACAACATTTTCTTCGACACTTGCGTTTATCACCAGCCCGGCATCAACCTGCTGGCCGATGTGATCGACAACAAGAATATTCTGTTCGGCAGCGAGATGGTGGGTGCGGTGCGCGGCATTGATCCCACCACCGGCTTCTATTTCGACGATACCAAGCGTTATGTCGATGCGCTGGATATTTCGGAAGCCGAGCGCCATGCCATCTTCGAAGGCAATGCCCGCCGCGTGTTCCCGCGTCTGGATGCTCAGTTGAAGGCTCGCGGTTTGTAAGCTACACATACGATAGGGGCCGGTCACCATGCCGGCCCTTGTTGCACCTGATTTTAGGAGAGGGACTATGGCCGACCAGAAGCCTACCCAGAGCATTCACGAATATCTCGCCGAGTTCGACGATATTCCCGGCACCCGCGTTTACACTGCGGCCCGCGCCCGCCGTGGCTATCACATCAACCAGTTCGCGATGAGCCTGATGAAGGCGGAAAACCGCGAGCGGTTCAAGGCCGATGAAAAGGCCTATCTGGACGAATGGGATATTTCGGACGAGGGCAAGGCTGCCCTGTTGGCCCGCGACTATAACAAGCTGCTCGATCTGGGCGGCAATGTCTATTTCCTCTCCAAACTCTTCTCCACCGACGGCCTCAGCTTTGCCGAAGCGGTCAGCACGATGACCGACATGACCTTTCCGGAATATCGCGAGATGATGATGCAGGGTGGGCGTTCGCCGGAAGGCAACCGTTCCATCAAGGGGGGATATTAAGATGGCCAAGATTACCGCTGGCGTAGGCTCCAGCCACGTTCCCTTGCTGGGTGTTGCCGTGGACCAGGGCAAGACGCAGGACGATTATTTTGGCCCGATCTTCGCCGGTTATGAATGGACCCGCGAATGGGAAAAGACCGAAAAGCCCGATGTGATCGTGCTGGTTTATAATGACCATGCCTCGGCCTTTGACATGAAGATCGTGCCCACCTTTGCCATTGGCACGGGCGCGCATTACAAGCCCGCCGATGAAGGCTGGGGCCCGCGTCAGGTGCCCGATGTGGAAGGCCATCCCGATCTGGCTTGGCATATTGCCCAGAGCCTGATCCTTGATGATTTCGACATGACGATCATCAATGAAATGGATGTGGACCATGGCCTGACGGTGCCGCTTTCCATGATGTTTGGCACGCCTGACAAATGGCCCGCCAAGATCATCCCGCTGGCGGTCAATGTCGTCACCTATCCCGTGCCGAGCGGCAACCGTTGCTGGGCGCTGGGCGAGGCGATCAAGCGCGCGGTGGAAAGCTTCCCCGAGGATCTGAACGTGCAGATCTGGGGCACGGGCGGCATGAGCCACCAGTTGCAGGGCCCGCGTGCCGGTCTGCTCAACCGCGAGTGGGACAACAAGTTCCTCGACCTGTTGGTGGGCGACAGCCAAGAAGCCCGCGCCATCCCGCATATCGAATATCTGCGCGAAACCGGCAGCGAAGGCATCGAAATGGTGATGTGGCTGATCATGCGCGGCGCTTTGGGCAAGACCACCAAGTGTCTGCACCGCCATTACCACATTCCTTGCAGCAATACGGCCATTGGCCATATCGTGCTGGAACCGGCAGACTGATTTTACCAAGGGGCGGCCAGCGGGTCGCCCCGTTCTATCCAGGCAGAAGGACCTCTCCCCCCATGCGTATCGCACTTGCTGGCGCTGGCGCCTTTGGCGAAAAGCACCTCGATGGTTTGAAGAACATCGAAGGCGTTGAAATCACCTCGATCATCAGCCGCCGTCTGGAACAGGCCGAGGCTGTGGCGCAGAAATATGGCGCCAAGCATTTTTCCGAGGATCTGGAAGACGCGCTGGCGCGTGACGATGTGGACGCGGTGATCCTTTGCACCCCCACCCAGATGCATGCCGCCCAAGCCATCGCCGCCATGAAGGCTGGCAAGCATGTGCAGGTGGAAATCCCGCTGGCCGATAGCTGGGCCGATGCGCAGGAAGTGCTGAAGGTTTCTCAGGAAACCGGCAAGACCTGCATGGTGGGCCACACCCGCCGCTTTAACCCCAGCCACCAATATGTGCATAACAAGATTGTGGCTGGCGAGTTCAACATCCAGCAGATGGATGTGCAGACCTATTTCTTCCGCCGCACCAATATGAACGCCAAGGGCGAGGCCCGTTCCTGGACGGACCACCTGCTGTGGCACCATGCCGCGCATACGGTGGACCTGTTCGCCTATCAGGCGGGCAAGATCGTGGCGGCCAATGCGATTGAAGGCCCGATCCATCCCGTGCTGGGCATTGCCATGGATATGTCGATCCAGTTGAAGGCCGAAAGCGGCGCGATCTGCACGCTCTCGCTGTCCTTCAACAATGATGGTCCGCTGGGCACTTTCTTCCGCTATATTGGCGACACTGCCACCTATATCGCCCGCTATGACGATCTGGTGGATGGCCGCGAAAACGCGATCGACGTGTCGAAGGTGGATGTTTCCATGAACGGCATCGAATTGCAGGACCGCGAATTCATCGCAGCCATCCGCGAAGGCCGCGAGCCCAACTCGTCGGTGGCCAAGGTGCTCGATTGCTATCGCGTGCTGGGCGAGCTGGAAGTGCAGCTGGCGGCGTTTGGGAAGTAAGTAAGGGTTAGATGCGAGGGGCGTTTAGATGCCGATTTCTCCAGAGAAATCGGTTGGTCCCTCGCGCTCCCATTACTTGCTGGTGCCATGGTCATAACGTGGTGATTGTTGCAGCCTCTAATTTGAAAGCCTGCGGCGCTGTTTAAAGGCGCCGCAGGCTTTAATTCAAATAGCGCCCTCTTTCCCCATCCAGCACAACCCCTTATCGGGATTGCAAAGGGACGAGTCCCTTTGCCCGCCGGAGGCAAAATTTTGCAAACCAAAGGAACCCCAATGACCATCACCCACAAACGTGGCACCCGCAAACTAGGTGGCAAAGATGTGATGCCGGTCGGCCTTGGCTGCATGAATGTCAGCTGGGCCTATGCCGCCCCGCCGCCGCCCGAGGAATCGGCCAAGCTGCTGCATCTGGCGCTGGATCTGGGTTATAACCATCTGGATACGGCGCGGCTTTATGGCGGTGGCAGGAATGAGGAACTGATCGGCGCGACGCTGAAGGGCCGCCGCAACGAGTTCTTTCTGGCCAGCAAGATGGGGCTGATTGCCGATGGGCAGCGCCGCTATGTGGATTGCAAGCCGGAGACGATCCGCCGCGAGCTGGAGATCAGTCTGAAGGCGCTGCAGACCGATCATATCGACCTCTATTACATGCACCGCCGCGACTTTACCGTGCCGATCGAGGAAAGCGCAGGCGCGATGGCGGACCTGATCGCGGAGGGTAAGATCGGTGGCTATGGCCTGTCGGAAATGAGCGCAGAAACCTTGCGCAAGGCCCATGCGACCTGCCCGGTGACCGCGGTGCAGACCGAATATTCACTCTGGACCCGCAACCCCGAGCTGGGCGTGTTGCAGGCTTGCGGTGAATTGGGTGTGGCGCTGGTGGCTTTCAGCCCGCTGGCGCGCGGGGTGCTGGCCAATGGGGTGCGCAATCCGGTAAAGCTGGAGGCGCAGGATTTACGTCGCACCCATCCGCGTTTCAACGCCGATAATTGGCCCAAGAATTTGGCGCTGGTGGATGCGTTTAACGCCATTGCCGAAAGGGAAGGGGCCAGCCCTGCGCAATTGTCGCTGGCTTGGGTGCTGTCGCGTGGTGACCATGTCCATGTGATCCCCGGCACCACCAATCCGGACCACCTGCGCGAGAATATGGAATGCCCCGATTGGCGGCCCTCGGACAGCACGCTGGCGGAACTGGATGCCTTGATCAACCAGCATACCGTGTCCGGCCCCCGCTATCCAGCCGCGATGCAGGCGACGATGGATACCGAAGAATTCCCCGCCGTTTGATCCGATAAAAAAGGCGCCCCTCCGATGATCGGAAGGGCGCCTTTTTAGGCCGGTGGGTGGCCTGATTACTTCTTGGGCGCAGCGCCCTCACGCTCCAGCTTGACCCCGAACAGTTCAAGCCGGTGGTCAACCAGACGATAGCCCAAACGTTCGGCAATCTGGCGCTGGAGGGCTTCGAGTTCGGGATCGACAAATTCGATCACATTGCCCGACTCCACATCGATCAGATGGTCATGATGAGCTTCGGGTGCAGCTTCATAACGTGCGCGCCCATCGCCAAAGTCGTGGCGGTCCAGAATACCTGCTTCTTCGAACAGGCGCACGGTGC
Source organism: Novosphingobium umbonatum (assembly GCF_004005905.1). Lineage (GTDB taxonomy): Bacteria > Pseudomonadota > Alphaproteobacteria > Sphingomonadales > Sphingomonadaceae > Novosphingobium > Novosphingobium umbonatum. Next base: position 152,412 of record NZ_SACO01000005.1, read on the forward strand.
GATAGACCGTGGCAATGGAAATGCCCGGATCAATCGCCGAAGCGCGAGCGTGCAATTGGTCCACATCCGGATGGTCCGTGCTTTCGGACAGCACTTTGGCGATCACGCGACGCTGTTCGGTGATGCGCAGGCCGCGCTGTTGGCACAGGGCTTCAATGTCGATGGATTGGTGCACGGTGTTTCCGCTGGTTAGAAATACAATTGGCCCCGCCGGTTATGAACGCGGCGGGGCAAAACTGCAACTGCGGATATGAGGCCGCAATCTGGCTGCAAAGCTTAGGCGGCAGCCTTGGGCTTGCGACCGCGCTTGGCGCCGGGCTTGCGGCCCAGACCGATCGACTTGGCCAGTTCACGACGCTTTTCAGCGTAATTGGGGGCCACCATCGGATAGTCGGCGGGCAGGTTCCAGCGCGCGCGATATTGTTCGGGCGTCAGATTGTAATGCGTCATCAGGTGACGCTTGAGCATCTTCAGCTTCTTGCCATCTTCGAGGCAGACGATGTGATCAGGCTTGATCGAAGCGCGGATCGACACGGCCGGTTCCGGCGCGACTTCAACGGGAGCGGCAACCTGACCCAGACCGGCCAGAGCACCATAGACGTTGGAAATGAGTGCTGCGATGTCTTCAACAGCAACGCTGTTGTTGCTGACATGTGCGGCCACAATGTCCGACGTCAGCGTGACAAGCGTCTCGTTCGAATCGTTCAAACTGTTATCCATGGGAGTAAGCCTTTGATTGTTATTGACCCGATTATGCTTTTTTCTTGTGCTTGCGCTCTCGCCCACCTTCGGTAGCGCATGATCTCTATTGATCCTGTTTTACTGTTAATTCAAGTCCGCAAAGCAAAAATTTTTGAAGATCATCCATGTGAATATTCATTCACACGAATATGGAGTGATTATCCTGCGTCCAGTTTGCGTTCAAACGTGATGGCGTCGATCCGGCTGCCGTCAATTGCGCGATAATACTTGGGTCTAACCCCTATCTGGCGGAAACTATGCTTGCGATACAGAAATTCAGCAGGATTATTGCGCCGCATTTCGAGCAAAATTGTGCAAATCCCGCGATCTTCGGCCTTGGAAGTCGTTTTTTGCAGCAAAATGTCGCCTAAACCACGCCTGCGCCAATCTGGAGCAATGGCGAAAAGCAAAAGCTCGGCCTCGTCCAATACCTGTCGTAACAGGGCAAATCCGGCGACTGTATCACCCGCTTGCGCTTCTTGTCCGTCGGGCGTGATCAGATGGTAATAGCAATTGCCCAGCAGCAAGGCGTTCTCGACCTGACCGCGATTCCATGCCTCGCCGAAGGCAGGGTCGAAGGCGGCCTCCATAACGGCCATGATGCGATCTATGTCATCCATGGGCGAAAGCTGGGCTCAGGCGGCGCTGGGTAACCGTCCGCCCGGCAGGCGCGCATCGGGCGCGCGGCCATAAAGCGGCGAGAGGTCCTGCGTATAGCAGGCTTGGGGCAGATGCAGCACTTCGTGCGCATCGGGCCATAATGGGGTGGCGCTGCCGAAGCCGCGCTTGGCGACCAAGGCCTCGGCCTCATTGCCCGCGACATGTTCCGGCGCCAGTTCGGCGGCCTGCGCAGGGGGCAGGGATTGCAGGGCGGAACTGGCGGCGCCCATTGCATCAAAGCTTTGCGTGAACCATTCGCCATGCCCGCCCGTGGTGGCGATCAAAACTTCGCCCGCCTGCCGCGCTTGCGCCATGGCGGCGATCAGCGACAGGGTGGGATAGCCCAGCACCGGCACGCCCCATGCCACGCCCAAAGCGCGGGCGGCGGCAAGGCCAATGCGGACGCCGGTAAAGCTGCCCGGCCCAAGACCCGCCACAATGCCATCGGCGCGCCCCTGATCGGGAAGGCCCGCGATCATCGGCACCAAGGCTTCGGCATGACCACGGCCCAGCAGGCGATAGTCGCCAGCGACCAGCGCGCCCTGTTCAAACAGCGCCACCGAACAGGCCTGCGTCGTGGCATCAATCGCCAGCCAACGCCCTTCGTTCAACACCGGCTTCGACGTCTCGCTCACGCGGCGCGGACCTCGGTCACCTCGGGCACGTAATATTTGATCAGGCTTTCAATACCATTCTTCAACGTGGCGCTGGACGAGGGGCAGCCCGAGCAGGCGCCCTGCATCTGCAGAAACACCACGCCATCGCGATAGCCGCGATAGGCCACGTCGCCGCCATCATTGGCGACCGCAGGGCGGATGCGGGTTTCGATCAGGTCCTTGATCTGGTCGATAATATCGGCGTCGGCCGGATCATCGCCCATGTCTTCGTCCTCGGCCGGAACGCTGATTCCCGCAGCGCTGCCCTGCGTGAACAAAGGCGCTTCGGAAATGAAATGATCGAGCAGAATGGCCACCACTTGCGGCTTCAACTGCGCCCAATCCACACCCGGCCCTGCGGTTACCGAAATGAAATCGCGGCCAAAAAATACGCCGGTTACATCGCCAAGGCTGAAAAGCGCACTGGCCAGCGGCGAGCTTTCGGCCTGTTCTTCATCGGTGAATTCGCGCGTGCCCGCCACCATCACCTGCCGACCGGGCAGGAATTTCAACGTGGCAGGATTAGGCGTGGTTTCGGTTTCGATAAACATGGGCTCCGCATGTAATCCCGACAATATCTCCGTCAAGCACATTGTAGGACAATTGCCCTTGGGGCTGCTCCATTTGCGATGGGCTGTTCACTAGCCTTTAAGCCAGAGCATCCTTATAGCTTGTCTTATGACAACAATTGCGCGCCCCCGCTCTTCGATTACCCTTGCACTTGCTTTGGCATTATTGGTGGCGGTTCCTGCCGCGCCACTTTTAGCACAGCCGGAAAAGTCCCATATTGCCAACAGCTTGCCTCCACTGCCCAAGCAGGATGCGCCTTGGTTGTATAAGGGCAGCGATGTTCCCCATGACCGTGAATGGTATTTTGGCACGCTGCCCAATGGCTTGCGCTGGGCGGTGCGGTATAATCAGGTGCCGCCGGGACAGGTTTCCATCCGCGTGCGGATCGACGCGGGCGCGATGCATGAAAAGCCCGAAGAGGCAGGCTTTGCCCATCTGATCGAGCATTTGGTGTTCCGTCAGTCGAAATATCTGGGCGAATCTCAGGCGATTCCCACATGGCAAAGGCTGGGCGCCAGTTTTGGCAGCGATACCAATGCCGAAACCACCGCCACCGCCACGACGTTCAAGATCGACCTGCCCAATGCCAGTGACGCCAGCCTTGATGAAAGCATGAAATTGCTGTCGGGCATGGTGATCGCGCCCACCTTGTCGGAAAGCGATATTCGCACCGAGGCGCCGATTGTGCTGGCCGAAAAGCGCGAGCGGGGCGGCACGTCGGAACGGCTGATGCTGGCCATGCGCAAGCTGATGGCCGAGGGGCAGCCCTTGGCCGACCATGCGACGATTGGCAGCGAGGCGACGATCAATGGCGCGCATGAGGCCAGCGTCCGCGCCTTTCATCAGCGCTGGTATCGGCCCGAAAATGCGGTTGTGGTGATTGCGGGCGATGCTGATCCGCGCCTGATGGCGGCGTTGATCACGCGCTGGTTCGGCGATTGGCGCGGGCAGGGGGCAATTACGGCGGCCCCCGATTTTGGCGCGCCCAAGGCTCCGCCTGCCAATGACCCCTTGGCCCCTGTCGGCAATGCGCAGGTGATGGTCGAGCCCAGCCTGCCGCGCTCGCTGCTCTATGGCGTGTTGCGTCCATGGCATGAAAAGCAGGATACGGTCGCCTATAATCAGGGGCTGATGCTGGATCAGGTGGCGCAGATGATCGTCAACCGCCGGTTGGAATCGCGGGCGCGGTCGGGGGCGACCTATCTGTCGGCGCATGTGGATCAACAGAGCGAGGCGCGTTCGGTGGAGGGGACCTTTGTCACCATCACCCCGCTGGATGGTCGCTGGGATGCGGCGTTGACCGAAGTGCGCGCTATCATCGCCGATATGTTGCAGGCCCCGCCCAGCGAGGAGGAAATCGCCCGCGAACTGGCCGAGATCAACGTGATCTTTGAATCGCAGGTGCAGCAGCGCGCGCTGCAGGCTGGCGGCAAGCTGGCCGACGATCTGGTGCAGGCGGTGGATATTCACGAAACCGTGGCCGCGCCTGCGGTGGTGCATGATATTTTCCGCAAGTCTTTGCCCATGTTCACCCCGCAGGCGGTGCATGACCATGCCAAGGCCTTGTTCGAGGGCAAGGTGCTGCGCGGGCTGTATATCACGCCGCAGGACAAGGAAGCGACCTCCGATGCCCTTCGCAAGGCGCTGGCGGCGAAGGTGGTGCCCGATCCCCGCGCCCGCGCCTCGGCCAAGGCGATCAGCTTTGCCCAATTGCCGCCCATTGGAAAGCCGGTGGAGCCGGTGGAGGTCAAGCCCACCGGCCTGCTCGCCATTGAGGAAGTGGCCTTTGCCAATGGGGTTAAGGCGCAGCTCTGGCCAACCAAGGATGATCCCGGGCGCGTGACGGTGAAGGTCCGCTTTGGCGCAGGCTGGCGCGCGATCGAGGCGGGGCAGAATGCCTATGCCGCCTTGGCCGGCATGGCTTTGGTCAGTTCGGGCGAGGGGCCCTTGGGGCAGGAGGAGTTGGAGAGCATCTCCAATGGCCGCAAGATGGGCTTTGAATTCCGCATCGAGGATGGGGTGTTCCAATTCTCCGCCGATACGCGCGACGAGGATCTGGCCGACCAGCTTTACCTGTTTGCCGCCAAATTCGCCATGCCGCGCTGGGATGCCGCGCCGGTCTTGCGGGCAAAGGCGGCGGCCAGCACCCAGTTTGAAGCGTTCAATTCCAGCCCCGGTGGCGTGCTGGAACGCGACCTGCGCTTCCTGCAACGCGGCAATGATCCGCGCTTTGCCATGGCCACGCCCGATCAAATGGCCAAGGCCACGCCCGAAGGTTTCCGCCAGATGTGGGAGCCGATTTTGGCGCAGGGGCCAATCGAGGTGCAGATCTATGGCGATTTCAACCGCGCCAAGGGGATTGATGCGCTAAAGGCCACCTTTGGCGCGCTTGCCCCGCGTGCGCCGATTGCGCCGCAGGTGCTGTCCCGCTCTATCGCCAATGCCGCGCCCACGCTGCAGCCGGTGTCGCGCTATCATCGCGGAGACGCCAATCAGGCCGCCGCTGTTATCAGCTGGCCCACCTCGGGCGGTCTGGCAGGGGTGAGCGAGAGCCGCCAATTGGATGTGCTGTCGCAAATCTTTGCCAATCGCATGCTCGAGGCTCTGCGCGAAAAGGCAGGGGCCGCCTATGCGCCGCAAGTGGCGGCAGACTGGCCGATTGATGTGCCCGATGGCGGTACGATTACCGCCATGGCCCAGATGCAGCCGGACATGGTGCCGCAATTCTTTGCCACCGCCGATGCCATTGCCGCTGATCTGGCCGCAAAGCCGGTGGGCGCGGATGAGTTGGCACTGGTGATCGAGCCTTTGCGCCAACAGATTGCGCGGGCCTCCACCGCCACCGGTTTCTTCATGGGGCTGGTCGAAGGCGGCACGCAGGATAGCGCCCGCTATAAATTGCCGCGCGGTTTGCTGGAGGATTATACCAAGGTCACGCCGGAGCAATTGCAGGCTTTGGCCCGCCATTGGTTGCAGGCCGATCGCGCCTTCCGCCTGCAGGTTCTGCCCGAGGCAAAGGGCAAAACGGCCAAGGCGGACTGATAAAAAGCCTATGTAACCGCTTTTCGATCACAGTAATTGCAAACGCGCCCTTTGATTCCTGTCCATCAGTCGCTATCTGCACGGCTCCTATAGATGGAGCCGTGCGAAACGCGGCATAATGGGAAGGCAATTAAAGTGGCAAGCAACTGGACCCCCGAAAGCTGGAAGAACTGCGAAGCGCGGCATCTTCCTGTCTATCAAGACGCCGAGGAACTCGGCCGGGTGGAGCAGACGCTGGGCAAGTTTCCCCCGCTGGTGTTTGCCGGTGAAGCCCGCGCGCTGAAGGCCGATCTGGCCAAGGTGGCCGCTGGCGAGGGCTTCCTGCTGCAGGGCGGCGATTGCGCGGAAAGCTTTGCCGAATTCCATCCCAATGCCATCCGCGACACGTTCCGCGTGTTGCTGCAAATGGCCGTTGTGCTGACTTTTGCCAGCAAGCAGCCGGTGGTGAAGGTGGGCCGCATTGCAGGCCAGTTCGCCAAGCCGCGCAGCGCGCCCACCGAAAAGCAGGGCGATCTGGAACTGCCCAGCTATTTCGGCGACATTATCAACGGCAGCGATTTCACGCCGGAATCGCGCCGCAATGATCCCCAGCGCATGTTGCAGGCCTATGGCCAGTCGGCCTCGACGCTCAACCTGCTGCGCGCCTTTGCCAGCGGTGGCTATGCCAATCTGCGTCAGGTCCACAAATGGACGCTGGAGCATCTGGACCACAACCCCTGGGGCGAGCGTTTCAGCGGATTGGCCGACAAGATCGGCGAGGCGCTGGACTTCATGGCCGCTTGCGGCGTGGACCCGCAGAGCGTGCCGCAATTGCAGGGCACCAATTTCTACACCAGCCATGAAGCGCTGCTGCTGCCTTATGAGCAGGCGCTGACCCGTCAGGATTCGCTGACCGGCGACTGGTATGATTGCTCGGCCCATATGCTGTGGATTGGCGACCGCACCCGCTTTGACAATTCGGCCCATGTCGAATTCCTGCGCGGGGTGGGCAATCCGATTGGTGTAAAATGCGGGCCTTCGCTGGACCCTGAACTGCTGATCCGCCTGCTGGACCAGTTGAACCCTGCGCGGGAAGCTGGCCGCATCACGCTGATCGCCCGTTTCGGCCATGACAAGGTGGAAGCCCATCTGCCCAAGCTGATCCGCGCCGTGCAGGCCGAAGGTCATCCGGTGGTGTGGTCGTCCGACCCGATGCATGGCAATGTGATCAAGGCCGACAGCGGCTACAAGACGCGCCCCTTCGAGCGTATCTTGAAGGAAGTGCGCGACTTCTTTGCCGTGCATCGCGCCGAGGGCACCCATGCGGGCGGCATCCATATCGAGATGACCGGCAAGAATGTGACCGAATGCACCGGCGGCTTGATCGACATTACCGATGCCGCGCTGGCCGACCGTTACCACACCCATTGCGACCCGCGTCTCAATGGTGCGCAGTCGATCGAGCTGGCATTCCTGCTGGCCGAGGAGCTGAACGCCGAGGCGCAGGAGCGTAGCAAGGGCTGATGGAGCAGCAAGCGACCAAGGCGCCCCGCCTGCCGCTGATGGTGGCGGGGCTGGCGGTTTTGCTGGTCATTCTGCATCTGGGCACGGTGGCGGCGCAGCGCGAAAGCCTGCAGGCATCGATGGCGGCTTCTGACGCCAACACGATGGTGCAGAGCATGAGCGCGCGCGAAACGGTGCTCATCGCCCATGCCAATCAGGGCGGGCTGGATGCCGATGTGCGCAGCGATTCCCTGGCGCAAGTGCAGCGCCTGCGTCAGGGTTCGGTCGGCGGGCAGGGGATGCGCAGCGCGGGCATTGACGAGCTGGAAGCCCGTGTGAAGCAATTGCGCGCGCAGGCCGAGGCGGCGGCGGATCGCTCGGGCTGGCTGGGGCTGGGCGAAACCGGCGTGGTTTTGGCGCTTCTGTTGCTGGCCTTTGCGCAAATGCTGGGCGGGCGGGTGCTGGTCTGGCTGGGCGGTGCTTTGGCGCTAAGTGGCGTATTGGCGGCGGTGGTGGGCGTGCTACTGACCGCCTGAATTTTGGCATAAAGGGGTTGGGCGCATGTCTTTGCATCAATGGCTGTTGTTTGCGGTGGCGGTGTTTTTCGTTTCGGCAACGCCCGGCCCCAATATGTTGCATATCATGAGCCGCAGCGTCGAACTGGGCCTGCGCCGCAGCTTCCCCGCCATGGCCGGTTGCATGAGCGCGCTGGTGGTGATGATGGGGGCCAGCGCGCTTGGCCTGACCGCGATCCTGATGGCTTTGCCCGGCGCGTTTGATGTGCTGCGCTATGTCGGCACGGCCTATCTGGTGTATTTGGGCATCAAGGCATGGCGCGCGCCGGTGGAGGAAAGCAGCGCCGAGGCCGAGGTGATTAACCCCAAGCTCTCGCCCTTTGCCATCTATCGCGGGGGCTTTGCCATTGCCTTGTCCAACCCCAAGGCCTTGCTGTTTGTGGCGGCATTCCTGCCGCAATTCATCGATCCCAACCTGCCCAAATTGCCGCAATTTGCCATCATGGTCGCCACTTTCGCGGTGATCGAAACCACATGGTATTTCACCTATGCGCTGGGCGGGCGTGGTTTGGCCAGCTGGCTGGAGCAGCCTTCGGCCAAGCGCCTGTTTAACCGCATCACCGGCGGGGTCTTCGTGGGATTTGGCGCGCTGTTGCTGAAGTCGCGTTAATCCAGCGGCTCCACATCCACCGATACGCCAAGGCTTTGCCCGCCGCCGCCAAGGAATACGCCATCCACCGGCGCCACATCGGCATAATCGCGGCCCATGCCGATCACAATATGGTCGGCCTGCGCCAACATATCATTGGTGGGGTCAAATCCTACCCAGCCCAGATTTTCGCCGCACCATAGCGCCACCCATGCATGCATGGCATCCGCGCCTACCAACCTTGGCTGCCCCTCGGGCGGACGGGTGCGCAAATAGCCACTGATATAGGCGGCGGGCAGGCCATGGGCGCGGGCGGCCACAATCATCACTTGCGCGAAATCCTGACATACGCCGCGCTTGGCGGCGAAGGCCTGCGCTGGCGTGGTGGTCACATTGGTGGCGCTGCCATCATAGGTGAACTGGGCAAAGATCGCGCTCATCAGCGTCTTGCCGGCCTCCACCACGCTGGCGCAATCCTCCAGCAAAGGCGCGGCCCATTGCGCAATATCGGCATCGGGCGCGGCCATGGGCGAGGCATAGAGATAGCTGGCCGGACCCAGCGCCGACAGATCGGGCAGGGCCAGCGCCGCGGCGCGCACCGCATCAAGGCTGGGGGCTTCGGCCAGATCAAGGCCGAGCGAGGGGGCATCCTCCACCTCGATCACCATCCGGCTCTCGATGGTCAAATGCGACAAGCCCTCGCGCAGGGTAATCCGGTGCCGCTCCACCAGCCAAGGCCCGTTGCCGGTTTCGATCTCGGCCGGTGTGGGGGTTACGCTCAGCAGGAATTGCTCCAGCCTTTGCCCCGGCCATGGCACAGGCCGCAGGCGCAGGTTCAGGCGGGCAAGGCGCACTTGGCCCGCATAGGTCAGGCTGGTTTGATGGCGGATGCGATAGCGCATGAGGCTTCCTATCCCAGCACGCTGGAGCGTTCGGGCGCGGTGCGTTCAAATTGCAGGAAGTAGCGGGCCGAGAGCGAATCCGACAAAGACAGCAACCGCGCCTCCATCCGGTTCAGCAAGTCGCCATCCACCTCCTGCACCGTCATGCTGGCCAAAGGCGCGGCCAGAGCGCGGGCCTCGCGCAGGGGCGCTTCGGGCAGGGCATCCTCGCCCAAGGCGGGCAAAGCGGCCACCGCGCGTTCGATCGCTAAAGTCTGATAGGCAAGGCTGCGCGGATTATCCGGGTCGAGCAGCAGCAGATCATAGACCGGATCGCGCAAAGGCGCCGCCAGATAGCGCGAGCGATAGGTGATCTGGCTGTCAAACAGGTCGAGCAACAGGCTCAGCCGGTCCGCTTCCTCGCCCACATCGCCCAATTGGCGGATGATGCGGCAGATGGAAAGCGCCCGTTCGATGCGCCGCCCCAGATCGAGGAAGCACCATGCTGGCCCGCGCATCATATCCTCGGCGCCAAGGCCGGACATGGCCGAGAAACGCTCGATCAATTCGCGCACCACGCGCAGCAAGGCGCCGGGGCGGTGGGAATCGAGCGGGGGCAGGGGGCGGCTGGCAATGCGCCAGAAATCGGGCGCGAAACGGTCACGCAGCGACAGGCCCACCCGCCGCAATGTGTCGAGCAGGGCCGCCACACCGCCAGGCATATCCTTCTCGCCCAGCGCCGCACGGCAGGCTTGCGCCGCGGGCAGGGCAGCTTGGGCAGGCGTGATCGCGCCCCATTCCATCAACAGCGTTACCAAGCGGTCGCGCACGGGTTGGGAACTGACCGCGCCGCCATCCACTTCGATCCCGCTGCCCAGAATGGCGCGCAACATGCGCACGGTCAGCTCTGCCCTTTCGCCATAGCGGCCAAACCAGAACAGATTATCCGCCGCCTGCGCCGCCAGAATGCCGCCCCCGCGCCGGATGGCGGGCGGGGCGGATAGGGTGGTCGCGCCAAAGCGGCTTTCGCGCGCGTCATCCACCACGCAGACATCGGCGGATACATCGCCTTCGCCCATCAAGGTGCTGGCCATCTCGCCTGAAGAGGACAGGCGGGCAAAGCCACCGGGCATCACCACCCATTGCCCATCCGCCCCGCGCGCCACAAAAGCGCGCAGGGTAAAGGCGCGCGGTTCAAACGCATCGCCCACCAGCACTGGCGTGGTCGATAGCTGGATGATCTCTTGCCCGACATAATCCATCGGGCGCCGCGCCATCGCGATGAACAGGTTTTCGCGTTCCTTGGTCGACAGGCGTGCGCCGGGGGTGGGGCTTCGGCTGGCCAGACCATCGACCTTTTCCCCAAAGGCGGGTGCGATCATCAGCCGTTCCAGCCTGTCGCGCACCAGATCTCGCTCGGCATCCTGCCCGCACCACCATGTGGCCACATTGGGCAGCAAAGGCTCTTCATCCAGCAATTCGCGGAACAGGCGCGGGATGAAGGCGGCAAAGGCGGGGGCCTCCACCACTTCCACCCCCGGCGCATTGGCCAGCGCCAGATTGCCGCCCGACCAACTGTCAAACAGATCGGGCACGCCAATGGTGGAGCGGGCATCAAAGGCCAGCGGATCGAGCGAATTGGTGTCGATCCAGCGCCATAGCGCGTCCACCCTTTTGGGACCGGCAATGGTGCGCACATAGAGCCGGTCGTCAATCACCGCCAGATCGCGGCCTTCCACCAGCGGAAAGCCCAGATAGCGCGCCAGATGGGCCTGTTCGGGATAGGACTGGTTGAACCGCCCCGGCGTCATCAGCGCGATGCGCGGGGCCTCGCGCTGGCACCCTGCGGCAAGGCCCCCGCGCAATTGGCCGAAGAATTGCGCCAGACGGCGGGCGTGAATATCGGACAGCAAAGCGCCCGTTCCGCGCGAGAGCGCAAGCCGGTTTTCTAACGCATAGCCCACGCCATTGGCCAGACGCAGCCGGTCGCTCAGCACGCGCCATTGCCCATGCGGCCCGCGTGCCAAGTCCACGGCATAGACGTGGAGGTAAGGCTCTTTCCGTTCCCGCCCGACCATGGCGCGGGTGAAATAGCGGCTGCCAGCCACGACAGCTGCGGGCAGATCGCCCTCGCGCACCAGCTTTTGCGGGCCGTAAATGTCCGCCACCAAGGCTTCGAGCAGTTCCGCCCGCTGGATCAGCCCCGCTTCCACCTTGGCCCATTCGGCAGCCCCGATCAGCAGCGGCATGGGGGTCAGCGGCCATGGGCGCTCCTCCACATCGCCGGTCATGCGGAAACTCATGCCCAGTTCGGTGATCTGGCGTGACACCAGTTCCTGAGCGGACAAGCCCGATTCCTGCGCCAGACCCAGCAGGCCACCCGCCATAGCCACCCATTTTTCCGCCACATCGGGGCTGGCATGACGGAACAGGTCGCCCGCTTCCACGTCGACAGGATAATCCTTCAGCCGGTTTTCCGGCTGGGGCTTGGCGGGCGTTTTGGCAGACATAATGTCAGCCAAAGTTAGTCCAGCCAGGCCGGTCGGCGCAAGTCCAGCGTGGCGGGGAATTCACCGGCATATTCGCGCGGGGGCATCGGTTGATAGCCGGGCGTATGGCCAATATCGGCAAAGCGCGCCTTGCGGCGGGCCTCGGCCTCATAGGCGTTGATGGGCACGGTATCGTAATTGCGCCCGCCCGGATGGGCCACATCATACACCGCCCCGCCCAGCGAGCGGTGGTTCCATGTGTCGTAAATGTCAAAGGTCAGCGGCGCATGGGGCGGCAGCATGGGATGCAGGCAATTGGCGGGCCACCACGCCTTGTACCGCACGCCGCCCACCCCTTCGCCCGAAACGCCCGTGGGCAGCATGGGTACGCGGCGGCCATTGCAGGTGATGATATGGCGCCCTTCGACAAGGCCGGTGGCGCGGACTTGCAACCTTTCGGTGGAGCTATCGACATAGCGCACCGTGCCGCCAATCGCTCCCGTCTCGCCCAGCACGTTCCAAGGTTCCAGCGCGTGGGAGATCTCCAGCTGAACCCCGCCGCCCTCGGTTGTGCCATGGATGGGGAAGCGGAACTGGCGCTGCGCTTCAAACCACACAGGGTCAAAATCATAGCCCGCGCCGCGCAGATCGCCCAGCACATCCATGAAGTCGGCCCAGACATGATGACCCAGCATAAACCGGTCATGCAATTGCGTGCCCCAGCGCACCAGAGGCCCATCCTGCGGCTGACGCCAGAACCACGCGGCCAGCGCGCGGATCAGCAACTGCTGCACCAGACTCATGCGCGCTTCTGGCGGCATTTCAAAGCCACGGAATTCCACCAGACCAAGGCGGCCGGTGGGGCCATCGGGGCTGAACAATTTATCGATGCAGATTTCGGTGCGATGGGTGTTGCCCGTCACATCCACCAGCAGGTTGCGGAACAGGCGATCCACCACCCATGCCAGAGGCTGCGGCTGATCCGGCCCGGGAACCTGCGCCAGCGCGATTTCCAGCTCATACAGTCCGTCATGGCGCGCTTCGTCGATACGCGGGCTCTGGCTGGTTGGCCCGATGCACAGGCCGGAGAAGAGATAGGACAGCGAAGGGTGACGCTGCCAATAGATCACAAAGCTTTTGAGCAGATCGGGGCGGCGGATGAAGGGGCTGTCGAGCAGGCTTGGGCCCCCCAGCACAATATGGTTGCCCCCGCCCGTGCCCACGGCGCGGCCATCGACCATGAAGCGGTCGGCGGTCAGCCCTTCCTCGCGCGCGACTTCATAGAGCGTTTCGGTGATCTCCACCGATTCCCGCCAATTTTGTGCAGGCTGGATATTCACCTCGATCACGCCCGGATCGGGGGTGATTTTCAACACCGTCAGGCGCGGGTCGGGCGGCGGGGGATAGCCCTCGATCCGGATCGGCAGGCGCACATCCTCGGCCACCCGCTCGATCGAGGCGACCAGATCGAGGTAATCCTCCAGCTTTTCCACCGGCGGGATGAAGACACAAAGATGGTCGCCCTTGCTCTCGATCGTGACGGCCGTGCGAACGACGCCCTCGATGGCCACTTGCGGTACATAGCCGGGGTTGGACATCCCTTCGGATACGCGCTGAAAAGCACCATGGGTGCGGGTGGCCGCCTCGCGTTCGCCGGCAAGGCCGTAAAAATCGGGCAAGGGCGCGCGTTCCTCGGCGGTGTCCTGCGCGTTGATGAAAGGATAGGCCGAGGCGCTGACATAGGGCAGCGAGCCAAGCGGCAGGCGATAGCCCAGCACGCTGTCGCCCGGCACGGCATAAAGCGCCCCGCGCCGCGACCGCCACCGTTCCGATCGCCAGCGCGGCAAGGGTTGCTGCGCGCTTTGCCACCAACGCTGGATGGGCAGGACATAGCCCACCGGCTTGTTCAGCCCCCGCTGGAAGGTACGCATGAAGCGGGCGCGTTCCTCGGGATCATCCAGCTTTGGATCGTCGGGGGCTACATTGTCGGGCAATTGCGCCTCGCGCACGATCCAGTCCACCGCATCTTCATAGACCGGCTGCACAAAATCGGGGTCAACGCCCAAAGTGATCGCCAGTTCGCGCAGCAGCGCCTCGTCCGCCTTGGGTGCCACCGGAGCGGGGGGCGGCTCATCGGGCAGGCGCTCGCCCGCGATCAGGCTGTCATCGCGCCAGACCGGCACACCATCCTTGCGCCAATAGATCGAATAGCCCCAGCGCGGCAGGCTTTCTCCCGGATACCATTTGCCCTGTCCGTGATGCAGCAGGGAACCGGGCGCGAATTTGTCACGCAAGCGGCGGATCAACCGGTCGGCATAGGCGGCCTTGGTGGGGCCAACCGCATCGCTGTTCCATTCTGGCGCTTCAAAATCGCCATCGGCAATGAAGGTGGGTTCGCCGCCCAAAGTCAGGCGCATATCCTGCGCCACAATATCGGCCTCCACCTTGTCGCCCAGCGCCAGCACCGCTTCCCAGCGGTCATCGGTGAAAGGCTTGGTGATGCGCACCGCTTCATGGATGCGGTGGACGTTCATGGCGAATTCGAAATCGACCTCTGCCGGTTCGGCAAGGCCGGAAATGGGCGCGGCGGAGCGGTAATGCGGGGTGGCGCAGAGTGGAATATGCCCTTCGCCCGCCAACATGCCGCTGGTTGCATCCATCGCGATCCAGCCTGCGCCCGGTACAAAGGCCTCGGCCCATGCGTGCAGGTCGCAAACGTCCTGGGATACGCCCTTGGGCCCTTCCACCGGCACCACATCGGGGGTGAGTTGGATCGAATAGCCCGACACGAAACGCGCGGCAAAGCCAAGGCGGCGCAGCAGATGGACCAGCAGCCATGCCGAATCGCGGCAGGAGCCAGAGCCAATCTCCAGCGTTTCCTCCGGTTCTTGCACCCCCGGTTCCATGCGGATCACATAATTGACCGCCTCATAGACCGCGCGGTTGACGTCGACGAGGAAATCGACCGTGCGGGATTCGGTCTTTTCAAAACGCTTGAACAGTTTCTCGAACAAAGGTCCCTGTGGTTCGACCTCGAAATAAGCGGCCAGATCTTCCTTCAGCGCCTCATCATAGGTGAAGGGGACGGTTTCGGCGTAATCTTCGACAAAGAAGTCAAACGGGTTGATGACCACCATATCGGCCAGCAAATCGACCTCTATGCTGAAATGGTCCACCGGATCGGGAAAGACGATGCGGGCCAGCCAATTGCCATGCGGGTCTTGCTGCCAGTTGAGGAAATGGTTTTCCGGACTGATTTTCAGCGAGTAATTGGGGATTTCGGTGCGGCTATGCGGCGCTGGCCTCAGCCTTATCACTTGCGGCCCCAAACGGACCTTCTTGCTGTAACGATAGCGGGTGAGGTGGTGCAGGCCGGCTGTGATCATAAAGGGGAGTGTGCGCGAAAGCCTGTTGCGCCGCAATATGAAAAGGCTTTGTACGGGCGCGCTTTACGCTAAAAAGCGAGCGTCCCGTCCGGCTAAGCCAAGTCTTGCGCAAATGCCGCGCTTGGTTCAGCAGGGCAGGGAATGTTCAAGAGGTGTTTCCCGCGTGTTTGAAGTCCAACCTGCCGCGCCTGCGGTTTTGACCATCGATCTGGACGCGGTGGTGGCCAATTGGCGGCGGATCGCGCGCGAGGTGGCTCCGGCCAGCGCGGCGGCGGTGGTGAAGGCCGATGCTTACGGGCTGGGCGCGGCGCAGGTGGTGCCGGTGCTGGTGGCGGCGGGTTGTCAGCATTTCTTTGTCGCGCATCAGAGTGAGGCCGAGAAGATCCGCGATTTGGTGCCTGATGATGCCTTGCTGGCGGTGCTCAACGGCCTGCATGCGGGGGGCGAGGCTGCGGCGGCGGCCATGGGCATTACGCCGGTGCTCAACTCTGTGGGACAGGCGCAGCGCTGGCAGGCGCAGGCCGAGCGGTTGGGGCGGGTCTTGCCTGCGCTGTTGCAGGTGGATACCGGCATGGCGCGGCATGGGCTGGCGCCTGATGAAGTGTTGCCTCTGGCGCAGGACGAGGCTTTCCGCCGCGCGGTGCCGCTGGTGGCGGTGATGAGCCATCTGGCCTGTTCGGACGAGCCGGACCATCAGGCCAATGCCGATCAGGCCAAGGCCTTTGCCGCCTTGGCGCAAGGCTTCCCCGATGTGCCGCGCTGTTTTGCCAATTCGGGCGGGGCTTTGCTGGGGGCGGCTTTCCATGGCGATCTGGTGCGGCCCGGCCTTGCGCTTTATGGCGCGGAACCCGCCGATGGCAGGGGCGAGCCCTTTGCCCCCGTGGTGCAATTGCAGGCCCGCGTGGTGCAGACGCGCGAGATTTCCGCCGGAACGCCGGTGGGCTATGGCCATAGCTGGCAGGCGGCCAAGCCCACCCGCCTTGCGACTTTGAGCATTGGCTATGCCGATGGTTTCCCGCGCAGCCTGTCCAACCGTGGCGCGGCATGGGCGCGGGGGCATGTGCTGCCGATTGTGGGCCGCGTGTCGATGGACGTGACGGTAGTGGATATTTCCGCGCTGCACGCAGGCGCCTTGGCGGAAGGCGATCTGGTGGAGATCATCGGCCCGCATCGCTCGATTGAAGCCGTGGCGCAGGAGGCGGGCACGATTGCCTATGAATTGCTGACCCAATTGGGCCATCGTTATCAGCGGGTCTATAAAGGCGGATGTATCTCGGCGGTCGATAGATAGGCATCGACGGTTTGCCATAGCACGGATGCGGCTGGCGGTTTAGCTAGTGGCATCAGGACCGCAACAAGCGGCCAGCTATGGGAGACACAAGTTTGCGCCGCCATCATCAGCCCGGTTTCATGACCGGCCTTTCCCTGCTGATCCCCATCACCTTGTCCACCATGGCGATTGTGCTGCTGGCGCCGATTCTGCCTTCATTGTTGCAGGAATTTTCGGGCGTGGCGGGGCATGAATATTGGGTGCCGATGATCCTGACCGTGCCCGCGCTTTGCGTGGCGGTCTTCTCGCCGGTGGCGGGGATGTTGGGGGATTGGTTCGGGCGGCGCAGGTTGTTGATTGCCGCTTTGGTGGCCTATGGCGTGGTGGGCGTGGCGCCGGTGTTCCTGACCGATCTGGTGGCCATTATTATCAGTCGCGTGGGCGTGGGTGTGGCCGAGGCCTTGATCATGGTGCTGACCACCACGATGATCGGCGATTATTTCAAAGGTGCGGCGCGGGATAAATGGCTGGCGGGGCAGACGGCATTTGCCTCGATGTCGGCGCTGCTGTTTTTCAACCTTGGCGGGCAATTGGGCCGCTTTGGCTGGCGCGCGCCCTTCTGGGTCTATGGCGTGGCGCTGGTGATGCTGGGGCTGGTGCTGGCCTTTACATGGGAACCGGCGGAGGATTGCGCGGCAGATGAAGCCGAGCATGCGCCCCACCATGGTGGCTGGGCCGGTTTCCCTTGGGGCCGCATGGCGGGGATCATTGCCATCACCATCTATGGCTCGGTGCTGTTCTATACGGTACAGATACAGGCGGGGCAGGGTCTGGCCTTGCTGGGCCTGCGCGATCCGGGCGAAATCGGCTTTCTTACCTCGCTGGCCAGCATTGGGGTGCCGCTGGGCACCTTTGCCTACTCGCGGGTGGGGCGGGTGCGCGTGGCGTGGCTGCTGCTGGTGGAATTTGGCCTGTTGACGCTTGGTTTCTTGCTGATGAGTAAGGCGGGGGCGCGGCTGCCATTCCTTGGCGGCTGTTTCATCAACCAGTTTGGCGCGGGCATGTTGCTGCCCACATTGCTGGTCTGGGCGATGGACGGACTGCCTTTTGACATCCGCAGCCGTGCGGCGGGCATGTGGACGGGGGCCTTCTCGCTGGGCCAGTTCCTGTGCCCTGTGGTGGTGACTTTTTCGGGCACCTATCTGGGCGGCTTGTCGGGGGCCTTTGGCCTGCTGTCGGCGGCGGCCGGTCTGGGCGCTTTGGGGGCTTTGCTGGGGCTGATGAAGCGTGGCGGCGGGCCTGTGGCCGGTGCCGGAACGGTGGCGCTGCATGGGTGATCGGTTGGCTGGAAAAATCGCCGTAGTGACCGGCGCGGCCCATGGCATTGGCGCGGGATGCGCGGCGGAATTCCGGCGACAGGGCGCGCGGGTGATCGGCGTCGACCTGAAAGGCGCGGATTGCGACTGCGATCTGACGGACGAGGCGGCGGTCGAACATTTGTTCGCCATGCTGGGGGCGGAATTCGGGCGGATCGATATTCTGGTCAATGCGGCGGCCTTTGCCACTTTCGCATGGATCGAGGATATGACCTATGCCCAGTGGAAGCGCACTTTGACCGGCGAGCTGGATATTGTCTTCCTGCCCACGCGCGCGGCTTGGGGATGGCTGAAAGCCAGCGGGCGGGCGGCGATTGTCAATTTTGCCAGCGCCAATGCCGCCCATGCGCTGGAAGGATCGCCCGCCTTGGCCCATTGCGCGGGCAAGGGCGGGGTTTTGGCCATGACGCGGCAATTGGCGATGGAGGGCGCGCCCCATGGCATACGCGCCAACACGATCGCGCCCGGCTTTATCCAGACAGAGGCAACCCGCGCCCATCTGGCCGCCGATCCCGCATTCAAGGACAAGGTGCTGGCCAAGAATATGCTGAAAATGCTGGGCGAGCCATCGGATATTGCCCATGCCGCAACGTGGCTGGCCAGCGACGAGGCCCGCTATGTCACCGGCGCCAACATCGCGGTGGATGCTGGCGCTACGGCTTGGTGATTTAAGAGCCGTCGGTAATCAGCGTGCCGCCGTCGACCACCAGATTATGGCCGGTGACAAAGCCGCCCGCCGCGCTGGCCAGAAACACCGCCGCGCCCGCCACTTCCTGCGGCGTGCCTGGGCGCCGCAAAGGTGTCATCGTCATGCGCCGCGCCATGAAGGCCTCGTTGGCCAGCAAGGGCGCGGAGAGTTCGGTGGCGATGAAGCCGGGGGAGATGGCATTGGCGCGCACGCCCTTTGGCCCCCATTCCACCGCCAGATTGCGCGCCAATTGCGCCACGCCCGCCTTGGCCAGCGCATAGGCGTTGATGGCGCCATTACCGCGCAGGCCAGACAGGCTGGCGATGAAAATGCCGCAGCCCTGCCTTTGCGCCAGATGCGGCGCGGCCAGATTGGCCAGCACCACTTGGGAACGCAGGTTGATCGCCATGACCTGCGCGTAATCGCCCATGTCGATGCTGGCAAAGGGCCCCGCCTTGCCGGTAATGCCCGCATTGCAGACCAGAATATCCAGCCCGCCCAGCGCCTCCACCGTGCCCGACACCAAAGCGGCCAGAGCATCATCATCGCGCACATCGCAGGCGATGCCCGTTTGGCCCAGTTCGGCAGCGGCTGCGGCAGTGTCGGCCTCATTCTCGCTGGAGATGACCACCTGCGCGCCCGCCGCGATCATCGCCTCGGCCATGGCGCGCCCGATGCCGCGCGTCGATCCGGTGATCAGCGCGCGGCGGCCCTGCAAAGAGAACATCATTTATGTTCAGGCCGGTCTTCGACCAGAGGCTGGCCATTATGCAGATAGGCCGGTGCCTCGATCAGGATGAAGGCGATGCGGCAAACCTTGTCGGTGGTATTGCGCCACAGATGGATTGTCCCGCGCTGCACGATGATCCCGCCCTGACGCACGGTGCGCTTGGCCCCATCGTCCAGTTCCAGCTCGATCTCGCCTTCCAGCACGATGCCGTAATCGATGCTGTTGGTGCGATGCATCGGGCTTTCCTTGCCCGGCAGCATATCAACAATGCGGATGACCGATCCGCCTTCCAGCGTCACGCCCGCTTCGCGTTCGCGGCCATCGGTTTCGTCATTATTGTCGGCGGGCACGGTGGCGGTGGTCCATACCAGCAACATGGCCGCATCGCCCGAAGGGATCAGCCTGGTGGGCGTTTCATCTTCGGATTTGAAAATGGCGCGGCCATTGGCGTCATGGCCGGTCACCACGCGCTGGACGGGGGGGAGGCCGGAATCGGTCATCTCGCTCATGCTTTTACTACCTTTTGTTCCAAAACGCCAAAGGGGGCGCTGCCATCGGGCAGGCGGGCTTCCATCCGCACGCTGTCGCCATAGCTCATGAATTCGGTGCGCGGGGCGCCATAATCGACCATCTCGATCCCGCGCCTTTCGGCAATGCAGGAGGAGCCGACCTCGCGGTAGGTTTCGTTGGAGACGGTGCCCGAACCGATCACCGTGCCTGCCACCAGATGGCGGGTGCGCGCGGCATGGGCGACCAGCTCGTGGAAGCCATAGGCCATTGGTTCGCCATAGGCGTTCCCGAATGGCGCGCCATTCCATTGCACGTTTAGATGCAGGGCGGGGCGGAAATTGCGCCAATATTCGCCCAATTCATCGGGCGTGATGGCAAAGGGGGCCATGCCGCAGGGGGGCTTGGCCTGAATCCAGCCAAAACCGGTTTTCATTTCCGGTCCGGCCAGCTTGCGCAGAGACCAGTCGTTGATCTGCACCACCAGCGCGATATAGGCGCCTGCTTCGCTGGCGGGCGTGCCCATCGGTACGGCCTTGGTGATGATGCCGAACTCGCCTTCAAAATCGATGCCCAGCGCTTCATCGGCCATGGGCACATCGGCGCGGGGGGCGTGGAATGTGTCGGAAACGCCCTGATACATTTGCGGGAAAGGCGGCTTTTCGGGGGCAACGCCCAGCACCTTGTCCATCAAGGCACCATGGCTGGGGTAGACCGAGCCATCGAGCCATTGCCATGCGCGGGGCAGGGGAGCCAGCAGGCGGTTTGCATCCAGCGCATGCGGGAAGGCGTTAATGGCGGCCAATCGGGGCGCGATGGCGTCCCAATCCTCCAGAGCGGCCTGCAAATTGGCGACGGGGGCGGGCGCATAGGAACCGCCATCGGGCGAGACCACGATCAGGCAGCCATCCTTGCTGCCATCATCCAGAGTGGCCAGACGCATTGCAATATTCTCCCATTCTATCCTGTTTCTATGCCTTGCTAAGTATCGCGCGCGCCTTGGGCAAAGGCTTTTGGTCGATAGGCATGCATCGATAAGATGCGATGGTCCGCGCCATGCCCCCATGCCAGAGACAAGGAAAATCAGGCATTCTATCGGGAGAATAAAACATGGCGCAATGGCTCAAGCGCGGCGCGGCTGCGGAAGCGAAGGCGGAGGCTGATCGCAAGGTCCGCGATATTGTGGAAGCGGCGCTGGCGGATATTGAAAAGCGCGGGGATGCTGCCCTGCGCGAGATGAGCATCAAATTCGACAATTGGGACCGCGAGGATTACCGCCTTTCGCAGGCGGAGATCGACCAGGCGGTGGAGTCTTTGAGCGCACAAGAGCGCAAGGACATCGAATTCGCGCAAGCGCAGGTTCGCAATTTCGCGCAGATCCAGCGTGATAGCATGAAGGATGTGGAAGTCGAGACCATGCCCGGCGTGGTGCTTGGTCACAAGAATCTGCCGATCCAGAATGCCGGTTGCTATGTGCCCGGCGGCAAATATCCGCTGCTGGCCAGCGCGCATATGTCGGTCATCACCGCCAAGGTGGCAGGCGTGCCCCGCGTGATCACCTGCGCTCCGCCGTTTCAGGGCAAGCCCGCCCGCGCCATCGTGGCGGCGCAAGCCATGGCGGGGGCCGATGCAATCTATGCTTTGGGCGGGATTCAGGCGATTGGCGCCATGGCCATTGGCACGCAGACCATTGATCCGGTCGATATTCTGGTCGGCCCCGGCAATGCCTTTGTGGCCGAGGCCAAGCGCCAGCTGTTTGGCCGCGTGGGGATCGACCTGTTTGCAGGCCCCACCGAAACGCTGATCATCGCTGATGAAATCGGCTGCGACCCCGAAATGGCCGCCACCGATATTCTGGGTCAGGTCGAGCATGGGCCGGACAGCCCTGGCGTGCTGCTAACCAATTCGGAGAAATTCGCCCGCGCTACGATGCAGGAAATCGAGCGCCTGCTGGAAATCCTGCCCACGGCCGACCATGCGCGCAAGGCGTGGGAGACGTTTGGCGAGGTGATCGTGGCGGAAAGCTATGAGGAAATGGTGAAAATCGCCGATGACATCGCCAGTGAGCACGTGCAGGTGATGACGCAGGACCCCGATTATTTCCTGCAGAACATGACCAATTACGGCGCGCTGTTCCTTGGCGCGCGCACCAATGTCAGCTTTGGCGACAAGGTGATCGGCACCAACCACACTTTGCCCACCAAGAAGGCGGCGCGTTACACGGGGGGCCTGTGGGTTGGCAAGTTCCTGAAAACCTGCACCTATCAGCGCGTCATCACCGACGAGGCCTCGGCCTTGGTGGGCGAATATTGCAGCCGCCTTTGTGCGCTGGAAGGTTTTGCCGGCCATGGCGAGCAGGCCAATATCCGCGTGCGCCGCTATGGCCACCGCGATGTGCCCTATGCGGGGCAGGCCACGCCCAGCGAATTGACGGTGGCCTGAGCCATGGCCCTGCCGCAAACGCCAGCCTTCAGGCTGGATGGCAGGCGGGCGCTGGTGACGGGGGCGGGGCGGGGCATTGGCCTTGCCGCCGCCGCCGCGCTGGCGCAGGCGGGCGCAGCGGTGACGCTGGTGGCGCGTTCTGCGGGCGAGATCGAGGCGGGCGCCGCCGCGATCCGTGCCGAGGGCGGGCTGGCCGAGGCCGCCGTGCTGGATGTGGGCGATTTGCGCGCGGTGGAGGCTTTCTTCGCCGCGCGGCCTGCGTTTCATGTGCTGGTGAACAATGCGGGCACCAACCGGCCCAAGCCTTTGTGGGAGGTGAGCGAGGAGGATTATGACGCGGTCCTCGACCTCAATGTCAAATCGGCCTTCTTTGTCGCGCAACATGGCGTGAAGGCGATGCTGCGTGAGGGCGTCAAGGGCAGCCTGATCCATATGGGTTCGCAGATGGGCCATGTGGGCGGCCCGCGCCGCAGCCTTTATTGCGCCAGCAAATGGGCGCTGGAGGGCATGAACAAGGCCTTTGCGCTGGATCTTGCGCCCCATGGTATCAGGTCGAACACGATCGCCCCCACTTTCATCGAAACGCCGATGACCAAGCCCTTTTTCGAGGACCAGAGCTTCCTCGACAGCGTGCTGGCCAAGATCAAGCTGGGCCGTTTGGGGCAAGTGGAGGACCTGATGGGCGCCATCACCTTCCTCGCCTGTGACGCATCGGCCCTCATCACCGGAACCAGCCTGCTCGTCGATGGCGGGTGGACGGCGGATTAAAGGATAAGCAAATGTTTGAACCCTTTCCCGGTAATTATGTGTGGAATTTGGCCACCAATCTGGCGCTGGTTTGCGGCGGCAACCATGGCGAGATTGACGAGGCCTGCCGTCCGATCCGCGAGGCGGCCAAGGCGGGGGCCGATGCCGGTTCCGCGTTGATGTTTGATAGCTGGATCGCGGTGGCCGATCAGGTGACCAAAAACGCCGATGCCGATCTGGCCGAGGGCTTTACCCTGTCGGCAGGCACCAAATATCTGCGCGCATCGGGCTATTATCTGGCCGCCGAACGCATGCAGAGCCGCGATTATGCCCCGCGCTGGGCCGCCTATGACAAGGGGTTGGAACTGTACCACAAGGGTTCGGCCTTGCGCGGGCTGCATGTGGACAAGGTCGAGATTCCCTATGAGGGCAGCGCCTATACGGCCATCTTCGTGCATGATGGCAGCGGCACGCCGCGCCCCACGTTGGTGTCGGTCAATGGTCTGGATTCCATGAAGGAACAGGTCAATATGGCGGGCCATGGCCTGTCTAATCTGGAGCGGGGGATGAACACCCTGTTCCTTGACCAGCCCGGTACGGGTGAGGCGATCCGCAAGCGCAATCTGCCCGCCGTCTATGATGCCGAGCGCTGGGGTAGCCCTGCGTTCGACTATCTGTTGACGCGCAGCGATGTGCAGCATGACAAGATCGGCATCTTCGGCCTGTCCTTTGGCGGCTATCATGCACCGCGCATTGCCGCCAATGATCCGCGCTATGCTCTATGCGCGGTGATGGGCGCCAACCATGTGTGGGGCGAGCGCCAGCGCCAGCGTGTGGCCAATGAGGGCGAAAATCCCGTACCGCATTACTGGGATCATGTGCTCTGGGTTTTCGGCATGACCGACCGCGATGCCTTCCTCGATTATGCCGACCAGATCACGCTCAACGGGCAGGTGGAAAAGATCAAGGTGCCCTTCCTGGTCACCCATGGGGAGAATGACCGCCAGATCCCCGCTTTCAACGCCCATCTGTCCTATGATCAGGCGGTGAACAGCCCGAAGCGCCACCTGCGTATGTTCACCAAGGCGGATTTCGAGGTGGAGCATTGCGGGGCTGACAATGGCACCGGCATGCGCGATTATATCGCCGATTGGTGCGCGGCTACTTTTGCGGAAATGGGTTAATGGCCGAGTTTACCTTTCACCACGGTGGTGTTTCGGTGCCTTCGTTGGACGAGGCAATTGACTGGTATGGCCGCGTGCTGGGTTTCGAGGTGGAGAAGCGGTTCTATATCGCGGCGGCCAAAAGCCACACTGCCATGCTGCGCAAAGGCCCGCTGCGTTTCGAGATTTTCGAGGTGGAGGGCGCTGCCGCTCTGCCCGAGGATCGCCGTTCTCCGCCCGCAGACCTGCGCACTCATGGCAACAAGCATGTGGCCTTCCGTGTCGAGGATCTGGAACTCTTTCTGGCCGAGATGGAGGCCAAACAGGTGGACATCGCCTTTGTCGTGCGCGAAAGCTTTGGCAAAGGGTGCTTTATCCGCGACTGTGCGGGCAATCTGATCGAATTTGTCGAGGAACCTGACGCATGATTTTTGAAATTGCCCGCCTGACCATCGACCCGGCCCGCGCCGCTGATTTCGAAGCCGCCGTGGCCAAGGCCGAGCCTTTCTTCCGCGCCGACAAGGGCTGCACCAGCTTTGCGCTGCAACAGGTGATCGAGGAGCCGGGCGTCTATCACCTGCTCGTCGGCTGGGTTTCGGTCGAGGCGCATATGGTCGATTTCCGCGAGACGCAGAATTTTCAGGAATGGCGCGCTCTGGCGGGGCCGTTCTTTGTCGAGCCGCCCAAGGTGGTGCATGTGCGGAATGTGATTGGTTGAACGGAAGTTTTTGCCTCCGGCGGGCAAAGGGATTCATCCCTTTGCAATCCCATGAATTGGTGACCGGTCAGATAGGCTGTACTGGAAATAGATAAAGCCTGCGGCGCATCTTATTGAGCGCCGCAGGCTTTAATTTTTTTGAGGTTCCCCCAACACGCAGCCCATGCTGGCCACCCGCAACCCATTAACGGGAGCGCGAGGGACGAGTCCCTCGCATCAACCCCTTATCTCCTTAAATCGCGTGCTCATCCTCTTCGCTAATCTCGGCCAGCTTGCCCAGCACCGGCACCTTGCCAGCCTTGGCCTTGCGATAGGGCTCGAAACTCTTGCGGTCGGCGTCGAACTGCATGTCCCACGGAATATCCGGCCCACGGAAGATCGGCGGCGCATTGTTTGACCACAGCAGCGAGCCAAAGCGGAAATCCCATGCGCGCGGCACCCAATTGTCGTCCAGATAGTCGGTGTCGGCGTGATATTCGGCCTCGCCGCCTTTTCCGGGGATGTCGCAATAATAATAGATCGCGCTGGAAATGCGGTGGCGGGAAATGCCGCCGCTGCTGTTCATGCTCTCGTTCTTCCAACCCTTTTCGGCCATCAGGTTGGCGCCCAGCATCACCTCGTCAATATCGTCCATGCCAAAGGCGATATGCATGAATTTAAACGTGTCGGGCGCAAAGGGCAGGTCGCAATTGACCCAGAAGATCGAGTGATGTTCAAACGTGCCGCCCGCACGGGCAAAGATGCCCACGCCCTTGCTATGGTCGACATAGCGGAAGCCCAAGTGGCGTTCGTAAAATTCAAAGCTGCCCACATAATCGGGGCTGAAGAACACCACATGGTTGATGGTCTTTGGGATGGCTTTCTGGCGCCAGATGCGGTGTTGGTTGAAACGGGGATAGGAGGCAGGCGTGTTGACCGGCGAGGCCTCGCTATGGAACGGCCGTTTGGCCCATACGCGCAGGGCGATGGGCTGGCCATCGGGGCAGGTGCAATGCACGGTGCCGTCGGCATCGCGCGTTACCGCCACTTCGCTGGCCAGACTTGCGGCGATGCGGTCCAGATTTTCGGCCGTATCCACGCCCCACACCGTTTCCTTCACCCCGTTGCCAGCAAAAGGATCAGGCGAGGGCAGGCGCGGGTCGCCATGGGGCAGCACGATCAACCGGCTGCCCGATGCGAGCCGGAACACTGCCTCGCTTTCGCTGATGCTTTCGACAGGCAGGCCAAAGTCGGTCCAGAAACGGGCGTTTTCCGCCACATCATCCACGCCGAACAGGACGGATTCTACGCCCAAGATGCTCATACAAATCTCCCCAAGGTTTTGGCCCTTATGCGGGGCGGCAACCTTGGGGAGAAACGCATTGCATCGGATGCCAGCTATCGGCGGGGCCGAAAGGTTAAACCGGCTCGGCCAGTTTCTGCCGGATGCGGCTGGTTACCTCCACCGGATCGCCCGCCTGTTCGGGGTGCATTTCCCATTCGCCCAGCTGGATGGAGGAGGTGCCCACCAGCTTGGCCCGTTCAAAGCGGCGCTGCATGAAGGCGCGCAGGGCTTCCTCAATGCCTCGTTCCCCCAGCTCTTGCGCCAGCACCACGGCATCTTCCACCGCCATGGCCGCGCCCTGGCCCAGATGCGGTGTGGCCGAATGGGCGGCATCGCCAATCAACACCACGCGGCCCTTGTACCAGGGATCGGGCATGATGCAGGCTTCCAGCGGGCGATAGACTACCAGCGCGGGATCAGTGATCGCCTTGGCCGCCTCGCCCAGCAATCCGCCATAACCGGCAAGACGCGCACGCATTTCATCGGCGAGCGTTTCAGGGGCAAAGCGCGGGTTGCCCTTTTCCTCCACCACGGCGAAAATATACATTTCCTCAGGCGTTAACGGGCAATAGCCAGCCTTGCCATTGAAGCCATTATGGCCATTGCCAAGATAGATGTCGCTCCATTCCAATCCGGCAGGGCGGGGGACGTTGTAGCGCCATACGCCTTGGCCGGTAAACTGCGGCTTGGCATCGGGCCATAGCGCCTTGCGCACCGCCGAGTAATTGCCATCGGCACCCACCACCAGATCGTAGGAGCCGCTGGTGCCATCGGAAAAGCCCAGTTCCACATGGTCACCGTAATCCTGCATGGCGGTAAAGGTCACGCCCAGACGCACCGGAATGCCCAATTCCTTCACCTTGTCGGTCAGCACCTTGTGCAGGGCAGGGCGCGTCAGGCCAAGATCGGAGGGCAGGCCGTCCACCGCGGTTTCGCCCGGCAGTTCGGCAATCACCTTGCCGTTCACATCCACAAAGCGCGCCCCGCGATAGGCATAGCCTGCCTTGGTCGCCGCCTCGCCCACGCCCAGCACATTGAGCGCGCGGATGAAATTGGCCTGCACGATGATGCCCACGTGATAGACTTTCCAGTCCTTGTCACGCTCCACCACTTCGCAGTCGATGCCCTGTTGATGCAGGCCAATGGCCAGAGCGAGGCCAGCAACGCCGCCGCCGATGATGCAGATGGTCATATGTCTCTCCCTTATTCGGCAGCTTCGGCCAGAACCGGTTTCGGATCGGCGGGCAGGTAACGCAGTTGATCCTCGGTAGCGTAGGCGACGTCCCATTTGGGCTCGGCCTGCAACCAATGCGGCAGATCATGCATATAGATCAGCGTGCCGAACGCCCCGTCCCACACGCGCACTTTCCAGCTATCGTCCACACAGTCGCAATCGGCGCCATATTCCATATCGCCGCCCAGTTCGGGCACGGCCAGATAGAGGAAGGCCGCGCTGGTCAACCGGTGGCGGCCAAGGCCCCAGCCGCCTTCAAAGCTGTAGCCCAGACGGTCGAGGTGGTTCTTGCCCACCATGATCTCGTCAATGTCCTCGCATTCGAAATTGGCGTGGTGGAATTTCAACGTGCCATCAAAGCCGGGCATTTTGGCATGGGCATTGGCCATGAAAATATTGTGATGCTCATAGGCACCATCGGCGCGCATATAGACGCCAAAGCCTTTCTGCACATCGGTCAGGCGGAAGCCGAGCCGGTCGCGGTAATATTCCAGCGCTTCCTGCACATCGGGGAAGGTCCAGACCGTGTGGTGGATACGCTTGGGTACCGCGCGGGCCAGCCATTTTCGCGGCTGGTTGAGGCGGCCGACATGGCCGGGCGTGTTGCTGGGGCTGGGCGCGCCATGGACGGCGCGTGGCTGCCACACTTGCACCCCGATCGCCTGACCAAAGGGGGTGACGAAATGGGTTATGCCTTCGGCATCGGTGGTCAACACATGGTCGCGGGCCAGATCGGCCTGTAGCCGCGCCATGGCCTCCGCGCTGTCCACGCTCCAGATGCATTCATGCACGCCCACGCCGGTTTGTGCCGTGCCTTTGGGCAAATCCGCATGGCCGCGCAGCAACAGGCGCACCTGCGCGCCATTCATCGTTTCAAAACGGGCGGAGGTGGCATCCTCCTCGATCTTGCGCAGGCCGTAATCGGTGAAAAAGCGGGTGGTGGTGGCCAGATCATCGACCAGAAACACCAGTCGCCGGATTCCGGTAATCGCCATATCGGCATCTCTCCTGTTGTGAAACCGCGCCATGTTGCGCGCCTGTGAACAAGAGATGATGCCGATGGGCCTTGTGTTTCTTGATCCCGATCAATCCTGTTCTATGGATTGAATCGGTTATTCCAATCGATTTCGTGGATAGGTTGCCCTATTTGCGGAACAGGAAAGTCAGCAGAAACAGGATGGTTTTCGCGTCCAGCAATTTGAGCGCCGCCCGCGCCTCGGCGGGGGTCAGCTTGGCCACCATGGGCATGGCACCAAAGATCTTGCCACGGATGACCAGCGCATTGCCATCCGCCTCGATCTTGCGGACAGTCATCAATTCCTTGTTGTTGGCGTCCAGCACCCGCATCTGAGGCGCTTTCTTGTTGTCAGCCATCAGATCGGCCCTCCACACACCTTGTCATAATCGATCCCCATATCGTCCATCATCTGGATCGCGGTGGCGCGGCCTGCGCCAAACACGCCTCCGCCCGGATGCATGAAGGGGCCAACCAGATAGAGGCCTTCAATATCGGGCACGCGGAAAGAGCCGAGGTCTGGCGTGGGGCGATGCGCCACCGATTGATACATGAAGGGCGCGCAGCCGTGGATGTCGCCCTTGATGAAGCTGGCGGGGCTGTCGCGCTCATGGTCGATGGGGGAGCGGATCAGGCGGCCGGTGATATTGTCGTCCGTCAGGTTGGAATAGAATTTGCGATATTGCGCCAGCGCGCGGTCGGCAAATTCCTCCTTGCGCGCGTCCCAACTGGCGGGGCCATCGGGATAGAGATTATAGGGCGCGAAATTCACGCCATAGAACACGCCGGCCCCTTCCGGCGCGCGGCTGGGGTCAAAGATCGTGTTGTCGCCGCCCGCGATCAGGCGGTGCGATACTTCACCGCGTCGCAGCTTGTCATATTCAAGGCACATGTCGCGCACGGTGTAGAAGTCCATCAGCTCGGTCATCATGGCATTGGTTGCATTGCCGACCTTCAGCTTCAGCCGCTCTTTGAGCGTCAGATGCATCAGGTTGATCGAGAAGGTGGATTGGGTAACCCGCTCGGCGCGTTGCAGAACCGGCTCTGGCGTTTCGGCCACGAATTTGCGCAACACATGGGGGTGGATCGCGCCGATCACGCCATCCTTGGCCATGAAGGTCTCGCCCGTGGTCAGCTCAAGGCCCGCCGCCTTGCCGCCACTCACGATCACGCGGCTGACTTCCGCCCCGCAACGCACCTCGCCGCCGAAATGTTCGATGGCGCGCACCAAGGCTTTCGACAATTGCCCCGAACCGCCCTTGGGCATGGAGCAGCCATAGGTATGGATGATGCCCGGCATCAGGAACGCGCCCATGCCGGTGCCCAGTTCATCGGGCATTTGCAGGTTTTCGGTCACCATGCGCACGATGTGCAGTTTTAACAGATCGCTCTCGAAATATTGCTCCACCACATCCAGCGCGGACCGGCTCATCACATCGAGCAGGAAACGGCCCTCGTCGGACTGGTCCATCATCGCCACAAAGGCGCCCATGGGGAAGGGCGGGGCATAGAGCCCGCTCATGAACATGGGCAGCGCCTCCATGCTGGCGCGGGCGAATTTGCGATAGGCTTCGGCGTCCTTCGGGCTGAAAGCGGCGATTTCCTCGCAGGTGCGGTCCAGATCCTTCCAGCTGCGCACCACGGTGCCATCTTCCCAGATGCTGGCATGGGGCAGATCGGGATAGATATATTCAAGGCCGAATTGCGACAGCAGGCCCAGCTCGTCCTCGCGTAGCATGGGGTTGCCCTGGATCATGATATGCACGTTGGAGTGTTCATCATGCCAGAAACCGGGCTGGATCAATTCCCGCGTGGAAACGCCGCCGCCGAAATGGGCTTTGCGCTCCAGAACGAGCACCTTCTTGCCCGCCTTGGCCATATAGGCCGCCGCGGTCAGGCCATTATGCCCGCCACCCATCACCACGATATCATATTGGCTCATTGGCCCATCCCTTCAAAAAATGCGCGGAAACCGCCAAGGCCCGGCACATGGCTGGTGCCGCCGCCATCGCATTCGATCACATGACCGGTGATGTTGCGGGCCGCGTCAGAGGCTAGGAAAGCCACTGCCTCGGCAATGTCTTGCGGATCGCCCAATTGGTCGCGCAGGGTTTCATCCTCCACCACTTGGCGCAGGGCGGGGGGGAAAGCTTCGCGCAGGGCAGGGGTCATGGTCATGCCCGGCGCCACCGCGTTACAGCGCACCCCCATGCGGCCATGGCTGGCGGCAATGGCGCGGGTCATCTGGATGATCGCGGCCTTGGACGAGCTATAGGCGGCCTGTATCATATGCCCCTGCAGCGCGAGACTGGAGACGGTGTTGACGATATTGCCTTTGGTGGCTCGCAAATGGGGCAAAGCCGCGCGGCAGGCGATCATCGTGCCGCGCACATTGACCGCATAGGTCCGGTCCCAAAGCGCGGTGGCCATATGTTCGATATTGCCGTCGGCTTGCGCAATATCGGGGCCAAGCAGGGCGGCATTGTTGTGCAGAATATCCAGCCTGCCAAAATGGCTGACCGTTTGCGCCACCATGGCTTCGACGCTGGCTTCATCTTCCAGATCGAGATGGATGGCCAAGGCATCGGGTATGGCGCTGGCCACGGTCTGCGCGCGGTCAAAGGCGATGTCGGCAATGGCTACCCGCGCGCCGCGCATGGACATCAAACGCGCCGTGGCCGCGCCGATCCCGCCTGCGCCGCCGGTGATTATCGCCACTTTTCCATCCAGCCTGATGGCATCTGTGGGCATGATGCTCTCTCCCTTGTTTCCTCTTGTGGCGACATGTCTTAATCAAGGCGCGGCCAAGCGGAAGAAGGCACTTTTTTGTGCCCTGTGCAGGAGTGGGTTGCGTGTTGGATCTGGACAAATTTCCCGCCGGTTTGCGGTCCGGCCTGTCAGCCTTGGCGCAGGATATGGCCGCCCATGGCACCCAGCGCGACGACCCCGCGCGCGAGGTGATGGCCATGCTGGGCGACCGCTGGACATCGCTGATCCTGATGGTGCTGGCGGTGGGGGCATGGCGCCATGCCGATCTGAAACGGGCGCTGGCGCAATTGTCGGCGGAACAGGCCATTTCGCAACGCGTGCTGACGATGAAATTGCGCGCGCTGGAACGCAACGGCTTTGTGCTGCGCCATGTGACGGGCGATGTGCCGCCCAAAGTTTCCTATAGCCTCAGCCCGCTGGGGCTGGAACTGGCGGGCGAGGGGCGGCGCATGGTCGATTGGGCCAATGCGCGCGAGGCGGCGATCCGCAACGCGCGGCTGGCCTTTGACGCGATGGAGGATTGATCAGACGCCGCGCGGGGTTGGCTGGTAATTCTGGAACTGGATGGCGATTTCGTCGCGGCGTGCCTCGGCAATGGGCACGACCTTGTTGTCACCGTCCGTGGCGCTTTCCTGCGCATAGGCGGCCAGACGTTCCACCACCCAGCGCAAGGCGCGGTCATTGTTGTTCGAAATATGCCACTGGATCGCCTCGCGGATGGGCGGGATGTCAAAGGGCACTTCACGCATCACCAAGGGCAGGGTCTGGACCATTTGCGTGGCCAGGCGGCGGTGCATGGTGGCAATGCGCTTTGTCCCCAGCACCAGCGCGACCTGCGACAGGAAGGTGGGGGCGACCACCTCGATCCGCCGCTGCGTCTTTTGCCGCCGCACGAACCAGTCGTCAAAGGCGGGGGTGCGGCTCTTGCCGAAACGGGCGGTTACATGGCCCAGCGCGAAATATTTCTCGCGCGTGATGTCCCCCGCCATGGCCGGATTGCCCGCATCGCCGACCACCACATAGTCATCCTCGAACAATAACTGGCTGGGGTGGTCGGAACTGATGGCATAGTCGATGGTCAAGAGCAGGTCGATCTGGCTGCGTTCGATCGCTTCGATGGGATTGTCGCTCATCGGCTGGATTTCAAAACGCAGATGCGGCGCCTCGGCCTCGATCATCGCCAAAGCGCCTGCCAGCAGCACTTGCGTCGAATAGTCCGAAGCCATGATGCGGAATTGGCGGTCGCAGGTGGCAGGATCAAATTCGGGCGCAATGGCGATGGTCGAGCGGATTTGTTCCAGCACCGCGCGCACCGGATCGATCAATTCCTCGGCCCTTGCGGTCAACACCATATTGCGGCCCTTGATCACCAGCAATTCATCGCCGAAATAATCGCGCAACCGGCCCAAAGCGCTGCTGGTGGCCGATTGCGAAAGGCACAGCCGGTCGGCAGCCAGACTAACGCTTTTTTCCGAAAGCAAAGCGTCCAGCGCCACCAGCAGATTGAGGTCCAGACGCTGGAACCGCATGGCTTGTCTCCCTTATCCCAGCGTCTGAAGCGCGCTGGCCACCAGCCTATCAAGCCCGCCATCATCTGCAAAGCCTGCCTTTGTCGCGGCGGGGGTGGAGAGCGGGGGCTGCGCGCCAAAGGCGGCTTCCAGCGCGGCATCGGGTTCATAGCGCACCAGATCGGCGGACACGCCGCATTGGCGGGCAATTTCTTGCGCCAGATCGCCCATGGTCACGCGCAGGGCGGGCAGGGTGACGGCATAAGTGGGGGGCAGCAAGGTGGTGTCCAGTTCCAGCGCATGCAGGAAATTGCCGGTGACACAGGCCAAAGATTCCGCCCAGATGGTCGCCTGCGCCGAAACGGGGCAGGTGAATTCCTCGCCCGCTTTCAACGCATGGAACAGGTTGGACATGAAGGCGCTTTTCAGCCCCGAAGGCCCCTTGGGCCGCGCCAGAATGCCCGGCAGGCGCACGGTAACGCCCTCGATCCCGCCCCGGTTGGTGAACATGGCCACAGCATGTTCCATCATCGCCTTATGCGCGCCATAGATCATCTTGGGGCTGAGCGGGCTTTGATCATCGACGAAAGCGGGCAGGGGATCGCCGAAAACGGCAATCGAACTGGCATAGACAAAGCGGGGGTAGTTGCCGAAAGCGGAGGCCTCCAGCAGCAGGTCATACATGGCATCGACGTTGATCGCGCGCGAGGCAACCGGATTGGCCTCTGCCGCGCCGCCCGGCACGGTGGCCAGATGGATCACCGCCGACACGCCATCGCCCAAGGCCTCGCGCCGCAGATCGGCGCTGGCCAGATCGCCCGCCAGCACGTGCGCGCCCGCAGGGATGCCATCGGCCATCACATCCATCGCCACCACCTCGCGCCCCTGTTCCAGCAGGCTGGCCACGATGGAGCGACCAACAAAACCACCGGCGCCGGTGACAAGAATGGGGAGGGGCTGGGTCATGGGCATATCCTGCAGGCAATAAAGGCGGGGGACAGAAAAAGGCGGCAGGGTGTTTGCCTGCCGCCTTTCGCGGGTGGGTCGGGTTTAGATCTTCACGCTGAGCCTTGCACCGGCATAGCGATGGGAATCGCGCGCCGGCTGGCCGATGACCGCATTGGCCGTGCCCGCAAACGGACCGGAGAAGAAGTCTTCGGCGTTGGTCAGATAGAAGCGGTTGGTCACATTGTTCACAAAGAAGGTCAGCGAGGCGACCTCATCCTTGGTCTGGAAACCGACGCTCAGGTCCAGCAGGGCAAAGGCGCTCTGACGTGTATAGGGGTTCTGGTTGGCCTGCAGCACGGTGGAGGAGCGATAGTTGAGGTTGCTGCCCAGCAAGACATCGAATTTTTCCAGCGGAACGGTTTGCGTGATGCTTGCGCTCGCTTTGAACTTGGGGCTGGCAGGCATCGGCTTACCCGACAGATCCTGCGAATAATTGCCCGAAGCATCCGCCACGCAGCCTTGCGCCACGGTTTGCAGCGCATAGCAATTGGCGCCCTTGAAATTCTTGAACTTGGCATCGATCAGCGCCGCGGACAGCGAGATGCGGCTATTGCCCTTCACATAGGTGGCATCGGCCTCGATCCCCTGCGTGCGCGCGCCCGCATTGGCCAGCACCAGCACACCCACCAGCTTGCTATTATCGAACACCTGCGCCTGATAATTCTGGTAATTGGTGTAGAAGGCGGCGAGGTTCAGCGTCAGGTGACGGTCGAGCAGGCTGGATTTGAGGCCCAGTTCGAAACTGTCAATATGCTCCTGCTTGGTCGCCTTGGTAAAGCTCAGGTCAGAGGCATTGGCCGCCACGGTCGGCGCGGCCAGCGCGGCGGCTTGCGACACGCTGAAAGTATGGGCGGTGTTGAAAGCGTTGGGCTTGTAACCGCGTGTATAGGAGGCATAGGCCATCACGCGTTCGGCGGGGTGATATTGCAGGGCAAAATCGCCCACCAGCGCGCTGGAGGAATCCGAGGCATTCCAGGCAAAACCGCCCGCGCCGAAATTGCCGCTGCCATATTGCGCCTTGGTCGGGTCGAAATATTGCGCCAGATTCCAGCCAATCTTGTCCCAGTTATAGCGCAGGCCGCCCACCGCCCAGATCTTGTCGGTGAATTTTTCGGTTGCATGGGCGTAAATGGCGTAATTCTTGGTGGTGGAAATGTTGCGCTGGGCGGCGGGGAAGCCGACGAAAGTGCGCAGGCCATCGCCGGTCACATTGGTGTTCGAATAGAAAGCGCCAAGGATATAGCTGAAGGCCTTGCTGCTGTCGGAAGCCAGCTTGAATTCCTGCGTCGTCTGGCGCACGAAACCGGCGTTGGACTGCATATTGTCAAAGGCGGGCGCCATGCCACCCGTCAGCACGTTGAAGAAATAGATATCCGTGCCGAACAGATCCTGCGTCTGGAACTGCTTTTCATAGAAATGCGAGGTGGTGGAGGTCAGCGTGAAATCGCCCATGTGATAATTCATCACCAGCGATCCATCGCGGTCCTCGTAACGCGACCCCATGTTGACCGGCGAGGAATATTTGGTGTTGCCATAGGCAATGGTAAAGCCGGGGAACAGCACCGACTGGCTGAGCGGCGGGGCGCCCAGCAGCAGCGCGCCGGGGGTGAGATATTGATAGATGAAATTGTTGCCACGCGATTTGGACAGGGCATAGTGACCCATCAAAGTGGCATCGAAATCGCCCGATTCAAACTTCAACTTGCCGCGCACACCGAAACTGTCGGCCTTGCTCTTTACGCCGGTCTTGATGTTGGTCACCGGATAGGGGGTGCGGCTTTCATAACCGGCCAGACTATAGCTGAGCGTATCCGAAATCGGGCCGGAGGCGCGCAGGCTGACGCGATGTTCGCCGTCCTCGGTGCCGGTCACGTCCAGCGCGTAATGGGCCTTGGCCGTGGGGCCAAAGGTCACGAAATTGATCACACCAGCAGAGGCCGTGCGCCCGCCCAAAGTGGCCTGCGGGCCTTTGAGCACTTCGAGCTGGGCCACATCGGTGATGGTGTTGGCGGCAAAGGAGTCAGCCGGAACCGGCACGCCATCCATCTGGATCGACACGCCCGAAGTCAGGCCGATCGCGCCTTCATTAGCATTGGTGGAAATGCCGCGCATACCATAGGGCACGCGGCCATTGAACGTGCCCTTGATTTCCACCGAAGGCACCACGCGGTTGATGTCGGACAGGTCGGTCACATGGGCCTGCGCCACGGCGGCCTGCGACAGAACGGCGGCGGCCACCGCAATATCCTGCAGCTTTTCGGGGCGCTTTTGCGCGGTGACGATGATTTCGGCAATATCCTTGGGTGTGGCCGCGTTCTGCGCCATGGCCGGAGCCGACATCACCGGAATAGCCAGCGCCACGCCAGCGCATGAGGCCGACAGGCGCGCGATGGGGCTAATGAATTTATGCATACCCTCTCCCTAAACATCTTGTGACGTGCTGCACACGTTCTGGCATCGGTCTAGCCGCCGAGGAGCCTTCCGTCTCACCGATTGTATGGATAGGCGCCTATCCATGCTTCGGATTTGCCTCTGCCCCATGGCTTGATCATTTTGATGGCATGACACGGGAGAGCATCAGCAGCGTCCAAGTGGCGCTTATCGTTGGCGGCGGGATTGGCGGCATGGCCGCGGCAATCGCGTTGTCGGAACGCGGCGTAAAGGTCGAGATTGTCGACCTCGATCCGGAGTGGCGGGTCTATGGGGCGGGGATCACCATCACCGGCCCGACCTTGCGCGCCTATCGGCGGTTGGGCCTGCTGGACGCGATCAAGCAACAGGGGGCGATTACCAACAAGACGCGCCTGTTCAAATATGACGGCACGCATCTGCATGATCTGGAAGAGCCGGTGATCGAGGAAGGCCTGCCTGCCACGGGCGGGATCATGCGCCCGATCCTGCATCGCATCATGCAAAAGCGGGTGAAGGAATTGGAAATCCCCGTCCGGCTGGGGCTGACGGTAACCGCGCTGGAGAATGAGGGCGATGAGGTTGCCGTCACTTTCTCCGACGGGTCGAACGCGCGCTATGGTCTGGTGGTGGGTTCGGACTCAGTTGCCTCTGCGGTGCGCGATCTGGCCTTTCCCCATATGGCGCCTGCGGTGCCCACGGGGCAGGGCTGCTGGCGCATCTCGATCCGCAAACCGCCGGGGCTTGAATATGGCGAGTTCTATCTCGGCCATGAAAACCCCTGCGGTATCACCGCCTGCGCGCCTGACAGCGTCTATATGTGGATGCTCACCCGCCATGAAGAGCGCGAGCGCTTTATGGACGAGGAAGAGCTTTACAACGAATTGAAGCGCTTGCTGGCCGATTTTGGCGGCAATGCGGGCTGGATCCGCGACAATATGACGCGGCAGGACTGGATCAACTATCGCCCGCTGGCCGCTGTGTTGCAGCCCAAGCCCTGGTATAATGGCCGGATCGTGCTGCTGGGCGATGCGGTGCATGCCACCACGCCGCATTTGGCATCGGGCGCGGGCATGGCGGTGGAAAGCGGCATTGTGCTGGCCGAGGAACTGGCCGCTGCCGCTAGCGCCGAGGCAGGCTTGCTGGCCTATCAGGAGCGCCGCTATCCGCGTTGCAAGGATGTGATCGACAGTTCGGTTTCGGTGGGCCGTTTGCAATTGGCCCATGGCGACCCGCGCGAACATGCCCATATTCTGGAAGGCGCGCTGTCGCGCCTGAACGAGCCGTTTTAACCTATCAAGGGGGCGCCGTCGCCAGCGCCCCCTTTTTTGGCGGTTAGAACCGGTCGAGGTTCATCACCTTGGTCCATGCCTTGGCAAAGTCGGCGGTGAATTTCTCCGCGCCATCCTGCATCGCATAGACTTCGGCCACGGCGCGCAGTTCCGAATTGGAACCGAACACAAGATCGACCGGCGTGGCGGTCCATTTCACCTTGCCCGTGGCGCGGTCTGCGCCTTCATACAGGCCTTCGGTGGCAGACTTCTTCCATACTGTGTCCATGCTCAGCAGGTTGGTGAAGAAGTCATTGGTCAGCGCGCCCGCACGGCTGGTCAGCACGCCATGGGCCGCATGGCCGCTATTGGCGTCCAGCGCGCGCATACCGCCCACCAGCACGGTCAGTTCCGGCACGGTCAGGTTGAGCTGATCAGCCTTGTCCACCATGGCCTCGGCGGGCGATTGCCAATTGGCGGCGGCATCATAATAATTGCGGAACGGATCGGCCTTGGGCTCCAGCACGGCATAGCTGGCAGGGTCGGTCTGTTCCTGCGTGGCATCCACGCGGCCCGGCGTGAAGGGCAGGTCCAGCTTGCTGCCCGCCTTGGCCGCCGCCTGTTCCACGCCAACATTGCCGCCCAGCACGATCAGATCGGCAAGGCTCACCTTCTTGCCGCCCTTGGCGCTCTTGTTGAACTCGGTCTGGATCGCGGTCAGCTTGGCCAGCACCTTGTCCAGCTCCGCCGGATCATTCACCGCCCATCCCTTGGCAGGGTTGAGACGGATGCGGGCACCATTGGCCCCGCCGCGCATATCCGTGCCGCGGAAGGTGGAGGCCGAAGCCCATGCGGCGCGGATCAGCTCGCGCTGTTCCAGCCCGCTGGCGGCGATCTTGTCCTTCAGCGCGGCAATGTCACCGGCATCCACCATGGCATAATCCGCCTTGGGCAGCGGGTCTTGCCATGCGAAGGTCTGCTTGGGCACATCATTGCCGATATAGCGGGCCTGCGGCCCCATGTCGCGATGGGTGAGCTTGAACCATGCGCGGGCAAAGGCATCGGCATAGGCCTGCGGATTCTTGCGCCATTTGGTGATGATGGCGCGGAAGGCGGGGTCTTCCTTCAGCGCAATATCGGTGGTGAACATGATGGGGGCGTGAGTCACACCGGCCAGATGCGCATCGGGCACGAATTTGGCCTGATCGGCATTCTTGGGCGTCCATTGCGTGGCACCGGCGGGGCTCTTGGTCTTCACCCATTCATAATTCATCAGATTGTCGAGATATTGCGTGGTCCATGCCACCGGATTGGCCGACCATGCGCCTTCCAGCCCGCTGGTCACCGTGTCCTCGCTGTGGCCCTTGCCGCATTTGTTGTTCCAGCCCAGCCCCTGATTTTCCACCGGAGCGCCGGTCGGTTCGGCCGTCACGCATTCTTCTGGCTTATGCGCGCCATGCGCCTTGCCGAAAGTGTGGCCACCGGCGATCAGGGCGGCGGTTTCCTCGTCATTCATCGCCATCCGGCCAAAGGCGCGGCGGATATCGGCAGCCGCCGCAATCGGATCGGGCACGCCACCCGGGCCTTCGGGGTTTACATAGATGAGGCCCATCTGCGTGGCGGCCAACGGGCCTTTCAGATCGCCCTTGGCATCGCGGCGCCCATTATTGGCGTCGAGCCATTTCTTCTCGCTGCCCCAGAACACCATATCGGGTTCCCACGCATCCACGCGGCCACCGGCAAAGCCAGCGGTTTTGAAGCCCATCTGTTCCAGCGCGACATTGCCGGCCAGCACCATCAGATCGCCCCAACTGATCTTGCGACCATACTTCTGCTTCACCGGCCAGAGCAGGCGGCGGGCCTTGTCGAGACTGGCATTGTCGGGCCAGCTGTTTTGCGGGTCAAAGCGCATCTCGCCGCCCGCGCTGCCGCCACGACCATCCACGGTGCGATAGGTGCCCGCGCTATGCCATGCCAGACGGATGAAGAAGGGGCCGTAATTGCCATAATCGGCGGGCCACCATGGCTGGCTGGTGGTCAGGGTCTTGGCCAGATCGGCCTTCACAGCGGCCAGATCGAGCGTTTTGAATTCGGCCGCATAGTTGAAATCCGCGCCATAGGGATTGGCATTGGGATTTTGTTGACGCAGCGAGGAAAGATCAAGGCGGGCGGGCCACCAGTCCTTGTTGGTGGTGCCGGTTTCGGCAGCATAGGCGGTGGTGCCCATAGCCATCAAGGCGCTGGCGGCCAGCAATCTGGCCGCGCGGGGGAACAGGGAACGAGTCATCTTGGATACTCCTGCTTGTTGGCCATTCATCGGCGAGGCAGGAAATATCACCAGAGGGGTTATCTGTTTAATCGATTAAACTTGTAGCAATAATCGGTAACAATGTGGTTTTGGCGCAAGCCATCGGCGGGGGCGGGCTCTTGCCCCCGCCGGCCATGGCTTACAGCGCGAAATCGGAAGCCGACACGGAGGTGATACCCTTGAGCAGGATGCCGAAATCGGCCACGCCATCGCCGTTCACGTCGCCATAGACATAGGTGTTGCCACCCGAGACCTGATAGCGCAGTTGGCCCGCAACATTGGTAAAGCCCTTCGTGCCGATGAAGGAGAAGGCATCGTCCACAGCCGTGGCGGCCTTGGCGTCGATGTTGCTCAGGCTGATCTTGTCGGTGCCGCGAACGAAGTCGGTGATCGTGTCCAGCGCATAGCCGCTGCTAATGCTGTCCTGACGCAAGACAAATACATCCTTGCCCGCTCCGCCGGTCATCACATCCGCGCCCGCGCCCCCGTCCAGCGTATCATTGCCATCGCCGCCGTTCAGAATGTCGTTGCCTGTGCCGCCATAAAGGATGTCATCACCCGCACCGCCCAGCAACGTGTCATTGCCATCTTCACCGCGCAACGTGTCATTGCCATTGCCACCGTCGATGAGGTCGTTTCCGGCGCCACCCTGGATCGTGTCATTGCCATCCATGCCATACAGCTTGTCATTGCCATCGCTGCCAATGATGCGATTGTCCAAGCTGTTGCCGGTGCCGGTCAGGCCGTCGCTGCCGAAGAGACGGAGGGTTTCAACATTGGCACCCAAGGTGTAATCAACATAGGCATTGACGGTGTCTGTGCCGCCATTGGACAGTTCCACGACATGGGTGTCGGCATTGCGGACAATATAGGTGTCATTGCCATCGCCGCCCTGCAAATAGGCCTTGGTCGATAGCGATCCGGTCAGGGTATCATCACCCGTGCCACCGCAAACAAAGGAATTGCCTGTGGTCGCTGCGGCTAGCTTGTCATTGGCATCCGTGCCAGTGACATAGGTGAACTTGTCGTTGCCGATAACGACCTGGTTGCCAAAAGAGGTCGCGCCGGTGCTGGAGAGATAACCCGACAGCGGGTCGTCCGACAGTTGGGCATAGGCATCGGCATTTTCCGACAGCCATTTGGCGAAATCGGTAGCGTCGCTGGAGGTCATGCCCGCTGCCAACACATTGCCATTGCTGCCGACCACCGTGCTCGCCCCATCCATCAACAAATAGCGCGAGGCGGTGTTGTCGGTATAAAGCAGCTTGGAGGAATTGACGACGGTCAGCCAGCTGGTGCGGTCTTCAAAGGCGATGACAGTGTTGCCGGTCACGCTGCCGCTGATCACGCCGCTCAGGCAAATGCCATTATAGCTTTCGCCCACCACGGTGTTGTTGGCGACCGTAACGTTGTAAAAAGACAGTCCGCCGACCTGATCGCGGAAGAAGATGCCCTGCGTAGGTTCGCCATCGCCACGGGTGATCAGATTGTCGACAATGGTGATATTACCAGCAGCCGTGGTGGTGTTGGTGGTCCAGAACTGGATCGCGTCGGGGTGGTCCCCTGCGGCGGGATAGAAATCGGTGAAAGTGTTGCCGGAAATCAGGACGTTGGAGTTGCCGCCGCCGCGAATGCCATCCATGCGGATGTCATGGAAGCTGCTGTCGGTGATGGTGACGCCGGTGTTGTCGAGCAGGTCGATGCCCGATTTGGAATTGTAGAAATCGCAGTCATCCACTGTCACGCCCGTGCTGCCGCGGATCAGCAGGACATTGCTTTCCTGCCCGCTGCCAATGTTGTCGGGCCCATGCACATCCAGGCCGGACAGGGTGATATTGCTGCTGTTCGTAATACGAAAGTTCCAGCTGGTGCCGGCATCTTCCTCGAACAGTTCCAGGTTCGACAGGGTGATGCCGCTGCAATTGGTCATGGCCAGGCTGGTCAGCACCGCAGGGTCGGACGGGTTGGCCGAGGTGATCGTCACATTGCCGGCAATGTTGACGTTGCGCAGGCTGAGATTGTCGTAGTCGCCGCTGGCCAGTTTGATGACATCGCCGTCACCTGCCTTGGCCAAGGCGGTCTTCAGTTCGGCCGTAGTGCTGACATTATAGGTGGTCATTGAAAACTCCTATCGACACTGGCGTCGCAACCCGCGCTGTGTGCTTCGATAGTCTGTTTATGTGGCAAACTCTGTAATCCCCCCTAACACGATTGGTAACCGAATTGGCAAGTATGATTTTCCGGTAAGTTCTGTGCCTAGGGGCGGCCACGGGGTAGCTGGAGAGCATGCCATAAGACAAAAAATGGCTTTTGCCGTTAAGATCTGTGGGTGTCTGGTCAGAAATTAGCGAATCGTTCAAAGAGATTTCACCTTTCTCACCGGTGGTTAAGCGGAAGAACGGTCTTTCATTCGAATCGTCGTGCCGATTTGGTTTGTTGTGCCTGTACCAATTCGGCACAGGCAACAATAATCATGCGGCAAAGAGAGAGCGAAGTGTGACCAGCCGTTAACCGGCGCCTCGCGCCATGGTTGGGGGGGGGGCTATCAGCCCGCCAGATGCCATTCGGCAGGAGCGCCGGGGGTCTGGATCGACAGCCAGCGATAACCGGTGGCGTCCCAAGGGGTGATGGTGTTGGTGCGGTTGTCCAGCACCAGATCGCCCTGGGCCATGCGGGCCACCAGAACGGCGTGCACACCCGATGCACGGCTATAGACGATGCCCATGAACAGGCGATCGGCGGGGAAGTTCTGCCCCAGCAGTTCCACGCGCTTTTCCAGCGCCAGATCCTCGCAGTCGCCAGCAGCGCGCGGGCCGGTGCCACTGGGGCGCCACATTTCCTCGCGGCCGTAAACCGTCATGTCGGTCTTTTGCGCCACGACGCGGTTCACGCGCAGGTTGACGCGATAAAGCGCCGCCATCAGGGCGGGTTCGTCGTTTTGTGCCAGCAAAGGCGTGGCGGCCTGATCCAGCGTGCCTTCGGCCAGAGCGGCGGTGGGCTGGGTCAGCAGTGTTCCGGCGGCATTGGCCAGCATGGGCGCAGGCGCGGCTTGTGCCGAGGAGGCAAAGCTCTGGCACAGGGCGGGGGCGGATTCGCACATCTCGCTATAGCCAAAGGGCGCATCGACCACCTCTCCCATAGGCACAAAACCATGCGCGGGCCCTTGGGCCAGTGCAGGCGTTGCGGCGCTGCCCAGAAGAAGGGCGGATAGCGCGAGATTTAGGCGATAACGCATAGAGCAGCATCCTTTGCTGCCTGCATCATGCGTTGGCGCTGCCTAGCGTCCGGTTCTTAAATCTGGTGAGCGATTTCTCAGTAAAGGTGCTTGATAGGTGGATGATAATTCTGGTTGGTATTTTTATTGGGCATTATAGGTGTTATATCGTAGATTTCTCCGGAATTGTTACTAGGTGCAAGGGCTTGGGCTCCGGCTAATGTCCCAGCCATTGCCAGGCCGCAGGCAGCACCCAACCCAGCGCCGCGCCTAAAGTCAGCAGCACAAAAGCGCGGGTCCGGAGGCTTTTGCGCAGGGAGGGGGGCGCTTCCTGAACCTTGCTTTCACTTTTAACGCTTTGGTGTAGCTGGTCTTGCAACTCGCAAAAGGGTGTTTGCATAGGCATGGTTTTACAATCCCTCCCTTGGTTTATTTCCAAAAGATGAAAGAACTGTATAAATAATTCGCAAGATGTCTAATCAGTATTGATCCGCGATCTCTTGCCCTCTGGGGCGGGTTGACCGCCATCAAGCCGCTTGCGCCGCCCGCTTTTTGGTGGCTAGTCTCGCCTCCGATACAGCAGCCGAGCAGGGCCTATGGACGACTATCCCGATCAAGTGCCCTTTCATGCGTTGATCAGGCGCGATACCGCCACGCCCCAACCGCGCCTGATCCGCCGCCATTGTTTGTCCACGCGGCTGTGGCATTGGCTTAATGCGCTGGTGATGCTGGTGATGGTGATGAGCGGGCTGATGATCTTCAACGCCCATCCTCGCCTCTATTGGGGTGCCTATGGCGCCAATGATGATGCGGCATGGCTGGAGATCGGTGCGTGGGTTGATGCGGCGGGGCGCAACCACGGCGGGGTCACGCTGATGAACCGCACATGGGAAACCACCGGCGTGCTGGGCCTGTCGCGGGGGAGCGATGGGGCGGAACTGGCGCTGGCCTTTCCGGGTTGGGTCACGCTGCCCTCCACCTATGATCTGGCGTTGGGGCGTAGCTGGCATCTGGCGGGGGCTTTGGTGTTGGCTTGGGGGCTGCTGGCCTATTTGCTCTGGTCGTTGGTGAATGGCCATTGGCGCGATTGGCATATCACGCGGGCGCAGTGGCATCCTTTGGCGATCTGGCGGGATTTGCGCGCCCATTTGCGCCTGCCGGTCGCTTTGGCGGAACATTATGGGGTGGTGCAGAAACTGGCCTATGCTGGCGTGCTGTTTGGCCTGTTGCCTTTGATGATCGCCAGTGGCCTTGCCATGGCGCCGGGGGTGGATGCGGGGCTGCCGTGGATCGTGGATATGTTCGGCGGGCGGCAATCGGCGCGTTCGGTGCATTTCATTGGCATGGCTGGCTTGGTGCTGTTTGTGCTGGTGCATCTGGTGATGGTGTTGGCCTCTGGCCCGTTGAACCAGATGCGCGGCATGATCACCGGCCATATGCGTGTGCCGCCCAGCCATCCGTCGGAAGAGGACGCGCCATGATCACGCGCCGGAGCATGATAGTGGGCGGCGGCTTGCTGCTATCGGGCTGCGACAAGCTGGTGCGGCAACCT
Organism: Novosphingobium umbonatum; assembly: GCF_004005905.1. GTDB lineage: Bacteria > Pseudomonadota > Alphaproteobacteria > Sphingomonadales > Sphingomonadaceae > Novosphingobium > Novosphingobium umbonatum. The sequence goes on from NZ_SACO01000005.1 coordinate 196,736, forward strand.
GCGGTGGACGGCTGGGTGGAGAGGGCGGCGGGCCTACATCTGCCCGCCCAGCGCCTGCTGGTTTCGCGCCATGCCTTGGCGCGGGAGTTTTCTGCCCGCGAAATCTCGCCCACATTCCGCGCCAATGGCAATACGATGCCAGAGGATGACGGCTGGATTGCCCATGCCAATCAAGGTTTCTCCCGCTGGAGCCTGCGCGTGGAGGGGCTGGTGCGCCGCCCGCTCGATATTCCGCTCCAAGCCTTGAAAACCATGCCCCAGCGCCGCCAGATCACCCGCCACGATTGCGTGGAAGGCTGGAGCGCGATCGGCCAGTGGATGGGGCCGGAGTTGCGCGGCATCCTGTCACTGGCGGGCCTTTTGCCACAGGCGCGCTATATCGTCTTTCACTGCGCCGACCGCACGGGTGAGGACCCCTATTACGAGAGCATCGACCTGATCGACGCTTTCCACCCGCAAACCATTCTGGCGTGGAGCATGAATGGCCAACCCCTGCCGGTGGAACATGGCGCGCCCCTGCGCCTGCGGGTGGAGCGGCAATTGGGTTATAAGCAGGCCAAATATGTCACCCGCATCGAGGCCCGCGCCAGCCTTGCCGGTCTTTATGGCGGCAAGGGTGGCTATTGGGAGGATGTGGCCGGTTACCAGTGGTATGCGGGGATTTAGAAAGCCCGTCGCCAGCTCATGCTGATCCCCTGATCATCGGGCAGGCTCGCAAAATGGCCCGGTTGGCTGCGCCAGAACAGGTTTAGATTGGCCGATCCCTGTTTGAGCGGGAAAGACCACGCCATTTCGGCATCCACCTCGCGCCCCCTTGGCGCCAGTCCCAAACGCCGCATGCCCCACACCGCGCCCGTGTCATAATCATAGGCCACGGGCAGATGGAAATTCACCCCCCCTGCCGCCACGCGCAAGGGTTGCGAGACGCGCAGGGCCAATCGGTCGCCGACTTTAAAGAAGTTGTCGATGCTGCCATCCACCACCCAGCCATTGCTGAGCAGATGCGAGCCTGCGCCCACCAGTTCCGCCCCCCGCACGCGGGTAAAGCCCTGTCGCCAAGCCGCGCCAAAATGGAAATCGGGATGCGGGCGCCAACCCAGACTGGCATCGACAAACATCGTATCGGCCCCATGCAGACCCAGCGCGCGGTTGAACCTTGCTCCCAGCACGCCATCGCTCTCCGCCATCCAGCTTACGCCCAGTGAGCCTTCGACCTGCCCGTGCCGCCGGTCCAGTGCCATGCCGAAACGTTGCACAAGTGCGCGGCTGTCGCGGTCGCTGACCAGTCCCTGTTGCCGCCATGACGCGCCGGTCAAAGCATAGGCCTGTTGCCCCGAAAGCGTCAGCCCCCATTGCCCCAAGGCGCGGCGCACCACCAAGGACTGCTCGGCGGCACGCAGGAAGCCGGTATCCTCCAGTGGATTGCTGGCGATCAGGAAAGCAGGGCGGTCCTGCCCTTGCAGGCTGGCCACCAGTCCATCGCTACTCTGGCTAAAGGCAAAGCCCATATCCAGCCCCGGCGCCAGACGGGCGATCACCCGCGAGGCCAGCAGCTTGGCCGCCAATGCATCATCCTGCGCCAGATGCAGCGCGCCGGTCCATGGCGCCAACTGACGCGCCGAGGCATCCACCGTGAAGGCCATGGCCAGTCGGCCGCCACCCGCGCTGAAGGATTGCGCCCGATTGGTCAGCGCGCCGGTCAGTTTCTGGCCCAATTGCGCCGCATGCAGGCCGGTCGCCAGATTGGCGGCATAGGCGCGGCCATAGGAATCGAGCACCATGGTCGAGAGCGAAGCTGCGCTGGCCGCATCGCCCATGGCCGCCGATGTCACCGCGCTGGTGTCGGACAAGGCGATTTGCGAAGTTGTACCCGCCAGAGAAGTCGCCCCCTGCGCGGAAAAGGCGGCGGCAATGTTCAGGATGCCCGCGCCATAGGTGCTGTCCGTGCCGGTGGTGCCCGCGTCCGTGGCGGTGCTTAGCAGCAATTGCACCGCCTGTTTCGCGGTCAGATTGGGAAAGGCCTGCAACAACAGCGCCACCGCGCCGGTGATCTGCGGCGCGGAAAAACTGGTGCCGGAATAGAGCGTCACATAGGTCGAGCCATTCTGCACCGTGGTGGCCAGCGCGCTGCCGCTATACAGGCAGCACACCGCTTCACCGCGTGCGGCCAGATAATAGGCCGCCTCGGTACCGGCCAGATTGCTGAAGCTGGAGATGGTGTTGGTGCTGCCCACCGATCCGGCGATGATCACATTGCCATTGCCCGCCGCGCGCAGGGCGATGGCAAAATCATCGGGATTGGCGGCGGCATCATTGCCGGCGGACACCACCACCACCACGCCCGCGCTAGCCGCATTGGTGATGGCGCGGGTAACGGCGGAGCTGGGCGTTGATCCGCCCAGCGAGATGTTGATCACCTTGGCCCCTGCGGCAATCGCGGTGGAAATGCCGCTGGCGATCACATTGTCGTTAAAGCTGCAACCATCGGTTGTGGCGCAGCTGCCCACGCTGTCGGCGCGCAGGGCGGTGATGGTGGCGGCATAGGCAATGCCTTCGATGCCGATGCTGTTGCGCGCGGCCGCCGCGATCAGGGCCACCATATTGCCATGGTCTGCGTCCGCATTGGTCAGCCCGCGCGAGGCGACCAGATCGGCGGAATAGGAGGAGATGCGGCCGGAAAATTCACTGTTGCTGGTGTTGATGCCGGAATCGATGATGGCGATGTTCACGCCCGCGCCGCTGGCCCCTGCCGCCCATGCGGTGATCGCGCCATGCTGGGACGGGCCGGTGGAGCGGTAATATTCGCTGGTCAGGAAACTGGCGCTGGGGGTGGGCGTCAGCGTGGCGGTCGCCGTTGCGGTAGGGGTTGCCGTCGCGGTGGCGGTTGCGGTTGGTGTGGCCGTAGCCGTAGCCGTAGCCGTAGCCGTAGCCGTAGCCGTAGCCGTTGCCGTGGCTGAGGCGGTCGCCGTTGGTGTCGCGGTGGCAGTTGCTGTAGCAGTGGCAGTTGCGGTGGCCGTCGCTGTCGCCGTAGAGGTCGTAGTGGCAGTAGCCGTTGCAGTGGCAGTCGCCGTGCCGGGCGTGGAATTAACACCGCCCGTATCCCCGCCGCCGCATGCGGCAAGGCCAGCCAGTCCCGCCCCGATCAGGCCGGTGAAAGGCAGGCGCTCGATAACCTGCCGCAGCCGTGTGGGCTTGGCTGCCGCGCTTTGCGAATCTGTCACTGTCCCCTGCTTCATGTCCGTTGCCCCGGATGTGTCGCACCCGAGAAAAGACCCCCGACAGATGCTTGGCACAGTATGGTTACCAAGCCAAGCAGCCACAACGCGGGATAGTGCCTATTTGGTGGCGATCTGCCACCATGTTGGGGTGGATCGCCGGACAGGCTTGTTGCGGGGGCTTGTTATGCGCGGCAAGTGGCGATAGGCGACAGGGCCAAAGCGGGCGTCGAGGCGCCCAGATGTCTGATCCATGGAATAAAGGCCCCCAGACCATGACTGATACCGCCAATCTTGCCGCCGCGATCGAAGCCGCTTGGGAAGCGCGCGCCGATGTGACACCTGCCAGCGCCGATGTGCGCGCCCATGTGGAGGCCGCTTTCGCGCTGCTGGAATCGGGCGAGGCCCGCGTGGCGGAAAAGATTGACGGCGAATGGGTGGTCAACCAGTGGCTGAAAAAGGCCGTGCTGCTCTCCTTCCGCCTGAACGACAATGCGGTGGTGGCCAATGGCGCCGCTGGCGCTCCGGCCTTTGACAAGGTGGCCAGCAAGTTTGACGGCTGGGACGATGCCAAGTTCCGCGAAGGCGGCTTCCGCGTGGTGCCGGGCGCTGTGGCCCGCGCTGGTTCCTTCGTGGGCAAGAATGTGGTGCTGATGCCTTCTTTCGTGAACATCGGCGCCTATGTCGGCGAAGGCTCGATGGTGGACACTTGGGCCACGGTCGGCTCCTGCGCCCAGATCGGCAAGGGCGTGCACCTGTCGGGCGGCGTGGGCATTGGCGGCGTGCTGGAGCCTTTGCAGGCCGGTCCCGTGATCATCGAGGACGGCGCTTTCATCGGCGCGCGTTCCGAAGTGGTGGAAGGCGTCATCATCGGTGAGGGCGCTGTGCTCTCGATGGGCGTATTCATCGGCGCCAGCACCAAGATCGTCGACCGCGCCACCGGCGAAGTGCATATCGGCCGCGTGCCGCCCTATTCGGTGGTGGTCCCCGGCTCGATGCCCGGCAAGCCTTTGCCCGATGGCACGCCCGGACCCAGCCTCTATTGCGCCGTAATCGTCAAGACCGTCGACGCGCAGACCCGCGCCAAGACCGGCATCAACGAACTGCTGCGCGACTGATGCGAAGCATCGCGCTCGGTTTGGGTGTGGGGCTGGCGCTATTGGGCGCTGGCATCACCTATGCCCAAAGCGGGCGCGGCATCTTGGGGAAGTCAGGGGCGGCGGAGCCTCCGGTGGCGGCGGCGCAGATTGTGCGCCGCCTGCCGCATGACCGCCGCGCCTATACCGAAGGGCTGTTCATCGACCATGGGCAGCTGTTCGAAAGCACCGGCATGGAGGGCCGCTCCAGCCTGCGGCGGGTGGACATGGCCAGCGGCAAGGTGCTGGCGCAGGTCAATCTGCCGCGCCCCTTGTTTGGCGAAGGCATTGCCCCGTGGCATGGCCAGATATTGATGCTGACATGGCGCGATGGCATCGGCTTTCGCTTTTCCGCCAAGGATTTTGCCCCCCAAGGCCGCTTCACCTATCTGGGCGAGGGCTGGGGCATGGCCGCCACGCCCAGCGGCCTTGTGATGAGCGATGGCAGCGATACTTTGCGCTTCATCGATCCGGCCACTTTCCGCGTGACGCGCACGCTTACCGTGACGGCGGGCGGCATTGGCGTGCCCATGCTGAACGAATTGGAATGGGTGGAAGGCGAGATCCTCGCTAATGTGTGGATGAGCGAGCGCATGGCCCGCATCGACCCTGAAACAGGCCGCGTGAAAGGCTGGATCGACCTGTCCGCGCTGCACCGTGAAACCGGCGCCTATGGGCAGGATCAGGTGCCCAATGGCATTGCCTATGATGCGGCCACGCGCAAACTCTATGTTACCGGCAAGGAATGGCCCAGCCTGTTCGAGATCAAGCTGCCGCGTTGAGCATGGACTGGACGCGCAGGGCCGGGGCGGGCATGATCAGCGAATGAATGATCCGATGATCCTGCAATTCTTTGTTTCCAGCGTGATGGTGGTGGTTTGCGTCATCATCCATGGCTTTGGCCTGTTTGGCCTGACCCGCGCCTTGCGCACAGAGATCAACACCGAACGTCTGCGCCATATCAAGCCCTTGTCGCCGCGCGGGGTGCTGTTCACGCTGGGGATTGTGGTGGCGATTGCCGCGCTGCACGGGGCGGAGATCTGGGCCTTTGCGCTGGTCTATCTGGCGGTGGGGGCGGTCAAGGGGTTGGAGCCCTCGCTCTATTTTTCCACCATTTCCTATTCCACCGTGGGTTACAGCGACGCGCATATTGCCATGGATTGGCGGTTGATGGGCGCGTTTGAAAGCATTCTGGGCATTATCTTGCTGGGATGGTCCACCTCCTTCTTTTTCCGCATGCTGGGGCGTATCGACGCGCATTAAAATTGCGTGTGGCCGATCATGTTGCGCGGCGCTTGCGATAGGCGCTGCGGGCCTTTACGGTCCTGCCTTTGAGCGTTTTACGGGATTCTTTATACCCATGCATATAATCCATAGCCTGCTTGGCATGCTGCTTATTCTGGGCGTGGCTTTTGTGCTGTCGTCGGACCGGCGGGCGATCCGGCCCCGCGTGGTCTTTGCTGCCTTTGGCTTGCAGGCGGGCTTTGCCGCGCTGGTGCTCTATGTGCCCGCGGGCAATGCAGCCTTGCAGAAGGTGGCGGGCGGGGTTTCGGCTTTGTTGGCCTATGCTCATGCGGGGGTGGATTTCCTGTTCGGCCCCTTGGCCAAGCCGGAAATTGGCGGGGCCAGCTTTGCCATTTCGGCGTTGCCGGTGATCATCTTTTTCGCCGCGCTGATTTCTATCCTGTATTATCTGCGCATCATGCCGCTGGTGATCCAGTGGATCGGCGGCGGTCTGGAAAAGATCACCGGCGTCTCGCGCATTGAATCGCTTTGCGCGGCCAGCAACATTTTTGTCGGCCAGTCCGAGGCGCCCCTGGTGATCCGCCCCTATCTGGCCGCCTTGACGCCTGCGCAATTGTTCTGTGTGATGACCGTGGGCATGGCGGGCGTGGCAGGTACCATTCTGGCCGCCTATGCCAGCATGGGTATCCGCATCGATTATCTGGTGGCGGCGGCCTTTATGTCGGCGCCGGGCGGCATTTGCATGGCCAAGATCATCATGCCCGATCCAAAAGGCGCGGTAAGCGAGCCTGACCAAGTGGTGACTCCGGTGGAGGCCGAGGGCGAACGTCCCGCCAATCTGATCATGGCGGCCAGCGAGGGCGCGCAGACCGGTGTGCGTCTGGCTGTGGCGGTGGGCGCGATGGTGCTGGCCTTTGTGGCGCTGGTGGCGCTGGCCAATGGCATGGTGTCGGGCGTGGGCCATTGGTTCGGCGTGGATGACCTGTCGTTCCAGCGCTTGCTGGGCTATGTTTTTGCTCCGATCTTCTGGCTGCTGGGCGCGCCCGATTGGGCCGAGGCGATGCGTGCGGGCGGCATGTTCGGCACCAAGATCGTGCTCAACGAATTTGTGGCCTTTATCGATCTGGGCAAGGATACGGCTATTGCGCCCCAGACCGCCGCCATCATCACTTTCGCGCTTTGCGGCTTTGCCAATTTCTCCTCCATCGCGATCCAGATGGCGGTGACCGGCAGCCTTGCCCCCAACCAGCGGCCCTTGATTGCCAAGCTGGGGGTGAAGGCTTTGGTGGCGGGCAGCCTGTCCAATCTGATGAGCGCGGCTTTGGCCGGCCTGTTCCTTTCGCTGTAATCCTCGGGAGCCTGCCTCATGTCGTCGGGTTGGAATGACAATTGGAGCCACGCCCCCAAGCGCCCCCGTCGCAAGGGCGGTATGGGCGCGCTGGCGCTGGGTGTGGCGGCAGTGGCTGCGCTGGTAACCGGCAGCACCCATTGGAAACAATGGTTCGGCTCGGGCCAGCAGCCTTTAGGGCAGGGGCCGACAGCGGTGTTGCAGCCCAATGCGCAGGATCGGGAAAGCGGGTTGTTCACCATCTGCAAGGGAACCCATCGCGAGACCTGCGTGGTGGATGGCGATACGATCTGGTATCAGGGCACCAAGATCCGCATTGCCGATATTAACGCCCCCGAAATCAGCCATCCCCAATGTGATAGCGAGGAAGCTTTGGGTGATCAGGCGCGGGATCGCTTGCTGGCCTTGCTCAACGCTGGCCCTTTCACCATCGCCTCCACCGAAAGCCGCGATACAGACCGCTATGGCCGCGCCCTGCGCAGCCTGACGCGCGGCGGGCATAGTCTGGGCGAGGCTCTGGTGCAGGAAGGTCTGGCCGAGCGCTGGACGGGGCATCGGCGCAACTGGTGTAATTAAGGGCGGCTTATCCTATGGTTAACCCCATGCTGCTATGCGATCTTTCAAACGACCGTAAAGCAGATGGATAGACCATGACCCAAGCCGCCAACCCAGCCAAAATCCTCGTCATTTTCGGCACGCGGCCTGAAGCGATCAAATTGTTTCCTGTGGTGGCGGCGTTAAAAGCCGATCCGCGTTTCGCTCCCGTGGTTTGCGTGTCAGCCCAGCATCGCTCCATGCTCGATCAGGTGCTGGCAATTGCCGGTATCACGCCCGAGCATGATCTGGACCTGATGCGCCCCAACCAGACGCTCGACGGGCTGACCGCCGCGCTGATTACCGAATTGGGCTGCGTGATGGATGCCGAGCAGCCGGACCGCGTGATGGTGCAGGGCGATACGGCCACCGCCATGGCGGGCGCTCTGGCCGCCTATTACCGCAAGATTCCGGTGGACCATGTCGAGGCGGGCCTGCGTTCGGGCAATATCTATCACCCTTGGCCCGAGGAGGTGAACCGCAAGATCATCGGCTCCATCGCCAGCCTGCATTTTGCGCCCACCAGCACCAGCGAGGCCGCTCTGCTGCGCGAGAATGTGGATGCGGCGCGGGTGAAAGTGACCGGCAATACGGTGATTGATGCGCTGCATTGGGTGCTGGGCCGGATCGAGGCTGAACCGGCTTTGGCCAGCGGGCTGGATGATCTGGCCGCGCGTTTTGCAGGCAAGCGCATCATTGGCGTGACCAGCCACAGGCGCGAGAATTTCGGCGGCGGGCTGGAAGCGATTGCCGATGCCATCCGCCAGATCGCCGCGCGGCCCGATGTGGCAATCATCTTTCCCGTCCACCCCAACCCCAATGTGCGGGCGGTGATGGACGGGGCTTTGGCAGGCCTTGATAATGTGGCGATGATCGAGCCGCTCGATTACCCACATTTCGCGCGGTTGCTGTCCATGGTGGAGATCATGCTGACCGATTCCGGCGGGGTGCAGGAGGAAGCCCCTGCGCTGGGCAAGCCGGTTCTGGTTATGCGGGAAACTACGGAGCGGCCCGAAGGCGTAGAAGCAGGAACTGCGCGTTTGGTGGGCACAGATTCTGCGCGAATCGTTTCCGAAATCTTCAATCTTCTTGACCATAAAGACGCCTACGAGGCCATGGCGCGCGCCCATAACCCCTTTGGGGACGGGCATGCCGCCTGCCGGATCGTGGAAACCCTTGGTCAGGAGTTTGGGGGGCATGAAATCGGACAATAAGCCGGATGTTTGCATCGTCGGGCTGGGCTATATCGGATTGCCCACCGCCGCGATTGTTGCACGCGCCGGTTGCCATGTGCATGGCGTGGATGTTTCCCAGCATGTTGTGGATACGATCAACCGTGGCGAGATCCATATTGAAGAGGTGGATCTGGACGGACTGGTGCAGGCGGTGGTGCAGCGCGGGCTGCTCAAAGCCTCGCTGAGCGTGGCGCCGGCCGATGTGTTTATCATTGCCGTGCCCACGCCTTTCGGGCCGGATCATCAGCCCGACATTTCCTATGTCCTGTCCGCCGCGCGCAGTGTGGCGCCGGTGTTGAAACAGGGCGATGTGGTGATCCTTGAATCCACCTCTCCGGTGGGCACGACCGAGGAAATCCGCGACTTGATCGCGCATATGCGGCCGGACCTCAAAGTCCCCGGCTGCACCCGCGAAACGCCCGATATTGCCATTGCCTATTGCCCCGAACGCGTGCTGCCGGGCCGCATTCTGGAGGAACTGGCGCATAATGACCGCTCGATTGGCGGCATTACCCCGCGTTGTGCGCGCAAGGCGCTGGCGTTTTACAAGCTTTTCGTGCGCGGCACCTGCATCGCCACGGACGCGCGCAGTGCGGAAATGACCAAGCTGGTCGAGAACGCCTATCGCGACGTGAATATCGCCTTTGCCAATGAGCTTTCCATCGTGGCTGACAAGATGGGGCTGGATGTGTGGGAGGTGATCAAGCTGGCCAACCGCCATCCGCGCGTCAATATCCTGCAACCCGGCCCCGGCGTGGGCGGCCATTGCATCGCGGTGGACCCTTGGTTCATCGTGGCCAGCGCGCCCATGGAAACGCCTTTGATCCGCACCGCGCGCGGGGTGAATGATGGCAAGATCCACCATGTGATTGGCCGCGCCGATGCCTTGATTGCCCAGCATCCCAAGGCGCGGATCGCCTGCCTTGGTTTGGCCTTCAAGGCCAATATTGACGATTTCCGCGAAAGCCCCGCAAGGCTGGTGGCGGTGACCTTGGCCCGCAAATATGGCGAGCGAGTGAGCATTGTCGAACCCTATGCGGCCCAATTGCCCAATGAGTTTGACGGCACGGGCGCCAAGACCATCGATCTGGATGAAGCGCTGGAGGAATGCGACATCCTGATCGTGCTGGTCGATCACGATATTTTCAAGGTTGTGCCTTTGGCCGAGCGGGCGGACAAGATTGTCTATGACACGCGCGGCATCTGGCCGGACCAGCCCAAGCCTGCGGGCGAGGCGGCTCCGGCGCTGCGCTTGGCGAGCTGAGCGATCACCCAGTTGAGAGGAGAAGGGGCGGGGGGAAACTCCCGCCCCTTTTGTTGTTAGAAACTGGTGGGGTTTTCGATTGCGGCATCGCCCTTATGCGCGGCGGCATAGCTTTCCGCCGCTTTCAAAACGCGCAGGATATTGCCGCTGGCGATCTTTTTCAGATCCTCCTTGCCCATGCCGCGCTTGGCCAGTTCCACAAACAGCGCCGGATAGGCGGACACATCGGGCAGGCCCGCCAGACCCACCGAGCCGCCATCAAAATCCGAACCCAGCCCGATATGATCGGTGCCGATCCGCTGGGCGATATGGGTGATATGCTCGGCCACTTCGGCCAAGGTTGCCACCGGCTTGGGATGGGCGGCTTCCCAAGCCTTCAGCGCCGCCGCTGCCAGATCGGGGCGATCGGGATGCAGCGCCTTTTGGCGGGCCATTTCACCAGCGCGGTCGGCATTCCACACATATTGCCCCTTGCTGATATAGCCGGGGAAGAAATTGACCATCACCACCCCGCCATTGGCTTTCACCTTGTCCAGCACATCGTCCGATACATTGCGGGGATGGGGCGAAATGGCCTGCGCGTTGGAATGGGAAAAGATCACCGGCGCACCGGCCACGTCCAGCGCGTCCAGCATCGTCTTCTGGCTGACATGCGACAGGTCGACCAGCATGCCCAGACGCTGCATCTCGCGCACCACATCCTTGCCGAAAGGCGTCAGGCCATTATGTGCGGGGGCGTCGGTGCCGCTATCGGCCCAAGAGTTGTTTTTGAAATGGGTCAGCGTCATGTAACGCACGCCCGCGCCATAAAGCTGGCGCAGCACGGCCAGCGAGCCGCCGATGGAATGGCCGCCCTCTGCGCCCATCAGGCTGGCGATCTTGCCCGCTTTCCATGCTTTTTCCACGCAGGCGGCATTGTCGCAATATTGCATGTCGGCCGGATTGGCCGCGATGACGCGCTTCATCACATCCACCTGTTCAAAGGTGGCCTGCACCGCCTGCTGCTCGGTCAGATTGGCCGAGACATAGACCGACCAGAATTGCGCGCCCACCTTGCCCTTGCGCAGGCGAGGCAGGTCGGTCTGCATCGGGTCCACCTTGCGCGGGGCGGCGGAAGCCTGACCCATATTGCCATTGCCCCAGAGGTCTTCGCCAACCTCCTTGGTCGTGTCGCGGAAATCGAAACCCGCCAGCATATTCTTGCGGCGGTTGCGCAATTGTTCGGGCACGTCATTATGCCCATCCCACACGGGGGCCTCTTTCAGTGCGGCTTCGGCAATGGCCTCGGGGCTTGGCGCAGGGGCGGCCAGCGCGGGGGAGCCAAGGGCCAGCAGCGCCACGCCCGATAGTCCCGATAGCCAAACGTTACGCATCACTGTCTCCTGCCAGAAATCATCAAATTCGGCGCGGATCAAAGGCCAAGCCGGGCCCCAAGGCAAGGGGGCAGAAGCGCGTATGAGCAAATTCAAGCGGGCAGCATCTTGTCCGCCAACACTTGCGCATAATCGGCAAACAGGCCTTCGAAATGGCCCTGCGTGGTGGTGGTTTCCGCCGGTTGCGGCGTTTTGGGCAGATTATGCAGCAGCTTGAGCGTAGCCTGCGCCGCCGATAGCGCGCTGCCCGCGCGATAGGTGACGCCCGCCCCGCCGCGCGCATGGTCCGCCGCGCCGCCGCGATCGGGCACGATCACCGGCACGCCGCTGGCCCGCGCCTCGGCACCGGCCATACAGAAAGTTTCCGCCTCGCAGCCATGGATCAGTGCATCGGCGCTGGCCAGAATGGTGGCGAATTTCAACCGGTCCTTTTCGGGCTTGAGCAGCTTGATATGCGGATTGCCCGCAATCTGTTTCAGGATGCGCGTCTTTTGCCCGCCACCGCCCAGAATGACCATGCCGATGGGCAAGCCGGTGCTGGCCGCGGCCACGGCATCCACAATCATCGGCCAGCGCTTCTCAGGGCTCAACCGCCCGACGCCGATCAGCAATTTGGCGCTTTCGGGCAGGCCGCAAAGGTCCAGCAAGCGGCGACGCAGCGCAGCACTGCGGCGGGCGGGGCTGAACAGGCCCGCCTCGATCCCCATGGGGTGCAGCACGGTGTTTTCCACCCCGCCTGCCTCCAGCCTTTCGCGCAATTCCGCGCTGGCGCAAACCACGCGGTCAAAGCTGGTGCCAAGCTCGCGCAGGTGCTTCCAGAAAGGCTCGAAGCGGCGGTCGATGCTCTCGCGGCTCATGATCGGTTCGAACCAGCGATAGGCATAGGCCGAGAGCGGATCGGCATGCATCACCAGCGAACGCGGCGCTTTGCCCGGCCAGCGCGCCACCATGCTGGCGCTGCGCCATGGGGATGAGACTTCGAGGAAGTCCGGCTCCAGTTCGCTGATTGTGGCATGCAGGACGGCCTCGTCCTTGAAATACCAATATTTGCGGTCCAGCGGAAAGCGCGGTTCGGGAATGGTGATGATCCGCGCCATCGGGCCGCGCTCAATCACCTCATGCCGGTCGCCGGGGGCCAGAATGATGATCTCGTGGCCCAGTTCCGGCCCGATCCGCATTTTCTGTTCGACATAGGTTTTTACGCCCCCGCCCCATGGCGAGTAGAAAGCGCAAACGTCGACGATCCGCATCAGGCCCCCTCCTGTCGCTATCGGATCAGGGTTTGATCGGATCGAAAGAGATCAGGCTGGACCGATAGGCCAGCGTGATATTGATACGCGTCGGACCCGCCCCAGCCACCACCCGCGCGGCGGGCAATTTGGGCATGGACCAGCGGAAATGCTGGGCATTGGCCACGCCGAAACCATCCTGGGACAGGCTGATCTTGCGGTTATTGTCGCGGTCATGCAGCACGGTCAGCCCATAGGCACCGGCGGCGGGCACGCGGATGCAAACCTGCACCGGCCCCGTCTGCGGCACTTCTTCCTCCACGCGGCGGAAGGTCTTGCCCTGATAGACCAGAATATTGTCATCCTGAAGGAAATCGGCATCGGTGGCCGGATAGACCTCGACCTTGATGTGGCCCTTGCGGTCCTTCAACCCGTTGACGCTGACCAGAAAGGAGGGGCCTGCCTCATTGGGGCGGCACTTACCCTCCGCCTTGCCCAATTCGGGCGAGGAAGGGATCGGCACAGCGGTTTTGACCGGAGCATCTGCGGCCAAGAGCAGTGACAAAAGCATCAGCGTTTCCTTCCCGAGATGAGATCTACCGTGGCGAAAATCGCGCCCACGCATAGATGGGTGATCAAAAGCAGCGCGGCCACCATGGCCAGCAATTGCGAGACAGCGGCATCATTGCCCAGCATCAGGATGGCCAGCCCTGCAAACACCACATCCTTGTTGGGGAAGAAGGGCAGGCGCGACACCAGCATACGCAACGTCGCCAGCACCAGCCAGATGTCATAGGGCTGATCGGGCAGGGCATAATGCCACATCAGTGCGGTCAGCCCGACATAGGCACCAATGCGCAGGCAATGCACGCCCGAGATCAACAGCAATTCGCGGCGCGGTAGGCTGAACAGCTTTTGCCGGAACAGCAGGATTGCCAGCGAGGTGATCAGCACAAAACCAAGGCCGGTGAAGATCTTGGTCGTGTCATGCCCCATCTGACCCGATTGCACGAAGGGCCAAGCATAGACCAGCATCACCAGCGTCGCCAGATTGCCGGTCAGCGCGGACAGGATGGTCATATCCTTGATCGCGCCAAAGGGGGCCGTCACCATAGACAGTTTGGCCCGCGCCCATGCGTAAAATTGCACTTCGCCCAGATAGCCCAGCAGCAATTCGTTCGACACCATCTTGCGCAGCAGCGCGGCAAGGCCCGAGAATGGCAGGCCCCACAGGCGGCGATAGATCAGCCATTCGGACAGGGGCTGGATCAGGTAATTGGCGGCAAATACGATCCAGAAAGGCGCGCTGAGCGGGATCGTGTCGATAATGCCATGGATGTCCAGCTTATGCGCTTCCCAACCCACCGCCACCAGCATGGCCAGCGAGACCAAAGTGCTGAACAAAGCCGACAGGCGCGGGCGATTGCTCTTTCCCTCTTCGGCCTCCAGCGCGATTTCGTTCAGTGGGGCCGGCCCCTTGGGGGGAACGGGGGCTTCACCATGGGCAAGCGTATCGGTGAACATATCTCGCGCTTCTTGAGGCCGAGGCTGGCGCGGTTCCCCTTGCGGGTCGGGCTGCCCTTGCGAGTCGGGCTGATTGTCGCTCATCATCGCGGCGCCTTGGCAGGAATTTGGTCTTTGCGCCAGTGCGGCACGAAGACGGCGGAATTAGGGCGCTGTAGCCTAACTGTTGCTGAACGCAGCATCTTTGTTGCAGGCTTTACGCTTTGTGCAAAAGTTCGCCATAGCGGCCCGCGCGGCGGCGGCGGGCAAAGCTGGCATAGGTGGCGCGAATCGAATCCAGCAAGGCGGGCACCGTGGTGTCGCCCGGATGCACCGCAATGCGCGCCACATCCAGCCCATGCAGCCCGTGGCGGGCCAGCCCTGCAAAGAAGCGCGAGGATAGCTGGCGGCCCTTGGTCCTGCTGGCCCAGGTGACCACCGGCCCGCGCGCCAAAACCTCGCCAGTCGTGGGGCGCCAGACGCGCATATGGTCCTCGGCCAAGGGGAAGCCCGCCTCGGCCAGTGCGGCGCGGGCGCCATCGCCATAAAGCCATGCAGGGGCGATAAAGCCCGCCGTCTCGCGCCCGATAATGTCCTCGATCAACTTGCGCCCATCGGCCATGCGCTGCGCCGCCTCGCGTTGGGAAAGGCCCAGAAATTCGCCCTCGCTGGCGGTCATATGCTTGGCCTTGAACGCGGCCATGCCCGAATGTTGGGCCAGATCCTTGTGGAACCAGCCATGCACGAACATCTCGATCCCCTGATCGGCCCAATGGCGCAGCTTGGCCTGATAGGCGGCATTGCCTGCCAAGGGAGCCTCGCCCCAATGGTCGGGCACCACCAGCATGGCAAAATTGGGACCGCCCAGCAGGCTGGAAAGCAGATCGGCCAATTGGTCCACCTGCGCTTCGGCGCGCGGGCCAACATCATGGATCGAGGCGAGGAGGAGCTTGCGGGAATCGGTCATCACGGGCTGCCTTTAATCCTCTTGCGCGGGCGGCGCTATAGCGACAGGTCCCAGTAGCGCCGGTTCAAACACCAGCGCGCAAACCAGCGTCCACACCAGCGAGATCATCAGGATCAGCCCCATGCTGGCCGTGCCCGGATGCTGGCTGAAGGTCAGCGCGCCAAAGGCGCTGCCGGTGGCCAAAGCGCTGCATAAAACGGCGCGGGCAAGGCTGGTTTGCAGCAGATCGCTGAACCCCTGCCGCCACGCCATCACGAAATAGATGTGAAACGCCACGCCCACACCAAACAGCAGCGGAAAGGCGATGATATTGGCAAAATTGAGCGGTTGGCCGATCACCGCGCAAGTGCCCAAAGTGAGAAAGCCCGACAGGACCACCGGCGCCAGCGTGAAGGCCACCTCGCGCAGCGAACGCAAGACCAGCCAGAGCAGGCCCGACACCAGCGCCAGCGCCAGAATGCCCGCCACGATGAAAGCATGGGCCACGGTCTGCGCCGCTGCCTGTGTGGCCACCGGCAGACCGGTGGCATGGGGCGCGATGGCCAGCACGGCCTTGGTAAAGCGTTCCAGCGTGGCATTATCCGCGCCATTGCCGGAAGGGGTAACCTGCACCAGCGCGCGCCCATCCTTGGCCAGCCATGCGTTGCGGATTTCGGGCGGCAGATTGTCCCGCGTGATCGTGCTGGCCGAGAGCGAGGCGCGGATCTTGGCCATAGTTTGCGCCAAGGGGGGCACCAGCATGGCGCTGACCTGCGCGCGTTTTTCGGGCGTGGCGGCGGCAAGGCGGGCCAGCGCCGAGGCGAGCCTTGCGGCCTGCGCGCCGGTGGCATCATGGCGGGCCTTGGCCAAGCCCAGCAGCGCGGTGCTGGCTTGGCGCAGGGCGGCCACGGTGGTGGCATCATCGGCTATGGGCGCGTCCAACGCAAAGGGATTGACCGTGGCATCCAGCAACAGCGCCGCATCCTCGATCAAAGCCAGCTTCAAAGGCTGGGCATCTGGCACGAAACTGTCCACGGTGATGGCTTGGGCGACCTCCGGATTTTGCGCCAATTGACGCGCCAATGCGGCGGCGGCTTCGGCATTGGGGGCCAGCAGGCTGATGCTGTTGGGCGTGCGGTCGGGGTCTTGGGTCAGCGTGGTAATCTCGCGCATGGCGGGCGTGGCCGGATCGCGCAGATGCAGCGGGTTGAAATCGAAATGCACCCAAAACAGGGCGATGATCGACAGCACCATCGCCGCGACAAAGGCCGTTACCACCCCGCGTCTGTGGCAGTGCAGCCAATGGTCCAGCGGCGCGGCACCGGCCCAGCCCACGTCCCGCGCCGGAGGGGCAGGGCGCAGCAGCACCAAGAGGGCGGGCAGCAGCGAGAGATTGAGCAGCAGCGCCACCACCATGCCCAGGCCGGAAATGATCCCCAATTCGGCAATGCCGGTGTAATCGGTGGGCAGAAAAGCGGCCAAAGCCAACAGGATCGCCGCCGCAGCCAGCCCCAATGGCTCGCCCAGAGCCTTGGCCATGCGGGTCAGCGCTTCGGCCATGTCGGCCCCGCTGCGCCTTTCGGCGTTGAAACGCACCGCCACCTGAATGCCGAAATCCACCCCCAGCCCGACGAACAGGGGAATAAACGCCACCGACAGCACATTGAGCCGCCCCACCGCCAGCAGACCCAGCGCCAGCGTAATCACCAGCCCGACAAGAATGGTGGCCATGATCGCGCCCACCATTCGCGCCGATCGCACCGCCAGCCACAGGCAGGCCAGCATCGCCCCCAGCATCAGCGCGCCGATCAGCCCCATGCCTTCGCGGATGGTGGCAAATTCCTCGTCGGCCAAAGGCACTTCACCGGTGATGCCAATTCGCATCCCATGGGCAGCATCGACGCCCAGCTTGGCCGCCTGATCCTGTACCAGCGCCACTGCCGCCGCGCCCGGTTCCAGATCGCCATAGGACAGCCGTGGATGCAGGATCAGCAGGCGTCGCTTGGGCGGTGCCAAGGGGCCGGTGCTGGCGCCAAACAGGCTGGTCCATGAGAAATAGGTTGGCTTGCCCGCCAGCTTGGCTTCCACCGCATCGGCCAATCGGCCCAAAGGCGTGGCCAGACGGCTGCTGTCCTGCTCGCCGTCCATCGCGCCTTTGGCCAAAGTGTCCAGCGTGCTGGCAATGCCATGCAGGCTGGTATCCGCCGCCAGACCGCCCAGCATCGGCTGCGCATCGATCAAGGCTTTGGTCGCGCTCTGCACCTGCGCCAGATCGCCGAAGAGCAGGCCGTTCTGGTCAAAGAACCTGCCGCCATCGGGGCGCGATATGCTCTCCAACGGGGCATTGGGCGCGGTTTGCAGCGCATCATACAGGCGCGTTGCACCATCTTCGGCCAATTCGGGCGTTTGCCCGTCCACCACCACGACAATCGCGTCTTTCAACTGCGGAAAGGCTGCTTCCACCGCCGCCCCATCCCGTCGCCATGGCGTGTCGGGGTTGATCAGGGTGCCGGTGTCGGTACTCATGGCGAAATGGCCCGCCACATAGAATGTGGCCGCCGCCAACAGGGCAAGGCTGACCGCGATCACGGCCCAAGCATGGCGGGCGGCATGACGCACAAGCGAGAGAATGGCACCGGTCAAGATCACAGCCATGGTTCTTGGCGCAAAAATCGCGCGTTCACAATGAAATTGAACCAAGGGCGAGGGCCGTCTAGGGCAGGGCCATGCTGGCTAAAAACTCCCCGCGTCCCTGGGCACCGATTGTGGCGCCTGCCTTGCTGCTGCTGGTGCTGATCGGTGCGGTGGCGGGCAATGGCGGCTTGCGGCAGATGCTGGTGCAGGCCTGGGGGCGGATGGACCCTTGGGCGGTGGCGGCGGTGCTGCCGGTGCAGTTTCTGGCGATCCTGCTCTGCACGGCGGCGCAACAGACGCTGAAAGTCGGCATACCGTTCCGCTATAGTCTGGTGGCGCGCATGGTGCGTGACGCCGCGCATAATCTGCTGATCTTTCCCCCCGGTCTGGGCGAGGTGGTGGGCGCGCGCATGGTGGTCCTGCTGGGCGGGCGGGGGCGGGCGGCGATTGCCTTGCGTGCTCTGGACATGAGCGCGGAAATTCTGGCCGAGATCCCCTATCTGCTGTTTGCAGGCTGGGTGCTTTGGACATGGTGGCGCGGTGGAGGCGATATGTCGGCGGCGCGGCAGGGGCTGCCGCAGGGGTCTTTGGCGGTCGCGGCTCTGTTGCTGCTGGCTTTGGGCTGGGCGGTATGGCGCTGGCTGCGGGGCAGCGGATTTTGGGCGCGTTTTTGGCATGGGCGCCAGGGGCGGCGGCTGCGGGCGGAATGGCATTTGATGCGGCGCGAATTGGCGCGGCAGAAAACCGGCATGCCTTTGGCGATTGGCCTGCATTTTCTGGCATGGGGCCTGTCGGCGGTGCAAATGTGGGTGGCGGGGCAAGTGCTGGGCTTTCACCTCTCGCTATTTGCCGCGCTGGCGGTTGAGAGCGCGGCGACATCGGCGCGGGTGGTGTTGTTTTTCATCCCCGGCGGGCTGGTGATGCAGGAGGCAGGCGCGGTGGTGGCAGGGGCCGCCATGGGGCTGGCCGCGCCGCAAGCCTTGGCGCTCAGTCTGGTGTTGCGCCTGCGGGATGTGGTGTTTGGTCTGGCGCTGCTGGGTTGGCCGGTGCTGGAATATCGGGTGCGTCGGCGGGGGATTTAGGCGCCTTGGCCTCGGGGTCTTCCAACGGATCGTCCAGAGCTGGGACCTGCGCGGGCACGCCATCCTTGGCTTTGAGCGCGGCAATCTCTGCCTCGCGGTTTTGCAAATAGGCCGAGCGCAGCGCCGCATAAGGATCAACCGACTGTTTTTTCAGCGCCACCAGCGCAGGTTCGGCCCTCGCCCTTTCGTCCACGCCGTTTACCGCGGCGATGATCTGGCTATATTTGCCCAGCTTCAGCTTGCGCCGGAAAATCGACTTCTTGCTGCTGGGATGCAACACAAAGCCCAGCACGCGCGGCTGGCTGAAATAATCCCCCGCCGCGCCCGCCATATCGCGCAAAGTGGTGGGGCCCAGAATCGGCAGATAGACATAGGGGCCAGCCTTCCACCCATAATAACCCAGCGTATCGGCAAAGCCATTGTCGCGGTCGGGGATGTTGAAAGGCTTGCGCTTGGCAATGTCGAACAGGCCGCCGATGCCCAAAGTGGTGTTGATCACAATGCGCGCCGTGGTGCGCAGCGCGCGGCGGGGGCGCAATTGCAAGATGTCGTTGAACACGCCCACCGGTTGAAACAAATTGTTGATCGCATTGCGCGCCCCATCGCGCAAAGGTTCGGGCACGGCGTTGAGATAGACAATGGCCACGGGGCGGATCAGAAAGCGGTCAAAGGGCTGGCTGATCGCATAGCTGATGCGGTTGAGCCCTTCGAGCGGGTCGCTGTCATGGCGCGGGGCGGGGGGGCTGGATTCGCTGGCCGGAGCGGGGCTGGCCGGTGCGGGGGGCGGTTCTGCGGCCTGCTCCGGTGCAGCCTGTGCCAAAGCCACGGCGAGCAGCGGGGAGAGGAGCGCCGCGCTCATGCAGCCATTCCCGCAAAGTGGGCGAAGGGGCCGCGTTCGATGGTGGACGCCAAAGCGATCACCGCCGGATCGGTCAGAGCAGCCAGTTCCTCGGTATAAAGATAGCCGCTGGCGCTGCCCGCATAGGCATTGGCGGTGGCGGGATGGGTGTAAAGCTCGGTCAGGCCAGCGGGCAGGGATCTTAGTGCGGCCTGCATGCGTTGCGGGGTGAAGGCCCCTGTCTCGGCCAGACCGATCACCGTATCATTGGTGACCATCCCCTGCGCGCGCCAATGCCGCGCCAACAGCCGCGCCCACCATGCCAGCATACCGCCCTTGGCCTGCGCCGGCATGCGGATGGCGCTTAGGCCATAGCGCTTGGCCTCCGCTATGATGGCCGAGGCGATCATCGGGTGCAGATGGAAATGCTTATGCGCGTTGACATGGTCCAGCGGCAGGCCCGTGGCGGCAAAGGCTGCAAATTGCGCGGCAACCTCGGCCTGCATTTGCGCGCGGGCTGCGGGGGAGAAAGCTATGGCCAAAGCCGTGCG
Organism: Novosphingobium umbonatum; assembly: GCF_004005905.1. Lineage (GTDB taxonomy): Bacteria > Pseudomonadota > Alphaproteobacteria > Sphingomonadales > Sphingomonadaceae > Novosphingobium > Novosphingobium umbonatum. The sequence continues at coordinate 216,929 of NZ_SACO01000005.1, forward strand.
CAGCATCGAGGCGTGAAAGCGCCCGTCCGGCCCCACCAAGGCGGGCACCTGATCGGGCGGCAAGATCGGCGCGCCATCGGCCAGCACAATATGCAGCCCTACGCCCAGTTCGGGCATGGTCCGCGCCCGCTCCACAGCATCCTCCGCCGCGGCCCCGCCCACCATCAGGCTGGCGGCAGTCAGAATGCCATGGCGATGGGCGCGCTCCACCGCTTCGTTCACCGCCAGCGCGGCGCCGAAATCATCGGCAGTGACCACGAGGCGGGGAGGCTGGCTCAAATCAGGCGGCTTCCTTGCGGCGGCGCAGGAAGTCGAAGAACTCCACCCCCTCGCGCAGGCGACGTTTCAACATGTCCCAATCGCGCAGCATCTCGCCCACAATCGCCCCGATCTTGCGCGGGCGGAAATAGAAGCGTTTGTAGAATTCCTCCACCTTGTCGAAAATCACGCTGGAGTGGAGATGGGGATAGGATAGCTGGGCAATCTGGTTGCCGCCATCATCCAGCAAATGATCGCCGCCATCAAACCAGCCATTCTCGGTCGCCTGTTTGAACAGGAACGTGCCCGGATAGGGCGCGGCAAGGCTGACCTGAATCGTATGCGGGTTGATGTCGATGGCATAGCGCATGGTTTCCTCGATCGTGTCGAGCGTTTCGCCGGGCAGGCCAAGGATGAAAGTGCCATGGATGACAATGCCCAGCTCGTGGCAATCCTTGGTGAATTGCCGCGCCACATCCACGCGCAGACCCTTTTTGATATTATGCAGGATCTGCTGGTTGCCACTTTCATAGCCCACCAGCAACAGGCGCAGGCCATGGGCTTTCAAAACCTCCAGCACGTTGCGCGGCACATTGGCCTTGGCATTGCAGCTCCAGGACACGGGAAAGCCCGCTTTGCCAAAGCCCAGTTCGCCCAGCGCCTGCGCAAGTTCCATCACGCGGTCGTGATTGTCGGTCAGCGTGTCATCGTCAAAGAAGATCTCCTTGGTCTGGGGGATCTCTTTCAGAATATAGCGCACTTCCTCCACCACCTTGGCCACCGAGCGGAAGCGGTAGCGATGGCCGGAAATGGTCTGCGGCCACAGGCAGAAGGTGCAGCGGCTTTTGCAGCCCCGTCCGGTATAAAAGGACACATAGGGGTGGCGCAGATAGCCGCCGAAGTAATTCTCGATTTTCAGATCACGCTTGTAGACGGGCGAGACCATCGGCAGCGCGTCCATATCCTCGATGGTCGCGCGGTCTTTGTTGCGCACCAGTGATCCATCGCCCGCGCGCCATGTGATGCCGTCTACCTCGGCCAAGGGCTTGCCCTGCGCGATCTCCAGCAGCGTATATTCATAATCCTCGCGCGCGACGAAATCCACCGCGGCGCTGGCTTGCAGGCTTTGTTCGGGTTCCACCGCCACCTTGGCGCCCACCATGCCGATCATGATTGCGGGGTTGCGCGCGCGGATCAGTTCGGCGGTTTGCACATCCTGCCGGAAAGAAGGCGTGGACGTATGCAGGATCACCAGATCGCGCTGGTCAAATTCGGCGGCAATATCGTCCCAGCCAAGATCATGCGCGGGCGCGTCGATCAGCTTGCTGCCCTCGATCATCGCGGCGGGTTGGGCCAGCCATGTGGGATACCAGAAGCTTTTGACCTCGCGCTTCATCTGGTAACGCGCCCCCGCGCCGCCGTCATAGCCATCGAACGAGGGGCCTTGCAGGAAAAGGGTGCGCTTCATTCGTCTCTCGCCACTGGAGTCGCCTGTCTCGCCTCGGTGCTGGCGATGCGGCCATGGGGTTGGATAGTAAGCGCTTCTCCACGCCAATCAACGTTGCGCGCGATCAGGCTGCCGCAAAATACCGCAAAGGCGAAAAGATCCGCCGCAGGCAGCAGCCACAGCGGCAGGCGCACCGGTGACAGCCGCGCCACCCGCCAGCCCAGCACCAGCCTGAACGCCAGCGTGGCCAGCAACAAGGCTCCCCCCGCAGGCGGCGCGACCAAGGCGGCGAGCAAGGACAAAGGCAGCGCATGGGTGATCAGCGAGCCATAATGGCCCGCCCCCGCCAGATCGCGCACAGTTACGGCCCAGCGAAGATGTTGTCGCCATAGCGCCTTGGCCGAACCTTCTGCCCCCGCATGTACCAGCAACATCGGCGGCACATCCACCCGCAGCCCCGATTCGCGCACCGCCGCGCCTATCGCGTGATCATCGGCCAGCACATCGGTAAAGGAGGCAAAGCCGCCGATCTCGTCCAGCACATCGCGGCGCAGGGCGATGGTCGAGCCCATGCAGGGTTGCGCCATGCCGGTGGACAGGCCCACCACCATATTGGGCATGGTGTGCAGCGAGATGATCACCGCGCCCAGCTTGCTCCAGAAACCGGCATCGCCCCGCCCGACATAGAGGCAGGACACCGCCCCCACGCCCGGTTGGTCCAAGGCTGCGCTGATGCGGGAGAGATAGTCCGGCCCCACCACCATATCGCTGTCGGACAGAACCAGCGTATCATGCTGCACCATTTGCATCATCGCCGCCAGATTGCCCATTTTCCCATTGGCACCGGGTAGGCGAGGCCCACGATGCAGGGCGATGTCATGCTGGGGATGGGTGGCGATCAGGGCTTGGGCAACCGGCACCGCGGCATCGGACCGGCTGTTGGTGCCGCAGACCATTTGCACAGGGCCAGTATAATCCTGCGCCAGAAAGCTGGCGAGATTTTCGCCCAGACGCGGCTCATCGCCATAGAGCGGTTTGAGGATCGAAAGCGGCGGGGCGGATCGTTCACCGGCCAAGGGGCGCGCAAAGAACGCCCGCAAAGCCACCAGCGCCAGCACTTGATAGGCCAGCCCGGCACCTGCCAGCGCGATGGCCAGTTGTGCGGCAAGTTGCGCTAAATCCATGGGCATACTCTCTAGCCGCTTTGCACAAGCAGCAAAAGCTTTTAGCATGGTCGGGTGGATCAAGGCATCACTCTCGTCACCGGTGTAGCGGGTTTTCTGGGCAGTGCGCTGGCCAGAGGGCTGGCGGCACGCGGGGCGCGTCTGCGCGGGTTGGTGCGGGGGACTTCCTCACGGGTCAATTTGCAGGATTTTCCGGGCGAGTTGGTCGAGGCGGACCTGCGCGATGCCGCCGGGGTGGAGCGCGCCATGGCGGGGGTGGAGGTGCTCTATCACGCGGCGGCGGACTATCGCCTCTGGGCGCGGGACGGGCAGGAGATCATCCGCAACAACCGGCAAATGACGCAAGTGGTGATGCAGGCCGCCTTGGCCGCAGGCGTTCGCCGTGTGGTCTATACGTCCAGCGTGGCCACCTTGCGCCCCTTGGCAGGCGGTGTGGCGGATGAAACGCGCCCCGCCAGCGAGGAGCAGGCGGTGGGCGTCTATAAACGCTCCAAAGTGGTGGCCGAAAAGCTGGTGGAGGAGATGGTGGCCAAGGCGGGCCTGCCCGCGGTGATCGTCAATCCCTCTACGCCCATCGGCCCGCGCGATGTGAAGCCCACGCCCACGGGCCGCATTGTGGTGGAGGCCGCGCAGGGGCGGATGCCTGCCTTTGTCGATACAGGGCTCAATCTGGTGCATGTCGATGATGTGGCGCGCGGCCATTGGCTGGCGGCGGAGCGCGGGGTGATCGGGCGGCGCTATATTCTGGGCGGGCAGGATGTGACCTTGGGTCAGATGTTGGCCGACATTGCCGCGCTGACCGGCAGGCGCGCGCCGAGAGTCCGGTTGCCGGCGGGGCCATTGCAGCCCTTGGCATGGGCGGCAGAAGGCTGGGGCTGGCTGAGCGGGCGGGAACCTTTCGTCACGCGGGACGCTTTGGCCATGGCGCGCCACCACATGTATTTCTCCAGCGCGCGGGCGCAGGCCGAACTGGGCTATAGCGCGCGGCCCTATCAACAGGCTTTGGCCAATGCGGTGGACTGGTTTCGCGCGCAGGGGATGATCGCATGAGCGCCTCACAGGACCAAGATGCCATTGCCGCGCTGCAATCGGGCAAGGACGAGGGGCAGGAGAATTTCCCCGTCGCCTCATGGCTGGTGCGCCCCGATGCCAGAGCGCCGGTGATGGCCTATTACCGCTTTGCCCGTGCCGCCGATGATATTGCCGATCATCCCGAGGCCACGCCGGAAGAAAAACTACGCCTGCTGGCCGCCATGCGGGGCGGTTTGGAAGGGGATGGGCCGCAAGAGGCGATGGAGTTGGGCGCGGTCTGCCGTTCACGCGGGATTGATCTGGCCCATGCCCATGATTTGCTGGAGGCTTTTGAACAGGATTGCCGCGTCAACCGCTATCAGGATTGGGACAGCCTCATCGCCTATTGCGCCAAATCGGCCATGCCGGTGGGCCGCTATGTGCTGGACGTCCATGGGGAGGATCGCGCGCTCTGGCCGATGAATGATGCTTTATGTGCCGCCTTGCAGATCATCAACCACCTGCAGGATTGCCGCAAGGATTACCGGAGCATCGATCGCGTCTATATCCCATGGCCAATGCTGGTCCATGCCGGTTTGGGGGTGGAGGCCTTGGGGGCGGAGCGGTCCGATCCGGCGTTGCTGTCTATCATCCGCGATCTGACGCGCCGCACGCAGGGTCTTTTGGCGCAGGCGGAAGGCTTTGCCGATGCGATTGTTGATACGCGGCTGTCCTGCGAAGTGGCGGTGATCCACCATCTGGCGCAAGATCTGTGTAAGCTCTTGCTGCAACACGATCCTTTGTGCGAAAGCGTGCATCATACCAAGGGGCAGGCGGCAAGGCTGGCCTTGGGCGCGGTGCTGGGGCAGGCGGCCCGTCGCTTTTTCGGCAATCGCTTGTTTGGCAAAAGTATCGGCAGGGTTTGACGCATGACCTATTCCACGCTTCCCCTGTCCGATTTTGGGCCTGATGGCGGGCAATGCCTCCCACAGGGGCTGCGCGCCAAAGTGGCGGGCAGCAGTTTCTACGCTGGCATGCGTATCCTGCCAAAGGCCGAGCGCGAGGCCATGTTCGCCATCTATGGCTTTTGCCGCATCGTCGACGATATTGCCGATGATCAACAGGCGCCGCGCGATCAACGCGAGGCGATGCTGGCGGCATGGCGGGGCTGGATCGGCGCGCTTTATCTTGGCGGGGATGCGGGGCAGGCGGGCTTTCTGGCCCCTGCCATTCGTTCATTTGCGCTGGAGGAGGCCGATTTTCTGGCAGTGATTGATGGCATGCAGATGGATGTGGATGCCGATTTGCGCTGGCCCGATTTCGCCACGCTGGACCTTTACTGCGACCGCGTGGCCAGCGCGGTGGGGCGGCTGTCGGTCAATGTGTTTGGCATGGAGCGCGGGGCAGGGGTAAAGCTGGCCCATCATCTGGGCCGCGCTTTACAATTCACCAACATTCTGCGCGATATTGACGAGGATGCCGCGATCGGCCGCGTCTATCTGCCACGGGAAGCTTTGACACAGGCAGGCATTACCCCCAGCACGCCGCAAGCCTTGGTGCAGGACCCCGGTGTCGATACGGCGGCGCGCTGGCTGGCCCCGCGCGCGCAGATGCATTTTATCGAGGCAGGGGCTTTGCTGGCTTCCCGCCCCAAAGGCCAATTGATCGCCCCGCGCCTGATGGAAGAGGCCTATTCCCGCCTGTTGACCCAGATGATGGCGCAAGGCTGGCATGCACCGCGCCGCCGGTTGCGCACCTCCAAATGGCGTCTGGCTTTGTCGGCGCTGCGGCATCTGGTGGCCGGATGACGCGCTTTCGCCGTGCGGAGGTTGTCGGTGCCGGGCTGGCTGGATTGGGCGTGGCCGTGGAACTGGCGGCAAACGGCATAGAGGTAGCCCTGTCCGAAGCAGGGCCGCGCGCGGGCGGGCGATGCCGGTCCTATTATGATCCGCAACTGGGTCTGACGATTGATAATGGCAACCATCTGGTGCTGGCAGGCAATCCGGCTGTGGCGCGGTTCCGCGCCCGCGTGGGGGCTGATGCGCCTTTGGCGGGGCCGGACCATGCCGATTTCGCCTTTGCCGATCTGGCCACGGGCCAGCGCTGGTGCCTGCGGATCAATGATGGGCCGCTGCCGTGGTGGGTGCTGGTGCCCTCGCGCCGAGTGCCCGATACGCGGGTTGCCGATTATCTACCGCTGGGCCGTTTGCTGCGCGGGCGGGTGGATCAGCGTATTGGCGATCTGGTCCGCCCGCAAGGCGCGGTGTGGGACAAGATGCTGCGCCCGATCCTGCTGGCCGCGCTCAACACCGAACCGGCGGATTCCAGCGCGGGCCTCTGCGCTGCCGTTCTGGCCGAGACTTTGGCCAAGGGCGGGCGGGCCAGTGCGCCGCGTGTGGCGGTGCCCGATCTGGCCAGCGCCTTTATCGATCCGGCGCTGGCTTGGTTGGCGGGGCGCGGGGTGGAAATGGCCTATGGGCGGCGCTTGCGCGGGGTGCGTTGCGAGGGTGATCACGTCAGCGCGCTGGAATGGAGCGATGGGTTACAGGCCATTGCGCCGGACGAGGCGGTGGTGCTGGCCGTGCCGGCATGGGTGGCGGCGGATCTCTTGCCTGACTTGACCGTGCCGACCGACCATCGCGCCATTCTCAACGCCCATTTTGCCTGCCCCCCGCCGCAGGGCGCGCCCGCCATGCTGGGGCTGTTGGGATGCACCAGCGAATGGGTATTCACCCATCCTGACCGTATTTCCGTCACCATTTCCGGCGCGGATCGCTTGATGGACCATGGGCGGGAGGACTTGGCGCATCTGATCTGGGGCGAGGTTTGCGCGGCGTTGGAGATGGGCACCCAACCCATGCCGCCTTGGCAGATCGTGAAGGAAAAGCGCGCCACCTTTGCCGCCACGCCGGAGCAGGACGCGCTACGCCCGCCAACCGCCACGCGCTGGCGCAATCTGTTTCTGGCGGGGGATTGGGTGCAGACCGGCTTGCCCGCCACCATCGAGGGCGCCTTGCGCAGCGGCGATAATGCGGCAAGACAGATACTTGGCAAGCCATTGCAATATAGGGTGAAACGATGAGTGAGGCCGTGGACAAAGCGCAGCTGGAGGCCAGCCTGCAACGCGCCACGCAGGCGCTGCTGAACGAGCAGCGCGCCGATGGCCATTTCCTTTATGAACTGGAGGCCGATGCCACCATCCCCGCCGAATATATCCTGCTGCGCCATTTCCTTGGCGAGCCGGTGGATGGGGTGCTGGAGGGCAAGATCGGCACCTATCTGCGGCGCATCCAGTCGGGCGTGCATGATGGCTGGCCGCTCTATGATGGCGGGGCTTTTGATATTTCGGCCAGCGTGAAGGCCTATTTCGCGCTGAAGATGATCGGCGATGATACCGAGGCCCCGCATATGGCACGGGCGCGAGCGGCGATCCTGCAGGCTGGCGGGGCGGAGGCGGTGAATGTGTTCACCCGCATCCAACTGGCCCTGTTTGGGGCTGGCCCGTGGGAGACGGTTCCGACCATCCCGCCCGAACTGATTCTTGCCCCGCGCTGGTTCCCTGTCCATCTGCTGAAAATGAGCTATTGGGCGCGCACGGTGGTGGTGCCCTTGCTGGTGCTTTGCGCTTTGAAACCTGTGGCGCGCAATCCGCGCGGCGTTTTGGTGCCTGAACTCTACACCGGCATTCCGCAAAAGCTGACCAGTCAGGCCGAGCATGTCCATCCGCTGTGGAAGGCCGGTTTTGAAGCGCTGGACCGCATCCTTAAACGCATGGAAGGCAAATGGCCGCACCGCATGCGCCAGCGCGCGATCCAGATGTGCCATGACTGGGTGGTCGAACGCCTGAATGGCGAGGATGGGCTGGGCGCGATCTATCCGGCCATGGCCAATGCGGTGATGATGTTTGCCGCGCTGGGTGTCGAGGAGGACCATCCCCACCGCGCCATCGCCCGCGTGGCGCTGGACAGGCTGCTGGTGGTGAAGGAGCATGAGGCCTATTGCCAGCCCTGCGTCTCGCCGGTGTGGGATACGGCCTTGGCTGCTCATGCCCTGCTGGAAGTAGGCAGCGTTGAGGCGCAAGCCGCCGCCCATGAAGCGCTTGATTGGCTGGCCCCGCGCCAGATTACCCAAGTGGTCGGCGATTGGGCCGAGCAGCGCCCTGATGTGGCGCCCGGTGGCTGGGCGTTTCAGTATAGTAATGATTATTACCCCGATCTGGACGACACCGCCGTGGTGGCCATGGCCATGCACCGCGCATCGGACCAACGCGGGGGCAAGGACGAGGCTGCGGTCGATCGGGCCGCGCAATGGTGCCTTGGATTGCAAGGCCATGATGGCGGTTTTGCCGCCTTTGATGCCGACAATGTGGCGCATTATCTGAACAACCTGCCCTTTGCCGACCATGGCGCCTTGCTGGACCCGCCCACGGCGGATGTGTCGGCGCGGGTGGTGTCCATGCTGGCGCAATTGGGCGAGCCTTTGGATAGTCCGCGCATGCAGGCGGCCTTGCGCTGGCTGGAAAAGGAGCAGGAGCCCGAAGGCAGCTGGTTTGGCCGCTGGGGGGTCAACCATGTCTATGGCACATGGTCGGTGCTTTGCGCACTGGGGCGGGCGGGGATCGCTGTGGAACATCCGATGGTGGCCCGCGCGGTGGCTTGGTTGAAACTGGTGCAGAATGCGGATGGCGGCTGGGGCGAAAGCTGCGATTCCTATGCGCTGGATAGCAAGGGGCATCAGACCTTCATCTCCACCGCCTGCCAGACAGCATGGGCCTGCCTTGGCCTGATGGCGGTGGGACAGGCGCGCAGCGAGGCGGTGGCGCGTGGCATGGCATGGCTGGTGGCGCATCAGCGCGAGGACGGGCTATGGGGGCAGGAAGCCTATACGGGCGGCGGTTTCCCCCGCGTGTTCTATCTGCGCTATCACGGTTATCCGCGCTATTTCCCGCTATGGGCCATGGCCCGCTATCGCCGCATGGTGCAGGGCAATCAGGAGCGGCCCGAATGGGGTATGTAAAGAACGGGCCGGTGCTGGTGGTGACCGGTACTTTGCGCGAGGCTGCGCTGATTTCGGGCGAGGGGATCGAGGTTTTGGCCGGTGGCAGCGATCCGCAGCGTTTGCAGGCGGAGCTGGAGGCGATGGCGCCCTATGTGGCGGGCATCATTAGTTTCGGCATGTGCGGGGCGATTGACCACACGCTGAAGCTGGGCGATTTCGTGATTGGCAAAAGGGTTTCTGGGGCTTTCCACGCCAAATGCGACGAGCGCTGGGTGAGCGCCTTGAAGCAGGCGCTGCCATTGGCGTGGTGTGGTTCGATCTATGCCGATGGCCATATGCTGGCGCTGCAAAGGGATAAGGCGGTACAGGCTTGGATGAGCGCGGCTTTGGCCGCCGACATGGAAAGCCATCTGGCCGCGCGGGTCGCGGCGGAACATGATCTGCCCTTTGTGGTGCTGCGCTGTGTGTCTGATCGCGCCGAGGTGGACCTGCCGCCTGCGGTAACGGTGATGATGGCGCCCGATGGCGGAGTGGATGTCGGGGCGGTGGCGCGCTCGGTATGGGAACAGCCCGCACAATTGCGCGAATTGGCGGGCACACTGGCAGGCTTTGCCAAGGCGTTCCAGATGTTGAGCAGCGGCACCAAAAAGCTGCGCGGCAGGCTGGCTTTCGACCAGCGATAACCGCGCCTTTATGCCGCGCGTGTGGCGCGGCGGTAGCCTTCGGGGTCCTCGATGCGGATCTTTTCCATCTCGCGCTCCACATGGGATGCGTGAACATCCTGCGCGCGGCGGGCGTTGGACAGGTCGATGTCGGGCGCCATCGGGCCATCGGTGCGGATGCCCTGCATGCCCACTTTCATGAAAGCAAGCGGGTTGGTCAGGCCTTCCTTGGCCGCGGTGCCTTCAAAGCCGCAATGGACCATGCAATCGGAGCATTTTTCATAGCGGCCAACGCCATACTGGTCCCAATCGGTGCCCTCCATCAATTCGGCAAAGCTGTCGACATAGCCTTCGCCTACCAGATAGCAGGGCTTTTGCCAGCCAAACACCGTGCGCAGGGGCATGGACCAAGGCGTGCATTGATAGGCGCGGTTGCCCGCCAGAAAATCGAGGAACAGCGGCGAATTGGTAAATTTCCACGCCTTGCCGCCCGCCTTGCCCGCCGGCGCCCCGCCATTGCCGCGCGCGAACAGGTCGCGGAACAGGCGCTTGGTTTTCTCGCGGTTGAGGAAATGCTCCTGATCGGCGGCGCGTTCATAGGCATAGCCGGGCGATATGGTGACTTCCACATCCAGCCCCGTCATCAGATCGAGAAAGCGGGCCAGACGCGCCGGATCGGCATCGTTGAACACGGTGCAATTGACCTGCACTCGAAAGCCCTTGGCCTTGGCCAGATGGATGGCTTCGACCGCTACGTCATAGACGCCGTCCTGACTGACCGCCTTGTCATGCATCGCCTGATCGCCATCCAGATGGATCGACCAAGTAAAATAGGGCGAGGGCTGATAATCCTCGATTTTTTTCTTCAGCAACAGGGCATTGGTGCAAAGGATCACGAATTTCTTGGCGGCCACATAGCCTTCGACAATGCGCGGCATATCGCGGTGCAGCAAGGGTTCGCCCCCTGCGATGGAGACGGCAGGCGCGCCGCATTCCTCGACCGCTTCCATACATTGCTCATAGCTCAGGCGGCGGTTGAGGATGGCATCGGGATAATCGATTTTGCCACAACCCTTGCAGGCCAGATTGCAGCGCAGCAACGGCTCCAGCATCAGCACCAGAGGATATTTGCCGCCCTTGATCTGGCTGGCAATGGCATGGCCCGCAATGCGCAGGGTGGGGCCAAGGGGTAGCGACATGGCGAAACTCCGAAATTCAGGACGCGGCAGCAGGCGCAGGGCGCCGCAGGGCTGCGGGCAGGCTGAACGACACGTTTTCGACAATGCCGTCAAGCTCTTCGATCTGGATCTGGCGCAAGGAGGACAGGCGGGCGATCACATCCTCGACCAGCGATTCCGGCGCGCTGGCGCCTGCGGTGATGCCGATGGTGGCGATGCCCTCCAGCCAAGCTGGATCTACTTCCGACCCGTCATTGACCAGCCATGCCGGTTTGCCCATGCTGGCCGCCACATCGCGCAGCCGGTTGGAATTGGAGGAATTGGCCGCGCCCACCACGATCAGTGCATCACATTGCTCGGCCAGATCGCGCACCGCATTCTGGCGATTTTGCGTGGCATAGCAAATGTCGGCGACATCCGGCCCCGCCACATTGCTGAAACGGGCCTTTAACGCCGCGATCACCAGCCTTGTATCATCCACCGACAGGGTGGTCTGGGTGATATAGGCCAGCGGCGCGTCCAACGGCAAAGGCAGGCTGTCCACATCTTCTGGCCTTGCCACCAGATGCACCGGTGCGTCGATCTGGCCCAGCGTGCCCACCACCTCGGGATGGCCCGCATGGCCGATCAACACCACATGGCGGCCTTCGCGAGCGAAACGGGCGCCATGCAGATGCACCTTGGTCACCAAGGGACAAGTGGCATCCAGCACCGGAAGGGCGCGGCTATGGGCCGCCTCCACCACGCTGCGCGGTACGCCATGGGCGGAGAAAACCGTCACCGCGCCCTCGGGCACTTCGTCCAGTTCCTCCACAAACACCGCGCCCAGCCCGCGCAGCCGGTTGACCACATGGGCATTGTGCACAATTTCGTGGCGGACATAGACAGGGGCGCCATGCTGCTCCAGCGCCTTTTCGACAATGGCAATCGCGCGCACCACGCCCGCGCAAAATCCACGCGGCGAGGCCAGCAATACACGCAAATCGGGGGCTGTATCGGCATGGTTCAAGCGGGACAAACCCTTCTGCCAGAGGACCAACTCTTGATAGTGGGATCATGCCTGTTATCCCAGAGGAGGCAAGCCCCTAAACGGGCATGAAACTGTCTCTACGCGGATTAGCGGAAGATGAACCGCAAGTTCATTGCACCCTAAGACAGATTGTCTTAGCCTTAATGCAAGAAAGCCACGCTGGCTGGGGATCGGCAGGCGGGCGGAACATGGGTAGGCGACGATGATGTGGAATCGACCTGTATGGGCCGTGGTGGCCCTATGTGCGCTTTCTGTAACCGCGACGCCCGCGATGGCGCAGGCCAGCGATCCAGCGGCACAGGTGGTCGATGGGCTGGATAGCGCCCTGATCGCCACGATGAAAACCGGTGGCGGGATTGCGGCACGCGCCCATGTGATCGGTCCTGCGGTGGATCGGGCGTTTGATCTGCCGTTGATGGCGCGCCTGTCGGTGGGGCCCGCCTGGACCGGCTTTTCCCCGCAGGAACAGGCAGGTGTGATCGCTGCCTTTCGCGCGATGAGCGTGGCGCAATATGCGGCCAATTTCGACAGCTATAGCGGCGAGAAATTCACGCTGACAGGCCCTGTGGAAGTGCGCGGCACCGACCGTCTGGTGCGCACGACGCTGACTGGCCCCAAGGGGGTGAACGAGGCGCTCAACTATCGCCTGCGCGAAAGCGGGGGGCAGTGGAAGATCATCGATGTTTTCTATCGCAATGCCATCAGCCAATTGGCCACGCGGCGCAGCGATTTTTCGGCCGTTCTGGCCAAAGGCGGCGCGCCAGCCTTGATCAGCCATCTCAACCGGTTGGCCGCCAATCCCAAATAAAGCCTATTTGGGCCCCATCATATAGCGCAGGCTGAATTGCAGCACCTGCGGCTTGGCCTCATGGGTGAACACCGCCTCGTCCCATTTGGGCGGGGCAAAGCGCACCTTGGCATCGCGGGAAAAGCCGAAGCCTTCCTTGGGGACCACGCCCATGATGCGGTCCATCTTGCCATTGGCGTTCTCGTCATGGAAGGCCTGGGCGGCATAATCGCCAGCGGGAATAGCGGGAAAGGTGATGGTGGTCACCCCCGCCTGTGCCGGAGCGCTGGCTTCATAAACGCAAGTATCGGCCAGAAAGCGCTCCTTGGGGCAGAGCGCCACATGCACGCGGCCTTTGGCGCTGCGTACTTGGGCCACTTGCACGGTGACAGGCGCGGTGGCCACCGAGGCCGAAGGCGCAGCGGGCACACCGCCCGCCGCTGCAAAAGCCAGCGCCACAGGCAGGATCACGCGCGAACGTCTCCCGCGCCCAGCAGCGCTTCGTCCATATCGTTCCAGCGCAGGGCCTTGAGCACGGTTTCCACAATATGCGGGGCGTTGAGGCCCGCCGTATCATATTGCTTGTCGGGCGCGTCATGGTCCTGAAACACATCGGGCAGCCGCATGGTGCGGATCTTCAGACCGGCATCAGTCCAGCCTTCATCGCTGGCCAAAGTTAGAATATGCGCGCCAAGACCGCCGATGCTGCCTTCCTCGATGCTGATTACGACCTCATGCGTGGCGGCCAGACGGCGGATCAGATCCTCGTCCAAAGGCTTGGCAAAACGCAGATCGGCCACCGTGGTGGGCAGGCCCTTGGCCTCCAGCGTGTCGGCTGCCTTCAACGCCTCGGCCAGACGCGTGCCAAGGCTGAGGATGGCGATTTTGCCCGAACCACCGCGCACGATCCGCCCCTTGCCGATTTCCAACCGCTGGGGCGTTTCGGGCAGGGGCACGCCCACGCCATTGCCGCGCGGATAGCGGAAGGCAATCGGCCCGCTGTCATGGCAGGCGGCGGTATAGGTCATATGCACCAGCTCGGCCTCGTCCGCCGCGGCCATCACCACCATATTGGGCAGGGATGCCAGATAGGTGACATCAAATGTGCCCGCATGGGTGCAGCCATCGGCGCCCACCAGCCCCGCACGGTCAATCGCAAAGCGCACGGGCAGGTTCTGGATCGCCACATCATGCACCACCTGATCATAGGCGCGTTGCAGGAAGGTGGAGTAAATGGCGCAAAAAGGCTTCATCCCCTGCGCGGCAAGGCCAGCAGCAAAGGTGACGGCGTGTTGTTCGGCAATGCCTACGTCGAAGGTGCGCGTGGGATGGGCCTTGGCGAATTTGTCCACGCCGGTGCCGCTGGGCATGGCGGCGGTGATCGCCACGATCTTGTCATCGCTATCAGCCAGCTTGGCCAAAGTCTCGCCAAACACATTCTGATAGGCGGGCGCCTTGGCGACGGCCTTCACCTGCTCGCCGGTGATGACGTTGAATTTCTGCACGCCGTGATATTTGTCAGCTGCCGCCTCGGCGGGGCCATAGCCCTTGCCCTTTTGCGTGACGACATGGATCAGGCAGGGCCCTTCGGCGGCATCGCGCACATTTTCCAGAACAGGGATCAATTGTTCCAGATTATGCCCATCGATCGGGCCGACATAGTAAAAGCCCAATTCCTCGAACAGGGTTCCGCCCATCACCATACCGCGCGCAAACTCGTCGGTCTTTTTGGCGGCGCTGTGCAAAGGTGCGGGCAGGCGGCGCGACAGTTTCTTGGCCATTTCGCGCAGTTCGAGGAAGGGGCGCGACGAAACCAGACGCGCCAGATAGGCCGACAGGCCACCCACCGGCGGGGCAATCGACATGTCATTGTCGTTCAGGATCACAACCAGACGATTGCCCGCCGCCTGCGCGTTGTTCATCGCCTCATAGGCCATGCCTGCGCTCATCGAACCATCGCCGATCACCGCAATCGCCTTGCCGGGCTGGCCAGCAATCTTGTTAGCTATTGCAAAGCCCAAAGCCGCCGAGATCGAGGTGCTGGAATGCGCCGCGCCGAAAGGATCATATTCGCTCTCGCTGCGCTTGGTAAAGCCCGACAGGCCGCCGGGTTGGCGCAGGGTGCGGATACGGTCGCGGCGACCGGTGATGATCTTATGCGGATAGGCCTGATGGCCCACATCCCAGATCACTTTGTCGCGGGGAGTTTCAAACACATAATGCAGCGCCACGGTCAGTTCGACCACGCCAAGGCCGGACCCCAGATGCCCGCCGGTCTGACCCACGGTATGGATCATCTCGGCCCGCACATCGTCGGCCAATTGGCGCAATTGCCCCATGTCCAGCCCGCGCATATCGGCGGGCACTTTCACCCTATCGAGCATTGGTGTGTCGAGCACAGGTGTTGAAAGTTCAGCGTCCATAACCGCCTGCCTTACACGCAGCCAAGCGCGCTGTCGATTGACCCTGAAGGCGATTTGAAAGGTTAATTAGGGAAAAACGCAGGGGAAAAGCGGGCTCTGGCCGAAGGTAGTATTGAAAAACCTATTTTCTTCGGGCTCGCTGAGGCCCAAGATAAAAGCGTTGCAGGGAGAGTATCATGGCCAAGGCCGCATGGGGTATGACGATTTGCGCTCTGGCCGGAGGTGTTCCGGTGGCGCAGGCGCAGGAATCGGAATTGACGGTGATTGGCCAGCCCTTGCCGCCCAGCGCGGCGCAGGGGGCCTATTCCAGCCAGACTTTGGGCCGTGATGCCTTGATGGCCGCGCCATCGGGGCGGATCGAGGATGTGTTGGGCAATGTGGCCGGTTTCCAACAATTCCGCCGTTCGGACAGCCGTTCGGCCAATCCTTCGGCGCAGGGGGCCAATTTGCGCGCTCTGGGAGGCAATGCGGCCTCGCGGACATTGGTGTTGCTGGATGGGGTGCCCATGGCCGATCCGATGTTCGGCGCGGTGCCATGGTCGGCTATGGCGCCCGAAAGGCTGGGGGCGATCCGCGTCACGCGCGGGGGCGGTTCGGGGGCCTTTGGTGCTGGCGCGGTGGCGGGCACGATTGAAATGGAAAGCGCCCCACGCGGATCTTTGATGCAGGGCGAGGCGGCGGTGAATGATCGCGGCGAATCGAGCCTGACCGGCATGTTATCCCCCCGCCTTGGCGCCGGTTTTGCGCAGGTTTCGGGCCGGTGGGATCGCGGGGCCGGTTTCTGGACCACGCCGGTCGACCAACGCGTGCCCGCCAGCGCGAAGGCGCGGTTTGACAGCTGGTCTGCTTCGGCGCGGGCGGTGGCGCCTATCGGCACGGATATGGAATTGCAGGGCCGCGTGACGGCCTATGACGACCATCGCACCTTGCGCTTTGCCGGAGCCAACAGCCATGCCAGCGGCGAGGATGCCAGCCTGCGCCTGATCGGGCGGGGACGGTGGAAGTTTGATCTGCTCGGCTATTTGCAGGATCGCGGCTTTTCCAATATCACCATTTCGGCCACCACTTTCCGCACCTCACTGGATCAGCGCCAAACGCCTGCCACCGGCCTTGGCGGCAAGCTGGAGATTCGTCCGCCGGTGGGCGGCGGCCATGTGCTGCGCTTGGGCGCGGATTGGCGGCGGGCGCAGGGGGACCTGTCGGAAGTGGCCTATAATGCGGCAACCGGCGCGGTGACCGCCTATCGCAATGCGGGCGGGCGCAACGAGGACAAGGGCCTGTTTGTCGAGGATGATTGGCAGCAAGGCCCGCTGACGCTGACTTTGGGCCTGCGTGCCGATCGCTGGAGCGTGGATGGCGGCTATAACACCGCCCGTTCGGCGGCGGGCGTGGTGACGCAGGATCTGCGCCATGCCAGTCGCGCCGATTGGGCGGTGACGGGGCGGGGCGGGGCCTTGCTCAAACTGGCTGATGGGGCTTCCCTGCGCGCCTCGGCCTATACCGGTCTGCGCCAACCCACCATCAACGAGCTTTACCGCAGCTTCTCGCTGGTGGCATCGGGCGTGACGACGGTCACCAATGCCAACCCCTTGCTGGCCAATGAAAAGCTGGAGGGTTACGAGGCGGGGCTGGATCTGGCGCCTGCGCCATGGTTGAAACTGTCGGCCACGGCTTTCATCAACCGGCTGGGCAATGCGATTGCCAATGTGACCATCGCCCAAACCGCCACCACCATCACCCGCCAGCGTCAGAATGTGGATGCCATCCGCGCCAAGGGGGTAGAACTAGCGGCCAGCGTTCATGCGGGCGCATGGAGCATGGAGGGCAGCATGGCGCTGACCGATTCTGTGGTGCGCACCAGTGGGGCGATGAATGGCATGCGCCCTTCGCAAACGCCGCGTGTCTCGGCCAATGTGCAGGCGCGCTGGCAACCGGCGAAGGGCTGGCAGGCGGTGCTGGGCTTGCGCCATGTGGGGCCACAATATGAGGATGATTTGCAAGTGTTCCGCATGGCTCCGGCCACCACGCTGAACGCTTTTGTGCAGGCGCCTTTGGGCCATGGGGCCAGCCTGATCCTGCGCGGGGAAAATCTGGGCGATGCGGCGGTGCAGACCCGTTATCAGGGCGCCAACAGCATTGATCTGGCCGCGCCGCGCACGGTGTGGGCGGGGATCAGGTTTGGCGGCTAAAACCTTGCGGGGGCGGTCGGCACAGGGCATGGAGCGGGCATGACCGCGCTCACTGTCAATGGCCGTCCGCTCTCCTTTGCGATGGACCCGCAAACCCCCTTGCTATGGGCCTTGCGCGATGCGGCCAATCTGACCGGCACCAAATATGGTTGTGGCAGCGGGGAATGCGGGGCCTGCATCGTCTGGGTGGATGGCAAGGCGCAGGCCTCTTGCCAGATCACCTTAGCGCAGGTGGAAGGCGGCATGGTGACCACCATCGAAGGGCTGAGCCGCGACCGGTCCCACCCTGTGCAGCAGGCCATGGTGGCGCAAGGCGCGATCCAATGCGGATTTTGCACCAGCGGGATCGTGATGGCGGCGGCGGCGCTGTTGGCCAGTAATCCTGCGCCCTCGGCGGAACAGATTCGTGCCAGCCTGACCAATATATGCCGATGCGGGGTTACCCCGCGTCTGGTGCAGGCAGTTTTGCAGGCTGCGCGAATCCAGCGCGGCGAAGAACAGCAGTCCGCGGCAGGTAAAGCGCCGGTTCAGGGCTGAGCACTTATCCACCGAATTGCGGGACGCGGGTCCCAAGCTTGGACGCAGGCTTGACGCTTCCTGCTTGCCAAGAGGCAAAGGTTTTGCAAACCAATGCTACGGTAAAGTTACAAATTGGACGGGGAATATACAGGCGTATGTCGAGCGAGTTTGCGAAAGAGGCGCCTTTCTACCGCTTGAAACAGCGTGTTCGCCACGCCTTGGGCCCATGGGGTGTGTTTCTGCAGGGTTTCCTGAAAAATCCGGTGATGGTCGGCTCGATCGTGCCTTCCTCGCGCTTTACGATCAACCGCGTGTTGTCTGCGGTGGATTGGGACAATACCAAGCTTTTCGTGGAATATGGTCCGGGCGTAGGTACGTTTTGTCAGCCCGTTCTGGATCGCCTTAGCCGCGACGGCACTTTGCTGGTGATCGACCTCAATCCCGATTTCATCGATTATTTGCAGAAAACCATCACTGACAGCCGCTTTATCGCGGTTAATGGTTCGGCGGCCGATGTCGAAGAGATCATCCGCGCCCATGGGCATGAAAAGGCTGATTACATCATTTCGGGCCTGCCCTTTTCCACCCTGCCGCCCGGTGTGGGGCCTGCGATTGCCAGCGCCACCTATCGCGTGCTGCGCAAGGGCGGGGCTTTCCTTGTCTATCAATTCACCCCGCGTGCGGGCGATTTCATGGCCCAGTTCTTCAAGCGGATCGACAAGGGGCTGGAGTGGATCAACGTCCCGCCATGCTTCCTGTTCTGGGGCTGGAAGGACGAGGATTGAGTTCACCGATTTGAGTTCACAAGAAGGGGGCGCGGTAAACGCCCCCTTTTTTATGCGCCTTACCAGACGCCGCGCGGCGTTTCGGCAGTTTCGCCCGACAATTGGTGATAGCAGGCCGTCAGCATGGCGCAGAGATAGACCGCCGCCACCGCCGTCAGCAGCGAACTGACCACGGCCGCTGTAATATGGGCTGCCTGCGGCCCGCCCAGCAACCCGCCAATGACGCCGCTGATCGAGATGCCCGCGTAAATCGCCACCACCGCCAGCAGCGCCGCCATGCCCATAAAGCCCAGCAACCGCCCGACATTGCCCTTGGTCAACCGCCATGATTGACGCAGGGCCGCCCAAGGGTTGCGCTGGCGTTCCACCGCGATGACCGGCGCGGTCAATGTTGTGCGCAGATAGAGATAGAACAGGCCGACCACCACCAGCGCCACCGCCGCCAACAGGATGCCTTGCTGGCCGCTGATGCTGGCCAAGCCGATGACCGTGCCGCCCAGAACGGACAGCAGCACGACCATGATGATCTGCGCCGCGATATAGGTCGCCCCGCCCTTGACGCCCTGCATCAATGCCTGCCCCACGGTCGGCGCGCCGCGATCCCCCATCAGGCCCAACATGCCCAAGGTCCCCACCGCCTGCATCACCAGCATGGGCAGCAGGAAGGGCAGGGTGGCCAGATAATAATCCTCCATCGCCTGCGCCATGGCCACCGGATCCGAAGCGCTGGGCTTGGGCGGTTCGTTCATGAACAGCGCAAAGGCCAGACGCGGCACCAGAAAGAACACGCCTGCCAGCGTCAGCAGCAATTCGCGATTGGCCATGACCAAGGCGGCGGCCTCGCGCCATGCCTGATTGCTGTCCAGCTTGATGGCCCGTTTCATAAAATCGCAATCCTTCCATGCCGCACCGGAACTTCGCTCAGCCCGACGCTTGCCCTCTTGATAACCGCAGCAAGATGGCCCACGCAACGCGTCATGCCAAATCTTACCCAGAATCTCGACTACAGCCAAACCCTTGGTGGTGTGGAAATCCGCCGCGACTATGAAAATGTGCCCTATCGCAGGGCTTTGGATGCGCAATTGGCCCGCAATGATGCGATTGGGCTTGGTCAGGCCAGCGATCTGATCTGGCTGCTGGAACATCCGCCGGTCTATACCGCAGGCACCAGCGCGCAGATCTCCGATGTGCTGGACCAGCGTTTCGAGATTGTGGAAGCGGGGCGCGGGGGCAAATATACCTATCACGGGCCGGGGCAGCGCATCGGTTATGTCTTGCTGGACTTGCGCCAGCGCGCGCGGGATGTACGCGGATTTGTCCATGCGCTGGAGGGCTGGGTGATCGACACTCTGGGCGATTTTGGCGTGGAAAGCTGGCGCAGCGAGGCGGGTGTGGGCATCTGGACCCGCGATGTCGACGGCAGCGAGGCCAAGATCGGCGCGATTGGTGTGCGCATCCGGCGCTGGGTCACCTGCCATGGGTTTTCGGTCAATCTCTCGCCGGACCTGTCGCATTTTTCCGGCATTGTGCCTTGCGGCATTGCCGAAAAGGGCGTGACCAGTCTGGCGCGGCTGGGGCTGGACGTATCGGCGCAACAATGGGACGAGGCGCTGTTGGCACGGGCAGAGGCGTTTCTGGCGAAGCTGGATGTCGCCTGTCCTCCGGTGAGTGCGGAGAAAGAAGTATGAAGCGTTTGGTGGTGATAGCGGCTCTGGCCCTGCTGGCGGCCTGTGGCGAGAAGAAAGCGGCCAAGAGCGATGACCAGCGCACGGCTTCGGGGCAAATCCTGCCCGGTTCGGTCAGCGATTCGATGATCGCCTATGACGCGCTGACATCTCAGGCGCCGATTCAGCCGCGGGCGGTGGTGGCTGCTCCCGTGGCGGCGGCCAGTTCGGCGGCGGAGGAGGCGGCTCCGGTGGAGGCGGGGAGTCCGGTGGCGGAGTGAGGGGGGGAGTTTGCCGCTGGCAGGCAAAGGGACTCGTCCCTTTGCGATCCCATTAATGGGCGTGACCGCTAGCGCTTTGTGATTATGTTTTAAGGCCGTTGCGCGGCATGGTTTGGACGTAAGGCTTGCGTTGGAACCTCGGGGGTGTGGGGGCATTGCCCCCACTTGAAACGATTTGCCCTAGCCTTCCGACACACCCCCGTGAAAGGGATCGCCAAGGGACGAGTCCCTTGGCCCGCCGGAGGCATCCTAAATCAACGCGCGCCCAGGTCCCCCTGACCCACCGTGCCACTGGCCATCTCCAGCATACGGTCGAGGCTTTCCTTGGCCTTCAGGCGCAGAGGCTCGTCGATCTCGATACGCGGGGATAGGTCGCGCAGGGAAAGATAGAGCTTTTCCAGCGTGTTAAGCGCCATGTAGGGGCAGATGTTGCAGTTGCAATTGCCATCGGCACCGGGCGCGCCGATGAAGGTCTTGTTGGGAATGGCCAGCTGCATCTGGTGGATGATATGCGGCTCGGTGGCCACGATCAGCGTGTCGGCATCAATCGTCTTGGCATAGTTCAAAATGCCGCTGGTGGAGCCGACATAATCGGCATGGTCCACGATGGTTGGCGGGCATTCGGGATGCGCGGCAATCGGCGCATCGGGATGCTGGGCCTTTAGCTTGAGCAATTCGGTCTCGCTGAAAGCTTCATGCACGATGCACACGCCGGGCCACAACAGCATTTCGCGGTCGAACTTGCGCGCCAGATAGCCGCCAAGGTGGCGGTCAGGGCCAAAGATGATCTTCTGGTCACGCGGGATTTGCGCCAGGATCTTTTCCGCGCTGGAACTGGTGACGATGATGTCGGACAAAGCCTTCACCTCGGTCGAGCAGTTGATATAGGTCAGCGCGATATGGTCGGGATGGGCTTCGCGGAACGCCTTGAACTTTTCGGGCGGGCAGGCGTCTTCAAGGCTGCAACCCGCGTTGAGGTCGGGCAGCACCACAGTCTTTTCGGGCGAGAGGATCTTGGCCACCTCGGCCATGAATTTCACGCCGCAAAAGGCAATGACATCCGCGTCGGTCTCGGCGGCTTTGCGGCTCAGCTCCAGACTGTCGCCCACAAAATCGGCCAGATCCTGCAATTCGGGCCGCTGGTAATAATGGGCCAGAATGACGGCGTTCTTTTCCACCCGCAGGCGGTTGATCTCGGCCAGCAGCTCTTCCTTGGTGCTGGGCATTGCAGTTTGGACAGTCATGGCATCGCTCCCGTTCAAGGGCTTTCATTTGCCGCGCCTCCTAGGCGGGCCGGGGCCGGTCCCCAAGTGAAAATTGGTGTCAGGCGGCGAGGAATAACTCGCCATCGCGGGCAATCATCCCCCGCCTTTCCAGATCAAGCAGATGGGCCAGCACCGATTGCCCCGCCGCGCGCAGCAGCTTGGCATCAAGGCCGGGATACATTTGTTCGACCATGGCGGGGATGCTGGCGGGGGCCTCCTCCAGCAGGCGCAGGATCTGTTTCTCGCGCAGGCGGCGGTGGCCGATCATGCCGCGCAGCAATTGCTGTGGCTTGTCCACCTGCGGGCCATGGGCGGGGTAATAGACGCGGTCCTCGCGCTGTTGCAGGCGCTCCAGACTGTTCATATAATCGCCCATGTCCCCGTCGGGGGGCGACACCACCGTGGTGGACCAGCCCATCACATGATCGCCGGTGAACAAGGCGCCGGTTTCCAGCAGCGCAAAGCACAGATGGTTCGACGTGTGCCCCGGCGTTTCCAGCGCGACCAGCGTGGCCGAGGGCAGGCGGATAATCTCGCCATCGGACAGGATGCGATCGGGTTGATAGTCGGTGTCAAAGGCGGCATCGCTGCGCGGCCCGTCATCCTCCAGCGTCAGCGGTGCGCAGCCGATGATCGGCGCTCCGGTCGCGGCGGCCAGCGGCGCGGCGGCGGGGGAATGGTCGCGATGCGTATGGGTGCAGGCAATGGCCAGAACCGGCGCATCGCCAATCGCGGCCAGCAGCGCGGCAATATGTTCGGCATCGTCCGGACCAGGATCGATCACCGCCAAGCCACGGCTGTCGCCGACCACATAGGTCTGGGTGCCGGTGAAGGTATAGGGTCCGGCATTGGTGGCCAAGACGCGGCCTACCAGCGGTTCCAGCCTTTCGACAGCGCCCACGGGCCATGGTTGCGGGGGATGTTCCATGCGGCCCATATGGGGATGGGCCCGCGATTTGTCGAGGCTTTCGGCTAGGAAACCTCAGGCTACATTTTGGGATAGGCGTGCGCGCAGTTGGTCCAGCGCGGAATGGACGCCTGGCGCAGGCTCGCGCCAGCTGCGGTCGAGCCTGAGCAGGCGGGCGTAGAAATTCTCGGTATGGCTGACCAGATTTTGCAGGTTTTCGGGCAGAAGAGCCAGTCTTTGCGCATCGCCCGCCGGAAAATCGGGTGCTAGGCGGCCATAGCGGCGCAGCTGGAATTCCGACAATTCGCCCATGAAATAGGCGCGGTGGTTGAGCAGCCATGCCATGGCATGCATCATCCGCGTGGTGGTGCGCAAAGCCTCGCAAGACAGGGCAATCCGCGCGGCATCGGCGTCCGTGCCGGTTTGTTCGATGCGGCCCGACAGGTCAAATGCGCCGCGCACCTCGTCCGACAGGACCAGCGCCTCGCAATAAAGGCCTTCGACAATGCGCGGGTTGATGGTGGTGGCGTGGCTCATGACCGGCATTCGTTAGGGGGTGAAGGGCGGGCGGCGCAATCGGGCAGCCAGAGCAGACTGTCCCGAAATGGATCGTTACCGGTATAGTTCCAAAATTTCAGTATTTTGGCAAGGGTTTGTTGTAAATTCCCGCCATCAGGCGATGATATCGGGAATCAGGTAATCCTCGATCAGCGATATCTGGTCCTTCAGTTTCAGCTTGCGCTTTTTCAGGCGGGCGATCTGCAACTGGTCGCTCGTGCCATTGGGGCCCGCCACGCTGGACAGGGCATCAATCGCCGCATCCAGATCGCGATGCTCTACCTTCAGCATCTCCAGCCGCTTGCGCAGTTCCTCCTCGGTCACCAGCGAATGCTCCAGACTAGAATGCTTGCCACAGGCACCTTGCTCTAGTCATGCGCGGGCCTCATCGCAAGCTTTACTGCAGGCGAAGTGGTGGCACTGTCCCGACTTGGTTCATTTGCCGCAAATGCCCTTAGCAGCCTGTCGCAAGGCAAAACGCTTCGTCGCTTTACAGCGGCGATCGACGTCAAAAGGGCTTCGCAAGGCGGGGCTCTTGTGGTTCTTTCCATCCGCGCCGGATGAAATTTCGATTCGCCCCATTCGCAGGAGAGATAGGGGCGGTTGATGACAGTTTCGCGGCGTGGCGGGATGTGAAGCCCGTCGGTGCATCAAGGGGGGTAAGCCAAAGGCGCCCACCACACGACGCGCCCTGCATCCTTTGTCCGCGCTATTGCGGGCCAACTGGGATCGGGATGGGGACGCGCCGCGCTGGCGGGGGCCGCAATTCTAGCTGATAAGAGCCAAGGAGAACGCCTCGTGGAATCATCGCATCTCAACGCTTTGCAGACCAAGCACGCTGGTCTTGAACGCCGGATTGCCGAGGAAATGAAAAGCCCGCATCCTGATTTGGCCATGATCGCCAGCCTGAAGCGCCACAAGCTGCGCTTGCGAGACCAGCTCGCCCATCACTGATCCCTTATCCTTTCCCATCAACAGCCCCCGGTCCGCGCCTGTTGTCCAAAACGCGGGTCGGGGGCTTTTATATTGCGCGGATCGGGTGCAGCATTCCAATCGCGCCCAGATGGGCAAATTCTGGCCCAATGCACCCGAATTTGCGCCGAATGCATGGTTTTGCCCACCTTGCCTGTTTGCAAATAGCGCAATTTGGCCTTAGGTCTGGGCCCATGACCAGCGCACCTATCGGCCCCACTTCCAATTCCAGCGCGGTGGCCTCCGCGCGCAAGATTCTTACTCGCCTGCACGAGGTGATGGCATCGCGCAGCCATGCGCAGGCCAAGCTGAATACGGTGGTGGATGTGATCGGCGAAAGCCTCGATAGCGAGGTTTGCTCGATCTATCTGCTGCGTGAAGGCATGCTGGAATTGTTCGCCACCCGTGGTCTGGCGCAGGAGGCGGTGCATGTCACCCGCATGGGCGTGGGCGAAGGTCTGGTGGGCACGATTGCCTCCAATAGCGAAACGCTCAATCTGGCCGAAGCGACGGCGCACCCCGACTTTTCCTATCGCCCCGAAACGGGGGAGGATAAATTCCACTCCTTCGCCGGCGTGCCGATTGTGCGGCGCGAACGGGCGGTGGGCGTGCTTTGCGTGCAGCATGTCGATCCGCGCCGTTATGAAGAGGTGGAGATCGAGGCGCTGCAAACCGTGGCCATGGTGCTGTCGGAATTGATCGCCAATGCCGAACTGGTCGATGAGGAGGAAGCTGCTGGCCTTGCCGCCGCGCTGACGGGGCCGGAGAAAATGTCGGGCCTTACGCTGGTAAAGGGGCTGGGCAGCGGGGTGGCGGTCTATCACCAACCGCGCATCACCATCGAACATGTCGTGGCCGAGGATACCGAGGCCGAGCGCCAGCGCGTCTATCTGGCCTTTGACAAGATGCGCGAGCAGATCGACCGCATGGCCAGTCAGGCCGAATTCGGCATCGGGGGCGAGCATGAGGAAGTGCTCTCCACCTACAAGATGTTCGCCTATGACGAAGGCTGGAGCCGCCGCATCAATGAGGCGATCGACAGCGGCCTGACCGCCGAGGCCGCGATCGAGCGCGTGCAGCAGCGGACCCGTATGCGTATGCGCCAGATCGATGACGCGCTGCTGGCCGACCGCATGCATGATCTGGAGGATCTCTCCAACCGCTTGCTGCGCATTGTGTCGGGCCAGTTGGGCACAGCGGCCAGCATGGGCTTGCGCAATGACGCGATCCTGATTGCGCGCAATCTGGGGCCTGCCGAACTGCTGGAATATGACAAACGCCGGCTGAAGGGGGTGATCCTAGAGGAAGGCTCGCTGACCGCGCATGTGGTGATCGTGGCGCGGGCGATGGGCATTCCGGTGCTGGGCCGTGTGAAAAGCCTGCGCGGGCGGGTGCGTGAAGGCGACCAGATCCTGCTCGACGCCGATCAGGGCTTGGCTTTCGCCCGCCCGACGCGCGACATGGTGATCGGTTTTGACGAACGCTATGCCAAGAGTCGCGAACGTCAGGCCAAATATGTCGCCATGCGCGATGTGGTGCCGGTCACCGCCGATGGTGAGCGGATTTCGGTGCTGATCAATGCGGGCCTGCGTGAGGATATGCCCAATCTGTCGCTGACCGGCGCGGATGGGGTGGGCCTGTACCGCACCGAATTCCAGTTCCTTGTCGCCGCCACCTTGCCCAGTCGTGAGCGCCAGACGCGGCTTTACCGCGAAGTGCTGGAAGTGGCCGGTTCCAAGCCGGTGGTGTTCCGCACGGTGGACATTGGCGGGGACAAGAGCCTGCCTTACCTGCGGCATGAAGACGACATGCACGAGGAAAACCCTGCCATGGGCTGGCGCGCCTTGCGCGTGGCGCTGGAGAGAGACGGTTTGCTCAAAGCGCAGGCGCGGGCCTTGCTGGAGGCTTCGGCGGGGCGCGTGCTCAACGTGATGTTCCCCATGATTTCGGAACCTTGGGAGTTTGATGCTGCCAAGGCGGTGTTCGATGCGCAATTGGCGCATTTGAAGACCTTGGGCAAAACCCTGCCGGAATCGGTGAAATATGGCGCCATGCTGGAAGTGCCCGCGTTGGCCGAAGTGCTGGATATTCTGCTGCCCAAGCTGTCCTTCCTGTCGATCGGCACGAATGACCTGACCCAGTTCCTGTTGGCGGCGGACCGTTCCAACCCGAAACTGGCCGAGCGTTATGACTGGCTGTCGCCCGCGATCCTGCGCTTCATCCGGCGCGTGTCGGCGGCGGGGCGTGAATATCATGTGCCGATGACCGTTTGCGGCGAAATGGGCGGGCGTCCGCTGGAGGCTTTGGCGCTGTTGGGCGTGGGCATCCGCCGCCTGTCGATCACCCCTGCGGGCGTGGCGCCGATCAAGGAATTGGTGCGCCGCGTCAATCTGGCCGAGATTACCCAGGCGATGGAAGGCTGGCTGGCCAATCCGCCCGCCAATCTGCGCGAGGTGATGACCGCTTGGGCGAGCGAGCGCGGCTTGCTTGCCGATTGACATATATCCCAAACTCCGCGCTCTAGGTGGTTGACTTGGGATGGTTTACAGAGTCTTGTCGCCGCGACGGGCGATAATGGCATTCGGATAGAAACGACATGAGTGCGCAAGAACAAGGAACTTCGGGACTGCCGCAAGGCGTAGGCGCCAAGCTGCGCGCCGCGCGTGAGGCTGCGGGCCTGTCGCTGGGCGATCTGGCGGCGCAAAGCCGCATCCGCGAAAGGCACCTTCAGGCGCTGGAAGAAGGCGATCTGGCCGCCTTGCCGGGCCGCACCTATGCGCTGGGCTTTGCCAAGACTTTTGCCAATATGGTCGGGCTGGACGCTGCGGCGATCAGCGCGGAAACCGCCAAGGAACTGGACCGTCTGGCCGGTGCAGTCGAAGCCGAAACCGAGGCAGCCTTTGCCCCCGGCGATCCGGCGCGCGTGCCTTCCTCCGGCTTTGCCTGGGCGGCGGCGCTGGCTGTGGCTGTGGCGGGCGTGGGCGGCTATGTCTGGTGGCAGAACACCAGCAGCCCTGCGGTGGGCCTGCCATCCTTGCTGCCCAGCGAAACGCCTAGCGTAGCCCCTGTGGCCGCGCCCAGTGCGGAACCCAGCGAGGCCCCCAGCGCCGAGGCCAGCGCGCAGCCGAGCGGCCCCGTGGTGTTTACCGCCGAGGACGACAAGCTGTGGGTCAAATTCTATGACGGCAAGGGGCAGCAATTGCTGCAGAAGCTGATGGCCAAGGGCGAGACCTACACATTGCCCGAGGGCGTGGAAAATCCGCAATTGTGGACCGGCCGCCCCGAGGCTTTGTCGATTACCATTGGCGGGCAGGCCGTGCCCAAGATTGCCGAGAAGCAAAAGACGGTCAAGGATGTGCCGGTCAGCGCTGAGGCTTTGTTGGCCCGTGCCGCGACCCCTGCGCCCACCGAAAGCGCCAGCGCGGCGGCCACAGAGGCGGCAGTGACAAAGCCCGTGGTGCGCAAGCCTTTCCCCCGTCCGCGCCGCAGCACAGCCGCTGGCGATAGCGTCCCCGCGCCGCAGGCCACCGCAGCCAGCAATCCTTCCACCGTTTCGCAATAAGCTGGCCTCGACAGCGCGCCCCGCTTTCGGCATCAGTCGGGGGCAGGGGGCTGCCTGTTTAAAGCCATGGGAGCATGATGAGATGACACGTTTGCAGCGTTTGCGCCTTAACACCGGCAAGCTGTGGGCCGGTGGAGCGTTGTTGGCGCTGATGGCGCAGGGCATGGATCTGCCCGTGGCCAGCCTGTTGGTTTCGCCCGCCGTGGCGCAGGAAGCCGCGCCCAATCCCGAGGCCCGCCTGCGCAAGATCGAGGGCGAATTGCGCGCCGTGCAGCGCAAGGTCTTCCCCGGCGCGGACCCGAAAATGTTCCCGCAGGAACCGCCCGCCCCCGTGGTGGTCACGCCCGCGCCCACCGCCAGCGCCTTGACCGATGTGTTGATGCGTCTGGAAGCGGTGGAGGCCCAGAATGCGCGCCTGACCGCGCAGGTGGAGGATTTGAACCACCGCCTGACGCAATTGACCGCGCCCAAGGCGGAAGCGGCCGAAACCTTGGTGCCGACCGCCGATGGTGGCATGGCCGTTGCGCCTGCCAATGGGCCCAGCAATGCACCGGTTCCGGTTCCTGCACAAACTGTCGCAGCGCCTCCCGCGCCCAAGCCGGTTGCTGTGCAGCCTGCGCCTCAGCCCGCCCCCAAGCCGGTAGTGACCAAGCCTGCCAAGGTCGAAGCGGCCAAAGCCGAACCCGCGCCGGTCGCCAATGCCAAGCCGCCAGCCTCGCGCGTGGCGGCGGTGAAGGGCATCGTAAAGCCGCAGACCAGCGATCCGGCCGAAGATGATTATTCCTATGGCTTCAAGCTGTATGAGGCCAAATTCTATCCCGAGGCCGAGCAGCAGCTGAAGCTCTATCTGGAAGCCAATCCCAAGCATAAGAGCGTCAGCCGCGCCCGCAACCTGATTGGCCGCGCCTATCTGGACGATGGCAAGCCGCGTGAGGCCGCCACCTGGTTCCTGCAGAATTATCAGGCCAACAAGAAGGGCGAGCGCGCTGCCGACAGCCTGCTCAATCTGGCGGCGGCCATGATCGAGATGAAGGATACCAACCGCGCCTGTATCGCGATTGCCGAATTTGCCGATGGCTATGCGGTGGAAGCGGCGGGCCGTTTGAAGGCGCAATATGACGCCACGCGCAAGTCGGTGAAGTGCAACTGACACAGGAGCGTTTTGCCGCGGATCTGGCGAAAGTCTGGCCGGAGGGTGGGCGCGATCCGGCCCTAAGGCTGGGCATAGCCGTATCGGGCGGGCCGGATTCGCTGGCTTTGCTGTTGCTAGCCCATGCGGCGCGGCCCGATGCGGTTTGCGCGGCGACGGTGGATCACGGACTGCGCGCCGAGAGCGCGGGCGAGGCGGTGCAAGTGGCGCGGATCTGTGCTGAACGCGGCATTGCGCATGAGGTGCTGACCATCACCGTGGCGGAAGGCAATGTGCAAAGTCAGGCGCGAGAGGCCCGCTATGGCGCGCTTTCGGAATGGATGCGTCGCCGCGAAGTCGCGGCGCTGGCCACCGCCCATCACGCCGATGATCAGGCCGAAACCTTGCTGATGCGGCTGAACCGCGCCAGCGGCGTGGCGGGGCTGGCCGGTGTGCGCGAACGCGGCTTTGTGCCTGCCGAGGGCGATGCGCAATTGCTGATCCGGCCCTTGCTGGGCTGGCGCAAGGCGGAACTGGCCGATGTGGTGGCGCAGGCAGGTTTGGAACCCGCCGACGATCCGTCGAACCGCAATCAGGCCTATGACCGCGTGCGGATGCGTCAGGCTTTGGCGCAAGTCGATTGGCTGGATGTCCATGCTCTGGCCGCCAGCGCGCAATATCTGGCAGAGGCGGATACCGCGCTGGAATGGGCCGCCGAGCGCGAATATGGCGCCCGTGTGCAGCGCGAGGGGCTGGGCATGACCTATCGCCCCGCCGCACCGCGCGCGATTGCGCTGCGCGTGGTGGCGCGGATTGTGGAAGAGATCGACGGCAGCGCCCCGCGTGGCAGCGCCGTGGCGCGGCTGTTTGACAGTTTGCTTGCGCGCCAACCGGCGATGTTGGGCGATGTGATGGCGCGGCCCATGCCCGGTGGCTGGGCCTTCAGCCGCGCGCCTAAACGGCGAGCTATTTAAAGCTTCGCGCCCAATCCGGCCTGTTTGCCTCGGGTGATGATCACCCTGTCGCCCAGCTTGGCGCGGGCGAACAGCTTTTGCGCAAAGGCCTTGGGCACGCCGATGCAGCCATGGCTGGCATAGCCATTGCGCACATTGGAGCCGTGGATCGACACGCCATCATTGGTGAGCCGCATCATATAGGGCATCGGCGCGTTATAGAGATTGGAAATGTGGTGCTCATCCTTTTGGGTGATGGGAAACACCCCCAAGGGCGTGGGCTTTTCCTGCGTGCCCAGCAGCACCGCCGCCGCGCCGATCTCATAGCCGTCGCGGAATACGGAGAGCACGCGGGCCTCAAGATCCACTGTCACGATCAAAACGCCCGCAGGCACGCCTTTTTCATCCCACATCCAGTCGCCATAGCGGATCGGGCTTTTGATCGGCAGAATGCGCCGGATGACCAAAGCTTCGGGTTTGGCGGCAGGCTTTGGCGCATCGGCCACCAGCGGGACACTCTTGTCCGCCATTGGAGTGGGCGCGTCGGTTTGCTCTACAGGAGGTAGCGCTTCGGGCATAGCGCTTTGCACTGTGGCGGGCGGCTGTTCGTTGACATGGGCGGTGCCCTTGCGCTCGTCCCAATAGACCAGCCCAAGGCCAGCGATCACCACTAGCCCTATGCCAATCAGCACAGACAGGAAGCCATTGGGCCTTTGCGATGTGGTGGGATTATGCGCTTGCCCCATTTGGGCGCCTCTCGATCCTGCTATGCGTGAGGGCTGTATTTGGATCAAATGCCGCCTTTTGACCAGTGACCATGCGGCCATGTGCCAGAGCGGGACGTTTACCGCCGCAGATATGAAAAGGGGGCCGCCCATGCAGGCCGCCCCCTTCCGATTACTCTTTGTTGCAACCCTTAGCCATGGGCGCCAAATTCATTGGCAATGCTGGTGCCAATGCGCAGGGCCAGACCATAGGCACGCTCGATCGGCTCGATATAGTCGCGGCGGATGGCGGCATAGCCATTGGCGGCTTCGTCCGGATAATCGG
This sequence comes from Novosphingobium umbonatum, assembly GCF_004005905.1. Classification (GTDB taxonomy): domain Bacteria; phylum Pseudomonadota; class Alphaproteobacteria; order Sphingomonadales; family Sphingomonadaceae; genus Novosphingobium; species Novosphingobium umbonatum. Next base: position 247,741 of record NZ_SACO01000005.1, read on the forward strand.
CCGGTTCTTCCACATCGAAATCGTCAAGGCTGGGGAAGCTGGTGGGGAAGGCGCGGCGCAATTGGGCCAAGGCTTCTTCCACCCGCAGGCTGAACACCATTTCCAGCACGTCTTCACGCGCAATATCATTGGCGCGGCTGAATTGCGGCACCATCACCACGCGCAGGAACATATGCTGGAACAGCGCCAGACGCAAAGCCTGCAACACGCCGATCATCCGGCGCGTATGCTCGCGGTCGGGCAGGGGGGCCTCGTCAGGGATCAGCGAGAGCAGGCGGTGCAGCTTCAACGCATCGACCCGCAGGCGCGTGGACAGGCGGCGGAACACGCCTGCACGATCGTCTCCGGTCAGATATTCGGCCAGAGCAAGGCAGCCGTCCGAAATATGCTCCTCATGCCCGCGATAGGGGCGGCTCGCCCAATAGGCGCTGTTGAACAATTCGCCAAAGGCGGTCAGCGTCTTGATGCTGGCCAGTGCATTGGCGGCGCGGATCAGGCGCACGATCTGGCGACCGCGTTCGGACGAGCGCAGCAGGGCGGCCACTTCCTCGTAATTGCCCTCAGCCGCGCTGCCCGCACCGGCGATGATATTCACCGGATAGCCCAGTTGTTGCAGCACCGAATTATGCGGGATCGCGCGGATCTGGCGCAGGCTCATCGTGCGGTCGGCGGCAATGTCGCTTTGGCGGCGGCTCTTGCGGCTGCCCGTATCGTTCAACAGGCCAAGGCCAAAGGCGGTGACCGCACGGCTATAGGTGCCGCTGGACAAGTGATCCTGCTGCACGCGGCGGATCGCGCGGTAAAAGTCGAGGCTGAGGTCGGTGCGGCGATAGAACGGATCGGTCGGCGCATAGGGATCGGTTTCGGCAGGGGCCAGTTCGATAAAGCGGGTGAGCGTGGCCAGAGCCAGTTCATCGCTGCCAAAGAACAGATAGCCATCGCCGCCCTGAAACGACACTTCCGGCTCCAGACGGATGCCCGAACGCACAAAACGGCGGCGCGCCCATGGGCTGAGCGGCCATGCCAGACGGTCGGACAGGCTGGCCGGATGCGCGCCGCGGCCCATGCTTTCGCCATGGGTGTTGAAGATCAATGCTGAGACATCGGACAGCTCGTTGGCCTGCATCGCCTGCGCCAGACGGCCCTGCAAACGCTCGATGGCCAGCGCGGCGGGGATCTGCCCCACAAAGCGGCCAGCGTCGGAAAAGCCGGTCTGGATCGCCACGCGGCCACGGCCACGGGCATAGGCGCGATAGGCCGGTTCGGCCAGCAGCGCGTCAAGGAAGCGCCCGCCATGTTCCAGCGCGGTTTCGGTTTCGAACAAAGGCGACACATCCACCTTGTCCTCGATGCCGAACAGTTTGGCGAAATAAAGCGCGGCCAGCATGGTGGTGGGCTGTTCGCATTCGGCCACCAGCATGCGGATCGGCGTATCGGCATCAATATGGTGCAGGATCTGCGCCATGGTCAGGAACAGGCGTACAGCGGTGCTGTTCTCGATGGCGAGTGCCGCGAAATTGCTACGCAAAACCTTGGCATTGGCCAGCAGTTCGCGCATTTTCATCAGCGCGGCCTGACTGGCCAGATCGAGGCGGCCATCGGGATCGATACGGCGGCGGATGGCGTTTTGCAGCTGGCTGCTGTTCACGCGGAAATGCACCCAACCCATGCCCAGACCATCGGCGCGCATGGCCGAGGCGGCGGTCAGCAACACTTCGGCGGTGTCATCATCAGCCTTGTCGGCCAAGGCTTCCAGCTCGGCGATGATGCCGGTCAGGCTGGTCAGCTTGGCCGGATGGTCCGCCGTCAGCGTATTGGCTGCGGCGGAAAGCGCGGTGGGGTCCTTCAGATCATTGGCAAACAGCGCCGCCATTTCCTCGGCGCGTTCCTGCGCGGCGATCAGGCGGGTGGCAATGTCGGGCGCGGCCTCGGCCAGTTGCGCGGCATAGGCGGCCAGACGCTGCGCCTTTTCCGAAAGGCGATAGCGGATGCAGGTGTGCCAGCCAATGTCGGTGCGGCCATCCATGTCATAACCGACCCAGCTGGCAAAGCGGATGGGCAGCGGCTTCAGGCTGCGCCATTGCGTGGGCCAGCGGTGGCGCGCGGTCTGGAACAGGGCGGCGGTGATGGCATTGCGCGCGGCCTGCCCACGGGTCAGAGCGGCCAAGGCGGCATCATGCTCGGTATCCAGCGTGATCGTGTCACGCGTGGCACTGGCGGCGCAGGTGGCGGCGCCAAAATCGCCTGCGGTGGCGGCATGGGCCACGGTGGCGCTTTGCGCGCGGTTGAGCAGGAAGGTGGGGTGCGCGGTAAACACGATATGCGCGGCAGGGCGCGCCCATTTGGCGGCAAAGCTGGCAAAATCGCCGCTTTCGGCCAAGGCCTTTACGCGGGCCAGATTGGCGTCGGGCGCGGTGGGTTCCAGCAGGCGGTGCAACCGGCGGGCGCGGGCTTGCAGCCCTTCGCATTCCAGCTCGGCCACCATGGCCTCGACCTTGTTCAGGCTGAGATCGCCGCTTTCCAACCGGCGCGACAATTCCAGCGCCAGCTGAAACACGGGGTTGAACAGAGGCGTTTCTTCGGTGGTGGTATGCAGGTCTTGCAGACGCTGGCTAAGGGCAGCAATTTCGCTCATCTTTGGAACACTCCCTGAATCCTTAGGGTGCGCGGCTTGGGCCTGTCTCCCATCTGGCAACCCTTATCTGTTTGATGCGCAGATTAGGCCAAATTCCGCCCAAGGGGAAACCCATTGTGCAACTGCACAAACGAATGTTCGCGGCCTTTCGGAGCGGGTAGAAGGTTGGGCAGGCCGGCAAGCTTTGGGGGGGAAACCTGCCCGCGCCGATGGCTAGCGCGGGCAGGGCAATAGTAGGTTCTTATCCGCGCAGGGCCGCAGCCTGTGCCGCAGCGGCGGTAATGGCGGCAACATCGGGCGTGCCCTTACCAACCATCCAGCTACCGCCGACGCAAAGCACGGCTTCAAGGCCCAGATAGCCCGGCGCCGTGGCAGGCGTGATGCCGCCCGTGGGGCAGAAGCGCACATTGCCGAAGGGGCCGGCAATGGCCTTAAGCGCATTGACGCCACCGCTGGCTTCGGCGGGGAAGAATTTGAAGCGGTTGAGGCCCAGATCCAGACCCAGCATGATATCGCCGCCATTGGCGGTGCCGGGCAGGAAGGGGATGTCGGCCTTGATCGCCGCTTCACCCAGACGCGCGGTCAGGCCGGGGGAGACGATGAATTCGCTGCCCGCGTCAATCGCCGCGGCCAGATCATCGGGGTTCAGCACAGTGCCAGCGCCGACAATCGCGCCGGGAACTTGGCGCATCACCTTGATCGCGTCCAGCGCGCAAGGGGTGCGCAGGGTCACTTCCAGCACGTTGAGGCCACCGGCCACCAAAGCTTCGGCAATCGGCAGGGCATGGGCCAGATCGTCGATCACCAGCACCGGAATAACCGGCGCGGTGCGCATGATAGCGTCAATCTTGGCAGAGGCGGGGGTAGCGGTCATTGGCCATGTTCCTTTTGAAAGGCGGCAGCAGCGCCGAGCAAGCCCGGCTGGGGATGGGTGATGAGCTTGACCGGAATGGTGCCCATCAGATTTTCAAACCGCCCCTTGGCGGTAAAACGGCTGTGGAAACCCGATGCGATGATGCGGCCTGCCTGACGCTGGCCTACGCCACCGGCCAGAACCACGCCGCAGGAACCATGCGCCAGCGCATAGTCGCCGGCCGCCGAACCCAGCGAGAGGCAGAAACGTTCTGCCGCAGCCACGGCCAAAGCATCCTCGCCCGCATCGGCCAATTGCCAGATGGTCTTGGCATCGACCGGCACAATGGCGCGCTCTTCCAGCGCGGCCAGCGTTTCGTAAACATCGACAATGGCCTCGCCCGACACCACGCGTTCCACCGAAACGCGGCGGTGACGCTTGCGCAGGCGGGCCAGAATGGCATCGTCAATCGCGTCCACGGGGGCGAAATCGATATGCCCGCCCTCGGTGGACTGCACATTGTAAAAGCCTTTGCCGTCGCGCCACACATGGGCGATGCCAAGGCCGGTGCCCGGGCCGACGATCGACAGAGTACCCTTGGGGGCAAAAGCCTGTTCAGGCCCTGCGATATGGGTGAAAAACTCCGGCCCCACCGTGGCGGCGGCATGGCCCATCGCGCCAAAGTCATTGATGAGCGTGAGGCGTTCAATGCCCAGACGTTCACCCAAGGCTGCGGGCTGGATCACCCAATGGATATTGGCGAAACGGATCGTTTCCCCGTCCACCGGTGCGGCCAAGGCCAATGCCGCATCCTTGGGCAGGGGCACATCGCTGCGCTGGCCATGGATTTCGGCGAAATGATCCCATGCCGTTTCGAAATTGGCATGGTCTTTCGACGACAGGATGACCGGATCGCTCAGCGTGATCTGGCCGTCTTCCAATGTGGCAATGGCAAAGCGTGCATTGGTCCCGCCAATGTCAACAGCGACGATATTCATCGATTCCCCCAAAGATTTCAGTATCGTCTTTAGCCTTACAATCCGCCCAGCGCCAGCATGGCCGAACCGCCCTTTTCCGCGCCATCGGCGCCTGCGCGCATGATGGCGAAAAGTTCGCGGCCCATGCCCATCGCGGGGGCAGGCGCGGGGGCAGGCGTGCGGCCCGACAGATCGGCCAGAACTTCCAGCGTGCCGGTATGGGCACAAAGCCGGATCACATCGCCGTCCTGCACCAGCGCCAGCGGGCCGGGGGTGCCAGCGGCGTCAGACAGGGCCTCGGGCGTGGCGTGGATCGCGGCGGGCACCTTGCCCGATGCGCCCGACATGCGGCCATCGGTGACCAGCGCGACCTTGAAGCCCTTGTCCTGCAAAATGCCCAGAGGCGGGGTCAGCTTGTGGAGTTCTGGCATACCATTGGCGCGGGGGCCCTGGAAACGCACGACCACGACGACATCGCGGTTCAGCTCGCCCGCCTTGAACGCGGCCTGCACCGCTTCCTGACTGTCGAACACGCGGGCAGGGGCTTCGATGGTCCAGCGCTCCTTGTCCACCGCGCTGGTCTTGAAGGTGGCGCGGCCCAGATTGCCCTTGACCAGACGCATGCCGCCATCGGGCTGGAACGGATCGCTGGCAGGGCGCAGCATTTCGGGGTCGCCCGATTGGGCAGGCGCGGCGCGGAACACCAGATCGCTGCCGTCGAGAAAGGGTTCGGTGCCATAGGCCTCCATGCCACCATCCGCGATGGTCAGGATGTCGCCATGGGCAAGGCCTGCACCCACCAGTTCACGGATGACATAGCCCATGCCGCCCGCTGCGTGGAAATGGTTCACGTCGCCGCTGCCATTGGGATAGACGCGGGCGATCAGCGGCACGGCCGAGGACAGATCGTCCAGATCCTGCCAATCGAGCTGGATACCGGCCGCGCGGGCCATGGCGGGAAGGTGGATGGCATGATTGGTGCTGCCGCCGGTGGCCAGCAGGCCGATGCAGGCGTTGAGGATCGCCTTTTCATCCACCACCTGTGCCATCGGGCGCGGATCGCTGCCCTTGCGGCTGATTTGCGCCAGACGATGCACAGCGGCGCGGGTCAGCGCGCTGCGCAAAGGCGTGTTGGGGCTGACAAAGCTGGAACCGGGCAATTGCAGGCCCATCATTTCCATCATCATCTGGTTGGAATTGGCGGTGCCAAAGAAGGTGCAGGTGCCCGGCGAGTGATAGGAACCCATCTCGCTCTTCAGCAATTCCTCGCGGCCTACCTTGCCTTCGGCATAAAGCTGGCGGGTCTTCTGCTTTTCTTTGTTGGCAATGCCGCTGGGCATCGGGCCGCTGGGGATGAACACGGCGGGCAAATGGCCAAAACGCAGCGCGCCCATCACCAGACCCGGCACGATCTTGTCGCAAATGCCCAGCAAAGCCATGCCGTCAAACACTGCATGGCTCATGGCAATGGCGGTGGACATGGCAATGGCATCGCGGCTGAACAGGGAAAGCTCCATGCCGTCCATGCCCTGCGTCACGCCGTCGCACATAGCGGGCACGCCGCCTGCCACCTGCGCCGTGGCACCCACTTCGCGGGCATAGAGCTTCATCGCCTCGGGATAGCGGCCATAGGGCTGATGCGCCGAAAGCATGTCATTATAGGCGGTGACAATCGCGAAATTCTGCGCCTTGGTGAAAGCCATGGTGGGTTGGTCATTTTCGGCACCGGCATAGGCATGGGCCAGATTGGAGCAGCCATAGGCGGCGCGGTCGCCCAGACGATCGGCTTCGCGCGCCATCAGATCGAGATAGGCGGCGCGGCTGTCCTTGGAACGCGCGATCACGCGCTCGGTGACGCGGGCGATGGTGGGGTGCAATTGGGTCATTCTCGGATACTCCGGTGCCTTGCGGCTTTATTTCTGTGCTGGCGGGCGGGCCTTTGCAGGCCCAGCCTTATTCATGCCCAGCCTTACTCATGCCAGGCGACGCTATCCTTCGCAGCCAAAGCGATGGCGGCGGTCGGCCCCCAGCTTCCGGCGGAATAGGGATTGGGCGTGATGTGGTTTTCGGCCCAGCACTGGCGGATGCCGTCGATCCATGCCCATTGCGCCTCCACCTCGTCGCGGCGGACGAACAGGGTCTGGTCGCCCTCGATCAGGTCCAGCAGCAGGCGTTCATAGGCGATGCGGCGCTGGGGACCGGCGAAGGCGTCCTCCATGCGGATGTCCAACGGCACTTCGCGCAGGCGCAGGCCGCCACGGTCCAGACCGGGCTCCTTGGCCATCAGCGTGAAGGTGATGTTTTCCTCCGGCTGGATGCTGATGATCAGGCGGTTGGGCTGGGCAACTGCGCCGCGCTGCGCAAACATCGAATGGGGCACGGGGCGGAACTGCACCACGATTTCGGTCACGCGGCGGGGCAGACGCTTGCCGGTGCGCAGATAGAAGGGCACGCCCTTCCAGCGCCAATTGTCGATATGCGCCTTGATCGCTACGAAAGTCTCGGTGGTGGAAGGTTTGCCCAATTCATCGGCATAGCCGGGCACCGGATTGCCGCCCGAGGTGCCCGCGCGATATTGGCCGGTCACTGTGTCGGCAGGGCCAACCGCGCGCAGCGAACGCAGCACCTTGGTCTTTTCACCACGGATCGCGGCGGGGTCAAACCGGCTGGGCGGCTCCATCGCCACCAGCGCCAGCAATTGCAGCATGTGGTTTTGCAACATGTCGCGCATCGCGCCTGCGCCATCATAGAAGCCGACGCGGCCTTCCAGACCCACCGTTTCGGCCACGGTGATCTGCACATGCTCGATATATTGCGCATTCCAGATCGGTTCGAACATGATGTTGGCAAAACGCAAGGCCAACAGGTTCTGCACCGTTTCCTTGCCCAGATAATGGTCGATGCGGAAAATGCGGTCTTCGCTGAAAGCCGTGCCCACCGCGTCATTGATATGGCGGCTGGTTTCCAGATCGGTGCCCAGCGGCTTTTCCAGACCGATGCGGCTGGTTTCACCGGCAAGGCCGCTGGCCTGCAAGCCGGCGATGGTGGGTTCAAACAGGCTGGGCGCGGTGGACAGGAAAATGGCCAGCCCATCTTCGCGCGGGCCAACCTTTTGCGCCAGATCGGCAAAGCTGGCGGTCTGGTTGGCGTCCAGCGCCTGATAGGAAACGCGCTTCAAAAAGCCGTCGATCGCGCCCTTGCGGTAATCGGGCAGGAACTTGTTCAGCGCATCCTGAGCGAAATTGCGGAAGGCCGTGTCATCCAGATCCGAACGTGCGGTGCCCACGATCTTGAGCTTGTCCGACACCAGATTATCGGCATGCAGCGCGCAGAGCGAAGGCAGCAGCATCCGCTGCGACAGATCACCCGTGGCGCCGAAAAGCAGCAGGCGGTCGGCGGTGAAGCTCATGGATGGTTCCCTTATGTTCTTGCGAATGCGTTTACACTGCGTTTGACATTTTATTGCGCGGAGCAGCTTATGCCCTGCGGAGATTGACAAGCGATGTAACAGCGCATGGGGGGCTGCGCCAGTTGAGCGGGGCGATCTTGCGCAGTTTTTGCCAAGTTTGAATACGAATTACCGCAATGAATACGATGCGGCGAACAGGATGCGCCGCATCGGCGGATCAGGGGGCGCGGCGGATCGGCACAGGTATGTTGCAAATGTCGGCGCTGCCGGCGGCATAGATATAGAACGCATCGCGGCGGTTCACGCGGGCGCTGACATAGTCGCGGAAAGTCTGACTGGCGGTGGAGAGATATTGCAGGCGCGGTTGCTGGTCCTGCGGCAATTCGCTGGCCAGTCGGATGGTCTGGATCGGGGTGTTTTTGGCTTTGTCATTATACATGCCATTGCCCGGCGCGCGGGGCAGGGAAGACAGATGCTCGATCCCCTCGATCACACGGCCCACCACGGCGATGTTGCGGTCCAACTGGCGCGGGGGCGTGCCGATCACGGCGTAAAGTTCCGCGCCGGTGCCGGTGTCGGGGGAATTGTTGCGGCCAACGCCGACGGTGGCGTAGCAATGGGTGGGCCAAATATAGTCGTCATCATAGGCGACGGGAAAGCCACGTTCTATGCCGGTAAAGGAGGCGTAGGGGTCTTTGCCCTTGTTGATGAATTCGGGCGCATCAAAGGTTCGGATCTTGTACTCGCTCTCCGGCACCACCGCCAAACCGGCGGGCAGGGGTTTGGCTTGCGGCGTATCCTCGTCCGGATCGCCAAATTGCGCCACCCAATTGTCCTGCACGCGATAGACCGCGCCATTGTCCCACCAATGGGCCAGCGCCAGCTTTTTCATATTGCCGATCCAGCCTTGGGAAAAAGGCGGTGGCAAGAGCTGGATGATCACCTGCCGCGCCTTGCCCTGTGTGTCGGGGGATAAAGTCATCACCAGCAGATCGGATGGCGCAATGGCCACCCAATCGCTGGCGGGCGCGGCTTTCACAATATCGCCCGCGCTGCGGGGTTTGGCAGGTTGTTGGGGTTGGGCGATCTGCGGCGGGGCGGCCATGGTGGAGGCGGCGGTCATGGCGCTGGCCAGCGCGGCGGCAACCAGTGCGGAGGTGAGGAGAAATTTTCCGTTCATCGCCGCAATCTGCCCAGCCTTGGTCGCTCACGCAAGTTTGTTGTCCATTCGGTTGCAACTGCCTCTTGCGTAACCGCAAACTTCCCGCTAGGGGCGCCCTTCCAGAGCAATGCGGAGCGGTGGCCGAGTGGTCGAAGGCGCTCGCCTGGAAAGTGAGTATACGCCAAAAGCGTATCGAGGGTTCGAATCCCTCCCGCTCCGCCAGATCCCTAATCCAGGGCGATTTATCTCGAACCGATTTGAACAGCTAAGCCCGCAGATTTCTGCGGGTTTTTGCTGTGTCACCAACTTTTTTCAGTCCGCGCTAGACCGCGTCAATTCGCGGGAGATCGGCGCCGGAGTTATGACCAATTTTATGACTGTTGAGTTGCGCTGAGAATTGACCCGGGATTTTCATTGAGAATTGACCCGGGTGGGTATGGGTTATGTGCTGCCCATGGCGGTCAAGGTCAAGCTTTGGGTTTATACCTTTCTGGATTTTGGGGTGGCGGAACTGGCCCTGAAGCGGAAGCTGTCATTGCC
>NZ_SACO01000060.1 GCF_004005905.1 Novosphingobium umbonatum
GATGCAAATCGGGCGTTTCAATGCGGGGCATCGGGCCATGGCCGATGTGGTGAGCCTCCTGCATGTTCTGACCTATGAGCCGGCAGGTGTCGGGACCATCCTCGCCGATATTGTCAAAATGGCGCAGACACCCACCATCGCTATCGAGGCGACCGGCGCGCATTTCGATATGCGTGAGGTGCTCAAATCCGCCGGTTACCGCTGGAATCCGGACAAGAGGGTCTGGTGGCAGGAGGTCTCGGGCGACCTTGCCCCTGGTGAAATCGATTGGCTTCGCTCCAGTGTGATCCCGGCGCGCTATGTGCCCAGGACCTATTCCGTCACCTGGAAAACGCGCCACCGGTAATTTGCCACCGGCAGCGCTCGGGCCGCCGTTCTCGCCGGTTTGAGGTTGGCCAATGCCACAGGTG
>NZ_SACO01000061.1 GCF_004005905.1 Novosphingobium umbonatum
TACATCAACGGCTTCTACAACCCACGTAGGCGCCATTCATATCTGGGCGGCATCAGCCCCCTCGCATTCGAGGCCAAGGTGGCATAGTGAGATAGGTGACCGGCACAAAGCCGTTACAAGTCCAGACTCTACATCAGAATGAGGGAACTTTCGGGGGGCAGGTCAAGATCAACGAGGCCCTGGTGCGCCAACTCCACCGTGGAGACTTCATGGACAGTGCCGACAATGTGGTGCTGATTGGCGGGCCCGGTACCGGCAAAAGTCACATTGCCACCGCACTTGGCGTCCAGGCTGTCGAGCATCACCGCAGAAAGGTACGCTTCTTCGCCACCGTCGATCTGGTCAATGCGCTGGAACAGGAAAAAGCGGCCAACAAAG
>NZ_SACO01000062.1 GCF_004005905.1 Novosphingobium umbonatum
TGGCTCCTGAATGCGATACCATTATTCTGCGCCGCGTTAACAGGCTGGACCAGTTTCCTCTGGCGGCAGATCCCCGCCCGCCCTTCATGGCGGTCGCGTTGGTAGATTGCGAAACCACGGGCCTGTCCCATGAAACGGACGAGATCATTGACCTTGCCGTGGTTCTTCTGAAGATCGATGCCTATGGGCGCGTGGTCCAGATCCTTGGCTCGGCTCAAAGTCTGCGGCGGCCCGTGGAGGCAACGATCAGCGCGAAGATTTCGCGGCTTACGGGTATTACCCCTGCCGATGTGGCCGATGTCCACTTTGATCCTGCGCCATTCGAGCAATTGTTGG
>NZ_SACO01000063.1 GCF_004005905.1 Novosphingobium umbonatum
GCCTGGACGCCAAGTGCGGTGGCAATGTGACTTTTGCCGGTACCGGGCCCGCCAATCAGCACCACATTGTCGGCACTGTCCATGAAGTCTCCACGGTGGAGTTGGCGCACCAGGGCCTCGTTGATCTCGCTAGCGGCAAAGTCGAAGCCGGCCAGATCCTTGTATGCGGGGAAGCGGGCAGCCTTGATCTGATAGGCGATCGAGCGGACTTCGCGTTCAGCCATCTCAGCCTTGAGCAACTGGGACAGCATAGGAACGGCCGCGTCGAAGGCAGGTGCGCCTTGCTCGATCAGATCGCCGACAGCCTGAGCCATGCCATACATTTTAAGGCCACG
>NZ_SACO01000064.1 GCF_004005905.1 Novosphingobium umbonatum
CTGGGATATCTCCCGTTCAGTCCATCAGGAGGGGCCCTGCTGTTCCACCTGCTCAGCAAGCTGTATGAGCGCACCAGCGTGGTGATCACCACCAACCTTAGCTTCAGCGAGTGGGCCAGTATCTTCGGTGATGCCAAGATGACCACCGCCCTACTGGATCGCCTGACCCATCATTGCCACATCCTGGAAACCGGCAATGACAGCTTCCGCTTCAGGGCCAGTTCCGCCACCCCAAAATCCAGAAAGGTATAAACCCAAAGCTTGACCTTGACCGCCATGGGCAGCACATAACCCATACCCACCCGGG
>NZ_SACO01000065.1 GCF_004005905.1 Novosphingobium umbonatum
CATGCTGCACCAGCGGGCAAAACTTTCAGGAATGGGAAAAATCGGTCTTGTGGTGCACCCGGAGCGATTCGAACGCCCGGCCCTCAGATTCGTAGTCTGATGCTCTATCCAGCTGAGCTACGGGTGCACACGCACAAGACAAAACAGACTGGCCAATCCATTCCTGCGAGGAATGGTGCACCCGGAGCGATTCGAACGCCCGGCCCTCAGATTCGTAGTCTGATGCTCTATCCAGCTGAGCTACGGGTGCTTGGGAGACGCGCCTTTAGAAGCGCTCCTCCGGCTTGACAAGGGGAATTT
>NZ_SACO01000066.1 GCF_004005905.1 Novosphingobium umbonatum
TATCGACAATTCGTCTAATTAACCATTCCCCGCGATCCCATCTGGGGGGCAGGCCAGCCGTTTATGACCCAACCAGCTGGCCTGCTATTTCGCAGGATAATTTCCCGCTGTTACGCCAAAAGGCGTAGCGCTAACGTCACGAGGCGTTGGTAACGCGCACTTCCCATCGCACACACACCTATCCCGATGGGCGCGGGTCGGCGTCCTGGAATGAGGCGCTGGCCCGCATTTCCCGCCAGTTATGCTTATCGGCGTCCGCGCTTCCTGCGCCAAGCAAGCAGCAAAAT
>NZ_SACO01000067.1 GCF_004005905.1 Novosphingobium umbonatum
TAGAGGCGCGTCACCCCAAGGGGCGCTGCCCTGAAGGAAACGAGAAGTGAGCGGGTGTAGCTCAGTTGGTTAGAGTATCGGCCTGTCACGCCGAGGGTCGCGGGTTCGAGCCCCGTCACTCGCGCCACTTCTTGATTGCTTCAGGATCCGAGCATATTGCGCGGGTGTAGCTCAGTTGGTTAGAGTATCGGCCTGTCACGCCGAGGGTCGCGGGTTCGAGCCCCGTCACTCGCGCCATCTTGGGGAATTTTCCTTGCTTATAAGGAAAGCAACAAGCCCGCTTCGTG
>NZ_SACO01000068.1 GCF_004005905.1 Novosphingobium umbonatum
GTCGATCGTCAGGCGATGTTTATCGCATTCGGTCGCCGCCACGAGGAGGATTGTCTTGCCGACGAAGCCAAGGCGATCTCGGCTGCGGCCGAGCGTCAGCGCCAATTCAAGCTGGAAGCCGAGCGGCTGGCAGCGGAACAGGCCCGTGAACAAAGACTGATCGAGGAGGCCTGTCGGATCCTCGACAAGGCTGCCTCCCGTCCATACCGTTTTTCCGGAGGCACGCTGACGGTGGACCTGTCGAGCTTGAACGAGGTTGAGCGATCCACTGTTATCGACGCCG
>NZ_SACO01000069.1 GCF_004005905.1 Novosphingobium umbonatum
AAACGAAGCCCTGTTATTAGCGCGCACCTGCCCAGCGGCAACGCTGGACTGTTCCCTGATAGCTCAGCGGTAGAGCTCTCGACTGTTAATCGAGCGGCCGTAGGTTCGAATCCTACTCAGGGAGCCATTCTTCTTCGGAAGAGAAAATTGCCGCCTTGTTCCCTGATAGCTCAGCGGTAGAGCTCTCGACTGTTAATCGAGCGGCCGTAGGTTCGAATCCTACTCAGGGAGCCACTTCCTCTTCCATATCGATCCGATGCGGTCTGAGAAGGCTGGATTTTCC
>NZ_SACO01000006.1 GCF_004005905.1 Novosphingobium umbonatum
CTGGGTCCTTCCTTTGGGCTTGGTGCTGATGACAGTCGATTTTGGCTGGCGCATCTTCCGATGGGCACGTCCAAAACGCGCGCCCTCCGAGGAAACTCCTACGTAGATAATTTGTCCACGCCGCCTAACTAATTACAAATATTAATCCCGGCCACTGATGAAAAAAGGCGGCAGGATCGCTCCCGCCGCCCCTTTCTTTCACCGCACATGAGATCAATGCGCCGCGCTGGTATCAATCGGCCCCTTGGGCTTGGGCGCGAACCAGATGATCAGGGCCGAAGCCACGAAGCACACCGCAATCGTGGTGAAAATATGCATCGTGGCCACCATCACGCTCTGCCCCTGCACAATACGGTCCAGCGTGGCGACGGCGCTTTCCATGCTCTGCCCCATCGAGGTCAGGCTATCCAAGGCCTGCTGGCCCATCGGCATGGCACCGGCCATGGCGGTCTGGGCGCGGGTTGCCTCGTTTTCCCAACTGGTCTGCACCAGCGATGTGGCAAAGGCGCCAAACAATGTGCGGCTGAAATTGGACAGGCCCGCCGCATTGGCTTCCTCACCCGGTGCCACGCTGGCCATGGCCAGGCCGATGGTGGGGACAAAGAACATCACCATGCAAGGACCGGTTAGCAAAGTAGGGATCGCCAATTGCAGGAAGGTCACATCGCTGTTGAACCCTGCCCGCCAATAGGCCAGCCCGCCCAGCCCCAGAATGCCGGTGAAGATGATCTTGCGCGGGTCCATCTTGGCCGCCAATTGCCCTACCACCGGCGCGGAGAGCACGGCAAAGATGCCCATCATCCCCGTGGCATAACCAGCCCATGTAGCGGTGTAGCCCAGATTTTGCTGGAGCCACAAAGGCAGGATCACAATTTGGGCAAAAAAGGCACCAAAGCCCAAAGAATAGGTGATGGTCGTGGCGGTAAAGCCGCGATGGCGGAAGATGCGCAGATCGACGATGGGGTTCTTCTCGGTCAATTCCCAGATCAGGAAAGCGACAAAGCCCAGCGCGGCAATGATACCCAAGCCGCGAATTTCCGCCGAGGCGAACCAGTCATGGTTGCGCCCTTCGTCCAGCATGATCTGCAAAGCGCCGACCCAGACCACCAGCAGGCCAAGGCCCACCATGTCGATCGGGGCCTTGACCAGTTCGTCCTTGCGACCACGCAGCATCACAATCAGCAACAGGCCACCCACCAGCGCGAAGGGCACGCTGATGAAGAAGATCGATTCCCAGCCCACATTGTCGCACAAAGTGCCACCCAGCACCGGCCCGACAATCGGCCCGATCAGCGTGGTCATCGCCCAGATCACCGTGCCCAGCACCTGCTTTTCAGGCGGCAGGATCCGCATCATCAACGTCTGCGCCAAGGGCATGATCGGCCCGCCACACAGGCCCAAAGCCACGCGGCACGCCACCAACATGCCCAGCGACATCGACAGGCCGCACAGCATCGAAAGCACCGCAAAGCCCAGATAGCACAGGATGAACACCCTCTGCGCGCCAAAGCGGGAGGAGAGCCAGCCCGTCAGCGGCACCGTAATCGCCTCGGCCACCGCATAGGAGGTGATCACCCAGCTGCCCTGCGAGGCGGAAACGCCCAGCGAACCGGCAATGGTCGGCACCGAAACATTGGCGATGGTGGTGTCCAGCACCACCAGAAAATTACCCAGCGCAATCAGCAGCACCACCAGCCACAACTGCGCCCCTTCCAAAGGCCGGTCAGGGGAGGTGGTGGCGATCATTTGGACACGTCAATGTCGGCGTTCATCGACAGGCCAACGCGCAAGGGGTGAGCGGCCAGCTCCTTGGGGTCCAGCGCGACACGCACCGGCAGACGCTGCACCACCTTGATCCAGTTGCCCGTGGCATTCTGTGCGGGCACCACGGCAAAGGCCGCGCCCGTGCCGCCCGAGAAGCCCACCACCGTGCCATGATAAGTGACCGAGGAGCCATAAAGGTCGCTGGTCAGCGTAACGGCCTGACCGGGACGCACCTTGGACAGCTGCACTTCCTTGTAATTGGCATCGACATAGGCGGCCTGCACCGGCACCACCGCCATCAGGCTCTTGCCCGGTTCGGCGCGCTGGCCGACCTGCGCGCTGCGGCGGGCAATCACGCCGTCAAAGGGCGCGCGGATCACGGTGCGTTCCAGATCCACCTTGGCCTGATCGCGGGCGGCGCGGGCGGCCAGCACTTCGGGGTTGGTTTCGGTGGTGGTGTTTTCGATCATCACGCGGTTGGCATCACGCGTGCCAGCGGCAGCGGCGCGATTGGCAGCCGCCAGCGCGACAGCCGCCTGCGCCGCGCGCAGATTAGCATTGGCAGTGGCAAAGGCGCTGCGAGCCAGCGTCAATTCCTCACCCGACACCGAACCGGAAGCGGCCAGAGCCTCACGACGCTTCAAATCCACGCCCGCCTTCTCCACATCGGCGCGGGCCGAGGCGAGCGAAGCGGTGGCGCGGGTTTCATCGGCGGCGCGGGCCGCGATTTGCGCGGCAAGGCCATTGTCGGTGGCCGACAGACCACGCACACGGCGCTCGGTCAGCGCCAGATTGGCTTCGGCGCGGGCCAGTGCGATACGCGCATCGGTATCGTCCAGACGCACCAGCACATCGCCCTGCTTGACGGCCTGGGTATCGCTGACCAGCACTTCGCGGATCGGCGCGGTCACTTGCGCGCTCACCTGCGCCACATCGGCGCCGACATAGGCATTGTCGGTTTCCACATGAGCCGATGCGTAAAAGGCATCATAAGCGCCATAGGCAACGGCCAGCGCGGCAACACAGGCACCAAAGCGCAGGAACAACTTCTTGCGCTTGGCGGCGTTGGCGGCATCTTCTTCCGAGGTGAAGTTTTCGACCACGGTTTCCACATCATGCTCGTGGATACGGGTAATGGTGGACATAGCGGGGGACTCCTTCAGGCTTGGAAGCCGCCACCGAGCGCGCGCACCAGCGCAACGTCGAGGGCAAAAGCACGGGTTTTCAGGGCAGCGGTGGCGCGGCGGGCGGCAATCAGCGAATCTTCGGCCACCAGCACATCCAGAACGGTGGCAAGGCCGCCGCGATAGCGGTTGTTGGCCACGGTCCATGCCGCTTGCGCCGCGCTTTCGGCCTCTTGCGCGCTGGCAAGGCGGCGGGTCAGCTCGCGGCGGCTGGTGGTGGCATCGGCAATCTCGTTCAAGGCATGGACCAGCGTGCCATCATATTGCGCCACGGCGGCGGCATAATTGGCCTCTGCCCCGCGTTTGCGGGCGCGCAACTGGCCGCCGTTAAAAATGGGCAGGTTGATGGCAGGGCCGACCTGTCCATAGTCCGAACCCGATTTGGTCAGGTTGGACAGGCCGAGCGATTGCAGACCGATCACTGCGGACAGGTTGATATTGGGATAGAAAGCGGCCTGCGCGATGCGGATTTGCTGCGCATAGCTTTCGGCATGGGCGCGGGCAGCCACCACATCGGGGCGGCGGCCCAGCAATTGGGCGGGAATGTCGCTCGGCAGGCCGGGGCTGGCCAGACCGGTCACCGCAGGGCGCGCGATCGACAGGCCGCGATCGGGCCCAGCGCCCATCAGCGCGGCCAGACGATGGCGGGCCAGGGCAATCTGTTCATCAACACCGGCCAAATCGCCCTGTTCGCTGGCCAGATTGGCGCGGGCGCGGGCGACGGCACCGTCATTTTCCAGCCCCTGATCGCGGCGCTGTTCGATCAGCGCCAGTGTGCGGGCGCGGATCTTGGCGGCATCATTGGCGGCATCCTGTTCGGCATAAAGACCGGCCAGATCGGCATAGGCCGCCGCAATGCCGGTCGATACGGCCAAACGCGCAGCCGCTGCTTCGGCTGCCGAGGCGCTGGTTTCGGCATGGGCAGCACGCAGAGAAGCCCGCGCCTTGCCCCAGAAGTCCACTTCCCAATTGAGGCTGAGCGTAGCCAGCCCCGTCTCACGCCAGCCCTTGGGGGCAAAGGCGGCGGGGAACAGGTAATTGTAGCTCTGCTTGGCATTGCCCGCACTGGCCGAGGCGGTCAGGCTGGGCAATGTGCCGCCGCGCACTTCGGACACTTGCGCCATGGCGCCAGCATAGCGCGCCTCGGCCACGCGCAGGTCGGTCGCGCCCTTCAACCCCTCGGCAATCAGCGCGGAAAGCTGCGCATCGCCATAGGCCTGCCACCAGCCATCACCCGGCCATGCACCTTGCGGCGCGGTCAGGCTTTGGCTGGCGGCCAGCGATTGGGGAGCCTTGGGCGCCAGGGACGTCGGGACGGACGTTTGGGGGGTAGCGCCCAAGGCAGACGTGGCCATCAGCGCCCCTGCCAGAACGGACAGGGTTGCCATGGCGGGCCACGTCGGGGGGAGGAAGCGACTCATCAGTTCACCTTCAAAACCATACTGAACGGTTCAGTTATCGATTTTGCTGGACGCGTCAAGCAAAAACTGTACAGTCCGGTTTAGATAAGAGAGGGTGAAATGCGCTTCAAATGCGACCTTCGCCGCAAGGCCATCTTGGACGCGGCAACAGCACTGTTTCGGGAACTGGGCTTTGAACGATGCAGCATGTCCCAGATTTCGGCGCGCGTGGGCGGGTCAAAAGCCACGCTTTACAGTTACTTCCAGTCCAAGGACGAATTGTTCGCCGCCGCCATGGTCGATGCCATGCACGAACAGGGCGAAGCCATGCTCGAATTGCTGGACCCGACCGAAAGCGATGTGGCCAAGGTACTGGAGCGATTCGGCAATGCCTATCTGAACTTTGTGACCGGTGGCTCCTGCCTCAACAATGTGCGTACCGCGATGCAGGCCAGTTCGGACAGCGCGCTAGGCCCCTCGCTGTACAAGCTGGGCCCGAAAAAGGGTTGGGAAGACATCGCCCATTACATGGCCGAGGTGATGCAGCGCGGCGGTTTACGGCGCGATGATCCGCATATGGCCGCACTGATGCTCAAAGGCATGCTGGAATCGGCGGTGGTCTATCCGATGATGTTTGGCGCCGAACCCGAATATGCCACACCGATTTGGGTGGAACGCGTGGTCTGCGCCTTCATGCGCGCCTATGGCCCCGATAGTGAGGCGGACGATCCGGCAAAGCTTAACATCATGGACGCGGCGGTCACCGACTGATAAGGCCCAAATACCGCCAGCTTTCCGATCCAAGCGCTGGCGGCTGAGAGACTCATCGTGCTTTCGCTTTGATCCGGAGCACGATTGCCATGGGCGACTATCCACTTCCCCGCGACGGGTTGGCCTTTACCCCGCCCAGCGCCAGCGCTTTGGCCGCCTTGCAACAGGCGCAGGCCAATTTGCGTGACGGGTGCCAATTCCTGATCCGCGACGGACAGGCCCATGCTGATGCCCACACCGCTATCACGCGCCCTACCCCCGCCTATCCCCCCGCTTTCAACCAGCGCCGCGCGGGCAATGCCCTGCGCGAACTCGACCGGATGCTGGCGATCATGCTGGAGGCCTGCGCCTGGGTGTTGGGCGCCAGCGCGCATCAACTGGACGTGTGGGACCATTGGCAGGACACATCGGGCAAGCTGCGGCGGATCGAGGCGATCACCCGCCAGACCAGCCATGGCACACGGCGCCTGCATGCCATCGCCCGCCTGCGCCGCCACTATGCGGCCGAGAGCAAAGGCCTGCCGCAAGCCACGCTGATGCGCGATTGGGCCTGCGCGCTGGACGGGGCCGACATGGCTCTGCCCGATACCCATGCGTCTTGGGGGCAATTGGCCAAAGGGCTGGGCGTGATTGCGAACTTTTATCTGGGTTTGAGCGAAAGGCTCGCTGACCGCATTCTGGGCTAGATCCTGATCTCGCGCCATTCCCCCGGCGCGATACCCTCCAACGTCCAATCGCCAATCTGCCAACGCACCAAACGCAGAGTCGGCAGGCCCACCGCCGCCGTCATACGCCGCACCTGCCGGTTGCGCCCTTCACGGATGGTCAGTTTCAGCCAGCCATCGGGCACGCTCTTGCGGAAACGCACCGGCGGGTCACGATCCCACAGGGCGGGCGGATCCATCGCCTCCACCTGCGCGGGCAAGGTCATGCCATCCTTGAGCATCACCCCCCGCCGCAGCGCGTCGAGCGCCTCGTCACGCGCCTCGCCCTCCACCTGCACTAGATAGGTCTTGGCCATTTTGAAACGCGGATCGGCGATGCGCGCCTGTAGCCGCCCGTCATCGCATAGCAACAGCAACCCCTCGCTATCACGGTCCAACCGGCCAGCGGGATAGACGCCCTTCACATCGACATAATCGGACAGGGTGGAGCGCGGCGCATCCATGCTGCTGTCGGTGAATTGCGAAAGCGTGCCATAGGGTTTGTTGAGCAGGATCAGCCGCGCCATAAATGCCTTGCAGGATGGTGGGGGCCTTATGGCCGGAAAGGGGCTTTCGGCTCATAGCCCGCCGCGCGGCCCGCAATCAAGCGCACAGCAAAAAGGGCGCTCGGTACAAGACCGTAGCGAGGCAATCCTCATTCGGTCAAACCTAAGCGCCCTTGATTGTCAGCCTCGGCAGAACCGTAAGGATCGGAAAGAACCCTCGGTAAAGCCCGTAAGCGTCCGGTGAGGCGCTATTAGGGTTAACTTCCCTAACGAATGGTTAACGGCGCGGTAAAAATTACGCATCTGCGCTTAAGCGCACTTGCGGGGGTGGCGGCAGGGACTCGTTAATGTTTCGCACAAAAAAGCCCGCCGGTCCGGATCGGACAGGCGGGCCTTTTGTTTCAAGCAGATGCGGCGATCAATCGCTGCCCACCCGTTCGATATCGGCGCCCAGCAGCGCGAATTTTTCCTCCAACCGCTCATAACCACGGTCGAGGTGGTACAGGCGGTGGACAGTGGTGACGCCTTCGGCGGCCAAACCGGCAATCACCAGACTCATCGAGGCGCGCAAATCGGTGGCCATCACTTCGGCACCATTGAGGCCCGCCACGCCATGGACAATCGCGGTGCGGCCCTTGGTTTCGATGCGCGCGCCCATGCGGGTCAATTCGGGCACATGCATATAGCGGTTTTCAAAAATGGTTTCGGTCAACACGCTGGTGCCTTCCGCGCGGGTCAACAGCGCCATCAACTGCGCCTGCATATCGGTGGCGAAACCGGGATAGGGCGCGGTAGACAGGGTCACGGGGCGCAAGGGCCCTTGCGCCGCCACGAAAAGGCCCGAAGGACGGTCCTCCACAAACACGCCCGCCTCGCGCAGGGCGGCCACGGTGGCATCCATTTCGTTCATCCGCGCGCCGCGCAATTCAACCTCGCCACCGGTGATGGCGGCGGCGCAGGCATAGCTGCCCGCTTCGATACGGTCGGGCATCACCTGATAGGTGGCGCCATGCAGGCGGTTCACGCCATGAATGGTCAGGTCCGAAGTGCCAATGCCCTCGATCTGGCCCCCCATCGCCACCAGCAGGTTGCACAGGTCCACAATTTCCGGCTCACGCGCGGCATTATGCAGGCGGCAGGTGCCCTTGGCCAGAACGGCGGCCATCAGCGCATTTTCGGTCGCCCCCACCGACACCACGGGGAAAGTATAAGTGCCGCCGGGCAAGCCGCCATCGGGCGCCACAGCGCGCACATAGCCAGCGGCCAGCTCGATTTGCGCGCCAAACGCTTCCAGCGCCTTCAAATGCAGGTCGATCGGACGGTTGCCAATCGCGCAGCCACCCGGCAGCGAAACGGTCGCCTCACCCGCACGGCCCAGCAAGGGACCCAACACCAGAATCGAGGCGCGCATCTTGCGCACCAGTTCATAAGGCGCGGTGGTGCTGGTTAAACGCGTGGCTTGCAGCGTCATCACCCGCCCGAAATCCTCGGGTCGCGTACCGGCAATGCTGGTGGAAACGCCAAACTGGTTCAACAGATGCTGAAACCCGTCTACGTCGGCCAAACGCGGCAGGTTACGCAACGTTAGGGGCTCTTCGGTTAAAAGAGCGCAAGGCAGCAGGGTCAAAGCGGAATTTTTTGCACCGGAGACAGGGATTGATCCAGAAAGCCTGCGGCCGCCACGAATGATGATTTTGTCCATATCTACCGTTTAAGAGCCAAACTGCCCCTCTGCAATGGGCGAAAATCGTGTGCATTGGCAATTTGTCGCAATTTCATACGTTTAAATCTTGCTTGTCTCGTAATCTTAAGGTTTAACACCACTGAAACCCCAAAATGATAGTAGGTTGACCATGAGCGATGCCAACATAATCAAGCCTGTACGCAAAGCCGTGTTCCCCGTGGCCGGCCTCGGTACCCGATTCCTTCCCGCCACCAAGGCGATTCCGAAGGAGATGTTGCCCATCGTTGATCGCCCTTTGATCCAATATGCGGTGGACGAAGCGCGCGAGGCAGGCATCGAACAGCTGGTTTTTGTAACCGGCCGCGGCAAGACCGCCATTGTGGAACATTTTGACACGGCCTACGAACTGGAATCGACCATGTCGGGCCGTGGCAAGAATCTGGACGTGCTGGACGCCACCCGCATTCAACCGGGCAATCTGGTCACCGTGCGCCAACAGGTGCCGATGGGTCTGGGCCATGCCATCTGGTGTGCGCGTGCCGTGATCGGCGACGAGCCTTTCGCCATTTTCCTGCCCGATGAATTGATGATCGGCGCACCGGGCTGCATGAAGCAGATGGTTGATGCCTATAACAAGGTCGGCGGCAATCTGGTTTCCGTGCTGGAAGTGCCGCAGGAAGAGGTTTCCTCCTATGGCGTGATCGATCCGGGCTATGCAGAAGGCAATCTGACGCAGGTCAAGGGTCTGGTCGAAAAGCCCAAGGTGGAAGTGGCTCCGTCAAACAAGATCATTTCGGGCCGCTATATCCTGCAACCCGAAGTGCTGGACGTGCTGGAAAATCAGGAAAAAGGCGCTGGCGGCGAAATCCAGCTGACCGATGCCATGGCCCAGATGATCGGCAAGCAGCCGTTCCACGCCGTGACCTTTGAAGGCAAGCGTTACGATTGCGGTTCCAAGACCGGCTTTGTCGAAGCCACTTTGGCACTGGCCCTGCAACGCCCCGATATGGCCGATGAAGTGCGCGAAATGGCGCTGCGTCTGCTGGGCGTGCGCGAAATCGCCTGATCGGCGCCGCCATCAAAAGGGCGCTTCGGAACCAACCGGAGCGCCCTTTTTGCTGCCCTATTGCCTTTTGTAGCGCACCATCGCGGGCGGCAATTGGTTCGCGCCCAGCATCAGCCGACCGCCCTGCCAATCGCGCACAAACACCGCATTGCTGTTCGCGCCCGCCGCCAGCCGCAAACTATTGCCCTCGATCACCAGCCCGTCCGAAACATGGTCGCGGCTTTCGGCGGCCACCGCGATGATCGTGCTGCCATTTTCCTTATGCGCGCCCTGCACCATCCAATTGCCGCTGATCCTGCCGGTGGCACCCGCTGGCAAATCGATCAGATAGTTTGACGCCCGCCCCGCCGTATCGTCGATCACATTGTCGCGGATATCGACCTTGGCCGAACGGGTCTTGATATAATGCCCGCCGTCGCCCGCCTCGAACCGGCTGTTGGTGATGGTCACCTTGTCGTAAAAACCGATATAGACCGAATGGGCGCAGGCCAGCCCGCGATCACAACGCCCCAAATGGGTGAAGGTCGAACGGTCGATGATGATCTGCCCCTTGGCATCATTGCCCGCCAGAATGCCTTCCTCGCTGTTGCGGAACCAGCTTTGGCTAACCAGCAGGTTCCCCTGCTCCAGCCGGATGCCCGCACCATTGCCATCCTGCGTGCCATAGTTGGAAAAGATCAGCCCCTCCACCCGCGCCGAACGGCCGCGCAGCACCAAGGCGGCCTTGCTTTCGCATAGCTGGCTTTGCAGCACGCTTTTACCCAGCGTAGCGGCCGCGTAAGTCACATTGCCCGAGGTCTGCACCCCGCAATCGCGCCAGGTGCCCTCGGCAATGCGGATCGTGGCGCTGCGGTCGCCAATGGCGTTGAGCGCGGCCTGCAAACGGTCGAACCTTTGCCCGCTTTCGACCACCAGATAGGGTTTGGATGTTTGAGCCTGTGCAGGACCGGCAGCGATCAGGGCGAGCGGGATTAGAGCGCGTTTCATAGGCCCAAACCCTTAAGCCTTGCGCGTTAATTTTCGCCCAAGGCCCATCGCCCATTCCACCACGGCCACCAGCCAGCGCGCCTGCGCACAATTGTCGCAATTCCCGCAGGTCAGCGGCGGCACCTCGCCGAAATAGCGCCGCAAATGCGCACGGCGACACCCCCAAGTGCCGATCAACCGCTCCATCGCCGCCCAGCGCAGCCGGTCCACCCCTGCCCTTGGGCCGCTGGCCTGCGCGATGCGGGCGCGGGAGGCCTTACGCTCCTTGGCCGACCACAGCATCAGCGCCAAAGCGGGCGCCCCGTCGCGTCCGGCCCGCCCCGTTTCCTGATAATAGGCCTCGATCGATCGCGGCAGGCCCAGATGGATGATGAAGCGCACATCGCCCTTGTCCACCCCCATGCCAAAGGCGATCGTGGCCACCATCACCGCGTTGGAGCTGGCGTAGAAGGCGCGCTGGCTGGCCTGCCTTTGCTCTGCCCCCATCCCCGCGTGATAGGCCAAGATCCGCCGCCCACAGTTTTGCAGGGCCTGCGCCACCTGCTCCACCTGTCGGCGGGTGGGGGCATAGATGATACCTGCACCGCGCTGCTCGCGCAGCACATCTGCCACTTGCGCCTGCCAATGGCGGCGCTGGCGGATGGCATAATGGATATTTGGCCGGTCAAAATCCGACAGCAGCATTCCATCGGGGGGCAGGGCAAAATGGGTGAGGATATCCTCCCTTGTATAGTTATCCGCCGTGGCGGTCAGCGCCAGCACCGGCGCTGGATGCGCGTCGAGCAAGGGGCGCAAGCAGCGGTAATCGGGGCGGAAATCATGGCCCCATTCGGACACGCAATGGGCCTCATCAATCGCGAAAAGGCAGATTTTGACCGAGGCCAACAGGGCGGCAAAATCCTCCCGCGCCGCCCTTTCCGGCGCGACATAGAGCAGGTCCAGCGCGCCAGCCTGTAGGCGACGAATCACCTCGGCGCGATTATCCTCCGCGCTGGTTAGACAGGCCGCGCGCAGCCCATGGGTCTGTGCGGCGCGCATCTGGTCCTGCATCAGGGCGATCAACGGGCTGATCACCAGCGCGACCCCGTCCAGCAGCACGGCGGGCAATTGATAGGTCAGCGATTTGCCGCCCCCTGTGGGCATCACCGCCAAAGTGGATTGCCCCACCAGCATGCGCTCGACCACCGCGCGCTGCCCTTCGCGAAAATCCTGATGGCCGAAATGCTGCTGCAAGGCGGCCCTCAGCTCAGGCATGATCGGTAATCACCTTCAGGAAAGCATCGCCATAGGCCTCCAGCTTGCGCGCGCCCACGCCGGAAATCTGCGCCATGGCGTCCAGCGACAAGGGCCGGTCGCTGGCCATTTGCCGCAAGGTGGCATCGTTGAAGATGACATAGGGCGGCACCTTGTTCTCCGCCGCCAGATCGCGGCGCAGGCCGCGCAAAGCCTCGAACAGGGGATCGCCACTGGGGTTGGGCGCCGCGCCGCCGCCACGCTTGCGCGCGGTCTTTTCTCTGGTGGGCGGCTGCGCCATCATCATCGCCGCCTCGCCTTTCAGGATCGCGCGGGCGTCCCCTGCCAGTTGCAAACCGCCATGCTCGGTGCCTTCCAAAGCGCCCCGCGCCTGCAAGGCCCGCGCAAGGGGGCGCAGCAAAACCGCTTCCTCCGCCGAAACAATGCCAAACACCGACAGGGCGGCATGGCCCCGCTCGCGCACCCGATCATCCTCCACGCCGGTCAAAACTTGCGTCACATAGCCCAGCCCGAAACGCTGCCCCGTGCGATAGACGCCCGACAGCAATTTCTGCGCCAGCAGGGTCACATCGATCACCGCAGGGGGCGACAGGCAGTTGTCGCAATTGCCGCAAGTCTGGGGCGCCTCCTCGCCAAAATGGCGGCGCAGCAGGGCGCGGCGGCAACCGGCGCTTTCCACCAAGGCGGCCATGGAATCGAGTCGCTGGCGCTCGCCTGCCTGCCTTTCGGGCTCCACTTCGCCCACTCTCTGCCGCGCGCGGACGAAATCCTCCGCCCCCCACAGCATCATCGCCACCGCCGGATCGCCATCGCGCCCCGCGCGGCCGGTTTCCTGATAATAGGCCTCGATGCTTTTGGGCAGGCCGGCATGGGCGACAAAGCGCACGTCAGGCTTGTCGATACCCATGCCAAAGGCGATGGTCGCCACCATCACCATCTCTTCGCTGGCCACAAAGGCCGCCTGATGCGCGGCGCGCTGTTCGGGCGGCAGGCCCGCGTGATAGGGCAGGCAGGGCCGCCCCGTAGCAGCCAATTGCTCGGCCAGCTTTTCCACCCCTGCGCGCGTTCCGGCATAGACAATCCCCGGACCGGGGTTATCGGCCATCAACCGCTTGATCTGCGCCAGAGGATTGTCGCGCGCGGCAATGCGATATTGGATATTGGGTCGGTCAAAGCCCGAAACGATCAGGCCCTCATCGGGAATGCCCAATTGCTCCAGAATATCGGCCCGCGTATGCGCATCCGCCGTCGCCGTCAGCGCCAGACGGGACACATAGGGCATGGCATCCATCAAGGGGCGCAACAGGCGATAATCGGGGCGGAAATCATGGCCCCATTGCGACACGCAATGCGCTTCATCAATGGCGAAAAGGCTGATGTCGGCCTGTTCCAGCAGCTCGCGGAAATGGGGCTGGCTGGCCCTTTCGGGCGCGACATAGAGCAGGTCCAGCTCGCCCGCCTGCAAGGCCGCGATGGTGGCGCCGCGGTCCATGTCGGCGCTGGTCAGGCTGGCGGCACGGATGCCATTGGCATGGGCGCTGCGCAATTGATCATGCATCAGCGCGATCAGGGGGCTGACCACCACACAGGTTCCTGCCATCATCACCGCCGGCAATTGATAGGTCAGCGATTTGCCCGCCCCCGTGGGCATCACCGCCAAGGTGGATTGCCGCGAGAGCACCCGCTCCACCACCTGTTGCTGCACCCCGCGAAAAGCGGGAAAACCGAAAGTGGCGCGCAGGGCTGATAGGGGATCAGGATGAATAAGGGTGCTGGTCTGCATCATGCCAGCTATGCCAGATTATGCGCCCAAAGCAAAAGCCCCGCGCCTTGGCAAAGGCGCGGGGCTTTCGGACGAAACCTGTGATCGGGCTTTAATGGCGCGTGGTGCCCCAGCCCGCCTGCTGGCCGGTGGTGCGGCGTTGATAGCTTTCCAAGGCATTGCTGCCACTGGCCAGAGTGAGCGCCGACAACGCCTTGTCCAGCCCGCCGCGCACAAATTGGTCGATCGCATGCGCGGGGTCCTGCCCCAATTCCTGCGCCAGATCCTTTACCGCGCGGGCCATGTCCTGATATTCGCGCTCGCTCAAATGGGCGGCTGCTTTGTCGAAACCCTTATGCGATTCAAAGCTCAACATCTCTCTCCCTTGGCGGGTGGGCTGATGAGGTTGAACCTATGCCAGAGTTGCGAAGGCGCGATAAAGGCGCGCCTAGCCCGTAACGCTTAGCTAGGGGAAAGCAGCGATTCATGATGAATCGCCGCCCCCCATTTCGTTAATCAGACGTGTTTTCCCTTAATCAAGATTGGGCCGCAACCAGCGGCGCGTTTCTTCCAGATCCTGCCCGCGACGGCCTGCATAATCAGCCAGTTGGTCCTCACCGATGGTGGCAACGCCGAAATACTGGCTTTCGGGATGGGCGAAATAGAAACCGCTGACCGCAGAGGTGGGCAGCATGGCCTGACTCTCGGTCAAAATAATGCCCGCATTCTCGCCCGCATCCAGCAGGTCGAACAATATCGGCTTCAACGTATGGTCGGGGCAGGCCGGATAGCCCGGCGCGGGGCGGATGCCGCGATATTGCTCACGGATCAGCGCTTCATTGGTCAGCTGCTCACCCGCCGCATAGGCCCATAGCTCGCGGCGGACATGGGCGTGCAGGCGCTCGGCAAAGGCTTCGGCAAAACGGTCGGCCAAGGCTTTCAAAAGGATGTCATTATAGTCATCATGGCCCGCCTTGAAGCGTTCCAGATGCGGTTCGATGCCATGGATGCCCACCGCGAAACCGCCGATCCAGTCATCCTGTGTGTCGATAAAATCGGCCAGACAGAAATTGGCGCGGCCACGGCTCTTGATGAATTGCTGGCGCAGCATGGGCAGGCGGGTCCCCTGTTCCAGCACCACATCATCGCCTTCGCGATGCGCGGGCCAGAAAGCGCAGACGCCGCGCGCGGTCAGCCATTTTTCCTCGATAATCTGCCCCAGCATCTTTTGCGCATCGGCATAAAGGCTGCGCGCCGATTCGCCGACGATGGGGTCCTCCAGAATGGCGGGGAAAGTGCCCGCCAGTTCCCATGCGCGGAAGAAAGGCGTCCAATCGAAATAGTCCGCCAGATCCGACAGGCTCCAATCATCGAACCGATGCAGGCCGGGCTGCGCGGGAGCAGACGCCTTTTGCGCAGGGTCGATCACGAAAGCATTGGCGCGCGCGTCGGTAAGCGACAGCAGCTTCGACCCGCCCTTGCCCGCACGGGCCACACGCACCGCTTCATACTCATCCGCCGTGGCGGCGATAAAGGCGTCGGCCTGCGTGTCGGACAGCAGCTGGCTGGCCACGCCCACTGCGCGGCTCGCGTCCAGCACATGCACCACCGCGCCATCATAGGCCGGATCAATGCGCAGCGCCGTATGCACCTTGGACGTGGTCGCCCCGCCGATCAGCAGCGGGATCGTCAGCCCCGCGCGCTGCATTTCCTCGGCCACGGTCACCATTTCATCGAGCGAAGGGGTGATCAGGCCCGACAGGCCGATGATGTCCACCTGCTCCTTCACCGCCGTCTCGATGATCTTGGCCCAAGGCACCATCACGCCAAGGTCAATCACCTCATAGCCATTGCACTGCAAAACCACGCCCACGATATTCTTGCCAATATCGTGAACGTCGCCCTTCACCGTGGCCATGATGATCCGGCCCTTGGCTTTCGCCCCCGGTTCCTTGGCCGCCTCGATAAAGGGGATCAGATGCGCCACGGCCTTTTTCATCACGCGGGCCGATTTCACCACCTGCGGCAGGAACATCTGGCCCGAACCGAACAGATCGCCCACGCGGTTCATGCCCGCCATCAACGGCCCTTCGATCACCTCGATCGGGCGGGCGTAAAGCTGGCGCGCCTCCTCGGTGTCGTCGACGATATAGGCGTCAATGCCCTTGACCAGCGCGTGTTCAAGGCGCTTCACCACATCATAGGAGCGCCATTCCTCGGCCTCCTTCTCGGCGGCTTTATCCTTGCCCTTATAGCTTTCGGCCAAAGTGATCAGCCGCTCGGTGGCGGTTTCCTCGCCAGCCACAGGGCGCATCAGGATCACATCTTCCACCGCTTCACGCAAAACGGGGTCGATCTGGTCATAAATGTCGATCTGGCCCGCGTTGACGATGGCCATGTCCATGCCGGCGGGGATCGCGTGATAGAGGAACACGCTGTGCATCGCGCGGCGCACGATTTCATTGCCACGGAAGCTGAAAGACAGGTTCGACAGGCCGCCGCTGATATGCACATGCGGACAGGCCGCCTTGATCTCGCGGCAGGCCTCGATGAAGTCCAGACCATAGCGGTCATGCTCTTCAATGCCGGTGGCGACCGCGAAGATATTGGGGTCAAAGATAATATCTTCGGGCGGGAAGCCGATGCCGGTCAGCAGCTTGTAGGCGCGGCTGCAGATTTCCACCTTGCGCGCCTTGGTGTCGGCCTGCCCCTTTTCGTCAAAGGCCATGACCACCACGGCGGCGCCATAATCCATGCATTTGCGGGCCTGGGCTAGGAAGGCTTCCTCGCCCTCCTTCATGCTGATCGAATTGACGATCGGCTTGCCCGAGACGCATTTCAGACCAGCCTCGATCACCTCCCATTTGGAACTGTCGATCATGATTGGCACGCGGGCAATATCGGGTTCCGAAGCGATCAGCTTCAGATAGGTGGTCATCGCCTCGACCGCGTCGAGCAGGCCTTCATCCATGTTGATGTCGATGATCTGCGCGCCATTTTCCACCTGCTGGCGCGCCACTTCGATGGCCTTGGTGTAATCACCTGCGATAATCAGCTTTTTGAAAGCCGCGCTGCCGGTGACATTGGTGCGCTCGCCCACATTGACGAAACGGGCGGAGGATTGGGCGTTCATGGGTAATTCCAGCAATCAGGCAAACAGGAAAGGTTCAAGACCGGCAAGGCGCGTCACCGGCTCCAGCGCGGGCAATGGCCGTGCGGAAAGGCCGGATACGGCGCGGGTCATGGCCGCAATATGCGCAGGGGTCGATCCACAACATCCACCAAGAATATTAACCTGCCCCGCATCCGCCCATTCCTTGACCAGACCCGCCGTGGTTTCAGGCAGCTCGTCATAGGCGCCCAATTCATTGGGCAGGCCCGCATTGGGATAGACCATGATCAGCGTGTCGGCGATTTCGGACAGCACCTTCACGTGGGGGCGCAACTGGGTCGCGCCAAAGGAGCAGTTGAGGCCAATGGTGATGGGGCGCGCATGGCGCACCGCATGCCAGAAAGCCTCCACCGTATGGCCCGACAGATTGCGGCCCGACAGGTCGGTCAGCGTCATCGACAGCATGATGGGGATTTCGCGGCCCAGCTTCTGTTCGACATGGCGCACCGCCATCACGCCCGCCTTGGCGTTGAGCGTATCAAACACCGTCTCGATCAGGATGAAATCCGCGCCGCCTTCGACCAAGGCCTCGATCTGTTCGGCATAGACATCGACCAGATGGTCCCAATCGATCTCGCGGAAACCGGGGTCGTTCACATCGGGGCTGAGCGAGAGCGTCTTGTTCGTCGGCCCGACCGCGCCTGCCACGAAACGGGGGCGGCCATCTTGCGCGGTGAACTCGTCCGCCACGCGGCGCGCCAGCTTGGCGGATTCCACATTGATCTCGCGCACCAGATGTTCGGCGGCATAATCGGCCTGGCTGATGCGGTTGGCGGAAAAAGTGTTGGTTTCGGCAATATCCGCGCCTGCCGCGAAATAGGCGCGGTGGATCGCTTCGGGCACTTCCGGCTTGGTCAGCGCCAGAATGTCATTATTGCCCTTCTGATCCTTGGCCAGCCCCAGATCGCCTGCATAATCGGCTTCCGACAGGCCGTAATTCTGGATTTCAGTGCCAAAGGCGCCATCGGTGATGAGAATGCGCTGCTTGGCCTGCGCCAACAATTCGGCCCGCGCCGCAGAGGGAGTGATGGTCATGGCTCAGGCTGCTTTCTCTTGGATAGCTGCCGCTGCTTTGGGGCGCACGCCCAGCAGATGGCAGATGGCATAGGACAATTCGGCGCGGTTCAGCGTGTAGAAGTGGAAATTGCGCACGCCGCCCGCATAGAGGCGGCGACAGAATTCGGCAGCCACCGTGGCCGCCACCAATTGCCGCGCGGCGGGATGGGTGTCGAGGCCCGCAAATAGCCCCTCCATCCATGCCGGAATGGCCGCGCCACAGGCGGCGGCAAATTTGCGCGTCTGGGCAAAATTGGACACGGGCAGAATGCCGGGCAGCACCGGCGCATCAATCCCCGCAGCCGCCAGACGATCGCGGAAACGGAAGAAGGTTTCGGGTTCAAAGAAGAACTGGCTGATCGCGCGGCTCGCGCCCGCATCCAGCTTGCGTTTCAGGTTGTCGATATCGGCTTCGGGACTGGCCGAATCAGGGTGCATTTCAGGATAGGCGGCTACCGAAATATCAAAAGGCGCAATCGCCTTCAAACCCGCCACTAGATCGGCGGCATTCTGGTACCCCTCGGGATGCGGCACGAAAGGCGCGCCCGGCTCGCCCATATCGCCGCGCAGGGCCACAATATGGCGCACGCCCGCCTCCCAATAGGCCTCGGCCACGGCGTTCACTTCTGCCTTGGTGGCATCGACACAGGTGAGATGGGCGGCAGCGGGCAGGCGTGCCTCGGAAATGATCCGCGCCACCGTGCCATGGGTGCGGTCGCGCGTGGTGCCGCCTGCGCCATAGGTTACCGACACGAATTCGGGCGCCAGCGGGGCCAGAGCCTGCACCACATCCCACAATTGCAGCATCATCGCGTCGCTCTTGGGCGGGAAGAATTCGAAAGACACCGCCACATCGCCGGGCAAACCGGCAAACAGGGGGGTATCGAGCGCCTTGCGGGCCTCGCTCAGGGCGTCATAGCTGGCGATCATGGGGTAACAGCCTCTGGGGTAGAAAGGGATGGAGCCGCACCAGCGCCAAGGCGGCGGCCGGTCCAGATTTTAACGGTGAGCTGCCCGCCGGACAGCGCGATAGAAGGTTCGGCGGCAAAGCCCGCCTGCGCGAACCATTCGCCCATTTGCGCATCGGAAAAACCAAGGCGGGCATGGGCATGGACGCTGCGCAATTCTTCATGCCCATGCGCGTCCAGATCGACGATGGCGATCCGTGCACCGGCACGGGCCACACGGGCGGCTTCGGCCAGCACGGCTTCGGGCGCCTGAGCATAATGGAGCACCTGATGCAGCAGGATCGTATCGAATGTCCCCGCCACGCAGGGAAGCGAGGTGAAATCGCCCTGCACCAGATCGACCTGTCCGCCCGGCAAATGCTGCAAACGGCTGCGCGCGATGCGCAACATGTCGGGGCTTTTGTCCAAGGCCGTAATATGGCGGGCGCGGGGGGCAAACAATTCCGCCATGCGGCCCGTGCCCGTGCCAATATCCAGCATCGCCCCCAGATCATCGCCCAGCGCCACGTCCAGCGCCTGCTCCACCGAACCATCGGGGCTGAGCAGCGAGCGGATCTGGTCCCATTCCTCGGCATGGCGGGCGAAATAGGCAGCAGCAGCAGCTTCCCGCGCGGCGCGGATGGCGGCCAATTGGCGACGATCCTCGGCACATTCGGCCGCAAAACCGGCATCGTCATATTCCGCCGCCGCCAAAAGCCGCGCGGTGGCCGCGCCCAAAGCGCTGGGAACCGTCTCGCCAATCGCGCTTTTCAGGAAAACCCAGCTGCCTTCCTTGCGCCTTTGCGCCAGCGCCGCATCGCACAGGATCTTCACATGGCGCGACACGCGGGGCTGGCTCTGCCCCAAGACCTGCGCCAATTCGCCCACCGCCAACTCCATCGCGGACAGCAGGCGCATGATGCGCAGCCGCGTAGGGTCGGCCAAAGCGCGCAACAGGGGGTCTATGAGCAGAGTCTCGGTCATGGCTGGAGTGTCATATAAAGATATCTTTATATGATTACAACCACCACCTGTTTCAACGCGGAGACAAGCTTTGCTTTGCCCCCTCAAGCCTTGCCTTTTCGCAGCCGGCCTCTAACTAATGATGGCAAAGCTGCTCTTACGAAACCCATGTTTGTCTTCAAGGAAACCGCCATGTCGATGCGCCGCCTGCCCGCTTATGCCCTCGCCCTTGCCGCCCCGCTGGCGCTTGCCGCCTGTGGCAGTTCCGACAAGGCGAGCGAAACCGTCACCGCCGAAAACGTGGAAATGCCCGCCGAACAGGCGATGAGCGGGGTGGATGCCGCCGCCATGCCGGTGATCGATTCCAAGGCTGATTCGAGCGAAGCGCCCACCACCACCGAAGGCGTCGCCGCCGCTGCCGGTCAGGCCGCTGCCGATGTGGCCGCCGCAGCTGCCGCTGCCGGTGTTGACCCCAATGCCGCGCCCAGCCCTGCGGCCAAGAAGGCGCAGTAAGGGGAACGGAGGGGCAAGTTCAGTCGAAGCTGACCTTGCCCCGCCCCGCTTTGACCGCGCCACGGATTTTCTTGCCCTCCAATCGCGCGGTCTTGCCCACGCGGTTGAGGCGGCTCTTGGCCCGCTTTTCGGGCAGCTTATGCGCCTCGCGCAGCATCTCGGCCAAACGGTCACGCGCATCGCGGCGATTCGATTCCTGCGTGCGGAAACTGCGGGCGGTGAACACCAGCTCGCCCCCTGCGGTCATACGGCTGCCCGCCAATTCCTTTAACCGGTGGAACACTTCGGGCGCCAAGCGCAAGGCATAGACATTGACGCGCAATTGGCAGGCAGTGGCCACTTTATTGACATTCTGCCCGCCCGGCCCAGCCGAGGCGATGAAGCTTTCCTGCGCCACAGCATGGGCGCGGGAAATGACCGCCTCGACCTGATCCGGCGCCATGGTGGATTACTCGCCTGTGGGTTCTTCGTCGTGCGATGCGGGCGCGGGTTCCTCACCAAAGCCCAAGGCGGCAAAATCCGCCGGAATCGGGGCAATGGCATGCACGGGAGGCTTGCCCTCGCGCTCCACGGTCAATTCCACGGCATGGAGCAAGGTGCGCGCAGCCCCCTCCCCATCGCCATAGATCGGATCGCCCACCAAAGCCGCGCCCAGCCCCAATTGCGCATGGACGCGAATCTGGTGCGTGCGGCCGGTTTCGGGGCGGAATTCCACCAGAGTCAGCCCGTTCACTTCTTTCACCTTGCGCCAATGGGTGATGGCAGGCTTGCCCTTCTTGGCCGCGATCATCCGCCAGCCATCGGCGGCCGAGGAAATCTTGGACAAAGACAGGCCAATCGTGCCCTCTTCACCCTCGACCACGCCATTGACCACGCCCAGATAGCGTTTGGCCACGGCGCGGGCTTCAAAAGCGGCGGAAAAACGCTTCAACGCCTTGGGGTTGCGCGCCAGCAGCAGACAGCCCGACGTGTCGCGGTCAAGCCGGTGGACCGGCGCGGGCTGGCGCTGGAAACCCAGAGTCAGCGTTTCGAGATGGTCTTCCAGACTGCGCCCGCCCGCGCGGGGCTGGTCCAAAGGCAGGCCTGCGGGCTTGTTGATGATCAGAGCCTCGCCATCTTCAAACAGGATTTCAAGCTCCATCGTGTAACGCCTTCTCAATTCGGGAAATGGCTTCCACCAGTCGCGCCTCGTCGGCGGCAAAACTGATGCGGAAACCGGAAAAACCGCAATGCTGGCCGCCAAAGGCCGAAGCGGCGACAATCGCCACCCCATTCTCCAGCAAATGCATCGCCAAAGCCTCATCATCGCCAAACCGCTCCATCAAGGGCGCGGCGTCGATCATGCAGTAAAAGGCCCCATCGGGCGTGGGGGTAAACAGGCCGGGGATGGCGTTGATCCGGCCCACGCAAAGGTCACGCCGCGCGCGGAAACGGTCGCGCCAATCGAGCAGAAACGCCTGCGGCCCTTCAAAAGCGGCAACCGCGCCCGCCTGCGAGATGGAGGAAGCATTGCCCGACACATGGCTCTGCAAGCGCCCCATCGCGCCGATCAGCCAGGCTGGCCCCGCCGCCACACCGATCCGCAATCCGGTCATCGCATGGCTTTTGGATACGCCCGACACGGTCAACACGCGATCGGCCAGATCGGGGCATTCCACCGCCAACGTGGCATGGGCTCCAGCGCTGTAACGCAAAGGCGCGTAAATATCATCGCTCAGCACCAAGACCTGCGGATGAGCGCGCAGCACCTCGCCCAAGGCCTGCAAATCCTGCGCGCTATAGGTGGCGCCGGTGGGATTGCCCGGCGAATTGAGCAGCAGCCAGCGGGTTTGCGGGGTGATCGCGGCGGCCAGTTGATCGGGCGTGATGCGGAAACCGCCTTGGGCATCCGTCGCAATCGGCACCACATTGGCACCGGCAAAGCGCACGATTTCCGGATAGGACACCCACCATGGCGCGGGGATCAACACATCATCGCCCGCATTCAGCGTGGCCAGTAGTGCCAGAAAGATCGACTGTTTCCCGCCCGAGGACACCAGCACCTGCGCGGGATCCACCTTCAGCCCCAGATCGCGCTCGAAATGCAGCGCGCTTGCCCGCCGCAGGGCCGCCGTGCCCGCCACAGCGGTATAGCGCGTATCGCCCTCGGCCAGCGCGCGCACCATGGCCTCCACCACATGGGGCGGGGTGGGAAAGTCGGGCTCACCCACCGAAAGGCTGATAATATCGCGCCCTTCATCACGCAGGGCGATGGCGCGGTCGGTCATGGCATTGGTGCGCGAGGGCTGGATGCGAGCCAGCGCGGAAGAGATCGAATTGCTCATGGCAGGGGCGATAGAGCCAGTTGGCGCCTGCGTCAAAGTGCGAGACGGCGATTCAGCCCAGCAGGCGCGCCTTCATCAATCCACGCAGCGCATTGCCGATGAAGAATCCATCGGCCAAATCCTCCAGCCGCAGCTCTGCCTCCCGCGCGCGCCCTTCGGCCAACAGGGATTGGCGAAGTACACCGGGCAACAGGCCCAGCGAGGCAGGCGGGGTCAACAAAAGGCCATCGCGTTCAACAAAGATCGAGGTGAAGCAGCCTTCGGTCAACAGGCCATCATCGCGCAGGAACAGGCTTTCCTTCGCGCCCGCCGCCTGCCCCGCCTTCAATCCGGCCTGATAGAACCAGCGGTCGGAGGTTTTGTGCTGGAGGCGCCAATCGCCCTCGTCCACCGGCAAGGGCAGCACCGCGCAAGGCACTGGCGCATCGGCATCCATCGGCGCGGGCGCGGGTTGCAGTTCCACCCCCGTCGCCCCGCTGCGCGCCAAAACCAAGCGCAGGCGCGAGGGCTGATCCGCCTCGAAACAAATCGCCTGAATGGCGTTGCGCGCGGCATGGCGGTCAAAACTGAAACCCAGTTCGGCCGCGCTGGCCTTCATCCGTTCCAGATGCAATTCCAGCAAGGGAATGCCCAGATCGGGATGGAATCCCATGGTTTCTATCAGATCGAATTGCGCAATCGTTCTATCCGGCGCCGGTTGATGCACGAAACCCCCTTTAACAAGGCATTCGCGCCATTCCGGCAAAGCCAGCGAATCCGCCACCACTGCTGAACCAACCCCTAACACAGCTGTGCCAGCGCCCCCTTCGCCCAAAGTCAGACGTAGGCTTCGGATTGCCACATTGAACGACGCCGCGCCAGACGCATTTGTCTGCGTATTGGTGGGATCAACACGTAGTTTTGGCGGATCGATATGGCCAATCGCCCCGCAATAGGCCCCGCGCGGGTCACGCTCATGGGCGTGGATCAATTCCATCGCGCGGATCTTGGGCGCGCCGGTCACCGATCCACAGGGGAACAGGGCGCGCAGCACATCGACCACCCCCAGCCCATCGCCCAATTGCGCGCGCACGGTGGAGACCATCTGATGCACGGTGGGATAGGACTCCACCGCAAAAGCATCCTCTACCCGCACGCTGCCCGCTTGTGCCACGCGGCTGATGTCATTGCGCATCAGATCAAGGATCATCAGATTTTCGGCACGATCCTTGACGCTTTCCACCAGATCGCGGACTTGCGCCTCATCCTGTTCCGGCGTGGCGCCACGTGGGCGGGTGCCCTTCATCGGCTTGGCGCGCAAAGCCCCCTGCTCGGCGTCAAAGAACAATTCGGGCGAGAGGCTGAGCAGATAATGCGAGCCATCATAGACCACCCCGCCATGCGCGCCCCCGCCCGCCTTGCGCAATTGGGCATAAAGCGCCAGCGGATCGCCGCTCCACGGCCCTTCCAGCGGAAAGGTGAAATTGGCCTGATAAATGTCGCCTGCGCGGATCGCTTCGGCCACATGGTCAAAGGCCTGCGCATAGGCCCCCGGCCCGATGGCGGGCAGCATCGGCCCGATGCGGGCAGGGCGGTTATGGCTGGCCTGCATGGCCAGAAAGGCCGATACCTGCTCCGCCGTCAGATCCTGCCAGCCGTCAAAGGCCCCCATCCAGATCAAGGGCCCATCCGCCCCGCAACGCCCCGCCGCCAGATGCGCCAGTTTCGGCTCCAGCACCAGACCCGCCTCATAGGCCAGATGGCCCGCTAGCGCATAGCCCTGCGCCAGCAGCGCCTCCATCCGTTCCAGCGCGGGGGCAACCTCCTGCGGCCTGCGCGCCACCACCACATGGGCCGGTTCCCGATAGAGCCGCGCCTTTTGTCCCGAACCTTCCACGCGGGCATCATCCAGCAACACAAAGGGTGCGCAGCGCAGATCGCCGGTGGGAAGGGTTAATTCAGCCATAGTCGCCGCTGCATAGCCCGCCTTACACGATCATGCAAAAGGCCTGTGGGGCAAGGGGGAAGCCTCGCGCAAAAAGCGGATGGATTTTGCGCAAAACGGTAATTAAGTTGCGCGCCATCGCAACGCTGCACCGCTTGAAAAAGCGCCAGCCTATGCCCCGTAAACCAAAGGCCAACGCCGCCTTCCGCCGGAGAGTCTTGATGCGCAACCGCCTGTTTTACCGCGCCCTGTTGAGCAGCAGCCTGCTCGCCTGCGCCGCCATGAGCCAGCCCGCTCTGGCCGCGCGCCCTGTTAAAGCCGATGCCAAGGCGCCGCCCCCGCCCGCCCCTGCCCCCGCTGTGGTGGAAACCCCGCCGCCTGCGCCTTTGGGCAAGCTGGCCGATGCGGTGCGCCCTGCGGCCTATCGTCTGGACCTGACTTTGGACCCTGCGCAGGAGCGTTTTTCCGGCCATGTGGAAATTGACGCCACGGTAAAAGAATCCAGCCGTTTCATCTATCTCCATGGCCGCGATCTGAAAGTGGCCAAGGCCAGCGCCACCATCGGCGGCAAAACCTATCCTGCCACTTGGAGTCAGGTGGACGAAACCGGCGTAGCACTTCTAACCTTTGCCGAGGCGCTGCCCGCAGGCGTGGCCACTTTCGCCTTTGATTATGATGCAGCTTTCTCCGATGGCCCCGCCGGTCTGTTCCGCGTGAAAGTGGGCGATGCATGGTATAGCTGGAGCCAGTTTGAATCGATCGACGCCCGCGCCGCTTTCCCCTCCTTTGACCAGCCCGGCTATAAGCAGCCCTTCACCGTTACCCTGCGCACGCCCAAGGGGCTGACCGCCGTTTCCAACGCGCCGGAAATCGAAACGCGTGAAGAAGGCGGGATGAGCATCCACCGCTTTGCCCCCACCGCGCCCTTGCCCACCTATTTGCTGGCAATGATGGTCGGTAATTTCGCCGTGGTGGAAAGCGTGGTGCCCCCCACGCCCCAGCGCGCCACCCCGCTGCCCCTGCGCATCATCTCCACCCGGCAGAACAAGGACAAGCTCGCCTTCGCGCTGGAAAATTCCAAGGCGATTGTCGCCCATCTGGAGGATTATTTCGGGCAAGCCTTCCCCTATCCCAAGCTGGACCAGATTACCGCCCCGATCATGCCCGGCGCGATGGAGAATGCAGGCGCGGATCTCTATCAGGACAATCTGCTGGTATTGGATGACAAGGCCAGCACCGGCCAGAAGCGCGCCTTTGGCATGGTGGTGGGCCATGAACTGGCGCATCAATGGTTTGGCGATCTGGTAACGCCGGCATGGTGGGACGATATCTGGCTGAACGAAAGCTTTGCCAACTGGATGGGCTATCGCATCGGCAATGCATGGCGGCCCGATCTCAACATTGGCAAGGGCGCGCTGGAGGAAGGCTTTGGCGCGATGAACACCGACTCGCTGCTGGCCGGTCGCCCGATCCATCAACCGATCACCACCAATGCCCAGATCGACGCCGCCTTTGACACGATCACCTATGGCAAGGGCGGCCATGTGGTGGCGATGATCGCCGCCTTTATGGGCGATGAAAAATTCAAGGCAGGCGTGCGCGCCTATATGGCGGCCCATCGTTACGGCAATGCCACCAGCGCCGAATTCTTTGGCGCCATGGCACAAGTCTCGGGCGATCCGCGCATCCTGCCCGCGATGCAGAGCTTTACCGACCAGCAGGGCTTGCCCTTGGTCAGCTTCACCAAGAACACCGATGGCAGCTACACCGCCACGCAAAGCCGTTATGCCCGTTTCGGCACGACCGCGCCGGAACAGAAATGGGGCGTTCCGCTATGCCTGCGCATGGGGGCGGAGCGCTCGTGCCAATTGCTCGACACGGTGTCGACCAAGATCACCGTCAAGGGCAAAGGCCCGCTGATGCCCAATGCGGGCGGCACCGGCTATTACCGTTTCGAACTGCCCAAGGCAGATTGGGATGCGCTGATCGCTTCCTCAGCCAGCCTGTCGGGCGGGGAAGGTCTGGCGCTGGCTGACAGTCTGCGCGCCAGCTTTATGGCGGGCCGCGCCAGCGCCGCGCAATTGGCGCAATTGGCCCGCGTGATGGTGGCCAATCCCGATTCCTATGCCAGCGATGCCGCCGGAGACGGTCTGGCCGCGCTGGAAGGCTGGGGCATGCTGGATGCCAAGGCGGAAGGTGCCTATCGCGCCTTTGTGGGCAAGCTCTATGGCCCGCTGCTGGCCAAGGCAGGCTTCAATCCGGCCAAGGGCGCCTATGCTGGCGAAGCGGCGGAAGTGTCGCAACGCCGCGCGCAATTGGTGGGCAAGCTGGTCAATGACGCCCGCGACCCCGCCCTGCGCGCCAAGCTGGCGGCGGCGGCACAAAGCTGGCTGGATGGCAAGCAGGAGGCTTTGGACGCCAGTTGGTATCGTTCGGGTTTCTCGACATGGCTGGACGCACAGGGCAAGACCGGCGGCGGTTCGCTGACCGCGGCCAAGACCCTGTTCGAACGCGCCATCGCCTCGCAAGACCCGCTGCTGCGCCCCTCGCTGCTGGGCGTGATCGCGTCGAGCGGCAAGGAGGATGTGGCAACGTGGATCCTGTCCGATGCCAAGGACAAGCGCCTGCGTCTGTCCGAAAGGCTGCAACTGGTCGCAGGCGTGGCCAGCAACCGCAAGACCCGCGACATGGGCTATGACTGGATCCGCAGCCATCTGGACGAATTGCTGGGCGGCAGCGGCGGCATCTTCCTCGCCTCGCGCCTGCCGCAGGTGTTTGCGGGCTATTGCTCGGTGGAAAAGGCCGATGCGATTGCCAAGGATTTTGCCCCCAAGCTGGCGGGCAAGACCGGCGCGCTGGAACTGGAACGCACCATCGAGCGGGTGCGTAGCTGCGGCAAGTTGAAGGACGCCCGCAGCGCGGAAGCCTCGGCGCAAATCGCCAAGCTGAAGTGAGGAACAAGGGGCGGCGTCAAAAACCGCCCCTTCTTTTCAAGCAGACAGCGGCAGCCAGAGCGTCGCGTCCAGCCCGCCCACCGCGCCATGCTCCATACGATTGGCCAGCACCAGCCTGCCACCATGCTGTTCGGCAATGGCGCGGGCCAGAGTCAGGCCCAAGCCCGCCCCACCGGTTGCCATATTACGCGAAGGCTCGCCCCGCGTGAAAGGCTGGAACATGCGCTCGATATCGCCATCGGGGATGCCCTTGCCGCAATCGCTGACACAGATCACCGCCCAATCGCGCCCTTCTTCGGCCACGCGCTCCATCGTCACCGCCGCGCTGCCGCTATAGCGCAAGGCATTGCCGATCAAATTGCGCAAGGCCCGCCGCAACCATGTGGCGCGCGAAGGCATGACCAGACGCGGCAAATGGTCGAGCACCACATCATCGCCCATATCCTCATATTCCTCGACGATAGAGGCCACCAGCGCGGATAGTTCGGTCGGCTCCACCGGATCGCTGGGGCGACCCACGCGGGCCAGCGAGAGAATATCGTCCAGCGAGCGGACAATATCCTCGATGGTCTTGGCCATCTTGTCACGCTCGGCGTCATCATCGACGCATTCGATCCGCACCCGCAGGGCGGCCAGAGGCGTTTTGAGATCATGGCCAATCGCGCCCAGCATCACGTCCTTTTCATTGATCAGCGCGGTGATGCGCTCTTCCAGCGCATTATGCGCCACGATCAGACGGCGCACGTCTTCGGGGCCTTCGGGCGTGATCTGCCCCTTGGCCTCACGGGTCTGGGCAAAATGATCGACGCGATGCGTCAAAGCCGCCAAGGGCCGCGCGATCCGCCGCAGGATCAGCGCCATCGTCCCCACCAACACTGCATAGATCAGCAGAGTTTGCAGGATCAGCGTCACCAGCAACCATGGATCATTGGGCGGCACGCTGGTCCGCACCACCAGCCATGGGCCACCGGCGGTCATCTGCACCGCGCCTACCAGCACCGAGGTCGGGCGCGGCGGGCCATGGTTGCCCATCACGCCGTAACGCTTGGCAATGCGATGGTTCCACAAGGGATCGGCGGCAATCGGACGCTCCACCACCAGAACCCGCGCCGCACCAATATCCTGTCCGGCCAGAATCTGGGTCAGGCGATGGGTATATTCATCGCAGGGCTGGTCCACGGGCAGGGTTTGGAAACCGGCCACCATTTCAGGGCGCGGCCCGCGCGGACCTTCGCCCAGATCAGGGCCTTGCCGCATCGGCCCTTCCATCATCGGCGGCGGCTCATCACGATGGCGCAGGGCGATGGTCGCCTTCAAGGCCAATTCGTGGATCAATTGCTCTTCGCGATATTTGTCCTTGGCCTGATACAGCAAGGCAGCGCTGATCCCCTGCGCCAGCAGCAGCGCCAAGGCCAGAGCCATCAACACCTGACCCGTCAGGCTTTTGGGCATCAGACGGTTGAAACGATCCCGCATCAGGCGCCACCGGCCGGCACGCGGCGCACATCCGCGGCCAGCATATAGCCGCCGCCCCATACGGTCTGGATCAATTGCGGATTACGGCTGTCCACCTCGATCTTGCGGCGCAAGCGGCTGACCTGATTGTCCACCGCGCGGTCAAACAGATGCGCCTCGCGCCCCTGCACCATATCGAGCAGGCGATCACGGTCCAGCACTTGGCGGGGATGTTCCAGAAAGGCCAGCAACAGCCGGAATTCCACCGAGGAAATGGCCACCACCGCGCCATCGCCGGCAATCAAGCGGCGCTTGAGCGGGTCGAGCCGCCAGCCTTCGAACAGGAAATCTTCCTCCACGCTTTCCTGCGCCGCGACCGCAGCGCGGCTGCTGCGGCGCAGGACAGAGCGGATGCGCGCGACCAGTTCGCGCGGTTCAAATGGCTTGACCACATAATCATCCGCACCGATCTCCAGCCCGACAATGCGGTCGGTAGCCTCGCCACGCGCGGTCAGGAAAATGGTGGGAATCGCCTTGGCCTCGGTCAGGTGGCGACACAGAGACAGGCCATCCTCACCGGGCATCATAATGTCGAGCAGCACCAGTTCGGGCACTTCCTCGGCAATCATGGCGCGGGCTTGGGCTGCGCTGGCGGCCTGTTTCACCGCAAAGCCCTGACGCTCCAGATAGGAGGCCAAAGGTTCGCGCAGATCAGGCTCGTCATCCACCAGCAGCAGGCGGGTGGGGCTGGAAGGAGTCTCTATTGTCGCCACAAGACCAGTCTTTACTGAGCAGGAGGGGGAGGAGGCGGGGGCATGTCGCCGCCCATGCCATGTTGGGGGCCATGATGACGGGGGCCATGATCGGGGCCACGATCATCGGGACCATGGTCCGGCCCGTGCTGGGGCCCATGACGCCAGCCACCACGCGGCCCCTTGGGCGCGAATTGGGCAAAGGCGGCGCGACGTTCTTCGGGCGTCACCTTGCCATCATGGTTGGTATCGGCCGTATCGAAACGCTTCAGAGCGGCGGCAACAAAGGCTTCCTTTGTCACGCTGCCCTTATGCTGGGGATCGGCCTGTTGCAGCAGATCCATCATCATCATGCCGCCCATAGGACCCATGCCGTGACGGCCCATCTTGTGCGGCCCCTTCATGTGCGGCCCCATGCCATCCATCGGCGGAGGCGGCGGGCCTTGTTCACCAGCAGGCGGCGGCGGGGGAGGGCCATTCGGCGCATCGGCGGGGCCAGCCTGCGGAGCGCCCTCAGGGCGAGGGCCTTCGGGACGCTTATGCGCAGCAAGGAATTCCTCGCGGCTGATCTGGCCGTCCTTGTTCGCGTCCATCGTGTCGAAACGCTTGCCGAAACGGGCATCACGGTCGGCCGCGTCCAGCTTGCCATCCTTGTTCACATCCATGCGGGCGAACATCTCTTCGGCGCGGGCCTGTGCCTGGGCGCGGGTGATGGTCATCTCCGGCCCGCGCGGAGGCTGGGGCGCGGCGGCGGGCGCCTTGGGCTTCGCGGCGGGGGCGGGGGCAGTGGCAGCCATGGCCGAGCTGCCCAGCATCACGGCGGCGGCGCTCAGGCTCAGATAGGTCCAATGTTTCATCAGGGCGATCCTCAAACTCTCTTCCCCGTGGCGCCAAGGGGCGCGCCATCAGGGGCAACAGGGGATGAAAACCGCCACGGCCGGTCGTTGGGGAGGGAGGGGGCTTCCGGCAGCATGGCGGCTTTCGTCATCCTATCTAGACCGGCTCTGTCGCGCGATTATGCCGACGACCGGCTTTTTTGTCGCCAATTGTCGCGTGAGAGGGTTAGTCCAGCGCCGCACATTCCGCCTCCAGCCAGGCCAGCGCATCACCCGACAATTGCGGGCCGATGATCGCCAGAACCTGCGCGTGATAGGCGTTCCACCATTGCTTTTCCGTTTCGCTCAACAACGAAACATCGACCAGATCGCGGCCAATCGGCACATGGGTCAGCGTTTCAAAACCGAAATAGCAGCCTTCCGCGCCTGCAATCTGCCGCTCCTCCACCAGCACCAGATTTTCGATGCGGATGCCAAAAGCGCCGGTCTTGTAATAGCCCGGCTCGTTGGACAGGATCATACCCGCCTGCAATTCCTGCCCCGTGCCTGCCTGACCGCCGCTGGATTTGGCGATGCGTTGTGGCCCTTCATGCACCGACAGGAAGCTGCCCACACCATGGCCGGTGCCATGGGCATAATCGACGCCCGCCGCCCAGAGATATTGCCGCGCCAGCGTGTCCAATTGACTGCCTGCGGTACCTTCAGGGAAAATGGCGCTGGCCAGCGCGATATGGCCTTTGAGCACGCGGGTGAAGCGGTCTTTCACCTCGGCATCCGGTTCCGCACCCGCAATCCATACCGTGCGGGTAATATCGGTGGTGCCATCAGGATATTGCCCGCCCGAATCGACCAGATAGACGCTGGCAGGCACGAGGGCGCGGTTGGTTTCCTCACTGACACGGTAATGCACGATGGCGCCGTTCGGCCCTGCCCCGCTGATCGTATCAAAGGACAGGTCGCGCAAATCACCACATTCGCGGCGGAACTGGTGCAGGGCTTCGGCGGCGCTGATTTCCGTCACGCCGCCCTTTGGCGCTTCCTGCGAGAGCCAGTGCAGGAAACGGCTAACCGCTGCGCCATCGCGGGCTTGGGCGGCGCGGTGGCCAGCCTGTTCGGTGGGGTTCTTGATCGCTTTGGGCAGCACGCAAGGGTCCAGCGCCTCGATGATCTTCGCGCCCTCCAGCGCGGCGAAGATGGCCGACACCGCCCGTTCGGGGTCCACCGCCACGCATTTGCCCGCCAGAGCTTGCAAGGCAGGCACGAAGGACGCGCGATCCTCGATCCGCACCGCATTGCCCAGATGGGCGCGCAGCTGCGGCGTTACCTTCTCCGGCGCGATAAACAGGTCAGCAGTGCCATCGGCATGGGCGATGACGAAAGACAGCGCCACCGGTGTGCGCGACACATCTTGCCCCCGCAGGTTCAGCAGCCATGCCACGCTATCGAGCGCCGAAATCACCGCCGCATCCGCGCCTTTATCCGCCAGCCA
Organism: Novosphingobium umbonatum; assembly: GCF_004005905.1. GTDB lineage: Bacteria > Pseudomonadota > Alphaproteobacteria > Sphingomonadales > Sphingomonadaceae > Novosphingobium > Novosphingobium umbonatum. The sequence continues at coordinate 31,468 of NZ_SACO01000006.1, forward strand.
TTGCGCCACAGCCTGCCTTTTGGCCTCGCTGCCCTGCCCTGCCAGTTCCAGCGGATGGGGGAAGGCAACGGCCAGCGAAGGCGCGGGGCGGTCGGTCCAGACGGCATCGACAGGGTTGCTCTCCACCGCCAGCAAAGCCGCGCCCTTGGCCGCCAAGCGCCGCTCCAGCCCCTGCGCCCAGGGACGGCCATGCAGCCATGCGTCATAGCCGATCCGCGTGCCCTCACCCGCCTGTTCAGCTACCCAAGCCGCCGCGCTGGTGGCGGGGACATTGTGATATTCATACAGCGCGCCATCCACCTGATCGCGCACCTGCAACGTATAGCGGCCATCGACAAAGATCGCGGCCCTATCGGCCATCACCACCGCTGTTCCCGCCGATCCGCCAAAGCCGGTCAGCCATTCCAGACGCTGGGCATAGGCGCCGACATATTCGCTCATATGTTCATCGGAAATGGGGATGACAAAGCCATCCAGCCCCTGCCGCGCCAGTGCCCCGCGCAGATCGGCAAGGCGGGCGGCAAAAATTGCTTTCGACATGGGCGCATTTCCTGAAACTAGGCCCCCATGCTGGCTTGCAGGGGCGGGCCGCGCACCATAGATGGATTGCATGACCATTTCCAGCCAGCAGCCCCCGCTTGCCGCAAAGCAGCCCCATAGCTTCACCCGTCACGGCATCACCGTAGAGGATGATTACGCATGGCTGCGCGATGCCAATTATCCGCAAGTGGATGATAAAGCGGTGCTGGCCCATCTGGAGGCAGAAAACCGCTGGTTTGAAAGCCGGATGGCGGGGCAAAAGGACACGATCGACCTGTTGTTCAAGGAAATGCGCGCCCGCATCAAGGAAGCGGACAAAAGCGTGCCCCAGAAGGATGGCGACCATCTCTACTGGATCGAATTTGAAGAGGGCGCGGAATATAAGAAGTGGTGGCGCCGCCCTGTGGCTGGCGGGCCGGACGAGTTGATCCTTGACGAAGTGGCGCTGGCGGCGGGCAAGGAATATTTCCGCCTTGGCGCTATCTCGGTCTCCGCCGATGGCCGCCTGCTGGCGTGGAGCGTGGATGACAATGGTTCGGAACGCTTTACCGCGCGGGTAAAAGTGATCGCCACCGGCGAGGAATTGCCCGATGTGATCGAGGGCACTCTGTCATCCTTGGTCTGGGTCGCGGGGGACAAGGGGCTGGTTTACAGCCTTGCCAATGAAAACTGGCGCACCGACAATGCCCGCCTGCACTGGCTGGGGCAGAGTGTGGAACAGGACGTCGAACTGTTCCACGAGGATGACGAGGGCTTTCGCGTGGGATGTTCCATGTCGGCCAACGAACAATGGCTGATCATCTCCACCAGCGACCATGAAACATCCGAATTGCGCCTGATCCCCGCCGCCGATCCCTTGGCCCCGCCTTTGCTGGTGCGCGAGCGCGAGGAAGGGGTGGAATATGACGTGGATGAGCGCGATGGCCTGCTCTATATCCACGCCAATGACACGCATGAAAATTTCCGCCTCGCCACCGCGCCTTTGACTGCGCCTGACCAGTGGACCACGCTGATCGAGGGCAGCGACGAGTTTTACCTCACGGGCTTTGACCTGTTCCGCGATTTCTATGTGGTCGAAGGCCGCGTGCGGGGCTTGGACCGGATCGAGGTGCGCTATTACGATGATCCTGCGCGGATCGAGCCGATCACTTTCCCCGAGGCCAGCTATGAGGCAGGCCTTGCCGACAATCCCGAATGGGCGGTCAGCCAGTTGCGGGTCAGCTATGAAAGCATGGTCAGCCCCGCCAGCGTGTTTGATTATGACGTGGCCACGCGGGAATTGACCCTGTTGAAGGTTCAGGAAATCCCCAGTGGCTATGACGCCAGCCTGTATGAAACGCAAAGGCTGGAGATTACCGCGCGCGATGGCACTTTGGTGCCGGTCAGCATTGTTTACCGCAAGGATCGGGCGGCTGCTGGACCGCTCCATCTCTATGGCTATGGTGCCTACGGCATTGCCATGACGCCCGGTTTCTCCACCACGCGCCTGTCGCTGGTCGATCGCGGCTTTGCTTATGCCATCGCCCATATTCGCGGCGGGGATGATCTTGGCCGCGCATGGTACAAGGCGGGCAAGCGCGAGCAACGGACCAATACGTTCAACGATTTCGTCGATGTCGCGCGCGGCCTTGTGGAACGCGGCTTTACACAGGCGGGCAAGATCAGCATTTCAGGCGGATCGGCCGGTGGCGAGTTGATGGGCGCGGTGATCAATTCCGACCCCGACCTGTGGGGCGCGGTGGTGGCGCATGTGCCCTTTGTCGATGTGCTCAACACCATGCTGGACGAAAGCCTGCCGCTAACGCCGGGCGAATGGCCCGAATGGGGCAATCCGATCGAGGACAGGCAAGCCTTCGAGCTGATCCTGTCCTACTCGCCCTATGATCAGGTGCGGGCGCAGGATTACCCGCCGCTGATGGTGACGGCGGGGTTGAACGACCCGCGCGTGACCTATTGGGAGCCTGCCAAATGGGTGGCCAAGCTGCGCGAGTTGAAAACCGACAGCAATGAACTGATCCTGAAAACCAATATGGGCGCAGGCCATGGCGGCAAGTCGGGGCGGTTTGAAAGCCTGACCGAAACGGCGGAGGAGTTTGCGTTTATTCTGTGGCAGTTGGGGGTTGCGGTGGGGTGAGATCTCTGCCCGTTTAAGGTGCCTCCGGCGGGTTAAGGGCGGGGGCCCTTAACAATCCCAATAAGGGATGCGCCATAAGGTTGAAACCAGCGCTACGCCGCCGCGCCGCAGGCTTTTGTACCGCTTCGCGGAATAGCGCATTTCTTGCAAGCCTGGCACCACACCATAAAGGGATCGCCAAGGGCCCCCGCCCTTGGCCCGCCGGAGGCAAAGACCCCATGCCCAACCGCTACACCCAGACCTTCACCGCCACAGGCGACCATATCGACATCATGGGCCATGTGAACAACGCGGTCTGGGTGCAATGGATGGAGGCGATCTCGGTCGCCCATTGGGAGGCCGATGCAAGGCCCGAACACCGCGCTGCCTATGTCTGGGTCGTGACGCGGCACGAGATCGACTATCGCGGCAATATAGGCAAGGGCGAGAGCGTCACCGCCGAAACCTTCATCCCCGAAGGGCCAACAGGCGCGCGGTTCGACCGGCGGATCGATTTCCGCAATGCAGGCGGCAAGGTGATTGTGTCAGCGCGCAGCACATGGGCGATGCTGGATAAGGACAGCTTGCGCCTGACACGGGTTTCGCCAGAGATCGCCGCGCCTTTTGCACCCGATGGCGGTTGGGCCGGTTCGCAGGGCTAAAGCTTTGAAGAACGCCGATCCACGGTGAAGGTGCGATTGCGGCTGCGGTCGAACAATTGCTCTTCATCGGCCACGATCATCGCCAGAATGTCGGGCGCGGACAGGGCGGCAAAACAGGCATCCATGGTTGCCTGATCCGGAAAGTCGATCTCCATCACCACATCGGGATCATGGATCGAATCTGTGCCATCGGTCGGGATCAGAAAGCGCCGCTCATAGCGGGTGGCGTAGCCTGCCAACACCTGTTCTCCGATGCGGGCGTGGCGGGTTTCGTAATAGTCGATAAACTCATCCTTGCTCATGCCCTCGCGGCGTTTGAGCAAAGTGATGAGCGTTATGCTCATGCGCGGGCGTTGCGGCGCGAAACCTGTGCCACAGCAGTGCCCTTGGCATAGATGAAGCCAAAGGCGGGCGAGGCGCGCAGGCCCAGACCATGGATCGGGGCGTAATAAACGCGAACCTGCGTCCAGTCACCATTGGGCGAGATGTCTTCGGCCATGGCGCTGCGCTCGATCATGCCAGGGCGCGACCAATTGGCGTGGTTGAGCAGCACATGGCGCTCGTCCATCACCTTGGCCACGGTGGCGACATGGCCCGAACGCATCGAACGGGTAGCGCGGAAAGCCAGCACAGCGCCTTCCTTGGGGGCTTGGCCGCGTTCATAACGGCCTTCAGCCTCACCCCACCAGCCAGCGGCGGCGCCATGCAGGGCAATGCCGGAAACTGCGCGGGCATAGGGAGCGCATTGGGTATGGGCTGCTGCGGGCACCGCCAGCACGGTCAGCGTTGCGCAAGCAACCATGGCCAGCAAAGAACGGAAACCCTTGAACATTTAACAACCCCTATGGCGAACCGCTGTTCGTTAGCCATGGTATAGGGGGCAAAATCACATCAGGGAATGTGCGGAGGCGGCAAGTCATCGCGCCTGCACAACGGTTCACCCCCTTTCGCAGATGCAGCAAGAGGATAAACCGTTAATGCAAGGCTCAAAGCGGGCTGCCATCCTTGTCCCGATAGACCTCGCGGCGGCCGACATGGTTGGCGGGGCCGACAAGGCCATCGTTCTCCATCCGCTCGATCCATTTGGCCGCCGTGTTGTAGCCCACGCCCATCTGGCGTTGCAGCCAGCTGGTCGAGGCCTTCTGGCTTTCAAACACAATGTGGCAGGCCTGCAGATATTTGCGCTCTTCGGGATTGTCGCTGGCGGTGGCTTCCAGATCGTCAAAGCCGAAACTGCCCTCTTCGGGCTCCTCGGTGACGGAATCGACATAGGCGGGCTTGCCCTGCGCGCGCCAATGGTCGGCCACGGCTTCCACTTCCTCGTCGCTGACGAAAGGCCCGTGAACGCGCAGGATCGGGCCGGATGAGGGCTTGTAGAGCATGTCGCCCTTGCCCAGCAATTGCTCGGCCCCCTGCTCGCCCAGAATGGTGCGGCTGTCGATGCGGCTCGTCACGGCAAAGGAAATGCGGGTGGGCAGGTTGGCCTTGATCACGCCGGTGATCACGTCGACCGAGGGGCGCTGCGTGGCCATGATCAGGTGGATCCCCGCCGCACGCGATTTCTGCGCCAGACGCTGGATCAGCACTTCGATCTCCTTGCCCACCGTCACCATCAAATCGGCCAGCTCGTCGACGATCACCACGATCAGCGGCAGAACCTGATAATCGAGCTGCTTGTCCTCGAACAATTCCTCGCCCGTGTCGGGGTCAAAACCGATCGAGATGCGGCGGCCCAAAGGCTTGCCCTTGGCAGCGTTGCTCTTCACCTTTTCGTTGAAGTTCACAATGTTGCGCACGTTGATCTCGCTCATCTGGCGATAACGGCGCTCCATTTCCTCCACCGCCCATTTCAGCGCGCGCACCGCCTTGGCAGGCTCGGTCACGACCGGAGAGAGCAGATGCGGAATATCCTCGTAGGATTTCAATTCCAGCACTTTGGGATCGACCAGAATCATCCGGCATTGCTGCGGCGTCAGGCGATAGAGCAAGGACAGCAGGATGCAATTGAGCCCCACCGATTTACCCGAACCGGTGGTCCCCGCCACCAGCAGGTGGGGCATGGTGGCAAGGTCGGTCACCACCGGCTCGCCCGCGATATTCTTGCCCAGAATCATTGGCAGCAGGCCCTTGGCCCCGACGAAAGCCTCGCTGGCGATCATTTCCTTGAAGGACACCATCTGACGGTCGGCATTGGGCAATTCGATCGCCATCACGGTCCGGCCCGGAATGGGCGAAACGCGGGCGGAAATCGCGCTCATATTGCGGGCGATGTCATCGGCCAGCCCCACCACACGGCTTGCCTTGATGCCGGGCGCGGGCTCCAGTTCATAGCTGGTGACCACAGGGCCGGTGCGCACGCCGGTAATCTCGCCCTTGACGTTGAAATCTTCCAGCACGGTTTCCAGCAGCTTGGCGTTGCGCTCCAGCGCCAGCTTGTCCACCTTCACCGCCGAATTGGCGGGCGGTTCGGCCAGCAGGTCAAGGCTGGGCAATTCGCAGGCGTCAAAGAAGTCGCCCTGCTTGGCCAGAGTGGCCAGTTCGGCAGGCTTGGCCGCGCGGATGGATTCGCTGATTTCAGGCGCGCGGCGCGAAGGCCTTGCGGGCTCGTCGGGGGAGAAAGGTAAGTCCTCGCCCGCATCCTCTTCCTCAACGGGCATAGAACGCGGGGCGCGCTTGGGACGGGGGGTAAGGATCTCGCCGGTTTCGGGGTCGAACTCTTCCTCTTCCTCCGGCCTTGCACGGCGCAGGCGCAAGGGCAGCGCCAGCAGGCTGCCCCATTCGATGGCAAACACTCGCGTCACCGCTGCGCCGCCGCCCACAAAGGCCAAAACCCCGCAACCCAGCGCCAGCCAGGGCTGCACCAGATCCGGCGTCAACCCCGCCAGCCCATGCACCGCCGCCGCGCCCAGCAGGCCGGTTACCCCGCCCGGCGAGGCAGGAAAGCTGGTGGGATGGTCGCCCAGAATCAGCGACAAAGCCGTCGCCAGCAACCCCATGCCCAGCACCAGCACCGCCGTCGGCCGCAGCCAATGCTGGCGGTGGAGCGGCACCGCCTCATCCTCGCCATGCACTTCGGCATCGGCAATGCGCCACAATTGCCGCGCAAACACCAAGAGCAAAGGCACCAGCAAGCCGCCAATCGGGCCAAACAGGAACAGCACTCTTTCCGCCACAAAGGCGCCCGTCATCCCCAGCCAGTTGAGCGCAGGCCCCGCCGCAGCGGTGGAGAAGGACGGATCGCTCTGGTGATAGGAGACCAAAGCCAAAGTCAGCCCCAGCGCGGCCAGAGTCAAAGCCCCCGCCCCCAGCAATTCGGCGCTGCGCAAAACGCTGCGGCGCAGGATGAGGCGCAGGTTGGAAGCGCTGCTATGATAGGCTTTGGAGGCCATGGGTCTGGTTCTTTTCAAAGAGGCTGATGTGGGGCTTGATACCCTCACTTATTGCGCGGAAGGGCGGCGTTTCGTCAAGAATGGCGGGGCAAAGCGCTGGGGGAAAGGGGCTATACCAAACCATCAATCGCCGCCCAGCGCGGCCAGCGCAAAGCCCGTGCGCGTGCCCTGTCCATGCCTCCCAGTGCGATCACCGGCACGCAGGCCCGCGCCGCCATCAGGTGAAAACGCAAAGGACCCAAGGTCTTACCATCGGGATGGCTGCGGGTGGGGAATACAGGCGAGAGCAGGATAGCATCGCAGCGCGCTGCTTGCGCCATTTCCCGCAGGCCATGCACCGTGGCCAGACGTAACCCCTTGCCGCCCCGCCCGATCACCCGCGCCGCGCCATAGGCCCCATCCGCGCCCCAGGCCCTCGCCTGCGCCATGCTACCCGCCAACACGACCCGATGCCCTTTCGCCCGTGCCGCCCGCGCCAGCACCGCAAAACGGGCGCGGCGCTGTGGCAAAGGCAGATGATAATGCCGATAGATCAAGCCGCTTGCCTTTGGCAGACGCGCCAAAGCCGCCTCCAGCCCCGCATCATTGCGCGCGTCGCTGATCAGCCAAAGCGAAGGAAGGGGGTGTTTTGCCGCCATCTCCCCGCTATAGCACCGCGCCATGACCACGCCAAACGACCCGATCACCGCCACCTCCCCCCTCGCCCGCCTGCGCGCGCACATGGCGCTGGCCGCCAAGCCCGCCCGCCGCAAGGCCGAGGACATCACGCTGATCGCCATTTCCAAAACCTATGGCGGAGAGGCGATCCTGCCCCTGTTGCAGGAAGGCCAGCGTGTGTTTGGCGAAAACCGCGTGCAGGAAGCGCAGGCCAAATGGCCGGAGTTGAAAGCGCAATATCCTGATGTGCAATTGCATCTGGTGGGCCAGTTGCAATCGAACAAGGCCGAGGATGCCGTCGCGCTGTTCGATGCGATCCATTCGGTGGACCGCCCTAGTCTGGTCATCGCTCTGGCCAAGGCGATGGAGAAGCTGGGCCGCCGCATCCCCGTCTTCGTGCAGGTTAACATTGGCGCGGAGGAGCAAAAGGGCGGCTGCGCGATTGCCGATCTGCCCGCCTTGCTGCGCCAAGTTCGCGAGGCAGGTCTGCCGCTGGCGGGTCTGATGTGCGTGCCGCCGGCCGAGATCGAGGCCGCGCCATTCTTTGCCCTGCTGGACAAGCTGGCCGATGAAAATGGCGTTGAGGGCCTGTCGATGGGCATGAGCGGCGATTTTGAAACCGCGATCCAATTGGGCGCCACCCATATTCGCGTTGGCTCGGCCCTGTTCGGGGCGCGGGGGTAAATGTTCGCCGCGCAGAAAGCGGATCTGGCCGCGTTGCAACAGCGCGGCCGGTGGCGCAGCCTTGCGCCGCGTGCGGGCGTGGATTTTGCCTCCAACGACTATCTGGGCCTTGCGACAAGCCCCGAAATGCGTGCCGCCGCAGCCGAAGCCTTGGCGCGCTGCGTGGCGACCGGCTCGGGCGGATCGCGCCTGCTGCGCGGCAATCATGAAGAGCATGAGGCGCTGGAGGCCGAGGCCGCGCGCTTCTTCGGCAGCGAGGCCGCGCTGTTCCTGCCCACCGGTTTTACCGCCAATTCCGCGCTCTTGGCCACCATGCCCCAGCGCGAGGACCATATTTTTGCCGACAGCCTGATCCATGCCAGCAGCCATGAAGGCCTGCGCCTCACCCGCGCTGGGCATAGTTTATTTGCCCATAATGACGGACAGGCGCTGGACGATGCCATCGCCCAATGGCGGAAATCGGGTGGCAAAGGCACGCCGTGGATTGCAGTGGAATCGCTCTATTCCATGGATGGCGATTTCGCGCCTCTGGACGATCTGGCCAGCATTGCCCATCGCCATGAAGCGGTGCTGGTGGTGGATGAGGCCCATGCCAGCGGCGTGTTCGGGCCGGGCGGGCGCGGCTGCGCCGCCATGCTGGGCGCTCGGGGGGAAAATCTGATCACGCTGCACACCGGCGGCAAGGGGCTGGGGGCGGAAGGCGCCCTGCTTTGCGGGCCGCAGGTGATGCGCGATTTTCTGGTCAACCGGGCGCGCGGCTTCATCTTCTCCACCGCGCCCGCCCCCTTTGCCGCCGCCATGCTGCGCGCAGCGCTGCGCATCAGCGAGGCGGGCGATGATCTGCGCGCCGATCTGTTCGAACGGATGGAACTGGCGCGCCAAGTGCTGGGGCCTTTGGGGGCGCAATGCCACTTCGGCCCCTTGGGAGGATCGCCCATCCTGCCGCTGGTGCTGGGCGAGGACAAGCGCACCATGGCGGTGGCCGCCGCGCTACAGGCCAAGGGCTTTGACATTCGCGGCATCCGCCCGCCCACCGTGCCCGAAGGCACATCTCGCCTGCGCATTGTGATAACGCGCAATGCCGCGCCGGAACAAATCCACGCCTTGGGCGATGCCTTGCGGGAGGTTTTGGCATGAAATCTATCATTGTTACCGGCACAGACACCGGCATTGGCAAGACCGTGCTGGCGGCCGGTCTGGTGGGAGCTTTGGGCGCGCGTTACTGGAAACCGGTGCAATCGGGGCTGGAGGATGAAACCGACAGCGAGGCGATTGCCCGTCTGGTGCCCAACGCTCTGGTCCATCCCGAAGCCTATCGGTTGATCACACCCGCCAGCCCGCATTGGGCGGCCAGGATCGATGGCGTGGAGATTGACCCTGCGCGCCTGAGCCTGCCCCAAGGCGATGGCCCCTTGGTGGTGGAAGGGGCTGGCGGGGCCTTGGTGCCTTTGAGCGAGAACCGCCTCTATGCCGACCAATTCGCGGCATGGGGCCTGCCGGTGGTGGTGGCTGCCCGCACCCAATTGGGCACGATCAACCATAGTTTGATGACCATCGAGGCCCTGCGCGCACGCGGTTGCGCTATCGCGGGCGTGGCCTTTGTCGGTGAAACAGGTGAGGCCGAGGCTGAAAGCGAGCGGATCATCTGCGCCATGGGCAAGGTCCGCCGTCTGGGCCGCCTGCCCCGCCTTGATCCGCTGACCCCGGCCAGCCTTGCCACCGCGATGGAGGCGTTTGATCTGGAAGGGCTGGTATGAACTCCCCCGTCTGGCATCCGTTTACGCAGCATGGGCTAGGCGAACCCATCCCCTTGGTCGAACGCGCCGAGGGAGCCAGCCTCTACACCGCCGATGGCCAGCGCATTGTTGACGCTATTTCCAGCTGGTGGGTGACCACCCATGGCCATAATCACCCCCGCATCGTGCAAGCCATCCGCGATCAGGCGGGCAAGCTGGATCAGCTGATCTTTGCCGGATGGACGCATCAACCAGCGGAAGATCTGGCGCAAGGCTTGGTGGAACTGACCGGCCTGCCCTATGCTTTCTTCTCCGATTCCGGCTCCACCTGCGTCGAGGTGGCGCTGAAAATGGCCTTGGGCCATTGGCGCAATCTTGGGCAAGGCCACCGGCAACGCATCATCGTGATGCAGCATTCCTATCATGGCGACACGATCGGCACGATGAGCGTGGGCGAGCGGGGGATTTACAACGCCGCCTATGACCCGCTGCTGTTCGATGTGGAAACCGTGCCCTTCCCCCATGCGGGTGCGGAGCAGGCCACCTATGACGCCTTGGACAAGGCCTGCGCTGCGGGCAATGCGGCGGCCTTTATTGTCGAGCCTTTGGTACTGGGCGCGGGCGGGATGCTGTTTTACCCCCCCGCCGTGCTGACCGAAATGGCGCGGATCTGCTCCGCGCATGATATTTTGTTCATCGCTGACGAAGTGATGACTGGCTGGGGCCGCACCGGCACTTTGCTGGCCTGCGAACAGGCGGGAGTGGCGCCGGACATTCTCTGCCTTGCCAAAGGCATGACCGGCGGCTCGATGCCTCTGGCCGTCACTATGGCCAGCGCTGCGGTCTATGCCTCGCATTATGCGCCGGACAGGGCCAAGACCTTTTACCACTCCAGCTCCTATACCGCCAACCCGATTGCCTGCGCAGCGGCGGTGGCCAATCTGGCCATCTGGCGCGAGGAGCCGGTGCGCGAAACCATTGCCACTCTGGCCGCGCGGCAGGCCGAAGGGGCCGCCATACTGGCGCAAGTGGACGGCATCGAGAATGTCCGCCAATGCGGCACGATTCTGGCGCTGGATTATCGGGTGAAGGCGGGGGGCTATCTCTCGGCGCTGCAACCGCGCCTCTTGGCCTTTTTCCGCGAAAGGGGCCTGTTGATCCGGCCCTTGGGCAATACAGCCTATCTGCTGCCGCCCTATAGTATCAGCGCGCAAGATCTGACGCGCTGTCATCAGGCGCTGGCCGATGCCGCGCTGTTGGCGGGGGAAGGGTAAGCCCCTCCCCCGCCGCAAGGCTTACTCCGCGTCGCTGCCGTCTTCTTCCACAGCGCGATAGAGTTCCAGTTCATTGCCCTTCAGCGTCACCACATGCAGCAGATTGGTGGCGCCCGGCGTGCCAAAGGGAACGCCAGCCAGCGTCACCAGCTTGCTGCCGGCCACGCCGAAACCATGGCGCAGGGCCATACGCTTGCCCTTGGCGATCATTTCCTCAAAGCTGCCAATGTCGCGCGTGTGGACCGCATGGGCGCCCCACAGCAGGGCCGCCTTGCGCGCCGTCTTCTGGCTGGGGGTCAGCACCAGAGTGGGCACAGCGGGGCGTTCACGCGCCACGCGGCGGGCGGTCGAACCGCTGCCGGTGAACACGATGATGCCGGTCAGCGTCACGGTGTCGGCAATCGCCGCGCAAGCCTTGGCCAGCGCGTCTGCCGTGGTCTGGTCGGGGTTGATTTCGGCCAGATGGACGCGCTGCTTGTAATAGCCGTCCTTTTCCACCTGAGTGGCGATGCGATGCATGATCGTCACCGCTTCTTCCGGCCACTGGCCAGCGGCGGTTTCGGCCGACAGCATCACCGCATCCGCGCCGTCATACACGGCATTGGCCACGTCCGACACTTCGGCGCGGGTGGGCGCGGGGCTCTCGATCATCGATTCGAGCATTTGCGTGGCCACGATCACCGGCTTGCCGCTGCGGCGGGTCAGTTCCACAATCCGCTTCTGGATCGGGGGCACTTCTTCGGGCAGCAATTCGACGCCAAGGTCGCCGCGGGCCACCATGATGCCGTCCGACAGCTCGATAATGCCTTCCAGCGTTTCAAGCGCAGCGGGCTTTTCAATCTTGGCGATCAACGCGCCATGGCCACCCATCAAGCGACGGCATTCGGCCACGTCATCGGGGCGCTGCACAAAGGACAAGCCGATGAAATCCGCGCCATGCTCGATCGAGAAGGCCAGATCGCGGCGGTCCTTTTCGGTCAGCGCGGGCACGGGCACCACCGCGTCGGGCACGTTCACGCCCTTGCGGTCGGAAATCACGCCGCCCACTTCGGCGCTGCACAGGATTTCATTCTCGTCGGCGCGAATCACGCGCAGGCGCAGCTTGCCATCATCGATCAGCAGGCGCTGCCCCTTTTGCAGGATGCCGAACAATTCGGGATGCGGCAGGCAAACGCGATTTTCATCGCCGGGTTCAGGATTGCGGTCCAGCGTGAAATGGCCCGAATGGCGGATCACCGCGCGGCCATCCTTGAACGTGCCCACGCGCAGCTTGGGCCCCTGCAAATCGCACAGGATGGCGATGGGCTTGCGCAGCTTTTCTTCTACGGCACGCACATTGGCGATGGTTTCTGCATGCACGGTATGATCGGCATGGCTCATGTTCACGCGGAAGGCATCAGCCCCGGCGCGCACCAGCCTTTCGATCATCTCCGGATCGCGGCTGGCTGGGCCCAGCGTCGCGAGGATCTTGACCTTACGGCCACGAGGATCAAGCTTAGTCACACCGATGTCTCCCTTTCGGATCTCGCCGCTGCTATGGCAAAGCGCCGCTACAAACCCAAGAACAGCAAGGTTCGTAACCCTGATGAATATGAATGCAATCCATTCCGCAAGCGCAGATGGCTCCGATCCGCTCGACCAGCTGGACGATGCCCATGCCGCCGCCGCCTTTCGCCGCCTGGTGCGCCATTTGCGCCATCGCCATGATGCCGCCAATATCGACCTTATGGGCCTTTCCGGATTCTGCCGTAATTGCCTTGCCGACTGGATCATGGAAGCGGGCGCGCCGCTGGACAAGGCGGGCGCAAGGGAAGTGATTCACGGCATGAGCGCCGATGAATGGAAGAGCCGCTATCAAACCGAAGCCACGCCCGAACAAATGGCGCGGATGAAGGAAAGTCTGGCCAAAAACGCGGGCGCGCACTGAACACCCACCCGCGACTCGCGCATGGGCGCAAAGGCTGGGAACAAATGCCGTCCCCCGCCTTGCCCGCAGGGCCGATTTGGCCCTAGGAGCGCTGCCAATCATTCGTTGTTAGCATCTGTAAGGAGAACCATCCCATGGCTGAAATGGCCGCCGACGAACGCCTGCGCCTGCTGATCGAGCGTATCGAGCGTCTGGAAGAAGAAAAGAAGGGCATCAGCGACGACATCAAGGATGTCTATAACGAAGCCAAGGCCACCGGCTATGACCCCAAGGCCATGAAGGCAGTCGTGCGCATCCGCAAGATGAAGCCGGACGACCGCAAGGAAATGGAAGCGATTCTCGAAGTGTACAAAAACGCTCTGGGTATCGACTGATCCAGAACGGGGGCCGGGTTTTGAGCCGGTGCCGCTACAAAGCCGCAAAAGCGCCGCTTTTAAAGGCCCCCGTTGCCCATCAGCCTCTTCTGGGCTAGGGCCCGCGATGAAATCCACCTTCTAGCTGAATGAAGCGACCATGGCAGGCCATTCCAAATTTAAAAACATCATGCACCGCAAGGGCGCGCAGGACAAAAAGCGCTCGGCAATGTTCTCCAAACTGTCCCGCGAAATCACCGTGGCCGCCAAGATGGGCATGCCCGATCCGGACATGAACCCCCGCCTTCGCGCCGCTATCAACGCGGCCAAGGCGCAGTCCATGCCCAAGGACAACATCACCCGCGCGGTCGACAAGGCCAGCAAGGGCGATGGCGAGAACTATGAAGAAGTGCGTTATGAGGGCTATGGTCCCGGTGGCGTGGCGATCATCGTGGAAGCGCTGACCGACAACCGCAACCGCACCGCCACCAATGTCCGCACCGCCTTTGCCAAGAATGGCGGCAATCTGGGCACCGCCGGCGCGGTGAGCCATGGTTTCGACCGCCTTGGCCTGATCGAATATCCCGCCAAGGTGGGTGACGAGGAAAAGGTGCTGGAAGCCGCGATCGAAGCGGGCGCCGATGACGTTGAATCCGACATGGGCGATGGCGACGAAAATCCGGGCGGTCACTCGATCTGGGTTGCCGTGGATTCGCTGCACCCCGTCGCGCGCGAGCTGGAAAAGGTGCTGGGCGAAGCCGAAGGCGTGAAGCTGGCATGGCGTCCCCAGATCAAGACCACGGTGGATGCCGATACGGCCGCCACCCTGCTCAAGCTGATCGACGTGCTGGAAGACGATGATGACGTCCAGACCGTGTGGGGCAATTATGACATCCCCGACGATGTGATGGAAAAGCTGGGATAAGAGTGGCCAGTCCACTCCTGTCTCTTATGGCCAAGGCCGCGCTTTCGGGCGTGATCATTGTGGCCATAGCGGAAATCGGCAAGCGCGCGCCCACCATGGCCGCGCTTGTCGCGTCTTTGCCGCTGGTTTCGGTGTTGGGCATGATGCTGCTGTGGCATGGCCGACCCGATGCGGAAAATATGGCCGCCCATGCGCTGGCGACGTTCTGGTATGTCATCCCCTCGCTGCCGATGTTTTTGCTGATGCCCTATTTGCTGCGCCATGGCGCGGGGTTTTGGCTGGCGCTGGGTTTGGGCTGCGCACTGACCATGGCATTGTATGCCGTGATGGCGCATTTTGGCCCACGTTGGGGCCTGCCTCTCTAAAGGCTAAGCTGACATGATCATTCTGGGCATTGACCCCGGCCTTACCTGCACCGGATGGGGCGTAATCGCCAAGGCAGGCAGCCGCATCAGCCATATTGCCAATGGCCAGATCCGCACCGACAAAGATGCCTCGATGGCCGACCGCCTGCTGGAGCTGGACCGCGAGATCACCGATGTGGTGGCGCGCTATCACCCCGATTTCAGCGTGGTGGAAGAAATCTTCGTCAATGTGAACCCGCAATCGACCCTGAAACTGGGCCAGGCGCGTGGCGTTGCGCTGGTGGCTTTGGCGCGCGCCGGTCTGCCGGTGTCGGAATATCCGTCCAAGGTGGTGAAAAAGGCGTTGGTGGGCACCGGAGGCGCCGCCAAGGGTCAGGTGCAAGCCATGCTGGGCGTGTTGCTGCCCGGCGTAAAGCTGAAGGGCGAGGATGCCGCCGACGCATTGGCCGTGGCCATCACCCATGCCCACCATTTGGGCAGCCACCGCTGAGCCCAGACGCTTAATTGGCTCGTAAGAGCCTTGGCTGGGCAAAACTGACCATGCCATCCTGCGGCTTGATCACGAATTTAAGCCAGACGCCGGGGCAGCGCCCGTCCCAGTTCACCTCGGCCTGCCATGTGCCTTTGCCATTGGGCGTTGCGGGCAAAGCCTCCGCAGCGGTGGCATCACAGCCCAGATAGGGCACAATCGCCCCGTTACCCTGCGCATCGGCGCCGGTTGCCGTCCAGGTCAGGCGATAGCGCCCCTGCGGCAGCACGAGTTTCTGGCGCAAGAAGGCCGCGGGCAAGGAGCCGCTGTTGTTGACCTGCAATCCGCGCGCGTCCTGACGCAAGCCGATGTCGCCCGAACTGTCGCTGTTCCATGAAAATTCGGTCAAACCATCGCGGCCCACGTGGAATTCGCGGAAATCGGGATCGCCGATCAGACCTTTGGCAGCGGCGGGGCAATGGGCCCGCCACAAGCCTATGGCCGCGGGGATCTGATTGCGGCCGGTCAGTTGGTTGATCACCATCTGCACGCCGCCACAACCCAATGAACCGCCCTTTTGCGCCAGTCGGGCCAAGACATCCACCCGCGCAGCCAAGCGCTGGTCGGCCAGACCGATCACATCACGGGTGTACACCTGCGCCCAATTGGGGTTGAGGCTCAATCGCTCGGCCATCACCTCGCGCATGGCCGGATCCTGCTCCAGCGGGTCGAACAGGGCATGGTTGTTGATGCTGGCCGGATGCAGGCGCAACAGCGCATCCATGCGCAGCCCCGCCACGCGATAATCCCCCATCGCCCATGCCCGCTGCAGCCAATAGGTCTGGGTGGGCGCGGCGCGCCATCCACGCTGGGCGGAATAGGTAAAGGCGGCCTCGGCCCCTTGCGCATCGCCTAGCATCAGGCGCGCGGTGCCCAACATGGCGCTGCTGCGCGCATCAAGCGGCGCGATCTGCATGGCGCGGCGGGCCAGAGCCTCGCCCGCCTTGGCATCGCCCTTGCTCAAAGCCATGAGGCTTTCTTCGTTCAGCGCCTCGCTATGCAGAAATTCGGGCACATAGCGAGCCAGCGACAGTTGGTTGGCAGATAGGCGGTTAGCGGACAGGCGGTTGAGCCCATCCCCCACCGCCAGCGCGGCATAACAAGCCACAGCGCCCGCCACGGCCCAGGTCTGCCATCCTTGGCCAGCCTTGGCCCGTCGCGAAGCGCTGCCTGCCATCACTTCCTCACATCGGCCTGATAGCCATATTGGTAGTGGTAATTGTCGTAACCATAATAGGAGGTGTAGCGGTTGCCGGTCTTGAGCGCGTCAAACTTGGTCAGCACCCCGCCCAGAACCACCGGATTGACCGCATGGAGACGCGAGAGTGCCCCGCGCAGCGCGCCATAGCGGCTACGATCGGCCTCGGCCACAAAGATGACGCCTTCCACCAGCGTGGCCAGCATCGGCGCATCGGCCAGACCCAGCACCGGCGGCGAGTCAAACAGCACCACGTCGAACTGTTCACGCGCTATTTTCAGCACTTCGCGGATGCGGACGCCCGAAAGCAACTCGGTCGGGCTGGGCGGGATCGGGCCAGAGGTCACCACGCTGAGCCCGGCCACATTATGCTGCTGCGCCACATCGGCAATCGACTTGTCCGAGGTGAGCAAGGTCACCAGACCAACTTCATTGTCAAAGTCCACGCGGCGATGCAGCGAGGGGCGGCGCAAGTCGGCGTCGATGAGCAAGACCTTTTTGCCCATACGCGCCAGCGCAATCGCCAGTGCCAGACTGGTCGTGCTCTTGCCCTCGCCCGGCTGCGCGCTGGTGATCGCCATACTACGCGGCATGCCGTTCTGGGTGGAGAACATCAGCGAAGAGCGCATCGAGTTGAAGGCCTCGGACAGAGCCGACTTGGGGTCGGACAGCAACTCCAGAGGCTCCAGATTCGACGTCTTTGGCACCATGCCCAGCAGCGGCATGCCCAGCTTGGCTTCCACGTCCTCGGGAATATGGACCGAGTCGTCGAGTTGGTCCTTCGCCGCGATCACCAGCGCCGTCACCGTGATGGCCAACACAAAGCCAATCAGCAGATTCTTGCCCACGTCCGGCGAGGAAGGCTTGAGCGGCACGCTGGCGCGGTCGATGACGATGATGTTGGACACGGTGATACCGGCCGACGCGTTGAGCTCCTTGTAACGCTGGAGCAGACCGTCATAGACCTCGCGGTTGGTATCCACTTCGCGGGCCAGCAGGCCATAACGCACCGTGCTGTCCTGTTCGTCCAGAGTCTGGGTCTTGAGCCCGGCCACCTGCGCTTTCAGCTCTTCCTCTGCCTGGCGGGCGGCGTCATATTCGGCCTTCACCGCATTGCGGATCGCCTTGACGTTGGTATCCAGCTGCCGGTCGATAGAGGCCAATTGCGCCTCGCCAGCCCGGACCGAGGGGTAATCGGGCAGATGGCGTGCGCGGTCCTGCTCCAGAGTGGCGGCCACAGTGGCGCGCTGGTTCAGCAATTGCTGGATGCCCTGATTGCCCATCACCTCGGTGGCGCTGAATTTCGACGTGGAATTGATGGCATTCCAACGCGCTTCGGCGGCAATGCGACGTGCCTTGGCATCATTGGCCGCATTGTTGAGCTGCACAAGACTGGAGGTGGTCACCGAACCACTCTGCTGGGCCGCCAGCTGGGTGTTCAACGCCTGCCCTGCCGGTGCCACATTCATGCGGATCAGACCGGCGCTGCGGGCATAGGCGTTGAGGTTGCGTTCGGATTCCTCCAGCTTGCCCTTCACCTCGACCAATTGGTTGGCCAGAAATTCGCGGGCATAACGCGAGGAATCAAAGCGCTTTTCCAGATTGAACTGGATGAATTCGCTGATGTAGGTGTTGACCAGATCCGCCGAGAATTGCGCATCATTGGATTCATAGGTGATCTTGATCAGGCGCGAATCTTTGGGCAGCATCACGTCGAGATGCTTGTCGAGCAGCCGGATCACCTCATTCTGGCGCTGGGCTTCGTTCAGCTTGGTCAAGGCGTCCTTTTTGCCCTGCGAGGCAAAGAAGGTCTCGCTATTGACCAGATTGAGCTTCTTGGCGACCCTTTCGGCAATCCCGCGGCTTTTGAGCACGTCAACCTGCGTGCGCAGGAAGCGGTCCGTGTCGAACGTATTGCCGCTGCCTGCTTCGCTTTCCTCGGCGTCGGCCTGATTCTTCAAAAACCGCCCGCCGGTGTTGTTCACCTGAATATCGCCGCTGGCCTGATAGCGCGGCGTGGTAGCAAAGGTAATCGCCACCGACAATAGCGCGATGGTGACAAAGATCAGCAGGATCAGCTTCAGGTTCGAACGCACCACCGCAAGGATATAGCGGAAGTTGAAGCCACGACCCGCGCCCTGGTCTCCTTCGGGCGCATGATGGGTGTCCTCTGTTTGAACAGGCGGAACAAGATGCAGGGTTTGGGGGGCAAGACTGGCCACTGGACTATCTTTCCGCTTTAACGAAGGATGTAGAAAATGTTGAACAACGGCGCCGTCTGCAACAGATCGGTCCACAAGGCGCGACCCGGCGAACGGCCCACCACCACCACATCACCGGCGATGATTTGAGGGTCGGCAGCCAGACCACGGCGGATCTGCTTCAAATTGAATCGCGCCGCCAGACGCTGGCCGTTCAAATTGCGGAACACCATCACCTGATCGAGCTTGGCCGTGCGCGTGGTGCTTTGCGCCAGCGCCAAGGCGCCCAGCAGGGTGAGATTGGGGGTGGCTTCAAACCGCCCCGCTTTTTGCACATCGCCTTCCACCGTCACGCTGGACTGGGCATGCTGCACGATGCTGACCGCGACAACCGGATTGCGGATATAGCGGCTTGCCAGACGGTCGGCGATATCCTGTGCCAATTCGCCGGTGGTGCGCCCACCCGCCATCAGATCGCCCGCCATCGGCACCTGCACCGTGCCGCCGCCATCAACCCAATATTGTTCGGAGGTCAGATCGGGTTCGCCCACCACGCGGATATACAGGCGGTCGCCCGACTGGATCGCGCCCTGCTTCACACCTTCCACCTGCACCGGGATCGTCTGATAAGCGCTGGCCCCGCTGGGCACCGTCACGCTTTGAGCCGATGCGACACTTGATATCAACAGACCTGCCAAAAGGGTCAGACTGCGGCTGCCACGATTGCTCATGCGTTACCGTCCAATGCGTTTGATTTTTGCAACTGAAATGAGCCTGCCAGAAGCAAGCCTGCCGAAATGGCCGCAAACCCGTCGAGCGCCATGGTGCGCAGCGGATAGTCGACAAGGGAATGGAGCCCGAGCTGCGCCAGCCCCATCCAAGCGAAAGCGCGAATATAAAGCGGCGTCGCCTCCGCATTGCGCTTGCGATTTACGAATAGAATTCCCGAAACGGCCACCAGAGCAACAACACCGGCAAGACCATTTTCGAGGAAAAATTCCAGATAGTCATTATGGGCGCGGATCACGAAAATATCACTTACACTCTCCAGAAGCTCCTCACCCTCATATAGTCTGAGGAAACTTCCATATCCTGCACCAATAGCGCGATATTGTCCAATCATATTGATGGAATTTGCCCATATTTCAGGACGTTGGTCATGATCCTGGCTGAATCGGGCCATGGCGGTGCCGATCGTGCCATCCCGCGTCATCAGGAAAGCAGCACCAATAGCCAAAACCAGCGCCACGATCAGCGCCGCCTTCATCGGCTTTTTTCGCCAGGGCATGATCGGCCCCAGCAAATAGGCCTGCCCCACCAAAGCCAGAGGCAATAAAGCCATGCCGGTCCGCGATTGGGTCAGCACCACGCCCAAGGCAAAGGCAACATCAAAGCATAGGGCCACCACGGCCACCGACCATGGATGAAGGCCTTGCCTGGTAAATCCATGCAGACCGCGCAGCAGCGCCCCGAACACCAACATCACCAACAGGAGAACGTCAGCCTGATGGTTGCGATTGCCCTGAAAGCCGACGAGGTAATTATCGGCCTCGTAATAAAAGCGGAAGAGGTTGCCCTCTCCTCCACCGATCTGGATCGCCCCTACCATCAACGACAGAACACCGACCAGCACAAGCACAGCAAACAGGAGGATCTGTCCGCGCCGGTCGAGCCAGGCCACCATAGGGATCAACAGAGCGGTAGCGGCAAGACTGATCCACGAGGTCAGCGCATGCGCCGGAAACAGCGCCAGACTATGCCATTCGTTCTGACGCCCCACCAAAGCCAAGCCATCGATCAGCGCGGCGCGACCGGCAAGGCCATGCCACAGGGCAGGCGGCAAAGGCAGCAGAAACAGGGTAGGAAGCAGCATAACACAGGCAGCACAAAGCCAGCTTGCCTGCGGAGCGCCGTGACGCCCCTTGCCGGTAAACCACAGGAAAAAACAGGCAGCGGTAAAAACCTGCAACACCATTTCGGCGAGAGGGAAAGTGACACCCCCACCGCCAAGCATCATGGTGGCCGCAAGAGCGAGAATAACCCAATAGGTGCCCCGCCTTTGCGATGTAACGATGTGGTGAAGCCCTGTCATCGGCCCGTTTAATTCATCCAGTTGTCAAGAAACGAGCCACCCTCGTAGATCGCGACCGAGGGAAGTCTGCGCGGATACCCAAAAATGGCTTGAACCAATGCGAGTATCCGCGCAAATCTGCAGCTAGCGGGAATTGCCGCTAGCGCGAATTGCCGCTATTCACCGCCTGCGTAACTCCGACAGTTACCGCGCTGGTGACGACTGCGGCCGGTAGCGATTGCATCACGACTTGCGTCACCGTCTTTACACCGACACTAGACGCCGCAGCACCAGCGCCGCCAGCTGCCAAACGGGTAGAGCAGGCCTTCTTGACTGCACGGCCGGCAACCTGTTCAGCAAAACAGCTAGAACCAACGGGCTTTACAGCCGAAGCAGACACAAACTGCGTCGAAGCAACCGGCAGGGCCGAAGAGGAACGGGTATTCTGGGCGGCCGGGGCGCTGGCCATCGCCAGACCCGAAGCTGCCAAAATGGCAAAAATTTCGGTAGCCATAAGATTAAGACTCCTGTTTCAACGAGTCTTAATTAACTGATTTTACAGGGTATGTCTAGGTATATATACCTAATTTTAAGCACATAGCCCGCCAGCTTGCCCAGTAGCCGGGCCATTTTTGGCGTTCATCTTCATTCGATAAAGAAAAACACACTTACTAACGATCAATGCAGAGACCCAAGCAATAGATCGCTAATATTCGGATCGGATCTGCAGTCACCTGCTCACGCGGCCGGATCCGAATATGCGAATAGCGCTGCCTCACACCCTCGTGAGGCAGCGCCAAAGCGCAGTTTACGCGATCAAAAAGCCTTGTCGTGCACCAACACTTTAAAGGTCGCGACAATAATCCACAGATCGCGCCAAAGCGACCAACCGCGCAAATACTCAAGGTCAGCCGTCAGACGCAGCGAGAGATCCTCTTCGCGGTCCGTAGCGCCGCGATAGCCGCGGATCTGCGCCAGCCCCGTCAGACCCGGCTTGAGCGCATGACGCTCCCAATAGCGGGGATCGACTTCCCAGAACAGCTTGTCACCGGCCAGCGAGCCCGTAGCGTGCGGACGGGGGCCGACAAGGCTCATATCCCCACGCAGCACATTGAGCAGCTGTGGCAGTTCGTCGATCGAAGTCGAGCGAATGATCTTGCCGATGCGCGTGATACGCTTGTCGTCCTTGGAGGCCGACTGCGATCCGTCACGGCCGATCTTGTTCACCGTCATGCTGCGGAACTTGAAGATCGGGAAGAACCGGTTCGCACGACCCACGCGGCGCTGGACAAAGAACACCGGCCCGCCATCCTCCAGCTTGATCGCCAAAGCGACCAGAATGAACAGCGGCAACAGCGCCAAACAGGCCGATCCAGCGACAAACAGGTCCAAAGCGCGCTTTTGCAAGCGGTCGCGCAGCCCCATCGGCCCCACCGAAACCTGCAACAAGCCACGCCCGCCATCCAGACGCGCGCCCTGCGCCGACAAGCGATAGACATTGTCATCCACCACTTCGCCATCGACATTGGCACCCTTCAGGATGATCGACCAATTGGCGCAGCGTTCGGGCGTCGAGCTGACCACCACCCGATCGGCATTGCGCATCACCATACCGATACGGTCCAGCGCATTGGGATCGCTCAACGTGGGCACAAGTGCAAAGCTCTGGGCCGAAACGTGGAAGGCGCCGGGCAGGCTGATCGAAGGGCCGCCATCGTCGATCACCAACTGGTTGATCACCGCCACGCCACAGCGCCAGCGCACGAATTGGCGCAAAGCCACGCGGCCCACCGCCATCAACACGGCCGACGCACCTACGCCCAGCGTGAACACCGAACGCGAATAGGTTTCGGCCGAGCGGGTGTAGAAGGTGATGAAAGTCACCACCACCGCCGCCATCACCAGCGCGCCTAGGCTGCGCGAGACGCTGAAAGTCCGGCTGCTCAAGGCGTTGAGCGAATAGGCCCCGTTATATAGACCAATGGTTAGGTAGACGGGCAGGATGATTTGCGGCACCAACAGGGTCTGCGTGCTAAAACCGTCCAGCCCCAGCAGCATTGCCGACAGCATGAAGCTGGCGAACAGCAGGGCCGCATCGGTCAACATATAGACCATGTGGCATTGCAGGCGGCGCTGCTGCAAAGACGGCATCAGTGGCATACGCAAAGCCTTGGCCCGGGCACGTGCTCTCTTTCGCAAGGATCCGGTCACTCGTGCAACGGGAGCATTCATCGTGCAATTCCTCGTGTCATCTGCAGCGTGTGCCGTGGTTTCGGCGTTTTTCTAGTTACGCCTAAACCTCGTAACCATCCTTAGTTTCAGTAGCATAGTGGTGCGCTGCAGCAAACCCGCTAAATAGGTCTGCATGCGCCATTGTGGCACAAATTCTCAAAAAAATGATGTATTTCAGGAACTAATCCCGCCTTGCAGCCGCCCTTGCTATCTCGGCCAGCCCCTGTCCGAGAAGTAATTCCGCATCCTGGCTATGGGACATCAACAAGCGGTGTAATGCCATCAAACGCGCGACCAGTCTTTCCAGCTTCTTACCCCGCCAAATACGTAGTTGTTTAGACAAATCACCAGCGTCTTTCCAAAAGATACGTCTGGCAGCCGATTCGCCCTCTATAAATACACCTACGTCATCGCGCGGATCCATCCGCGCCGCCAACTGCGCCAGTTGCGCCACCCGCCGTTCAAACGCCAGCAACAGGCCCACCGCATTCAATCCAAGATCGAACATTCTACGTAGCTCTTCGGGAACTTTTGCCGATTCCCCGGAAAGCACCACATTCACCAGCGTGGCAAAGCCCTCGTCCTCGGTCTTTGCTCCAATTTTTTCAAAAGCTTCCGCGTTGGCGGGACGCGGTCTTTCCGGCGCCGCATCCAGATAAAGCGCCAGCTTGGCGATCTCCGAAGCGGCCAAACGCGTGTCCAGACCCACCGCCGAAGCGATGCGCTGGGCCAAAGCCTGATCCATCGGCACGCCTTCCGAATCGGCCATCATACGCACCGTTTGCGTTACCGAACGCAAATCAGGGGGATAAAACACGCCCAATAACGAATCGGACCGCTTTTCCAGCAGCTTGGCCGTTTTCGATTTATCGCTGGCATTGGCGGCCTGAATGATAACGGGACACCCCGCCACATCGCTGGCCAGCAGAATCTCCAGTGCGTCGAAAACTTCGTCCCCGCTGGCGCGCACCCAGATATGGCGCGAATCACCGAAAAGGGAAACAGAACGCGCCTCGTCATCCAACTTGGCCGGATCGCGCTTCAATTCTGCGCCGCTCATCTCGATGCGCTCGCCCGGATCGCGCAACAGGCCAGCGATGCGATGGGCGGCATCCTGAATGCCCGCATCATCATTGCCGCAGAAGAAGAACACCCGCGCCTGTGCCGCCGCCTTGGGGGCTATGCTGGCAAAATCCTTCTGGGTGGCCTTCATCGGCTCAACGTTGGGCGCGCAGTTTGAGCGCCAGATTGGTGACAATCCGGTCCGCCACCACCCGCGTCAGATTCTCCAGCGCGGTTTGCTCGGCCGCCACCGTGGCATATTCGGAGGAGACCACATCCATGCCCGCGTCCGACCCCGCCGTAGCGTCCAGCAGCACCGCCCCTGTCGCCACATCGACCAACTGATAACGCGCACGCAGGGTGCGCCGCTCACGCCCCACGGTGTTGTTCGACAACAGGCCCAGCCCCACCAGCTTGTCATCCAACCGCACGACCAGACGATAGCGCGGCGAATCCCCCGCTGGCCCCAGCCGATCGGTCAGCGCATTACGCATCAGCCAACCGGCCTTGCCTGCAATAGCGGGCACTTCCACGCTGCCCAGCCCTTGCGCCACGGCAGCCTGTCCGCCGCCCTGATAGAGCGGTTGCAGGCCACAGCCCGACAGCGCCGCCAAAGGCGCCAGCATCAGCACAAGGGCCAGACGGCGCATCACGCCACCAGATTCACGAGGCGATCGGGAACGACGATGACCTTCTTGATCTCCGCCCCTTCCAACGCGCGCTGCACCTTTTCCGAGGCCAGAGCCAGACGCTCCAGCTCTTCCTTGCTGGTGCCCTTGGCCACGGTCACGGTGTCGCGCAGCTTGCCCTTGACCTGAATGGCCACGGTCACTTCATCATCCACCAGCAGGGCGGGATCAACCTCGGGCCAAGCAGCATCGGCGATCAAGCCTTCCCCGATCTGCGCCCAAGCCTCTTCGGCCAGATGCGGCATCATCGGCGCGATCAGCAGCAGCAGCGCGCGGATCGCCTTGGAGCGGCTTGCGCTGGGCGCAGCCTTTTCCACCACGCCGGTCAGCTCGTAAATGCGCGCCACGGCTTTGTTAAAGCCAAGCGATTCAATATCGCCCGCAATGGCCTGCACCGTCTGGTGCATCTTGCGCTCAACCGCCTTGTCCTCGCCGCTGGCCGCCGCGTCATATTTGGCAAACAGACGCCACAGGCGCTGCACAAAACGGGCGCAACCCTCGATGCCCGCCTCGCTCCACGGCAGATCGCGCTCCGGCGGGCTGTCGGACAGCATGAACCAGCGGATCGCATCAGCGCCATAGCTGGCCACGATCTCGTCGGGGTCGACCACATTCTTCTTCGACTTCGACATTTTAATGACGCGGCCCACTTCCACCGCGCCGCCGTCAGCCTTCAAAGTCGCGCCATCGGCACTGCGCACTACATCGCTGGGGGCAAACCACACAGGCTGGCCGTTCGAAGGATCGATCCGGCTATAAGTCTCATGCGTCACCATGCCTTGGGTAAACAGGCTGGCGAAAGGCTCCTTCACGTCGATCTTGCCAATGCGGGCCAGAGCGCGGGTCCAGAAACGGGCATAGAGCAGATGGAGGATCGCATGTTCGATCCCGCCAATATATTGCCCCACCGGCAGCCAGCGCGCGATTTCCGCCGGATCAAACGGCGCATCCGAAGGCTGGCTGGCAAAGCGCAGGAAATACCACGAGCTGTCGACGAAAGTGTCGAGCGTGTCGGTCTCGCGGCGAGCCGCGTGGCCGCATTGCGGGCAATCGACATGCTTCCATGTGGGATGACGATCCAGCGGATTGCCGGGCACGTCAAAGGTAACATCCTCGGGCAGGGTGACGGGCAGATGCTTCTTGGGCACCGGCACCACGCCGCAGATTTCGCAATGGATGAAGGGGATCGGCGTGCCCCAATAGCGCTGGCGCGAAACGCCCCAGTCGCGCAGGCGCCACACGGTCTTGCCCTCGCCCCAGCCTTCGCTTTCGGCACGGGCGATCACGGCGGCTTTGGCATCAGCCACCGCCATGCCGTTCAGGAAATCGGAATTGACCAGCAAGCCATCGCCAGCCTCGGCTTCCTTGCCGAAGGGCTTGGCGGCGTCTTCGGCATGGGCGGCCACCACACGGTGGATCGGCAGGGCGTATTTGGTCGCGAAATCAAAGTCGCGCTGGTCATGACCGGGCACCGCCATAATCGCGCCGGTGCCATAATCCATCAGCACGAAATTGGCGATATAGACCGGCAGATCCGCGCCCGTGAAAGGATGCTTGGCGGTAAGGCCCGTATCAAAGCCCAGCTTTTCCGCCGTTTCCAGCTCTGCCGCCGTGGTGCCGCCTTGTTTGCACAAAGCGATGAAAGCTTCTGCCTCCGGCGTGCCCAAAGCCTGCGCTACCGGATGATCGGCAGCCACAGCCACAAAGCTGGCACCAAAGATCGTATCGGGGCGGGTGGTGTAAACCGGCAGGCTGACGCCATTGGACAGGGTGAAGCTGAATTGCAGGCCCTGGCTTTTGCCGATCCAGTTCTCCTGCATCAGGCGGACCTTTTCGGGCCAGCTTTCCAGTGTCGAAAGGCCTTCCAGCAATTCATCGGCAAAATCGGTGATTTTCAGGAACCACTGGTTCAGCTTGCGCTTTTCCACCAGCGCGCCCGAACGCCAACCGCGCCCGTCAATCACCTGCTCATTGGCCAGCACGGTGTTGTCAATCGGGTCCCAATTGACCGTGCTTTCCTTGCGATAGACCAGCCCAGCGGCATAGAGGTCGAGGAACAGCGACTGCTCCTGCCCGTAATAGTCGGGCTCACAGGTCGCGATCTCGCGGCTCCAGTCCAGCGCGAAACCAAGCCGCTTCAACTGGGCCTTCATATTGGCAATATTGTCACGGGTCCAACCGCCCGGATGCACGCCCTTTTCCATGGCGGCATTTTCCGCCGGCATACCAAACGCGTCCCAGCCCATCGGATGCAGCACTTCAAAGCCCTGCATCTTTTTGTAACGGGCCAGAACGTCGCCCATCGTGTAATTGCGGACGTGACCGATATGGATGCGCCCGCTGGGATAGGGAAACATTTCCAGGACATAGGCGCGGGGGCGCGTGCTGGAATCATCCGCGCGGAAGCTCTGCTTCTCGTCCCAAACCGCCTGCCACTTGGTGTCAGCCAGCGCCGGATCGAAAGTCTCACTCATTACTCATGCCCCCAAATGCGAAAGGCGCGATTCCCGCCTATGGGCAAAAGCCCAAGGGACAGGAACGCGCCGCCGCCAATCCTATTTCCAAAAAACCTTACTTGATCAACGTGGCGCGGCGCAGGTCACGCGCCTTGGTCAGAATCACGTCCTCAAAACGCTGCACCGTGGCCGCTTCGACCGGAGCATCGACCCACACGCCATCCTTGGCCAACTGGCGCGCAGCCGTCACGCGCAGGGCGTCCGAACGCAGATCCTTGTCCAGAATCGCGATGGTCAGCTTCATCCGCTCGCCCGGATTGGCGGGGTTGGCGTACCAGTCGGTGACGATCACGCCATTGTTGGAATCGCTCTGCGTCAACGTCATGAAGGACACCGCATCGAGCGAAGCGCGCCACAGATAGGCATTCACGCCAATCGTGGTGATGTTCGAGGGCGGCAGCACCTGACTGGTGCGCAGCACGCGGTGATGCTTGATATGGATCGGATTATGGATCCGCGTCTTGCCAAAGGTGCATCCGCCCAGCGCCAGCAGCGCGACAGCAACTACGCCCGTGCGCAGCGACAGAGAGAGAAACTTGGCAGAAGTCGCCGCAGAGGTCGCCAGAGTGGCAGTCATCGGTGTTGCACTTTCCGTCACAAAAGGGCCGTAGAAGGGATCGGGCCATGCTGATGCGTCCCACCCGTTGATACAGGCAGGGTTCAAGCCTCTATACCGGCCAGATGGCGCGGGGCAAGGGGCGTTGGGAACGCTTGCCTCTTGGCCAGCCATGGCGTGAACCGTGGCTGAACATGGGAACGGGCGCGTTCATCCATCTAAGGTTCAGCATGGCAAGGTTAAACATTCCACGCTACAAGACCCCCAAGCCTTCGTGAATCGGACAAAATGGTCAAAGCGGAAACAGCGCCGGAACGCAGCGGATCAATGCCTGCCCTTGTGATGGTGGCGGCGGTCGGTGTGCTGGCCTTGCCCAGCGCTGTTCTGGCCTTTTCCACGCGGATCGAGGAGGCAGAACCAGCCTTTTCCGGCAACCGGCGCGAGAATCAGGGCATGGGCAGCTTTGCCCCAGGCCGTGCCGACCCCCGCCTGCAACGCGCCATCGCCAGCACCTCCGATCGCGGTCCGCTCTTCCGCTTCACCCCTGCCGGCCTTGCCGCAAGGCCCGACCGATCGGTCACCGTGGCGGTGCGCGTGGACGCCGAAACCGCGCGGGCCATTGTGGTTCGCGGCGTGGTTAACCCGCCCGCTTCCCGTCTGGCCGCCAATGCCAATGTGGTTCGTATCGCGCCCACCGCCTATAATCTAGGCCTGTCGCGCGGCTATCAGGGCTTTTCGGGCCTGACGCCCTCACTGTCTTTGTCCAATACCGAGGCGCGGCGGCAGGACCTGCCCGACCTTTCCACCTTCCCCCGCGCCGACAACAGCGCCAGCGATGCCCGCCTTGTGCCCCATATTGCCGTGGGCGAGCGCGAAAAACCGGGCCGCGCGCCCCGCACGCTGGAGGGCGTGGGCGAACAGAGCGTCGACCTTGGCGGTTCCTATCGCGTGACCGGCAATCTGAACGTCACGGCCGGTGTTCGTTACTCGCAGGACCGTGACCGTTTGAAACCGGTTCCAGATGCCAAGACAGATGCGCAGGCGGTTTTTGTTGGTACGCAATTCCACTTTTAGACGCTGGAATTGTTGAAATTGCTGCACCTGCGAATAATCCAAAATTTCGCTCGCTTTTGCAGCAATTACTCCAAGTATATCTCCATTATGAATGGAGAAGTCTAGTTTTATCAAAATATTCTTTTCACTCTTTGACTTGCGACATCCTTAACCATCGGTTAGCCCTAGTGCGGTTTTTGCAAATCCACATACGGAGGGCACAACATGACTCGCGTTGCAATCGTCACCGGCGGTACCAGGGGAATCGGCGAGGCTATCAGCCTGGCGCTGAAGGAACTGGGCTATACTGTCGCGGCGAATTACGGTGGCAATGATGCCAAGGCTCAGGCCTTTACCGATGCGACTGGCATCCCTTCCTACAAGTGGGACGTGGGCGATTACGAAGCAACCTTGGCCGGTTGCGCGAAGGTGGCCGAAGATCTTGGCCCCGTCGATGTGGTGGTCAACAATGCGGGCATCACCCGCGATGGCGTGTTGCAGCGCATGAGCTTTGAAGACTGGAACGAGGTGATGCGCATCAACCTCGGCGGTTGCTTCAACATGGCCAAGGCAACCTTCCCCGGCATGCGCGAACGCGGTTGGGGCCGTATCGTCAACATCGGCTCGATCAACGGTCAGGCTGGCCAGTATGGTCAGGTCAATTATGCCGCGGCCAAGTCGGGCATCCATGGCTTTACCAAGGCGCTGGCGCAGGAAGGCGCCAAATATGGCGTAACCGTCAATGCCATCGCGCCCGGCTATATCGACACCGAAATGGTGGCCGCTGTGCCCGCTCCCGTGCTGGAAAAGATTGTCGCCAAGATTCCGGTGGGCCGTCTGGGCCATGCCGAGGAAATCGCGCGCGGCGTGGCCTTCCTCTGCTCGGAAGAAGCCGGTTTCGTCACCGGTTCGACCATGAGCATCAACGGCGGCCAGCACATGTATTGATCGCCAGTTTGGTTGCGCGGGTTTTCATCGCCCGCGCAACCAGACCGCTGGATCAATCGCTCCATTTATCCAGCTGGCACCCCGCACCCGGCACCAGATGTGCGGTTTGTTTGGCCAGCAGTGGGAAGCGCGCGGTCACACTTTTGGTCGCTTCATCTTCCGACAGCATCACCGGTCCCATACCCGGTTCAAAATCATCGCGGCATTGCTTCAGATCGCGCCCTTCGATGAAGCGGCAGGCGCAGGCATTGCGCGCACCGAACGAAGCCGCCGTCAAAGCATCGCTGCTGAGTCGCGGCCAGTGCCATGCCAGCATGCCCCCGCCGACCAGCACAAGTGCCGCGCCCAACACCAGAGCAGCCTGTTTTATAACCAATCTGGCGGGCTTAGCCACAGGTTGAGCCATTTCATTCGGGTTGATGGTTGCCATTGGTCCATACCTTGCGCATGGAAGCAGCCGTGATGACGACACGCCCCCATCTTTCCTTTGCCCCTTCCCTTATCCGCGCCGGACGCCGCTGGCCAGCCCCGCTGCTGGCGGCCAGTTTGATGACGGCTTTGCTGTCGGGTTGTGGCCGGAAAGCGCCCGAGGACGTGCTGTCGCCTGCGGTTCTGGCGGCGGTCAAGCCCAATGCGGGGGCCCCGCGCGAGGCTTTGGCCCGCGCCATCGATTCGCTTTTCACCGATCCCTCGCTGGGCGAAACGCGTGCGGTTCTGGTTCTGCACAAAGGCCGCGTGGTGGCCGAACGCTATGGCGCGGGCTATCATGCCGATACGCGACTGGTGGGCTGGTCCATGTCCAAATCGGTGACGGCTGTGCTGATCGGCCTGTTGGTGGCCGATGGGCGGTTGACGCTGGACCAACCAGCGCCTGTGCCCGCATGGCAACGCCCCGGCGATCCGCGCGGCGAGATCACCTTGCGCCATCTGTTGCAAATGCGCTCGGGCCTGCGTCATCTGGAAAATGGCAAGCCGGTGGCCACGGGCGATACGGTCCGCATGCTGGTGCTGGACGGGCGCGATGATGAAGCCGCCTATGCCGAGGCCCAGCCTTTGGAAGCCGTGCCCGGCGCGAAATGGGAATATTCCACCGCCACCAGCGTGATTCTGGCCGACATTGCCGCGCGCACGCTGGCCGAGGGCGGCACACCCGCCGCGCGTAAACAGGCGGTGAGCGATTATCTGCAAAGCCGGTTGTTCACGCCTTTGGGCATGACCTCCGCTGTGGCGGAATATGATGCGGCCGGCACCATGCTGGGCGGCAGCTATATCCATGCAACCGCGCAGGATTGGGCCAAATTCGGCGAATTCCTGCGCAAGCGCGGCGTGGTCAATGGGGTGCAATTGATCCCCGACGATTGGGTGCACTTCATGACCAGCCCCTCGCCGGTCAATCCGGGCTATGGCGGGCAAGTCTGGCTCAACCGCCCCCAACCCAGCGGACGCGAGGAATTGTTCCCCCAACGCGGCAAGCGCAATATTTTCGCGCTCATCGGCCATCTGGGCCAATATGTTATCGTTTCGCCCGATCAGGAACTGACCTTGGTGCGGCTTGGCAAGAGTGATGATCCGCAGCGCCACGCGCTGGTGGAAAAGCTGGCCGATATCGTCCAGCTCTATTCGCGGGACTAGGCCCGCAGAATATCCTCTGCCGCATGGCCATGTTCATCCACATGGCCTTCGGGATCGGGATGGATCAGGATTTCCACGCCGGGGAACTCCTCCAGAATCTTGACCTCGATCTCGTCCATCACGCGATGCGCTTCGGCGACGGTCATCTGCCCATCCACCCAGACGTGGAATTGCACGAAATCACGATGGCCGCTGGTGCGGGTGCGCAAATCATGCACGCCGCGCAATTCAGGGTGACGGCCCAGAACCTTCAGGAAATGCTCGCGCTTTTCCTCGGGCCATTCGCGGTCCATCAAATGGTCAATCGCCTCCTGCGACGCACCCCATGCGCCCCATGCCAGCCAAAGCGCGATGCCCAGACCGAACAGCGGATCGGCCAAAGACCAGCCCAGATAATGGTCCAGCACAAGGGCCGCGATCACCGCCAGATTGAGCAGCAGGTCGGATTTGTAATGCAGATGGTCGGTGGCAATGGCCAAGGATTGCGTGCGGGCGATCACATGCCGCTGCCACGCCAGCAGCGCCAGCGTGCCAACAATCGCCACCAGCGAAACGGCAATGCCCTCGCCCGCGCCTTCAACCCGCCCGCCTTCGACCAGCCTTTGCACCGCCTGCGCGCCAAGACCCACAGCCGACATGGCGATCAACACCACCTGCACCATGGCCGCCACCGCCTCGGCCTTGCCATGGCCGAAACGGTGATTCTCGTCCGCGGGCATGGCCGCCACCCATACGCCCACCAAAGTGGCGGCACTGGCCAGCAGATCAAGCGCTGTATCGGCCAGACTGCCCAGCATGGCGGTGGAGCCGGTGGTCCATGCCGCCCAGCCCTTCAGCCCGAGCAGCAGCAAAGCCATGCTCATGCTGGCCATGGCCGCGCTGCGATTGAGATGGGCAGAAGCGGTCATAAAAGCCTCATGGGTACAAAAGCGTGCTGGTCCAGCCACCATCCACGCGGGTAAAGCGGCGGCGTTCATGCAGGCGGAAGGGGCGGTCCATCCAGAATTCGATCGCCTGCGGGGCAAGGCAGAAACCGGTCCAATGCGGCGGGCGCGGCACAGCGCCGATCAGATGGCGCGCGGTGCTTTTGGCAATATCGGCGACAAATTGCCCGCGTGAGGACAAAGGCGCGGACTGGTTGCTGGCATGGGCACCAATCTGCGAATCGCGGCTGCGACTGGCGAAATAAGCATCGGCCATCGCGTCGGGCACTTGGGTGATCGCGCCTTCAATGCGGATCTGGCGGCGCAGGCTTTTCCAGTGGAACAGCATCGAAGCCTTGGGATTGGCCAGCAATTCGCCGCCCTTGCGGCTATGGCTGTTGGTGTAGAACACAAAACCACCCAAAGGCCCCAGCAGATCGGGCCCATGATCCTTCATCAACACCATCCGCACCGAGGGGAAAGCATCGGGCGTGGCCGTGGCCACTGCCACCGCTTCGGGATCATTGGGCTCCTTGGCCTTGGCCAGCGCGAACCATTCGTCAAACAGGGCGAAGGGATCGGTGCCGGTGATTTCTTCGGTTTCGCCGTTAATCGGACTGGTCATGGCCTGTGTTACCCTAGATTTCTGAAAACGGCCCATAGAGGCTTTTGGACCAAAGCGCCACCAAAGCGGCGCTTATGCCTCTAGCAATTGCATGGCCGCCCTTGCAGCCAGCCTCTGGTGCAACTAGCTATGCCCTTATGGCACAAGATCCTTATGCAATTCTGGGCGTGGCGCGCGGCGCCGATGAAAAGGCGGTCAAATCCGCCTATCGCAAATTGGCCAAGGAGCTGCACCCCGACCATAATCAGGGCAACCCCAAGGCGGCCGAGCGCTTCAGCGAGGTGACCCGCGCCTATGACCTCTTGTCCGACAAGGACAAGCGGGCAAGGTTTGACCGTGGCGAGATCGACATTGACGGCAATCCCACCGGCTTTGGTGGCGGCTTTGGCGGCGGTGGCGGTTTCGGCGGCGGTGGCGCACATCGCGGATTCGGTGGTGGCGGCTTCGGCGGCGGCGCGCCCGATGGCGTAGACCTTGGCGATATTTTCGAAGGCCTGTTTGGCGGTCGCGCCGGTGGTGGTGGTGGCTTTGGTGGTGGTTTTGGCAGGCAGGCTCCCCCGCCCAAGGGTGCCAACCGCGCCTATCGTCTGGCTGTCAGCCTGAGCGATGCGGCCACTTGCGCCAGCCAGCGCCTGACTCTGGCCGATGGCAAGACGGTGGATGTCAAACTGCCCAAGGGGCTGGAAGACGGGATGCAGATCCGCCTGTCGGGCAAGGGTGAACCCGGCCCGGGCGGCACAGGTGATGCGATTGTCACCATCGTGATCCTGCCACACCCCTATTTCCGCCGCGAGGGCGATGATCTGCGCGTCGATGTGCCGATCACGCTGGACGAGGCCCTGCATGGTGCCAAGGTGAAAGTGCCCACCGCCGAAGGCGCGGTGATGCTGACGGTCGCGGCGGGCAGCTCCTCGGGCAAGACTTTGCGCCTGAAGGGCAAGGGCATGACGCGCAAGGATGGCACGCGGGGCGACCAGTTGATCACGTTGGAAGTGAGCGTGCCGGAAAATGACGCCGATCTGCTCGCCAGACTGGAAGGTTGGCGCGACGCCCGTGATGTGCGGTCCAAATTTGGTTGATGGCGCGGCAAACTGATTTTTCCGCCGTTCAGCTTGGGCTTGCCATAAGCCTGCCATGATTTGCGTGTTGTTTTGCTGGCACCTTGCGCCAGTCACAGGTAATGGCGCGTCAATCAC
Organism: Novosphingobium umbonatum; assembly: GCF_004005905.1. Classification (GTDB taxonomy): domain Bacteria; phylum Pseudomonadota; class Alphaproteobacteria; order Sphingomonadales; family Sphingomonadaceae; genus Novosphingobium; species Novosphingobium umbonatum. Next base: position 65,524 of record NZ_SACO01000006.1, read on the forward strand.
ATGCCGCTTTGGCCCATAGGGCTGAGGCTTTCGGATGGCCAAGGCGGGCGAAAAGCCTGCCGCCACAGGGCCGAATAATGAGGAAGTAAACAGATGACCGGACTGATGCAGGGCAAACGCGGCCTGATCATGGGACTGGCGAATGACAAGTCCCTGGCTTGGGGCATCGCGCAAAAGCTGCATGAGCAGGGCGCGGAACTGGCCTTTTCCTATCAGGGCGAAGCTCTGGAAAAGCGCGTACGCCCGCTGGCCGAAAGCCTTGGCAGCGATTTTCTGGTGGAATGCGATGTAGGCAATATGGAGGCGCTGGACGCCACTTTCGCCACGATCAAGGAACGTTGGGAAACCATCGATTTCATCGTCCACGCCATCGGCTTTTCCGACAAGAGCGAATTGCGCGGGCGGTTCTATGACACCAGCCTCGACAATTTCCTGCTGACCATGAACATCTCGGCCTATAGTCTGGTGGCCGTGACCAAGCGTGCGCGTGAATTGATGCCCAATGGCGGCTCGATCCTGACGCTGAGCTATTATGGCGCGGAAAAGGTTGTGCCCCATTATAACGTGATGGGCGTGGCCAAGGCGGCGCTGGAAACCAGCGTGAAATATCTGGCCAATGATTGCGGCCCCGAAAATATCCGCGTCAACGCCATTTCGGCAGGCCCGATCCGCACTTTGGCCGCCAGCGGCATTGGCGATTTCCGCTATATCCTGAAGTGGAACGAGTTGAACTCGCCGCTGCGCCGCAATGTGACGATCGAAGACGTGGGCGGCGCTGGCCTCTATCTGCTGTCCGATCTGGCCAGCGGCGTGACCGGCGAGATCCACCATGTGGACGCTGGCTACAATGTCATCGGCATGAAGCAGGAAGACGCGCCCGATATCGCGCTGAGCTAAGCCTTCCGCCTTTGGCCCCACAAAAAAGGGCGTCCCGATGGTTCGGGGCGCCCTTTTTGTTGGCCGGTCAGCCGAAAGGGATCAGAGGCGCGGGCCCTGCTGCTTGGCAGCCGCCGCTTCGGCCTCCGCCTTGGCCTTGGCTTCTGCCTTGGCCTGCTGCTCCTTGCGGGCGAAATAGGCGCGTTCGGCGTCTTCCACATCGGACTGAGTCTTGGCCGCTTCGGAATCCACCGTGGCCAGACGCTTTTCCCGCTCGGCCTCGATCATTTTGGAAAATTGCACATCGCTCGATGCCTTCTTTTCGGCATAGGCGCGGTCGATGAACTGGGCGAGGCATCCGGTCTGGCCACCCGTGCCCACCGGAGAGCAGCTTTGCGCGCCCGTCGCGCCCACGCGCTCATAGGCGATCACCTTGTTCGCCCAAGCCTCGTTCTTGGGGCCAGTCTTGTTCTCGCGGAAAGGTTCGGGGATGCGGTAACGCTCCGACTCGGCCTTGCGCGCACAAACGGTGATTTCGCTGCCCTTGCCCTCGGGGCATTTGTCATCGCCAAAGATGATGATCATATTGACCTTCTCGCCGCCCGGCGCCGTCACCGGAACGCTGGCATTCTGGGCCGCCGAATTCTGGGCCATAGCGGGCGCGGCAAACAGGACAGCAAGAGCGCTGGCGGCGAAAAGGGGGCGCAGCATGGGGATCATCCTTCAGACTTCAGGTCGAGCCAATATAGGCGCGCCAAGGCGTGAACACTAGCTGAAGCGGTGCCCGACGCGATTGGCCAATATCAAATCCGTTCCGACAATTTGATGGCGATGCGGCAACCCAGACGGATAGCCCCTGCCAGCAAAGGATAGGCAGGCGCCTCCTCGGCACCGGCGGCAAAGGCGGCATCGCGATGCTCGCGCTCATCATCACGCGCTTTCTCGATCAGGCCTGCCAGTTCGGGGTCTTCCTGCCCCAATTCTTCCAATTGCGCGGTGTAATGCTGGTCGATCACGGTTTCCACCGCCGCCGTGCAGGCCATGGCCGCCTTGGGGCCGATCAGCGCCGTCGCCGCGCCCAAAGCAAAGCCTGCCACATGCCAGATCGGCTGCATCACCGTAGGGCGCCCGCCGCGTTCGACAATCAAGCGGTCAAACCATGCGCGATGGTCCACTTCCTGCGCTTCCATCTCGCGGATTTTGGCCGATAGGGGGCTGCGATCGCCCATCACCGCCAATTGGCCGGCATAGATCCGCACCGCGCCATATTCGCCCGCCTGATCCACCCGCACCATGCGCTTCACGCGCTCGGAAACCTGCTTGCTCATTGCCCTTGCTCCTTGCGAACACCCAGCACCAGAGCAGCCAGTGCCGCCGCGCCGGACAACAGGAAATTATAGCCCGCCATGGAAATGCCCAACAGGCTCCATTGCACCACATCGCAGCGCACCACCGGCGCGGCCATGATCGCGGCCAAAGGATCGCCGCCGGAGCCAAAGGAAACCGCGCTGGTACATTCGGTCAACCCTTTCCACCAGCCATATTCCACGCCTGCGTGAAAGCCGCCAATCGCCGCCGCCACGCCCAAGGCCAGCGCCGCCAGCACCACCCAGACCTTCTTCTGTCCGCCCATCATAAAGGGCGTCAGCGCCAGACCCAGCGCGGCGGCATGGGCATAACGCTGCCACCAGCACATCTGGCACGGGGCCAATCCGCCCAGATATTGAAACGCATAGGCCCCCGCCAGCGCCGCCAAAGGCGTGGCCATGGTGATGATATGGGCTTTATCCAGAGACTTCATAGCGCCTATCTCACTTCACCTTGGCGGGCTTCACACCCCCTGCGCGGCGCAGGGTTTCCAGCGCATACCACAGCTGGAAGTCCTTGATACCCTTGGCGGTCAATTCCTCCGGCGTCAGTTTGAAGCGGGGATCGGCCTGCGCATCATTTTCCAGCTTCTTGTCATCCACGCCCTTTTCATTGACCAGATGGCGGCGCAGATCGGATTCGCGCAGCGCATTCTGGCTCCGCTTGCGCGCATCAGGGTCCGAGATTTGCGGCACGCGAATGTCCGGCTCGATGCCGCCCGCCTGCACGCTGCGGCCCGAAGGCGTGTAATAGCGCGCCGTGGTCAGCTTCACCGCATGGGCATCGTCAATCGGGATCATCGTCTGCACGCTGCCTTTGCCAAAGCTGCGCTCGCCCATGATCAGCGCGCGATGCTGGTCTTGCAAGGCACCCGCCACGATCTCGCTGGCGCTGGCCGACCCTGCATCGATCAACACCACCACCGGAAGGCCGGGCACCACATCGCCACGGAACACGGTTTCGGCGCGATAGACGATATTCTCGCCCGCCAGACGCCCGCGTTGCGACACCACATTGCCCCCGCTCAGGAACAGGTCGGACAGGGCCACCGCCTCGTCCAGTTCACCACCGGGGTTGGATCGCAGATCCAGCACCACCCCGCCCAGATGGCCCTTGGCCTCCTTGCGCAGCTTTTCGATCTGTTCGTAAACCAGACGGCCCACATCGCGGGAAAACTCATTGACGGTGATCACCGCGATCCCGCCGTCCAGCTTGCCCGACACCGGCTCCAGCGTGATGACGGCGCGGGTGACGGACAGGTCAAACGGGCCATCGCGGCCGGGGCGATAGATTGTCAAACGGATGCTGGTGCCCGGTTCGCCGCGCATTTGCGCCACGGCCTGATCCAGCTCGCCATCAACGATGAATTTTCCATCCAGATGGGTGATATAATCGCCCGCCTTCACCCCCGCCTTTTCCGCAGGGCTGCCGCGCATCGGGCTAACGACTTTGACCGCGCCATCCTCCTGCACCACCGACAGGCCAAGTCCGGCATAGCCACCATCGATCATGGTGCGCAGCCGTTCCAGACTCTGCCCCTGAAGATAGGCCGAATGCGGGTCCAGACTGGCCAGCATCCCGTCAATCGCGCCATTGACCAGCTTTTCATCATCGGTCTGGTCCACATAATGGGCCTTCACCAATTGATAGACGGTGAAAAGGCGCGAGAATTGCGGGCTGATCCGCGCATCCACCGCCGCCAGACCTGCGGTTGCCACCGGCACCATCGCCACCGCGCCCAACAGGACGCCCGCACGGGCAACAGCGGCAAGACGTGAACGCATGAACAACCTTTCAAACCAATTTCGTGGCGGCGAATCTAGCCGCGAACCAAGCATAACGCCAGATGGGCACTTTGCCCTAAAGTCTCTTGGTGCAAACGCTCTGTGGATGATTGGCTTTGAAGACAGCCTTAACGGGCGCGCAAGGGGTCAAGCGGATTCACCGGCGCGCCATCATGGCGCAATTCCAGCATGATCTGCGGCCTGCCCGCTGGCGCCATGCCCAAAGGCGATCCGGCCACCAAAGCATCGCCCACCCGCACGCTCAAGGAACCAAGGCCGGTGACGAGGCTGGTCCAGCCTGCGGGATGGTCGATAATCACGATACGGCCATAACCGGCATAGCTATCGGCAAAGGCGACGCGGCCAGCGGCAGGGGCCACCACTTGCGCCTGTCCGCGCACTTGCAGGATAATGCCCCGCCCCCCGCCAGCAGCCGCGCTATCGCCAAAGCCCGACACCAGCCTACCCGCCACCGGCAGCATGAAATCGGGCAGGACCTGCGCCGCCGCGCTCTCGGTTTCAATCGGCAGCGGAGTCTCGCCGGGGCGTTCGGGGCGTAAAACGGGACCGGAGAGGCGTGCCAACCGGTCGCGCAGGGCTGCCGCCACTTCCAGATCGCCCACCAAAGCGCCCAGATCCCGCGCCTTTTCCGCCAGAGCCAGCGCCAGTTCGGCCTCACGCTGGGCGCTGCCATTGGCCTGCCGCGCAGCCAGCCTTTGCCCCGCCTCCAGCACACCCAAAGCCTTGCGCCGCGAGGCCAGAGTCGCCACTTCGGCGCGCAGGGCCACATCGGCGGCCTGAGCCTGCGCCTGCAATTGCCGCGCGCGGGCGATTTCCACCCGCAAGGCCGCGGTGCGGCGCTGCACCTGCGGCAGCATGGTTTCCAGCAAGGCGCGCATATGCACCGTGTCGCGCAAAGTGCCCGGACGCAGCAAAGACACCACCGGCGGGCGGCGCGAGAGACGTTGCAGTGCGGCGGTCAATTCCACCAGCGGCCTTTGCTTTTGCGCCAATTGGGCACGTAAAACGGCGCGTTGCTGCTCGATCAGGCGGATCTTGGCCTCACTGGCCGCCACATCGCCCTCGGCCTGCTGGATGCGGGCGGCGATGGCGGCGGCTTCGGTGGCGGTTTTGTTGACCGCCGCCGTGGCGTTGCTGGCGCTGGCTTCCAATTGCTCGGCGCGGCGGCGGGCCTGTTCAGCCTGCCGTTTGGCATCGGCCATCTCGCGGCGAATGGTGGCGGGATCGTCCGTGGCCGCATTTTGCGCCATGGCCACGGGTGCCACCAGCCCCAGCGCCACAGCCACAAGCCAGCCCTTGCCCATGCTAGCCCGCCCGATGATAGGGATGGCCGGACAGGATCGCCGTTGCCCGCCACAATTGCTCGGCCAACATGGCGCGCGCCATCAGATGCGGCCAGGTCATCGCGCCAAAGGCGATCAACACATCGGCCTCTCCGCGTGCCACATCCCCATGGCCATCGGCGGCACCAATCACAAACCGCGCCTCGCGCACGCCATCATCGCGCCAACGGCCCAGCATGGCGGCAAATTCCTCCGAAGAGAATTGCTTGCCCCGCTCGTCCAGCAGCACGGTGCGCGCCTGCGCTGGCAAGGGGGGGATATTGCCCCCCCTGTCCGGCAGCTCGGTATGTTTGACCGCCCATGTCACCCGCTTCAAATAGCGGTCGAGCAGCTCCCCCTCGGGCGAGCGGGCAATGCGCCCCCGGGCCAGAATATGCAGCAGCATCAGGCCAGTTCCCGAATGGAATCAGGCGTTGGCCGAGGGACCGTCAAAGGCCCACATGCGCTCCAGATTGTAGAAGCTGCGCACTTCGGGGCGGAACAGATGGACCACAACGTCACCGGCGTCGATCAGCACCCAGTCCGCTGCGGGCAGACCTTCGATGCGCACATGGCCAAAACCGCCATGCTTCACGCGCTCGGCCAGCTTTTGCGCCATGGCGGCCACCTGACGGGTGGAGCGGCCCGAAGCGATCACCATATGGTCGGCGATCGAGCTTTTACCCGCCAGCGGAATCGAGAGAATCTCCTGCGCCTGATCATCGTCCAGCGATTGCAGGATCAGGGCGTGGAGCGAGCCGGGCACGCTTTCGGGAAGCGGGGTGCGCTCGGCAGAGTTAAGAGCGGCGGCCGGAAGGCCGGCCTCGGGGGCGGTAGACTGCGTCATGTAAGTCAGAACGACTCCTTTCGAATGCGGCGCCCATAGCCCAAAAGCGGCCAAGGAGCAAAAATGGCAAAGGCGGTGGGAAAATAAGCGCCAGCGGCCTTCATGCGCTGGTGCCTGTGCGCCCGCTGTGCATCGGGCCTTGTCGCCCGCCGCCAAGCGGGCGATGCGTCACCCCGTCGCGCAAGGAAGCACTTTCCAGCCGGTCGGCCCAGCCAGGATCGGCCTGCCTGATGGCGGTGGCCGAGCGGGAGTCAGGATCGAAACGCAACAGCACCAGACTTGGCGCGCTCCATCCTTCCGGCCTGCGCATGGCGGCCAAGGGCCGCCGGAATCGGCCCAGCCACGCCATCGCCGGGGCGACGATAGCCTCTCCATCATAGCCGGGACGGGCAATAACCGCAATCGGCATGGCACGGGCAATATCGCGCCACCTGTGCCATTGGTGGAACTGGGCCAGATTATCGGCCCCCATGATCCACACAAACGCCCGCTTGTTGTAGCGTCGGCGCAAGGCGGCCAGCGAGTCCACCGTATAGCGCGTGCCCAATTCCCGCTCCACCGCGCTGACCCGAATGGGCGCGCGGCGAGATTGGGCCATGGCCGAGGCAAAGCGGGCGGGCAAAGGCGCCATGCCCGCCTTGGGTTTCAACGGGTTGCCGGGCGAAACCAGCCACCATACCTCGTCCAATCCCAAGGCTTTGGCCACAAACAGGCTGATCTGGCGATGGCCGCCATGGGCAGGGTTGAAACTGCCCCCCAGCAGGCCGATGCGGCGCGGCGATGAAATCAGGGTCGCACCTGACCTGTGCCGCGCACCTGCCATTTGTAAGTGGTCAGGCCTTCCAGCGCCACCGGACCCCGTGCATGCAACCGCCCCGTGGCAATGCCGATTTCCGCGCCCAGACCAAATTCGCCACCATCGGCAAACTGGCTGGAGGCATTGACCATCACAATCGCCGAATCGACGCGGTTGAGGAAAGTCTCGGCCACGGCTTCATCGCCGGTGATGATCGCATCGGTGTGATGGCTGGAATGGCGGGCGATGTGATCGAGCGCCTGCTCCAGCCCGTCCACCACAGCGACCGACAGGATCGCGTCGAGATATTCGGTATCCCAATCTTCCGCCGTGGCAGTCAGGATGCGCGGGTCGAGCGCCTGCGCCCGCGCGTCGCCACGCAATTCGCAGCCCTTGTCCAGCAAAGCCTGTACCACGGCCACGCTGCCGGGGAAGGCCGCATCCAGCAGCAGCGTTTCCATCGAACCGCAAATGCCGGTGCGGCGCAGCTTGGCATTGACCGCGATGGACAGCGCCATGTCCACGTCGGCGGCGGCATGGATATAGGTGTGGCAAATGCCGTCCAGATGCGCCAGCACCGGCACGCGGGCGTCATTCTGCACCCGCTCCACCAGACTCTTGCCCCCGCGCGGCACGATCATGTCGATCAGGCCTGCCGCGGTCAGCATCGCACCCACAGCGGCACGGTCCTGCGTGGGGATCAATTGCACGGCATCGGCAGGAATGCCCACCGACTCCAGCCCCTGCACCATGGCGGCGTGGATCGCGCGGTTGGAATGCACCGCCTCGCTGCCACCACGCAGCAACACCGCATTGCCCGAACGCAGGCAGAGAGCGGCGGCGTCTGCGGTCACATTGGGGCGGCTTTCATAAATGATCCCGATCAGGCCGATCGGCACGCGCACGCGCGAGAGTTGCAGGCCATTGGGGCGGCTGTCACTGCTGATCACCTCACCCACCGGATCGGTCAGATGCGCCACCGCCTCCACCGCATCGGCAATACCGGCCAAACGGCCAGCATCCAGCCGCAAACGGTCCAGCATCGCGCCCGACAGGCCACGCGCTTCACCGGCGGCCACATCCTGCGCATTGGCGGCCAGAATCGCTGGTTCGGCGCTGCGCAAAGCAGCGGCGGCAGCGATCAGGCCTTGCGCCTTTTGTTCGCTGGACAGGCGAGCCAGTTCGATCTGGGCGGCGCGGGCGGCGCGGGCCAAACCGGCCACCAGCTCTTGCGGAGACAGGCTCTGGGCGGATTCAAGCGTTTGCGTATCAGTCATAATGCGTGGCGCTTTAGCACATAGGCCGCATGAGTGTCAGCCATAAGCGGAAGCGCGTCGCGTTTTTCGCGAATCCGGCGAAATACCTATAAACCCGCGTCTATTGCTTCAGCAAAAGATTCCCGCCACCTTGCTCAATCCATCGCACAGAGCCACCAGTTCAGCGCTAATTCCCCCCCCGGATTCGCCAGAACCCCATGCCGATGCTAGGCGCGCCGTCCGAAAGGGGTTCCATCGGGGTCGTGCCAATCCAATCCATCCGCGCCATGCGGGAGAAGCTTGCCAACTGGTTCCCCGACCGTGAATTTTTCATGCGGTCGCAGGGGCAGGTTCGCTTTATCCGCGTTTCATCCCGACTGCAAAAGCGGGTGGCCGCAGGCGTGGTGGGCGTGGCGCTGGCCTGGGTTTTGTCGATCGCCGGCATGGCCTTTTGGCAATGGCATCAGGCGCCCGACAATGCCGCGCTGCTCAAGCGACAGGCCAAGGTGGAAACCGCCGAAAACCGCGTGGCCGCCTATCGCAAGGGCGTGGGCGATGTGGCGCAGGATCTGGCGCGGCGGCAGGATTTCATCGAAAAGATGGTGCAGGCCCATCTGGGTGAATTGCCCAAGGACCAGCGCGCAGGCGAAACCGTCAGCAACAGCCAGAGCGAAGCGGCGCAAACCGTCCACAAAATCAGCGCGGCGATTCCCGAAGCCGCAGGCCTGGCCCAGATGGAAGCGCGGCAATTGGCCTTCGTCGAATCGCTCACCCGCTATGCCGACCGCAAGGCCAATGAGGATGCGGGGCGGATGCGGCGCATGGGGATCAACCCCGATGTGATGCTGGCGGCGGTGGGGCGGTCAGAGATTCGGGGTGAAGCCATGGGCGGCCCGCTGCTGCCTTTGTTCACCGGCCGCGATGGCGGGTTGGACCCGCGCTTTGCCCGCCTTGGGGCCAGCCTTGCGCGGATGAGCGCCTTGCAGCTGGGCCTGTCGCGCCTGCCGCAAGTCTTGCCCGCAAATCTCTCTTTCCTCTCCTCCGGCTTTGGCTATCGGCTTGATCCTTTCACGCGGTCTGGCTCTTTCCATCCCGGCCTCGATTTCCGCGGGCCGATTGGCGCGCCGATCTTTGCCGCTGCCCCCGGTCGCATCACTTTTGCCGCGCGCAAGGCGGGCTATGGCAATTGTGTCGAGATCACCCATGCCGATGGCCTCATCACCCGCTATGCCCATATGTCGGCCTTCCGCGCCCGTCTGGGCCAGTCGGTCGGCGCAGGCCAGATGATCGGCGCGATTGGCAGCACGGGCCGCTCCACCGGCCCCCATTTGCATTTTGAAGTGCGCGTGCATGACCGCGCCATCAACCCACGACCCTTTCTGGAGGCGATTGCCCATGTTTCAGAAGAAAACCGCGCCAACCCCACGGCCAATGACTGATTCGATGGGCGGGGCTTCCACCTTTTCCGTGCTGGGCGCCGATCTGGTGGTGAAGGGCGATCTGACCGCGCAGGCCGATCTGCATATCGACGGGCGGGTCGAAGGCGACATCACCTGCGCCGCGCTGGTGCAGGGCGAATCGAGCGAAATTATCGGCGAGATACGCGCCGATCAGGCCCGACTGGCCGGTGTCCTGCGCGGCAGCATCACCGGCGGCGATGTGGTGATCCAGCGCAGCGCCCGCATTTATGGCGATGTGCATTATGACACGCTGACCATCGAGCAGGGCGCGGTGGTCGAAGGCCGCTTTGCCCAGCGTTCCGCCGCCCAGCCACCGGTGCAGATCGAGGGCGAGTCGCGACTCGTCACCACCTGACCTGCTGAAACACAAAAGGGCCGCTTCCTTGCACGGGAAGCGGCCCTTTGTTTTGCGCGGTCTGGAAGGCTTAGTTGCCCTCGGCAGCCTCGGCGGCGCGCTTGGCGGCCAGCCATGCGGCGGCTTCGGCTTCCTGCGCAGCTTCGCTGGCAGCCTTGCTCTGCGCCTCACGGGCGGCGCGCAGTTCCTCGATCAACGCCTCACGGTCGCTGCCCAGACGCTGCGAATTTTCGTTATCCCACTCTTCCTGATTGCGGCCCTTGGCAGCCTTGGCCACCATCGCATCCAGTTCGCGCTGCGAACAAAGGCCCAGAGTCACCGGATCCTTGGGCGTGATATTGGCGATGTTCCAATGGCTGCGGTCGCGGATCGCGGCAATCGTGGTGCGGGTGGTGCCGATCAGCTTGCCCACTTGCGCATCGCTCACCTCAGGGTGGTTGCGCAGGATCCAGGCGATGCCATCGGGCTTGTCCTGACGCTTGGACACGGGCGTATAGCGCGGGCCCTTGGTGCGGCTGACCGTGACGGGCGCCTTGTGCATCTTCAGGCGATAGGCCGGATCAGCCTGACCCTTTTCGATTTCCGCGCCGGTCAATTCGCCCGAACGCAGCGGATCGCGACCCGTATATTTCGCGCTGGTCAGATCGTCGGCCATCGCCTGCACTTCCAACATATGCAGACCGCAGAAATCGGCAATCTGTTCAAAGGTCAGCGCGGTATTGTCGACAAGCCACGAGGCCGTCGCATGCGGCATCAGCGGGGTGGGCTGGGTCACGGGTGTTCTCCGAGGCTATCTTGGGCGGGAAACCGCCGGAATTGGGCAGATAACGAAAAGGGCCGCCCCTCACGGAGCGGCCTTACCATCGGTCGCTATACGCCCGAACCAGAAGATAGGCAAGAGATTGCGCAAAATCGGGCGCATTTCCCCGCGCCCCGATCCATTTACGCCATAGGAATATAGCCCGACACCTGCGCCACCCGGTCCAGCCAGCGCGACAAAGCCGGATAATCGCCCAGCGCAAAGCCCCCCGCCTCGGCCACATGGGTATAGGCGTAAAGCGCGATATCGGCCAAAGTGATGCTGTCACCGACAAACCAGTCCTGACGCGCCAGATGCTCGTCCATCAGGCGCAAGGCGGCGTCGCCATTGGCGCGCTTGGCGGGGATCATCGCCTGTTGCTCGGGCGAGAGATTCGGCTCGCCAATATGCGAGAGCCAGAAGCGCAAAGTGGCGACATTGGGTTCGTGGTTATATTGTTCAAAGAACATCCAGCGCAGCATATCGGCCTGCGCAAAGCGATCCTTGGGGATCAGATCGGAGCCGTCAGCCAGATACCAGCAGGCGGCATTGCTTTCTGGCAGAAAGCGCTTGGCTTCGCCCGTCGTGATTTCCAGCACCGGAATGCGGCCATTGGCATTGACCTGCGCCAGAAATTCCGGCGTGCGCGTCTCGCCCTTCAGAATGTCGTAAAAACGCCGCTCCACCGGCAGGCCCAGCAAGGCGGCGGTCAGGCGGATCTTGTAGCAATTGCCGCTGAAAGGGTCCTCATGCAGCAGATAGGATTCTTGGGTCACGGCGGCTCCTTTTACCATTCCAGCACGATCTTGCCGATGTGGTTGCCCGCTTCCATCCGTTGATGCGCGTAGGCGACCTGATCGGCCGGAAAGACCTGATCCATAACGGGACGCAATTCGCCATCCTCGACCAGGGGCCAGACATGGGTGGCAATTTCCTGCGCCAACAGCGTCTTGAACGTATTGGACCGCGCGCGCAGCGTCGATCCGGTCAGCGTCAACCGCCGTGCCATCACCTGCCACATGGGGATTTCCGCCTTGGCCCCGCCCTGCACCGCAATGGTCACATGGCGGCCATCATCGGCCAGACATTGCAGATTGCGCGCCACATAGGGCCCCGCCACCATATCCAGCACCAGATGCACACCTTCGCCACCGGTGATGCGCTTGACCTCTTCGACAAAATCCTGCGCGCGATAGTCAATGGCGTGATCGGCACCAATCTCCAATGCCTTGGCGCATTTGTCAGGCCCGCCGCAGGTGACAATCACCTCCAGTCCAAAAGCCTTGCCCAGCATGATCGCCATCGTGCCAATGCCGCTGGTGCCGCCATGAACCAGAATCCGTTCGCCATCGCAGGCCCAGCCGCGTTCGAACACATTGTGCCAGACGGTGAACAGGGTTTCGGGCAAAGCCGCTGCTTGCGCTAAAGGCATATCCGCCGGCACCGGCAGGCAGACCCCCGCCTCGGCCAGACAATATTGCGCATAGCCCCCGCCATTGACCAAGGCGCAAACCTGCTGGCCCAACAGATTGGGATCGGCGCCCTCGCCCAGGGCCACCACCTCGCCCGCGATTTCCAGCCCCAGAATCGGGGAATGCCCCTTGGGCGCGGGATATTGGCCCAGACGCTGAATAATGTCGGGACGATTCACACCCGATGCCGCCACTTTGACCAGCACCTGTCCCGGGCCGGGCATAGGCACAGGCTGCGACTCGCAGCGCAAGACCTCCACCCCGCCTGCCCCTTCGCAAAGAATGGCCTGCATCATTTCCGGAAGAACATGCGTCATCGACCGTCCCATCACCCTGCCCCGCATTACTGCAATGCAACTTCGCACCTGCGGAGTAATCGTGCAACCGGTTGACAGCAAGCCCAAGGCAAAGGATGTTGTTGTTTATGGATGACTCCGAAGTCCCCTTATCGCGACATGGCGGGCCCAAAGATGCCGCAGCCACACTCGCGCAGGAAAATCTCGAGCGTTACTCGCTGGATGAATTGGCGCAGCGGATTGCATTGCTGGAGGCCGAAATCGCAAGGGTGAAATCCCATCGGGACAAGGCCGCGGCGCATCGTTTGGCCGCCGAAGCTTTCTTTCGGCCCAAGGGCGGGGGTGGCGATCAGGCATGAAATTCTTAATCCCGACCAATATGGCCCAAAGCACCCCTCGTAAAATTTCAGGGGGCCGCCATATAGGTTGGGTTAACGCTGTTTCGCCATACATTGGCAGGACCTCGCGCCTGATGATGCTGGCAAACAGGCCTGGCCAGCAGGCATGGTGCAATCCATTGTTTGACAGCCTGATGGTCTTTGCACTTTAATCCTTCCTCGAACGCCGCCCATCCCACTCCTCCAGCGTCGCCCAAACCGGTTTTACCCCTCAGCGAAAGCGCCAAGCATGCCCAGTTTCGCCCAGAGCCTTGAAAAAACCCTCCATGCCGCGCTCGGCCATGCGTCGGAACGCAGCCATGAATATGCCACGCTGGAGCATTTGCTGCTGGCCTTGATCGACGATGCGGATGCGGCGCAGGTGATGACCGCCTGCGGGGTGGAGCTGGGCGATCTGGCCGAGGCGGTGAAGCAATATCTGGATCAGGAATACCAGAGCCTGAAAACCAAGGAAAAGGGCGACCCCGCCCCCACCGCTGGTTTCCAGCGGGTGATCCAGCGCGCGATCCTGCATGTGCAATCCAGCGGCAAGGATACCGTTACCGGCGCCAATGTGCTGGTGGCCCTGTTCTCCGAACGCGATTCCTATGCGGTCTATTTCCTGCAACAACAGGATATGAGCCGGTTGGACGCGGTGTCCTTTATCAGCCATGGCATTGGCAAGGGCGGGCGCAAGATCGAGGACAAGAGCCCCAAGGGTTCCGATTCCGATACCCCGCATCACGAGGAAAAGCAGGAAACCAAGTCCAGCAGCAATGCGGGCAACAAAAAGGATTCCGCGCTCGACCAGTTCACGGTCAACCTCAATGAAAAGGCGCTGGGTGGCAAGGTCGATCCGCTGATCGGTCGCGGACCGGAAGTGGATCGCACGATCCAGATCCTGTGCCGCCGCTCGAAAAACAACCCGCTCTATGTGGGTGATCCGGGCGTGGGCAAGACGGCGATTGCCGAAGGTCTGGCGCGCAAGATCGTCGAAGGCGAAGTGCCCGAAGTGCTCTCGCAGGCGGTGATCTATTCGCTGGATATGGGCAGCCTGCTGGCTGGCACCCGCTATCGCGGCGATTTTGAAGAGCGGCTGAAGCAGGTGGTGTCCGAGCTGGAAAAGCTGCCCCATGCGGTGCTGTTCATCGATGAAATCCACACCGTGATCGGCGCTGGCGCCACCAGCGGCGGGGCGATGGATGCCTCGAACCTGCTCAAGCCCGCACTGTCGGGCGGCACGATCCGCTGCATCGGCTCGACCACGTATAAGGAATTCCGCAATCACTTCGAAAAGGACCGCGCCCTGTTGCGCCGGTTCCAGAAGATCGATGTGAACGAGCCGACCATCGAGGATACGATCAAGATCCTCAAAGGTCTGCGCACCGCGTTTGAAGACCATCACAAGGTAAAATATACATTCGGCGCGATCAAGTCGGCGGTGGAGCTCTCCGCGCGCTACATCAATGACCGCAAGCTGCCCGACAAAGCGATCGACGTGATCGACGAAGTGGGCGCAATGCAGATGCTGGTGCCGCCTTCGAAGCGGAAAAAGACCATCACCGAACGCGAGATCGAAGCTGTGATCGCCACTATGGCGCGCATCCCGCCCAAATCGGTCAGCAAGGATGACCGCAGCGTGCTGGAATATCTGGAACGCGATCTCAAGCGCCAGGTGTTCGGTCAGGACAAGGCGATCGAAGTCCTGTCCTCGGCGATGAAGCTGAGCCGTGCGGGCCTGCGCGATCCGGACAAGCCGATTGGCTGCTTCCTCTTCTCCGGCCCCACCGGCGTCGGCAAGACCGAAGTGTCCAAGCGCCTGTCGGAAATCATGGGCATTCCGCTGCAACGCTTTGATATGTCCGAATATATGGAGCGTCATTCGATCAGCCGCCTGATCGGTGCCCCTCCGGGCTATGTCGGCTATGATCAGGGCGGGTTGCTGACCGATGCGATTGACCAGAATCCGCATTGCGTGCTGCTGCTGGACGAAATCGAAAAGGCCCATCCCGACCTGTTCAACATCCTGTTGCAGGTGATGGACAATGGCCGCCTGACCGATCACCACGGCAAGACGGTGGATTTCCGCAATGTGATCCTGATCATGACCACCAATGCCGGTGCGTCGGATATGGCGCGCAACGGGATCGGCTTTGGCGATACGTCCAAGGCGGATGCCGGGGATGAAGCGGTCAAGAACCTGTTCACACCCGAATTCCGCAACCGTCTGGATGCCATCGTGCCCTTCGCCTATCTGGGCAAGGACGTGGTCAGCCGCGTGGTCGACAAGTTCATCCTGCAACTCGAACTGCAACTGGCCGACCAGAATGTGCATATCCAGTTTGACGCCACCGCGCGCGAATGGCTGGGTGATCGCGGTTATGACCGGCTCTATGGTGCGCGCCCGATGTCGCGCCTCATTCAGGAAAAGGTCAAGCAACCGCTGGCCGAGGAACTGTTGTTCGGCAAGCTGGCCCATGGCGGCGAGGTCAATGTTACCACCAAGGATGGCGAGAATGGCCAGACCGAACTGAGCTTCCAACTGACCCCCGCCGCGCCCAAGCTGGACAAAAAGGCCGGCAAGGGAAAAGGCAAGGCGGCGGCCGAACCCAGCGGTTCGGAGCCGGATCTGAACGAGGGCGGCGAATAAGCCCAACACGTAAAAGACAAAAAGGGCGTCGTTCCAAACCGGAACGGCGCCCTTTTTGATGCGCGTCAAAGGCCTATTGCCCGACACCGGCTAGGCATCAGCCTGCCGCAATTCGTCAGGAAAGGAATCGCATGGAAGAAACCGCCACCAAGCCCGTCACCCCGTTCCAACGCCTTGGCGGGGCGGAAACTTTCCATGCCATTGCCGATCGCTTCTACGCCCTGATGGATGCCGACCCCGCCTATGCCGATTTGCGCGCCATGCATGGGGAAGATCTGGCGCCGATGAAGGCCAGTCTGGCTGGATTCCTGATCGGTTGGTCGGGCGGCCCGCGTGACTGGTTTGGTCAAGGCAAATGTATGATGAGCCTGCACCGCCCCCTACCCATTGCCGCCAACACCGCAAAGCAATGGGCCGATGCGATGCGCCGCGCCATTGGGGATGTGGCGCCCAGCGATACCGAAATGGCGCAAGCTCTGGCGGGCGTGCTGGAGGAAATCGCGCTTTCCATGGTGCCCCTGCCCGAAAAGGCGTAAACAGGCGCGGCATGCACCGCCTAGACCGCCCGCGCCAGATCCTTGCCGTTGCGCTCTCCGCGCTGGCGGGTTTTGTGGATGCCAGCGGCTTTGTCGCCAATGGTGGCTATTTCGTCTCCTTCATGTCGGGCAATTCCACGCGACTCGCGGTGGATCTGGCCGACATGTCCAATTTGGCGCTGGTGCCTGCGGGGCTGATTCTGGGCTTTGTCGGCGGTGTGGCGCTGGGCACGCTGGCGGCGGCATGGGGCGGCGCACGGCGTAAACAGGCGGTGCTGGCGCTGGTGACGGGGCTGTTGCTGCTATCGGCTCTGGCGCGACTACTAGGTCTGCCCTGGGCAACGCAAGGCGCGCTGGTGGTGGCCATGGGTGCGCTCAACACCACTTTCCTGCGGCAGGGCGAGGTGGCGGTGGGGTTAACCTATATCACCGGCACTTTGGTGCGGGTGGGGCAGGCTCTGGCCGCGCATCTGCAGGGGCAGCGCCATGCCGGAGCCTTGGCTGCTACGGCTCTCTGGCTGGGTCTGGTGCTGGGCGGGGTGTTGGGGGCGGTGCTGGCGGTGAAAGCGCCCGATATTGCGCTCTGGCTAGCCGCAGGCTGGGCGGCGGCGATGGGCCTTCTGGCCCGCCGACTCACGGCCTAACCAGCCACCGCCAGCAGTTTTTCCCGCGAGGTCGCCCCGCGCAACAAAGTGACACGCGAGGCCGCCACGCCCAGCCCCTGCGCCACCAGATCAATCACCGCCGCCGTGGCCTTGCCATCCTCCGGCTTGGCGCGCACCTTGGCCAGCAAGCGCCCCTCGGCGATCTCCAGCCCTTCGCTGCGCGCACCAGGCGTCACGCGCACCGCCAGACGCCCCTCACCATCCACCAAGGCGCGGATGGCCGCCACCTCCGGCAAGGTCAGCTTAGGCTTGGCCACCCAGCGCCTCTTTATGCGCCTGACCATTCAGCACATAGGACGCCACGCCTTTCTGCATATTGGCCAGCGCCTCATCGCTCAAATCGCGGGCATAGGCAGCGGGGCGCCCCATCCACAATTGCCGCGCGCCAATCACCTTGCCCGGGCTGAGCAGGGCCCCTGCCGCCAGCATGCCATCCGATTCAATCCGGCAACCATCCATCACCACCGCGCCCATGCCGACAAAGGCGCGATCTTCCAGCCTGCAACCATGGATCAGCGCCATATGGCCCACCAGCACATCCTCGCCAATGATGGTGGGAAAGCCATCGGGATGGCCCGCCTTGGGGCTGTCGCAATGGATCACGCTGCCATCCTGAATATTGCTGCGCGCGCCAATGCGGATCTGGTTCACATCGGCGCGGATCACGCAATTATACCAGATGCTGGCCCCTGCCCCGATCTCTACGTCACCGATGATGCGGCAACCGGGCGCGATAAAGGCGCTGTCGTGAATGCGTGGCCAGATGCCGTTAAAGGGCGCAATGGTGATGTCGCTGCGCATGGCTTCAGGCTCCCAACAGGCGCGCGGCATGGGCCGCGTGATAGGTCAAAACCCCGCTGCAACCCGCCCGCTTGAAGGCCAGCAAGGTTTCCAGCACCAAAGCATCCCGGTCGCCCGCACCCACAGCCACCGCAGCCTCGATCATCGCATATTCGCCGCTCACCTGATAGGCATAGACCGGCACGCCAAACTGCTCCTTCACACGGCGGGCAATGTCCAGATAGGGCAGGCCAGGCTTGACCATCACACTATCAGCCCCCTCGGCCAGATCCACCGCCACTTCGCGCAGGGCTTCCTCGGCATTGGCGGGGTCCATCTGATAGGTTTTCTTATTGCCTTTCAGCAACCCACGCGAACCCACCGCATCGCGGAACGGGCCATAGAAGGCGCTGGCATATTTGGCGGCATAGGACATGATCTGCGCATTGTGATGCCCGTCGGCCTCCAGCGCGGCGCGGATCAGGCCGATGCGGCCATCCATCATATCGCTGGGCGCGATAATATCGGCGCCGGCAGCCGCCTGATTGAGGCTCTGGCCTACAAGCATCTCCACCGTGGCATCGTTCAGCACATAGCCCGCCTCGTCGATCAAGCCATCCTGCCCATGGCTGGTATAGGGATCGAGCGCCACATCGGTCAGCAGGCCGATATCCTCGCCACAGGCATCCTTGATCGCGCGGATCGCGCGGCACATCAGATTGTCGGGGTTGAGCGCTTCCTCCGCGCCCTCGCTGCGGCGTTCGGGCTGGGTATTGGGGAAAAGCGCGAGGCAGGGGATGCCCAGAGCCACTGCTTCTTTCGCCCGCGCCACAATGCCATCCACGCTCCAGCGCGATACGCCCGGCAGGCTGGTGATCGGCTCCTCCACGCCCTGCCCATCGGTGACGAACAAAGGCCAGATCAGATCGGCCGGCGTCAGAATGGTTTCGCGATGCATGGCGCGGCTCCATCCGGTGGAACGGGTGCGGCGCAGGCGAAGCGCCGGAAAGGGCGCGGGGATGGTCTGGGTCATGGGCGCAGGGTCTAGCCCCTGATGCAACGGACGGAAAGGGGGACCAAACGCTAGGGATGGCCCGATATGTGCATTTTTCGCATGCGTTGTTGCGCCGATTGCACGTCCAGTTTTTCTTGTCTTGCCCAAAATAGCGATTAAATTGCTCCCCCGTTGAGCGACACTAAAAGGAGTTAAGGCAACTAGGCGTAACAGCATTACCTCTGGATCTGGTCTTGAGACTTTATTGGTCATTAAGGCGAGTATTCTTGTGGTGGATTTGCCTCGTCTTGTCCCGCCTGCGTAACCGGTGCCGCTCTGACCCAGCGATGCCTGCCGCATCCGTCGACTCTCGAACCCCATCCCATCCGGACAACCGCCCCCGATAGCCTCTGTATCTATGATGCGGCAAAGGCCCTTTGGCCAGCGCACGCGCCATGGATGCAACCGCCACGGTGTTCTGTCGCGTATGCCCCTTGGCCTGCGCAGCCGACGCTGCCCTCCCCATGCGCCTTGCGTTTGGGGGATCTCCAGACATGCCCACACGCCCCAAGGGCCTCTTCCCGCCGCGCAACAAGCAACAGGGGGGGGGCGCATCGCCCTCAGGGGAGAATAGATTTATGTCGAGTTCCTATTTCCAATCGGACGAGAACGCGGGATGGCTGCGTAGTGGCTGGTCGAAAACCGGCCTCGTGCTGGGCGGCGGGCTGGCGCTGATTCTGGTGGCGCAGGCCAGTTTTGGCCGCGTCGATCCGGGCAATGTCGGCATTCGCGTCAACAATATCGTGGGCGGGGTGGAGCAAAACACGCTGGGCGTGGGCTGGTATCTGGCGCCTCCGGGCACGCATATTTATGAATATCCGGTCTTTACCCGCACCTATAGCTGGACTTCTTCTTCCACCGAACAGAGCCCGATCGATGAAAGCTTTTCCTTTCAGGACCGCAATGGCCTCAGCCTGAAAGCCGATGTGGCGGTCAGCTATCACGTCGATCCCCAACGCGCCTCGATCCTGTTCCAGCGTTACCGCACCGACATGGATCAGATCATCGCTGGCCCCCTACGCAATGCCATCCGCAACGCGATTGTCGAACGCGCTGCGCAATTGGGGGTGGAGCAGATCTATGGCGACCACAAAAGCGAGCTGATCGCCACCGCACAGGCGCAGGTGCAGCGCTTCTTTGCCCCCTATGGCCTGCAGGTGGAGCAGCTTTACTGGGCGGGCAATATTGTCGTTCCCGCCGAAGTGCTGCGCCAGATCAACGCCAAGATCGCCAATGAACAGGCCGCTTTGGCAGCCCAAGCCAATGTCGCCACGGCGCAAGCCAATGCGCAGGCCCGCATTGCCAAGGCCAAGGGCGATGCCGAAGCGATTCAGGTGGAGGCGCAGGCCATCCGCACCAATCCGGAAATCGTGAAAATGCGCGCGGTGGAAAAATGGGACGGTCGCCTGCCCACCTATAGCGGGGCCGGACCGCTACCCTTCCTGTCGGTCAAATAGGTCAGGCTCTTGGTCGGGAGTTGGTTGATGCCGACTCCCGCCTTGGCATGGGGCGCCTGCAAAGCCGCCAGAGCCGCCCCCGGTTGCAGGCGCAGCAGGCTGGCCAATCGCGCCTTGAATGCGGCCAATTCCTTTTGCGGCACGCCCGCCCGCACCGTGAAATGCACCGACATCGGGTCGACGCTCATCCCGCCGCGAAACACTTCATAATGCAGATGTGGGCCGGTCGACAGGCCGGTGGAGCCGACAAAGCCGATCACCTGCCCCGCCCTCACCCGCGATCCGGCGGCCACGGCAAACCGGCTGAGATGGCCATAGCCGGTGCCCACGCCCCCGCCATGTTCAAGGCGGATATATTGCCCATGCCCGCCATGGGCGCCCACAAAACTGGCCACGCCATCGGCCACCGCCCGCACCGGCGAACCATAGGCCGCGGCCAGATCGGTGCCCGCATGCATACGCGCAAAGCCCAGAATCGGATGCAGCCGCAGGCCAAAGCCGCTGGTGATCCGCGCGCCATTGACCGGCATCACCAATTCCTGCCGCGCTGAGGCACTGGCCATAGCGGCGGCATCGAACAATTGCCCTTCCCCGCCCCAACGCAGCAATTGTTTGCGCGGACGCCCGCCCGATTCAATCGCGGCATAGAGCAGGTCTCCGACCTCCACCTCGCCCGAAGCGGCGCGTTTATAGGCGACCACCATGTCGAATGTGTCGCCGCGCCGGACCTCCTCCAGATTGAGATGGGCGTCGATCGCGGCCAGAAATTGCTGGATCGCCTTCATCGGTGCACCGGCGGCGCGGGCGGCGCGATAGACGCTGTCCCCCGCCTGTCCGCGAATGCGCAAGGGCGTGTCATCCACTGCAATCGGGTGACGCTCGACCACGAAATCCGCGCCTTGGCGTTGCAAGGTAAGGTCAAGATCGAAACGGGCGTGCAGCGCCACATGTTCCAAGGGGCGCGGCTGCCCCGCCGCAGGGATCCGGCCGAGCACCAGAGCAAAGCGCGTTCCCGCACTCACACCGCCCTGTTGTGCGATGATTTCCTGCAATTTGGACGCATCTTGTGCCCCCACACCGGCGCGTGACAGCATCTGCGCCACCGAATCTCCGGGTGCCAACACCGATACCAGTTCCAGCCTTGGCCTTTGCGGCGTGCTGTTCATCGGTGCGGCCTGCGCGCCCAGCCCCATGCGCTGCCCCATATCGCTACCCAGCGCGAGCGGCTGCACGCTCTGGCTGCGCAACATGTCCTGTGCTGGCAGGTCGAGCCTTTCCGAAATGGTCCGCATGGGCAAGGGGGGCAAAAGGCTGATCGCCAAAGCGCTGATTCCGGCCAGAATGCCCATGCCGCGAAACCATGCAGGCGATCCGATATGCTGCGCCAGATCCATCGAGACCGGCCAGCGCTCAAGGAAACTGGCGACAGGCGCGCGCGAGGGCTGGCTGGTTTCCACTAGCCCTAACCTGCGCCGTTCAATCCTTATTGCCGCACCGGCCACATGTTACCCTTCGCCCGAATGGGCCAAGGATTAAGGGAAAAAGGGTTAATGCGTGGCTAAACTGGCTCCATTTTCCCCCGCTTTGCCCTTATGCCGCCTTGCGGGCAGGCATCAGCTTTGCCACATTTGCGCCTTCCATGGTTGCCTTTCCCCCACCCCGCCCACAGGCACTTGCCTCTTTGCGTTCCGGCCTGCGGGATGAAAGCGTGGTCAAGGCCGTGCTGGGCCCGACCAACACCGGCAAGACCCATCTGGCCATCGAAAGGCTCTGCGCCCATTCCTCCGGCGCGATTGGCTTTCCGCTGCGGCTGCTAGCGCGGGAAGTTTACGAAAAAGTCTGCGCGATCAAGGGCCGCGAGCGGGTAGCCCTGATCACGGGCGAGGAAAGAATCGAGCCGGAGGGCGCGCGTTGGCTGCTTTGCACGGTGGAGGCAATGCCCGTGCGTGGCGGTAGCCAGAGCGGGGCCAGCGCCCGTTACAAGGATCTGGCCTTTGTCGGGCTGGACGAAGTGCAATTGTCCGGCGACCGCGAACGCGGCCATATTTTCACCGATCGCTTGCTGCATGCGCGCGGGCGTGAGGAAACCATGATCCTGGGCTCCAGCGTGATCGAGCCTTTGGTACGCAAGCTGGTGCCCGAGGCGGAAATCGTCACCCGCCCGCGCTTTTCCACGCTGACTCACACTGGCGCGAAGAAGCTGTCGCGCGTGCCGCCACGCAGCGCCATCGTCGCCTTTTCCGCCGAGCAGGTTTACGCCGTGGCCGAAATGCTGCGCCGGTTTCGCGGCGGGGCGGCGGTGGTGATGGGCGCGCTCAGCCCCGAAACCCGCAACAAGCAGGTCGAGCTCTATCAATCGGGCGAAGTGGATTATCTGGTGGCCACCGATGCGATTGGCATGGGACTCAATCTGGATATCACCCATGTCGCCTTTGCCGGCCTGTCCAAATATGATGGCCAGCGCCAGCGCCGCCTGCTGCCCACC
The DNA here is from genome assembly GCF_004005905.1 of Novosphingobium umbonatum. Classification (GTDB taxonomy): domain Bacteria; phylum Pseudomonadota; class Alphaproteobacteria; order Sphingomonadales; family Sphingomonadaceae; genus Novosphingobium; species Novosphingobium umbonatum. The sequence goes on from NZ_SACO01000006.1 coordinate 88,180, forward strand.
GAAATGGCGCAGATTGCCGGGCGCGCGGGGCGGCATCACAAGGATGGCAGTTTCGGCACTTTAGCCGGAACCGGTGGGCATGATGCGGAATTTGATGATGAAGAAATCTTCGCTATCGAGGAACATCGCTTTGCCCCGCTGACCAAATTGTTCTGGCGCGAATCCGATCTGCGCTTTGATTCGATCAACACGCTGATCGACAGTCTGGAACGCCCCCCCGCCCATCCCGAATTGATCGCCGCGCCCGAAGCGATTGATATGGCGGTGCTCAAACGTCTGGCCGAGGATGACTCCATTCGCGGGCAGGTGCGCGGCGCGGCCATGGTGCAGAGATTCTGGAACGTCTGCTCGCTGCCCGATTTCCGCCAGCAGGGGGCCGACACCCATTCGCGCTTTGTTGCCCGCCTGTGGGAAGAATTGCGCCATGGGCCTTTGTCCAGCGACACCGCGCCCCGCGCCATCGCCCAACTGGACAACACCAGCGGCGATATAGACACGTTGCAGGGTCGCATTTCGGCTGTGCGCAGCTGGTCCTATATTTGCCAGCGACCCGATTGGGTGCTGGCCCGCGATGAAATGGCCGCCCGCGCAAGGCAGGTGGAACAGCGCCTGTCCGATGCCCTCCACGCCCGCCTGACCGAACGCTTCGTCAACCGGCGCACGGCGGTGCTGATGCGGCGGCTTGGCGGCGATGCTGGCCTGCTCTCGGTGAAGATGGAGGGCGATACGGTGCTGGTCGAAGGCGAGCCGATTGGCGAGCTGACCGCTTTCCGTTTTCGGGTCGACCCCAAGGCGCGGCATGATGATGCCCGCATGTTGCAAGCCGCAGCCGAGAAACACCTCTCCGCCTTGTTGCAGCAAAGGGCTGAAGAACTGGCCAAGGCCCTGAGCGACGGCGCGGATGACGTGACTCTGGCCAAGGGCGCTGTGGTGTGGCGGGGGCAGGAAATCGCAAGGCTGCGTCAGGGGCGCAGTATGCTGGCGCCCAGCTTGCAGGCCACGCCCGCGCTGGACCGCGTGGCAGCTGCTGCACGGGAAGGCTTGCTGGAGGCTTTGACCGCTTGGCTGGCCCAAAGATGGAAGCCCTTGGCCCCCTTGGTCAAGCTGGAGGCGGCCTGCAGCGCGCCCGAGCATGGGCCTGAACTGCGCGCCTTGTTGATCAAACTGGTCGATGGCGGCGGGATGCTGGCCCGTGCGGAATCGGGGCTTGACCAATTGACCCAGCCCCAGAAGGCCGGCCTGCGCCGTCTGGGCGTGAAAGTGGGGGCGCTGGATCTGTTCCACCCCGCCATGCTCAAGGCGCGGCCCTTGGTCCTCTGGCTGGAGGCGCGCGGCATGGATGGGCTGATCGCCGAGCCCATGGCGCCGGTTATCGCCATCACCGGCAAGACCACCCCCTTGGGCTATCGCCGGTTTGGCGCGCAGGGCTTGCGTCTGGACCGCGCCGAACTGCTGCTGCGCGACGCTCACGCCTTGCGCATGGCGGCGGGCAAAAAGCCCTTTGCGCTTGATCCGTCGGTAGCCACGCGGATCGGCCTTTCGACCAAGGCCTATGCCCATTTGCTGCGGCAGGCCGGATTCCACCCGATCATGCCCCGCGCCTTGGCCCAGGGCTGCTTTGGCCCGCCCGCGCCGCTGGTCTGGCGCTGGCAACCTGTGCGCAGCGGGCAAACCTCCGCCACCGTCCCTCTCGATTCTGCCAGCCCCTTTGCCGCGCTGGCGGCTCTGGTGGCCTAAAGGGCAAGGCGGGCGATGCGGATCGACAAATTGCTCTGGTTCCTGCGCTTTACCAAGACCCGCAATCTGGCGCAGGAATGGGTCGCAGAAGGCCATATCCGCCGCAATGGCCAGCGTGTGGAGCGCTCTTCGCTCCATATTGGTGCGGGGGATATTCTGGTGCTGCCGCTGCGTCAGGGGGTGCAGGTGATACGCATTTTGGCGCTTCCTGCCCGCCGTGGACCGGCATCGGAAGCACAAAGCTGTTATCAGGTGCTTGACGAGACAGCCCCTTCCCCACTAGCAGCACTCCCGATGATTTCTGCAACGAAAGGGGATTTGCAGCCATGACCTATGTCGTTACCGATGCTTGCATCCGCTGCAAATACATGGACTGCGTGGAAGTGTGTCCGGTGGATTGCTTCTATGAAGGCGAGAACATGCTGGTAATCAACCCCAGCGAGTGCATCGACTGCGGCGTTTGTGAACCCGAATGCCCCGCCGAAGCGATCATGCCCGACACCGAAAGCGGCATTGAACAGTGGATGGAACTGAACGCCAAGTTCTCTGCCGAATGGCCCAACATCACCGCCAAGAAGGAAGCGCCTGCCGACGCTGACGAGATGAAGGGCGTTGAAGGCAAGTTCGAGAAGTTCTTCTCGGAAGCGCCGGGCGAAGGCGATTAATTTTCCGGCTTTGTCGGCGGCCTTGAACAGGTAAGTCCGGCAACAGTACCGATCTGGGACAAAAAATGCACCAGAGGCCGAGATTCGCGTGAATCGCGTTTCTCGCCTCTGGTATTTTTGTTACACCCATGCTATATAATCGGGCAGTCGATGCCGCTGCACGGGCGCAAACCTTGCGGCATCCTAAACCAAACCGGGTCGAACCCCCTGACCATGAAAGGCTTTGTTGCAGCGCAGGGTTGATGAAAGACATCACACCGGCGGGTTTAGACTCATCCCCGCTGTCTGTATGATGTCATCAATTTCCGCGCCACATTTCGCAGCAAGGCCGAGCGAAAGGACGATAGATGACAGCCAAGGCGCACGCCTTCGATGTTGGAGATTACGTCGTTTATCCCAAGCACGGTGTTGGCCGGGTGATTGAACTGCTGGAGCAGGAAATCGCCGGTATGAAGCTGGAACTCTATGTGCTGCGCTTTGAAAAAGAGCGTATGACGCTGCGCGTTCCGGTCAACAAGGTGGAAGCCATCGGCATGCGCAAGCTGTCTTCGGACAAGACTCTGCGCGAGGCGATGGACACGCTGAAAAGCAAGCCCAAGGTGAAGCGCACCATGTGGTCGCGCCGCGCGCAGGAATATGAAGCGAAGATCAATTCGGGCGATCTGGTATCGATTGCCGAAGTGACCCGCGACCTGTTCCGCGCCGACGATCAGCCTGAACAGTCCTATTCCGAACGCCAGATCTTTGAAGCGGCCTCCAGCCGTCTGGCGCGCGAACTGGCTGCGATGGAAAAGACCGACGAACCTGCCGCGCTGAAGAAGATCCTCGCGATCCTCAACGAATATGCCCCCAAATATTACGAAGCCACGGCTACCGCCTAAAGCTTTGTAATAGAGCGCAGCAAGAGGGCCGTCCTTCGCAGGGCGGCCTTTTTGTTTGCCTGTTATACAGGTGCGGCGGCGCGGCGCAGGCGGTCGTTAATCGCCACACCCATGCCGCTTTCGGGAATCGGCGCGACCGCCACTTTGGGCAACGCCACATGGGCCGAGGCATGGAGCGCATCATAAAGCCGCGCAGCAGCCTCTGCGAGGTCGCCTGAGCGCGAAAGCTGGTAATCAGCCTCCACATCCCCAAAGCCAATGAAAAACTCATCAGCGGCCTTCTGAGCGGCATTGAGACGCACCGGCTTGCCTGGGGCATAATGGCTGGTCATCTGGCCGGGGGCCTCGATCTTCTCCCCGCTGGCCACAGAACCGCCCTGCCCCAGCACCGCCGCCAAATCTTCCTGCGTCACTGGCCCCGGACGCAGCACCTGCCAACCGGAATCGCGCAGGGCCACGATGGTCGATTCAATCCCCGCCGGGCACGTGCCGCCATCGACAATCATCTCCACCCGCGCGCCCAGCGAGTCTGCCACATGCGCAGCGCTGGTAGGGCTGACCCCGCCGCTGCGATTGGCCGAGGGCGCGGCCAAGGGCAGGCCCGAAGCCTGCAACACCGCGCGCATCACCGGATGGGCGGGGCAACGGATCGCCACCGTGGGCAGGCCCGCCGTCACCGCCGCCGCCAATTGCGCGTCATCACGCTTGGGCAGGACTATGGTCAAAGGCCCCGGCCAGAAAGCCTGCGCCAAGTCCCGCGCCCGATCATCCAGCAGGACAAGCGCTTCGGCCGCAGCCAAATCGGGGACATGCACGATCAGCGGGTTGAAGTCAGGCCGCCCCTTGGCGCGATAGATCGCCGCCACCGCCTCGGCCTGATCGGCGCGGGCGGCAAGGCCATAGACCGTCTCGGTCGGCAGCGCGACCAGTCCGCCTTGCTGCAGCCGCGATGCCGCTTCAGCGATAGCGCCAACATCTGTGCCCAAAATGCGAGGAAGCGAATTGTCTGTCATCCCGCTCTCGCTATAGCCGGACGCCGGTAATGCCAAGTAAAAGGAAGTGAACATGCTGCAAGCGGGCGATCCCCTGATCCCGATTCTGGCCCAAATCAGCGCGGCGCTGGACCGTCTGGCCCCGCCCCCGCCCTCGCCCGCCGACTGGCTACATCATGCCGCCTATGTGTGGGACGGCACAAGGGCGCGCGGCGTGGCCAAACTGGAAGCGCCCTCGCTGGACCTTTTGCAGGGCATTGCGCTGCAGAAAGAGGCGGTGGCGGGCAATGTGGCAAGATTGGCTGCCGGCCATGCCGCGCATGACATGCTGCTGTGGGGATCGCGCGGCATGGGCAAATCGGCGCTGGTGCGCGCCAGTGTCGTGGCCGCCGCCGCGCAGCATGATGGGGCGATTGCCTTGGTGCAGGTGGCGCCCGATGCTCTGTCCAGCCTGTCGGGCCTGTTCGCTCTGCTGGGCAAGGTGGATCGCCGCTTTCTGGTGTTCATCGACGATCTAGGCTTTGAGGAAGGCGATCTGTCCGGCCCCCGCGCCCTGCGCTCATGGCTGGAAGGCGGCGTAGAGGCGCGCCCTGCCAATGTGCGGCTTGCGGTCACCTCCAACCGCCGCGCGATTGTGGGCCGCAGCCTGAACGAGCAGGACGACCCGATCAACCCGCGCGATGTGGTGGATGACAAATTGGCGCTGGCCGATCGCTTTGGCCTGTCCATCGGCTTCCACGCCTGTTCGCAGGATGATTATCTGGCCATCATCCATGGATATGCCGCCGCGCTGGGGCTGAGCTTTGAAGAAGGCGACGCGCTGGAATGGAGCAAGCGCCGTGGCAGCCGATCGGGGCGCATCGCATGGCACTATGTCAACGAATTGGCGGGGCGTGCCGGTCGCCAGATATGATACGATAAGGGGCGGGATTTCACCCCCGCCCCTTTTGCCGATTATTGCTGGACCTTCTGGTCGTCCTTGAACTTCATGCGATATTGCAATTCGGGATCGCTGTTCAAATCGCGCTGCGGCGGCATATGGTCGGTCACCACCGGCTTGATCGCGGGCGAAGGCGCAGCCCCCGGCGCGATCACCCGCCAGATGATGCCCGCCGTATCGTCGGACACCAACAAGGCACCATCCTGCGCAAAGCTGACCCAAGTCGGGCGGCCATGCGTGTCACCCTGGCCATTGAGGAAGCCCGTCAGCACCTTTTGCGGCATGCCTTTGGGATTGCCATTGGCGTCAAAACGCACGAACACCACGTCATAGCCGGAGGCCGGCTTACGGTTCCACGAACCATGGCGCGCGATGAAGGCACCATTGGCATAGGCCTCACCCAAACGCCCCCCGCCCTGCGCAAAGGCCAGACCCAGCGGCGCCACATGGGGCCCAAGCGCATATTCAGGGCGGCGCACATAATCGATCAGGAATTCGGGCATCTGGAACTGCGGCGTCTTATCATAGACGCGCGTATCCTCATTCTTGCCCCAATAGAACCACGGCCAGCCATAATGCGCGCCCACCGGCACATTGGTCAGATAATCGGGCACCAGATCGGGGCCAAGCTGGTCACGCTCGTTCACCACCGTCCACAATTCGCCCGAGGACGGGTTCCACGCCATGCCATTGGCATTACGCAAGCCCATCGCATAGCGGCGCGCGCGCGAGGTGGCGATGTCGATCTCGTAAATCGAGGCGCGGCCTTCCTCCGCCTTGGGGCCATTCTCGCCGATGTTCGATGCCGAGCCAATCGCGACATAGAGCTTCTTGCCATCGGGGCTGATGAGCAGATTACGCATCCAGTGGTTGCCGCCAGCGGGCAGATCCATCAGCTTTTTGGGCGTGCCGGTCAGGCTGGTGGCACCGGGCTGGTAATCAAAGGCCAGCACCGCATCATGGTTGGCAATATACAGCTTGCCGTCGGCATAGGCCAGGCCCGAGGGCGAGGACAGGCCATCCTTAAACACAAAGCGTTCGGCCGCCTGCCCGCTGCCCTTGGCATCGCGCAACAGCGTAATGCGGTTGGCGCTGGGATCGCCTGCGCCCACGAAACCCATGAAAAGACGCATGAAAAAGCCGGTAACCCCGCCCGATTCCTGCGCAGGCGGCGCGCCGGTCTCCGCCACCAGCACATCGCCATTGGGCAGAGTCAGCATCGTGCGCGGATGCTTCAACCCCTCGGCAAAACGCGTAACCTGCAAGCCCTGCGCCGCCACAGGCGCCTCGCCCGCGGCCCAGCCCACCGTCTTGGCCAGACCGACCGACGGAATGGTTTCAGGCTGGGGATCGACCAGACGGGGCTTGAGCCCCTCCATCTGTTCAACGGGGATTTCCGAAGGATTGCCATGGATGATCCAGCCAGCGGCACCGCCACCAACCAGAACCACAGCACCAAGGGCGAGAAGCGAATTGCGCAAAGTCGGGCTCATGGCCGCTGGGAATAGAGTTTTGCGTGGGGGCAGACAAGCCGAAAGAATGGCCCTCTGGCGCTGCGGCCTGCGGTTGATTACATGGGCAGCATGTATGATTTTACCCCAAGGGCCGATGCGCCCAAATCCGAAATCTATCGTGATCTGAACGAGGCCGCCGCCGCGCTGGTGGCTGGCGAGGTTGATAGCGTGGCCAACATGGCCAATATCGCCGCGCTGATCTGGCAATTCCTGCCCGATCTCAACTGGGCGGGATTCTACCGCGTGGTCGAGGATGAACTGGTGCTTGGCCCCTTCATCGGCAAGCCTGCCTGCATCCGCATCCCCTTTGGCCGCGGCGTATGTGGAACCGCCGCGCAAAGCGGCGAGACGCAATTGGTGGCCGATGTCCACGCCTTCCCCGGCCATATCGCTTGCGATGCAGCCAGTGCTTCGGAGCTGGTCGTTCCGGTGATCGCCGAAGGGCGCGTGATCGCGGTGATCGATCTGGACAGCCCGACCAAGGGACGTTTCGATGCCGAGGATCAGGCGGGGATTGAAGCTCTGGCTGCGGCCATTATGGGCAGCATTCTGGGCTGATAGCAAAAGCCCCCGAAGCTGCTCTTCGGGGGCTTTTTGATTCAGATACCCTCGCCCGTCAGGCGCTCGCAAATCAGGTCCAGCTGATCAAGGCTGCGGTAACGGATCGTCACCGCACCAGCGCTGGGATCACCGGCATCCATGCTGATCTTGACCGACAGGCCAAGGAATTCTTCCAGATGGGCCTGCATCGCCTGAATGTCGGCAGAGTCGCTGGACTTCACCTCCATACGGGCGTTGCGACGGGTGGGTGCTTCACGGCCCGCCTTGCGGCGCACCAATTGCTCCACATCGCGCACCGACAGGCCCTTGGCCACCGCCTGCGCCGCCAATTCCTCCGCCGCATCGCAACCGATCAGCGCGCGGGCATGGCCCATCGACAATTCGCCGCGTTCAACCAGACTGATCACCGGATCGGGCAAAGCCAGTAAGCGCTGGATATTCGCCACATGACTGCGACTCTTGTCGACCATCTTGGCGATGTCCGCCTGGGTCATGCTCTCACCCTCGGCCAGACGGTGATAGGCGCGGGCTTCTTCGATCGGGTTGAGGTCTTCACGCTGAAGGTTTTCGATCAAGGCAATCGCCATGATCTCGCGCTGGGTCAGCTTGCGCACCAGCGCGGGGATTTCATGCACCTGCGCCCGCTGCGCCGCGCGCCAACGGCGTTCACCGGCGACAAGGCGATATTTGCCCTCGCCCAGCGGCACCACGATCACCGGTTGCAACACGCCACGCGCCGCAATCGAGGCCGCCAATTCGCTCAGCGCTTCCTCTTCAAAATGGCGGCGCGGCTGATCGGGGTCGGGTTCGATATTGCCCACGGGCAATTGCGCCAGCCCGTGTTCCACGTGAAACGTTCCGTCGCTGTTACGCGCGGTGGTGTTGCCACCGGCCGGTGCCACCGGTTCTTCCCGCCGCGATTCGCCCAGCAGAGCCTGCAGGCCCCGCCCCAAGGCCGGTGCTTTACGGCGAGCGGCCAAAGCGCTCAGCGCGGCAACGGGCGATTCAGGGGCGGCGGTTTCGTCGGTCATGCGGCTTTCCTGTTTTCAGGCAGTCGGGAAATCAATTCGCGGGCAAGCGCCAGATAGGCGCGGCTGCCCGTGCAATGCTGGTCATAAATCAGGGCGGGCAAGCCATGGCTGGGCGCCTCGGACAGGCGCACATTGCGCGGGATTTCCGTGTTGAACACCAGCTTGCCCAGACAGCTGCGCACGTCATCGGAGACCTGATCGGTCAAGCGGTTGCGGCGGTCAAACATGGTGAGCGCTACGCCGATAATGCCCAGCTCGCTGTTGAAGCGTTGCTGCACACGTTCCACGGTTTGCAACAATTGGCTCAAACCTTCGAGCGCGAAAAATTCGCATTGCAGCGGCACCAGAACGGTATCCGCCGCCGTCAGCGCGTTCAGCGTCAACAGGCCCAGCGAGGGCGGACAGTCGATGAAGCAAATCTCATAGGCATTCTGCGCCGAGGACAAAGCCCTGCGCAGGCGATGGGTACGGTCGGTAATCGACACCAGTTCCACCTCGGCACCCGACAGATCAACCGTCGCAGGCACCAGACTGAGGCCCGGAATGGTGGTCTGCATCACGCAATCGCCCAGAGGCGCGTCGCCCAGCAACAGATCATAGCTCGACATTTCACGCGAAGCGGCCGAAACGCCCACGCCCGTCGAAGCATTGCCCTGCGGATCGAGATCGATCAACAGCGTCCGCCAGCCACTGGCGGCAAAGGCTGTGGCAAGATTGATGGCCGATGTGGTTTTGCCCACCCCGCCCTTCTGATTGGCAATCGCAATGCTAATCACAGCTTGACCCCCTTGGGATTGAGATGGCCAACAATCAGGCCCGCCTCGGCATCGGTCAGCGATGGCTCCACCCGGAACCCCCGTCGCAACGTCTGTTTCAGCTCTGCCAATTCTTGACCTGCAGAACGCCCTTTGGGCAACAGCCAAAGCGTGTCGCTTGTGGAAAAGCGTGCGGATAGTTTGATAAGTTTTTCCAGCGGAGCAAATGCACGCGCCGAGATCACCGATACGGTGCGACTCTCGACCAGTTCGAGCCTTTGTCCCACCACGCTGGCCTTGGGCAGATCCAGCGCGCTGATCACGCGATTGAGCCAATCGATACGGCGCGCGCGCGATTCGACCATAACCACTTCGCGATTCGGGCAAAGCGCAGCAATGACCAGACCAGGAAATCCCGCACCCGTCCCCAGATCGAGCCAAGCCCCCTCCTCTGTTTCACGTGAAACATGGGTGAGCAATTGGGCAGAATCGACGATGTGGCGCAACCACACCGCATCCAGACTGGCAGCGGACACCAAATTCTGGACCTTGTTTTCCTCGGCCAGCATCGCCACGAGGCGGCCGAGCCGATCCATCGCCACGGCATCGGCCTCGTCAAGATTGGCCAACCAAGCCTTGGCCGCCGCTTCATCCTGCATCATCACTGGCCCATCCGTTTCGCATGCACCAACAACGCCGCCAGCGCCGCCGGAGTCACGCCTGCCACCCGCCCTGCCGCTGCCAAAGTGGCGGGCCGCGCGCGGGTCAATCGTTCCACCATCTCGCTGCTCAATCCAGCGATGGCATCATAGGGAAAGTCCTCGGCCAAGGGCAGAGTCTCATTGGCGCGCAAGTCACGAAGCTCCCTATCCTGCCGCGCCAGATAGGGCGCGTAGAAAGCATCCTCGGCCACCTCTTCGGTCACTGCGGAATCCTCATCCAAGGCATCGCCCAACCATGGACGCAAAGCATCAATCGCCACCCCGTCAAAACGGAGCCATTCGCGCAAGGGTAAACGCCCCGTATCGACACGGGCAGCAATTCCCACGCTGGCCAGATCCTGCGCCGTCACGCCCTGCTCCAAGGCTGCTTCCAAACGCCGCTTTACGTCACTGCGCTGTTCGTACCAAGCCTTCCGTTCACTGCCCACACAACCCGCGTCCAGTGCCAAAGGCGTCAGGCGAGTGGTGGCATTGTTGGCGCGCAAACGCAGACGATATTCGGCACGCGCCGTCAGCATGCGATAGGGCTCGCTTACCCCGTGAAGCGTCAGGTCATCGACCATCACCGCCATATAGGAATTGGCGCGGTCCAGCGCCGCCGGTGCCTTGCCCAGCACAGAGGCCGCCGCATGCATCCCCGCCAGCAAGCCTTGCGCCGCCGCCTCTTCATAGCCGGTGGTGCCATTGATCTGCCCCGCGCAATAGAGTCCGCCTATCGCACGCAACTCCAGCGAGGGGCGCAGGGCACGTGGATCGATATGGTCATATTCCACCGCATAGCCCGGCACGACCATTTCGACCTGCTCCAGCCCTTCCATCTTGCGCAACATCTCCAGCTGAACATCGGCGGGCAGGCTGGTAGAGATGCCGTTGGGATAGACCAAATGTGTATCCAGCCCTTCCGGCTCCAGAAAGATCTGATGCCCGTCACGATCGGCGAAGCGATGAATCTTGTCCTCGATGCTGGGGCAATAGCGTGGCCCCCTCGCCCCGATCGCACCACTGAACAAAGGCGAGCGATGGAGGTTGGCGCGGATCGTGTCATGCACCGCCGGATTGGTGCGGGTGATGCCGCAGAACACTTGCGGGTTCACACGGCGCGTTTCCATGGCAGACATGCACCACAGATCGGCATCGGACTCCTGCTCCTCCAACCGGCCCCAGGCGATGGTGCGGCCATCCAGACGCGGCGGCGTACCGGTCTTGAGGCGCGCCATCGGCAGTTCCGCCTCACGCATTTGCTCGGCAAGACGATGGGCAGCGGCCTCGCCAATGCGACCACCGATCAACCGCTCTTCCCCGCGAAACAGGGTGCCACCCAGAAATGTGCCGGTGCACAGCACAACGGCCCTAGCCATCAACCGCGTGCCATCGGCCAAATCGACACCGGCCACCCGACCACCTTCCAGCACCAGCGCCGCGACCTCGCCCGCTATCTGGGTCAGGTCGCCCTGCTGTTTCAACATGGACTGGATCGCAGCCTTGAACAATTTGCGGTCAGCCTGAATGCGCGGGCCTTGCACGGCGCTACCCTTGCTGCGGTTGAGCATGCGATAATGGATCGCCGCGGCATCGGCCGCCCGCCCGATCAGACCGTCAAAGGCATCAACCTCGCGCACCAGATGGCCCTTGCCCAAGCCACCAATCGCGGGGTTGCAACTCATCGCGCCCACGACCGACAAGTCAAAGCTGACCAGCGCCACCCGCGCGCCCATACGTGCGGCGACGGCTGCCGCCTCGACGCCGGCATGGCCGCCGCCCACAGTGATGATGTCAAAATGCTGCATGAGCTGCGCCCTAAACTATACGGCGGGAATCGTCAAAAGCGGTGTTTCACGTGAAACATCACTTACCGATGCAGAAGCGCCCGAACAAGGCGTCGAGCATATCCTCGGTCCCCGCCCCGCCCAACAAGCGATCGAAGGCCACACGTGCGCTGCGCAAATCTTCCGAGATCAGCAGCAGATCACCATCAGACCGAATCTGCCCCAAAGGCTGAGCCGCCTCCGATAACAGACTATGCTGCCGGGCATTCAATGCCAGTTCGCCAGCGCGCGGCATGGCATGCATCGACGTCTCGATCAGGTCTCGCCGCAAGCCGTCAACACCTTCCCCCGTCACAGCGGACAGGCGATGGCGCGGCATCATTTTCGCACGACGTGCAATCCGGTCGATCTGACTCTCGATCTCCCAAGCGCCCTCTGGCCCCTCGCCTTCCGGCCCCAGCCATAGCACCAGATCCGCCTCGGCCATAACCGCCTTGGCGCGCTCAATGCCCATCGCCTCGACGACATCCGCGCCTTCATCACGCAAACCGGCCGTATCAAGAAACTGGAATGGCACGCCACCCAGTGCAACCGGCCGCATCAGAATGTCACGCGTGGTGCCCGCAATCGGCGTGATGATCGCCGCATCGCTTTCCACCAGTGCGTTGAACAAAGTGCTCTTGCCCGCATTGGGAGGGCCAGCAATCACCACCTTGAAACCTTCACGCAGCGCCTCGGCCCTTGGCCGCGCCAGCCAAGTGGAAAGTTCCACGTGAAACACTTTGAGCGCATCCCCGAAACTCGGGGGCAATCCGCCGACATCATCCTCGTCGGAAAAGTCCAGCACGGCCTCGACCTGCGCCGACAACATCAACAGCCTTTCCCGCCAGGCCTTGACCTGAACCGACAGCGCCCCGCCCGCCATGGCCACAGCATTGCGCCGCTGCAATTCGGTCTCGGCGCTTAACAGATCGCCCAAACCTTCCGCCTCGGCCAAATCCATCCGACCATTGGCAAAGGCGCGCCGCGTGAACTCGCCCGCCTGCGCCTTGCGGAAACCATCCAGCCCCGCCAAGGCGCGTTCGATGGCAGCAATCACCGCCCGCCCGCCATGGCAGTGAATCTCGGCCAGATCCTCGCCCGTGGCGGTGTTGGGTGCAGGGAACCACAGCGCCAGCACCTGATCCAGCACCGCCCCATCCCCATCGCGCAACGTCATAAGACTGGCACGACGCGGCGCGGGGATACGCCCGCCCAGCGCTTGCAAAGCCTGCCCGGCCCTTGGCCCGCTGATGCGGATGACGGCAATCGCGGCAGGCGGCTGACCACTCGAACAGGCAAAAATCGTGTCACGCATCGGGGATTACTTCTTGCCCCCCGTCGCCATGCTGGCGCCCGCTTCCATGATCTGCTGAAACATCTTCATGCCCAGATTGCCCATCGGCGCCATCTGCTTCACATAGTCCTGCATCTGCTCGACCGAACCCACGCCCTGCATCGCTTTCAGCATCGCATCGACATAGGCCTCATTGGCGCGCGTTACATCGGGCAGGCCCAGAAAGCGGCGCGCTTCCTCGGGCGTGCATTCCACTTCCACATTCATCTTCATGGCCGTTCCTTCACAACAAAAGCCGCACAAAAGGCTGACACAGCAAGGGGCATAAGTCTATCCGCCGATCCCCTGCGAAACGCAAAAGGGGCAGGAGTTCGATGCCCCCTGCCCCTTTGATTCAATCTGTCGCCACAGAACCTTACTGGTTCATCGTGGAGAAGAAGTCCTCGTTGGTCTTGGAATCCTTCATCTTGTCGAGCAGGAATTCCATCGCATCCACCGTGCCCATCTGCATCAGGATACGGCGCAAGACCCACATCTTCGACAGGTTGGCCTTTTCGACCAGCAGTTCTTCCTTGCGGGTGCCGCTCTTGCCCACGTCCAGCGCAGGGAAGATGCGCTTGTCGGCCACCTTGCGGTCCAGCACGATTTCGCTGTTACCCGTGCCCTTGAATTCTTCAAAGATCACTTCGTCCATGCGGCTGCCGGTGTCGATCAGCGCGGTGGCGATGATGGAGAGCGAGCCGCCCTCCTCGATGTTACGCGCCGCGCCAAAGAAGCGCTTGGGACGCTGCAGAGCATTGGCGTCCACACCACCGGTCAACACCTTGCCGCTCGAAGGCACCACCGTATTATAGGCACGGCCCAGACGGGTAATCGAGTCCAGCAAGATCACCACATCGCGCTTGTGTTCGACCAGACGCTTGGCCTTTTCGATGACCATTTCGGCCACCTGCACGTGGCGCTGCGCCGGTTCGTCAAAGGTCGAGGAGACAACCTCGCCCTTCACGCTGCGCTGCATGTCGGTCACTTCTTCGGGACGCTCGTCGATCAGCAGCACGATCAGGAAGACTTCAGGATGGTTGTCGGTGATCGCCTTGGCGACATTCTGCAACAACACCGTCTTACCCGTGCGCGGCGGCGCCACGATCAGGGCGCGCTGGCCCTTGCCCTGCGGGCTGATCAGGTCGATCACGCGGGCCGACTTGTCCTTGACCGTGGGGTCCAAAGTATCAAGGCGCAGGCGCTCGTTGGGATAGAGCGGGGTCAGGTTGTCGAAATTGACGCGGTGGCGCACGGCCTCCGGCTCGTCAAAATTGACCTTCACCAGCTTGGTAATCGCAAAATAGCGTTCGCCATCCTTGGGCGCGCGAATCTCGCCTTCGACCGTGTCACCGGTGCGCAGGCCCCATTTGCGAACCTGATTGGGCGAGACATAAATATCGTCGGGACCGGCCAGATAATTGGCTTCGGGGCTGCGCAGGAAGCCAAAGCCGTCGGGCAGCACTTCAATCGTGCCAACACCCATGATCTGCTCGCCATCCTCGGCCAGTTCCTTCAGGATCGCAAACATCAGATCCTGACGGCGCAGCGTGCTCGCGCTTTCCACGCCCAGTTCTTCGGCCATTTCAACCAGCTCGGCTGAAGTCTTTTTCTGTAATTCTTTCAAATGCATAATATGTATTCCATATGATGTGTTCAGCCGGCTGATCCAAAGGGCATGGAGAATGCGGGATCGTTTCAAGCCGCTGCATCAAAGGCGCGGCGGTGCCGGATGAATTGGCTTTAGGCTATGGGGGATGAAAGGTCAATGAACGGGGGGATGCGGAGGGGATGATATGCCTCCGGCGGGCCAAGGGCGGGGGCCCTTGGCAATCCCATGAATGGGTTGCGCTAGGTTTGCAGCGTCAGATTCTCCGCGAAGCGGATTTTAAAGCCTGCGGCGCTTGCATGTTGCGCAGCATGGCTGGTTAAGCGCGGGAATGAAAGGGATCGCCAAGGGCCCCCGCCCTTGGCCCGCCGGAGGCACCCCTCTCAGATCAAAACGGCTTCACCACCACCATAATCACAATCACCGCCGCAGCCAGCCCGGGCACCTCGTTCAACAAGCGCAACTGCTTGCCAGTCAAACGGCGCTCACCGCTCGCCAGAGCCTTGGCATAGCGCATGAGCCACATGTGGTAGAAGGTCAGCCCCAGCACGGCGGCCAGCTTGAGATGGAACCAGCCTTGCGTGAAGGTGCCGATGGAATGGGCCAGCGCCAACCCCAACACCCACACCACGATCAGCGCGGGGTTGAGGATGATCTTGCGCAGTTTCGCCTCGCGGTCGATCCAGCGGGCCTCCTCGGCGCTACCCGCCTCGGATTCCTGATGATAGACGAAATAACGCGGCAGCATGAACAGGCCCGCCATCCAGAAGATGACGAAAATGATATGGCCCGCCTTGAGCCAGAGATAGGTCATCGCAAGGATCCAATCCATCGGCACACCATCTTAGCGGCTCCAACCGCGTACTACGTTCAGCAATTGCTCGACATGGGCGATGGGCGTGGTTTGCCCGATGCCATGACCGAGATTGAAAACATGGGGACGATCGGCAAAAGCTTCAAGCACTTCGATCGCGCGCGCTTCCAGTTCTGCCCCGCCGGACAGCAGGAGTAGCGGATCAAGATTGCCCTGCACCGGCATGCTGGTAGGCAATTCGCGCGCGGCCCAGAGCGGATCGATGGTTTCATCAATGCCTACTGCATCCACGCCTGTTTCGCGGGCATAGGCGGGCAATTTCTCACCCGCGCCCTTGGGGAAGCCGATAATGGGCACATGGGGCGCCTTGGCCTTTACACCGGCCACAATGGCAGCATTGGGTGCAATCACCCAGCGTTCAAATTCGCGCGGGGCCAGCGAGCCAGCCCAGCTGTCGAACAATTGCACCGCTTCGGCGCCCGCTTCGATCTGACCCAGCAGATAGTCGATGGTCACTTCGACGATAGCATCGATGATCGCCTGAAACGCCTGTGGGTCACGATAGGCATAGGCGCGGGTCTCGTGCTGGTCACGGCTGCCCTCGCCCGCCACCATATAGGTCGCGATAGTCCAGGGACTGCCTGCAAAGCCCAGCATCGTCTTGTCAGGGCCCAACTGGGCCACGACCTGCCTCACGGTCTCATAGATGGGCGAAAGGCGCTCAGGGACCGCCTGAAGGCCATTGAGGGCATGATCCACCAGCCTGGGTGACATGCGCGGGCCTTCACCCACCAGAAATTCCAGATTCTGACCCATGGCATAGGGCACGATCAGAATGTCGGAAAACAGGATCGCCCCGTCAAAGCCGAAACGCTTCAACGGCTGCAGCGTGATTTCCGCAGCGGCCGCTGAATCATAGACCAGCGCCAGAAAGCCACCCTTCTCCGCCCGCAAGGCGCGATATTCGGGCAGATAGCGCCCAGCCTGTCGCATGAGCCAGATCGGGCGCTGTTTCGCCGGTTTACCAAGGAGCGTTTCGAGCAAAAGGCCGGGCATCGAGGAGTCCAATCAAAAAATTAAGAGAGTCTTAAAGAAGGATTCAGTGTTTTGTTGGCGTGTGGATAACGGGGATTACCTAGTCTTCCCTATCTTATCCCGTCCAGCCTTGATCAGACTCCTGATGCGACTCCGCAAGGACTCAGGTCAAGAAAGCTTTATCCACACTATCCCCAGCCTGTGGGAATCTCTATCCACATGTCCACAAGTGACGGGGATGAATCCGTGTTTCGGGGACGATACCTATGCCCCAAGTTGTCATCAGGCTTCTGCCGTGGTTTATGGGCAGGCTTGTCCACAGCCTGAGTAGAAGCCCAAATGTCGCGCCTGCATCTGCATTTACTATCGGATTCCACCGGCGAGACGCTGGAGATGATCGCCAAGGCGGCGCTGTCGCAATTCGACGACAAGGAGGTGGTGCGCCATTTCTGGCCGATGGTGCGTTCCCAAGCGCATCTGGACCGGATTATGGCCGATATTGCCGCCAATCCGGGGCTGGTTCTCTACACGATGGTGAGTCAGGATATCCGCAAGGCGCTGGAAGACCGCTGCCGCGCGCTGGGTCTGCCCTTTGTGCCCGCGCTGGATGCGGTGATCGACGCGCTGGAATCCGCGCTGGGGCAAGAGGCCAAGGGCCGCCCGGGCCGCCAGCATACGCTGGACGCGGCCTATTTCGCGCGGGTGGACGCCATTCATTATACCATCGCCCATGATGACGGCATTATGTGGGAGGATTGGGAAGAGGCCGATATTGTGCTGGCTGGCGTGTCGCGCACCTCCAAAACGCCCACCAGCATCTATCTGGCCAATCGCGGCTATAAGGTGGCCAATATTCCCATCGTGGTGGAAAGCCCGCCGCCCTCCCTCCTCTATGGCCTGCGCAAACCCTTGGTGGTGGGGCTGACCACCGCGCCCGAACGCCTGATTCAGGTGCGGCGTAACCGGCTTTTGACTCTGAACCAGTCGCCGGACACATCCTATGTCGATAATGATCGCGTCGCGCGCGAGTTGCAGTTTGCGCGGCGCATGTTTGCCGATAATGGCTGGCCGGTGATTGACGTTACCCGTCGTTCCATCGAGGAAACGGCGGCTGCGGTGATCAATCTGCTCAAAGAGCGGCAGGCTACCGAGGCCGAGGTGGAAATAGAAGGCGATCCCGAGGACTGATGACTTTATCTTCGCAAACCATCGTTCTGGCCAGCCAGAGCGCCTCGCGCCGCGCGATGTTGACCGCGGCGGGCGTGGCGCATGAGGCCATTCCGGCGCGGATCGATGAAAGGGCGCTGGAAGAGTCCCTGGGCGATGCCGCGGCGCCTGCCATTGCGCTGGCTTTGGCCGAGGCCAAGGCATTGGCTGTGGCAGCGCCCGCGCGTCTGGTGCTGGGCAGTGACTCGCTGGTGGTGGTGGATGGCCGCCGTTTTGACAAGCCGACAAGCCGCGAGAATGCCGCCGAGCATTTACGTTTCTTTTCCGGCAAAGCGCTCGAACTGCATTCCGCCGCCGCCTTGGCGCGCGATGGGCAGATCGTGTGGCGCCATGCCGATGTCGCGCGTTTGCAGGTCCGGCCTTTGAGCGAGGCCTTTATCGCGGCCTATCTCGATGCCGAATGGCCCGAAGTATCCGGCTGCGTCGGCGTGTTCCGCATGGAGGCTTTGGGCATCCAGCTGTTCTCGTCCATCGAGGGCGATCATTTCACCATTCTGGGTATGCCCCTGCTGCCCGTATTGAATGCCTTGCGTCAGGAGGGAGCGAGCCTGTCATGACCCAGTTTTATGCCGAAGTGATTGGCGATCCGATTGCGCAATCCAAATCGCCGACAATACACCGGCATTGGTTGGCTGAATTGGGGCTGGAAGGCGATTATCGCCATGCCCATGTGCGCCATGATGATCTGGCCGATTATCTGGCCAATCGTCGCAAGGATGAGCATTGGCGCGGCTGCAATGTCACCATGCCGCACAAGCTTTCGGTCATTCCCCTGCTCGACAGGCTGGATGATGTGGCACGCGCGGTGGGCGCGGTGAACACGATTGTGCGCGAAAGCGATGGCAGCCTGACCGGTTATAACACCGATGTCCCGGGCTTTCTGGAGCCGATCCGTGCCTTGGGTGGCGAATTGCCGCTGGGCGGCCATGCGATTGTGCTGGGCGCGGGCGGCGCGGCGCGGGCGGTGGTCTATGGTCTGTGGCAGGCGGGCTATTCTATCGACATTCTGAACCGCGATCCGGCCAAGGCGCAGGCTCTGGCCGAGGAATTTGGCGCGCCGACAACGGTGGGCGCTGCTTTGACGCTGCCCGCCCGCCCGCGTTTCAGCGTGGCCGATGGCCAGCCTGCCGCGCAGGCTTTGCTGGTCAACACCACCGCCTTGGGCATGGGTGGGCAGCCGCCGCTTGATCTGTCGCTGGAGCGGCTTGAAGGGCCGGTGACGGTTTACGACATTATCACCAGCCCGCTGGAAACGCCTCTGTTGAAAGAAGCGCGGGCGCGGGGTCTGGCGACGGTGGATGGCCTCTCGATGCTGATCGGGCAGGCGGCGGTGGCTTTCGAGCATTTCTTTGGCGCGGCCCCTTTGCGCGCCGATGGCGATGCCGCCCTACGCGCGGTTTTGACCGAAACCCAGCCTGCCTGAACCATGGCCCGCCCTTATATTCTGGGGCTGACCGGCTCGATCGGCATGGGCAAATCGGCGGTGGCCGCCATGTTCGCCGAGGCGGGGGTGCCGGTGTTTGATGCCGATGCCACGGTGCGGGCCTTGCAGGGGCCGAATGGCGTTCTGCTGCCCGCGATTGAATCGGCCTTCCCCGGTACCACCGGCGCGCAAGGGGTGGATCGCGCCGCCTTGGGCGCGGCGGTGTTTGGCCATCCCGAAGCCTTGGCCCGACTCGAGGCGATCATGCATCCGGCGGTGGCGGCAGAACGGCAGCGCTTTCTGGCGACTCATGCCGATGCGCCTTTGGTGGTGCTCGACATCCCGCTTCTGTTTGAAAAGACAGGGCGGGCGGGCATGGATGGCGTGGCGGTGGTTTCCGCGCCTGAGTCGGTGCAGCGTGCGCGGGTTTTGGCGCGCGCGGGCATGAGCGAGGAAAAATTCGCCGCGATTCGTGCGCTCCAGTGGAGCGATAGGCAAAAGCGCGAGGCGGCCGATTACCTTATCGACACAAATTGCGCGCTTGATGCCACAAAGGCCTCTGTTCTCAAGTTGATCGCCCGATTGGGCGGGGCTGGCGAGGGAGGCAAAGGCAAAGATGAATAATCCCAATTTCCCCCCTTGTTAAAGGGCGGATGCAGGACGATAAAGATTCAAATGCGAGAGATTATTTTCGATACCGAAACCACGGGTCTGGATCCTAAATCCGGCGACAGGCTGGTGGAGATCGGCTGCATCGAAATGGTCAATCGGGTGACCACCGGCGCCACCTTCCATTGCTATTTCAATCCCCAGCGAGACATGCCCGCCGAAGCGGAAAGGGTGCATGGCCTGTCGGAAGCCTTTCTGGCCGACAAGCCGCTGTTTGCGGAAAAAGCGCAGGAACTGCTCGACTTTCTGGGCGATGAGGCGGTGCTGGTGGCGCATAATGCCAGCTTCGACTTTGGCTTCCTCAATGCCGAATTGACCGCTTGCGGCCTGCCCACGGTCAGCCTTGACCGCATGGTCGATACGGTGAAAATCGCCCGTCAAAAGCATCCGGGCGCCAAAAACTCGCTGGATGCCCTTTGCACCCGCTATGGCGTGGACCGCAGCCACCGCACATTGCACGGCGCTCTGCTGGACGCCGAATTGCTGGCGCAGGTCTATGTCGAACTGCTGGGCGGGCGTCAGATCGGCATGCAACTGGCGCAGGAGGCCGCCCCGCAGGCGGTGGCCGCTGTGGCCCAGACCAACCCTTCATCCACCCGCGAACGCCCCCTGCGGGCGCCGCGCCCCCATGCGGCCAGTGAGGAGGAATTGGCCGCCCATGCCGAGTTTTTGAAATGCCTCAAAGAGCCGATCTGGCTCAACGGTTAAATCCCCCAATAACAACAAGAGGAGTAACGACCATGGACATTCGCGTTTCCGGCCATCAGATGGAAACTGGCGAAGCGCTTCGCGTGCATGTCGAGGATAGGCTGACCGCCATCGTCGACAAATATTTCTCGCGGGCTTTGTCTTCGGTTGTCACCTTCAGCAAGGCGCCGGGCGGGTCGTTCCGCTGCGATATCGTCACCCATGTCCGTCAGGGTCTGATCCTGAAGGGCGCTGGCATTTCGCATGACGCGCACCATTGCTTCGACCATGCTGCCGACAAGGTGGAAACCCAGCTTCGCCGTTACAAGCGCCGCCTGTCGGCGCGGCAGGAACAGGCCGCCCATGCGGCGCGTTCCGATGAAGCGGCCTATACGATCTTTGTCGAACCCGATGTGGAAGTGGAAGAAATCACGGTCGAGGCGCCTCTGGTGATTGCCGAGATGCGCGTGGACGTGCCCGAAACCACGGTATCGGATGCGGTGATGATGCTGGACCTTCGCAACACCAACGCCCTGCTCTTCAAAAACGCTGGCACGGGTAAGCATAATATGGTTTACCGGCGTGGTGATGGCTCGATCGGCTGGGTCGAACCGTCCTGACATACGTTTTTGGCCCGTAATGCGAGTAAGCGAATACGGGCGGTGATTGCGGGCGTTTGGCCGGCAAACATAGGCGTTTGGTCATGGCGGCTACCAGTTGGTTTTACGGTCAACCGGATTTGCGGCAAGCGTGATCAAACGCCTTTGCTTGTTCCTGAAAAACGCGCTATCGGCCGCCTCAACTTGGCTTGCAGCATTGCGGCAAGGGATGAGAGGCTACACAAAGTTTTTGCAATGACCGCGCAATTCATTCTCTTGCCGGACGCCGTTGTGACGGTGAAACTCGACAGCAAATCGGCCGTGCTCGATATGTTGGCCAGCTTGTTTGCGTCCACCTATAGCCTCGACAAGGACACCGTATTGGCACGGTTGACCGAACGCGAGCAGTTGGGCAGCACCGGCTTTGGCCGTGGTGTCGCCATTCCCCATGCGCGCGTAGCGGATGTGGAGCGTCCGGTGGCGGTGTTCCTGCGTCTGGCCTCGCCGGTGGGTTTTGATGCGGCTGACGACATGCCGGTCAGCCTGGTGTTCGGCCTGCTCAGCCCAGAACAGGCGGGCGTGGTGCATTTGCACGCGCTGGCTGCGATTTCGCGCCTGATGCGCGATGATAAAATGCATGCCGCCCTGTCCGAAGCGCCCAATGACGAGGCGCTTTACGCTCTGATCGCCAATGTGATCGACCGGACTGCGGCCTAAGGTGATTATCCCGCGTGGATAATCGCCTGCCTGCCCATCTGGAAGTTAACGCCTTGATCCGCCGCGTGAATAGTGCGGGCGGCTTTGCCATGGTGATGGCGAAGGGCGAGCCGGATGCGGGCACGATCATGGTGATTCTTTGCCATAATGGCGGAAATTCAGATATTTACGAGCGTATTCCCAATTTGGATGGCACGCGCATCTGGGAGTTTACCCAGAGGTTTTCCCCTGAACAGGCGCCGGAATTAGCGCAATTTCTGGAAAAACGGCGCAAGTTTGATTCTGATCTTTGGATCGTCGAACTGGATATCGCGGATGGTGAACGCTTCGTCGGATGAACGGGCGATTGCTGATTGACCTACCCCCTGCCCACAGGCACAGGCAAACCTACCACCCATGCGAGGGCGGCTTTGATCGGCATACCAGCCCATCAGGCAAGCGCGCAGACGGGGAGCCACCGGCAGGTGTGTTATTGGAACGGCCCTGAACGCGCGTCGGGATCCTTCTATACAGCCTGTGTCTGGTGCTCACCGCCCGACAGAAGACATGTATGACACCTGTAATCACCAAAGCCAGCCTGGTTTCCATGGCTGCGACCATGATGGTCATGATTTACAGCGCCATTGGTTCGGGCGCCTCGGCACAGGACAAAGTGTCGGCCCAAGCGAACTCACCCATTCTGACGCCCGGTTTTGCCTCGCTCCCCACGGATGCTGACGCAACCTTTGCGCCCCAGGCCAATACGGCAGAGCTGGCCTCTATGGTCGCCGCCGAACCCCAAGTGCAGGCCTTGACCCAGGACATGCGTTGTCTGGCCAGCGCGATTTATTTTGAAGCCCGTAGCGAGGCTCTGGATGGCCAGTTGGCCGTCGGGCGCGTGATCGTGGCCCGCACCAAATCCGGCCGTTTCCCCACCAGCTATTGCGGCGTGGTGCAGCAGCCTTCGCAATTTGCCTTTGTCCGCCATAATCGCCTGCCCGATGTCGATACCAATTCGATCACCTGGAAAAAGGCCGTTGTGGTCGCGCAGCTCGCGCATGAGGGCAAGCTGAAAAGCGCTGCCGAAGGCGCGCTCTATTTCCACAGTGTGCGCAGCAAGAACCGCTGGGACAAGCGCATTCGCGTGGCCCAGATCGATAATCACGTGTTCTATCGCTGATACGAAAAAGGCGGCTTCCCCATCGGGATAGCCGCCTTTTTCGTGCCCTTAATTGCGGAACACAAGCCGCTTGAGCACCAGATAATTGAGCACCACAACCGCCAGCGTGGTGACCGCACCCGCCAGATAGGGATCGGCAACAAAGCCCGATACCGCCCGCAATCCCGCCAGATTGAGCAGATAATTGCCCGCATAGGACAGGATGAAGCGGAATTTGGCGGGACCCGCGCCAGTGAACACATGGCGCGAATAGGTCAGATAATTAAAGCCCGTGCCCAGCACATAGCCGATCGCCTGCGCGCTATAGCGGTCCAGTCCCAGCCAGATCAGCCCCGCATAGAGCCCATAGCCGAAGCCGGTGTTGACCACGCCCACCACCAGATAGCGCAGGATCTGCATCACCTGCGGACGGTCATCCAGCCAGCGCCAAAGCGCGGCCATCATTCATCCTCCGGAAAATTCACCCTTTCGCGTTCCAGCACCAAAGGCGTGCCGCGCGTGCGTTCGGAAATCTGGCGCACATGGTCGCCCATCAGGCCCAGAAAGCCGAAAATCAGCGCAAACTGGAACTGCAACACCGAACCGATCAGCCAACCTGCAATCGGGCGCCCTGTGGCAAAGGCCAAAGCCCCGCCCAGAAGCATCAGAACGGCCACTACAGCGCCAACCACGCCCAGATAGAGGGGGAACCGCAAGAGACGCTTTGACGAGCCTGTAAGGCCCGCTACGGCGAAATCGAGCAGGGTGAAGAAATTGTTGTTCGACTTGCCCCGCGCACGCGGAGGCCGGACATAGGAGATGGTTTCCAGCGGAAAGCCGGTTTCCACCAGCAGCCCGCGATAGAAAGGCTCCGGCTCGTTCAGCGCCTTGATCGCATCCACCACGCGGCGGCTGTAAAGGCCAAAGCCGGTGGCATTGGGGATGGTTTGGAAATCGCCGAAATTCTTGGCCATCCAATAGGACAGGCTGCGGATGGTGGAGAGGACAAAGCCCGTCTCCTCGCTTTCGCGCACGCCCAACACAATATCTACGCCTGCCTGCCAGCGCTGCACGAAATAGGGCAGCAATTCGGGGCTGTCCTGAAAATCGGCGCACATGCCGATCACTGCCCGCCCGCGCGCTTCGAAAATGCCATGGGTGGGCGAACGCATCTGGCCGAAATTGCGGGTGTTGATGATCAGCCGGATACGTTCATCGGCCGCGCAAAGGCCGCGGATGATCTCTACCGTGCGGTCGGTCGATTCATTGTCGATGAAGATGATGTCAAAGCTGACGCCGGTCGTCTCCATCTGGGTGATGACGGCCGCGGCAATGGCGGCGGCGTTCAATTCTTCATTGCGGCAGGGGATGACGATGGAAACGTCGGGGGTCATGCGTTTTGTCCTGCCAGATAGTCGATGGTTTCGGCCAAAGCCTGACGCAGCGGCACCGGCGTGATGCCATAGCGGGCCAAGAGCGCGGCATAGGCGGCGCTGTCGCCGTGGTAGATGTCGGCGTCCGGCGCGGTGATGGCGGCGCGTTGCACCTGCGCGCCTTCCACCAAAGCGGCCACTTCACGGGCCACCTGCTCCAGTTCCAGCGCCTCGCCGCCGGTGTCGAAGCGTGTGACGCCCCCGCCTTGCAGCAGGATAGCAAAGACCAGACTCATCACTTCACGGATGGCGACATAGGCGCGGACCACGCGGCGGGGCGCGCGGACCTCGATGGCCCGGCCCGCCAGCGCATCCAGCATGAAACTGGCAATCGCGTAATTCTGCGGCTTGTTGATATGGGGTCCGGCCAGCGCATAGAGGCGGGTGATGGCGGCGGTTGCGCCATGGTCCTGCGCCCAAGCGGCAAACAGATCCTCGTCCTCGCGCTTCATCGCGCCATAGAGGCGCATGGCGCGACTGGCGGCGGGATCATCGGCCTTGGCCGCCGCGCCGCTGCTGGCCACAAAGATGGCATTGGCACCGATAGGGCCCAGCGCTTTCAAAACCTTTTGCCGGATGGCATCATTGGCAGCGCGATAGCGCGCTTCGTCCATCGCCTCGGCGCGGTCCTTGGTCAGGAAGGCGGTGTGCAGCACAATGGTCGGCTCGTTGGGCAGCCATGCCAAATCATCGAGCGGGCGCTGCAAGACCTGCGTCCCATCGCTCAATCGCAAAACGCGGGTGGAGGAGCCAAAGGCGCGCACGCGTTTGCCGAATTGATCGCCCAAAGCGGCATGCAGCAGGTCCAGCGTGGCAAGGCCGATCCAGCCCCCCGCGCCGGTAATCACAATCCGGCGGCCATCGGCGACCAGCGCCTGCGCCACGGCGAATTCAAGCATATTGGCGGGCCAAGATACTCTCGATCAAGTCGGCAAAGCTGTGATAGCTGCTCTCTGGATCGGGGCGATAATCGGCATGGGCATAGCCATGGGTGAGGAACAGGAAAGGCATGCCCGCCTTTTCCGCCACTTCATGGTCGATCTCGCTATCGCCGATGAACAGGCAATCCCGCGGGGCCGCGCCGGTTTGCGCCAGCACCAGATCGAGCAGGTCGGGCGCGGGCTTGGGCTTCACATCGGGGCGACTGCCCACCACGCTGGTGAACAAAGGCGCAAGGCCGGTGTCCCGCAGCACATTATCGACCAGATTCTGCGGCTTGTTCGAGCAAATGGCCAGTTTGTGCCCATCGGCCTTCAACCGCGCCAGCCCTTGTGCCACATCGGCAAACAAAGTGTCGGGGCTGGTTTCCTTCACCGCATAGCGGCGGCGGAATTCGGCGATTTCCTCCACCGGATCACCGCAAGCCGGACCCAATAAAGCGGCCACCATCTTGGCCCCGCCCACGCTCATCCATGGGCGCGCGGCCACGGGGCAGATCACATGGTCGCTGCCGCGATCGGCCAGCATATCGCTCAGGATAGCAACACAGATCGCGCAGCTATCGACCAGAGTGCCGTCGAGATCGAAGATGAGCGTGTTAGCGCCCATGTTAGCGCAACGTGGCGCAGGGCGCCATCGCCTCGGCCAGTTCCTCGTCCGAGAGGAAGGGCGAGAGATCTTCGAGCGGGGGCGAGACCATCGAGCCATCGGGCAGGCGGCGGCTCGACAGTTTGGGTTCGAATTGCTGCTCCTTGTCGATCAGCACCTCGCATAATTGCGGCCCTTCGCCTTCCAGCGTGGCGCGGATCATGGCGGCCAGATCAGCCTCGCTTTCCGCTTTGCAAGCGGGGAAGCCAAAGCCGGTGGCCAGACGAGCAAAATCGGGGAAAGTCATGCCGCTATCCGGCCCGCAACCGACCGAAAAGCCCTTGAAATGGGCGGTCTGCGACTGGCGGATCGAATGATAGCCATCATTGTTGAGCACGAAAATCTTGATCGGCAGTTTGTCGCCCACAATGGTCTGCAATTCCTGCAGGTTCATCATGATCGAACCATCACCGGCCAGACAGATGATCCGCTTGGCTTCCGGCGCGGCATAGAAAGCGCCAATCGCGCCGGGCAGGTCATAGCCCATGCTGGCGCAGCCCGAATTGGTGTAGAGGCGCTGACCATTCTTCAGCTTGGCGCATTGGAAAATGGTGACGCAGGCGGTGCCATTGCCGGAAACGACAATATCGCCTTCCTCCAGCGCGTCGAACAAAGCCTCGCCAAAGACGTAAGGGTTGATCGGGCCACTGGCCTTGCGCATTTCATCGCGCACGGTGGGATATTGTGCGGCGCGCTCGCGGCTGCGCGCCAGATAGGCGGCACGGTTTTCGGCCCCCGTTTCCGGCACGCCCAGCTTTTCCGCGGCGGCAAAGAAATCGCGCAGGTCCGCATGGATCGCGCGGTGCAGATTGAGCGTCGGCTTGGACAGTTCCGCGCGGTCAATATCCACCATGGCCACGCGGGCGTTGCGGGCAAAGCTCTGCCAATTATAGCTGATCTGGCGAATGTTGAGGCGGCTGCCCAGCACCAGCACATAATCGGCGGCCTGCACGGCAAAATTGCCGCCACGGTTGCCCACGCTGCCCGGACGGCCCACGAACAGGGGATGCACATCGGGCAAGGCGTCATGCGCGTTCCAGCCTGTCACCACCGGCGCGCCCAGCTTTTCGATCAGCGCGATAAAGCGTTCATGCGTGCCCGACAGGCGCACGCCCGCGCCCACAAAGACCACGGGCCGCTCGGCAGCGCAGAATTCGGCCAGCATGGCCGAAACTTCCGCTTCCAGCGCCTCGCCGGTCAAAGCGCCGGTTTCGGCCGCCGTGTTCGCCGCCAGCCATTCCGCCGCCGTATCCTTATCCGTTGCCGGATCAAAGGCTTCCAGCGCATCGGGATCAACCGGCGCCGCCTGCACGTCAATGGGAATATCCAGCCACACCGGCCCCGGACGCCCGCGCGTCGCCAGATAGAGCGCCTTTTCCACCACGCGGCGCGCATCCTTGGGGTCCTGCAGCACCAGCGCATATTTGGTGATGGGCTTCACCATGCCGACAATGTCGACTTCCTGATCGCCCAATTGGCGAAGCGGAATATGCGGGAAATTGCCCGCAATCGTCTCGCGCTTCACCTGCCCCGATACCACCACCATCGGGATGGAGTCGACATAGGCGCCATAGACCCCGTTCAGCGCATTCACGCCCCCCGGACCAGTCGTCACATTGACCAAGGCCGGACGCCCACACAGGCGGGCATAGCTTTCCGCCGCAATCGCGCTGGCCTGCTCGTGGTGGTTGAACACCTTGTGCAGGCCCGCCTCGCGCCCGAAAGCATCGTTGAGATGCATCGCCCCGCCGCCGGTCAGCATGAAACATTCGGAGATGCCAGCCTTGACGGCAAGGCGGGCAACCAGATCGGCGACACGGATCATTTGGGGCGCGGTGGTCATGGGGTTCAGGCCGGTTCGTTCGTCTTTGCTGTGGCGGCGGCGCGCGCTTCCATCATGGCGATACGGGCGGCATCTTCCTCGGCAATGTTGCGATAGAAGTCGCGCTTATTCTTGAGCCAGAGCAGTTCGAATTCGATCGCCAGTTCCATGCCCGCAGCCGCGCGGCCATCGGTGGCGGTCACCGCGTCAAAGATCACCTTGCGCGTTTCGAAACGGTCCAGACGGCGGGCATAGGCACCGGCCAGCAGCGGAATGGAATCGGGCGACACGCCGCCACCCACCACCAGTTCCAGCCCGCGTGCCTTGGCTTCATCGGCCACAGCGTTGACATAACCGGCCATGTCCTCGCTGTTCACAAAGCTGCGGTCATGGCCCATGGAGCCGGCAAAATCGACGCGGCCAAACACGAAGCCGACTTGGCCAGCTTGCGCCACATCGCCCATGGCCGACAGCTTTTCAAAAGTGCTGATCGTTTCCACATTGAACAGGAAAGCCATGTCGGCCTGTTCATCCTTGGGGAACACTTTGTCCTTGGCGGCAATGAACTTGCTCAGCGCATAGGGCGTTTCCACCATGGGGGCGATGATCATGTCCACGCCAAAGCTGCGGGCCTCGATCAGATCGCGGATCGCCTCGCAACCGCCGATTTTCAGCGCGACCTTCAAGCCAGCGCGGCGGGCCAGTTCTAGCAAGCGCAGGAATTCATCCGAGCGCGTGCCTTCGGCCTCGAATTCCGCCTTGACCGAGAGGAAACCATATTTGGCCTTACCCTCTTCCAGGATCGCCAGCATACGCTTTTCGTAGGTGTTCATAGATGCTCCTGCGACTCTATCTTTGCTTAGCGCTTGCCAGCGACAAAGGCGGCGAGTTGTTCAACAGTATAGGCAAGGTGGTCCTGGGTCAGGCCGGGGAACAGGCCGATCCAGAATGTGTTGGTGGTCACCAGATCGGCATTGGCCAGATCGCCCACCACGCGCACATTGCGACCCTTCATATAGGGCTGGTGCAGCAGATTGCCGCCAAACAGCAGGCGGGTGCCGATCTTCTTTTCATTGAGGAACTGCACCAGTTCCTCGCGGTCCAGACCGCTTTCGGGGCGGATGGTGATGGGATAGCCAAACCAGCTGGGATCGCTGCGCGGAGTGGCCTTGGGCAGGATGAACACATCCTCCAAAGGCTTGAGCAGCTCGCTCAGCGCGGCAAAATTGCGCGAACGGGCATCGATAAACCCGTCCAGACGTTCCAGCTGGGCCAGACCGACCGCAGCCTGCATATCGGTGATTTTCAGATTATAGCCGACATGGCCATAGGTATATTTGTGGTCATAGCCATGGGGAAGCGTGCCCAGCTTGCGGCCAAAACGCTTGCCGCAAGTGTTGTCTTCACCCGGCGCGCACCAGCAATCGCGGCCCCAATCGCGGATCGATTCCACCACGCGCTTCAAACGCGGCTTGTCAGTGAACACCGCGCCGCCCTCGCCCATGGTGATGTGATGGGCGGGGTAGAAGGACAAAGTGCCCAGATGGCCGAAAGTGCCCACCGGCTTGCCATCATAGGTGGCACCCAGCGCGTCACAGGTGTCTTCCACCACCCAGAGGTTATATTTTTCGGCCACGCGCATCACTTCGGCCAGATCAAACGGATTGCCCAAAGTATGCGCAATCATGATCGCGCGGGTCTTGGAGGAGACCGCCGCCTCGATCATTTCCGGTTTGATGTTATAGGTCGGGATATCGACATCGACGAAGACCGGCACCAGCCCATATTGCAGCGAAGGATTGACCGTGGTCGGGAAGCCCGTGGCCACGGTGATCACTTCATCGCCCGGCTTCAGGGCCTCGCTGCGGTGGTAATGCGAGGTGAGCGCGGCCAGAGCCAGCAGATTGGCCGAGGAGCCCGAATTTGTGGTGAGCGCATGGGACACGCCCAGACGTGCGGCCAGCTTCTGTTCGAACTGCGTGTTGTAGCGCCCCGTGGTCAGCCACAGGTCAAGGCTGGCATCCACCAGATTGCGGATTTCGGGCTCGCCCACCACCTTGCCGGACACCGGCACAATGCTTTCGCCTGGCAGGAAAGTACGCGGCGCGTGATAGCGGCGGGCATATTCTTCCGACAGGCGCAGAATGGTTTCGCGCAATTGCGCTTCATCAGCATCACGAACAAGATCGCTCAGGGCCAAATCGCTCAGGGCTGCGGGAGAAAGGGAATCAGGGGAGGTCATGCGCGAGGTTTTGCCCATCAGCCTTGTTGAAAGGAAGTGCGATAATCGGCCAATTGCCGATCAGAAATGAGACGGGCGTCGCCGCCCTGCGCCACGTTCTTGTGCCAATCCACAATCCGGCGCAAGCTTTCGGACAGGCCCCAGACCGGACGCCAGCCCAGCACATTGCGGGCCTTGGCACAGTCGAGCTTCAAAATCTTGGCCTCATGCAGGCCGGAAACCTGTTCGGGCTGGTCCCAACCGTCCATGCCCCAGCCCTGCGTCAATCGGTCGGCAATCCATTTCACAGGCTGCGTATCATCATCGGCGGGGCCGAAATTCCAGCCCTCCGCCGCCCATGCCTGCCCAGCGGCCAGATTTTCCGCGATCAGAAGATAGCCGCCAAGAGCCTCCAGCACATGCTGCCACGGGCGGATCGAATGCGGGCTGCGGATCAGCGGGCGCTGCCCCGCGACCATGGCGCGGATAATATCGGGCACCAGACGATCGAGCGCCCAATCGCCCCCGCCAATCACATTGCCCGCGCGCACGGACGCGAGCAGCGGGCCGCCTTCGGCAAAGAAACTGCGACGATAGGCAGCAATCACCAGTTCGGCCGCGCCCTTGCTGGCCGAATAGGGATCATGCCCACCCATCGGGTCGCTTTCGCGATAGGGCCATACCCATTCGCGGTTCTCATAGGCCTTGTCCGAGGTGATGC
The DNA here is from genome assembly GCF_004005905.1 of Novosphingobium umbonatum. Lineage (GTDB taxonomy): Bacteria > Pseudomonadota > Alphaproteobacteria > Sphingomonadales > Sphingomonadaceae > Novosphingobium > Novosphingobium umbonatum. The sequence goes on from NZ_SACO01000006.1 coordinate 118,821, forward strand.
AGACGATGGCCTGCAAATCGGGCGCGCGGCGGCAGGCGTCCAGCACATGCACCGTGCCCTGCACATTGGTGGCAAAGGTTTCGACCGGAATGTCGTAGGACAGGCGTACCAAAGGTTGCGCGGCCAGATGGAACACCACTTCGGGGTTGCAACGCTGCATGGCCGCCTCGACCACGCCCATGTCGCGGATGTCGCCCTCGATATGGTCGACCAGCTCGTCGATACGGGCCTGACGGAACAGGCTCACCTCTTCGGCGGGCAGTGACAGGCCGGTCACCTTCGCGCCCATCTGGTGCAGCCACAGGGCCAGCCAGCTACCCTTAAAGCCAGTATGGCCGGTCAGCAGCACCCGCCGCCCCTGCCAGAAAGCCGGATCATGCGTCACAGCCATGCGGCTTACCACTTCTTCCACGGCGCTTTACCCTGCGCCCACAGGCGTTCAAGGTGCTGCTTGTCGCGCAAAGTGTCCATCGGTTGCCAGAAACCATCGTGGCGGAAGGCCATCAATTCGCCGGAATGGGCCAGTGTTTCCAGCGGATAATCTTCCCACACCGTGTCCGGCCCGTCGATCAGGTCGATCACGCTGGGGTCCAGCACGAAAAAGCCGCCATTGATCAACCCGCCATCGCCAGCAGGCTTTTCGCGGAAGCTGGTGACGGCATCGCCATCAAATTCCAGCGCGCCAAACCGGCCCGGAGGCGCCACGGCGGCAATCGTCGCCTTTTTGCCATGTGATTTGTGAAAGGCGATTTCGGCGGCGACATCGATATCCGACACGCCATCGCCATAGGTGAAGCAGAAAGGCTCGCCATCCTTCAGGAATTTGCGCACGCCCCACAGGCGGCCACCGGTCTGCGCGGTAGGGCCGGTATCGACCAAAGTCACGCGCCAGGGCTCGCTTTTCGCCTCGTGTACTTCCATCCGGTTATTGGCCAGATCCAGCGTCACATCCGCCGCATGCAGGAAGTAATTGGCGAAAAATTCCTTGATGACATAGCCCTTGTAGCCAAGGCAGATGATGAAATCATCCACGCCATGCGCGGCATAGATCTTCATGATATGCCACAGGATCGGCATACCACCCACTTCCACCATCGGCTTGGGCCGTACAGACGTTTCCTCGCCCAGACGCGTGCCAAGCCCGCCTGCAAGGATCACCGCTTTTGTCAAAACCCATTCCCCTTGCGCACCCGGATGAACCGGCAAGTTGGCATTGAAACCGCTGTTAAGCCCATGGCCCGCCCCCCGGCGCGCCATCAGGCCGATCCACATGTCGCCTGCCAGCCTTCGCATCCGCCGCCCGATGGCAGCGTTCACGAAGGCCGGTCTCATATGGGAATTCGGATAGTCCGTCAACGCGAGCGGGAAGTCGCATAAGGGACATTCCCTAAAGGTCGAATAGAAAGATCAGCGATTGCAAAGGCTAAGCCTGTTAGCGTGGCTTAATCGCGCAATTCCACCCAGATCGGGGCGTGGTCGCTGGCCTTTTCACGCCCGCGGTGGTCTTTATCCACCCCGCAAGCCACCAGCCTGTCGGCCAATTCGGGGCTGAGCAATGCGTGGTCGATGCGGAAACCATGGTCGCGCTGCCATGCGCCGGCCTGATAGTCCCAATAGGTCCAGATGCCGCCATTGGGGTTGTGGCTGGCAATCGCATCGGTCCAGCCATCATGCAGCAGGCGCAAATAGGCATCGCGCGATTCCGGCTGCATCAGCGCGTCCTCGGCCATGGCCTTGGGGCTCCAGATATCGGCATCGGTGGGGATGACATTGAAGTCCCCCGTAACAATCGCGGGGATTTCCAGAGCCTTCAATTCCGTCATACGGGCGCGCAGACGCTCCATCCAGCGCAGCTTGTAATCAAATTTCGGCCCGGGTTGCGGATTGCCATTGGGCAGATAGATGCCCGCTATCCGCACGCCATGCACCTCGGCCTCCAGATAGCGGCTCTGCTCGTCCTCCGGTTCGCCCGCCAACCCGCGCTGGACCTCCACCGGCTTGACCCCATTGGCCAGAATGGCCACGCCGTTGAAGCTTTTTTGCCCGTGCCAGATCGCGTGATAGCCGATCTTTTCAAATTCTTCGAACGGGAAACCCTCGTCCTGCGTCTTGATTTCCTGCAGGCAGGCCACTGTGGGCCGCGTTTCGGTCAGCCATTCCAACAGGCGCGGCAAACGGGCCTTGATGCCGTTGATGTTGAAGCTGGCGATTTTCATGAAGATGTTCCACGTGAAAAAATTGGACGCTGGGCGCGATCATGCGGCAAGGCCTGATGGCCCCGCGCATAGGTTCAATCGCCGCGTTTACACCGCAAAGCTGGAGCCACAACCGCAGCCGGCCACCGCATTGGGGTTTTCCACTTTAAACGCCGCCCCGCCCAGGCTTTCCACATAATCCACCACACAGCCCGCCACCAGATCGAGGCTGACCGCATCCACCGCCAGCTTCACGCCATCGGTTTCGCTCACCGTATCATCGGCCTCGATCGTCTCGGCCAGACCATAGCGATATTGGAAGCCCGAACAGCCGCCGCCTTCCACGGCCAGACGTAGAATAGCGGGTTTACCCTGCTTTTGCGCGATCCATGCCACACGGGCCGCGGCAGAGGGGCTGAGAGTGACGGCGGGGGAAGTGGTGCTGGTCATGGGACTCTATGTAGGCGCCTGCCCGCTTCCCCGCAAGGCAGGCGCCGGTGATCGGCCTATGCCATCTGGATATAATTGCGCATCGCTTCGGCTTCGCTCTGGATGCGGTCGATGCGATATTTCACAAGGTCGCCGATAGAGATGAAATCGACCATCCGTCCATCCTTCAACACCGGCAAATGGCGCACGCGGCGTTGCGTCATCAGGCCCAGCGCCTCCAGAATATCGGTGCCCGGGTCCACGGTGATCGCGGGCGAGGTCATGATCTGCCCCACGGTCAGATCCAGCAGCGCGGGGCCATGCTCGCTCAACCGGCGGATAACATCGCGTTCGGACAGGATTCCGGCGATGGCATGGCCATCCATGACCGGCAAAGCACCAATTCGTTTATCAGACAGCAAATCCACCGCATCACGCACCGACATGGTGATGGTGGCAAAGGCAACATTTACGTCACGCTTGGCAATCAATTGGGCAATGGTCATGGCTACTCTCCCTGCAGGTCTTATGCCTGTTCATTATGTGCCATTGGGCTTCCTGTTTATCGAAGCTCCAGCGCCGAGTATGACATGGAGCCCCATCGCTGCCTAGCGGAGATATGCGCAGCTTTTGCCGAATTTCGCGGCAATTTGTGCGACAATCCGGCTTTATCCGCGCTTGCGCAGGGGCAGGCAAAGGCGCATGACAGACGCCATGAGCGCCTCACCTTTCGACGATCCCGAACGCGCCGCCGCCGCCTGGGCGCGCTTCCGCCGCATCATGCGCTGGATGTTTCTGGTGACGGTCACCACGGTGATCGGGGCGCTCACCGTGCTTTACCGGCAGGAGGGCATGGTCAGCCCGCATTTCTACATTGCGGTGGCGATTGGGCTGGCCTTTTCCATGCTGCTGATGTCGGCGCTGATGGGGCTGGTGTTTCTGTCCAGCGGCACCGGCCATGACGAAGCGGTGGATGACCGGAACGAGGACTAAGCCGGATTTTTGAGGCGATAATCCTCGACCGGCGTGCCGCCCAGAATATGTTCCTGCAGGATACGTTCCAGCACCGGCGGGGTGCAGGAATGATACCAGACGCCATCAGGCCAGACCACGGCGACAGGGCCGGCAAAACAGACTTTCAGGCAATCGGCCTTGCTGCGATGCACGCCCGCCTCGGACAGGCCCAATTGTTTGCAGCGTTTTTTGAGATAGGCCCAAGCCTCCTTGCCCACCTCGGCCGAACAGCATTCGCCCTTTTGCGGTTCGGCGCAGAGGAAGATGTGGCGCGAAATGCCACCTTGCGCCTTGGCGCCAGCCTTGGCCAGGGCTTCCTGTGCCTTGGCAATGTCTTCGGTTACCGACATGTCCATCGCTCCAGTTGGGCATTGAGCGCTTCGGGCAGGGGCGCGGCTTTGCCATCCTCGACATGGACCACCACCGCATCGGCCAATACCGCAGGTTTCCCATCCTGCACCAACAGATGCAGCAGGCGCATGCTGGTGTTGCCCGCTTTGGCCACGCCGGTGCAGACAGTGATCGGTGCAGGGTAATAGCATTGCGCGAAATAGCTGATGTTGAGTTGCGCAATCATCACCTGCCCCTTGGGCCCCAGCGATTTGGCAAAGCCGCTGGCATGGTGGAAACGCACACGGGCGTCCTCGATAATCGCCGCCAGCGCCACATTGTTCAGATGGTTGTTGGGATCAAGATCGGCATAGCGCGGGGCGATTTCCACCTGATGCGGATAGCGGGCGGGATCGAGCAGGGCGGGATCGGGTTTGGACATGGGGTCAGCCTATCAGCCTCGGCGCGCAGGGTCGAGGGGCAGAATATTTGCGATGGGGGCTTGTCGGAAATGCATTCAAGATATATCTTGTAATGCAACAAACAGCCCTCCCTCCGGCTGCGAACAAGGATAGACCATGACCGATACACCCACCATCCGCCGCATGCGCCATGAAACCTGCCGCCGCGCCCTGACCATTCAGTCGGTTGAGCGTATCACGCCCCACATGCTGCGCATCACGGCCCAAGGCCCTGAACTGGCGGGATTCCACAGCGCATCGCCCGATGACCACATCAAGGTTTTCGTGACCGATGCGCAAGGCCAGAGCGCCATGCGTGACTATACACCGCGCCACCATGATGCGCAGGCAGGCACGCTGACCGTGGATTTCTTTGACCATGAGGCTGGTCCGGCCAGCGCATGGGCGCGTCAGGCCAAGGCGGGCGATACGCTGCATGTCGGCGGCCCGCGTGGATCGCAGGTGATCGAAGGGCCGATCGCGCATTGGTTACTGATCGGCGATGAAAGCGCCCTGCCCTCGATCGGTCGCCGCGTAGAGGAGTTGAGCTCCGATGTTACCGCGACAGTGATTGCCGCCGTTCCCGATGCGGCGGACGAGCAGGTGTTGACCTCCAAAGCCGCGCTGCAAACCCATTGGCTGCATCGCGCTGCCGATCAGGCGACCGATGCCGCGCCGTTTCTGGCCGCGCTGGAGGGGCTGGCTATTGCCCCGCAGACCTTCATCTGGATTGCCGCCGAAGCCGGTGTGGCGCGAAGCCTGCGCGAGGCGCTGTTGGCGCGCGGGATCGATAAGGCTTGGATCAAGGCGGCGGGCTATTGGGTGGCAGGCCAAGCCGATGCCGCCGTCAAAAGCTTTGAAGACGCGGCCTGAAGCCCATAAAAAAGGGGGCGTTTGCCGCGCCCCCTTTGGATCTGGTCAGACCTTCTTGCCCACGATGCGGGCAATTTCATCGGCCACCATCCGTTCGACCATGGCGGGCAGGTTTTTGTCCAGCCATTCGGCCAGAGCCGGACGCAGCAGGTTGCGGGTCATTTCCTCCAGCGAGGTCTCGCCCGAGCGCACAATCTGCGGCTGGGTGCCCGGTTGGGCCATCATGGCCAGCGCGGCCAGGGATTCGCGCATCGAACTACGCGATTCTTCGCGTAGCAGAGCGGGCGCTTCCTCGGCCGTTGCGTCCTCGTGCTGATCGTCGAGGAACTGGGCCGAAAAGGCCAGATCCAGCACATCCTCGGGCAGCGAGGTTTCCTTGGCCATAAATGATTCGTCATCATTCAGCGGATGGAATTGCGGCATGGAGCGATCACCCTGCTGGGCGCGATTATCGCGGGCGATAACTTTCTTAATCGAATCAAGAATTTCTTCGACCGAAGGTTCGCCTTGTTGCCGCATTACACTCGTTCCCATCATGACGATTAAGTAAAAATGCCTAAGTCAAGACATTTATTGGTCACGAGTTGTGCCATTTTGAGCGGGCGTGTCAATGGTGCGCTTGGGCTTTCCACCACCCTGGATCTTGTCACCACCCCAATCGGTATATTCGCGGCGGGCCGAACGGTAATGCTGATCGGGATCATAGAGCGTCCCGCCATCCAGCCCCATATCCTTCGCCTGCGCGCGGCCCATGGTGGATAGCAGCGTGAAACCGGCGACATAGGCATTGCGGCGCGCGGTGACCAATTGCACCTGCGCGTTGATCAATTCCTGTTCGGCGTTCAGGATGTCGAGAATGGTGCGGTTGCCCACGCCGTTTTCCGCCCGCACGCCGCGCAGCGACAATTCGGCAGCATCCACCGCCGTTTGCGTGGCGGTGATCACTTCGTTGGCGGCGCGATAGTTGGAGAAAGCGGCGCGCACATTGGCCACCACCTGACGCTCGGTGGCGATCTGGGTGTCCATCGCCTGACCTTCACGGGCCTGCGCTTGCTTGATCTGGGCACTGGGGCGGCCACCTTGATAGAGCGGCACCGTCAGGCGCAGGCTGACATCCGCCGTGGTGGCCCTTTGTGCGATGGGTACGGGGAAATTGCCACGCAGAGCCAACTGGTCCAGATAATCGACATAATTGGCATTGGCCACCATGCTAAGGCGCGGCAAGCGCGAGGCGCCTGCTACATCCGTATCATAGCCTGCCGCCTTGCTGCGTTCGCGGGCGGCCTGCAAATCGGGATTATGGTCCAGCGCATAGTCCAGCGCCTCTTCTGCCGTAGCGGGCAGGTTGGGCAGCGGCGGCGGCGCGTCGAGCTTGCCCGGAGCGGCACCGATCACCTGAATATAGGTTTCGCGCGCCTGCACCAGACTGGCTTCGGCATTGCGCAAAGTGCCTACGGCCAGAGCCAGACGGGATTGCGATTGCGCCACGTCGGTGCGGGTAACATCGCCGATCTTGAACCGGTCGCTGGTCGCTTTCAGGTTCACTTCCAGCGCCTGCACCTGGTTTCTGTTCAGTTTGACCGTGGCCTCGGTGCGGATCACGTCCAGATAGGCGGTTACCGCCTGCGTGAACACATTGCTCTCCGCCGCAGCCAGATCGCCACGGCCCGCAATCACGCGGGTGTTGGCTGCATTCAGCGCATTGCGCACTGCACCACCATTATACAACGGAATGGTCAAGGTGCCGGTGGCGGAAACCATACGCGGCAAATTGGTGGTCGAGGCCGGATTTTGCCGGACATATTCGGTTTCGCTGGCCGTAGCGCTCAACGAAGGCAGGCCATCGGCGCGCGCCAGTGGCACACCGGCATCCAGAGCGCGCAATTGTTCGCGCGCCGACATCAAGGTCGGATTGGAGCCATAGGCGCTCACCAGAGCATCGCGCAGGCTTTCGGCCTGCGCCGCCGTGGAGCCTGATAAGAAGGCGCCGGTCAAGAAGGCGGGGCCCGATGCAGCCAGCAAAAATTTTCGGCCCATACGGCCCTGCGCCTTCTTGGATGTCACGTTCAGAAGCTCCAGCGTTTCGGGGCTGCCAGTTCGGGAATGGCGGGAATGCCCATTTCCAGCAAAGGCAGATAGGACAGAGCCGAACCGCTCTTGCGGCCCAGCGCGATGCGCGTCACGGTCTTGTTGATCAGACCCGTCACCAGACGGCCATCGGCGGCCAGCGCGTCGATCAGCACGGCGGGGATTTCCTCGGCCGCGCCATCGACCACGATCAGGCTATAGCCGCTGCCGGGCAGACCCTTGGCCAGATCGCCGGCATCCACCGTATCCACCGAACCGGCCAGCTGGCCCAGCAGGGTGGGCAGATATTGGCTACCAACGGTCACGACCAGAACCTTGTCACCCTTCACCGGTTCGGCGGTGGTGACGGCCTTGGCATGATAGAGCGGCGCGGGCAGATAGCGGCCATTGCCCAGCGGCACGGCGCGGTCGATATAGGCGGCGGCGCGGGCTTCTTGCGGAACGAAATCCTCGCGCGCCACGGCGGCAATGGCCGACAGCGCCCAAGGCTCGTTCACGCCGCTGGGGCGCAACTGGCTGTCGATCATGGCGCGGCGGGGAGAGCCGGGTTCAGCACCCTTCGAGGCGTAGTGGATTTCGGTCATGCCTTACTTCCTTGGATTGCATCCTGTATTGCACAGCTAACACACTTGTGCAATCGTCCAGTGCTTCTAAGGCAAGCAGCATAGGGAAGCCAAGCAGTTTCGACGCGCCTTATGGCCGGAATCCGGCGATAAATCCCTTAACGCGCCCCTTGTAACTTTCGTCGGGGTGGTTGGTTAGGTCTTGGCCTGCGCGCGCAATCCTGCTTATGGGGGTGCCAGCGCCTTCACAAGAGGCAGAACATCAGGCCGCAGCGCGCCATCATTTGCGTGTCGGCCATCACGAAAAGGAACGCGAAGTATGGCCGAAATGGTAACCATCCGCGAGGAAGACCTGATCGAGAGCGTGGCCGACGCGCTGCAATATATCAGCTATTACCACCCGATGGATTATATCCGCGCCTTGGGTGAAGCCTATAAGGTCGAGCAAGGCCCCGCCGCCAAGGATGCCATCGCCCAGATCCTGACCAACAGCCGCATGTGCGCGGAAGGTCATCGCCCGATCTGTCAGGACACCGGCATTGTTAACGTGTTCATCAAATGGGGCCAGAACTGCCGTCTGGAATCCGAGATGAGCCTGCAAGAGGTTGTCGATGAGGGCGTGCGCCGCGCCTATAACAACCCCGAAAACAAGCTGCGCGCATCCGTGCTGGCCGACCCTGCCTTTACCCGCCGCAACACCAAGGACAACACGCCCTGCGTGCTGCATGTCGATATGGTGAAGGGCAGCAAGATCCATGTGGACGTGGCGGCCAAGGGCGGCGGCAGCGAAAACAAGTCCAAGTTCAAGATGATGAATCCCAGCGATTCGATTGTTGACTGGGTGATCGAAATGCTGCCCCAGATGGGCGCTGGCTGGTGCCCGCCGGGCATGCTGGGCATTGGCATTGGCGGCACGGCGGAACATTGCGTTCTGCTGGCCAAAAAGGCGCTGATGGAACAGATCGACATGGCGGTGCTGAAGGAACGCGGCCCCCAGAACGATCTGGAAGCTTTGCGCATCGAAATCTTCGACAAGGTCAACGCGCTGGGCATTGGCGCGCAGGGTCTGGGCGGTCTGGCGACCATTCTGGACGTCAAGATCTTGGACGCGCCTTGCCACGCCGCTGGCAAGCCGGTGGCCATGATCCCCAATTGTGCCGCCACGCGCCACGCGCATTTCACGCTGGACGGTTCCGGCCCGACCTATCTGGAAGCGCCCAAACTGTCCGAATGGCCCGAAGTGCATTGGGCCCCCGATGCTGCGGCCAAGCGCGTCAATCTCGACACGCTGACTTCGGAAGAAGTGCAGAGCTGGAAGCAGGGTGACCGCTTGTTGCTCAATGGCAAGATGCTGACCGGCCGCGATGCCGCGCATAAGCGGATCAAGGACATGCTGGCCAAGGGCGAGGAACTGCCTGTCGATTTCAAGGGCCGCGTGATCTATTACGTCGGCCCTGTCGACCCCGTGCGCGACGAAGTGGTTGGCCCCGCTGGCCCCACCACTGCCACCCGCATGGACAGTTTCTCAGACATGATGCTCGACCTTGGCCTGCTGGCCAGCGTGGGCAAGTCCGAGCGTGGCCCCGCCGCCACCCAGTCGATCGCCAACCACAAGTCGGCCTATCTGATGGCGGTGGGTGGTTCGGCCTATCTGGTCGCCCGCGCCATCAAGCAGTCGAAGGTTTTGGCCTTTGCCGATCTGGGCATGGAAGCGATCTATGAATTCACGGTCGAAGACATGCCGGTTACCGTAGCCGTCGATTCCGATGGCAAGAATGTCCACACGCTGGCCCCGCAGGTGTGGAAGGACAAGATCGCCAAGGAAAAGCTGTTGGGGTGATGTAGCGTTGGGGGCTTAAATGCCTCCGGCGGGCAAAGGGATTCATCCCTTTGCAATCCCGATAATGGGTTTGGAGAAGGCCTCGTTGCTGTATGGCGGCGGGGTCTTTTCTGTTTTTAAAGCCTGCGGCGCGGACGGGTAGAGCTGGCCAGCGCCGCAGGCTTTAAGTTTGTAACCTTGCGGATTGGGCACTCCGTCAAATCTTCCACAACGCAAAAAGTCATGGGAGCGCGAGGGACGAGTCCCTCGCATTTTCTCCTAAGCTTGTTTAATCCCCTCCCATGGCCACCCTATTCCACATTTCCGACCTCCATTTTGGCGCCGAGGATCGTTCCGCGCTTGACTGGCTGGAGGCGCAAGTCCGGCATGAAAAGCCCGATGCGATCATCTGCACCGGCGATTTGACCATGCGTGGAACCAAGCGGGAATTTGACGCGGCGGCGGATTATCTGGCCGCGCTGCCGGTGCCGGTAAGCATCGAGCCGGGCAACCATGATATGCCCTATTATCACGAGATGCTGACCCGCCTGCGCCATCCCTTCCGCCGGTTTGAAGCGATGCATAGCCGCGCCCACAGACCCGTGCCTCTGCCCGATGTCTCGGTAGTTTCCATGCCCACGGTTACGCCCGCGCAATGGCGGCTCAATTGGTCCAAGGGCTGTGTGAAGCCCCGCGTTTTGGCGGCGGCCTTACAACAATTATCGGGCGCGGGGCCAGAAGTGCTCAAGCTGGTCGCCTGCCATCACCCTCTGGTCGACGCCGACACCGAAGGCTCCGGCTCCACCCGTGGCGGCACGCAGGCACTGGCTGCGCTGGCGGCGGCGGGGGTGGATGCGGTGCTGTCGGGCCATGTGCATGACCCGTTCGACCTGATGGTCGAAACCGCAAACGGTCCGATCCGCATCATCGGCGCAGGCACTCTATCCGAACGCACCCGCGCCACTGAACCCAGCTATAACCGCCTTGAATGGACGCAGCAGGCGGGCCTGTCGGTTACCGTGCAGGTGGCGGGTTAAGCCTTCTCCGTTGCCGCGATCCAGCCACCGCCCACCACGCGGTCGCCCGCAAAGATGACCGCCGCCTGCCCCGGCGCCACGCCATATTCGGGCGTGGCAAAGCGGATCGTGGTGGGCGCACCCTCGCCCAAAGGCCCGTCGATCACCACCGGCACCGGCTTGGCCAGCGAACGGACCTTGGCGGTCAATTCCGCGCCGACCGGCAGCGGGCCGATGCGGTTGGTGTCCACCAGATGCGCCGCGCCCACGGCCAGCATCCGGCGCGGGCCGACCAGCACCTGCGCCTTGGCGGCATCAATCCCCACAACATAGACCGGCTCTGGCAATCCGCCGATTTCCAGCCCGCGCCTTTGGCCCACGGTGTAATGGATCACGCCCTTGTGCTGACCCAGCACCGCCCCGCTTTCGGCATGGACAATCTCGCCCGCGCGTTCGCCTTCGGGACGGATCTTGCGCACCACGCTGGCATAATCGCCATCGGGTACGAAGCAAATGTCCTGCGAATCGGGCTTGGCCGCGACGCGCAGACCGAAATGCTCGGCCAACATCCGCACTTCCGGCTTGGGGAGGCCGCCCAGCGGAAAGCGCAGGTAATCAAGCTGCGCCTCGGTGGTGGCATAGAGGAAATAGGACTGGTCACGCGCGGGATCGAGCGCGCGGTGCAGTTCCGCCCCTGCCGGTCCCATCGCCCGCCGCACATAATGGCCGGTGGCCAGACAATCGGCCCCCAGATCACGCGCCATGGTCAAAAGGTCGGTGAATTTTGGCCCCATATTGCAACGGATGCAGGGGATGGGCGTCCGGCCGTTGAGATAATCATCGGCAAACAGATCGACCACGCTTTCGCGGAAGGCGCTTTCATGGTCGAACACATAATGGGCAATGCCCAGTCGGTCGGCCACGGCGCGCGCATCGCGGATATCATCGCCCGCGCAGCAGGCGCCCTTGCGCTTCACCGCCTCGCCATGGTCGTAAAGTTGCAGCGTGATGCCGATCACTTCGGCGCCACTGGCAGCGGCGAGTGCGGCCACCACCGAGGAGTCCACCCCACCTGACATGGCGACCACAATGCGACGCGCGGTTAAATTTTTTCCCAGATCGAACAGCGCGCCGGGGTCGGCAAGCGTGGATCCGTTAAGGTTTTGGTCTGGCATAGCGCCCCCATACACGCCCTTGGCCCGGCAACAAACTGCCAGTTTTCATGCGCGGCATGCCCTTATGGTGCAATCCATTGCCGGTTGCTTGCCGGTTTACCTCTCTGACTAAAAGGTAAAGCCGAGCTTTACCGGCTCTTGACCATGTTCGGCGTATAGGACGGGCATGGATATGCATTTCAATATGGGGGTGGCACCCGAACAGTGGAAAGGCATCGGCAATGCGCCGCTGGCCGAGCGCCCGCTGCTATGGGCCGAACTGGCCCCGCGTCTGGCCGCTGCCCATGCGTTCCAGCGCGCGATGGCGCAATCGGGTGTGGACTGGATGACGCCTATGGGCAGTTTTGATCCGGTGGCCGCGCAAAGCCTGATGGATTTTGCCGCCAGTCCGGCCTCGGATTGGTGCGTGGCCTTTCCGCCAAGGTTTTCAGGCCTAGATAAGGGTTATCCTGCCATTAACCCCGTTGTTTCAGGTGATGGAAAACTCGTTTCGGGCAGAGAGGATGGCGTAGCCGGTGCCCCTAAACCGGCCTTCGAGGGTTGATATGATCGAGAACCAGAAAATCCGCCCCGCCATGGTCATTGGCCCCTTGGGTGAACCGCTCACGCTGGACTCCCTGCCCCCGCCCAGCACCACGCGTTGGGTGGTGCGTCGCAAGGCCGAAGTGGTGGCAGCCGTCAATGGCGGGCTGCTTTCCATCGATGATGTTTGCGAGCGTTACGGCCTCACGCTGGAGGAATTTGCCTCTTGGCAGCGTGCGGTGGACCGTTCGGGCATGCAAGGCCTGCGGGTCACGCGCATCCAGCATTACCGCGATTTGTACGAGCGTCAGTTGAAATACTGATACGCGGGGCAAGTTTTGCCGGCATCAATAGGGCGCGCGAGGGGAGTTCCTTCGCGCGCCCTTTGTGTTTTGGTGGTTGGCGGTGTCTGGGGCGCAATATGTCGCTATTTGTCGCTGCCCAAAAGGCTGCTTGCGAGAGGTGCTATACATAGGTAATACGGTGGGGATAACCATGCATGGAATCCTTAGGGGGGAGTCTGTCGGGCATAGGGCCCCGTGATTCGCCGGTAAGGCTTGCCAACAAGATCCGGGTGTTACCGCGATGAATTATGATACGAGACTGGATGCCCAAGCTTTGACCAAAGGCCATGACGCCGATCAGGCCTTGGACGAAGCGCCCCCCTTCCCCGCGCGCAAGGCTATGCTGGCCGTTGGCGTTGCGGTTGTTGCGGTGGCAGGCATCTGGTTTGTCACCCATCGTGATTCCGCGTCATCGAGCGCAGCGCCGGTTAACTCCGCGCCTTTGGTGACCGTGGCGGTGCCCGGCCAGACCCAGATTGCCGGAACGGTCAATGTCAATGGCGCGCTGGCGGCCAAGCATGACATGCCGATTGGCGTGGTGGGCGATGGCGGCACGGTGGTGTCGGTGCTGGTCAATCCGGGCGATTGGGTGCGCAAGGGGCAGGTGCTGGCGATTATCGACCGGCAGGTGCAGACCCAGCAGCAGGCCAATTCTGCCGCCAATGTGGGCGTGGCGCAGGCCGATGCGCGCATAGCTCAGGCCAATCTGGATCGCGGTTTGAAATTGGTGGCCAATGGCTTTATCTCCAACGCCGATATCGACAAGCTGACCGCGGTGCGCGACGCTGCCAACGCCCGCGTCAAAGTGGCGCAGGCGCAATTGGGCGAAGTGCAGGCCCGCCTGCGCCGCCTGACGATTGTCGCCCCTGCCGATGGCTTGCTGCTCGACCGTGCGCTGGAGCCGGGTCAGGTGGTGAGCCCGGGTTCGGGCGTGCTTTTCCGCATTGCCGAACATGGCGAGATGGAAATGCGCGCGCGCCTGTCGGAAACCGACCTGCAACAGTTGAAGCTGGGGCAGGAGGTGAAAGTTTCGCCGGTGGGTTCGGCCAAGCAATTTACCGGCAAGATCTGGCAGATTTCGCCCGTGATCGATCCGGCCACGCGTCAGGGTGTGGCGCGTATCGCGCTGGCCTATTCGCCCGATATACGCCCCGGCGGTTTTGCCAGTGCCGAAATCCGCAGCGGCACAATTTCCGCGCCCTTGCTGCCGGAATCGGCGCTGCAGTCGGATAATGCGGGTAATTATGTCTTTGTGATCAACGGATCGAACAAGGCCGAACGCCGCCGTGTAAAAATCGCGCTGGTGACGGAAAAGGGCGTGGCGATTGCCAGCGGTCTGAACGGCTCGGAAAAAGTGGTCTTGCGGGCAGGCGCTTTCCTGAACGAAGGCGAGACGGTTGATCCCCGCCTTGCCGCCAAACCCTAAGGGTTGAGGAGGCTGCCGCGATGAACTTCCGCAATCTATCCTCTTGGTCGATCCGCCATCCGGTGGTGCCGATCGTGATCTTCACCGCGCTGATGCTGTTGGGTATCATCAGCTTTGCGCGGATGGAGGTACAGAACAACCCTGACATCGACTTCCCCATCGTGATCGTATCGATCACCCAGCCTGGCGCGGCCCCTACCGAAATTGAAAAGCAGGTGACGCAGCGCATCGAAGGCGCGGTGCGCGGCGTGTCCGGTGTCAGCTCGATCAGCTCGACCGCATCGGAAGGCAATAGCCAGACGATGATCGAGTTCCAGCTGGGCGAGGACATTAACGCCGCCGTGGCGGAAGTGAAAAACTCGGTCGACCAGATTCGCGGCAGCCTGCCCGATGGGATTCTGGAGCCGCAGGTCATCAAGATGAAGTCGTCGACCGAGCCCATCGCCTATTTCGCGGTCTCGGCCGACGATATGACGATGGAGCAATTGTCGTGGTTCATTGACGATACCGTGGCCAAGCGTCTGCTGGGCATCGATGGCGTGGCCGAAGTGAAGCGCAATGGCGGGGTCAGCCGCGAGATTCTGGTGACGCTGGACCCTGCCAAAATGCAGGCCTTTGGCGTCACCGCGCCGCAGGTGAACAGCGCCCTTCGCGCGCTCAACATCAATGCCGCCGGTGGCAAGGCCGAGATTGGCGGCACCCGTCAGTCGGTGCGCGTGCTGGGCAATGCGCAGGATGCCTATAGCCTGTCGCAGACCGAGATTCCGCTCAATGGCCGTCCGGTGAAGCTGGCCGATATTGCCACGGTGCGCGATTCCTTTGGCGAGATCACCTCGCTGGGCAAGATCAATGGCAAGCCGGTGGTCAATTTCTCCATCGCCCGTGCGCGCGGCGCGTCGGACGTGTCGGTTTACGACAATTCGATGGCGGAAATGGCCAAGCTGACCAAGGAGCGGCCGGGGGTGCATTTCACCCAGCTGTATACTTCGGTCGATTATACCAAGAAGCAGTATGAAAGCTCGATCGAATCCATGATCGAAGGCGCCGTGCTGGCGGTGATCGTGGTGTTCTTCTTCCTGCGCGACTGGCGCGCGACGGTGGTTTCGGCGATTGCTATTCCGCTCTCGGCCATTCCTACCTTCTGGGTGATGCAGTCGTGGTTCGGCTTTACGCTCAACACTATGTCGCTTCTGGCCTTGGGTCTGGTCGCGGGCGTGTTGGTCGACGATGCGATCGTGGAGATCGAGAATATCGTGCGCCATATGCGCATGGGCAAAACCGCCTATCAGGCCTCGATTGATGCGGCCGATGAAATCGGGCTGGCGGTGGTGGCCACCACTTGTTCGATTGCGGCGGTGTTCCTTCCGGTGGGGCTGATGCCCGGCGTGTCGGGGGCCTTCTTCAAGAATTTCGGCCTGACTGTCGTCGTTTCGGTGATGATGTCGCTGGCCGTGGCCCGCATGATCACGCCGATGGTGGCGGCCTATTTCCTGAAAAGCGCAGGCCATGCCGAACATGGCGGCGGCGTGATGATGGATATGTATCTGCGCGTGCTGCACTGGTCGCTCGATTCCTCGGGGGCGCAGGCCAAAAGGATGCAGTTCCGCAACCAATATGGCCGCCTGACTCGCTGGCTACGCCTGCGCGCCTCCATGCATGACCATCGCATCTGGATGGTGGGCGTGGCTTTGGGCTGTCTGTTGCTGACGGTGGCTTTGTTCGTGGTGCTGCCTTCGTCCATGTTCCCTGACCAGAACGATGACTTTGTGCAGATCCGCGTCGAAATGGTGCCCGGTACCACGATTGCCCAGACCGAGCAGGTGATCGGGCAGGTGGGTGCGATCCTGCGCCAGCAACCCGATGCCGACAAGGTGATGGAGCGCGTGAGCGAGGGCAATGGCCGCGTGATGGTCATGCTCAAGCACAAGCGTTCGATGACCAGCAAGCAGTTCGAACGCGCCATGCTGCCCAAGCTGCAGGGCATTCCCGATGCGCGCATCACCTTTCAGGCCAATACGCGCGGGGGGTCTTCCACTGGTCGCGGGATTGAAGTGATGCTGTCGGGTTCGGACCCTGTGACGCTGGATCAGGCGGCGACCACGCTGGTCGAACAGATGAAGGGCCTGCCCGAACTGGTCAGCCCGCGCATCAGCGGCGATTTGCCGCGCCCCGAAGTGGTGGTCATTCCCCATGCCGATCTGGCGGCCAGCCTTGGCATCACCACCTCCAGCCTCAGTCAGGCGGTGCGTATCGCCACCATGGGCGAGATCGACCAGAACACGGCCAAATTCTCGCTGTCCGACCGTCAGGTGCCAATCCGCGTGCGCCTGCCCGAAGGGGCGCGCCGCGATCTGACCAATATCGCCAATCTGCCGGTGACCACGGCCAGCGGCGGTTCGGTGCCTTTGAGCCGCGTGGCCGATATCACCTTTGGTTCGGGCCCTTCGACCATCCAGCGTTATAATCAGGAACGCCGCATCTTCATCGGCGCGGATCTGGCACGCGGCGTGGTCAAGAGCGAGGCCGAGGCCAAGATCAAGGCGCTGCCGATCATGAAGAACCTGCCCACCGGCGTGACCAACCCGCCCTTTGGCGAGGCCAAGTGGCAGGAGGAAATGATCACCAATCTGGCGCTGGCGGTGCCGGCGGGGATTGGTCTGGTGTTTGCGGTGCTGGTGCTGCTCTATCACCGCGTCATTTCGCCTCTGGTGAATATGGGCTCGCTGTTCCTTGCGCCCTTGGGCGGGCTGTTGGCGCTGGGTCTGGTGGGCATGCCTTTGTCGATGCCGGTCTATATCGGCATTCTGATGCTGTTTGGCATTGTGGCGAAAAACTCGATTCTGTTGATCGATTTCGCCATCGAGGAAATGCAGGCAGGCGCCAACAAGTTCGACGCGATCATCGAGGCGGGCCACAAGCGCGCCCAGCCCATCGTGATGACCACGGTGGCGATGACGGCGGGGATGATGCCGGCGGCCATGTCGCTTTCGGGCGACTCGGCGTTCCGTGCGCCGATGGGCGTGGTGGTGATCGGTGGTTTGACCCTGTCCACCGTGCTGACGCTGTTGATCGTGCCTGCCGCTTTCAGTCTGGCCGATGGTTTTGAAAAGCGGGTCGGCCCTGTGCTGCGCCGCGCCTTGCTGACCTATAAGCCCGAACATGGCCGCGCCAGCGAGCGGGTCAGGCTGGGCGAGGGGGCCGCGCCCGCAGAGTGAGCGTTAAGGTGATCCCTTGGCGCTGGCCCTTTGGGCTGGCGCCCGCCAGCGATGATCGCGCAAGAAAGGCGCGGCTATGGGCCACCACTTTGTTGGGGGCCATGGCTGCGCTTTTTCTGTTGGCGCGCCATTTTGCGTCCGCCTATCCATGGCTATTGGCGGTCCGCGCCTTTGCCGAGGCGGCGATGGTGGGTGGCTTGGCGGACTGGTTTGCGGTGACGGCTTTGTTCCGGCACCCTTTGGGCCTGCCCATTCCGCATACGGCGATTATTCCGGCCAACAAGGATCGTTTGGCCGATGGCATCGCGGCCTTTCTGCGCAGCAATTTCCTGACCGTGCAGGTGGTGACACGGCGTTTGGCGGGGCTGGATGTGGCGGGCGCCTTGGGCCGCTTTCTGGCCGATCCGGCACAGCAGGGCGGCGCCCCCCGTTTGCGGCAGGGGGCGGCCAGTCTGCTGTCCGATGTGCTCCATTCGCTGCCCGGTGAACAGATCGGCGCTATGGCCAAAGCCATGCTGCACCGCCAATTGCACAAGGTCGATCTGGCGCCGCTGATGGGGCAGGTGCTGGAAGCGGCAGTGGCCGACGGGCGGCATCAACCGATGATCGAGGCGGCCCTGCGCTGGGCTGGCCTGACGCTGGAGGCCAATGAGGCTTTGCTGCGCGAGATGGTCCACGCCCGCGCCCATGCGCTGATCCGCTGGACGGGTCTGGATGAGTCGCTGGCCAATGCGGTGCTGGATGGGCTCTATCGCCTGCTGGCCGAGTGTATTGTCGATCCGCAGCATCCCTTGCGGGTCAAGCTGGATGGCTTGCTGGTGCAATGGGCGCAGGATTTGCGGCATGATCCCGAAACGCAGGCCAAAGTGGCGCGGATGAAGGAAGGCGTGCTGGCCCATCCCGCCGTCGCGGCATGGATTGACGGATTATGGCTGCGCGCCCGTGCCAGCCTGCTGGAGGCCACGCAGGCCCCCGAAGCACTGACTACGGGCCGGATGGGGGCAGGGCTGGCCAGTCTGGGCGCGGCGCTGCAACAGGACGTGCGCCTGCGCCAACAGGTCAACCGTTTCTCCCGCCGCACGCTGGCGGGGCTGGCGGTGCGCCATGGAGCGGGGATTGTGGCTCTGGTGTCCGATACGGTGCGGCGCTGGGATGCGGGCACGGTGGCGCTGCGTATCGAGGCGGCGGTGGGGCGTGACCTGCAATTCATCCGCATCAATGGGACGGTGGTGGGCGGGCTGGTTGGCCTTGCGCTTTATGGGCTGGACCATCTGCTCTAGATTCTTTTGCGCCGCCCCTTAACCGGCGCGCCACTTCGCCGCTCTTCAGTCTATGCAGCCATCCGCGCCCATGACGCCCACCACAGGCGAGTTCAGGCAGATATATGCCACAGCGCAAGCGATGAACTGCGCCTGCCGTGGGCGTTGCAAACCGGCCGAGGCGCTGGATTGCCTGTATCGCCGCGCGTTGGACGTGTTGAGCCGTCCCGAAGGCACACAGGGGGCAGGACATAGCCTGTTGCAACCCTTGTCGGTGGTGGTGGGGCAGCAAAAGACGCAGGCAGGGCAAAGGGCCTGTGCGCAATTTGCGGCCATGCTGTCGGCGGGGGATTCGGCGGGTGCGATCGACATTTGCCGCCGCTTGATCGACCCCGACGCCAACTAGGCGTTTTTACGGGATCGGCATCCCGCGAGCTTTCACCAATTCGGTTTACACACCTGCAGGTTAACCACGCCCACAAGGGCGTATCATGGTCAAAGGCGGGGTGGAACGTGTCGCATTTGTCGCAGGCACTGGAGGTAGAGGTTGGTGCGCTGCACGCGGTGCGGCGGCGGGCCGAAGGGCGCGAGATGACCCAGCGGGAAAGGGCGCAGATTGACCGCCATATGGCGCGTTTGCTGCGTTTGCTCGCCCCGCGCATCCGCCATTTCACCCGTGCCTATGGGCTTGTTGATGCCGCCGAGGATGCTCGTCAGGCCTGCGCCATTGGCGTTTTGCGCGCGGTGGACATGTATGATCCGGCCAAGGCCAGCTTTACAACTTTGGTGAATTGGCAATTGCGCGGCGAGTTACAAAGCCTGCGCTATCGCCTGCGGCCCGACCGGCGCATGCCCGCCAAGGCCTTGGGCGCGCGCACCCTGTCCTTGCAGGATGCACAGGCGGAAGGTCTGAATCAGGCCTGGCTGGAGGATGCCGAGGCTTTGGCCCGCGCCGAGGCTTTGGCCGCGCAAGTGCTGGCGCGCCGCGCCTGCGGGCAATTGCTGGACGAACATCTGACCGAGGCGCGGCTTGCCGCCCTGCACCAGATCGAGCGCCGCAGCACGACCCGCGGGCCGGAATGTGTGAAACCAGGCACCGTTGATCCGGACCATCTGGACCGGTTGGACCGCAAGCTGGCGCATGAGCGGCAGATCACTTTTGCCTATTTGCTGGGGCAGGAGGATGATCGCCACGAACAGGATTTGGGCGATGGCGATATGACCGCCGAACAGCGCCGCCAGATCGCCCGTCGCACCATCCGCTCTCTCAGCCGGATCGCGCGGGGCAACCCCCGCTACGATCCGGATGCCGAGAGCGTGGCTTTACCCACGCGGCATTGAAGCGGTTTATTCCAGCTCCAGAATCACCGCATCCACCGCCAGACTTTCGCCCGCCTGCGCATTGACCTTTTTCACCGTGGCCGATTTTTCGGCGCGCAGGATGTTTTCCATCTTCATCGCTTCCACCACGGCCAGCGGCTGCCCGGCTTCCACCTTGTCGCCTTCCTTCACCGCCAGCGATACCAGCAGGCCCGGCATGGGGCAGATCAGGAATTTGGACAGATCGGGCGGGGTCTTTTCCAGCATATGCTGGGCCAAAGGCGCCACATGGGCGGGCAGGATCGACAATTTATGCGCCGCGCCGCGCGTGGTCAGTTTGAGGCCGGTGCGGGTGGGCTCCACCTTGACGGTCAGCACGTCCTCGCCAATCTCGGCCTGCACCAGACGCTCGCCCGGCGTATAGCTCATCGCCAGTTCCACCGCATCGCCATTGACGCTGACGCCGTCCAGATCGACGCTGACGGCAAAGCTTTCGCCGCCCAGCGTGATCACCCATTCGGACGGCGGGGGCAGGGGGCTGTCGGCCAATTGCCCGTTCACCTGCCTTGCGCGGTCGCTGCGTGCCGTGGCGATAAAGCCAGCCACCGCCGCCAGCGAGCGCTGCAATTCCGGCGAAGCGGGTGCGCCGTGGAAGCCTTCGGGATATTCCTCGGCGATGAAGCCGGTGGTCAGATTGCCGCTGCGGAAGCGGGGATGCTGCATGATGGCCGAGACAAAGTCGATATTATGGCCCAGCCCCTCGATCTCGAAAGCATCCAGCGCGGCGACCTGCTTGTCGGCGGCCTCGTCACGGGTTGCGCCCCAAGTGATCAATTTGGCGATCATGGGATCATAGAACATCGACACTTCGCCGCCTTCATAGACGCCATCATCCACGCGCACGCCATCGACACCACGGCGCCCGTTTTCGGCGCCATCGTCGGTCCAGCCCGCCACGGGAGGATTATAACGCGCCAGACGCCCCGTGCTGGGCAGGAAGCCGCGATAGGGGTCTTCGGCATAGACGCGGTTTTCAATCGCCCAGCCATCGATCTTCACATCATCCTGCCCGAAGGATAGCTTTTCGCCAGCAGCCACGCGGATCATCTGTTCGACCAGATCGACGCCGGTGATCGCCTCGGTGACGGGGTGCTCCACCTGCAGGCGGGTGTTCATTTCCAGGAAGTAGAAGCTTTCCCCGCTCTCGTCCGCGCCCGATACGATCAGCTCCACCGTGCCCGCGCTATAATAGCCCACCGCGCGGGCCAGAGCGACGCATTGCTCGCCCATCGCCTTGCGCATCTTGGGCGTAACAAAGGGGCTGGGGGCTTCTTCCACCACCTTTTGGTGGCGGCGCTGGATCGAGCATTCGCGCTCGTTTAGATAGACAATATTGCCATGCTGATCGCCCAGAATCTGGATCTCGATATGGCGGGGGTTGAGGATGAATTTCTCGATGAACACGCGGTCATCGCCAAAGGAGTTCAAGCCTTCACGCTTTACCGCAGGGAAACCTTCGCGCACGTCTTGCTCATTGTAAGCCAGACGCATGCCCTTGCCGCCGCCGCCAGCAGAGGCTTTCATCATTACCGGATAGCCGATTTCCTCCGAAATCCGCACCGCATGGTCGGTATCCTCGATCTCGCCCACAAAGCCGGGGACGACATTGACGCCCGCCGCGCGTGCCAGCTTCTTGGATTCAATCTTGTCCCCCATCGCCGCAATCGCGTTCACCGGCGGGCCGACAAAGGCGATGCCTTCGGCGGCCAAGGCCTCGGCAAAGCTGGTACGTTCGGACAGGAAGCCATAGCCGGGGTGAACCGCATCGGCGCCGGTCTGCTTGCAGGCGGCGATGATCTTGTCCGCAATCAGATAGGACTGCGCGGCGGGCGAGGGGCCGATATGCACCGCCTCATCGGCCATGGCCACGAAAGGCGCGCGGGCATCGGCGTCGGAATAGACCGCAACCGTGGCAATACCCATGGCCCGCGCCGTTTTAATCACGCGGCAGGCAATTTCACCACGATTGGCGATGAGGATTTTCTTGAACATGGCTGGTGCACTTATCCTATGGGCTTATTTGAAAAATAAAGATAAACATTATAAAATTTAGGATTCCCAATTAAAACGCAAAGCGCGCATTTTTCAGCAAATGATCTATAAAGATCATCCTTTTTGTGGTCGAAAACTGGCGCAATTAGACAGCCGATTGAATGGTGGTACTCATCTGGTAGAACTCGTTCAATATCACCAATGGCAAGGTTCATCATTCTAACTAAGTCATTTTTGGTTGCTGTTTTGCCGAGATTCCGCCAATCTCTTTCAGATGTTTTTTTAAATTCAAAAGAGAAAGCACGCAATCCATCGTGCAGCCAGAGATCTGCTCGTCCTTGAACAAGATTTTTTTCATCGTGCTTTGTAAGGCGCTTTCCGTCTCGTTTTTTTTGAATGACTTCCCACGCTCTTTTATCGATTGGATACTCGGAAACGGCTGAGAATTTCGCTCTGGCTGCTCCAGCTAAAAGTGTACTCACCCCAGCATTTTCATTGTCATGAAACGGCCTGAAAGTTGGAGCAACCTCCGCCAGCTCTGAACATATCTCAAGTGTGCCGAGAACCATTTTTTCAATTGCGGGCTGCACGACGCTGAAGTTCTTATTTAGTTTTACCCATTCTCGTTGCATCACAGCATCGCTTCCAGCTTCACACAGCCCTTGGGCATAAGTTCAGCTTCCACCTCGGCCTGCGTCTGGCTGATCGCCATGGCTTTCAGGCCCAGACGGGCAAACATCGCCGCATCGCTATCATCGCCCGCATTGGGCGCAGTCAGCAGCTTGTCGCCGGTAAAGATCGAGTTGGCACCTGCCAAAAAGCACATGGCCTGCGTCATTTCCGACATGCTCTCGCGGCCTGCCGACAGGCGGACCATCGATTGCGGCATGGTGATACGCGCCACCGCCACGGTGCGGACGAATTCCACATCGTCAATCTTGGCCAGCGGCGTATCGGCCAGCATATCGCCCAGCACCGTGCCCTTCACCGGCACCAGAGCATTGACCGGCACGCTTTGCGGATGGTCGGGCAGGGTGGCCAGCGTATGGATGAAGCCGACGCGGTCCTCGCGGGTTTCGCCCATGCCCACAATGCCGCCGCTGCACACGTTGATCCCTGCGCGCCGCACTTGGCCCAGCGTATCGAGCCGGTCTTCCATCGTGCGGGTGGTGATCACATCCTTGTAGCGTTCAGGCGACGTGTCGATATTGTGGTTGTAATAATCCAGCCCCGCCTCGGCCAGCATATCGGCCTGTGCGGGTTCCAGCATGCCCAAAGTCATGCAGGTTTCCAGCCCCATGGCGCGCACGCCTTTGACCATTTCGATAATGGCGGGCATGTCGCGTTCCTTGGGGTTGCGCCATGCCGCGCCCATGCAGAAACGGGTGGAGCCATTGTCGCGCGCTTGCGCGGCTGCCTGCAACACGCGCTGCACTTCCATCAGCTTGGTAGCTTTTACCCCGCTATCCGCCTTCACGCTCTGGCTGCAATAGCCGCAATCTTCCACACAGCCGCCGGTCTTGATCGACAGCAGGGTGGAAAGCTGGACCTCGTTGGCGCTGTGATTCTCGCGGTGAATCTCGGCGGCGCGATAGACCAGTTCCGTAAAGGGCAGGTCGAACAGCGCGGCGATTTCCTCGCGGGTCCAATCGTTTCGGGCGGGGGTGGTCATTCTCGATCTCCAAGCACTGGCCACGCGGTGGCCTATGGCATCAGCGCATAGGCCAATTTGCGCCATCAGGCAAAAGCGCGCGTCAGGCGTCTTCCCCTAAAGGCGGCATATTATGGCCCAGCAGGCGCAGCATATCGGCGGCGCATTCCACCACATTGGAGCCGGGGCCATAGATGCCCTGCACCCCTGCCTCGCGCAGGAAATCGTAATCCTGCGGGGGGATCACGCCACCGGCCACCACCTTGATATCGGGCCGCCCCGCATCGCGCAGCAGCTGGATCAGCTTGGGAATCAGCGTTTTATGCCCTGCGGCAAGGCTGGAGGCGCCCACCGCGTCCACACCCGCTTCCAGCGCCAGCTTGGCCGCTTCCTCGGGCGTCTGGAACAAGGGCCCGCTGGTGACGGCAAAGCCCATGTCGGAAAAGGCGCTGGCGATGACATTGGCGCCGCGATCATGGCCATCCTGACCCATCTTGGCCACCAGCAGGCGCGGCGCACGGTCCAGACGGCGCGATACCGCCGCAACCCCGTCCAAAACCTGTTGGTATCGGTCATCCCCTGCATAGGCCGCGCCATAGACGCCTTTGACCGGCGTGGGCGTGGTGCCATAGCGGCCAAACACTTCCTCCATCGCTGCGCTGATCTCGCCCAGAGTGGCGCGCTGGCGGGCGGCTTCCACCGCCAGTTCCAGCAGATTGGCCGATCCCTTGGCGCCCTCGGTCAAAGCGGCCAGTGCCGCCTGACAGGCGGCTTCATCGCGGGCAGCCTTTACTGCGCGGATACGGGCGATCTGCCCTTCGCGCACGGCGTGGTTGTCCACTTCCAGCGTGTCGATCGCATCCTCGCTGGCGAGACGGTACTTGTTGACGCCCACGATCACATCGTCGCCACGGTCCACCCGCGCCTGACGGCCGGCGGCGGCTTCCTCGATCATCGCCTTGGGCCAACCGGCGGCGACCGCCTTGGCCATGCCACCCTCGGCCTCGACGCGGGTGATGATTTCCCACGCCTTGTCCACCAGCTCGCTGGTCAGCGCCTCGATATAGTAACTGCCCCCCAGCGGATCGACCACTTTGGTCATGCCCGTTTCTTCCTGCAGGATGATCTGGGTGTTGCGGGCGATGCGGGCGGAGAAATCGGTGGGCAGGGCGATGGCTTCGTCCAGCGCGTTGGTATGCAGGCTTTGCGTGCCGCCCAGCATGGCCGCCATGGCTTCGACCGTGGTGCGGATGACGTTGTTGTAGGGGTCCTGCTCCTGCAAGCTCACGCCGCTGGTCTGGCAATGGGTGCGCAGCATTTTGCTGCGTTCGTCTTTCGCGCCCAATTGCGTCATCACGCGGTGCCACAAGACGCGGGCGGCGCGCAGCTTGGCCACTTCCATGAAGAAATTCATGCCGATGGCGAAGAAGAAGCTCAGCCGTCCGGCGAATTTGTCAATGTCGAGGCCGCTGGCCACGCCATATTTCACATATTCCATGCCGTCCGCGATGGTGAAGGCCAATTCCTGCACCTGCGTCGCGCCAGCTTCCTGCATATGATAGCCGGAGATGGAAATGCTGTTGAACTTGGGCATTTCGCGGCTGGTATAGCCGAAAATGTCGCTGATGATCCGCATCGATGGTTCGGGCGGATAGATATAGGTGTTGCGGACCATGAACTCTTTCAGAATGTCATTCTGAATGGTTCCGTCCAGCTGTGCACGGGGCACGCCCTGTTCCTCGCCCGCCACGATGAAAAAGGCGAGGATGGGGATGACCGCGCCATTCATGGTCATCGACACGCTCATCTGGTCGAGCGGGATGCCGTCGAACAGGATCTTCATGTCCTCGATGCTGTCGATAGCCACGCCCGCCTTACCCACATCGCCCACCACGCGCGGATGGTCGGAATCGTATCCGCGATGGGTGGCAAGGTCGAAGGCAACCGACAGGCCCTTTTGCCCCGCCGCCAGATTGCGGCGATAAAAGGCGTTGGATTCCTCGGCGGTAGAAAAGCCCGCATATTGGCGGATCGTCCATGGGCGGCCGGCATACATGGAGGCGCGCACGCCGCGGGTGAAAGGCGCGAAACCGGGCAGGCCGGGATCAACGCTCACGTCTTCCGCTGTATAGAGCGGCTTGACCGTGATTCCCTCCGGCGTCTGCCAGTTCAGGTCCTTGCCTTTCACCTCTTTGGCGGAAAGGGCCTGCCAGTCGTTAATGTCCGCCACGGGGCGTCTCCATGATTTCGGTGAGCTGCCCCAGCATGTCCTTGGGGTGCAGGAAGAAGATCGGCGTGCCATGCGCGCCGATGCGCGTGGGGCCAAGGATGCGCTTGCCCTGCGTGGTGAACCATTCGCGGGCGGCCTCGATATCCTCCACCTCATAGCAAAGGTGGTGCTGGCCGCCTGCCGGGTTCTTTGCGATGAAGCCCGCAATCGGGCTGCTCTCGCCCAGCGGTTCGATCAGCTCGATCTGCGTGCCGGTGGGTTCGCCATGCGCGTCCGGCGTGTTGACGAAGGCCACCTTCACGCCCTGTTCGGGCAAATCAAAGGGCTCTGTGATGACCTGCGCGCCCATGATGTCGCGGTAATAGGCAAGAGCGGCCTGCATATCAGGCACGGCCACGCCAATGTGGTTGAGACGTCCCAGTTTCATGGCCGGTCCTTACAAAGGAATATTGTCGTGCTTCTTCCACGGGTTTTCCAAGCTCTTGTTCTTGAGCTTACGTAGCCCCAGCGCGATGCGGCGGCGGGTGGAATGCGGGTGGATCACTTCGTCGACAAAGCCCTTGCTGGCCGCGACAAAGGGGTTGGCAAAGCGGTCTTCATATTCCTTGGTCTTTTCGGCCTGTTCTTCGGCCGACAGGCCACGGAAGATGATTTCCACCGCGCCCTTGGCCCCCATCACCGCGATTTCGGCGGTGGGCCATGCATAGTTCAAATCGCCGCGCAGATGCTTTGACGCCATCACGTCATAGGCGCCGCCATAGGCCTTACGGGTGATGATGGTGATCTTGGGCACGGTTGCCTCGCCATAGGCGAAGAGCAGCTTGGCGCCGTGTTTGATAATGCCATTATGCTCCTGCGCCGTGCCGGGCAGGAAGCCGGGCACATCGACAAAGGTGAGCAGCGGAATATCGAAAGCATCGCAGAAGCGTACGAAACGCGCCGCCTTTTTCGACGAATTAATGTCGAGGCATCCGGCCAGCACCAAAGGCTGGTTGGCCACCACGCCCACCGTCTTGCCCTCGATTCGGCCAAAGCCGCAAAGGATATTGCCCGCATGGCCGGGCTGGACTTCAAAGAAATCCCCCTCGTCCACCACTTTGCGGATCACTTCCTTCATGTCGTAAGGCTGGGTGGCGCTGGCGGGCACCAAAGTGTCGAGGCTGTTCTCGATGCGGTCCCACGGGTCGGAATTGGGGCGGCTGGGCGCGCCGCTGCGGTTGCTGAGTGGCAGGAAGTCGAAAAATTCACGCGCCGTCAGCAGGGCTTCAATGTCATTTTCCAGCGCCAGATCGGCCACGCTGGTCTTGGTCGAATGGGTGACCGCGCCACCCAGTTCTTCCTGTGTCACCACTTCATTGGTCACGGTTTTGACCACGTCGGGGCCGGTGACGAACATATAGGATGAATCCTTCACCATGAAGATGAAGTCGGTCATCGCGGGTGAGTAAACCGCGCCGCCCGCACAAGGGCCCATGATCAGGCTGAGCTGGGGCACCACGCCGCTGGCCAGCACATTGCGCTGGAAAATTTCGGCATAGCCGCCAAGGCTGGCCACGCCTTCCTGAATACGCGCGCCGCCGCTGTCATTGAGGCCGATGACCGGTGCGCCCACTTTGAGCGCCATATCCATGATCTTGCAGATCTTCATCGCGTGTCTTTCGGACACCGCCCCGCCGAACACGGTGAAATCCTGCGCAAAGACGAAAACGAGGCGGCCATTGATCGTGCCGCTGCCGGTAACCACGCCATCGCCGGGGATGGTGGTTTCGGGCATGCCGAAATCGACGCAATTATGTTCGACATACATGTCGACTTCTTCAAAGCTGCCCTCGTCCAGCAGCACCTTGATGCGCTCGCGTGCGGTCAGCTTGCCCTTGGCATGCTGGGCATCGATGCGGCGCTGGCCACCACCGGCGCGGGCGGCGGCGCGGCGCTTTTCCATTTCGGCAATATTGGCGCTCATCGACTGGTCCTCTTTGCTTGTTATCCCCCTGATGCGCCGGAAAGGCTTGCCGCGTCCACAGTAATGTTGCTAATTTGCAAAGAGTGACTTTGCAAAACGGAGTTGGGCCATGAAACGCCGCCTCTATATCGGCCGCTTCCTGAAAAACCTGCGTGAGACCCATGGGTTGCGGCAGGCCGATCTGGCGATGCGTCTGGGGATCAGCGCGCCCTATCTCTCGCAACTGGAAAGCGACCAGCGGCCTTTACCACTGGCGCTGGCCGACCGGTTGCGTGATGTGTTCCCCGTCGATTGGGCGGATATGGCCGAGGCGCCGGTCGATTCCACCGTGACGCAATTGATGGAGGCGGCCAGCGATCCCCTGTTGCGAGACGCATTACCCGCCGAGCAGATCGAGCGTGTGGCCGAGCAATTCCCGCAATTTGCCGCGCAATTTGCCCAGCTTTACCGACTGCACAAGCGCGACACGCAAAGGCTGGAGGCGATGGACGAGGCCTTGGGCGCGGACACGCTGACCGGTGGCCGCCTGCCTTGGGAGGAGGTGCGCGACTGGTTTCATCTGGCCGACAATTACGTGCATCTGATCGATTCCAGCGCCGAGGCGATGGCGGGGGCCTTGGCGCATCAATTGCCGACACCCGATACGGCGCAGCTGACCGACTGGTTCGCGCGCAAGGGGATCACGCTGAATTTGCAAAGCGGCGCGCCGATCCGCCATTATGACGAGGCCGCCCGCGTGCTGACGCTGGACGCGGGCCAACCGCAGGAGAGCCTGCGCTTTCAATTGGCCTATCAGCTCTGCTCGCTGGCGCTGGCGGGGGAGATTGCCGAGACGGTGGCCCATGCGGGGCTGCGGACGGAAACGGCGCGGCGCTTGCTGTCGGTGGGGCTAAGCAATTATGCGGCGGGGGCTTTGTTGATGCCCTATCGCGCCTTTCGCGATGCGGCGCGGCGGTTGCGGCATGATATTGATTCGATGCGCCAGATTTTCGGCACCAGCTTTGAACAGACCTGCCATCGCCTTTCCAACCTGCAACGCCCGCATCAGCGCGGCGTGCCGATTGCCTTTTGCCGGATCGATATGGCGGGCAATATTACCAAGCGCCATGCCGCCAATGGCTTGCAATTTGCCCGTTTCGGCGGCGCCTGCCCCTTGTGGATCGCGCATGAGGCGGTGGCCATTCCCGACCGCCTGCTGTGCCAAGTGGCCGAAATGCCCGAGGGGCGACGCTTTGTGTTCATGGCCAAGGGGTTGGTCAAACCCAGCGGCGCTTTCTTCCGCCCGCCGCGCCGCTATGCGGTGGTGCTGGGCTGCGAGGTCACTCTGGCCAGCGAGTTCATCTATGCCGACACGCTGAACCTGCAATGCGAGGAGGCGGTGGCGCGGATCGGCGTGTCCTGCCGCATTTGTTCGCGCCATGATTGCCACCAGCGCGCCTATCCCCCCGGCGACCGCCAGATCGACATCAGCACCAACCAGCGCGGTTTCATCCCCTATCGCATCATGGATTGATGCGCCAAAAGAAAACCCCGTGGAGCCTTGCAGCGCCACGGGGTAATCTCTTTCAGGCTGGAAAGAAAGGCTTAGGCCTTCTTCACCTCGGCCACGATCTTCTTGGCGGCATCGCCCAGATCATTGGCGGCCACGATGGGCAGGCCGGAATTGTTCAGAATTTCCTTGCCCAGATCCACATTGGTGCCTTCCAGACGGACGACCAGCGGAACCGACAGGTTCACTTCCTTGGCAGCGGCCACGATACCGGCGGCAATGATGTCGCACTTCATGATGCCGCCAAAGATGTTGACCAGAATGCCTTCCACAGCCGGATCGGACAGAATGATCTTGAACGCAGCCGTCACCTTCTCGGTGGTGGCGCCGCCGCCCACGTCGAGGAAGTTGGCGGGGAAAGCGCCATGCAGCTTGATGATGTCCATGGTGGCCATGGCCAGACCGGCGCCGTTCACCATGCAGCCGATGTTGCCATCCAGCTTGATGTAGGCGAGGTCATACTTCGACGCTTCGATTTCGGCCGGATCTTCTTCGGTTTCGTCGCGCAGTTCGACCACATCGGGGTGGCGATACAGGGCGTTCGAATCAAAGCTCATCTTGGTGTCGAGCACCAGCAGCTTGCCGTTCACGTCTTCGACCAGCGGGTTGATTTCCAGCATGGCGCAATCAAGCGACAGGAAGGCATCATAGAGCTGCTTGGCGAGCAGCTGGGCCTGCTTGTTGGTGTCGCCCTTCAGCTTCAGCGCGAAAGCAATCGCGCGGCCGTGGTGGGGCTGGAAGCCGGTGGCGGGGTCAACCGTCACGGTGGCGATCTTTTCAGGGGTGTCATGGGCAACGGCTTCGATGTCCATGCCGCCTTCGGTCGACACGATGAAGGCCACGCGGCCGGTGGCGCGATCAACCAGCAGCGAGAGGTAATATTCCTTGGCGATGTCCACGCCATCGGTGATGTAAAGGCGGTTCACCTGCTTGCCAGCTTCACCGGTCTGCACGGTGACCAGCGTGTTGCCCAGCATTTCCTTCGCATGCGAAGCGACTTCGTCGAGGTTGAAGGCCAGACGTACGCCGCCCTTGGCGTCGGCAGGCAGTTCCTTGAACTTGCCCTTGCCGCGGCCGCCGGCGTGGATCTGCGACTTCACCACATAGAGCGGCCCAGGCAGCTTCTTGGCAGCTTCAACGGCTTCTTCCACCGAAAAGGCCGCAAAACCGGCAGGAATGGCGACGCCGAACTTGGCAAGCAGTTCCTTGCCCTGATACTCATGCACGTTCATCGGTTTTTCTCGCTATGCTGTGCCTAACGGCCCATTTTGATGGCGCGTTCTAAAGCATAGTGACGGGGCCTTTGGAAGGAAAACATGTGCGAATAATTCTTAATTGCAAACTTTCTGGCGCTGCTACCTAAGTGCTGGTGGATGTCCCGCGCCTTGAATCGATCCTGCGCGAGGCGGGGGAGTTGGCCATGGCGCATTGGCCCGGCGCCGGGGCCGAACCGCAAGTTTGGGAGAAATCGCGCAACAATCCGGTGTGCAGTGGCGACCTTGCGGTGGACGCTTTCCTGAAGCGGGAACTGGGGGCGCTGCTGCCCGAAGCGGGCTGGTTATCGGAAGAAACGCTGGATATTCCGGAACATCGCAGCGGCGAACTGGTCTGGGTGGTGGACCCGATTGACGGCACGCGCGACTTTATTCGCGGGCGGCGCGGCTGGGCGGTGTCGGTGGCTTTGGTGCAGGCGGGTAGGCCCGTGCTGGCCATGCTGAACGCGCCCGCATGGCAGGAATTCTGGCAGGCGGGCCAAGGGCAGGGCGCTTTTGTGAATTGCGAGCGACTTGCAACTAGCGCCAAGTCGGAGCTTTCCGGCTCACGCATGCCCTGCGTCAGCCTGCCGCCGGAGGATGAGGGTTTCATCCGAATCGAACAGCCCAATTCGATCGCCCTGCGCATGGCCATGGTGGCGGCGGGGCGGGCCGATTTGCTGGCCACTTTGCGCTGGGGCTATGAGTGGGACATTGCCGCAGCGGCCCTGATTGCCAGCGAGGCAGGGGCGGCGGTCAGCGATGTGCTGGGGCAGGAACTGGCTTTCAACAAGGCCGACCCGCGCGCCTTTGGTCTGATGGTCTGCCCGCCCGCGCTGCATCAGGCGGCTGTGGCGCATTATGCCGAGAGAGCGTCGCGCCTTATCTAAACGCCCACAAAAAAAGGGCGACCCCGCAGGGCCGCCCTCCTTTAATCGGCAGTGGTTGCGATTAAGCAGCCAGCTTGCGCAGCACGTACTGCAGAATGCCGCCATTGTTGAAATATTCAATTTCATTGGCGGTATCGATGCGGCACAGCGCGGTAAAGGTGAAGGTGCTGCCATCCTTGCGGGTGACTTCCACTTCCACGTCCTGACGCGGCTTCAGGCTGGCAACGCCCTTGATGGTGAACGAGCAATCGCCGTCCAGACCCAGCGTGTTGCGCGTGTCGCCATCCTTGAACTGCAGGGGCAGCACGCCCATGCCGACCAGGTTGGAACGGTGGATACGCTCGAAGCTTTCCACGATCACGGCGCGAACGCCCAGCAGGTTGGTGCCCTTGGCAGCCCAGTCGCGCGACGAGCCGGTGCCATATTCCTTGCCAGCCACGACGACCAGCGGGGTGCCATCGGCCTTGTGCTTTTGCGCCACGTCGAACACGGCGCCCACTTCATCGCCATAGCGCGAGAAGCCGCCTTCCACACCGGGAACCATTTCGTTCTTGATGCGGATGTTGGCAAAGGTGCCACGCATCATCACTTCGTGATGGCCGCGACGTGCGCCATAGGAGTTGAAGTCGGCCTTGGCCACGCCATTGGCCATCAGCCATTCGCCAGCAGGGCTGTCAGCCTTGATGTTGCCAGCGGGGCTGATGTGGTCGGTGGTGATCGAATCGCCCAGAATCAGCAACGGCTTGGCGCCGGTGATGTCCTGAACCGCAGCCGGTTCCATCGACATGCCTTCGAAATAGGGCGGGTTGGCGACATAGGTCGAACCGGCGCGCCACGAGTAGGTTTCCGAACCCACCACATTGATCGCCTGCCAATGCTTGTCACCCTTATACACGTCGGCATAGCGGGCCTGGAACATGGGACGATCCATGCAGCCAGCCATCGTGGTGTAGACTTCGTCATTGGTGGGCCAGATGTCCTTGAGGAACACAGCCTGACCATCCTTGCCGGTGCCGATCGGGGTGGTGGTGAAATCTTCGATCACCGTGCCCTTCAGAGCGTAAGCCACCACCAGCGGCGGCGAGGCGAGGAAGTTGGCGCGCACGTCAGGCGACACGCGACCTTCGAAGTTGCGGTTGCCCGAGATTACGGCGCTGGCAACCAGACCGTTTTCGTTGATCGCCTTGCTGATCGGTTCGGCCAGCGGGCCGGAGTTGCCGATGCAGGTGGTGCAGCCATAACCCACGAGGTTGAAGCCAACCGCGTCGAGATGCGACTGCAGACCAGCGCGTTCCAGATAGTCGGTCACAACCTGCGAGCCGGGGGCCAGCGAGGTCTTCACCCAGGGCTTAGGCGTCAGGCCCAGTTCGTTGGCCTTCTTGGCCACCAGACCAGCGGCCACCAGCACGCCGGGGTTCGAGGTGTTGGTGCAAGAGGTGATCGCCGCGATCACGACGTCGCCATCGCCCAGATCGAAGTCCTTGCCTTCGACGGCAACGCGGGTCTGTTCCTTCTTGTAAACGTTCGCCATGTCGGCGTTGAACACATCGTCCACTTCGGGCAGCGACACGCGGTCCTGCGGGCGCTTCGGGCCGGCCAGCGAGGGCACAACCGTCGACAGGTCCAGTTCCAGCGTGCTGGAGAAGATGGGTTCGACCGAAGGATCGATCCAGAAGCCCTGCTCCTTGGCATAGGCTTCGACCAGAGCGATCTGGTCTTCTTCACGGCCGGTCAGGCGCAGATAGTCCAGCGTCTTTTCATCGATGCCGAAGAAGCCGCAGGTGGCGCCATATTCAGGAGCCATGTTGGCCAGCGTGGCGCGGTCGGCCAGCGTCAGGTCAGCCAGACCGGGGCCGAAATATTCCACGAAACGGCCCACCACGCCATGCTTGCGCAGCATGTTGGTGGCGGTCAGCACGAGGTCGGTGGCGGTAACGCCTTCCTGCAGCTTGCCGGTGAACTTGAAGCCCACGACTTCGGGGATGAGCATCGAGACGGGCTGGCCCAGCATGGCCGCTTCGGCTTCGATACCGCCCACGCCCCAGCCCAGCACGCCAAGGCCGTTGACCATGGTGGTGTGGCTGTCGGTGCCGACGCAAGTGTCGGGGTAAGCGACGGTTTCGCCGTTCTGGTCAACGCTGGTCCACACCGTCTGCGCGATGTTTTCCAGGTTCACCTGATGGCAGATGCCGGTGCCCGGCGGCACGGCATAGAAATTGTTGAGCGACTTGGAGCCCCACTTCAGGAAGTCATAGCGCTCCATATTGCGCTGATATTCGATCTCGACGTTCTCTTCGAACGCCTTGGGGTGACCGAATTCGTCCACCATCACCGAGTGGTCGATGACGAGGTTGACGGGAACCAGCGGGTTGATCTTGGACGTGTCACCGCCCAGCGTGGCGATGGCATCGCGCATGGCGGCCAGATCGACCACGCAAGGAACGCCGGTGAAATCCTGCAGCAGCACGCGCGCGGGGCGATACTGGATTTCGTTCTGCGATTCGGTGGGGTTCTTTTGCCAATCGGCAATCGCCTGCACGTCGGCGGTGGAAACGGTGAAGCCGCCATCTTCAAAGCGCAGCAGGTTTTCCAGCAGCACCTTCATCGAGAAAGGCAGGCGCGAAATGTCGCCGATCTTTTCGGCGGCTTTCTTCAGCGAGTAATAGGAGACTTCCTTGCCACCGGCGCTCAATTTCGAGCGGGTGCCGAGCGAGTCCTGTCCGACCTGAGTCATGCGGGCGTGTTCCTCACCAGTAGGGCCTTGCGGGGGAGGGAACGCGGGGACGCGCGGCGCGCGCCCTTTGCCCCGCCCGAAAGGCGGTTGTAGCCAAGCGGCGATGCGCGGGTTTGTGCGGCGCGTCAAGGGCGAGAAAGGTCGAATTGTCGCGCTGGGAGCGGCTTTCTTTGATATTGCGAATGCGTAGCAAAAAACCGTTTCAGAGCGCTCTCTGTTCATTAGGGTCTTCTGCGCAATTATCCGCGCGCCCGCCTGAACCATATAGACACCCGCCCACAATCAGGCCCACCCCCGCCAACGTCAACAGGCCCACGCTTTCGCCAAACCACAGCCATCCGGCCAGCGCAGCCCAGACAAAGGCGCTATATTCCATCGGCAGCAATTGATGGGCGGGGGCACGCGCCCAACCCCATGCCATCAGCATCAAAGAGGAGACCGACAGCACAGCCGCCATGGCCACCTGCCACCACACGCCCACCGGCGGCACCGGAGGCAGGAACAGGCCGATGGGCAACAATACCAGCGTGATGAACAGGTTCTGGAAAAAGGCGATTTCCCCCGGTGAGGCCAATTGGGCCTGATGGCGCTGCATCACCAGATTGATCGCGTATAAGACCGAGGAAAGCAGGATCGCGCCCATGCCGATCAACACATCATCGCCCGCCTTGCCGCTGGCCTGTTCCAATGCGATCACCACCACGCCCGCCAGCCCCAGCAAAGATGCCAGCAAAGCCCGCCGCGTCACCGCCTCGCCCAGAAACAGGCCGGAGAGGAATAGCGCGATGATCGGCGCGACAAAGGACAGGCCCATGCCCACCGCCATGGGGACGCGCACCAGCCCCCAGAAAAAGCTGAAACCCATCACGCCCGCGATGGCTGCCCGCGCCGCATGCAGCCTCAGCCGCTTTGCCGTGGGCCAGTGTCCGCCAAAGGCCACCTGCCACGCCGCGAAAGCCACCACCACGCCCACCAGATTGCGCCCCACCATCGCGGCATAGACCCCCGCCACTTGCGAGGCGCCCTTCATCAACGCGTCCATCACGCTGAAAGTGGCAATGCCGCAGGCCGCCGCCAGCAAGGGCAGCAGCGAGCGCGGGGAATTGGGTCCAGAACGCATACTTCTGCCCTAGCCCCAACTCCATTCACCCGCCAGACATTTGCCATGCTTGATGAATTGTCCCGAAACGGGCATGGCCTTGGGCGAAACTTGCGCCCGACTTGCGAAAGGGTGCCTGTGTTTCGGGTGTTAAGGGGCGTATCTATGGCTGAGCGGCGCAACAGGCTTATTGGCAATTCCTTGGTGGCTTTGGCGGTTGCCGGTATGGCCGCGCCCCTGTTGGCGCAAAATCAGCCGATCGAGGGGAAGCAGGGCCTGGGTAAATTGCCCAATGTCCGCCCCGCCTCGATGCAGATCAAATTGCCCGTGCCCGCCGAGGCGCCCGCCAATCCGGCAAGTAGCGCCCCAGCCAAGGTGGAGGCCAAGGCTGAGGCCAAGGCCGGCCCGCTAACCACCCCGACACCGGCGGCCACCCCCGCGCCTGCACCAACCGCCAGCCCAGCGCCCGCGTCGACAACGGCTCCGTCATCCCCACCCACCATGGTGATCGTGCCCAATCCGGTGCCCGTGGCGCATTGGACTTTGGCCGATGCCAAGGAATTGCTGGCCGCCATTCGTGGTTTGGCGGCTGAAGGGCTTTACCCGGCCGATTACCAGCCCGCCGCCCTGCAAGCCGCCATTGCCGCTGGCGAGGGCGAGGCGCTGGACCAGCAGGCTAGCCGCAGCTTTGCCTGGGCGGTGGAGGATTTGCGCGATGGCCGCACGCCGATGCCCGCCCGCGTGCAATGGTTCGCGGTGGACCCCGATCAGGATGACATGACCACGGAAGGGCTGCTGGAACGCGCCACCACCAACCATGATGTCCACGCCACGCTGGACAGCCTGACCCCCACCTATCCCGATTATCAGGCGTTGAAGGATGCTCTGGCCGCCACGCCTAAGGCGCAGGTGAAATTGCGCGAGAGCATCCGCATCAATATGGACCGCTGGCGCTGGCTGCCGCGCGATCTGGGGCAGATTTACCTGATTACCAATGTGCCCGAATTCCAGCTGCGCCTGACGGTCAATGGCAAAGCCATCCGCACCTATCGCACGGTGGTGGGCAAACCGGGCAAGACCGCCACCCCGCAATTGGCGGAAAAGGTCGAAGCGGTGGTGTTCAACCCGACATGGACCGTGCCGCAATCGATCGTGGTGGGCGAAGGGCTGGGCGAAAAGCTGATCGGCAATCCGGCCAGCGCGCTGAAGCAGGGTTACAAGGTCACCCGCCTTGGCGATGGATCGATTTCCGTGGTGCAGCAGCCGGGGGACAACAATTCGCTGGGCCGGATGAAGATCGACATGCCCAATCCGCATGCGATCTATCTGCATGACACGCCCGCCAAGGCCCTGTTCAATGCCAATGTCCGCGCCTTTTCCCATGGCTGCATTCGCACCGAACGCGCGGTGGAACTGGGCATGACCATGGCCATTCTGGGCGCGGGCATGAGTCAGGAAGAGGCCGTTGGCCTGTTCGAGGCGAAGAAATACCGCCGCGTGGTGATGACGCGCACTTTCCCCGTCTATCTCACCTATGTCACCTATGGCACCGACATTACCGGCAAGATGACCGCCTTTGCCGATATTTACGGTCGGGACGCGCCGGTGGCGGAAAGTTTCCGCCAACCGCGCCAGATCCACACCACCCAGCGCGCCAGCACCGAAGCGGTGATCAAGCTCGATAATCCTCTTTGATTATTGGCCAGCTTTAATATCAGCCCGGTGAGGCGGCCGAGCCAGCCAGCAACCCGCCATCAATATCCAGCTCGCTGCCGGTGATATAGGTCGCCTCGTCACTGGCCAGTAACAGGGCCAGCGCGGCGACCTCCTCCACCCGCCCGAAGCGTTTGAGCGGCGTATCGGCCACCATCGCCGCCTCGCGCTGCGGGCGGTCCGGCCCGTCGCCCAGCATCGCGTCCCACATGGGCGTCATGATCGCGGCGGGGTGGATCGAGTTGCAGCGGATGGCCCAGCCCTGTTGCGCGCAATAAAGCGCCACCGACTTGGTATGGTTGCGGATCGCCGCCTTGGACGAGGCATAGCCCGCAGCGCCCGGAATGCCGACCAGCCCGCTGCGCGAGGAGATGTTGATGATGCTGCCCGCGCCCTTTTCTTTCATGGCGCGAATGGCATAGCGGCAGCCGAGGAAAGTGCCGTCGAGATTGACGGCATGCACCCGT
Source organism: Novosphingobium umbonatum (assembly GCF_004005905.1). Classification (GTDB taxonomy): domain Bacteria; phylum Pseudomonadota; class Alphaproteobacteria; order Sphingomonadales; family Sphingomonadaceae; genus Novosphingobium; species Novosphingobium umbonatum. Next base: position 156,471 of record NZ_SACO01000006.1, read on the forward strand.
CGCCATTCCTCCAGTGAGGCATGTTCGGGGTCATGGGCGATGTAACCCTGTTCAAATCCGGTGATGCCCGCATTGTTGACCAGCACATCCACTTGCGGAACTTGGCTAGCCAAGGCTTCCCATGCGGCCTCGTCGGCCACATTCAGCGGGATGAAGCGGCCGCCAAGCGCGGCGGCGGCGGCTTCGCCCTCGGCCTGATCTATGTCGGTCAGGATGACTTGGGCGCCTTCGGCTTGGAAGGCTTTGGCAATGGCAAGGCCGATGCCGCGCGCGGCACCGGTGATCAGGCATAATTTATCGGTAAGACGGGGCATAGTGCTCCCTCCCTTGGCGCAATCGGGATAGTGTTTGATGGATCAGCGCGGGGAGAGGATCATGACACCTGCTTCCTTGTGAACAGGCGCTTCATGCCACAGGAATTAGGCTTCGCCAATTCGGTCGGCATAGAGCAGGCGACCGCTGCCCAGATGGTCCAGCGCCACCGAGAAATCCTCCGGCGCCATGGCAAAGCAACCTTCCGACCGGCCCAGCTTGCCATATTTGGCCAGCATATCGGGTGCGGCATACCATGCCGGATGCATCACAATCGCGCGGTCCCACGCGTTGGAATTGTCCAGATCCAGCCCGCGCAGCCGCATCGAGGTGCCATATTTGCCCTGATACTGCTCTGTGGTGAGATAGGCCCCGCGCGAGGTGGCCAGCGAACCGACCGAATTGGAAAATTGCTTCAACCAGCCATCATGAGCAGGATCCGACCCACGACCATGGGCCACCAGATGCGAACGCACGCGTCCCGCCATCATATCGACAAAATGCAGGCGGGTTTCATGCGAGGGGCGGGCGAAATCGGCAATCGCCACCACATCGGGCTGCGACAGGAAGGCGCCCAGACGGTCGCGTTCGCGCATGGCGGTTTGCACCAACAGCTTTTCATAATCGGATAGGCCGGAGGCCTGCGCCATCACACGCGCAGGAGCCGCCATTGCCGCCACACCTGCGCCCATACACGCCAACATTGCACGCCGGTTCAGGCGCGAGGCCCCATTTTGATTCGCGATACCCATTGCTGTGACAATACCGCAACGGGACAAAAATTCTTACTCCGAAGCGATGGAACCACGCGATAGCGCGGCGAGTTGAGCCAAAATTGGACCATCGACCCGCATTTCGCGACTTTGATCCGTAAAACGCAAGGGTCGAGTTATAGTTCCCCCTGCATGTGCCGGTTGGCCAGCCACAGGCGAATCGCTCCCGCCAGACCGGGGGGCGTGGGGGCTGTGATCCGTTCGGCATCAATCCGCGCCACCAAGGCATTGATCGGTAGCCCCTCTTCCCCCGCCACCTTGCGCAGCCAGTCCCAGAACAAGGGTTCAAGGCTGATCGAGGTTTTGTGTCCGGCGATTTCCACCGAACGTTTGATGGGGGGGTGATAGGGGGTGGTCATACCGGCGGGCCTTAGCAGGCGATGGGCCATAAGGAAAAGGGCGGCCAGACTTTCGTCTGCCGCCCTTGTCACACCTTGTATAACATGGTGCCCAGGAGAGGACTCGAACCTCCACGCCCTTGCGAGCGCTAGCACCTGAAGCTAGTGCGTCTACCAATTCCGCCACCTGGGCACTTTGTTAGGAGCCTGATACTGTTGGGCTTTTTGAGAAGCTCTTCAGTACCGCGCCGGGTAGGAGTGCGCCTCTAACGGTGATCCCGAGACCTGTCAACGCGAAAATCAAAGTTTTTTGCAAAAGCTGCATTTTTTTGCCCGATGAGCCCGATTGCCCCCCTTTGGACAAAGGCGCATGATCGCGCGAAACAGCGGTAAACCCGAAAGAAAGGCAGGAAACCATGGGCCGAAACAATCTGCGCGACGCCTTGGTGGTGCTGACCGGCGGCAGGGGCTTTGTCGGGCGCTATGCGGCGCAGGCCTTGCTGCGGGCGGGGGCAAGGGTGCGTATCGCTGCGCGCCATCCCGAAAAGGCCTATGCGTTAAAAGTGCTGGGCAATCCGGGGCAGGTGGAATTTGCCCGCGCCTCGATGCTCGATCCGGCCAGCGTGGCCCGTGCGCTGACGGGGGCCGATGCGGTGGTCAATCTGGTGGGCGTGTTTTCTGGCCAGCTGGATGCAGTGCAGGGGCGCGGCGTAGGCCTGCTGGCCAAGGCCGCGCGGGAGGCGGGCGCTCAGGCCTTTGTGCATATTTCCGCGATTGGCGCCGATGCGGCCTCGCCCGTGCCCTATGCCAGTTCCAAGGCAGCGGGCGAGGCGGCGGCTTTGGAGGCTTTCCCGCAGGCCACGATCCTGCGACCCTCGGTGATCTTCGGGCAGGATGATAATTTCCTCAATATGTTTGGCCGAATGATGGGCATGATGGGTGGCTTGCCAATTCGCGGCGCCATGCCGGTTTTCGTGCCGGAGGGGCTGTTACAGCCGGTGTGGGTGGAGGATGTAGCGCAAGCGATTCGCGTCGCGGTGGAGGCGCCTCAGGCCCATGGCAGGCATATCTATGAACTGGGCGGGCCAGAGGTCCTGTCCATGCTGGAGCTGAACCGGCGCATCGCCGACGCGGTGAAGCAGGCGCCCCATCTGCTGCCCATGCCGGATTGGGCGGCCAGCCTGTTTGCCGCCCTGCCGATGACGCCGATCAGCGCGGATCAGATCACCCTGCTCAAAGCAGGCAGTGTGGTGGGCGAGGGCGCTGCGGGCTTTGCCTCGCTGGGCATCACGCCGCACCCCTTGGGCCTGTTTCTGGATCGCTGGATGGCGCGTTATTGAGAGCTAACTCTCACGCATTCACATCCGAATAATGGCTGGGCGGCTGGATCACTTCCATCCGCTCGGCCAACAGGGGGCGAAAGCTGGGGCGGCTTTTGAACACCGAATACCATGCGCGGGCCTGTTCATGCCCGTTCCAGTCGATCCCGCCCAGATAATCGGCCACCGACAAATGCGCCGCCGCCGCCAGATCGGCCAGCGACAGGGTTGCCCCGCCCAGCCAGGGGCGATTGTCGACCAGATAGTCGATATAGTCGAGATGCTCATGCGCCAGACGCATCGTCTCGCGCAGCACGCGCGAATCAGGGGCCTGCCGCAGGACCAGTCGCTTCTTCATCTTTTCATGCAGCAGCGGGCCGGTGACATCGGCAAAGAAATTTTCGTCAAACAAGGCGACCAGACGGCGGATTTCGGCGCGGGCGGCAGCGGTGCCCATGATCAGCGGGGCACGCTCGCTGGTTTCTTCCAGATATTCGCAAATGGCGCGGCTGTCGCATAGGGACAGACCCTTGTCCGGATCATGCAGCACCGGCGTGCGGCCCGCAGGGTTCAGCGCGAAAAACTCGGCGCGACCTTCCCACGGGTTCTCGCGCCATAATTCATGCGCGATCCCCTTTTCGCCCAGCACGAGCCGGACCTTGCGGGAGAAGGGACAAAGGGGAAATTGATAAAGCTGCCACATGGCTTTCGCCCATGCCCCAAGCAGGGCGTTTCCGTCCACCGGCGATTGACGCAGATGCCGTAAAATTTAGCCGATAGCGGCCGCATCATGGGCCAGCATCACGCTATCCTCTCGCGCCAGCACCCAGAGCGAGAGGCCTGACTGTGCGGCGCGCTCCACCGCCATGCTGGTGGGCAGCGAGATGGTGACCAGCGTGGTCACGCCAGCCTTCACCGCCTTTTCAACGATTTCGTAGGAACAGCGCGCGGTGGACAGCGCAAAACCCTGCGCCATGGATTGGCCCGCCCGCGCCATGGCGCCGATCAATTTGTCCAGCGCATTATGCCGCCCGACATCCTCGCGCAGCGCCAGAATGGCCCCTTCGGGCGCGCAGAAAGCGGCAGCATGGGCGGCATGGGTGGCATGGCCCAGCTTTTGCAGCGGGCGCAAAGCATCCAGCGCGGCAAAGATGGCTTCGGGCTTGATTCGCGCATGGGTGGAGACAGGAGGCAGGGGCTGGGCGATCGCTTCCAGATTCTCGATCCCGCAGAGCCCGCAGGAGCTTTCCGCCACCCGCCGCCTGACGCGTTCCTGCAAGCGGTCCGCATCCAGCCCTGCCAACGTGGCGCGCAGGATGATGCCGTGTTCGACCTGCGCGATATCCGCCTCGCCCATTTGCGCGGCGCTGGTGATCAGCCCTTCGGACAGGGCAAAGCCGGTGGCGAAATCGGTCAGATCGGCGGGCGTGGCCATCATCACCGCATAGGCAAGGCCATTGAATTCCAGCGCCACCGGCACTTCGGGCACCCATGCCCTGTGCCGGATGCTTTGGCCGCCATCCCGCGCAAAAACCTGCCCTTGCGCTTGCGGCAGCAGGGGCAGGTCTTGCGGAGTCATGCTCGGCTTTACAGCTGGCAAAGCGCGCAGAGCTTGTGCCCGTCCGGATCGCGCAGATAGGCCAGATAGGCGTTGAAGGCCGGACGCACGCCAGGGGCATTTTCAATCGCCGTTCCGCCATGGGCAACGCCGGCGGCGTGCCATGCTTCCACCTGCTCGGCGGTGTCGATGGCAAAGCCCACCGTGCCGCCATTGGCAATCGTGGCCGCTTCGCCATTGTTGGGCGTGGCCAGAATCAGCTTGGACCCTTTGTGGGCATAGATCAGGCGGCCACGGTCGGCGATCAACAGGCCTTCGGGCCCGCCAATGGCCGCGAACAGCGCGTCATAAAACACCTTGGCCTTGGCCAGATCATTCGAGCCCAGAAACAGATGGCTGAACATGGGAAGTCTCTCCTTTAAAGGCGGGGCAGGGTGACGCCGCGCTGGCCCATATATTTGCCCGCGCGGTCGGCATAGCTGGTCTCGCAGGGCTCATTACCCTTCAGGAACAGGAACTGGCAGGCGCCTTCATTGGCGTAAATCTTGGCGGGCAGCGGGGTGGTGTTCGAAAACTCCAGCGTCACATGGCCTTCCCAGCCCGGCTCCAGCGGGGTGACATTCACGATAATGCCGCAGCGCGCATAGGTGCTCTTGCCAAGGCAGATGACCAGCACATCGCGCGGCACGCGGAAATATTCCACCGTGCGGGCCAGAGCGAAGGAATTGGGGGGAATCACGCAGCAATCGGTCTTGCGATCGACAAAGCTGTTGGCGTCGAAATTCTTGGGGTCCACCACGGCGGAATCGACATTGGTGAAGATCTTGAACTCATCGGCCACGCGCGCGTCATAGCCATAAGAGGACAGGCCATAGGAGATGCAGCCATCGCGGTGCTGGCGCTCTACAAAAGGCTCGATCATGCCCTGTTCGCGGGCGGCGGTGCGGATCCATTTGTCGGAAAGAATAGACATGGCCGCTACATGGCCCAAGGCTGGCGCTTGGGCAACGGATTTTGAGCTACTCCGGCTGCGCGCTTAGAACGGCCAGTGCTGCCCCGCCATGATCAGCGCCATGGCGCTGGCGGTGACGAGCAGGACGCGGAGGACCTCTAAACCAGAGTCTACCGTGCGGGCGATGGCGATGGCGCGGGCTTTTCTCATGGATGCGAGCTTGCGCCCGAATCATCGCCAAAAGTTTAACGCATGGGGGAGGGTGCTGCCTCCCCCACGGGCAATGTCTCAGGCCTTGGGCATTTGCTGGCTGGAGCAGTGGAACGAGCCGCCACCAGCCAGAATGGCATCGGCCATAATCCCCACCGTGGGCCGGTCGGGGAAAAGCTCGCCAATCGCCGCCACGCCATCCGCATCATGCGCGGTGCCATAGATGGGCACCACCACCAGATGGCTGGTGATGGCAAAATTCATATAGCTGGCCGGTTCGATCCGCCCGTCCCGTTCCACGCGGCCGGGGCTGGGCACATTTTTGACCACCACGCCCATCGCTTCGGCCCGCGCCTTGGCATCGGCATAGATGGCGGCATTGGGATCATCCGCGCCGGTGGCCTTGGGCAAAGCCAGCACATTGGGCGCCACAAAACGGGCCAGATTGTCGACATGGCCATCGGTATGGTCATTGATGAGACCATCCCCCAGCCACAGCACGCGCTCCAGCCCCAGATCGCGGGCCAGACGCGCCTCCAGATCATCGCGGGTCAGATGCGGGTTGCGGTTGGGGTTGAGCAGGCACTGCTCGGTAGTGGCCACAAGGCCGGTGCCATCCATATCCAGCGCGCCGCCTTCCAGAATCCAGTCGCCGGTCTGGATGGCAAGGCCGGCATCCTGCGCGATTTCCGCGCCAATCGTCTGGTCGCCTTCCATCAGATATTTGCCGCCCCAGCCATTAAAGCCAAAGCGCCGCGCCTGCCGCCCGCCCGCGCCATCGCGCATCACCAAGGGGCCAGTGTCGCGCAGCCAGACATCGCCATAGGCGCGCCGTTCGATACTCACCGCGCCGCTGCACAGAGCGCGGGCGCGGGCCTCGTTGGCTTCGTTGCGCACCAACAGGCGCACCTCTTGCCCGCTGTCAGCCACGGCGCTGGCAAAGGCGGCCATTTGCACTTGCGCCGCCTCAAGGAAACCGGGCCATTCCTCGGCATCATGGGGGAAACCAATCCACAGCCAGTCCTGAGGATACCATTCGGGGGGGAAGTGCCAATTGCTCATGAGGCGTGCCTTTAGCGTCTTAGCACACTTGCGGAAAGAGGTGCTGTGGGCCCATGAGTTGCGGTGGAGAGTGAGGAGTGATGATGGCAGATTGGCAAAATGCACTGGCGCGGGCGGAGGCCCATTCGCCCTTTCTGTCGCGGGCCATGGGGCGTTTGCCCGATCTGGTGGCTTTGCTGGCGGCGGGGGATGGCGAGGCGGCCTTGGCCTATGCGCGGGAGGCGGGGGCAAAGGAAGCTGATCCGGCCATTGCCCTGCGCAGGGAAAAGCTGGCGCTGGCCTTGGCGCTGGGCGTGGGCGATCTGGCAGGTGCCTTTGATCTGGCCCGCGTGACGGGGGAATTGACCGCGCTGGCTGACCGCGCCTTGGACAAGGCGATTGCCCATGCCATCCGTGCCCGCGTGCCCGATGCGCAAGCCACCGGTTTTGTCGCGCTGGCGCTGGGCAAGCAGGGGGCGGGGGAGCTCAATTACTCCTCCGACATTGACCCGATCCTGATTTACGATCCCCAAACCCTGCCCCGCCGCCCGCGCGACGAGCCGGAGGAAGCCGCCCAGCATATTGCGCGGCAGATCTTGCGCATTGTCTCGCAGGTGGATGCCTATGGCTATGTGTTCCGCGTGGACCTGCGCCTGCGTCCGGCCAGCGAAATCAGCCCTTTGGCGATTCCTCTGGAAGGCGCACTGGCACATTATGAATCGAGCGCTCTGGCGTGGGAGCGGGCAGCCTTCATCCGCGCGCGGGCCTGTGCGGGCGATGTGGCTTTGGGGGAGGGCTTTTTGCACGCCATCCGGCCTTTCGTGTGGCGCAAAAGTCTGGATTTCGGCGCGATTGCCGAGATCGGGCGGCTGACCCGCCGTATCCGCGCGCATCATGGCAAGGTGGAAAGGATCGGCCCCGGCTTTGATGTGAAGCGCGGGCGGGGCGGCATCCGCGAGGTGGAATTTTTCGCGCAAGTGCATCAGTTGATCCATGGCGGGCGCAACCCTGCGCTGCGCCAGCGCGGCACGCGGGCCACATTGGATGCCTTGGCCGCCGCTGGCCTGATCGCGGCGGAGGAAGCGGCAATGCTGGGCACCTCCTATGACCGCCTGCGCCAGATCGAGCATCGCTTGCAGCAAGTGTCCGACCTGCAAACCCATGTCCTGCCCCGTGACGAGGCGGGCATTGCCAATGTGGCGGCGCTGGACGGCCTGCCCAATGCCGCTGCGCTGATCGAGGAATTGCAGCATATTACCGAAGAGGTCGGGGCCAAATATGACTCCCTGATCGCGGCCAGCGCGGGCGAGGGAACCAGCGTGGCTGTCCCGCGCGGCGAGCCTTTGGTGGGCGAAGCCTTGGCCGGTGAATTGCAGAAGCTGGGCTTTGCCGATGCGGGCGCTTTGGCCGAAAGGATCGAGGGCTGGCGCGGGGGTAGCCTGCGGGTGTTGCGCAGCGAGGCGGCCTTATCCGCTTTGGATGCGGTGCAGCCTGCGCTTTTGGCAGCTTTGGCCCATGCGCCCGCGCCGGAAAAGGCGCTGACAAGATGGGAGCAGATGATGGCCAGCCTGCCCTCGGCGGTTAATCTGTTCCGCCTGCTGGAGGCGCGGCCCGGATTGCTGGAGGTGATGGTGCGCGTGCTTTCGTTGGCCCCGCCTTTGGCCGATGCTTTGGCGCGGCGGGCTGATTTGCTGGACGCGCTGATCGATGCCAGCGCCTATGATCTGCCGCCCGATGTGCCCACGCTGGCGGCGGAATTTGGCGCGGTGGAGGCGGGGGATGATTACCAGCGCCTGCTGGACCATGTGCGCCGCAAGGTGAGCGAGCGGCGCTTTGCATTGGGCGTGCAATTGGTCGAGGGCGCGCAGGACCCCTTGGACATTTCGGCTGGCCTGTGCCGCGTGGCCGAGGCGGCGCTGGAGGTTTTGGCCCGCGCGACAATGGCGGAGTTCGAAGCCACCCATGGGCGGATTGCAGGGGCGGAACTGGTCATTCTGGGGCTGGGCCGGTTTGGCGGGGGCAGCCTCACCCATGCCAGCGATCTGGATCTGGTCTATCTGTTCACCGGCGATTTTGCGGCAGAAAGCGACGGACGGCGGCCCTTGGGGGCAACGCTCTATTTCAACCGGCTGGCGCAGCGGATCAGCGCGGCCTTGACCGTGCCCACCGCCGAGGGGGCTTTGTTTGAAGTGGACACCCGCCTGCGCCCGCAAGGCACGCAGGGGCCGCTGGCGGTCAGTCTGGACAGTTTCGCGCTTTATCAAAGCCGCGAGGCTTGGACATGGGAGCATATGGCCCTGACCCGTGCCCGCGTGCTGTTCGGTTCGGCAGAGGCGCGCGCGGTGGTGGAGGGCGTGATGCGCGAGGTGCTGACCGCCCCGCGTGACCGCGCCAAAGTGCTGGGCGAAGTGCGCGAGATGCGGGACAAGATGGCCGCGCATAAGCCAGCCAAGGGCGCTCTGGATGGCAAATTGCTGCGCGGCGGGTTGGTGGATGCCGAATTTATCACCCACGCGCTGCAATTGAGCCAAGGTGTGGCGCTGCGGCCCGATATGGCGGGGGCCTTGCAGGAACTGGTGGCGGCTGGCCTGTTGCCTACGGAGGTGGAGCCGGCCTTCGCGCTGCTATCGCGCCTGTTGGTGGCGGCGCGTTTGCTGGCGCCCGATAGTCAGCTTCCCGATGGTGCCCCATGGGCCACACTTGCCAAGGCCTGCGGCTTTGCCGATGGAGAGAGCCTGCTGGCCGCAATCGGTGCCGCGCGCGGGGTGATCGCGCAGGCATGGTTCGCGCTGTTTGGCCAGAATTTGGAGGTAGTGTGATGGCAGATTTCCCCCAAGTGGGCGATGCATTCCCCGATGTGGCGCTGGTGGCGCCTGATGGCGGCACGGTAAAGCCTTCGGACTTTGCGGGGCGCAAGCTGGTGGTGTTTTTCTATCCCAAGGATGACACGCCGGGCTGCACCACCGAAAACAAGGATTTTTCGGAACTGGCCGAACAGTTTGCGGCGGCCGGTGCGGCCTTGCTGGGCGTATCGAAAGATCCGCCGAAAAAGCATGCCAAGTTCATCGAAAAGCATGGGTTGACCGCGCCTTTGGCCTCGGATGCGGAAGAGGGCGGGTTGTCCGATGCCTTGGGCGTGTGGAAAGAAAAGTCCATGTATGGCCGAACCTATATGGGCATGGAACGCACAACCTATCTGGTTGATGAAAAAGGCATGATTGCGCAGGTCTGGAACAAGGTAAAGGTTAAAGGCCATGCTGAGCAAGTGTTGGCTGCGGTGAAGGGCTGATTTCCTCGCCGTTTTGGATTAGGCGGCGGGCATGAATGCCTCGCTCTCCCACGCTATCGCCGCCGTTCTCAACACAGCCGACCCCCGCGCCAAGGCGATGCGCACCCGCGCGGTGGTTCGCGATTGGCGGCTGGGGCGGCTGGCTTGGGATTTTGGTTGCGCCATGCCCGAAAGGCCCGTGCGGCCCGAAAAGCCGGAATTGCTGCCGCCCGGCCAGATGCCCAAGCGTGGCAAGGGTGGCTCTCGGGCCAAGCGCATCGCCCTGTGGCATGCGCTGGCGCATATCGAATTTGTCGCCATCGATCTGGCGCTGGATATGGCGGGGCGTTTCGGCGCCGAGATGGAGGCGCGGTTTGGCCATGATGTGGCGCGCGGCTTCGTCGATGATTTCCTTTGCGTCGCAGCCGATGAAGCGATGCATTTTGCCATCATCCAGCGCCATCTGGCCAGCATGGGCGCGACCTATGGCGACCTGCCCGCCCATGACGGATTATGGGAGGCGGCGGGCGAAACCGCGCATGATCTGGCGGCCCGTCTGGCCGTGGTGCCGATGGTGCTGGAGGCGCGCGGGCTGGATGTGACACCCGCCACAATCGAGCGGGTGGAGGCCAGCGGCGATCATCGCGGCGCTCGCATTCTCAACCGCATTTTCAACGATGAAATTCGCCATGTCCGATACGGTTCGGAGCATTTTTCGCGGCTCGCTCACCAGTCTGGTGATTCGCCGGATTCGCTCTGGAAAAGCCTCGTTACGCAATACTTCCGAGGCAAGGTTAAGCCTCCGTTCAACGACTCAGCGCGTCAGGCAGCCGGTTTGTCGCGCCCTGCCTACCTTGCTCTTGCATGTATGGGAAACTAACGGTTAGGCAGTTTCCACGAGACGGCGGGGGGATCCGACCTTCTCCAACAAAAACCAACCATCGGAATTCCGGTGGCCTTCCCATGTTGACCTTCCTTTGGGGAAAGGTTGGCCAACGCAAGAATAAAGGTAATTTGGAGTGGTCGCGCTTCGTTTGTCTGCCAAGTTTCTGATCAGCGCCTTGGCCGCTGTGGTGAGCCAGCCTGCTCTGGCCAACAATGCCAATGCCGATATTGCCGCGCCTTTGCGCGCCGCCCAGTCCGCGCCCATCGCGCAGGATAGTGGCGATCAGCAGTTCCGCAACCTTTTCACCTCCTGGCGTGCCAGCGAAGGCGGCAACAATTTCGCCGCCGCCAGCAGCACCAAGAATTCGGGTCTGGCCAATATTGCCGCCCGCGTGATGTCGATCCCTTCGCGTTCGCCGCTGGAAGGTCTGCATCTGTCCAGCGATTTCGGCATGCGCACCCATCCCGTTCTGGGTGGTGCCCGCATGCACAAGGGCATCGACCTTTCCAGCCCGATCGGCACGCCGGTTTTCGCCACTGCCGATGGCGTGGTGGGCCGCGCCGACTGGTTCAGCTCCTATGGTCTTTATATCCAGATCGAACATGGCGGCGATCTGGAAACCCGTTATGGCCACCTCTCGCGCCTGAACGTGGCCGAGGGCCAGCAGGTGCGCAAGGGCGACCTGATCGGCTATGTCGGCACCACCGGCCGCAGCACCGGCCCCCACCTGCATTATGAAGTCCGCGTCGAAGGCGTGGCGGTCAATCCGGTTCCTTATCTGTCGGGCGAAGGCAATCCGCAATTGGCGCTTGCTTCTATCCGCCGTGGCGATAAGACTGAAGAAGACAGCGAATAAACCAGCCTGAGAAAGAAGGGTGAATAACAAGCCCGACAGGCAATTGCATCTTGGAGAGGATGCGGGAAAAAGCGGCAGGCAACTGTCGCTTTTTCTTTATCCAAATTCCGCGTTTCAGCCTTTGTAAAGCGCATCCAGACGCTCGCCATAACGCTCTTTCAGCTTGTGGCGGCGGATTTTCAGCGAGGGTGTCATTTCCTCATTGGCAATGGCGAAAGGCTCGTCGGCAAAGGCGAATTGGCGGACCTTTTCGATCACCGACAGATCAGCATTCACCCGATCCACCGCCGCGCGCAGGGCGCTGCGGAAAGCGGGCAGGGCCTGTAGTGCGCGCATATCGGCGCGGTGATGGCCGTTGGCGGTGGCCCATTCGTCCGCCCATTCGGCATCGGGCACAATCAGGCCGACAATATAGGGGCGCTTGTCCCCCACCACCATCGCCTGTGCGATTTCGGGCTGGAGCGTCAACATGCCCTCCACCTTTTGCGGAGAGATATTGTCACCCTTGTCGTTGACGATCATGTCCTTCTTGCGATCGGTGATGACGATCCGCCCCGCCGCGTCCAGATGGCCGATATCGCCGGTATAGAGCCAGCCATCTTTGAGCACGCGGGCAGTTTCCGCCTCGGCGCGCCAATAGCCATGCATCACCAATTCGCCGCGCAGCAAAATCTCGCCATCGGGCGCGATGCGAACCTGCGTGCCGTGCAAAGGCGTGCCCACTGTGTCCATCTTGATACCGGTGCGCGGGCGGTTGACGGCGGCAATCGGGCCGCTCTCGGTCTGGCCATAGCCTTGCAGCATGGTGATGCCCACGGCCTGGAAAAATCGCCCGATTTCGGGGTTTAGCGGTGCGCCGCCCGACACCATTGCCTTGTTGCGCCCGCCAAAACGGGCGCGGATCTTGGGGCGCAGCAGGCGCTCGATAACGCCGTCCAGCGCGCGGTCGAGCAGGCCGTAATGGCCCGCCGCCTTGCGCGCTTCCAGTGCGACCGCTTGCTGCAACAGGGTGTTGGCCAGCTTGCCCTGCTTTTCCACCTGCTTGATAATGCGCGCGCGCAAAACTTCAAACAGGCGCGGCACCACCACCATCACTGTGGGGCGCACCTCCTCGATATTGCTGGCCAGCTTTTCCAACCCTTCGCAATACCAGATTTGCGCGCCCAGCCCGATGGGCAGGAATTGCCCCGCCGAATGCTCATAGGCATGGGACAAGGGCAGGAAGGAGAGGAACACATCCTGAGTCGCGCCGGTGGTGTCCCAGCTAAAATCCTCGGCAATCACGCGACAGGCGCCTGTGGCATTGTGCAGGATGGCACCGTGATGCTGTTTCACACCGCGCGGGGCGCCGCCGGTGCCGCTGGTATAGATCAGGCAGGCGGTATCATCGCGCTGGATTCCGGCCAGACGCAGATCCACCGCCGCCCGTGCCGCCACCGCATCGCCGGTTACCAGCGCGGCCCAGTCGTGAAATTCCAGCGCACCGGCCTGTGCCACGGCCAAAGGCTCCATGGCGATGACATGCTCGGCCTGACCCGAACGCAGCACGGCGGGCAGCAGCGGCCCCGCCAGTTTCGGGCCGGAGACAATCACCCCGCGCGCTCCGGAATTTTCCAGCACATGGCAATGGTCGCGCTCGGTGTTGGTAATATAGGCGGGCACGGTGATGCAGCCCGCCGCCATGATCGCCAGATCGGCAATGCACCATTCGGGCCGGTTTTCCGACACCAGCAGAATGCGCTCGCCCCGTTTATAGCCCAGCCCGACAAGAGCCTGCGCCAGCAGCACCACGCGCCGCGCCGCCTCGGCCCAGCTGATCGCCTGCCATTGCTTGCCCTGTTTGGCGTGCAGGAAAGGCTTGTCACCCAACACATCGGCGCGGGCAAGGAACAGCGAGACCAGATTCGGGCTGGTTTCAATATCGGAGATCTGCACGGGGATTATTATCCTCTCGTCCGGCGTTGTGGGGGGGATGCTAGGCGGGAAAGGCGGGGCGGGCAAGCATCCGCTTACAAAGGCGTATCGACGCCCACTGCCTGTTCAATAGTAGCAAAGCCATCGCGCGCCAACATGGCCTTCAGGCCTTTGTTGATGGTGCGGGCAATGCCATGGCCTTCATAGACCATCGCCGAATAGAGTTGCACCAGACTGGCGCCAGCGCGGATGCGGGCATAGGCATGTTCGGGTTTGGCGATGCCGCCCACGCCCACCAGAGGCACAGCGCCGCCCGTGGCGCGGCGGAAATCGACGATGCGTTGCTGCGCCATGTCGCGCAAAGGCGCGCCCGACAGGCCTCCCGTCTCGCCCGCATGGGGGCTGGCCAGTGCGGGGCGCTCGATGGTGGTGTTGCTGACGATCAGCGCGCCGAGCTTTTTCTCGATGGCGATGCGGGCAATTGCATCAATATCGGCGGGCAGCAGATCGGGCGCCACTTTCAGGAACACCGGCGGTTGATAGCCGGTCTCATCCCGCGCCGCGATCACGCCATCGAGCAGCCCTTCCAGCGAGGCGGGGTCTTGCAGCGCGCGCAGGCCCGGCGTGTTGGGGCTGGAAATATTGACCGCCAGATAGGAGGCTAGCGGCGCAAACAGGCGCGCGCCGGTGGCATAATCGGCGATGCGGTCGCTGGCGTCCTTGTTGGCGCCAATGTTGATGCCCAGCACGCCGCCACGGTTCTTGCGCGCCAGCAGGCGGGCATAGGCGGCCTCTGCCCCGCCATTGTTAAAGCCCATGCGGTTGATCACCGCTTGATCCTCCACCAAACGGAACAGGCGCGGTTTGGGATTGCCGCTTTGGGGCAGGGGGGTAATCGATCCGACCTCGGCAAAGCCGAAACCAAGGCCCAGCAAGGCGTCGGGCACTTGCCCGTCCTTGTCAAAACCGGCCGCCATGCCCACCGGATTGGGGAAAGTGATCCCCGCGACCTTGCTGGTCAAAGGACCTCCGGCGGCGGCAGGCGTGCCGGCCAGCGGCAGATAGCGCAGCGCATTAAGCGCAAGGCCGTGGGCGGTTTCGGCGTCCAGACGGAACAGCAGCGGGCGGATCAGGGCGTAGCTCATGGCGCGCCTATGCCAAGAGTCGCAGGCTTTGTCGACAAAGCGGCGGTTTTTCGCACGAATGCGCCAATTGTCGTACAAGCAATCGATTGATGTCAGGAACAAAAAGGTGACGAGTGGCGCAAATTTACAATTTTTTTGCCACGCTATGCGCTAATCCGGAGTTGCGACCCGAAGGGCTCGTGGCCAAGGCTGACGAGTTCTCGAACTTAAGCGGCTCCTTCCCTAGCTGGAGGAGCCGTTTTTTTATGATTTTTCAATAGTTTGATAGATGTGTGATGTCAAAGGCTTTTAAAGCGCCTCTATTGATGTCCTAACTTTTTTGCCGGAAATGAGCGTCGTTTTCAAGAGCGCATTGCGGAATGCAAACCTATGTTTGCGCATGGCGCATGAAACCGGCGTGCTGGGCTGGGATCTTCTTCGAACTGCCCCGACTAAAACCGCATAGCCCCCCAAAAACAGCAGGCCCCAAAAGTAGGCCCTAAAAGCAGCCATTGCCAGAATCGCCCCTTGTGCCTAAGGGGAGGGTTGAAATCGGAGGAATTCGATCCGATTTGGAATTCGCCCGCCAAAGTCACCGCCGTCGCTGTCGCCGGTGATTCGTCTGTCGCCAAGGGAGCAATGCCGCAATGCGCCTGTCCAGCATGGCTGATTATGCCGTTGTGGTGATGGTGGCCGCCTCGCGCCATTGTGGGGGTACGCGCACCAGCGCGGCCTGTCTGGCGGCGGAAACCAGCCTGCCTGCGCCCACGGTGCAGAAACTGGTCAGCCGTCTGGTGGGGGCGGGCCTGCTGGCCTCCACACGCGGGGCGGGCGGTGGTTTGAAATTGGCCCGTCCGGCCGCCGCGATCAGCCTTGTCGATATTATCGAGGCGGTGGAAGGGCCGATTGCGCTGACCCCCTGTGTCGAGGCAGGGCGGCATGATTGCGGGATGGAAAGCGGGTGCAGCGTGCGGCCGCATTGGCCGGTGGTGAATGCGGCTCTGCGTGGGGCCTTGGCGGGGGTGAAGCTGGCGCAATTGCTAGCCCCGCCTGCGCCTAAAGATGCGGCAAACGGAATGATGATGGAAAGCGTAGCATGACCGAGAATATCGAGATCAAGGATCAGGCCGCCCGTGACGCCGCAGCCAAGGTTGCGGATTACGAGCATGGCTGGTCGTCGGATATCGAGCAGGAGTTTGGCCCCAAGGGGCTGAACGAGGACACGGTCCGCTACATCAGCGCCAAGAAGAACGAGCCGGAATGGATGCTGGAATGGCGCCTGAAGGCCTATCGCCATTGGCTGACCATGCCTATGCCCGATTGGGCCAAGCTGAACGTGCCGCCGATCGATTATCAGGAAGCCTATTACTGGGCCGCGCCCAAGAAGAAGGATGGGCCGAAGTCTTTGGACGAGGTCGATCCCGAAATCCTGCGCGTCTATGAAAAGCTGGGCATTCCCTTGGCCGAACAGGCGGTGCTGGCCGGCGTGGAAGGCGCGCGCAAGATTGCGGTGGATGCGGTGTTTGACTCGGTTTCGGTCGCCACCACCTTCCGCAAGGAATTGGAAGCGGCGGGCGTGATCTTCCGCAGCATCAGCGAGGCGATCCGCGAATATCCCGATCTGGTGAAGCGCTGGCTGGGCAAGGTGGTGCCCATGGCCGACAATTATTTCGCGGCCTTGAACTGTGCGGTCTTTTCCGATGGCACCTTCGTTTACGTGCCCGAAGGCGTGCGTTGCCCGATGGAATTGTCCACCTATTTCCGCATCAATGCGGAAAACACGGGCCAGTTCGAACGCACGCTGATCGTGTGCGACAAGGGCGCCTATGTATCCTATCTGGAAGGCTGCACCGCGCCCCAGCGGGACGAGAACCAGCTCCACGCCGCCGTGGTGGAACTGGTCGCGTTGGACGATGCCGAGATCAAATATTCCACCGTGCAGAACTGGTATCCGGGCGACGCCAATGGCAAGGGCGGGATCTATAATTTCGTCACCAAGCGCGCCCTGTGCCAAGGCAAGCGCAGCAAGGTTTCGTGGACGCAGGTGGAAACCGGCAGCGCCATCACGTGGAAATATCCCAGCTGTGTGTTGAACGGCGAGGACAGCGTGGGCGAGTTCTACTCGGTGGCCGTGACCAACAATTACCAGCAGGCCGACACCGGCACCAAGATGATCCACAACGGGCGGGGCAGCCGCTCGACCATCGTGTCCAAGGGCATCAGCGCTGGCCACAGCCAGAACACCTATCGCGGGCTGGTCCGCGTGGGCGCGGCGGCGGAAGGCGTGCGCAATTTCACGCAGTGTGACAGTCTCTTGCTGGGCAAGGAATGTGGCGCGCATACCGTGCCCTATATCGAGGTGCGCAACCCCAGCGCCACCATCGAGCATGAGGCCACCACCTCCAAGATTTCCGACGACCAGCTGTTCTACGCCATGCAGCGCGGGCTGGATCAGGAAAGCGCGGTGGCGCTGATCGTCAACGGTTTCGCCAAGGAGGTTTTGCAGCAACTGCCGATGGAATTCGCGGTGGAAGCGCAGAAGCTGTTGGGGATCAGTCTTGAGGGGAGCGTGGGGTGATGCCAACCTATACGTCAGTTTCTATTGGTTATCAGGCCTATGTTGGCCCAACCCCACGAAGCACGGGTACTTTTGTTTATCAAAACAAGATCACGGCGATTCGCCCTCCATTGGAGAAAAATGGGAAAATCGTTGAAGGGCGCCAAGCTCACTTTGTAGCCCAACTTCGAGCTTTGCAAAGCGTTGTTGGCAACCAAATCCCAGTTCATATTCAATGGGCTTCGGGCGAGCGCAATCAGATGGACAAAGGGTGTATAGGCCACGCTTTTGGACCAGGCTTACCGATAGAGCGCATCGTATCCGACGAAGTGCATGGAATTACTCATGTCATCCTGCGAGATTGATAATGCTGACCATTGAAAACCTCCACGCCTCCGTCGCGGACAAGCCGATCCTCAAGGGTCTTAACCTTTCCATCAACGCGGGCGAAATCCACGCGATCATGGGGCCGAACGGCGCGGGCAAGTCGACCACCGGCTATGTGCTGGGCGGGCGTCCGGGCTATGAAGTGACGCAAGGCAGCGCCACGTTTGGCGGGCAGGACCTGTTTGAACTGGAGCCGCATGAGCGCGCCGCCGCTGGTCTGTTCCTCGGCTTTCAATATCCGGTGGAAATCCCCGGCGTGTCCAACCTGCAATTCCTGCGCGAGGCTTTGAACAGCCAGCGCAAGTTCCATGACCTGCCCCCGCTGTCGGGGGGCGAGTTTCTCAAGCTGGCCAAGGAAAAGGCCGCTTTGCTGAAAATGGACATGGAAATGATGAAACGCCCCGTCAATGTGGGCTTTTCGGGCGGTGAGAAAAAGCGCGCCGAGATGGTGCAGATGGGCATTCTGAACCCCAAGCTGGCGATCCTGGACGAGACCGACTCCGGCCTCGACATTGACGCTTTGCGCATCTGCGGCGAGGGGATCAATGCCATCATGCGTAAGCCGGATAAGGCCGTGCTGCTGATCACCCATTATCAGCGCCTGCTCGATTATGTGAAGCCCGATTTCGTCCACGTGCTGGCCGATGGCCGCATTGTGAAGAGCGGCGGCCCCGAACTGGCGCTGGAGCTGGAGGAAGCAGGCTACGAAGGCGTGGTGGCATGAGCAATTTGCCCACCAGAAAGGCCGAGGATTGGCGCTATGCCGATCTGGCCGCGCTGGAAAAGCTCTGGCCTTTGCCCGATGCCGAAAGCATTACGGTGGCGGCGGGGGACAGCTTTGCCTGCGCCATCATCAACAAGGGCGGGGTGACGCGACTGTCGTTGACGCTGGAGGCTGGTGCGCGCGCTGCCGTCCATGTGCTCAACAGCGCTGACGCCTACGCACGGATCGAGATCGAGGCCACCCTGCATGAGGGCGCCGATTTCACACTGGGCGGGGTGCAATTGGCAGGCGGTGCGCAGACGGCGGAAATCGTCGCCACGGTGCGCCATATGGAACCCAACGCCAACAGCCGCCAGATCCTGCGCAGCGTGGCCGCTGGCACCGCTACGGCCAGCGTGTTGGGCAAGGTCTATGTGGCCAAGGGCGCCGATGGCACCGATGGGCAACAGTCGATGCGCGCCATGTTGCTGGACCGCAGCGCCACCGCCAATGCGCGGCCCGAGCTGGAAATCCACGCTGATGACGTGAAATGCGCCCATGGCTGCGCGATTGGTGAATTGGACGCCAATGGCCTGTTCTATATGGCGGCGCGCGGCATCGAACCGGCGCGTGCCAAGGCGCTGATGCTGCAAGCCTTTGTCGCCGAAGCCTTTGACGGGGCGGAGGATGAGGACCATCTGCATGCGGCGGCACAGGCGGCTTTGGAGGCCCTGCTGTGAGCCTTGATCTCGCCAAGATCCGCGCTGATTTTCCGGGGTTGGCAGCCAAGGACGGACAAATCTGGCACTATCTCGACAGCGGCGCCACCGCTCAAAAGCCGCAAGCCGTGATCGATGCCACCGTCAACGCGATGGGCCGCGATTATGCCACCGTGCATCGCGGCGTCTATGCCCGCAGCGCCAATATGACGCTGGCCTATGAAGCGGCGCGGCGGACCGTGGCGGGCTTTATCGGCGGGCAGGAGGGCGAGATCGTCTTCACCCGTGGCGCGACCGAGGCGATCAATCTGGTGGCGCAAAGCTGGGGCGGGGCGCATCTGAAAGCGGGCGACCGCATTCTGATCTCCACGCTGGAGCATCACTCGAATATCGTGCCCTGGCAAATGCTGCGCGAGCGGACCGGTGTGGAAATCGACGTCTGCCCGTTGACCGCAGATGGCCAGATCGATCTGGACGCCGCCGAGCAAATTCTGACGCCTGCCCACAAGCTGGTGGCGCTGGCCCATGTTTCCAATGTGTTGGGCAGCGTGCTGGATGTGCCGCGTGCGGTGGCTTTGGCGCATGGTGTGGGCGCGAAGATTCTGGTCGATGGCTGTCAGGCTGTGCCGCGTCTGGCCGTCGATGTGGCGGCGCTGGGCGTGGATTTCTACGCTTTTTCCGCGCATAAGCTTTACGGTCCCACCGGCATTGGCGCGCTATGGGCAAAGGCCGAGATTCTGGACGCCATGGCCCCTTGGCAGGGCGGCGGTTCGATGATCGACCGTGTGACATTTGAACGCACCACCTGGGCCCCTGCACCCACCCGATTTGAGGCTGGCACCCCCGCGATTGTAGAAGCCATCGGCTTTGCCGCGGCGGTGAATTATGTGCAGAGCATCGGCCTGTCCGCCATTCACGCGCATGAGGCTGGACTCGTCAAAACGCTTCGCGGCGCCTTGCAGGCCATGAATGATGTGCGCCTGTTTGGTCCCGAAGACAGCGCGGGGATCGTTTCCTTCGCGCTGGAAGGCGTCCACCCGCATGATCTAGGCACAATCTTGGACGAGGCGGGTGTTGCCATCCGCGCGGGCCACCATTGCGCCCAGCCCTTGATGGACCATCTGGGCGTGCCCGCTACCGCCCGCGCCAGTTTTGGCCTGTATAGTGATGAAAGCGATATTGCCGCGCTGATCGCCGGCATTGAACGCACGAAGAGGATCTTCGGCTAATGAGCGAAACAACCCCTGAGCAAACCCCGCGCTTCATCGTGGAAGAGGTGGATTCGGCCACGCCACCGCCGCGCGCCCGTGTCGATGTCGCGGCCGCCCCGCCTTTGGGCGCGGATGGCGAGATGGAAAAGCTGGCCGACAAGGTGGCGCGCAAGAAGGATTACCTTGAAGGTTTCCTCGCCCAGCAGCCCACCGGCCTTGTGGCCCATGAACCGGGCGGCGAGCTGTATGAAGGCGTGATCGGCGCGCTCAAGGATATTTTCGATCCGGAAATTCCGGTCAATATCTATGATCTGGGCCTGATTTACGGCGTGGAAGTGACGCCCGAAGGTTCGGCCAGCGTGACCATGACGCTGACCACGCCGCATTGCCCCGTGGCAGAATCGATGCCGGGCGAGGTGGAGTTGCGCGTGTCCTCGGTGCCGGGCGTCCGCGATGCCGAAGTGCATCTGGTGTGGGATCCGCCATGGGATCCGGCCAAGATGAGCGATGAAGCCCGCCTTGAATTGGGGATGCTGTGATGACCACGATCCGTAAGCCCCGCCCCGCCGCCGTCACGCTGACCGCCAGCGCAGAGGCGCGCATCGCGCATCTGATGGCCAGCGCGCCGGAAGGGGCGATTGGGGTCAAGCTGTCCACCCCGCGCCGTGGCTGTTCGGGTCTGGCCTATTCGGTGGATTATGTGGAAAGCGCCAGCCCGCTGGATGAAAAGATCGAGACGCCCGGCGGGCTGTTCTTCATCGACAGCGCCAGCGTGCTCTATCTGGTGGGCAGCACGATGGACTGGGTGGAGGATGATTTCACCGCCGGTTTCGTCTTTGCCAATCCCAATGCCAAGGGCAGCTGCGGCTGCGGCGAAAGCTTTACGGTATAAGTCAGAAGCGCCGGTACCCACCGCGGAGTTCCGGCGCTTCTTGTATCACGCAGGGCGGGCCTCCTGCATGCGCAAATAGTGCAGCATCTGGCGCGGCACATCCCGCGCAATCACACAGCATCGGCGCAACACGGCCAAGGCGGCAGGATGCGGGCGGCGGTCGCCTTCATCGATCCTTTCGATCAGCCAGCGCGCCTTGGCTTCGTCCACCACACCTTGCGGAGCGCGTTGCTCCACCAACCAATGCGACAAAGTCTCGCTGAGGAAATGCACCCATTCAGGCGAGGGGGAGCGCAGGCTGGCATTGATGGCCAGCAGGGCCTCTGCATCATCATGGCACAGGCGGGCATTGGGAACGGGCGTATAGTCACTGTTGGTCATGGGCTAACTTCCTTGGGGAAAGTTGGGTGCCCCCATGAGCCCTTTGTGCCCATCGCCGGCTGACCGTCCAGTGAACCGAAAATTCAGGGTGAACCGAAAATTCAGGTGCGCCCGATGGTTAGGGTGCCTTGCGCAAAGCGGCTATACAGGCGGCGCGGTCGACTTGTCTGGCGTCTGCCGGATGGCGGGCCTCGGCATAGGTGGCGCGCAGGGGACCCTCTTTCCCCTGAGGGTAAAGATAGATGTCCAGCACACAGCTCTCGCCCGCAAATTGCAACTTATGCGCGTCGCCCTCGGCCACATCGAGTCGCGGTTTGCCGAGCAGGCGCAGCAGATCGGCCCTGCCCGCGCCAATCACCGATTCCAGCCCTGCTGCACGCAAGACTTGCGGGGCAGGCGGCGGCGCTGCCTTGGCGGGCGGGCGTGGTACTTTGGGGCGGGGCTGTGCCCGCGGAGGCGCAGGGCTGGGCGCGGGCGCTGGTATGGCGCGGGGCAGGCTGACGACCGGCCCCGCCCCTTCGTTACAGGCGGCCAGAGCCAGCATCGGGGCGAGGATTGTCCAACGGCGCAACATGGGGGCGGTGATTGCCCTCCCGTGGGGGCAAGTCAACCGCCCGTTGCGCGTTAACCGCAAAGGCCGCTGGTCGAGCCCCTCTTGTCGCTCCCCGCCTGCTTGGCTAGGGCAGAGGCTTGTCTGTATTCCCAATCGAAAGCCTATCGTCCCTATGACCGAGCCCACCACCGACGTTATTGCCATTGGCAACGCCATTGTCGATGTGATCGCCCCTTGCGACGAGGCGCAGATCGAACAGCTTGGTTTGGCCAAGGGTGGCATGACCTTGATGGATGCCGCCCGTTCGGCAGAGCTTTACGCCGCCATGGGCCCCGCCAAGGAAGTGTCGGGCGGCAGCGCGGCCAATACGCTGGCTGGCCTGGCCGCGCTGGGTGCCAAATGCGCCTTTATCGGGCAAGTGGCCGATGACCAGTTCGGCCGCGTTTTCGCCCATGACATCCGCGCCGGTGGCATCGCCTTTGACACGCCCACCCGCGATGCCAGCGTGCCTACCGCGCAATGCCTAATCTTTGTCACCCCCGATGGTCAGCGCACGATGAACACTTTCCTTGGCGCCTCGCAATTCCTGCCTGCCGAAGCGCTGGATGATGCCGCGATTGCCAATGCCAAGGTGCTCTATCTCGAAGGCTATCTGTGGGACCCCGAAGAGCCCCGCCGTGCCATGCGCCGCGCCATTGCCGCCGCGCGCGCCGCTGGCCGCGAAGTGGCCTTCACCCTGTCCGACGCCTTTGTGATTGCCCGCCATGGCGATGATTTCCGCGCGCTGATCGCTGAGGGCCAGATCGACATCTTGTTCGCCAATGAACATGAACTGGCTGCGCTGACGGGGCTTGAGGACTTCCACGAGGGGCTGGAGCAACTGGCCAAGAATGTGCCTTGCGTGGTCGTGACCCGCAGCGAAAAGGGCGCCCATGCTATCCGTGGTGGCGAACATGCCCATGTTCCCGCCCAGCCCATCGAGCGCGTGGTGGACACCACTGGCGCGGGCGATCTTTTCGCCGCCGGATTCCTTTTCGGCCATGTGCGGGCAAAGCCTCTGGCGGAATGTTTAACGCTGGGTGCGATCTGCGCGGCGGAAATTATTTCACATTATGGCCCCCGTCCCGAAGCGGATCTGGCGGCGCTGTTGGCTGAAAAGCTTGGGTAAAGCTTGAAGTTGATCCGTGCAAAGCCCCATGTTTGGGCCTTGCCGTGTTAACCAGCATCTTGGTCCGGAATTTTAAGGGGGGCGGTGATATTTTTCTCACTGGCCCCCTTAATACGTGAGGAGGCCAACCGTCCTGACGTATGCGCGCCATAGGCGGCGCGCACATCCCGATACGGAGCAGATGTATGACAGCAGGTGTTTCCCCGGTCGCCCCGCAGGTGGTGGGTACTCCCGCAGGCCGCACGGCCTATGCCGCCACGCCGATTTCACCATCGGTGCAAAAAGCCACGACGACGCCCGAGGCGCAGCTGCCGAGCCGTTACGATCCATCCATGACCGAGCCACGGCCCGCCACGGATGGGGTTAGCGGGATATCCATCTACGCCTGATCATCAGCTATGGAAGTGAGCACACCATGAGCATGACGATTAATCCTCCGGCTGCCCCGATCGCCGTTCAGGCGAATACGGCGGCACAAGGCAAACTCGCGGAGGCGTCGGTGGCATTGGCCACGGGCAAGTCCAAGGGTGGTTCGGACGGGGAGGGGCAATTGGCCGCCCCCCCACAAGGCCAGTTGGGCGCAAGCGTGACGCTTTACGCCTGATCTTCAATAATATCCCGATCAGACTTTTTCCCCGGGAGCAGGGTTCGGGACCTGCTTCCGGGGTTTTTATTGGGCGGGGTTTTTATCGGGCGGGGGTTTAGTTCTTCGCCTCGCGCGCCACTTCGCGATAGCCGATGTCGCGGCGGGCAAACAGATCGGGCGCGACAATCGCATCCAGCGCCGCATAGGCTGCCGCTTGCGCCGAGGTCACATTGGCCCCCCGCGCCGTTACATTCAGCACGCGGCCACCAGCGGCCACCAATTGACCATCAACCAGCGCCGTGCCCGCGTGGAAGACTTTCAGCTTGTCATTTTCCACCGCCTCGATGCCGGTGATGGCCCCGCCCTTCTTGGGCGTGCCGGGATAGCCTTCCGCCGCCATCACCACCGTCAGCGCCGGTTCGGGCGAGAAATGGGGCGGTTCGATGCTGCCCAGACGATCTTCGGCGCAGGCCAGCAGCAATTCGCCCAGATCGCTGGTCAGGCGGGCCATCATCACCTGCGTTTCAGGGTCGCCAAAGCGGGCATTATATTCGATCAGCTTGGGCCCTTCGCTGGTCAGCATCAGGCCCGCAAACAGCACGCCGGAATAGGGCGTGCCATCATCGGCCAAAGCCTTCACCGTGGGGGCAATGATCTTGGCCATCACTTCGGCTTGCAAGGCGGGCGTCAGCACGGTGGCCGGCGAATAGGCGCCCATGCCGCCAGTGTTGGGGCCGGTGTCGCCATCGCCCACGCGCTTGTGGTCCTGCGCGCTGGCAAAGGGCAGCACGGTGGCGCCATCGGTCAGGGCAAAGAAGCTGGCTTCCTCGCCTTCCATAAATTCCTCGATCACGGCTTCGGCGCCTGCCTCACCAAAGCGACCGGCGAAAATGTCGCGCACGGCTGCTTCGGCCTCACCCATGGTCATGGCCACGGTCACGCCCTTGCCCGCGGCCAGACCGTCAGCCTTGATCACCACCGGCGCGCCAAAGCGGGCCAGCGCGGCTATGGCGGCATCAAGGCTGGACACGCGCTCATAGCCGGCGGTGGGGATATTGGCCCGCTGACACAGATCCTTGGTAAAGCCCTTGGAGCCTTCAAGCTGGGCGGCGGCCTTGCTGGGGCCGAACACCGGCACGCCCGCCCCGCGCAGCGAATCGGCCAGACCATCGACCAGCGGGGCTTCGGGCCCGATCACCACCAGACCGATGCGCTGCTCCTCGGCAAAAGCCAGCACGGCGGCGTGATCGGTCGCGTCCAGCGCGACCAGTTCGGCCACTTGGCCAATGCCCGGATTGCCGGGGGCCGCAAACAGCTTTCCACCGTTTGCCAGCAGAGAGGATTGCGAAAGTTTCCACGCCAGAGCATGTTCACGCCCGCCCGAACCCAGCAAAAGGATATTCATGCCTGCCTCTTTCGATTCCGATGATCTGATCTCTGGCGGGCTGGTAGCGAAGGAGAAGGCTGGCGACAATCAGGCTGCGCTCTCCATCACCGAGATTTCCTCGCTTTTGAAGCGCACGGTGGAGGATCGCTTTGCCTTTGTGCGGGTGCGGGGCGAGCTTTCGGGAGTGAAGCGGGCGGCTTCGGGCCATTTGTATCTTGCGCTGAAGGATGAAGGCGCGCGGCTGGATGGCGTGATGTGGAAGGGCAGCGTGGCCCGCCTTGGCTTTCAACCCGAAGACGGGCTGGAGGTGATCGCCACCGGCAAGCTGACCACTTACCCTGGCCGCTCCAATTACCAGATCGTGATCGAACGGATGGAAATTGCGGGCGAGGGCGCCTTGCTGGCGCTGCTGGCCAAGACCAAGGCGCGGCTGGAGGCGGAGGGCCTGTTTGACCCGCGTCGTAAACGCCGCCTGCCTTTCCTGCCCCGCGTGATTGGCGTGGTGACCAGCCCCACCGGCGCGGTGATCCGCGATATTCTGCATCGCTTGGCGGACCGTTTCCCGAGTCGGGTGATCCTGTGGCCGGTGCTGGTGCAGGGGCAGGGCGCAGCCGAGCAAGTGGCCGCCGCCGTGCGCGGCTTTTCCGAATTGGCGGAGGATGGGCCGGTGCCGCGCCCTGATTTGCTGATCGTGGGTCGTGGCGGCGGTTCGATTGAAGACCTCTGGGCCTTTAACGAGGAAGTGGTGGTGCGCGCGCTCGCCGAATGCACCATCCCCACCATCAGCGCGGTGGGGCATGAGACCGATACGACTCTGGCCGATTTTGCCGCCGATATGCGCGCACCCACCCCCACCGCGGCGGCGGAAATGGCGGTGCCCGTGCGCGAGGAATTGCTGGCACAAGTGGCCGAGCTGGGCCTGCGTTCGCGCCGTGCAGTGGTGCGCCCCGTGGTGCTGGGGCGCGAAAGGCTGGAGGCAAGGGCGCAGCGCCTGCCCGCGCCGGAGGATTTGATCGCCGCCAAGGCGCAGGCTCTGGACGATGCCAGCGAGCGCTTGCGGCGCGGGCTGGCGGGTGTGGCGCAGCGCGCGGCCTTGCGCCTGCAGCGCAGCGGCGGGCCTTTGACGCCTGCCTTGCTGGCGGGTCGTTTGCGGCAGGCCCAGACCCAGCTTTCCGCGCAAAGGCTCAATCCCGCCCTGCTGCAAAGCCATATCCGCGCCGACCGGCAAAGGCTGGACAGCGTCACCCGCATCATGGCCAGCCTCAACCCCGATAATGTGCTCAAACGCGGCTATGCGCGGGTAAGCGGGGCGGATGGTCGCACGGTGATGGATGCCAGCGTGGCGGCGACTCACGCGGGCCTGATGTTGCATTTCCGCGATGGCGTGGTGCAAGTGGCCCCCGCCGATGGGCCGATGCCGCAGGTGGTTCCGGCGCCCGTTGCGGCCCCCGCACCGCGTGCCAAGGCGAAGCGGGCGGCGCCTGTGAAGCAACAGGATGATTTGTTCGGTTGAATTTGCTAGAAAGCCCCCATGTTGATGAACTCTGCTGATCGTCCCGCCACTTTGCGCTATGAACCCAATGGTTTTACCATGATGACGCGTGGCAAATTCGTGCTCTGCGCCGTGTCTGGCGAGATGATCCCGCTGGAATCTTTGCGCTATTGGAGCGTGGAGCATCAAGAAGCCTATGCCTCGCCGGAATTGGCGACCAAGCGCCTGCTGGGGCTTTGACCTTGCTGTCCCGCCGTCTGCTTTTGGGCGGATTGGCGGCTGGTGTTGCGAGTCGCGCCTTGGCTGCGCCACAGCCACTCATGGTGGAAGGCGCGCTGACTCAAGGTGGTTGGGCGATGGGCAGCGTGCCTTTGGGGGCGCTGGTCATGCTGGATGGGGCACCCTTGCCAGTGGAGCAGGGGCGGTTCCTGATCGCTTTTGACCGTGATGCGGGACCCAAGGCGATGCTCTCGGCTAGCCTGCCTACGGGTGAGAATTTGACCCAAGAACTGACCATCGCTCCCCGCGCATGGCATATCGAGCAGGTCGATACGCCCTTGCGCCCGCCATCCCTGCCCGACGAGGCCTATGCCAAATTACGCGCCGAGGAAGTGGCGCGAATCAATGCCGCCCGTGCGCGTGGCGAGCAGGCAGAAGGCTGGGCGCAGAAATTCCTTTGGCCCGCCAAGGGGCGCCTCTCTGGCCAGTTCGGATCGCAGCGCATCTATCAGGGCGTGCCCGGCAGTTATCATTCGGGCACGGACATCGCCCTGCCGCAAGGCGCGCCCTATGCCGCGCCCGCCGCGGGTGTGGTGGTGCTGGCGGCGGACCATGCCTTTACGCTGGAAGGCAATTTGCTAATGCTGGACCATGGCATGGGCCTGATCAGCGCTTTCCTGCATTCATCCGCCCTATTGGTGAAGGAGGGGGATCGCGTGGCGCAGGGCCAGTCTATCGGGCTGGTCGGCATGACCGGACGGGCCACCGGACCCCATTTGCATTGGGGCATGCGCTGGCGCGAGGCACGGCTCGATCCTGCGCTGTTTTGCGTATCCCAATCCTGAGTCCCGATGCATTTTTTAAGCTTTAGCCTTTGCCCTATGGGGAAAGGCGCGTTAACCACTGCGCGCTTGGATTTCCCGAAAATTTCGGCATAATGGCGGCATATTATCGCCTTCTATCCCGAAAATGTAGCCACTGTGATATTTTATGTCGCAAAGTGGTTATATGTGGAAAGTCGGCGATTTGTTAATTTTGTCTTTGACCTGTTACATAAGTGCCACATTGCCGCAATAATTAACTGACATTCATGTCAGCATCTTTACCGGCTCCCCTTTGCTCGGCCATGAAGTGTCATCGATCCGGCGAGAGGCCGGGGTTGGTGACGGCAAAACAATCGTCCGCACCGCCCTTTCCCCCGTTGGAAGACAGTACGGGGCGGCGGGGGGCCGTCGCTCCGCAACAAGGGGCAAAGCATGAAGCAGACCTACCAGACCGCCTTGCGGGCGGGCGTGGCTTCCATGGTTCTTGGCACGGCATTGATGTCGGTGCAGGCCATGGCACAGACCGCTCCGGCGGCCAGCGAAGATACCAAGACCATCGTGGTGACCGGCTCGTTGCTGCGTCGTACCAGCAAGGAAACCGTCTCGCCCGTATCGGTGCTCAGCACCGAAGCGCTGGATGCGCGCGGCGTTTCCACCGTGCAGGACGGCCTCCAGTTTCTGGCCGTCAACAACGGTCCGGCACTGACCAACAGCTTTACCGCCAATGGCGCATTTGCCGCCGGTGCTTCGGCCGTGTCGCTGCGCGGCCTGTCGACCAACTCGACGCTGGTGCTGTTCGACGGCCTGCGCGCGGCTTACTATCCGCTGGCCGACGACGGTTCGCGTAACTTCGTCGACCTCAACACCATTCCCGACGACATCGTGGAAAACGTGGAAGTGTTGCGCGATGGCGCTTCGGCTTCCTATGGTGCGGACGCCATCGCGGGCGTGGTCAACGTCAAGACCAAGCGCCAGTTCAAGGGCGTGTCGGTCAAGGGTGAAGGCGGCATTTCCAGCCGTGGCGATGCTCCCAGCCAGCGCTTCAGCGTGACGGTGGGTAAGGGCGACATCGACGAGGATGGCTATAACATCTACGCCAGTGGTTTTTATTACCACAGCGCCCTGCTCTACAACAGCCAGCGCGGCTATCCCTACAACACCGACAACTGGACGGCTTTGGGCAGCGCGAGCAATGGTGTTGTTGGTGGTGTAACCCGTTCGGGTCTCTACAACGCCGGTACGCCCACCAGTTCGATTTTCTATGTGCGTCCTGCCAATGCCGGCAATACTGCCACGATTTCGGGTTCGCGCTATCAGGCGCTGAACGCGGGCCAGTGCAATGGCAGCACCTATGTTTTGAACGCCACCGATCTGGCCGCACGCGATGCCAACGGCAACCTCTACAACGGCACCGCGCCCACCGCTGGCGTGTGTCAGGTGGACTATGCCAACAACTATGGCGTGATCCAGCCTGACATCACCCGCTTTGGCGGTTCGATGAAGGCGACGGCAAAGTTCAACGACTCGATCGAAGGCTATGTCGAAGTCAATGTGATGCAGTCCTCGTCCTATTACACCGGCAATCCGGCTGTGATCCGCGGTTCTGCTCCCACCGGCATCTATTACAAGCAGTTCAACACCTCGGCCTCGGGCGCTAACTATGCCACGGGTTCGGGTGTGCTGGCGCTGCCGGTCTATATCTGCGCCCGCAATGGTGCGTCGGCGGTGATGGTCAATGGCGTTCCCACCGTGCCGGGCTGTAGCGCCAGCAACGGCACGTTGAACCCTAACAACCCCTTCGCCGCACAGGGCTATACCGCGCGTCTGGTTGGTCGCGATCTGGATACGCCGACTGTTAATGAAACCCGCAACCGCGTGTTCCGCGTGGCCAGCGGCCTGCGTGGCAAGTTGACCGACGGCATCGATTTCAACATCGGCGCCACCGCGATGCACACCAACCTGCGCCGCACCTACAAGAACTACGTCTATATCCAGCACCTGCTGGATGCGATTGCCGATGGCAGCTACAATTTCGTCAATCCGGAAAAGAACTCGCAGTCGGTTCTGGATTACGTGAAGCCCACCAATGTGAAGACCGCCACTTCGGACCAGTTCCAGGTGGAAGCGAACCTGAACGGCAAGCTGTTTGATCTGCCCGGTGGTCCACTGCAATGGGCGATCGGCGCCTCGCAGCGTTATGAAGCTGTGAACGCGCCCAGCGCCAACAGCGACATCAACGGCCCGACCGAGCGTTATTATACCATCAACGCCTTTGGTACCGTGGGTAGCCGCGGCATCACCGCTTTCTATGGTGAAGCCGAAGCCCCGATCATCAAGCAGGTGACCCTGTCGGCCGCTGGTCGTTGGGACCATTATTCGAGCGGTCAGGCCTCCTTCTCACCCAAGTTTGGTTTGAAGTTCAAGCCTGTGCCTGAACTGCTGCTGCGCGGCACCTTCTCGAAGGGTTTCCGCATCCCCTCCTTCGGTGAAGCGAATGCTCTGCCGACCACGGGCTATGTCAATAACACGTCGGCGGTGTTCACCGATGCGTTCCTTGCGCAATACGGGTGCAACACGCGCGCAGTCGATGCATCGAACCCGAATGGCTATTCCAGCTGCCCGACCTATATCACCAATGGTTCTTACGGTCAGACCTCGCTGGCCAGCCCCAACCTGCAGCCTGAAAAGTCGCGTAGCATCACGCTGGGCGCGGTGTTCGAGCCTGCTCGCTGGATCTCCTTCACGGTGGATTATTACCACATCAAGAAGACCGGCGTGATCACCCAGCCTTCCAACGCTCCGGCGCTGGCGGCCTATTATTCGGGTGCGGCCATTCCGGCGGGTTACACGGTGATCGCCGATGCGCCTGACGTGAACTATCCCAATGCCACGCCGCGCGTTGCCTTTGTGCAGGCGCAGTTGGTCAACGCCAATACGCAGACCGTTTCCGGCCTCGACTTTGGCGCACAGATCAAGAAGAAGCTGTGGGAAGGCATCACCTGGACCTCGAATCTGGAAGCCAGCTACATCATCAAGCTGGAAACCATCTATCCCGATGGCACGGTCGAGCGTTATGATGGCACGCTGGGTAACTTCAACCTGACCGCCGGTTCGGGCACGCCCAAGTGGAAGGGCACCTGGGTCAACGCGCTGGACTTCAACGGCAAGGTGAAGGTGACCAACACCATCAACTATTATGGTGGTTACGACCTGTCGGCGATGGACCAGGGCGGCGAATATATGGATTGCAGCCTGAACCCCGGCTACAGCCCGACCGGCTGCCGCGTGCCGCGCTACATCACCACCGACCTCAACGTCTCGGTGAAGGTGAATGACAAGTTCACCATCTATGGCACGATGAACAACGTGTTCGACAAGATGCCGCCGGTGGACGTGGAAACCTATGGTGCCAATGGCTATAACCCTGTTCAGGGTGGTCTGGGCATTCTGGGTCGTTACATGAAGATCGGTGCCAAGATTAATTACTAAGGTATGATCTCTGGCTCCGGCCTTTGGCTGGAACAAGGGAAGGGCGGTCCATGCGGGCCGCCCTTTCTTTATGGGCGGGTTCTGACGAGGGCCTCTGGAACGGGGGCCTCTGGCGCGGTTCTGGGCACCGAGGACGGCATGGATGGCGTACAAGCAAAAAGCCCGGCGGAGACTGGCTCCACCGGGCTTTTTGAGTGCTCTCGAGGCTGTGTCGCCGATTAGGCGGCAGCGGCAACCTTCTTGACCAGCTCGCGCTTCACTTTGAGAGCGCGGGCCGACAGCTTGCAGTCGGCAGTCTTCAGCAGCCAGTTGTCAAGACCGCCAACATGCTCGACCGAGCGCAGGCCGTGGGTCGAAACGCGCAGCTTCACAGCGCGATCCAGACCTTCCGACAGCAGCGTGACGTTCTGCAGGTTGGGCAGAAACACGCGCTTGGTCTTGTTGTTGGCGTGGCTGACGTTGTGGCCGATCTGGCGACCTT
Organism: Novosphingobium umbonatum; assembly: GCF_004005905.1. Lineage (GTDB taxonomy): Bacteria > Pseudomonadota > Alphaproteobacteria > Sphingomonadales > Sphingomonadaceae > Novosphingobium > Novosphingobium umbonatum. Next base: position 188,071 of record NZ_SACO01000006.1, read on the forward strand.
TGCCAGTCAGTTCGCAAATACGGGACATGGGTGTTACTCGCTCAATGAATCTGATGATCCCGTAACGGGAGAGAGGGGCCGCATAGCGATTCGTGTGGAAAAGGTCAAGTTGCGCTTGACGAAAGCCTGCGCTAACCCTTGGCCATCATGACGCAAGCCCCCCATCGCTGGCCCCTACCCGCGCCGATGCAGCAGGCATTGACCCAGGCAAGGCTGGCGGCCGAGGCTGGAGAAGTGCCAATAGGCGCGGTGATCGTCAAGGATGGCGCGGTGATCGCCGCCGCGCATAACCGCCCGCGCGGCCTTTGCGACCCCACCGCCCATGCCGAGATTCTGGCGCTACGCGCCGCTGCAAAGGCGCTGGGGCAGGAAAGGCTGGAAGGGTGTGACCTGTGGGTCAGTCTGGAGCCCTGTGCGATGTGTGCGGGCGCCATTGCCCATGCCCGCATCGCCCGCGTTTATTACGCTGCGCCAGACCCCAAGGGCGGCGCTGTGGCGCAGGGGGCGCGGGTGTTTGACCAGCCCCAATGCCTGCATCGGCCCGAGGTCTATTCTGGCATGGGAGAGGTAGAGGCGGCGGACATGCTGCGCGAATTTTTCCGCGCGCGGCGCTGAATTACTGCGGGTCTTTCTTACCCTGCTGGGCCTTGAACCAGTTTTGTGCATCGCGCTGAAACAGCATGACCACGCTGGCGCAGGCCAGAAAGGTACCCAGCAGCGAAGGAGCAATGGCCACAAAGGGCACGTCGCTCAAAGCCACGACTTTGATCAGTTTCGGCAACGTCAACACACTGAACAGATTGATGATGATCCACAACACAATGGCAATCTTGTTGCCGCGGCGCGAGACGAAATACCAATTGAGCGTGGTGACGCCGATGTTGAGCAGCAGCGACAGGGCAGCCGTCCACAGTGCGGTATAATCGTCTACATGCTGTTCCATCATCTGGTCGCGAATACCGGTCAGGTTGAGGTAACCGGTGCCCAGCAAGATCGCCATGGAAACGTAAAAAATGCGGTCAAACCATTCCAGAGATTTCGGGCGCATCATCCGTTCCATTCCAATGTCAGATCCATGATTGCCTCAAACCGAGGCAAAGTCGAGGCCGATATCCACCGCTGGCGCGCTTTGGGTCAGGCGGCCCACCGAAATATAATCGACGCCCGAGGCAGCGATGGCGGCAATCGTGTCGAGTCGCACCCCGCCGCTGGCTTCACAGGCGACACGGCCCGCCACTTGGGCCACCGCCACGCGCAACATGTCCGGCCCCATATTGTCGAGCAGGAGATGCGTGGCGCCCGCCTTCAGCGCGGGTTCGATCTGGTCGAGGTGATCGACCTCGCAGATGATGCGCTGCACGCCTGCGGCCTTGGCACGGGCCACGGCGGGGCCAACTCCGCCCGCCACGGCCACATGGTTGTCCTTGATCATCGCCGCGTCCCACAGGCCCATGCGGTGGTTGGTGGCGCCGCCCATACGGGTGGCATATTTTTCCAGCACGCGCAGGCCGGGAATGGTCTTGCGCGTATCGAGCAGCACCGATTTCGTCTCGCCCATGGCATCGACATAGGTGCGCGTCATGGTGGCAATGCCCGAAAGATGCTGCACGGTGTTTAGCGCGCTGCGTTCGGCGGTGAGCAGGGCGCGGGCCATGCCGGTGACGCGCAGCAGATGGGTGCCTGCAGGCACACTCTGGCCGTCCTGAACCAGCATTTCGACCTCTGCCTGTGGATCAAGCGCGAGGAAGAAGGCGGCGGCAATGGGCATGCCTGCCACGGTGATCGCATCGCGGCTGTCCATCACGCCGACAAAGCGGGCCTCGGCAGGGATGACGCTCTCGCTGGTGACATCGCGCCCGCCATCGGGCCAACCCAGCCCAAGATCCTCGGCGAGGGTGGAGCGGATGTAGGCGGGCAGGTCGAAGCCAGCCAGTTCAAAATGGGGAAGGGTAAAACTCATACGCTGCGTATAGAGGAGGGAAGCGCGAAGGGTCTAGACCCCACCGGCATCTATCCGCGCCGCAGTCGGACGTGCCCCTTAATGCACAAACCGCGCCACCACATCGCGATAGGAGCGCGACACTTTCACATCCGCGCCCGATTCCAGCACAAGGAAACATTCGCCATTGGTGTGGGGGCGCACCTGCCGCACAAGGTTGAGGTTCACGATCCACGAACGATGCACGCGCTGGAATACGCGCGGGTCGAGGCGCCGCTCCAGATCCTTCATCGTTTCGCGCAGGATCATGGAATTGTCGGCGGTATAGATCACCATATAATCGCCTGCTGCCTCGATCCGTTCAATCGAATCGACATCCACGCGGAAAATCTGCCCGCGATCCTTGATGTTGAGCAGCTTTTCATAGCGGTCGGCAGCCGGATCGCTGGGGTCTTCCTCCAACGTTTCCATCGCATCGGGCGCCACTTCGGCCAGCACGCTTTTGAGCTTTTCGGCCTCTTCGGAGGCGCGCTTGTCGGCAAGGCGCTGGCGCACGCGGTCCAGCGTATCGGCCAGCTTGTCCTCATCCACCGGCTTCATCAGATAATTGACCGCATTGGCCTCAAAGGCGCGCACGGCATGTTCCTGATAGGCGGTGACAAAGACGAAAAGCGGCGGCTCTACATCCATCACGCCCTTCACCACGGCAAAGCCGTCAAAACCGGGCATCTGGATGTCGAGAAACACCAGATCGGGCTTCTCGGTCTTGATCTTGCGGATCGCCTCTCGGCCATTGTTGCAGGTATCGATGATTTCCACATCGGGGAATTTTTCAAGCCGCAGGGCAAGGCCCGCAATCGCCAGCTTTTCATCATCGACGAGGATGGTGCGGATGGTCATGCCTTGGTGTCCTGACTGGGGCGGGTTGGTTGGGCCATGGCGATGCTTTCACACGTTCACGGCTGAACGGGGGGTGAGCGAGGAGGTAGACGCCGACGGGTTGTCGCGTTTTTCGAACGGAATCTCGATAGTGACCGCAAAACCACCCTCGGGCGGTTCAAAAGTGTCAAACCGGTGGTTCGCGCCATAGGCCTGCGCCAGACGGTCGCGGATATTGGCAAGGCCGACGCCGGTGGAAACCGTGTCGCCGCCATCAAAGCTCATGGCGGTAAAGCGGTTGTCGGCGGCATCCACCTGCAGGCCGGGGCCGGTGTCGGACACGGTGATGCGCAGGTTCTGCCCGATCAGACAGGCGGCAACGGTGATTTCCGCGCCCGATTCCTGCGGGCTGACCGCATATTTGATCGCATTTTCCACCAGAGGTTGCAGCAGCAGCGAGGGCAGCAAGCCCTCCTCGCAAGCCTCGTCGATCTGGAATTTGGTGCGCAGCCTTTCCTCAAACCGCATCAATTCGATGCCCAGATAGAGTTTGAGCGTCTCCACCTCCTGCGCCACGGTCACCCGCCCCGTGGGCTGGTTCACCAGAGTATAGCGCAGGAAAGAGGACAGGCGGGTGAGCATCGCATTGGCCTGATCGGTTTGCTTGAGCAGCACCAGGGTGGAGATCGAGTTCAGCGTGTTGAACAGGAAATGCGGGTTCAACTGGTAACGCAGCATCGCCAATTGCGCGCTGGTGGCCTGACTTTCCAACCGCATCAGCTGGTCATTCTGTTCCTCGATCCGCAGGAAGAAATTGATGGCGTAATAAAGCGCCGACCAAGCCCCCAGCAAGGTGGCGTCCAGATAGAACACGCCGATCACCAATTGGGCAAAGCTGGTTTCGGTATCGGGCCGGTACAGCGCGATCACCCAGCCATCCATGAACGCATAGAGCGAGACCGCAAAGGGCAGCACCAGCACGGTGACGCCCCAGGTGAGCAAGGGGCGCAGGCCGATCAATTGGTGATAGATCACCGCCAGAATCAGCGAGATCGAAAAGCCGGTCAGCGTCGCAATCAGCACCAGCAGCAGGAAGGAGGCCGGTTGCCCCCCTGCCAGCGCCGACATCGAACGCATGAGCATCGCGCCGGTCCAGCCCAACACCTGCAAGCGCCAGAACGCACGGTTCTTGTTGGCGAAAAAGGGCGTAGGGCGAAAAGGAAGCACGGCCATAATCTTCTGTCTACCGCAGAAGAGGGAGGCTGGGAATAGGCCCGATCAGTTCTTGGCTAAAGCCTTGGCTAAAGCATCATAGCCCACCGCGCCGCCCAGCACTTGCCCGCCCGCGATCCAGCTGGGCGTGCCATTCAGGCCCAGATTGCGCGCCAGCGTCAGATTGCCCTCGATCTCGGCCTCGGTTGCGGGTTCGGCCATCTGCTTTTGCGCCAGCGCCAGATCGACACCGGCGGTTCGCGCCGCTGTGGCAATGGTTTCCGGCGTCAGGCGACCGGCGGCATACATGGCGCGGTGGAAAGCGGCGAATTTGCTCTGTTTTGCCGCCGCCAGCGCCATTTTGGCCGCATCCGCGCTTTGCGGCGAAAGGATTGGCAATTGGCGGATCACCACTTTGAGATCGGGATTGCCCGCCAGCAGCCTTGCCACATCCTTCTCGCTCGCACGGCAATAGCCGCAGGCGTAATCCATGAATTCCACCAGCACGGTCTTGCCCGCAGGATTGCCCAGCACCGCGCCGGGCCAGACCTTCTGCGCCAGCGGAGCGGCCTTCGCCAAGGCGCCCTCGCTCTCCTTGGCTTTCAACCGCTCGACCACTTGGGGCAGCACTTCGGGATGTTCCAGCAGATAGTCGCGCGTGTTGTCGCGCCCCACCCAATGCGCAGTGGCGGTCACCGCCGCGCCGCCCAGCACGCCTCCAAGCAAGGCGGTGAGGAACAGGCGGGCAGGTTTGATCGGCTGGGTCATGACAGGGCCTCTATCGGCGTTTGTTCATTTTCGCGAGGGCGCTTTTGGCCTCCATCGCAATATCTTCGGCGCGGATCGCATCGGGGGAGCCGACAGGCAGGCCCGCCTTGGCCGCATTGGCATTTTGCAAAGCCCCACCCCAATTGCCCGACAGCGAGGCCTGTTCGGCGCTGGCCAGACGGGCGCGGGGCAGATCGCCGCTTTTGGCGTAAATCATCCCCAACACATACCATGCGAAGGGATTTTCCCGATCCTTGGACAGGGCCGCGCGCAAGACTTTCTGCGCCTCGGCCATATGGGCGGTGGTGGCCGCGCTATCATCGCTGGCGAGCAGCGCATGGCCGAAACTGGTGGCGATCAACGGCTGGTTGCCGGTTAATTGCGTGGCGCGGCGCAAAGGGTCCAAGGCCAGCGCAGGCTTGCCCGATTCCAGCAGGATCTGCCCTTTCAGCTCCAGAAAATAGGGGTCATTGGGGGCGCTGGCCAAAAGCGCATCGGTTTCCGCCGTGGCTTTGTCCAGAAAGCCTTCCTTGTGATAGGCATAGGCCCGTGCATAACGCGCGCCCGTGCCGGTCAGATAGTCGGGATAGGTTTGATAGGTCATCGGCGGTTCGGCCAGATAGCCGAACAATTTGGCCTTCACCCGCTGGAACCGCTCCTCCAGCGCGGGATCATTGGGCCGGTTCCACGCGGGGTCTTTGGTGTAAATGTCCTGCAAATAGCTGATGCGGTCATTGGTCATCGGGTGGGTGGAATAAAAAGCCGCCTCGTCGCTGCGGGTCATGCCATAGCGGTTTTCCAGATTGAGCAGCTTGTGAAAAAACTCCACCGAGCCACGCCCCGAAATGCCTGCGCCGGACAGGAACTGCGCACCGGCGGCATCGGCAGCCTCTTCCTCCCCGCGCGTATAGGCGAGGTATTTGCCCATGGCCGCCTGCTGGCCCGCCATGAACACGCCCATGCCCGCCGCGCCAGCCCCTGCCGCCGCCGCCGCCGCGCCAAGGATCAGCGAGAGGATCGAGATATTGCCCGCCATTTTCGCGCCGCGATCATCAATCGCATGGCCGCCCACGACGTGGCCCAATTCATGCGCGATCACGCCCTGCACTTCATTGGCCGAACTGGCCTCGTTGATCAGGCCCGAGTGGACATAGACCGCCTGTCCCCCCGCCACGAAAGCGTTGATGGAGGGATCATTGACCAGCACGATATCGACATTTTTGGGATCAAGTCCCGCCGCCTTGACCAAAGGCGCGGACATGTCGCGCAGCAAAGCCTCGGTTTCGGCATCGCGCAGGATCGATTGCGCGGCCGCTGGCGTGGCGCCCAAAAGGCATAGGCCCGCAACCGCCAGATCGCGCCCAAAGCGGCGCAGGGAATTCAGCAGTGCCACTTGTTTTGCCATAGGTTCGCACCCTTAGCACAAGTGGCACTGAATAGACTATGAAGCTTGCGCTTTATTGGATCAGATGTTGCGCGGCGCGGCTGAGCAGGGCGGGGTCCTCATCCACCTCGCCCAGCAGGGCAATGGTGCCATCGGGCAGGCGGCGGGCCACCAGCACGGTGAATTCCGCGCCCTCGGTCGGCAGATCGTGAAGCGCGCGATGGTTCAACTGGCGCAACTGACGGGCCAAGGGTTCGGATTTGCCCTTGTCCTTGGCGCCATGGGCGTGGCGCAAGCGGCGTTCCTGGCCAACCACACCCTTCAAACCACCAGGCACCTCGGCCAGATAGGCGGCCAATTCGCCGCGTCCCAGCCCCGTCCTTTGCGCATGGGCCAAAGCCGAAGCATATTCGGTCAGCCGAGTCTTGTCATAATCCAGCCCGAACACCAATTTCACCAGCGGCAGCAAGGGCGCGCGGGGCTGCGATTTGATTCCCGCATCATGGACCAGCTTGGCCAATTCATCGGGGCTGTGCTTGGCGGCAAGAGCAAAATCATAGGCCCGGCCGATTGCGGCATAAAGCGCCTGACGGCTGCGGTCGGCGGAGAAGCGGGCAGCCTGCGCCAATTCCCGGGCCGAAGCCAGCCAATCGGCCAGCGACATGGCCTGCGCCATCTCGTCGGGCACTTCATCGAAATGCAAGGCGCCAAGCGCGCTGACAATCGCGGCGCGGCGCGAAGGATCAACCGCTGGGGTGGGGTCGGCGGGCAATTCAATCCCGCCCAGCAAGCCATTTTCAAAGGCGGCGCCCATCTCGCGGGCGATCTGGTCGCTCAACGCCTGATCGGCGGCCTCTTTCCAATTGACCACGCCCAGACCGAAACGGATCGGCCCATTGGCCTTGTCCGAAAAGGGCAGCAACATCCCGCGATAGAGGATAGTGGCCGAGCGCTGGTTAACGAATTCGTCCTCGAAACCAATCGGCGACTGGTTGGCCACCACCTGCCCATACTGGCCGGTAACGCGGGCCAGCATCGAATCATGGGGAATGTCGTCCAGATGGTGAATGTCGCGGGTAATGCCGCATTCGCGCGCCAATTTTTCCCCCACATAGACGATGCGCGGATCATCCACGCTGTGCGAGAAATCCATCAGCACCGCATGGGGAGCAATATCGGGCAGTTGATCCAGCTTCAGATCGCCGATCAATGGCATCGACAGGCCGCCCTGCAAATCGCTCCAATGGCAATAGGCGCGTACCTGCAGGCGGCGTTCGCCCTGAGCCACGATGACGGGGAAATCGCCGGGGATGTCATCCTCGTCCTCATAGGGATTGCCCGAGGAAGGATTGGAGAGATAGTTGCTGCGTAGACTGTCCATGACTGCCTCCCGGCGATTGGCTAGGAGGACACTCTTTACGCAACGCTCTAAATGGACCGTTAAGTTGCGCCACGGAATACCCTAGGGGCAGGCGCTAGACGAAATTACCCAAACCTTTGTCCGTGCTGCAAATCCGGTCCCAGAACCGGAAATAAAGACCGTAATTACAAAGGTATATGTCGTGATGTCTTTGGTGGTGGCTGGCGGTGATCAACCAGTTTCCCAGACCTTTGCGCACCATCCAGTCCGGAAAAATTTCCCAGCCCATATGGTTAACAACGCCCATCACCGTCATAATCGACAGGACAAAGGCCAAAGCCGTGGTGTGAATCGGTACGCAGAACACCGCTAAGGGAATCACGAAGGCCTGAGTCAGCGCCTCGGTCGGATGGAAAGCCATTGCCGCCCATGCCGTCGGCGGGCGACTCGCGTGATGGACCGCGTGAAAGATGCGGAACACGCGCGGACGGTGCATCCAGCGGTGGCTCCAATAGAACCAGGTGTCATGCAGCGCCAGATAGGCCAGAACCGACAGCGGCCAGTACCACAGGGGGTAGGCGTCGATATCGGTGTAGATGCGGGTCCAGCCCAGACTGTGCCAACCCCATGCGACAATGCCGGCGGGCAGGCCAAAGATGATGCAGGACAGCAGCGACCAGCCAATCTCTTTGCGGATCTGTTGGCGCAGCGGAGCATAGAGGCCCGGTTGGCGCCTTGCCGTGGCCCATGCAAAACCGCCGCTGGCCAGAATATAGCGCAGGGTCACGATCCCCGTCATCGCCAGCGCGGATAGCAGGGCAGCAAGGAGCGTGGGTTCGTTCATCGGGCGGCTTTATGCCTTGCCCGACAGGCTATGGCAAATGCACCAAGGTCCATGGGTTGAATTACATTGCCGGTTGTTACGGCGCTATTTGCCATCCGGGGCGCCTCATGCTGAAGAGGGTTCATGAGCGATCCGGAATCCCCTTGCTGCGGCTTGTGTAAGCTGGATAATTTGCGCCAATATTGCCTCGGTTGCGCGCGGCATATTGACGAGATTGTCGGTTGGCGCGGCATGAGCGCGGCGGAAAAGCGGGCAGTGATTGCAGCCTTGCCTGCCCGACGCGGGGATTAGCTGCCCCCGCCCCATTGGCCGATGCGTGGGTCTTGCGCGATGGCGCTGCGGCGCAGGGCGGCGCGGGCAAGGCGTTCAACCTCGACCTTGCGGCGGGCGGCGGCCAGCGGGCGTAAAGGCGCCGCGCGCAGGATTTCGGCATCATAGCCATCGGCCACGATCAATCCGCAGTCGGCGGGGCGAAAGGCCTCGCTCTCCATACAGGCGCGGTCTAGATGGCTGGCCAGACCCCAGAAGAAGCGGTCGCAATGGTCGAGATAGTCGGTCCATTTGCCATCGCCCATCAGATCGGCCTTGGCGACCTTGATCTCCACGATGATCACTTGCCCCTTGGCATCGATCCCCATCAGATCGGCGCGGCGCCCGTTGCGCAAGGGCATTTCCGAAAGGCACCAGATATCATTGCGGGCAAACAGGCGGGTGATGCCGCGCGCCACGCTCAGGGCGTCGGGCGAGAGCGCCGAATCGGAAAGGCTGTCAGGATTGGTCATGTCCTGACGTTAAGAACAAAATATGAACTTGTGAAGAGGCTTACAGCGGCGGTGCCAGCGCCAGCAGTCCCTGACGGCTACCGACAAATTCGGCCCATAGCGCCCGTGCCGCCGGACGCGCATCGCCGCCGCGTTCATGCAGCAGCAGCAGAGCGGCAAGGCCCGGCTCCATCAAAGCCACCAGATCGCCCATGCTCTGTTCGATCAGGGCCTGTCGGCGCGGATCGGCAAAGCGCAGGGCCGAGGGGAAGGCCAATTGCGGCTTGGCTTCCACTACCATGTCGACCTGCGCCAATTGCGCGACGATATAGGCGGCCTCTCGCAAGGCGGCCCAGCGCAGGCCGAGGCTGTCGGCGGGCGGACGGGCGTCTGGATGGACCAGCGTGTGCGGAAAGGAATCGGAAGTAAGGTTGACCATGGGTTAAGATTTACGCCGATTCCCTTGCCAAATTGCTAAAGCCTGGGCGGCGCGCCTCGGGGTTCATGCGGAAGGGGCATAAGAAAACCCCCGAAGGGCGGTGCCTTCGGGGGTCTGGATGGCGGGATTGGCCGCGATCAATAATCGTTGAGGAAAGACCCGATCACCTTGGCACGATCCGCGCGCAATTCCTCGCACAGGCGGCGCATGTCCGAAATGGTGCTGGCGTCCTTGCGCGCGACCACCAAAGCGTAGCGCAAAGTGGTGGCAATGCGGCGAATATCGGCAGCCTGACTGAGCGGCGGCGTGTCGACGATGGTCAGGTCATAGCTGCGCATGCAGTCATCCATCGCATCGGTAAAGCGGCGGGTGGCCATCAATTCGGGGGCATTGTCGGCAGGCTGTCCGGCATAGAATACCGACAGATTGGGCAGCACCGCATGCTGGATGCAATCGTAAAGCTGCAATTCGCTATTGGCCAGATATTCGCCCAGACCAAGGCAAGGCTTTGAAGCAACCACCCAATTCTGCAGCGCAGGGCGGCGCAGGTTGCCATCGATCAGCAAGGTGTTGATGCCGGCAAGCGCGAAAGCCGCGGCCAGATTGGTGGCCAAAAACGTACTGCCCGCGCCGTCTTCCGCCGCGCAAATGGCCAGGGAACGCCGCCCGTCGCCAATATGCTGGGCCAACAGATGGGTGCGCAAGGTGGCAATGCTTTCCGCCTGCGGCCCACCCGATTGGTGCAACACCAGCGCATCATCGGTGAAACGGAAACCGTCACTGACAGTTTCGCGCTCCATTTCGAGCGTGGTCATAAGGGATGCATAAGTCATTGCTCAGGTCCAGCCCGGGCGCACGCTTGGCAGGCGGGCGCCCTTCAAGAGTTCAGCTCGTGGTTGTTCGAGATTTGCGCTTGAACAAGTCATTGAAGCCCAGCCAGTACATTACACCGCGCTTGCCGATGTCGCGGCGATCGATGGACATCACGCCCAGCACCGGCAGGCCGATCAGGCCAAGATCGTCGGAGCAGCGCACGCGGCGATAGACCATTTCCAGCACCAGCGAGATCAACACGCCCAGCGCAAAACCCACACCCAGCGCGGCGCCGAAAATCAGGCCCTTCTTGGGGAAGGCTGGATCATCGGGGGCCACGGCATCGCCCAGCAGGGTCAGGCCGGTTTCGGTCGACTGCGATTCGCGGTCCAGTTCCGAGGCGCGGGTCAGCGTCTTGTTGAACTGGTCGCGCAGCACCGCCACATCGGTGGCCAGACGCTGGGCTTCATAGACTTTGCCACGCTGTTCCAGCACCTTGCGGGTCTGGGCGTTCATCATGCTTTCCACCGAAGGTCCGCTGACCACACCGCCGCCCGCCGAACGGGCCGCTGCCGCCTCACGCGCAACCGAAGCGGCCAGGGTGGCGCGCTGGCGCTGCATGTTGAGCAGGTCGGGATGGCTGGGGCCCAAGGTTTGCTGGGCATTGGCGATCTGCGCATCCAGCTGCGACAATTGCACCGCCAGGGGCGAGGTTCCCGTGGCAGCCGGTGCCACCGCTGCGGCGGCGGCCGGAGCCGAGGCCGAAATAGCCTTCAGACGCGACATTTCAGTGTCGACATTGTCATCCTGCAGGATGATGCCATTCGACTTTTCAAAATCGGCTTTCTTCTTTTCCGCCTCGGCCAATTGGTCGCGCAGCTTTTCAGCCTGCTGGTGGAACCATTCGGCATTGCGGGCCGCGCCTTCGCGCTTGAAAGCCAGCGTCTGGTCAAAATAGGCCTGACGGATCGCGTTCACCGTTTTGCGCGCGGCATCAGCCGAGCTGGAAGAATATTTGATTTCCAGAATGTTACTGGCATCGACCGTCTTGGCATCCGTACCCGCAATAACCGTTTCGGCCAGCCAGCGGCGGAAATCGCTATGGTCATCCTTGCTGCGGGCGGCATAGCGGGCGGCCCAGATGGGCGAGGAGGTCCAGCCCAGCGAATCCACCACTTTGCCCGCCACGCGATAGTCGGTGATCAGTTCGATCTGCGTCTTCACATAGGCGCGGGCCCAGGCCGAGGAAATGGCCTCACCGGTGACAGGGTCGGGCTTTACAATGTCAAGCACCACGCGCGTGGTTGCTTCATAACGCGGGGGCAGAATTCTGATCGCAATCATTGCGCCCAGCAAACAGGTCAGAGTGGTCAGGGTGATGATGGCCCTACGCACCCAGAGGATGTTGAAAAACTGCCTAAAGCTCATGCGCAAATCCGCCTTGCCTGGAAAACCCGTTGGGAACGGCATCAAAACCGTCCGCAACGCCATTGCTGAAAAATTCGAAGATTCCGTTATGAATAACGCAATCCTCTAACGCATAGCCGCGATTTCTCACTGGCATCCCCAAACAAGGTCTCGCAGCTGGCAGCATCTTTCAATAGCATACCAGATCGTAACCTTAAAACCAGAGTGAACCCATCCGCTCCGGCAGCTTACCCTTCCCGCCGGAGTGCTGCGTCAATGGCGCCGGTTGGTGACAATCCTGCGTACCGAGCCGACAAAATTCTTGAGCTTTTCCTGCATGCCCGCGCGTTTGGAGGCCAGCCCAATATCCAGACCATCCATCACCGGACGGGGCTGGAATGTCACCATAGCCGCGGCAAGGCGGGCAATGAGCACGCGTTTGCGGCGGGTTTGGCCCGGCTGCATATGGTCAATGTCGTTCACGTCCAACGGTTCTACCGCCACACGCCCCGCCTCGATCGCCTTGCGCAGCAGCGCATCGCCTCTGGCGGTGCGGCTCATGATCAGGCTGCGTCCGTCTTGTTCTTCGAACTGGGGATAGCCGCCATCATCGCCATACCATGCGTCGGCACAGGCAATATCGGCAGCGCCGCCCACGCCATCGGGGCAGATCTTGCAGCGATATTGCACCTGGCCCGACAGATGCTTGCCCCAGCTTTCGGCATAGCGCATCTCGCCCTGCTGGCCGTCATCGGTACGGGCGATGGTCAGGCCCGGCCAACCATTGCCGCGATAACGGAAGCTGGTCACCTTTTCCGGTTCCAGCCCCATCGCGCGGATCACTTTGTCCGCAGCCGCATGGCTGGGGATACCCGCACAATAGAAGGACAGCATCAGCGGGATCTGTTGATCGACCCGCGCGTCCACTGTGGCCAGCTGGCGCAGCGCGGCCACATCGCAAGGCTTGCCGATAAAGACAAAGCGGCGCCCGTCGGCCAAGGCTTCCTCGATCTGGCCCAGCGGCGAGGAGGGGGCGTAGCGCGAACCGGCACCGGTGATCACATCCTCGGGCCGGTCAGACCATGCCATCACATTGCGCGTGGGATGTGCAGGATCGGGCAGCACGTGCAGCACGCGATCCACCAAACCGGTTTCCAGCGCGAAAAGTGCCAGCGAGGTGATCCCGCCGCCCGAGGAACCGGCATAGCGGACCTTGGGGTCGGTGGCATAGCCGGTCAGGCTCTGGTAATAAGGTCCCCAATAGGGATGGCGATGCGGGGCTTCGGTCCAAGGACCCACAACCGAGCCGGGACAGGCCGTCTTGATGGTGTTTTCCAGCGCGGGCGTGATGGGCGCGATCTGGCGCGGGCGAGTATAGCCCGGCGCCACCGTTTCCATGGTGATAGCACCCTGACCAATGCCGGCGCACAGGCCGCAGCCGGTGCAAAGATCGCCCTTGGCAACCTTGGCGAGTGTGGGGGATTGGGGGATGCTCATCCGCGCTTCGCTTTGATTTCCATGAAAAGATTGTGCAGAGCGCCACGATAGACGTCAAGGCGTTGCTGGACGGTCTTCATGCCTTCGGCCAAATCTGCGGCCAGTTCAGCCCTTTTGTCCAAACCATTGAGCACGAAATTGACCGCGCCATCCACATCCAGACCCTTGACTGGCGTCAGCCACTTGTAACCCAGCATACCGAACAAGCCGTCAAATTTGCGGCTATAGGCGATCGGAATCACCGGCGTGCCCGAGGAATAAGCCCCCACACAGGCATGCATGCGGCCCGCCACGAGGAAGTCGAGGCCGGAAATATAGGACTTGGCCTCCGAAGGGCCGGGGAATTCGGGGACGCGGATCACGCCGGGGAATTCGGCCGCCAGCATATCGGCATAACGGTTGTCGTCGTCCTGCGGCATGGTCTTGCTGGTGGCATGGGGCACCAGATGCACTTCGACATCGCCGCGATCGAGCAGGCTGCGGATCAGTTGGCGGGTGAAGGCGGCATAGTCATAGGACAAACCAAAATGGTTGCGTCCCGTAATCGCCTCTTCCATCAGCAGGCCGCTGGCATTGATGCCCACGCGCAGCTTGGGGCCGCCGCGCAGATGGGTCTGGCTGACATAGGGCAGCACAAAGGCCACATCGACGGCAATAATATTGTTGGCAGAAGGCGCCATATCCTTGGCCACGGCCAAAGATTTGTCATCGCGCGACACCACCACATGCGACCGGTTCATCACCGATGCGGCCAATTGGCGATAGGGCGTTTTCGTGAATGGCCCGATCGTTTGGGGCGAGAGCACCAGCGGCACATGCTGGGCAATGGTCAGCGCCTTGCTCAGCCACATGAAGCCAAAGCGTTTCGGGCCATAGATTTCGGCAAAACTGTCGCCTGCGCCAATATCCAGCACGCAATCGAGCTTTTTTACCCATGAGGCATAGCCAGAGGGAGAGAGGATCGATTTGGTGTTGATGATCCGCACTGCGACATCATCACCCACAATCGGGTCGGTATCGCCGTCGCGCATGCTCAACAATGTGAAATGCGGTTCGAAACCGGCCTTTTCGGCAACCTCACGCGCGATGGCCATATTGCCCAGCGTCAGCGCGCCCACACCCAGATTGCCCGAACGGGCCGAGTGCCAAAGCAAACCCACCGACAACCGGCGAGACGTTGTTTCATTCATGCTGTTTGCCCGACCTTCTGCTGTTCGAATTGACGACCAGGGCGATTTGCCACCCGACTTTTTGCACCAAACACCGGATATTATCCAAGGTAATGGCATAAAATCATATTTACGGCCCTATCCGTGATCGAATGCTGCCTTGCAAGCTGCATCCCGATACGGTGATGCCCCATTGCCCTGACCGGAACCTTCTCTCGATGCGATAAGGACCTGCCATGGCCACGCCACCCTTGGACCGGTTTTGTTTCCATTTTCGTAATCTGGCAAAGGAATTCAAAAAAGACCACAAGTGTTTGACGATACGCCACATTTGAATAGCAATTCGTGCATCGGGGGGCAATGTGTTTTGCTGGCGCTGCGAAATTTCGACGCTAGCCATGCTTGCGTTGAAGGCCTGCGTGTGGCGGTCCATGGGGCGTTCCCGCGTCTGCCCAAGGCGCATCGCCTCGTGCCTTGTCTGGTGTGTTGTCAAATCGCTTGGCAAAGCCTGTCCGGTTCGGGCATGATAGACATGTGTGGCGGCGGTTCACCGCGTTGTAACCATGATGGTTTTTGGTTAAGCCCTTAATTTGACGACAGGCCAGACTGTTATTTTAACCTACTGATACCCATCAAATTGATTTCCAATCAGGCTCTATGGGCCCATGTGTGCAGCCATCAGGAAATGACTCATGATTTTTCGCAGGGGTAAGAAGAAGCAGGGTCTTGAAGCGGCATCCGGCGCTTCCTCGCCTGATTCCCTTGCGGTTTTTGCTCGCCCTGTGCTGGCCAATTATGTCGGCGAACGCTTTGTCGACCGCAACCGGAAATTGCTGCTCTGGATCTTCGGGGTGGTGCTGACCTTTTATGGCATGGTGTTGGGTGTTCTCTTTTCGATTACGCCTGCGCCTTTGCTGGCGCCTATTGCGATCCTGCTGCTGATGTTCATCTGGTTGCTGCCAGATATGGAAAATGCGCCCAGCGAGCGCATGGCCAGCTTTATGTTCGCCTATCTTATCGCGCTGCTGGCCTGGCCGGATTATCTGGCGCTGCAATTGCCGGGCATGCCGTGGATTTCGGCCATCCGCCTCGTGGGCATTCCGATGGTGGGGATGTTGCTCATTTGCCTGAGCGTATCGCCCAAGTTCCGCAGCGAGCTCAAAGAGGTGATGGATGCGGTGCCGGTTTTGTGGAAAGCGGTAGCGATTTTCGCCTCTATTTCCTTTGTTTCCGTCGGCTTTTCGCGCGATAGCGGGGTTTCGATCAGCAAGCTGATCATTGCGATCCTCTACTGGTTTTCGATGTTCTTCATGGCCTTGCATGTGTTCCGCAAGGCCGGGCGGGTGGAGCGTGTCTGCTTCTACCTATGGGGCATTTTGATGTTCGATTGCGCCATCGCCTTGTGGGAAGGGCGCCTGCAGGCTTTGCCATGGGTCGGGCACACGCCCAGCTTCCTGCAGGTGAATGACCCGGTCGTGCTGAAAATCCTCTCCTTTCAGGGGCGTGCGGCATCGGGCCTCTATCGCGTCAAGGGCAAGTTCACGACGCCTCTGGGCCTTGCCGAATTTATCGGCATGGTGACGCCGATTGTCGTCTATTTCTTGTTCAATGCCCGCCAGTTGTTTGTGCGGTTGGCGGCGTTGGTGTCCTTGCCGATCATTTTCATGACCGTGATCGGGACGGACTCGCGTCTGGCAATGAACAGCTTCATCCTGTCCTTTTTCGTCTATATTCTGGTATGGTCGTTCCAGCGTTGGCGTACGCGCAAGGACAGTATTGCCGGCCCTGCCTTGCTGCTGGCCTATCCCTTCATGGCGCTGGTGCTGTATATCGCCAGCTTGACCGTTACGCGCATCCACAATGCTGTTTGGGGCGGCGGTGCCGCGCAAGCCAGCACCATTGCCCGCCAAATGCAGATGGCCAAGGGTCTGCCCATGGTTTTCTCGCATCCATGGGGGCATGGTATCGGCATGGCGGCTACCACGCTCAATTTCGCCAATCCTGCCGGTGAAATTTCCATCGACAGCTATTTCCTGTCGGTGGGGCTGGAATATGGGGTGATCGGCTTCATCGCCTTTATGACCATGTTCATCACGGCGCTGATCTATTGCGCGATGGGTTTGACCAAATCCGACGATCCCGAACTCCAGTATATGGCGCCTTTGTCGATCATGATCGCCAATTTTCTGCTTAGCAAATCGATCCTGAGCCAGCAGGACAACCATTCGCTGGCTTTCATCCTGCTCGGGCTGATTGGCGCCATGTATTATCGGTACAAAAAAGAGCGCGAAAATAAGGCTTTGGTCATTTCTTCCCGCGTCAATCCATAGTAGGTGGACGGGCAGACGGGAACAGGGTTCGGCTTGACCCATTATCCGGTAAACTGGGCGCACAAGATTATGCTGAAAAAGATCCTCGGTCGTTTGGGGGGCACGCGGTTGAACGTGGCGCTCTCGCTGGTGCTGAAGGGCTGCGGGGCGGTGCTGTCGCTGGCCTTCAACTGGGGCATTGCCAAGCTGTATGGTCCGCTGGGTTCGGGCCTTTACGGCATCACCCAGACCTCGATCGTGATTTTGGGCTGCGCGGCCATGGGGGGGCTGGACTATGTCATGCTGCGCGGGGTGGCCACCGATATCAAGGCTGGCAATCATGGCCATGCGCGCAGTCTGGTGCGCACAGCTTGCAAGGCTGGCCTGATTTCGGCGCTGGTGGTCAGCCTGCTGATCTTTGCCCTGCACGAGCCTGCGGCGCATTGGCTGGGCAATGCGGGCATGAGCACGATGTTGATCGTGGCCGCGCCCGCCGCTTTCGGTCTGGCGGCCATGCGGCTCAGCTCCTTTGCCTTGCGGGGCGGCGGTAATGTGATCCTGTCGCAGGCGATGGAAGGGGCGATCACCTCTTCTTTGACGGTGGCAATGATTGTGCTGGTCTGGATGATGCCGCAATTGCCGCCGGTATGGTCGATCGGGGTTATCTATTCTCTATCGCTGCTGGGAACGGGGGCGATTGGTTTTATTGCCTATGCCCGCATGCGCAAATCCTGGCCAAAGGGCGAGAAAGTGGCGCTCTGGCCGCTTTATGCCATGGGCTTGCCCACGGTAGGGGCGGTGTTGACCAACCAGTCGACCGAATGGATCAGCCTGACCGCCACCGGCGCTTTCCATAGCGCCGAGGCAGCGGGTAAACTGCGGGTGGCTTTACAGATCATGGCCATTTCCAACCTGATTGTTGCCTCGTTTGACGGCATTATCGGGCCGCAAGTGGCCGCGGCATGGTCGGTGGGGGATCGCGCGCGGATTGCGCGAATCTCGCGTCAGGCCATTTTGGGAACGGTGGGGCTGACCTTGCCGCTGTTCCTTGTGGCGGCCATTTTCCCGGACTGGATTCTGGGCCTGTTCAGCCATGATTTCCGTTCCGCGGCCACGGCTTTGCAGATCATCGCCTTTGGCTATTTCATCGCCTTGTCGGGTGGGCCTTCGGGCACAATCCTGTTGATGTGCGGGCGCGAGCGGTGGTCACTGGCTTATTCGCTGGCGGGCACGGTGTTGATGCTGGGGCTTTGCGCCTGGCTGGTGCCGCAATATGGGGTGACCGGCGGCGCCATCGCCGTTTCGGGAACGATGATCTTCCGCCGTCTGGTCGCAGGCCTGCTGGTGCGGTTCGATCTGAAGATCAAGATCTTTGCTTGATAGGCCGGTGACTGCGGCGCCTTGGTTCAAGGCGCGGTGGTCACCAGCTTTTGCAGCAATTCACTGTCCTTGCGCCAGCGTTCGGGCTTGGCTTCCAGCCATTTCGCCAGCTTTTGGCGATAGGAAGAGCTGGCCCCCTGGTTGAAGCGGTTTCCGCTGTCCTTGATGCCACTGCTGGCGATCAGCAGCATCTTGGGCGCCAGATTGCCGCGCAGTTCTACATTCTGTGCGCGTTGCAGGCGGATCCATGTCTTCTGCCCGTCGACCGCCACCGCTTCATTGCCCAACAATTTGCCCGAGTTCACCCCGTCCACCGCGATGCCGTTGAACAAGGTGCCAATCACCAGATTGCCCGAAATCTCCAGATTTTCAAAAGGCATCTTGGAAAGAGTGTCACGGATGAAAATGCCCTGCGTCGGCTCGCCCTTGCCGCGCACAACCAGATTGTCGCGGATGACAATATTGCGGCCCGGTTCGGCCGCATTGGTGGACCAGATCTGGATACAGTCCGGATGGTCGGGTATTACGGGATGGAATTCGGAACAGACATTGTTGGCGTAAAGTGCATTGGTGATACCTCCGCCGCGCACGCCGTCGGACCGCAGATTCCAGAAATCATTGGCGATGACCTGCAGGTCCTTCACTTCCAGCACCTGCACGGCATGCAACAGCCGCGTGAAGCGCGAATTGCTCAGCGTCACATTCTCGCTGTCGCGCAGCATCAGGCCGGGGATCAACATGGCCGTATCCAGATTGTCCGGCCCATGCACAAACAGGCGATCCAGCGTCAGCCCCTGCACTTTGACAAAGCGGAAGGGCAGATCGCGCACGCTGCCTTCCTGCGCCGCCAGTTCCAGATTGCGGAACACCAGTCCCCCGCTTTTCTGGACCAGCATGCGCTGGATACGGGCGGGGCGGTCCGCCTGGGCCGAGGTGATGGTGACCTTGCCCGCGAAATTGAAATCCTTGATCACGATGTCAGGATAATCGCCCGGCGCGAGTTTGATCACCGAACCATTGCCCGCCCGCCGCAGGGCGCTGAGCAAGCCGTCGACCGAATTGACAGTGACATCAATCCTTGGCCCGCTGCGAATGTCATCGCCCCAGACTTTGGGCTGGGTCAGCAGATAGGTTCCGCCTCCGGCCAGCGCGGCAAGGGCCAGACCAAGGCTCAGGGCATGGAGCCCCTTGCGGCGAAACGATTGTGCCACCATCACGACAAAGCCCTCATCTGGCGCGAAGGGCTGGCTAGCCCCCTGATCCTGCGCTTGTTGATCCTAGCCTAGATTGCGCAATCCGAACATTGTCTGAACCGGCTTTTTTGCGTCGGCGGGCTTTTCGACTTGGTGGTTGACTTGATCGACATATCTCCATATTTCCAAATCTATCGAAATATGGAGATAGGGATGGATTCCCCCACCACCATCCGCGCGCTTTCCGCTTTGGCGCATGAACATCGCTTGGCCGCCTTTCGTCTGCTGGTGCAGGCGGGGCAGGACGGATTGCCTGCGGGCGTGCTGGCCGAAAGGCTGGGCATGGCTTCCTCTTCCATGAGCTTTCATCTGGGCGCCTTGGCCCATGCCGGTTTGGTCAGCCAGCGCCGCCAGAGCCGCATGGTGATCTACAGCGCCAATTATGCCGCGATGAACGGGCTGATGGCCTATCTCACCGAAAATTGCTGTGGCGGGGCCGCTTGCACTGATCCCGTGCCCTGCTGCCCGCCTGCAACCACTGTTTCCGACTCTTTGGAGCAAAGCGCATGACCTCCCCCGTCGACATGATCATCTATCACAACCCCGCCTGCGGCACCTCGCGCAACACTTTGGCCATGATCCGCAATGCCGGGATCGAGCCGCATGTGGTGGAATATCTGAAAACGCCTCCCTCGCGCGACATGCTGGAAAGCCTGATTGCCCGCGCCGGTGTGGGTGTGCGCCCACTGCTGCGCGAAAAGGGCACGCCCTTTGCCGAGCTGGATCTGGGCAATCCGGACAAGAACGATGCGGATCTGATCGACGCGGTGATGGAGCATCCCATCCTGCTGAATCGTCCGCTGGTGGTTTCACCTTTGGGTGTCAAACTGTGCCGTCCCTCCGAAGAAGTGCTGGACCTGATCCCCGCCGCCCAACGCGGTGCCTTTGCCAAGGAAGATGGCGAGCAGGTGATTGATGCCGATGGCAATCGGGTGGGTGGAGCATGAGCGCGCCCTTTTCGATTCTGGTGCTTTGCACCGGCAATTCGGCGCGATCTATCCTAGGTGAGGCCATTTTCAACCATCTCGCCCCCGGACGTGTGCAGGCCTATAGCGCGGGCAGCAAACCCAAGGGCTTGCCCCATCCGGGCGCCTTGCGTCTGCTGGAAAGGCGCGGGATCGATACGACGGCCTTCCGTTCCAAAAGCTGGCTGGAATTTTCCGGCCCTGACGCGCCCGTGATCGATCTTGCCATCACCGTTTGCGGCAATGCGGCGGGTGAGGCTTGTCCCGTCTTTCCCGGTACGCCCTTGCGCGCCCATTGGGGATTGGAAGACCCCGCCGATGCGGTGGGGGAAGCCGCAGAGGACGCCGCCTTTGAGGAAACATGGCGCCTGTTGATGATGCGGGCGCAGGCATTCCTTGCCCTGCCGTTTGAAACCATGGACCGCGCACAATTGACCGCGCAACTGGCCCAGATCGGCCAGATGGAAGGTGCGGCATGATGCGCAAGCTGACCGGAGAAGCGGTCGGCAGTTTCCTGCTGTTCGCCACCGTGGTCGGCTCGGGCATTATGGCCGAAAATCTGGCGGGCGGTAATGTGGCTGTGGCGCTGCTGGGCAATACGATTGCCACGGGCGCGATGCTGTTTGTGCTGATCACCATGCTGGGGCCGGTGTCGGGCGCGCATTTCAATCCGGCGGTCACGCTGGTGATGCGCCTGCGCGGGGAAGTGACCACGCGGCAGGGGCTGGCCTATGTTTTGGCGCAAATGGCGGGCGGCATTCTGGGCGTATGGGCCGTGCATGTGATGTTTGGCCTGCCGGTGCTGGAACTCTCTACCAAAGCGCGCCATGGCATGGGCCAATGGGTGAGTGAGACCATTGCCACTTTCGGCCTGCTCTTGACCATTCTGGGCACGGTGAAGCATCGCCATGTCTGGGTGCCGCCTTCGGTCGCTTTCTATATTGTGGCGGCCTATTGGTTCACCTCCAGCACCAGCTTTGCCAATCCGGCCATCACCATCGCGCGCAGCCTGTCGAACAGTTTTGCCGGCATTGCCCCCGCCGATGTGCCCGCTTTTATCGCGGCGCAGATTCTGGGCGCTTTGGCCGCGCATTTCACCGCCTTCGCGCTGTTTCCTGACGAGGATTGATCGATGAGCCGCCTGCGTCTCCTGTCCGACCCGCATCACCTGCCCGCGCTGAAGCCTGATTACGTTCATGCCAGCCCCGCGCTGGGGCTGGGCCCGCTTGATCCCAAGCCGCGCATTCTGCTGCTCTATGGCTCCTTGCGCGCAAGGTCCTATTCGCGGCTGGTGGTGGAGGAAGCGGCACGGCTGCTGATCCATTTCGGCTGCGAGGTGAAGATCTTTGATCCCTCCGATCTGCCTCTGCCCGATCAGGTGGCGGGTGATGACCACCCTGCTGTCCACGAATTGCGCGAATTGTCGCTGTGGTCCGAGGGCCAAGTCTGGTGCAGCCCCGAACGCCATGGCCAGATCACCGGCATTATGAAAACCCAGATCGACCATCTGCCGCTGGCGATGAAGGGTATGCGCCCCACGCAGGGCCGCAGTCTGGCCGTGATGCAGGTTTGCGCGGGCTCGCAAAGCTTCAACAGCGTCAACACTTTGCGCATTCTGGGCCGCTGGATGCGGATGTTCACCATCCCCAACCAGTCCTCTGTGGCCAAGGCCTATGAGGAATTTGACGAGGCAGGGCGCATGAAGCCTTCCTCCTATTATGACCGGATTGTGGATGTATGCGAGGAACTGGTGCGCTTTACCGTGCTGTTGCGCCCGCATGCCGATCAATTGGTGGACCGCTATTCCGAGCGCGTGGAGCGCGATCAGCCGGTGGTGACGCCGGTGGAGCAGGCGGGGCTTGCTTCGGCACTGGCCAGCGGCAGGCAGGACGCCTAAAGGGGCGGCCATGTTGACCATCAAAGATATGACCCAGCTGGGCAAGCTGGTGGCGCTTCATCATGGTTGGGCGGCGGCCAAGGCCTTCAAGGCCTATCAGATGGACGAGGCCGACCGCGCCGTGCTGGCCCGTTGCGCGCTGGATTTGCTGGGCCTGTTTCCTGCCGGACCGCATCCCGCAGGGCTGATGAGCGCGGCTCTGGCCGTGGCGCTGGAGCGCAAGCTTTCCGCGCCGGTGCAATTGGTGGAAGGCGTGCTGGCGGTGGAAGGTGTGCCGGTTCTGGGCGCGCATCGCTGGGTGATGATGGGGGGCGTTATCGTCGATCTGGCCCTGTTCCGCATCGCTTATGCCGAGGATGCTCCGGCGCTGTTGACCAAATATATCGATCTTAATTTCGGGCCGGACAAAGGCCTGTTTGTGGCCCCCTGGAAAAAGCAGGGCAGCGCAGGCCTGACCTATGTTCCGCGCGCGGTTTTGCCCGAAAGCGCGGTGACGGCCTTGATGGGCGAGGCCTATGCCTTGATCCAGCAGGCCAAAGCCGCCGATTGATTGCGCCCAAGCTGGGTACAATTTGCAAAAGCCTCTAGCCTCTGGCCCCAAGCGCTGCTAACGGGGCTGGACTGCACCCGTAGCTCAGCTGGATAGAGTGTCGCCCTCCGAAGGCGAAGGCCACTGGTTCGAATCCAGTCGGGTGCACCATATTTTTCAGTGGTTTAGGCGCAATGGTCGCCACCTTGAAACCTCCTGTCCTAGCACCATCCTAGCACCAGACGCGAAACCGCTAGGCCTTGCGCCAGCCGCGTTGCGGGGTGTCTATATTTTTTGCGGGATCATCGGGAATTTGGGAGCAGTGTCCATAGGTCACTGATTTAAGGCGATTTCCTGTGTTCCCAATATGAAAGAGGGCTGTTCCCGCCTCCTATGGCATGGGAACAGCCCTCTTTTTCAGGACTTGGCGGGTGACCTGTCAGTTGGTCAGCAAACGTGCTGCAAAGTGATGGCAATCAACGATCAAAACTTTAACTGCGATGGCGCAAAAATTCGATGAAAGCGGGGTCGCTGCGAATCGTATCAAAGTCGGAGTCCTGTGCAACCGCAGCGGCATCAAACTCCCCTCGACTTTTAGCCCAACGCCCTAGAGCAAGCGTTGCTTCCGGAACGTTCCGTTCCAATGCATATGTACACGCAAGGTTGAACAAGGCTTTCACGACTAACTTCTGCATAGATGCCTCGCCACTGTCGCCAAAACGACGTTCGATCTCATCGAAAATTGCAATGGCGCCCGCACGATCGCCTTGCTTGCACAGAGCCATGCCCTTGTTGAGCGAGGCCGACGCGACCAACTCTTGAAAAGACGCCTCACTACTGCCACCAAAACGACGTTCAATCTCATCAAAGGCAGTAATGGCGCCCGCGAGATCTCCTTGCTCGCACAGCACTACATTTCTGTTAATAAGGGCTTTAGTGACCGACTTTCGAATAACCGCATCATCGCTGAAACCAAAACGACGTTCGATTTCATCGTAAATTGCAATGGCGCCCGCACGATCGTCTTGCTCGCCCAGAGACACGCCCTTGTTGAGCAATGCCTCCACGACCAATTCCTGAATAGACGCCTCACTATTGCCACCAAAACGACGTTCGATCTCATCAAAGGCGGCAATGGCGCCCGCACGATCGCTTTGCTCGCCCAGAGCCATGCCCTTGTTGAGCAAGGCCCTTGCGACCCACTTCTGAATAGATGCCTCGCCATTGGCGCCAAAACGACGTTCGATCTCATCAAAGGCAGCAATGGCGCCCGCACGATCGCCTTGCTCGCCCAGAGTCACGCCCTTGTTGAGCAAGGCCCCTGCGACCGACTTCTGAATAGATGCCTCGCCATTGGCGCTAAAACGACGTTCGATTTCACCAAAAGTGGTAATGGCGCCCGCATGATCGCCTTGCTCGCCCAGAGCCACGCCCTTGTTGAGCAAGGCCGACGCGAGCAACCCCTGAAAAGGCGCCTCACTTTTATTACCAAAACGACGTTCGATCTCGTCAAAAGCAGCAATGGCGCCCGCACGATCGCCTTGTTCGCCCAGAGTCACGCCCTTGTTGAGCAAGGCCCTTGCGACCCACTTCTGAATAGATGCCTCGCCATTGGCGCCAAAACGACGTTCGATCTCGTCAAAAGCAGCAATGGCGCCCGCACGATCGCCTTGCTCGCCCAGAGCCATGCCCTTGTTGAGCAAGGCCCCTGCAACCGACTTCTGAATAGATGCCTCGCCATTGGCGCTAAAACGACGTTCGATTTCACCAAAAGTGGTAATGGCGCTTGCAGCATCACCTTGCTTGCCCAGAGCCAAGCCTTTGTTGAGCAAGGCCACCACGACCGACTTCTGAATAGATGCCTCGCCATTGGCGCCAAAACGACGTTCGATATCATCATAAGTGGCAATTTCTCCAGCACGATCGCCTTGCTTGCCCAGAGCTACGCCCTTGTTAAGCAAGGCCGCCACGATCGACTTCTGAATAGATGCCTCACTACTGCCACCAAAACGACGTTCGATATCATCAAAAGTGGTAATGGCGCTTGCAGGATCACCCAGCTTGCCCAGAGTTGTGCCCTTATTGAGCAAGGCCGATACGACCAACTCCCGAATAGATGCTTCGCCACTGGCTCCAAAACGACCTTCTATATGATCATAAATTGCAATAGCGTATGCAAGATCACCCTGCTTGCTCAGTGCTGAACTCTTGTTAAGAAGGGATTTAAGGACCGACCTCTGGATCGCCGGATCATCGCTAGAACCAAAACGATGTTCGATCTCATCAAACATTGCAATGGCTCTCGCAGGATCATCCTGTTCGCCAAGAGCAGCGCCCTTATTTAGGAGTGCAATAACGACAAATCTCTGAATATCCACTTCACTGCTGGCGCCAAAGCGCCTCTCAATCTCATCGTAGCAGGATAGCTCATTGGGAATCTGTTCAAGCTTCTTATAGGCAGTTGCAATGGCCAAAATTGCCCACGCCGCATCAACGGGCGAAGTGTTGCTGACGAAATAATCCATCGCCCTCGCCTCACGCAAGACGCTGTAAAAATCCTTCTGATAAACAGCATGTAGTACTAAGGATTTCCAGTCATCTGGCGTTCTATTGTCTGCCAGTTTAAGTCGAGCTTCTGAAGCAACTTGCTCAATAGGTTCGCGCTTTGATGGCTCTGGGTCGCTTTCTGGCTTCATTTCACGAACAATTGACGCGGCCTCCGCGTGGCGACTACGAATTTCATGCAAAGCATTCTCTGCTTCTTTCGCAGATATTCTCGCATTTTCAACAAATTGCTCCACTGCTGCTGATTGGCTAGCGATTTCCTGCTTCGCGGCAGTAGTAGCGGCATCGATGGCGTCACTGCGAAACTTGAATGTTAAAGCAATAACAAGCAGTGTAATCAAAGTGGCCCATGCCGTGCCAACCCAAGCAAAAAGGCTACTGAAGTGAGAGTCATTACTTCGTTCGAGTTCAAGCGCGAGCTCCGCTTTATCAGCAGCACGTTCTGCATCATGTATTTTTGGGTCAGGTGAAAGCGTTGCCAACGGAATAGGGGGCGCAGACGTCGCGACAGACGATGTCGCCGCAAACAATGGAGTCGAAAAACTCAGGATCCCCGTCGCTAGAAAGGAGATAAAGCCGATACAAAAAATGCGAATTGCGAGGCAAAGAGAGAAGTTTCTAAACATTGCAAACCTTACGACCCATGATTTAGCCTACAGCGCTAGGTCTTGCACCTTTCACGAAGAATCCCTGAAAATCATCCTTTTTCTGTCACTTCCCGTCATATTCTGCTCAAGTTAGCACCTTTCAGGAACCAGCTTGCGGCGCCGCCTCTCCTACCACCCCGGCGGCGGCTTCATAACCGTCGCCGATTGCGCGCCACCGCGCTCAATACCGATACCTTCCCCAATCCCCTCGATCTCATACTCATCATATTCCAGAATAGCTGCTCTCACCGTGAAAAAGCGCTGGTTGCGGTTCGGTCCTGTGCCGATCTTGCGCTTTGGCCGCCCGCCATCGCCTGTCACCAGATAGCCCGCCTTGGTCAGCGCTTCCGCCGCCGCCTTTAGGTCAAAGCCTTTCAGGATCTCGGCCCAACCGGCATCATGGAACAGATAGCAGGTCTTGGCCGGTTGAATGTCATGCACAAAGCCGAGGCTGGACAGGGAGCGCGCCTCACCAGCCCTTGCGCTGGCTGCGCCTTCGTCATCGTCCAGCCTGTCCCGCACCGTGCCGAATCGGGCAAGGTTCTGTTGAATGGCATTGCGCACCGTCACCAGCACTTGCCGATCCTCACGCATCCCCTTGCGCCCGAAACCGATAGCCCATTGGTTGAAACAGGCCAGCGCCGCCGCCTTCGCCGTTCCGGCTGGCCATGGCACAACGCCCAGCCTCGCCGCCACTTCTCCCGCCGCAGCCACCGCGCCAAAGCGCAGCGCCGCCCGATGAATTTGCCCGCTGTCATCCTCTTGCTTGGCCATGGCCACAAAACCCGCCGCCAGCCGCTCCACCTCTTTGCGCCAATGCGCCAGATCGCCCACCAAGCCCCGCACAAAGGCAGGACCGGCAAAGCCATAATGCGCCGCGCTGGCGGTCTTGATCGCATCGGAGAAGGCCGCAGGGCTGGCCATTCCATGCAGCGCTTCCCATGCGCCATAACCGGCCCCTGCATCGGCGGCCATGTCCAGCAAGCGCAACTCTTGCCCCGTCATCGTGCGCTCGGCCCGCTTGGCCGCCCGCATATGATCGGCCAGCCCGATTTCACCCGTGCTTAGGATCATCACCCGCCATTCGGAGCGCTTGCGCAACGCGCCATCTTGCCTTGCCCGCGCCTTACCCTGTCCAGCGGCCAGCGAATAAGCCGCCGCGCCCGCCTCTTGGGGATCAACCAAGGCCAATTCATCCAAGATCAGCAGCGTTTCGGAATGACCATAGGCCACGCCTTCCAACGCGTTGCCGGTGGCGCGCCAACTTGCGCCAAAGCCCAAAGGACCGCCGCCACCCCAGACCGATCCCGCCGCCCATGCCAGCGAGGTCTTGCCGGTGGAGGATGCCCCGCGAAAGTGAAAGCCGCCCCCTTCCAGACCCAGCCAACCCATGATCGGCCCGACAAAGGCCAGCGCGATTGCAAAGGTAAGATTGCGGTTGCCAACCGCCCATTGGCCCAGACTGTTTTGCCAGCCGCCCAAGCTGCCCTTCTGGCGATAATGCAGCGCCGAGGCCGCACCATCGAATAGCACAGGCTCGGCATCCGGCCCCGCTATCACACCCGAAGGCAGCACGAAGCGCCCCGCATCGATCCAGCCGGTTCGCTCGGCCAACGTCAACCGGCGGCTGTGCTTAACCGCCATCAGGAAGCGGGCGAAGCGTTCGGTCTTGCCTCTGGCAGGATCAATGAACAGGCCATCGCCCGCCAGTTCAGACCGAACCGCGCCCGCTTCCGAAGCCACTTGCGAGCGCTTGATGATCTTGGTTTTGCGTATGCCGTCCCTGTCATGGAACCGGATAATCAGTGACCAATCGCCGCCGCCAGCGTCTCGCGCCTCGCCCAGCACCTCAAAGGCATCGGATAGTAGGACCATGCGCCCCGCCTCGCCATCCTTGCCCGCCTCCTGCCAGAATAGCCCCTCTGGCTCCATCGAATAGCCATGGGGCAATTCCAGCTTGCCCGCGCTGGCGGATTCCAAAGCGTCGGTGACCACCGCAGCTAAGTCCAGTCGATCAAATTCCACCGGAAACACATCCGCGCAATCCCAGCCCTGCGGCAAATGGGCAGGCAATGGCACCACCGCCACGCCCTCCGCCCCTGCGGCCAGCGCCAGCTTGCGCACCGCCTCGGCAGCCTCGCGCCCCACGGCATCGGCATCGGGCAGGATCACCACCCGCCGCCCCGCCATAGGCGACCAATCAGCCTTGCCCGCCGCCTTGCTGCCCCCGCTCCACGTCATCACCGCAAAGTCAGGGAACAGCGCCGCCCCTGCCTCGGCCGCCTTTTCGCCTTCCACCAATAGGACCGGCGCGGCTGGCATCGCGGCCAGCCGGTCCAGCCCATAGAGCGGGCGCGGCACAGGGGCGGCCTTCCATCGCCATGATAACCGCCCTGCCTCACGCCACAGGGTTAGCGGAATGATTTCCTTGGCCCCGTCTGCCTTGTCGAAGCGGCAAACATAGTGGATCAATCGCCCCGCGCAGTCCCAATAGGACCAAACCTGTGAAGGCCTGCCATGGGTGTTATGCGATGACCGAGGGCTAGGCGCATCATCGGGCACAACATCCACCCAGTCGCCCGCGCACTTGCTGGTGGCCTTGCTTTTGAAGGCCGCCTTGTCGCCTGTGTCTGCGTTGCCACCTTCGGCAATGGCGCGGGTTATGCCCGCGAATGGGTCTTGGCCCTGCATCGCCTCTTTATCACTCATGCCCATGGCGACACCCCCAAGGATTGCGCCAGCCGAATAGCGGCTTCCCGCTGCGGCAGGCCGGACACAAATGCGGCGAGGCTCACCAGATCACCCCCACCATCGCCTGTTGCAAAGTCTGCCCATCGTCCGGTTGTGACATTGACCTTGGCGCTTCCCAGCCGCTTGTCAGGCCGCAGCGGGTTGCGGAAGGCATATTCATGCCCTTCCAATCGGCCATCTGGCAGAAGTCCGCGCACCACGCCCACAGCATTATTTAGCGCTGCCCGATTGATTGCGCCGAAGTCCACCCGCCGCGACTTTTCCGGCTGGCCACTATCATAAGCGGCCATCATGCTGCGGCCCCCGTGCTTTCAGGATAGGCCGAGGTGCTAGCCATCACCGAAGCATTTACCCAAGCGTCCAGATCGGCTTTACGATAGCGAATAGCGCGGCCCGCCAGCCGGACGAAAACCGGCCCGCCGCCCGTGAGGCGCAGCTTATTCAAAAGAGAAGAGGAAAGACCAAGATAGCGGCCCGCTTCCTCTGTTTTCATCAAGTGATTTTGCGATTCCAATGCAGCCTCCTGTTTCATTGGGAGGCCCATTCAAATAACGGCAATCAGGCGGAGGTCATCAAGAGGCGGGGACGGAATGGGTTTTGAAAAGAGCCTATTCCGTCCCGAAAAGCATTAGCGCGGAATCCAGCGGCCTTCGCTGGACCACCAGCCATTTAAGCAGCAGGCCTTATAGGCGCGAGCGAGCGTGTTCTTTTCAGCCGAGTCTTTCACGCCCAAGGCATCAAGCGCGAGACCATAGACAACGGGCCATGGCTTCCCCTTGTCTCTCTCTAACGTCAATCCCGCCTCGGCCAGCATTCGGGCAAGCGCTACGGCCAGACTATGTTTCAACTCGGCCTTCCTGCCGTTGCTCCCCTCGACTTCGCGCCGCGCCATTTCGGCCCATCCGGCGATTTGGGCGGCCCCCTTATCTTGCTCCCGCAGGATTTGCGCTAATGGCCCATCGCCACCCGCCGCCGAAGCCAAGGCATCGCGCAAGGGCCTTTCCAGGGCCTTCAATTCAGCGCGTTGCCGATCCACTGCTATGATGAAATAGGCCAGCCTCTTTTGCAGGCCCGCCGCCTCTGGCTCCACCATTTGCAGGCGGATGCCATGTAAGATAGCGTTGAAGTCAGACCAGCGGGCAGGCGCGCAATGCTTTTCAAACTGCGCCCGCGCATCGCGGGAATGGTTGATTTCGGGCAGATCAGCGCCCCAAGAAGCCCTAGGCATAGCGAAAGCCTCCGGAAAGCGGGCAGGGCGGGGCACCACAAGCGCGGGGAAAATGGCCTTTGCATCGGCCTAAATCTGTTCCCAATGATCCCAAGGACAGCAATAGGCTTGGGAACAGTCCTGTAAGGCGCAAAACCTCGGCAGATTGCGCTTTATGTGGTGTGTGTTCCCATGTTCCCATTGTTCCCAATATAAACAAGGCTCCCCGCTGCGCCAGCACAGGACAGGGAAAAACTCGGCCAAAAATCAGGCATTTCAGCAAGGGCGAAACCCTGCGGCGATTAGGGGCCAGATCGGGCAGGCGCGGCGCTGGCAAGAACAAGATCCAGCGCGTTGACGGGCGAAGGCATCGGCAGTCATGCTTGAACCTGTTGCAGGCCTCACCGACTGCCCTTCAAATGAAACTCGCCCAGAGCCGAAAAAAATCCCTGAATGGGGCTGTTGCCGGTGTCCTGACACCCCCCCCGCCCAAGTTTTACCTACCCCCCCTATGGCCCGCCACCGCGCCCGCTGGATGCCATGAAATGCCGCGCGCGTGTGGCTCCCTTCACCCTCTCCCCCCGCGCATCATGCCTTGCGGCTGCGCTGCCCCTTACCGATAGGCACAACCTCGGCAGACTGCCCCGCCAGCCCTGCGGCTGCGGCCTGTGCAATCCTATCGGCTGCCTGTCGCAGCGGATCATCGGCCAAATGGGCATAGCGCGCTGTGGTTCGCACATCGGCATGGCCTAACAGTTTGCCGATTACTGCCAGAGATTGACCACCGCCAGCCGCGCCGACTGCTAGGCTTGCGTAAGTGTGCCGCAGATCATGCAGGCGCACATCGCCCAGCCCTGCCGATTCGCTCACCTTGGCCCATAGCTTAGGCGTTCCTGTCCAATGGCTATCGCTGCCCCGCCCAGCGGGGAACACCCAAGGCGACGGGACTGGCTTCGGCTGGCCATCAGCCTTTGCCTTGGCCTCGGCCTCTTGTTGCGCTTCCTTGGCCCATGCCTTCACTTCGGACAACACGGCCAGCGCAGGCGCGCCAATGGCAATCACCTTGGCCCCTGTCTTGCTGTCTTTCAGCCGCAGGGCAGAGCGGTCAAAGTCCACCTCATCCCAGCGCAGGCCTTCAATTTCACCCTTGCGCGCTCCTGTGGTGATAAGCAGGCGAATGACGGCCAGCCCAAGTCTGTTGCTGCCCTCGGCTCCTGCCTTGGTGATAGCCTCGCCCAGCTTGCCCAGTTCCTTGGCAGACAGGAAGCGTTCGCATCGCCCATCCTTATAGCGGGTGACACCACGCACCGGATTGTCAGGCCGCAGCTTGTGCCGAACCGCAAAGCTGAAAATCCCGCCCAATAGCCCAACCGTTCGCGTTGCCGTGCCTTTGCCGCCCCGAACGTGGCGGATCACTTGCTTGCGCAGCTTTTCGGGTGGCTTGGCGGTCTTGCCCTCGGCAACATCGCGCATGAAGCGTTCAACATCACCAGAGGTAACAGACGAAACCGGCTTTTTGCCCAGCAAGGGCTTTATGTGAATTTCAATCCGGCCCCGATCAGAGACCAAGGTGCTGGCCTTTTTGGTGGCTGTGCCCTCGGCCAAATAGAGGTCGCATAGTTCGGCCACGGTCATTTCGCGTTGCAGCCTTGCCTTGTCCGCTTGGGGATCAGCGCCAAGACGCGCCGCGCTCAATAGGCGCTCAGCCTCGGCCCTCGCTTGCTCTGGCGTGAGTGTGCCAAACTTCCCTATCGCGTATTCACGCATAGGAGCCTTGCGGCCTGTTCCAGCCCGATAGAAAGCAATGAAGGACTTGGCCCCGCTCGGGAACACCCGCAGGCCAAATCCCTTGAGGTCTACATCCCAAATGATATAGCGCCGCTCAGCTGGTTGAGCGGCATCAACGGTTCGTTTCGTTAGTCGCTCTGCCCGCTTTCCATCGGTCATTTCCGAACCTCCGCTTCTTCTGTCCTAGCACCATCCTAGCACCAAGCATGAAATGGGGCGCAAGTGCAAGCAACAGGCTGCAAGAGAAGGTCTAGGAAAACCGGCGTTTTTATTGGTTTATGCAAGGCGATGATATGGGGTGAAAGTGCCATCCTTAGCCCTCCGAAGGCGAAGGCCACTGGTTCGAATCCAGTCGGGTGCACCATTCACGTTCAGCTTTGGGCACCAAATGTGGTGGTGTTCCCATGGCGGCTTTTGATAGTCGCGATTTAGATCCGCAGATTCGAATTTCGGTCGTGCCCACCTCGACTCGGTCGACGAGCAGCCGGACGTAATCGCGCCTTGCTGGCGCGCTCTTATCACGCAGATTTTTTACCATTAGCTCACCGAACTTGTGGATGATTTCCGGCGTGATGCGGCGGTCACCGTCGGCCAATTGCCGTTCCAGTCTCTCGATGTCGATTGCAATCGCGCGCTTTTGAGCGGCGATATTGTTAATCTCTATAGCGATTTGCGGATCGTCAGCTTGGCAAATACCGTTCCTCACAAGCTTGATGACATTCGCGTGTTCACCATCAAGATTGGTCATCTTAGTCCGCAGCTGTTTTAATTGGTCGCGCCGGTTCGCTTGAGCATCTTGACTCCTGTCCAACCATGTCTTCAGGAGCGTGCTTAACCGGTCGGGCTGTAAAACATGTTTTGATACCGCCTTGACGACGATGTCGTCGAGCTTTTCCATGGGGATTCGGCGACCGCGACATTCAGTCGTTCCTGCGGTCGCACGGCGACTGCAGGCATAATAACGGTATTGGCCACTTTTGCCTGTGGCAGTGGTCATGCCACCTCCGCAGCCATCGCCGCCGCAACCGCAGACAGCGACACCAGTCAGGAGGTTAGT
>NZ_SACO01000070.1 GCF_004005905.1 Novosphingobium umbonatum
CATTCCTATTACGATTTAGCAGACAAAGTACCATTCTGGATTGGCCTTTGGGCCGATGGGATATTTTGGAAAATACCTCATTGGTCATCTCAAATGACAATCGAGAAGGCATTTCTATGAAAAAGGATATCATTCTTAATCAGCCCGCAAGCAAGGGCGCGCTGGCTCCTGAATGCGATACCATTATTCTGCGCCGCGTTAACAGGCTGGACCAGTTTCCTCTGGCGGCAGATCCCCGCCCGCCCTTCATGGCGGTCGCGTTGGTAGATTGCGAAACCACGG
>NZ_SACO01000071.1 GCF_004005905.1 Novosphingobium umbonatum
ACGTCGCCTCTGCAATCTTTCCAGCGAAAGATCAACAGATCTGTAAAACAATGGTGGAGCCTAGCGGGATCGAACCGCTGACCTCCTGCATGCCATGCAGGCGCTCTCCCAGCTGAGCTAAGGCCCCGATCATTGTAACTTCGAATGGTGGAGCCTAGCGGGATCGAACCGCTGACCTCCTGCATGCCATGCAGGCGCTCTCCCAGCTGAGCTAAGGCCCCTTAACCATTCAAATTTCAGAAAAACTTCTGTGGGAGGAAGTTTTCTGCC
>NZ_SACO01000072.1 GCF_004005905.1 Novosphingobium umbonatum
GCGCCACCGGCTCCTCCCATCGATGCGCCGCAGGCCCTGCGCCTTGGCAAAGAGCCCAAAGCCGATGTGGGGCGCTACGACACGCTGAGGGAGATGCGTCATGCGTCATGACCCCGCCAGCGCCGCCGTGGTCGTGATGCTACGTGGCCTTAAAATGTATGGCATGGCTCAGGCTGTCGGCGATCTGATCGAGCAAGGCGCACCTGCCTTCGACGCGGCCGTTCCTATGCTGTCCCAGTTGCTCAAGGCTGAGATGGCTGAACGCGAAG
>NZ_SACO01000073.1 GCF_004005905.1 Novosphingobium umbonatum
TGCAGCTTCAGAGTGGCATTAGGAAAGAATTGTGTAGCATAGGTGGGAGGCTATGAAGCACCGGCGCCAGCTGGTGTGGAGCCATAGGTGAAATACCACCCTGTTGTTTTCTGATGTCTAACCCAGGACCGTTATCCGGTTCGGGGACCCTCTGTGGCGGGTAGTTTGACTGGGGCGGTCGCCTCCTAAAGAGTAACGGAGGCGCGCGATGGTAGGCTCAGGACGGTTGGAAACCGTCTGTTAGAGTGCAATGGC
>NZ_SACO01000074.1 GCF_004005905.1 Novosphingobium umbonatum
TGCAGCTTCAGAGTGGCATTAGGAAAGAATTGTGTAGCATAGGTGGGAGGCTATGAAGCACCGGCGCCAGCTGGTGTGGAGCCATAGGTGAAATACCACCCTGTTGTTTTCTGATGTCTAACCCAGGGCCGTTATCCGGTTCGGGGACCCTCTGTGGCGGGTAGTTTGACTGGGGCGGTCGCCTCCTAAAGAGTAACGGAGGCGCGCGATGGTAGGCTCAGGACGGTTGGAAACCGTCTGTTAGAGTGCAATGGC
>NZ_SACO01000075.1 GCF_004005905.1 Novosphingobium umbonatum
GGGGGGGGGGGGGGGGGGGGGGGGGGGGGGGGGGGGGGGGGGGGGGGGGGGGGGGGGGGGGGGGGGGGGGGGGGGGGGGGGGGGGGGGGGGGGGGGGGGGGGGGGGGGGGGGGGGGGGGGGGGGGGGCGGGGGGGGGGGGGGGGGGGGGGGGGGGGGGGGGGGGGGGGGGGGGGGGGGGGGGGGGGGGGGGGGGGGGGGGGGGGGGGGGGGGGGGGGGGGGGGGGGGGGGGGGGGGGGGGGGGGGGGGGGGGGGG
>NZ_SACO01000076.1 GCF_004005905.1 Novosphingobium umbonatum
ATGCTATGCATTTCTTTCAGTACAAAGGGCAACTTCACCGCTTCAAGGTGAAAATTGTCTCAATCACGCAAGCGTTTGGCGATGACCCTGCATCCGACCTCGCTATTGGCATGTTGTCGCTGTTTGATGAATATCAATCCGCAGAAATTCAAAAACACGTGACGCGGACGATGCTAGCGAATGCGAAGCAGGGCAATTGGAACGGCCAAACCCCGCCGTTCGGTTACATGACTGTTGCAGTCCCGCAGCCCAAAG
>NZ_SACO01000077.1 GCF_004005905.1 Novosphingobium umbonatum
CACTGCTGCCGATGATCAGCAATCGCCGCAGTGTACGCTCACCCATCTTGGATGTTCGCTCCAGTTTAGTTTTCCAGCTTGTAGATTTCTGTAGAGGTGTAAGACCAAGCCAGGCGGCAAAGGCACGCCCTCGTTTGAATGTGGCTGCTGCAGGTGCGAGTGCCGCGATCGCTGTGGCGGCTATTGGTCCAATGCCGGGGATGGTCATCAGCCGACGAGCGACTTCATCTTCACGGGCTCGCCGCGCAATTTCCT
>NZ_SACO01000078.1 GCF_004005905.1 Novosphingobium umbonatum
AGGAAATTGCGCGGCGAGCCCGTGAAGATGAAGTCGCTCGTCGGCTGATGACCATCCCCGGCATTGGACCAATAGCCGCCACAGCGATCGCGGCACTCGCACCTGCAGCAGCCACATTCAAACGAGGACGTGCCTTTGCCGCCTGGCTTGGTCTTACACCTCTACAGAAATCTACAAGCTGGAAAACTAAACTGGAGCGAACATCCAAGATGGGTGAGCGTACACTGCGGCGATTGCTGATCATCGGCAGCAGTG
>NZ_SACO01000079.1 GCF_004005905.1 Novosphingobium umbonatum
CGGCCATCGCCTGCGCCTTTGCAGCAGCTTGAGCCTGTTGCAAACTGAGGGCCAGCGCCTGGGTGGTTTTCAAATCGTCGGCGGCCTTGTCCCGCGCCGCGCGCTCCTGCAGCGCCTGCATGATCTCATCCGAGAAAATCCCGGCGTCGATAACAGTGGATCGCTCAACCTCGTTCAAGCTCGACAGGTCCACCGTCAGCGTGCCTCCGGAAAAACGGTATGGACGGGAGGCAGCCTTGTCGAGGATCCGACAGG
>NZ_SACO01000007.1 GCF_004005905.1 Novosphingobium umbonatum
ATCCTTATCTTGTCTTCAGCCGAGAAATGCCGGCGTGTGGCGCGGCGAATATCTTTCACCACGGCCTCGGCAGGCTTCTTCGCGAGCTTGGCAGCCGATTTTGGGCTGGAGGGATTGGGTCTCATCTGCGTTCCTTACGTCACTACGACGAGACCCAATCCCTCCATTATCCGCAACCCCTTTTCTGGGCCATAGGTGCTGACGCCGAACACTCATGAGATTGACCAGCACCTGTTGCACTTGGACTTTGTCGGCGAGGACGTGTTTGGCCTTGGGATCGAGATCGAGCAGCGTCCGAATGCCGCGCTCGCGCGCGCCAACCAGTGCCAAGTGCGCGGCGTCGTCTATGATCTGCGGTACATTCTCGACGCTCTTGTTCACCTCGCCGCGCGCGACAAATTCACGCAAGCGCCGCACGATGAAGCCAGCGCGAAACACCTCCTTCGCCGCTTCGGAAAGAGCTTCCTTCACTATTTCAAGTGGCAACTCACCGGGTTCTGCAATGATGTCGCGCGTTTCTTCCAGGTAGTTGGCGACGGCCGTCAAGGGCTGGTTCAGTTCGTGAGCCAGCGTCGACGCCATGGTGCCCATCGCGCTCAGGCGGGAAACGTGAACCAACTCCGCCTGCAACTCGCGCATTTTAAGGTCGTCACGTTCCTGCTGACTCAGATCGCGAATGAACCCAGTGAATACCCTGTCTCCATCATGCCCAGCTTCACCTACTGACAGCTGGATTGGAAAGTCAGTGCCATCGCGGCGCCGCGCGGTGACGGTGCGCCCAATGCCAATAATTCGGCGATCGCCGCCATTGCGGTAGTGCCTGATGTAGTCGTCGTGCCGCTCTCGATCAGGTGAGGGCATGAGGCAATGCACATTGCGACCCACGACCTCGTCTTCGTCATACCCGAAGAGCCGCTGGGCCGCCGCACTGAATGACAGGATCTGGCCCAGTTCATCGATCACGATCATCGCGTCAGGCACGGTATCCAGGATCGATTGGAGGTGCTGTTCTCTCGTGTCGTTTGCCGTTCGTACAGCAGCCTCGTCGGTGATATCCCTGGCAATGACATGGAATCCGCGCAGGTGGCCATCTTCTCGCAAGGCCGTAATCGTCGTTCGAGCCAGGTATTCCGTGCCCGATCGACGCAGGCGCCACAATTCTCGCTCATGCGCACCGATTAGGGCAGCAGTCTCCAGATCTGCCGCCGGCAGCCCCTGGGCGACCTCGTCAGCTGAATAGAACAGAGCATGCGAATGACCAATGCAGTCGGAAGGCGTCCATTGTTCAGCTCGCCAAATCTCTTCGTTGATTGCGAGTACGGTGCCGACGGGGTCGAGAAGCAACTGAACATGCTTGGACGACTGCGCAAACGCAAGTTGCGCTAATGCCCCGTGCTCCATCCTATCGCCAGCGATCTCTTCCATGCCCCCCTTACCTTGCTATTTAACTAAAACCAGAACCGGACCCCCGCCACGAAGCTTGTCGCGTGAATGTCCTCGCCTGCCGCACGTGCAAGGCGGGCCGTGTCTCCGAGCTTTCGGTAGTATGAAACGCCGATGTACGGTGCAAATTGCCGCGAGAATTCGTACCTGAGCCGTGCCCCGAGTTCGACATTGGATATACCGGAGCCGATCGCGTTCTCCGGTATGTCCTGTGCAGAGAAGTTCACTTCGACACGCGGCTGCAAGATAAGGCGCTGCGTGATGCGCTGGTCGTAATATCCCTCAACACGACCGATCAGATCGCCTTTGTTGGACAAGAACAGCGCGCCCTCGACTTCAAACATTCCTGGAGCGAGACCCTCGAAACCAATCGTCGCGTAAGTACGCCGCGGCGCTGGTCCAATGTCCTGGCGGACGCCGACCTGTAGATTGAAGTAGGGGTCGATGGCGCGGCTGTAGAGGAGTTGCACTTCTCCGCTATCAAGGCCACGACGGAGCTCGCCTTCGCCTTCGCTCTTGACCCACAGGCGATTGATGTCGCCGCCATAGAAGGCCTCGCCGTCCCAGCGATAGCCGTCGCGACCGCGGTGTGCCTGGAATTCCGCGATGTTGAGAATGGCTGCGCCAAACGTCTGGCCTCCACTCTCCTGCATCATTTCGGCGTGGGCCTTGGCCATTTCGGCAGCAGGGAACTTGCGGTCAGCGAAATGATCCATCGGCGCAGGCGGCGGGGACGCACTTCCTGCCGGTTGATCCGTACCGCTGACGGCAATATCGCCTTGTGACGCGACTGCCTCCTGGTCCCGCATTTGCATGCCATCCATCGAGCCATGGTCCATGGAACCGTGGTCCATAGTGCTGTGATCGGGCACCACGGTCGCAGGTAAAGCTGCGGGAGCAGGTGCCGCCTCGGGTTTCTCAGGGGCCGCAGGTGCGGTTGTCGATTTACGAGTTTCCGCTCGCTTGACTTTTTTTGGGGCAGGCATCTCCATGCCCGGCATGTTGTGCATTGAGTGATCCTGGGCCCAAACCGATGTCGAGATTCCCAGTGCCGATCCGAGGAGCGCGGTCCGAAGCGGGCTCATGCGGCTGCCCCTTTAGGACGTACGCTGACCACCCGCATCATGCCGGCATGCATGTGATAGAGAAGATGGCAGTGGAACGCCCAATCTCCAACAGCGTCAGCTGTAAAGTCCCACGTTGCTATTCCGCCAGGCTGGACGATCACTGTATGTTTGCGCGGCGAGTGATCTCCATGCCCTGTGACAAGCTCGAAAAAGTGCCCATGAATATGAATTGGATGTGCCATCATCGTATCGTTGATGAGGTTTATCCGAACCCGCTCGCCTTCCGTGAAGGGAATAGGGTCGTGTACGGCCGACATCTTTTGTCCGTCGAACGACCACATGAAGCGCTCCATGTTGCCGGTTAGATGAATGTCGAGACTGCGCGACGGTGCCCTGACATCAGGATTGCGTTCCAAAGAGACGAGGTCCTTGTAAACGAGAACCTTGTGCCCAACCTCCTCTAGGCCCTGACCAGGATCCCCCATCCGATCGACGGGCATAGGCGAGATGGTCTGGACCCCGGGATCGCGCCTCACCTGCGGCGCGTTGCCGAAATCCCGCATCTTCATGGAACCCATTTGATGGCCTGAATGACCAGTGGCGGCGGAGGACGAGGCACCCATCTCCTGCATCGAGCCATGATCCATCCCGGCCATCTCGGAATGTCCCATTTCAGCCATGCCTCCGGCGGGGGTCTTACCGTTTGTCGATGTGGCCGTTGCCGCATTGGCCGACCCGCCAAGGCGAGAAGAGGCGTTTTGCTCAGCGCTCGGATCGACGCCACGTCCGCTCATGTTCATGCCTTCCATTCCCGGCATGTCCATGCCCATGTCTTTCATGGTAGCGAGAGGGCGTTTTCGCAGTTCCGGAACTGCCGCCAACATTCCTGGGCGAGGCGCCAAAGTGGCCCGCGCCATGCCCGAGCGATCCACCGCTTCAGCCACGAATGTGTAGGCTGCATCAGCGGGACGGACTACAAGATCGTAGGTTTCCGCGACGCCAATCTGGAATTCGTCCACATCGAGGGGCCTTACGTTCTGCCCATCGGCCTGCACGACTTGTAGCGTCAGTCCAGGAATGCGCACGTTGAAGGTAGTCATCGCTGAGGCATTGATGATCCGGAGCCTCACTCGCTCGCCGGGTGAGAACAAGGCGGTCCAGTTATCCTGCGGCCCGTGACCGTTCACCAGGAACGTATAGGTAGAACCTGTGACGTCAGAGACGTCAGCGGGATCCATTCGCATCTTGCCCCAGTCGAGCCGCTCCTTGAGAGGTTGATCGCGTCGGGCCAGTAGACCGGAAAGCGTTTGGCGCTGAAAGTTGAAGTGGCCGGGATTCACCTTGAGTCGCCGGAAAATTGCGGCGGGTGAAAGAGGGCTGTGGTCCGCAAGAACAATCACATGTTCCCGGTCATATTGGACTGGATCTGGTCCTGCTGGATCAATGACGATGGGCCCGTAATGCCCCTCTTGCTCCTGCATCCCCGAATGACTGTGATACCAGTAAGTGCCGTTCTGCTTTACGTCGAACTCGTAGAGGTAACTGTCCCCCGGCCGGATGCCCGGGAACGACACCCCAGGCACGCCGTCGTGTTCGGGGGGAACCAGGAGCCCGTGCCAATGAATTGAGCTGTCCTCATCAAGGCGATTGTTGACCCTCAACCGGACCCGCTGCCCTTCACGCAGGCGGATCAACGGGGCAGGGACTGTGCCATTCACGCCGATCGCCTGAAACGTCTTTCCGTCAATCATCATCGACTGGCGGGCAATGGTAAGGTCGATGTCTTGTCCGCTAACTGTCGGCAAAGGAGCGGTAATTCCGCTTGACACGGTGCGCGCCCAGGTCGGGAAGAAGGATGACAACGCCAAACTGCCACCGATCAGGGCGGATCCGCGCAGTATTTCTCGACGTCCAACGGTAGCTTTCATGGGGGCGTAAAAACCTCTGAGATCGGGGGGGCTGCGAATGAATACGCAGTCCGATGCTCAACCCCTCAAAGTTTTTTGAGTTTCTCGGCAAGGCGTGCGCGCGCCCGGCGGACACGCGCCTCTACAGCCTTTTCAGTGATCCCCAGAATTTTGGCTGTGTCGGCCTGCGAATGTTCGTCAATCGTGCGGAGCACGAGCGGCTCACGTAGTGACGTCGGTAGTTCCGAAATCGCGCGAAGAGTTCGTCGCAGTTCAGACTTGTCCGCACTGACGGCTTCAACTCCGGGCGTCTGGTCTGCCACGTTTTCGACCTCCGCCAATGGCGCAGCAGCAGAAAAAAAGCGTCTGGCTAGCGCACGCCGTTTCCAGTCCTTGCATTTATTTAATGCAATTCGCGCGAGCCAGTGCTTGAATGGCCGAGCTCGATCAAAACGCTCCAGTGCTCCAAAAGCCGCTACGAAGCTGGCCTGGGTCACATCCAGACTCTCGTCTGGATCGCCAATTTGCGAGCGTATCAGCCGATAAACCCAGTCGCGATGGCGGCGCACCAATTCTGTCGACGCTACGTGATTTCCGCCACTCGCGAGAGAAGCCAGATCCCGATCATCTAAGTCAGCGACCTGGAGCGTCACCGATCCTTCCCTGTGAGCGCATTGACGATCTCTTTGTCAAATTTCGCCGATTGCTCTGTTGTCAGCACCGAGCGCATCGCGAAGATGTGCTCAAGGGTTTCCTTTTGCATCTGTCCCATCGCGACATGGGACCTATCGATAGCATCTGACACCCGGGGCCCGTACCCGTGCTCGGCTTGGATTGCGTCAGCCAGGTGCGCATTGTCCGCACGTAGTTCGAGTTCCAATGCCCGGCGGCGGACTGCAAAACGTTGTTCAATGACGTCGATCTGCGCTTGCTGCTTTGCGTCGAGGTTGAGTTGGTGGTGGAGTAGATCGTGAAGCTCGCTTTCGGGCGTTCCCGAGCGGATCAACGTCTGTCCGACAAGAGCTCCGATCATCCCAAACGCGAACGCAACAATTGCGAAAACGAGGGTCTTGCGCCAAGCCATATCAACGCGTCAGCAAAGTGGATGGCGCGAGCGCTGCAGGCACGCCAAGTGGTGAGATCGGCGCCGCAACGGCAGGCACGCCGGAGATCATAGTACCACCCAAACCGAATAACAGAGCAGCGACGGCTGCGAGCCCTAAACCGCCCAGGCTGATAGGCGCGATAGCTTTACGCCGAGCAAGCTCGGCCATGACTGCATCATCAATCAGCGCGAGGCGCGGGTGCACTGGCTCGTCACGCAGTAGTCCAAGAAGTTGATCAAGGTCTGTCATGGCCGGTCTCCCATATCCACCGTCTAATACGCAGCAAAGCTCAAAAACCCTCACCAGCCCGACGTAAATTTTTTTGAGGGGTGCGACAGAGGCGTGCGTATTCTGGATACACGCTTCCCTGTAGCCCTGATGGAGACATTCATGCTCAATATAAGAAACTTCGTTGCCGGCGCTCTCGTCGCGACTGCCGTGATTGCCACTCCCGCATTGGCTCATCCCCGACTTGTGACGGCGGCGCCCGATGACAAGGCGGTTGTTGCGCCGACCAATCGAATCGCTTTCACTTTCAGTGAGCAGCTTGTCGCAGCTGTTTCAGGCATGGAGGTCACCATGACTGGTATGCCCGGTATGCCAAATCACACGATGAAGATGAGCGGGTACAAGACGACGGTCAGCGAAGATGGCAAGACGTTGATGGCCACCTTTGGTCGACCGCTGATGGCTGGCACCTACAGCGTGCAATGGCATGTCGTATCGAGCGACACGCACCGCATCACCGGGACCACCACGTTCACGGTTCGCTGACAAATGGCAGATTGGGAGATCATTGGCCTGCGCTGGGTGCTCTATCTCAGTCTGGCGCTTGTCACGGGCTTGCCAATTTTCGCGCGCCTCTCCAGGTCCGATGATCTCCCGAACGCAAGTGTGCCCCAAGCATGGATCGTCCTGGTTCTAGCGCTTTGTGCAATGTGCTTGTCCGTGCTCGGTTTCGCCATGCAGGTTGCGACGATGACTGGATCGACGCTCTTCGATGTCGATGCCACTATTGTTAGTTCGCTGCTGGATCAGACTTCGCTTGGTTTGGCGCTGAAAGTACGGCTTTTTGCAATATTGGCAGCAGCGATACTAGCTGCCGCAGCGCTCGCCAGACATTCGGCTGGATGGTTTTTGCAGGCAATGGCCGGTGCAGTCGCACTTGGGACATTGGCTTGGTCTGGCCACGGGGCGGCGACGGATGGTCCTGGAGGATGGGTACATCTGGTCGCAGACATAATTCACCTAATTGCAGCCGCAGCGTGGATCGGTGCCTTGCTAGGATTTCTCTCGATGCTGAACGCAGTGCGTCGGCGTCAAGATTCAGCGGCAAGCGCGACCTACAGAGCGCTTGCAAACTTTGCGGCCACAGGCTCGGTTCTGGTCTCGGTTCTAATTTTAACCGGTTTGACGAATGGCTGGTACATCCTGAAAGAAGGTAGTCTGCGCGACGCCCTCTTCGCCCCTTATGCCCAACTGTTGATCCTTAAGCTTATTCTTTTCGCTGTCATGCTGGGATTGGCATCGCTCAATAGGTTCCGCCTCACCCCCGCACTTCGAGATGCTTTGAAAAGGCGTGAGGAAGGGTCTGCGATTGAGAACTTGCGACGTAGCATTATTCTCGAATTGACCGCAGGCGTTGTGATATTGTTCTTGGTGGCTTGGCTCGGAACCTTGGCGCCGTTCCCATCGATCCAGTAACCTCCTCTCTACTGAATAGCTTAAGGCAGGCTTGCAAAATGACCCATGATCATTCGGACTGCCATCACTCGCAGGGCAAGGGCCGCCCGAAAGGCGAAATGGAGGGCATTTTCCTCGATCCCGTATGCGGCATGAAGGTCGATCCGGCGACGAGCCCGCACCACGTGACCCATGCCGGCCGCGAGTACCATTTCTGCAGCGCCAAGTGCCGAACCAAGTTCGTCGCGGATCCCGAGCAGTATCTGACCCCGCAGGCACCGGTCGAAGCGCCGTCGGGAACGATCTGGACCTGCCCCATGCATCCCGAAGTGCGGCAGGATCACCCCGGCGCCTGCCCGATCTGCGGCATGGCGCTCGAACCGGCCGAGGTGGGCCTCGACAGCGGCCCGAGCCCTGAACTGGTCGATATGACCCGGCGCTTCTCGATCGGCCTCGCGCTCGCGTTGCCGGTATTCCTCCTCGAAAT
Organism: Novosphingobium umbonatum; assembly: GCF_004005905.1. GTDB lineage: Bacteria > Pseudomonadota > Alphaproteobacteria > Sphingomonadales > Sphingomonadaceae > Novosphingobium > Novosphingobium umbonatum. Next base: position 7,694 of record NZ_SACO01000007.1, read on the forward strand.
GGGTGGGCACCTGCTCCCCGCGATCCACCATCTCGTGCCGATGCGACTGTCAACGTGGATTCAACTGGTGTTGTCCACGCCGGTGGTGCTCTGGGCTGGCTGGCCGTTTTTCGAGAGGGGCTGGGCGTCGCTCAGGACGCGGAACCTCAACATGTTCACGCTCATCGCGATGGGCACCGGGGTTGCCTGGGGCTACAGCATGGTCGCAGCGCTTGCCCCCGGTCTATTCCCGCCGGCCTTCCGCAATTCCGATGGCAGCGTGGCGGTCTATTTCGAGGCTGCTGCGGTCATCACCGTGCTGGTGCTCCTTGGCCAGGTACTTGAACTTCGGGCGCGCGAACGGACCTCAGGCGCGATCAAAGCGCTGCTCGGCCTTGCGCCGAAAACCGCGCGGCGTCTGCGGTCTGACGGCAGCGACGAAGAGGTAGGGCTAGAGGCAATTGCCGTCGGCGATCGCCTGCGGGTCCGTCCCGGTGAAAAGGTGCCAGTCGATGGCACTGTCGAGGACGGCCGCTCGTCGCTCGACGAATCGATGGTCACCGGCGAGTCCATGCCTGTCACCAAGACCAAGGGCGACACCGTCATCGGCGGCACGCTCAACCAGACCGGCGCGCTGGTGATTGCTGCAACAAAGGTCGGCCGCGACACCATGCTTGCGCGGATCGTCCAGATGGTGGCTGAAGCGCAGCGCTCTCGCGCGCCGATCCAGCGGATGGCCGACCAGGTGTCGGGATGGTTCGTTCCAGTGGTGATGGCTATCGCCGTTCTGGCCTTTTTGGGGTGGGCGATCTGGGGTCCTGAGCCGCGCTTCGCTTACGGGCTGGTCTCAGCTGTCGCCGTGCTGATCATTGCCTGCCCCTGTGCACTGGGTCTGGCCACGCCCATGTCAATCATGGTGGGTGTAGGCCGCGGAGCCGGGCTTGGCGTTCTGATCAAGAATGCCGAAGCGCTCGAGCACATGGAGAAAGTCGATACGCTGGTCGTGGACAAAACCGGCACGCTCACCCAAGGCCATCCCGCGGTTACAGCGATCGTGCCTGTGACAGGTTACAGCGAGGACGACGTGCTGCGCTTCTCGGCCGCCGTCGAACAGTCTTCCGAGCACCCCCTCGCGCTCGCCATCGTCGAGGCTGCAAAGGCCCGAAACGTCGCGCTGTTGCCCGTCAGCGACTTCGACTCTCCGACAGGTCGCGGCGCCATGGGAACGGTCGAAGGCAAGCGGATCGTGCTTGGCAATGCCCGGTTCCTGACTGAGCAAAATATTGATACCGCGCCGCTCGCCTCGGCTGCCGACGAGCTGCGCCGCGAAGGCGCGACCGCCATTTTCGTGGGGATCGACGGGCAGGCCGGCGGTGCTATCGCCATCGCCGATCCGGTCAAGCTGACCACGCCCGAAGCGCTCGAAGCGTTGCGGCGTGAGGGCATCCGTGTCGTCATGCTAACCGGCGACAATCGCACGACCGCCGAAGCCGTCGCCCGTAGGCTGGGCATCGACGAGATTGAGGCCGACGTCCTGCCCGATCAGAAGAGCGCCGTTGTTGCCCGGCTCAAGCGCGAGGGCCGGGTGGTGGCCATGGCGGGTGACGGCGTGAATGATGCTCCCGCCCTTGCAGCGGCGGATGTCGGCATTGCGATGGGCTCTGGGACCGATGTCGCGATCGAAAGCGCCGGCGTGACCCTGCTCAAGGGCGATCTGACCGGGATCGTTCGAGCGCGCCGCCTCAGCCAGGCGACTATGTCCAACATCAGGCAGAACTTGGTCTTCGCGTTCATCTACAATGCGGCGGGTGTACCGGTCGCCGCGGGCCTGCTTTACCCTGTTTTCGGCATCATGCTCTCGCCGATGATCGCGGCGGCGGCCATGGCCCTCTCTTCGGTCAGCGTCGTGACCAACGCACTGCGGCTTAATCGAACCGCGATCTGAAACCAGCGTCGACGCCGGGACAAACTTTGCAAATGAGATCCGTTAAGACAAAAATCCATCTTGCGGCCAGCCGCTTGCACAAGTGGTTTGCTTTGATCGTAGGTCTGCAGGTTCTGATCTGGATGACCAGCGGGCTGGTGATGAGTGTTCTGCCAATTGAGGTGGTCAGAGGGGAGCACCTGGTCAATCGTACTGGCCACGAAGTCCTGGGCAAAGTTCAAGGGGTCCGACCACTGGAGGACGTGGTCGCAGCTGCGCAGGGGCCGGTGGAAGCGGTGACGTTCCGGATTCAGGGGGGGCGCCTGACGGCAGAGGTCACGGGCGGCGGTAAATCCGCGCTTGTCGATCCCTATACAGCCAATCGCTTACCGCCGATCGGCAAGGATGCTGCAGCCGCGATTGCGCTACGGAGTTGGAAGGGAACGGCTAATCCTTCGGTCGCGGTCGAGCAGGTCGAAGGGACCTCCCCAGAGTTTCGTGGGCCCTTGCCAGCGTGGCGGGTAACTCTCGATGGTAGCACGCACGTGTATGTGGGGGCGGATACGGGCCAGGTCCGCGCGGTCAGGACCGACACCTGGAGAATCTACGACTTTCTCTGGGGACTGCATATCATGGACTGGAAGGAGCACGACAACTTCAACAATGTCTGGCTCGTTTCCTTTGCTGCGTCTGGTTTGCTCTTCGCGCTGACCGGTTTCATGCTCCTCATAATGCGTTTTCCGTTGAAACTGCGGCGCAGGCGGTCCGCAATTTGACCTGCCACAATGAGCGAACGGTGCATCCTCCTAACCTGGATTGAACAGGAGATTTGCGATGAGAAAGATGATTTACGCGCTGGCGCTGTTGGCGACGCCGGCGCTGGCCGCGACCGATATCGTGATGCATCGCGATCCCGGATGCGGGTGCTGCGAGAAATGGGCGGCGCAAGTCAAGCGCGCGCTTGGCCGAGAAGTCCGTGTCATCGACGATCGCAATCGGAGTAGTTTTCAGCGGGCTTCCGGGCTCCCGGCAAACCTCGGATCCTGCCATACCGCAGTGATCGACGGCATCGTTTTTGAAGGACATGTGCCCATCGCCGATATGCAGCGGGTTCTGAAAATGCGGCCGGCGGGGGTGCGCGGTCTCGCGGTTGCTGGAATGCCATTGGGGTCGGCGGGAATGGATGTTCCTGGAGTTCCGGCGCAGCACTACAACGTCATCGCCTTCGGACCCTCAGGCAGCCGGGTGTTCGCTCGTCATTGAACGGATCCCTGACGTGCAATAGGCCCGAAGCTGAGCTTACGGGGGGATATCTGCCATGCGACGGACCAAACCGGCGAAGCCGGCCGACCGCGCGGCCCGTATCCTGCTACTGGCAAGTGCTGTCTGGCTTGTCGGCTTGCGGGCCTACTTCGCTCTCTTCCGGCCGCCGCTTCTGCCCGAGGACGTCCGGTTTATTGGGCTGAGCACCGCGAACACAGCTTTGAACTCTCCTGGACTCGGACGATGGCTCCGCCTCGTCTTCATTGTTCTCGGAGGGTTCATTGCCGCGAGCGGCTTCGTGACCGCATATGTCGCGCTTAGCCTTGAGCAGGGGGCATCGCTGGCGCGAGAAGCTCTGCTCGCCGCGGCCGGTTCGACCGGAGTGGGGCTCATGGTCGTCGTCAATTTTGTGATCGGCTCGGATTTTCACTGGCTCCTTATAGGGCCACCGCTGTTATGGGCTGCAGCTCTTGCCTGCCGATGGAGGGCGCGCTCGCCACTCTGATAGCGCGCGCCGTGTGTCCATTTCTTAGAGGCGCTGCTCGATACGCTTCATGTCCGCAATTTCGCGTTCCTGTGATTGGATGATGTTGCGGCACAAATTGACCACTTCCGGGTCAGAGAGCTTGGCTTGGCGGCACATGAGGATTGCGCCTGAGTGATGGGGGATCATGGCGCGAACCAGCTGTTCGTCGCCAACTGCAATCTGTCCCCGCATGCCGAACCAACCAAAAGCAAACACGGCGATCGCGAGTCCGGCTACGATCCCGTTGGCAGTGTTTGATCGGTACATGTGCCGCATAAACAGCAGCATCAGCACGGCCATTGGCGCTACCATCATGAGGGTGACCACAGCGATGTCATAAAGGCCGTATCCTACGGCCGCGCCCAGCGCGCCGGTCGCCCAAAGGCTGGCCGCCGTAGCGGTGCCCGACGCTTTGCCGCGATGCTTCAGGATCGCGCCGCCACCGATGAAACCGACGCCGGTTATCAAGCCTTCAAGGATTCGGGCCTGCGCAGGCGACGTCCGACCAAGGATAGCGATGCCGACCAGCACAAATCCGCAACTGGCGATGGCGACGAGAGGAAAGGTGCGGATGCCTGCGCTCCGCTCATCCTTTTCCCGGTCCCACCCCACCGGCAGCGCGAGCGCGTAGGCTGCGCCCAAGCTGAGGATGTGGGTGGCGGTCTCCCACCAGGACGGCGCGATCAGCATCATCGCGGCGCTATCCGGCGCCGCAACGACACCGTTGCTATAGACCGCCGGCTCATTCCTTCGTCCCGTCGCGATAGGCCAGGAGCCGCAGCGCGTTGACTACGACCAAAAGTGTCGAGCCTTCATGGACAGCCACCGCTGGCCCGATGCCCAACCCAAGGATAGTCGCTGGAACCAGAAAGGCTACGACGCCCAGGCTTACGAACACATTCTGGCGAATGATCCATCGGGTATGTCGGCTGAGGCCAACGGCAAATGGCAGATGCGCAAGGTCGTCGGCCATCAATGCGACATCGGCCGTTTCGAGAGCAACGTCTGACCCGGCCGCGCCCATCGCAATTCCGACCGTAGCCGTGGCCATGGCAGGTGCGTCGTTGACACCATCCCCGACCATGGCGACTTTTGCCTGCGCCCTCAGCTTCTTGATCGCCTCAACCTTATCGTCGGGCATGAGGTCGCCCCACGCCTCGTCGATGCCGACCTGCTTGGCGACGGCATCCGCCACCCGCTGATTGTCGCCAGAGATCATAATCATGCGCTCGATGCCGAGCGCCCGCAGCTTCTCAAGGGTAGCGCGCGCCGCCTCACGCGGCGTATCCAACAGCCCGATCGCACCGAGATCCTGACCATCCCGGCGCACGATCATCGATGTGAAGCCACCTTTGCGCAGCTCCTCGATCGCCTCTGCCATTTGCGTGGAAAGCGGCGGAATGCCATCGTTCCCGAACATTTCCGCCTTGCCGATCAGCACTTCATCAACGTCCACAAGCGCTGAAACACCCCGCCCAGTCATGCTTTTCAGATTGCTGGCCTCCGGGATCGGCCTATTTCGAACATAGTCCCTGCCATCGCGCGCAATCGCCTGCGCGAGCGGATGATCGCTCAGCGATTCCACCGCCACTGCGATGGCCATCAGTTCTTCCTCTTCAACACCGGGTGCGGTGATGACTTTCTGGATGCGCGGCTCGCCTTTGGTGAGTGTCCCCGTCTTGTCGAAGGCTATGGCGTTGAGAGAACCCAGCAGCTCCAACGGCGCGCCACCCTTTACCAGCACGCCACCGCGCGCTGCCCTGGCCACCCCTGACAGAACCGCACTGGGCGTTGCGATGGCGAGCGCACAGGGGCTGGCCGCCACCAGCACCGCCATGGCCCGATAGAAGCTGTCGCGGAATGGCTCATCGACCACCACCCACGCGAACAGGAGGATGAAGGCCAGCGCGAGAACAGCCGGGACGAAAACACGCTCGAACTTGTCGGTGAATCGTTGGGTCGGCGATTTCTGCGTCTCTGCTTCGCTCACCATCTTGACCACCTTGGCGAGCGTGCTTTCGCTCGAAAGCCGTATCACCTCGATTTCGAGCAGCCCGCTGCCATTGATCGTACCGGCGAAGACGCGAGACTCTGCATCTAGCCGATCGACGTTTGCGCGCGCAGCTGCGGCGTCCGCGACCGGCTTTTTATCAACGGGCATGCTCTCGCCCGTGACAGGAGCCTGATTGATTGCGCTGGTCCCCTTGATGACGAAGCCGTCGGCGGCCACCCGCTCATCCGGCTTGACGACGATGACGTCGCCGATCGCTAGTTCCTCCACCGGGACTTCATGGGTGCTTCCATCCTTGCCGCGAACCAGGGCGGTCCTTGGTGCCAGCTCTGCCAACGCCTCGATCGCGCGCTTCGCGCGCCCCATGGCATAGTGTTCGAGCGCGTGACCCAGGCTGAAGAGGAAGAGCAGCAACGCGCCTTCGGCGAAGGCTCCAAGCGCGGCGGCACCGGCAGCCGCGACCAGCATAAGCGTATCGATTTCGAACTTGCGGAGTTTCAGATTGTCGATGGCCTCGCGCAGCGTAAAAAAGCCGCCGAAGAAATAACCTCCGATATAGCAGGCCGTCGGCAACCACGATGGCGCCCCGACCAACAGCTTTTCGATGCCATAGCCTATCCCCAGCAATGCACCGCACAGCAGCGCAAAGATCAGCTCGGTATTGGCGCCGAAAATGCCACCATGTTCATGGTCACCGTCTTCGCTGCCATGGTCGTGTCCAGCATGGCTTTCCTCAGCCTTCGCCTTTTCCGAGCCGTGGGAATGCCCTGAATGATCCTCTTGCGCCTTGGTACGAGCGATCGGCCTGACGCCCATCCCAGCCAGCCCCGACAGGATGATCTTGTCGGAAGTCTCTTCCCGATCAAACTCGACCCGAACCTTGCCCGATGCATCCGCGCTGGCCTCCAGCACTCCGGGGAGACCGCGTAATTTATCGCCCACGGTCCTGGCCCGACGTTGATGCCCGATACCTGTCATGTCCCAATGGGCATGGCCATAGCGGTCGCTGATCGAGGCACCCGCGCTCTGAACGAAGTCGCGGATGCGCTGCATTGAAAGCTGGTCGGGGTCGTAGTGGACGCACAGCTTTGCCGGCGCGCCATCGACGGCCGCGACGACATGCGCCGTTTCGACCCCTGCCCTTCCCTCGATGGATTTCAGCAAGCGACCGACGCAAGCATCGGCAGTGTCCGCTACCTCCGGCAGCACCAGCGGTATATCGAGTTTCAGCTTCTCGGTCATGCGTCCATCTCCGATCTTTCGATTGCTTCATGCAGAGCAAATGGGTGGATTGAGCCGCGCCTGATCATTTCTGCAGCCCATGATTGGCAAGCCAGGCGCGCATTCCTGCGATTTCCTTCCGCTGGGCTTTGATGACCTCACTGGCGAGGCGCCGAACCTCTGGGTCGCGCCCATATTTCAGTTCGACCTCGGCCATGGCGATCGCCCCTTCATGGTGGGGAATCATGGCGCGCATGAAATCCGCATCGGCGTCACCTGAAAATGGGACGTCCATCGCCCCATGCATCTGGCTGTTGACGGCCCGATATTCGGTGGTCGAAGCAGCCTCTGTAGGGGCAGGCGATGCGCGTTGGTGATCGGCATGCTGCGCCGCCGCCGGCGAGGATATTGCCATAACGGCCATGTTCAGCCCGATGAGCGTCACGCCCTTCATTCGATATGATGTCATTTCAGCCCTGCCTCTCGATTTGCGCTCGCTTCATTCCCGGCGTCCTTGAGAATTTCGAGACCGCCCTTGATGGCTATGGCGGCCGTCAGAAATCCGACGATCAGGTCGGGCCAGTTGGTTTTCAGCCAAATGACCAAGCCGCCGGCGACCAATATTCCGCCGTTCGAGACGAAATCGTTGAAGCTGAAGGTTGTGGCTGCCCGCAGATTGACGTCGGGGGCGTCAAGTTTCTGAAGCAGTCTGAGGCAGACATAATTGACCACCCCCGCTATTGCCGACATGACCATCATATCACTGCCGATCGGCTCGCTGCCGTAGAGATAGCGACGCACCACGTCGGCAAGGATGCCCACGGCAAAGACCAGCAGCATGATCCCTGACACAGAAGCTGCGCGGGTCTTCCACGCCGGGCCACGGGTTAAAGCCGCAATGCTGAGCGCATAGACGGCGGCATCTGAGAGATTATCGACACCATTGGCGATCAACGCGCTTGAATCGCCGACCAATCCAGTGACAAAAAAAGCCGCCGATATGGCCGCATTCAACAGCAAGACGATCCAAAGGGTCCGTCGTTCGATTGCCGAGGGTGAATTGGGAGGGATCTCAGCCACCTGCACCCTCCTTCATGGAGTTCCCAATGGCCTGTTCTGAGCGGATGCGAAGGCACCGCACAGCCTTGCGATCAGGACGGGTCATCGTCAGTGCGCCACTGCCCGAGATGGAGACGTTGAGATTATGGCCCACATAGGTCAGGCCAGTTGCCGGCGCCGACAGTCGCACCGGCTTTTCGGCGGGTAGCCGAGCAATATCCAGGGTCAGACCGTCAGCCAGAAAGTCGGCGTCATATTTGTAGCCGTCGTCACAGGCGTAGATTTGCTCACCGATCAGCGCCGGCAGCGAACTGCGATCATGCTTTCCGTCGGGATCATCGCCGGCAGATTGTTCGGAACATGCCGTCAGAACGGCTATCGCCGCTGCGCCCCCCAGAACGAGCAAGGGCAGCGGCAACAAACCTTTAGTCCTCCACTTGCTCATCCAACATCTCCGCTGTGCATATCTATCGCCATGGGCGCCCGAGGGGGCGCGGCGCCCATGGCGCGGGCCATCTCGCACGTCCCGAAAGGCTCAAATCGGTGCGGTGGCCGGTTCATATTCGATCAGTCGAACAGGTTACGCAGGAAGCCTTTGCGCCCACCATGGCCGCCGCCGTGGCTGCTCCCGTGGCCGCTGCCATGCTTGCCGCTCCGGCCATGTTTGTCACCGAACATGCCCAGCGTGCTGTTCGGTTCCTGATAGGCCGGCTGCTCGGCCATGCTGCGTTCGATGATCTTGTCGAGTTCGCCGCGATCGAGCCAGACGCCCCGGCATTGCGGGCAATAATCGATTTCGATGCCTTGCCGCTCGCTCATGACGAGATCGACTTTGCAAACGGGGCAAGGCAGGCCTTGATGGGCAGCATTATCTACCATGACTAATCCTTTCATATGGGGCGCGCCGACGGCGGCGCGCCGATGCGATCGGTGAAACGGAACGAGGATTCGGCTCAGTCATTGGCCGATCCGCGTGTCGGGGCCGTCGATACGAGTTTGAGTTGCGTCTTGCCGTGGGGCGGACGTAACGCGCGCTTCTTGAGGGCTTTCAGCAGGGCAAAATCATGCTCCTGCATTTCTTCGCGTATGGTGCGACGCGAGAGCCAGCCCGAGATGTTGCCCAGCCCGCCTCGGATTTCGAAGACATGGCGCACTTCTGAGCCGGTCTTTGCGGGGAGGATTTCGTAGCGCTCGCTGAACTTGAAAAAGCTGCTGATCTGCCCGCGCCAACCGAACCCCTGCGGCTTGTTGATATTGTCGATCTCGACCCATAGCCTGACCCGGCGCCAATCGAACAACCGAAACGAGAGCTGGGCGTGGGTTGCCTGAGCATTGAGCCGACCGAACCGATAGTGCGGATGCCAATGCTCATATCCGGCAAGCTCCGAAATGAAGCTCCAGCTCCTCAACTGTGAAATCGGCGCCATAAAAACGGTTTCCTCAATCATGTTCGAATTCTCACTGTCTTCGAGGACGGGGAGACCATGACGCACATGCCCTCACCCTCGCTCATCAGTGTTGAGGTTGCGGATGCTGTTCGCCGCCTTGCAGCTCTTCATGCTCTTCAAGATCCTCGTAGAGAGGAATCTCGCGCCGGCCGTAGCGGGCATAGAGCGTCGGAAGCACAAACAAGGTGAGCAGCGTTGCCGAGATGAGACCGCCAATAACCACGGTCGCGAGAGGCTTTTGGACCTCAGCGCCAGCACCTGTCCCCAAGGCCATCGGCACGAAGCCAAGGCTTGCGACCAATGCCGTCATCACGACGGGGCGAAGACGTTGGATCGCTCCGGTTCGGGCGGCCTCTGCCCTGTCCATTCCTCGTCGCATAAGTTCCTGAATGGAGGAGACCATGACGAGGCCGTTCAGCACCGCGATACCGGACAACGCGATGAAGCCCACAGCGGCAGATATGGAGAAGTCTATGCCCCGCAAGAACAGGAGCAGCACGCCACCAACCAGGGCCAGAGGAACACCCGTGAAGACGATAGCCGCGTCGCGAGCTGACCCGAGCGCCCCATAGAGGAGCATCAGGATAAGTACGAAACAGGCCGGGATCACGAGTTGCAGCCGCTCGCGCGCGGAGGCCAGATTTTCAAACTGGCCGCCCCAGACGAGATAGCTGCCTGCTGGCAGGCGCACGTCCTTGGCGATGGTAGCCCGCGCATCTGCCACGACGCTGGCGATGTCGCGTCCACGAACATTCGCCTGCACCACAACACGGCGTTTTCCATTCTCACGGCTGATCTGGTTTGGACCATCCACGATCCTGATGTCGGCGACGCTCGCGAGGGGTACGAACTTGCCCCCAGGAAGAGGAACCTGGACCTGCTGTAGCGTCGATAGGTCAGCGCGTTGGGCTTCCGATAGACGGATCACCACCGGAAAGCGCCGATCCCCTTCGAAGATCATCCCGGACTCGCGACCGCCCAAAGTTGCGGTCACGATGTCCTGTACGTCCTGCGCAGTCACACCGACGCGGGACATGGCATCGCGATTTACCCGGATATCGAGCATGGGAAGACCCGTGGTCTGCTCGACCTTGACGTCCGCAGCGCCCTGAGTGCGCCTGAGAACGCTGGCGATCTTCTCTGCGGTGGCGTTCATGGCGTTGAAGTCGTCGCCGAACACCTTGATCGCTAGATCGCCTCGCACGCCAGCAATCAGCTCATTGAAGCGCATCTGGATCGGCTGTGTGATCTCATATGCGTTGCCGGGGAATTTGTTCAGGTTGGCTTCGAAGCGAGCGACTAGATCCGCCTTTGTGAGACTCGGGTCGGGCCATTGGTCGCGAGGCTTGAGGATGATGAACATATCGGTGGCGTTGGGCGGCATGGGGTCCGACGAAAGTTCGGACGTGCCTGTTTTGGAGAAGACGAACTGCACCTCCTTTTGAGCCGTAAGCATCTTCTCGATGGGAACCTGCATAGCCTGGCTCTGCTGGACAGAGGTGGCAGGGATACGAAGGGCCTGGATGAGGAGATTGCCTTCATCGAGTTGGGGAAGAAAGACCTGGCCGAGCGACATGAACGCCGCGATGGCCAGCACGAAACCGCCGACACCCGTGCCTATGGTCAAGGTTGGCCGGTTCATCGCTTTGTCGAGACCGGGTTCATAGCGGGCCTTCAGCCAGCTCATGATCCGACCATCCTTCTCATCGACACGATTGGACAGCCAGATAGCGATCGCTGCCGGGACGGCCGTCAGTGAGAGAACAAAGGCAAAAACCAACGCGATAATGACGGTAAGCGCCATTGGCACGAAGGTCTTGCCCTCGACACCTGTCAGGGTGAGCAGCGGGACATAAACAAGGATAATGATGGCCTGGCCATAGACCGAAGGCCGGATCATCTCGCGCGCCGCCGATGCGACAACATTCAACCGCTCATGAAGGGTCAGCACGCGACCTTCATGTTCCTGGCGATGCGCCATACGACTGAGCGCATTTTCCACAATGATGACGGCACCATCGACAATAAGACCGAAGTCGAGAGCGCCCAAGCTCATAAGGTTGGCAGACACGCCGGCTTTGAGCATCCCAAATCCGGTCAGCAGCATCGTCACCGGAATGACCATCGCGGCGATGAGTGCGGCGCGGAAATTTCCGAGCAGAGCGAACAGAACGACGATGACGAGCAGTGCACCTTCACTCAGATTCTTCGCGACCGTCTTGATGGTTGAGTTAACCAGTGCGGTTCGATTGAGGACCGGTTGCACAACGACGTCAGGCGGAAGCGATGCCTGAATTTCCTGCAAGCGGTCTGCTACGGCCGTCGACACGGTACGGCTATTCTCGCCGATACGCATGATGGCAGTCCCAACGACGACTTCCGTGCCATTTTCGGATGCCGAACCCATACGTATGGCCTGCCCGGTTTTGACGGCAGCAACCTGGCCAAGGGTAATGGGCGTCCCGTCGCGCGTGGCGACGATGATCCGCGACAATTCGTTGGCGTTGCGGACAAGGGCGTCGGAGCGAACAGCCAGCCCTTCACCATTGCGATTGACAAATCCGCCGCCAACGCTGGTGTTATTGCGTTCGAGCGCAGTGCCGAGATCGGTGAGGGTGAGGCCTAGCGAGGCAAGCCGCTGGACATCGGGGACAACCTGAAATTGCTTCACATAGCCGCCGATGGAGTCGATGCCGGCGACGCCCTTGGTGTTCTTCAGCAATGGGCTTACGATCCAGTCCTGCGTGGTACGCAGATATGTGGCCCGTTCAGTCTCGTCAGTGAGGCGGTCGCCTTCCGGGGTGATATAACTTCCGTCAGGCTGCATGCCGGGTTCACCGGGCAGATGCTTGTCGTCCTTGCGGTGCTGAAGCTTGACGGTCCACATATAGACCTCGCCCAGACCCGTGGAAATCGGACCCATTTCAGGGACAGCTCCCTTGGGGAGATTTTCCGAAACCCCGGTTAGACGCTCGCCGACTTGTTGCCGGGCAAAATAAATGTCCGTCGATTCATCGAAAACAGCCGTGACCTGCGCAAAACCGTTCCGGCTAAGCGATCGCGTATTATCAAGGCCAGGGATACCGGCGAGTGCTGTTTCGATAGGAAAGGCCACCTGCTTTTCGACCAGTTCGGGCGAAAGGGCAGGCGCCTTGATATTGATTTGCACCTGATTGTTGGTGATGTCCGGCACCGCGTCGATCGGGAGACGATACAGGGCGACGGCGCCGATAACGGCGGCTATGGCGGTCAGAAGCAGGACGAGCCAGCGCTTGTGAACCGCCCAATTCACGATTGGGGCGATCATCGGCTCAATCCTCCGCCGCTTCGCTCTTGCCGAGTTCGGCCTTGAGCGTGAAGCTGTTGACGGTAGCGATCTGCTCGGTGCCCTTCAGGCCCGAGCGCACGATTACACTGGCGCCGCTGCTGTCGCCCAACGTAACGGGGACGGCCTGGAAGCCAGTCTTGGTTCGGACGAAAACGACCGACTTGCCCTCGTCGGTTTGCACCGCTGTCGTGGGCACGCTGATTGCGCCGTCCCCTCCGCTGCCAGTGAGCTGGACAGAAGCCGTCACCGGCTCGCCCACCCGCCATTCCATATTCCGATTGTCGAGCGTAGCGATGACCGGGACCAATCGCGTCTGTGCATCGAGCGCAGGAGACACGAAGCTGACCTTGGCCGTCGCTTGACGACCCGCGGCCGTCACCGTGACGAGATTGCCCGGCTTAACCCGACCCGCGTCAGCGGGTTGTAGGTTGAGCGACAGCGAAACGCTGGAAAGGTTGGCGATGCGATAGAGTTCAGCATCCGCCGCGACGGTCTGACCCAGAACAACGCTGCGCGAGATGACCTGACCGGAAACGGGCGCTGCAATGCCCAGACGGTTGAGACCGCCCCCACCCCCACCGGCGGCGGAGACCTGCTGCTGCGCCTGATTATAGGCAATCCGCGCTTCGATGGCCGCAGTTCGAGCAGCAATCAGATCCTGCTCCGGCGACACGCGCTGCGCAAACAGTCGCTGTTCGCGCGCCAGGTTGGAGTTTGCCAACGTGAGACGGGCGCGAGATGCCTCAACTTCGCCCTTGAGCTGCGCCGCTTCTCGGCTTTCTATGACGGCCAGAGTATCCCCGCGCCCCACCGACTGACCAAGATTCCGGGTCAACGATACGACACGCCCGCCAATCGCTGCCGATACGACTTGTGTGCCTTGCGGATCACCCTCGATCGTCGCCGGCAGCTCTAGCGTTCCTCCCCCTCCCACGGTCGGCCGAGCAATCTGGATGCCTGCCGACGCGATTTGGTCCGGCGAGAGCGTTATCTTGCCCTCGACGGGGGAAGCATCTGCCTGCTGCTGGTTGGCGGGGGCCGTCTCATTGCTGGCCTCGCTGCCGCCACCACAACCGGCGAGAAGAAAGGCCAAGGTCAGTGGCATTAGAAGCGCAGTGCTTTTCGTAAGTTTCATAGGATCAATTCCCCTGTTCTGGCGCGGGAGCGGTGAGACGCTGCAACCGGGCCTTGGCGTTCTGGTACGAGGCGAGTGCGTCGATCGCGGCGACGCGCGTGTCGGCGAGGGTCCGTTCGGCATCGAGCAAATCGAGCTGTCCGAACTTGCCTTCGCGATACCCGACACGAGCGATGCGGGCGGCCTCCTGCGCTGCTACAAGTGCAGGCCCGCTGGCATTGCGCGCCGTGGTCGCGGCATTATCAGCCTCGGCCTGGGCATCGGTAATGGCCTGTTCTACATCGAGCGCGGTCATACGACGCTGAGCTTCTGCGCGACTGCGTTCCGCGCTTGCCTGCGCCACCGCTGCCCGACCGGAATTGAACAGCGGTATCGGGATCGAAACGGAGAAGACCGCCGCGATATCCTTGCTGACCTCAAGACGCCGGAGCGCCGGACCGACCGTTACATCTGGAACGCGCTGGGATTTTGCGAGCTGGACGCCGGCGTCGGCGATGGCAAGATCCGCATCGGCCGCCGCCATGGCCAGCGTTCCAGCGCTTTCTACCGAGTTGGGGCCGTAAGTAGCAGGTGGCAGCAAATCGAGCACGGCGGTATCCAGCGGCCCGAAAATGGGCTTGCCGATCCGACGCGCGAGATTGGCACGCGCCGCATCCGCGAGCCTGGCTGCCCGCTCCGCGCCCGCTTGGGCATTCAGCCGTGCAACATCTGCCCTTTGCTCTTCGATCGGCGAAGCGCGACCCGCCTGAACCCTTACCTTGGCGGCATTAAGAGCATCTTGCGCGATACGAAGCTGATCGCGGGCCGTCACCACCCGGCGTTCCGCCGCAATCGCATCGATATAGAGTGCAGTCACCTGCACCCGAATATCGGCTTGGGTGATAGCCGCGATTAGCACGGCCCTGTTCGATTGGGCGTCCGCTACCGCAATGCGCGCCGAACGCTTCCCGCCCAGCTCGATCGGGATATTGACCCCAACAGTCGTTTCGGCTTGGCGAAAACCGCCATACGGCCCCGAACCAACGACGTTCTCAACCTGGCTCTGGACAGTAGGGTTAGGGCGGAGGCCCGCCACGGTCCGTCCCGCGCGAGCTGCATCGATCCCAGCCTGAGCCGCATCTGCTGCTGGGGCGCTTCCGCCTGCGGCCGCGACTGCATCATCGAGAGTGAACACAGCCGCTACAGACTGCTGCGCCGTTAGATTATCCTGTGCTTGCGCCACGGCGACGCAAGACGTGGCAGCCAGAAAGGCCGCAATGATCCTGTGCATGTAGAAATTCCTGATTGATAGGCATCAATCTGCGCACCCGGAATACGGGCGACAGTCAGTTGACTTTCAATCAGGCGATAGGAGGCCGCAAATCAGGCCCGACGGACCAACGACCGGGAACCGCCTCATCGACGGTCATCAGCGTTTCCGTGACGATAGCGAAAACGGTCGTCTCAGTGGCGCGGGCGGGCAGGAAGGAGACCCCACCGTGGCAACCATGATGATGGGGAACAGCTTTATCGGAATCGCCCTGCGATTGATCGCCGTCCCCTTCACTGTGAACTTGGCCAGAACATTCGATGCTGGTCTGGGTCGCAGAGAGTGTCGGGTTTGGAACTTCGTTGGCATGCACGGTCGCTACGGTCGTAAGCGACACGACAAGCATGCAAAGAAGGAGGAAGCTCCAGCGAAACATGGAGAGGCCTCTAGCCGATTTTCTGCGACCTGTCATTGCAAAGTCCATGCGGAGGCAAAAGAGGTCTTTGTGAGGGCTGCGATGTCGCCCTGCGCAACTGGTATCGATTCAAGCGCAGACGTCCCGTCGACAGGACGTGAAAACGCGAACGCGGCGATAGCCGTGTGCGTTTCGCCAGTCTTTGAGCAGTGGGCTTGCGCCATGTCTGATCCGATTCGCGTCGTTACGGCCTGTCATATGCACCCTGAAGTTACTATAGGGTCAATATGAAAATTGGCGATCTCGCGAAACAAACGGGCACCCGCGTCGAAACCATCCGCTATTGAGGGCATAGCGTACTTTCCACGCTATGCCCTCCGAAGGGCGCAATCTGCGCGCGCTGCTGCGGATCTTCCTCGATGCCGATGGCCAAAAGGCGCGCTGTCTGGATGGCGCCAAGCGGACTCTGGGTGATACGCGCGGCAGCGTCATCCAGCTTGGCGCTCTGGCTGATGCCACAATGAATCTGGCCGAAGGGTTCGAGGACGCGGAATCTGCGATGATCCTCAACGACCTTCCCGGCTGCGCGGCGGTGTGCGGTGTCGAGCGCTACCGGGAGATCACTATTCCCGATCATGTGCGGCGGATCGTCATCTACTCCCAGCATGGGAAGGCTGCGGCCGACGGGATTACGCGCGGGCACGACAATCTCACAGCCAACGGCCGTTCGCTCGACATCGTGTTTCCACCGCCGGGTGGGGATTGGAACGATACGCTGATGGCTCGAACTGCGATCCGGGCGTGAGAGCGCGTGCGCTTTTGGGCGGCGGCGCGGCCTTGCTTTTCGCGGTTACGCAATCCCCGCTCGGCAACCATCATCATCAGGATGCCAGCATTTCCTGTTCCGGCCTGGCGCCGCCCTCGGCCTGTCACGCTTTTACCAGGCTCGATCAGATCCTGCGCGATCCACGATGGGCGGGTCTGGGTTCGGGCCATCGTCAATCAGCCAAGGGAGTGGACCATGCCGCAGAACATCGCTGAGTTTCGGATCATCGGCCGGATCGGCAAGATCACGCCGCGCGACAAGGTGATCTATGTCACCGTCGCAGCCAATTATAACCGCCGTGATGGCGACGGGTGGAAGAGCGACCCCCACTGGAACAATGTCGTCGGATTCTCGAATGTCCGCGAGCAGATTGAGGCCGCTGGCAAAGGTGATCTGGTTCACATCACTGGACGAATGCGCGAAACCAGCCACGGGGAGGGTAACGAGGTTGCCTATCGCACGGAATTGATCGCAGACACCTTCTCTGTTCTGGCAAAGGCAGGCGGCGAGGAGTAATTTTGCGCAAGCGGGAGCGGCTTGGCAGCACGGCTCTATCTCCGCTGCGTTCCGACCGAACCCGCTCAGCGGTTTCGTCCCATGCGGGCGACGATCCTCGCTCGAAGCTGAGGCCGCCAATGCGGCCACATTTCCTTTTCCAGACCAAGGGGGGCGGCCTCCCCCCTTCCCGGCAAGGGCCAGGCCGTCTGCGCGCGTGCCGCGCTACGCTTGGTGGTCGCAGGGGTTTCCCCACCCTTCCTTCGCTGCGCTTCGTGCAGGGCGGGTGATACCCCTCCCCTGCGACCAGCCCTCATGCCGGTTCAACCCCCCCGGCTTCGCCAGCGGGCAGAAGCCGATGGACGCCATCGCCTTCGGCTCCATCGAAGAAGGGAAACAAACACATGACCCGCAAGACCACCCGCCAGAACACCGCCCCCCGCGCCGATGTTTACGAGGAAGTCACCGCCCAGATTATCGCCATGCTGGAAGCTGGAACGCGCCCGTGGTCGCCCCGTTGGGCTTCCGGTGCGGCAAGCCTGCCCTTGCGGCATGAGGGCACCGCCTATCGCGGTATCAATATCCTCTTGCTCTGGACCGCCGCCATGACGCGCGGTTTCATCAACCCTTATTGGATGACCTACCGCCAAGCCGCCGAGCTGGGCGGGCAGGTTCGCAAGGGCGAGAAAGGCAATCTTGTCGTTCATGCCGGAACTTTCACCCCCAAGGATGGCGAAACCGGCGAGCCTGTCACCAACAGCGAGGGCGAGGAAGCAAGCCGTAAATTCCTGAAGAAGTATTTCGTTTTCAACGTCGAGCAAATCTACGGCCTCGATATGAGCAAGTATCCCGTGCCCCGGATCGAGATCAAGAACCGCGACCAGCGAGACGGCGAACTTGACGCGGCCTTTGCCCGCTGGCCTGTGCCCTATGCCGAGGGCGGATCGAGCGCCTATTATAACCCCGCCGCCGACCATATCCAGATGCCCGGCTTTGCCGACTTTGAAAGCGGTAATGCCTTCTATGCGACCCTCGCGCACGAGGCCGTGCATAGCACCGGCCACGCCAAGCGCCTCGCCCGCGAAACCTTGCGCGATTACGGAAAATCACGCGAAATCAGGGCAGAGGAAGAACTTTTGGCCGAAATCGGGGCAGCCATGCTTTGCGCACAGCTTGGCATGGAGCCGACCGAGCGCGAGGACCACGCCGCCTATGTGGCCTCTTGGTTGACCGCCCTGCGCAACGACAAGCGGGCCATTTTCCGCGCTGCAGCGGCCGCACAGGCTGCAAGCGAGTTGATCCTCTCGCACATGGATGCGTCCGCGCAATCCAAGGCCGCCTAACGTCAGACCGGAGGGCGGCCCTGCGCTGCCCTCCCATCACCATAACAGCCAGACAGATCGCGACTTGCTGGCCTGACGAAAACAACGTCAGCGTTTTCGCCGTCGTGGCATTTCGCCTTTATTGTGAACCGTCGCGCTGGCCCCAGCGGGTACAACAGCATTTTCGTGGGTGCGTGAAGAGGGCGGGTTTTGCCTTCTACGATGGCCGGTGCAGCTACATCGCCCAGCGCTGCCTGTCGTTCTGCGTAGACGACCAAGCCAAGAGGGTTGCTACGTTCCGCACTACTGACGAACCAGCCTCAGGCCGTTGCCGACTACGATAAGGCTGGCTCCCATGTCGGCGAATACGGCCATCCACATCGTCCCATATCCTGTAAGCGTCAGCGCCAAAAAGATAGCCTTGATACCAAGGGCCAGGGTGATGTTCTGGATCAGCACGGCCCGTGTTTTGCGCGAAAGCCGCACGAAGCGGGCGATCTTGTTGAGATCGTCGTCCATCAAGGCAACGTCGGCCGTCTCGATGGCAGTATCGGAACCGGCAGCCCCCATCGCAAAGCCGATGTCGGCGCGCGCAAGCGCGGGAGCGTCGTTGATGCCGTCTCCGACCATGCCGACGTATCGGCCATCGCAGATGTAGCGTTCAATCGCCTGGAGCTTGTCCTCAGGCAACTGGTCGCCCATTGCCTTGTCGATCCCCACCTGCTGCGCGATGGCTGCGGCGGTACGGGAGTTGTCGCCTGTCAGCATCACCGTCTCGATGCCAAGCTCGTGCAAGGCTCGAATGGCAACGCGGCTGCTGTCCCTGATGGTATCGGCAACGGCGAGGAGAATGAGCGGCTCCTTGCCATCGGTCAGGACAATGGCCGTCTTGCCCTGCGCTTCCAGTTCGGCGAGCTGCGCCTCAATCGCTGGCGAGCATACCCCGGTTTCGTGGATCAAACGGTGATTGCCGAGCAGATAGTCGATGCCGCCAATTGTGCCCTTCACCCCGCGCCCCGGCAGCGCGGCAAAGCCGGTCACTTCGAGCAAGCCTATGCCGGACTCTCGGCCGGCTTGAGCGATCGCATAGGAAACCGGATGATCCGAGCGGGCGGCAAGACTGGTCGCAATGCTTAGGCTATCGATCCCCTCCGCCGCGCTGAACCACACGGTATCGGTCAGGGCTGGCTTGCCGTGCGTGATTGTCCCGGTCTTGTCGAGCGCGAGCACGGCAAGCCTGTGCCCCTGTTCGAGATAGACCCCGCCCTTGATCAGGATACCCTGGCGCGCCGCTGCCGCGAGGCCACTGACGATCGTGACCGGGGTCGAGATGACGAGGGCGCAGGGACACGCGATCACCAGAAGGACCAATGCCTTGTAGATCCAGTCCAGCCAGTTGGCAGCGAATAGCAGCGGCGGAATGAGGGCCACCGCAACGGCGCCGAGGAACACAACCGGCGTGTAGATGCGCGCGAACTGGTCGACGAAGCGCTGGGTCGGAGCACGCGCGCCCTGCGCCGATTCCACTGCCTCGATGATCCGCGCGAGGGTCGAATGGCCGGCATCCGCCGTCACAGCATATTCGAACGATCCAGCCTGGTTGAGCGTGCCGGCAAAAACCGGGTCGCCCGGACCTTTCTCGACCGGCATGCTCTCGCCGGTGATCGCCGCCTGGTTGATTGTCGAACGACCGCTTGTGACGGTGCCGTCCAGTGCAATGCTCTGACCTGGCTTGATCCGGACAACATCACCGATGCGCACCGATGCGGCCGGGCGATCGACCCACGAACCGTCCGGCTGACGAACGGTGGCATGGTCCGGGGCGAGCTGGACGAGGCCGCGAATGGCGTTGCGCGCGCGGACGAGCGACTTCGCTTCGATCAGCTCGGCGATGGCGAACAGCACCATGACCATTGCAGCCTCAGGCCACTGACGGATCAGCAGAGCGCCCGTCACCGCGATGCTCATCAGCGCGTTGATGTTGAGATTGCCGTGGCGCAGGGCAATCCAGCCCTTACGATAGGTATCGAGCCCGCAGAGCGCGACGGCGAGTAAGGCAACCAGCGCGACCATCCATTCGGGCAAGCCGGACCATTGCATGATCTCCGCGATCAATGCCGCAAGGCCGCCTGCGGTATAGGGCCACCACGGCTTGGTAGCTTCCTCGTGAGGCTCCTCATTGCCCTCCGGCTCGACGAGCTCGGCGTCCATGCCGAGTTCGCGAATGGCTGTCTGGACCGCTGACAATGCGCCGGTGCGATGGGTAACCGTCAGCATGCGCTGCATCAGACTGAATTCGAGCTCCTGGACCTCGCTCATGGCGCCAAGTTTCTTGCGGATCATTGCTTCCTCGGTCGGACAATCCATCTGGGAAATGCGCAGATGGGTGATGCTGCTACCCTCAGGCGCAGTCGAAAGCACGGACGGAACTGTCTCGTCCCGGGAAGTGGGCGCTGAATTTGAACAGCAGCAAGTATCGGTCATGAGACGACTCCGTCACGCCGCCGCTTTGCGGGCGGGCCTTTCGTTGTACCATCCACCTGCCACGATGACCGCGATCGTCAACAATTGGGCGCCAACCGTCTGCCAGGTCGGGAACAGCCCCAGTACCGGGATGCGTGGCATGTGAGCCAGCGGGGCAATGTCGATGATTCCCGCTTCCTGCAACGCGGATACGCCCTTGCCGGCGAGGACGACCGCCAAAACCGCGATCAACCAAGAACTGTATTTGAAGAACTCACCCACCGGAAGCTGGGCACTGAACCGTAACATGGCCCAGGCGATCAACGCCAAGACCACGACGGCCGAGATCGCACCGGCCAGAATGACTACTCCGCTCTCCTGTGCGGTCAGCGCAGCATAGAACAAGATGGTCTCGAAAACCTCGCGATAGACGACGATAAAGGCGAGACCGAACAGGAACCACGCTGAACTGCGCGACAGCGCCTTGCCGAGCGTTTCGTTGATATAGCGCTGCCATTCCCTGGCCTGCGATTTGCCGTGCATCCAGATGCCGACGGACAGCAGAACCACGGCGGCGAACAGCGAGCCGAACCCTTCGGTCAATTCCCGGCTTGCGCCGCTGATGCCGATGAAGAAGGTCGCAACAGCCCATGTCAACGCTCCTGCGGCAAGGGCCGCAACCCAACCGACGTGGACATGGCGAACCATCTCGCCGCGATCCGCCTTGCGCAGAAAGGCGATCATCGCGACCACGATCAGCAGCGCTTCCACGCCCTCGCGCAGCAGGATGGTGAACGCGCCGAGGAATGTGGACGCTGTGCTGGCAGCATCGGGCGAGAGCACTTCCTCGGCATCGCTGAACAGCCCATCAAGGATAGCCATGCGATCCTTGACCGCGCTGACCTGTTCGCCGCGGTCAATGGCTGCGCGAAGATTGCCCATTTCAGTCTCGATCCGCCCCATCAGCGTCGCATCGCGCGCGGCGAGCGCCGGCTCGACCGGCTCGAACCCGTCGAGATAGGCGGACAGCGCGAGCTTCTTGGCCGCCTCCCTGCCGCCGGCCTCGTAAGCCGTAAGGCTGGCCTGAAGCTTTTCATGAGCAACTGTCAGCGATCCGGCCTTGGCCTCACTCACCGCTTCGGGATGCGCTCGCAGATACCCAAGGACCGCATCAGCCTTGTCAGGACCAATCTGCCGTCCGAGCGAGGCAGGCGTCATCCCGGCTAGCGTGGCAAGGTTGGGAACCTGGGTGTGCAATGCGGCATCGCTCTTCCAGAGCTGTTCGCCCTTGCCCGAAACGGGGAAAGCGAAGCGTCCGATGTAGAACGCAAGGTCCCAGCGGTCTTGCGAGGGCAATTCGGAGAAGCTGCGCATGGCGGTGCCACCGAGCCCTTGGCCGATCACCTGATAGAGCGCAAAGGGGCTTCTCTCGCGGGCCCGCGACGCATCTGCAAAGGCAACCGGCACGGGGTTGAGCTTGGCGGCATCGGGTCCGTGACCGTCGCCGCTCAGGCCATGGCAACCTGCACAGTTTTGTGCGTAGAGCGCTTTGCCGCGCGCCAGATCAGGGGTTTTGCCGGGTGCAAGCGGGACGGGATAGGCCGCCAGCAGGTGCGCGGCGAGCGTCCGGGCGGACCTCGCTACATCATTCGGCGCGGCTTTCTGCACGACCATGCCTCGAAACGCTTTCGCTTCGGACAACAGCCCGGCCTTCTGCGCTGCTGGCGGCAGCGCCATTAGCTTGGTTTCGACCGCGCCGGCAAACTCGGTCATCTCCGCATATTCCGGCGCGCTCTTCACCTTTCCGTCGGCAACTGCCCCCGCATAATCGACCGCGACATAGTCGAGCAGCCGCCAGGCCGTCTGGACATCCTCGTCGCTCGGGTTTGCAAAGGCTGGGGCCGTTCCCGCCACCAGCAGGGACACCAGCAAAACGGCTAGGCGCAGCACGCGGGTCGCGGCTTTGACGGATTTCGGGGCGTGATTCGCGAATTCGGGCTTGCTCATTGCCCTCCGATACAATCTACAGCTACTGTAGAAGCAAGCGGTTTTTGCGAGCCGCTCGCAATATGGAGCCTGTAGATGAGTGACCCCGCGCGTTTGGCAATTGGCGACTTGGCACGGCAAACTGGCACCAAGGTCAACACAGTTCGGTTTTACGAGGACATCGGCCTGCTTCCGTGCCCGATGCGGACCGCATCTGGAAGGCGCATCTATAATGCAGCTGATGTCCGGCGGCTTTCGTTCATTCGCCACGGCCGCACCCTGGGATTCTCAGTCGACGAAATCCGCTCACTGCTGGCGCTATCGGATCAGCCTGAACGCGACTGCGGTGAAGCGGCAGCAATCGCGCGCCAGCACTTGCGCGACATCGAAGAGCGCATCGCCCGCCTGCAAACCCTGCGCAGCGCACTGGTGGGCGTCGCTGCGTCCTGTGATGGCGGCCGCGCCGCAGATTGCCGCGTGATCGAGGCAATTGCTGGCGTTGCCTTGCTCAATAATGAGTGAGCCACAAATCCTCGCGAAGTGATTGAGGTTATCGCATTGTGTGTTTCCACAATCGCGGTGCCTTACTCTCATGGCTATCGTTCAGGCGACGGATTCAGGGCTTGCTCCTCCAGCGACTGGAGGTTGTAGCGTCGGCGTTGCGTCAGGAGTCGGATGTAGCGATGCGGAGGAGTGATACGATGCCAAGCGTGAGAGCAATTGGCCGAATTGGCCTCGTAGTTTTCATTGGCTCGGCCATTCTGGCGAGCAACTCTATTGCTCAGTCAGCGCCTCCCGTCAGTCCATGCCCTATGGGGTCCGGAATGATGATGGGATCCGGAATGGCGGGCATGATGGGGTCTGGCCCGATGGGGTCTGGCATGATGGGCCAGCACGGCCAATCACAAACCAATATGAATCTGTCGGTCGATGATGTCAGGAGTTCGGTCGAGCGCTCCATTGCGATGATGGGCAATCCACGTCTTAAACCCGGAAAAGTGGTGGCGAGCACACCCGAGATCATCATCGCGGATATCGTGACAGTCGATAAGGAAGGACTCGTGCAACGCTTTGAGGTTAACCGACACACTGGTTCTTGGCGTCAAGTGCCATGATGTGGGCCAATGGTGCCTGCCAGAATGCAAGTTGGGGGACCTGGATGATGTTCCATGGTATTTTCTCCCTTCTGCTGCTTCTGTTGGCGATTGCCGGTATCGTTGCCTTCATTCGCTTGGGCCTGAAGCCTCGATCCAACAACACCGACTCAAGAAATCTTCCCGCTAGTCTCGAAATTCTCGAACGGCGTTATGCGAGTGGCGAGATCGATCGGGAAGAATATCTGCAGAAGAAGGCCGATCTCGGGGCCTAGGATTGCGCGATTGGGGGTGAGACCTATGGCCGTTTTTCCTATCAACATCAGCCGGATAACGGGCGAGTTCGCCCGTCACAGGGGGCGCTCGTTGTCGCTCATGTTGGCGCTGAGCGCGGTCGTGAGTGGTTGTGACTCACGCCAAGGGGCTGCCGAAGCATCGGCGGAGCGCCCGAGCTGGGGCAATACACAGGCAGCGGGTGTAATCTCTGGCAACGCCACCCGAGGCCAACAGATTGCGCAGGAAAAATGCGGGGCCTGTCATGGCGCCGACGGAAATGGCAGTCCAGATCCTCACTTTCCGAAATTGGCAGGGCAAAGCCTTCCCTACCTCTACTGGGAAATTCGCGCCTTCAAGGAAGGAACGCGCAAATCAGACATGATGGCTCCCAATGTCACCGCGCTCGCCTATGAAGACATCGCCGATGTTGCGACCTATTTCAGTCAGCAGACCCGCAAGCCCGATGAGCAAAAGGACGAAAGCCGGGTCGCCGAAGGTCAATCCCTGTTTTATTCCCGCATGCCCTCCTGCGCGGTGTGTCACACTGCGGGTAGCAGACGCGGCATGCCCATGAGGGGCATGATGGGCGGTGGTATGATGGGTGGAGGCATGGGCGGAATGATGGGGCCGGGTACCGCGAATGTCCCGAACCTCGAGGGCCAGCGCGCGGCCTATATCGTCGACCAGTTGAACCGCTTCGCCAGCGGCGAGCGCCAGGGCACGGTCATGAATCGGATGGCCGCGAGCCTGGATGACGCGAACAGGCAGGCGATTGCCGAGTTCCTGTCGAGCACGCCCTGAATCGTGGTATTCGAGCCGCCAATGTAGAGCCTGGCCTCCCTTTTCTGCTGAGGAAAGCACGATGAGCTATTATTTTGCCAAGACGCTGGAGACGGATTTCGAGAGTGCCGTGCGGCGCGCCACCGAAGTTCTGCAAGCGCACGGCTTTGGGATTATCTCCCAGATCAACGTCAGGGATACGTTCAAGAACAAAATCGGGGTCGAATTTCGCGATTATCTCATTTTGGGGGCCTGCAATCCTCAATTGGCGCATGAGGCGCTTCAAATTGAGGACAAGGTTGGCACAATGCTACCATGCAATGTCGTCGTTCAGGACATAGGCGCAGGGAAAGTCGAGGTGGCGGCAATTGATCCGGTGGCCTCAATGATGGCCATCGAAAATCCGGATCTGAAGCATGCGGCGGAACAGGTCCGCGAGATGCTACGCAGAGTGATCGAAAGTCTCTGAGGCAGAATGCCTTCGGAGATGAGTCTCCTGGTGGCTGGCCCAACGAGTCAAGATCGCCCGGTTAGGGCTTGCTGTGCTGGTTGATGCAGTCGCTTCTGTATCCTGCTGAGATCATGTTGTCAGCTCTCGCCTACTCACAAGCGGGCCATTTAGCGGTTGCTTCTACAGTGGCTGGAGATTGTAGAAGCGCTTCATGACCGAATCCGCCTCATCAATCCTCTCGTGTAATGGCGACGCGATTCGCAGGCAGCACGATTTCGCCCTGCGGCGGGTGCTGACGGTCTGTCTCGCTTTCAACTTCGCTTTTGGCCCGTGTGAGCTCGTCCGCAGCGCGCGGATCAAACTCAGCCCCACCCTCTGAATTCTTGGGTCCCATGCCATCTCTGTTGAATCCCTTAGGCTGTGCGCTTGCTGCAGCAATCCTCGTTACAGGTGGGGGCATTCCAACTGCTCGCGCTGAGACGTCCGCAGCCGCGAACGCTTCCGTCTTGACGCTGCCCGAAGTGCTCGAGCTTGCAGGCTCGGCATCACCCAATATCGATGCTGCCGATGCCGGTGTTCGCGCTGCTGACGCTGCGAGGCGAATTGCCGGACTTCGGCCTAACCCATCGCTGAACACCGATATCGAGAATGTCGGCGGTTCGCGCGCCTATAACGAGATTGAAGTGCCCAAGCAGACGGTTTCCATTGGCGTTCCGGTAGAGCTTGGCGGCAAGCGCTCTGCTCGGATCGCGGTTGCCGATGCCCAAGGCAATCGCGCGCAAATCGAGCGCATCGCTGCCGGCTCCGATTTGATGTTCGTGGTAACACAAGCCTATGTCGAAGCCGTAGCTGCCGATCGTCGCCTTACGACAGCGCGTGATCAGGCGGCGATTGCTGCCGAAGCTGTTCGCGCGGCCCATGTGCGTGTTGTCGCTGGCCGCGCGTCACCGCTCGAAGAGCAACGCGCCGAAGTGCTGAGGATCAGTGCAGACGCGGCCGTCGACCGTGCTGGACGTCTCGCCGACCTAGCGCGGGCCAATCTTGGCCGCCGGATCGGCCGACCGGTGACCAATGCACTCGATCAGGCATGGTTTGACCGTATCGGCACTTACGGACCACAATCGACTCAGAGTGGCAGTAGTCTGGCTGTCGCTGCTGCACGCGCCAGCGAAGATGCGGCTGAGGCCCAACTTCGCCTTGCCCGCGCACAGCGCCTGCCTGACGTGACTGTGACCGCGGGGGTACGCCGCGTGCCGATCAGTAACGGCGTTGCGGCAGTGCTTGGCATCTCCGTACCGCTGCCGCTCTTCAACAGTGGCGCTTCGTCGGTTGCACAGGCCAGCGCCGAGCGCGACCGAGCGACTGCCCTGCGCCGCGCCACCGAACTCGACACTGAGCAGGAAATCGAACAGGCGCGAGCCGATCTCGCTAATGCCATAGACTTTGTTGTTTTTATTTGTCTAGATGGAAATCGACGGGCAAGCTCAGGCCGCTTGTCTGCGCGGCAAAACGTTTCAAACCACGGTGGGTCAGGTCCCCTATGTGATATCGATCTCACTTGGGGGCCTGAAAGCGAGGGCGCATATTCGCGCACGCTCGAAAGCGGGCGCGTCTTGCGCAGGTCGACTATGTAACGTCCCATACGTGACTTTTCGGTCAGCGAGCGTCGGGGCGCCATGAATGGCTGACACTTCTTTGTGAGCATTTAAGCAAATATGGGCGTTACAGACCAAGTAACGTGCCAAGAAAAAAGAGAAGAGGGATGGGTCTTTCGTGTTTGACCTGACGCGAAAGGATCCTCTCTTGCCTGCATGTGCTTCACTGTCCGACGACTTTGCCATTCGCTTAATTGGGGCGTCAGCGCAGATCGGTCCATGCCTCGAAAGTGGGGCCAAAATTACCAGACGAGTCTTGAATTCGGCAATGGAGGATGCCTTTGGCGCGGGATCGACTGGCGGTGCATGGACGCAGCGTGACAGCTTCCAAATGCTCGAAATCGCCATCCTGGGAGCGATGTCGGGACGTAAATGGTCTGCTGATCCAGTACTAACCTTAGCTGCGTTGAGGGACTTAGAGACCCAACTTCCCACACAAACCGTCCGAAGCCAGGAACAAGTTGAGCAGCAACATTTTTCAACGCCGTTGGGATTGGCCTGGCTGGCGGCCTACCTTGCCGACATTCAGGCGGATGATGTAGTGCTCGAGCCCAGTGCGGGCACTGGAATGCTGGCTGTCTGGGCCAGACACGCTGGCAGCCTGTATCTCAACGAAATCAATCTCGTCCGCCAGGAAATCCTTCGCCGTTTGTTCCCCGGCGCAGTTGTGACTGGCTATGATGCCGTCCGCATCGGCACTCATCTGACCGAACGGCCTAGCGTTTTGCTGATGAACCCACCCTTCGCCCGTAACACCGCTGGCCTCGAAGATCCAACCACAGCCGTACGCCACTTGGCCGCCGCACTCGGCGTTCTGAAACCCAATGGGCGCCTCGTCGCCATCATGCCAGACAGCTTCCAACCACATGGCCGCCGCGCCGAACTGTTCCAGCGCGCGCTTCAGGGGGCGAGTGTGGCCTTTCATGCCCGCCTTGAAGGGGCCTTCACCAAACAGGGCACCTCGATTCCTGTGCGATTGCTGGTGATCGACAAGCGCGCGGGGGCCGGCAGCAATGCCGTCATTAACCGGTCAAAGATCGCCGATCTGGTCCCCTTCCTGTCCAAGGTTCCGCCGCGCCGGCGAATCGAATGCGAGTTACCACTTCGGATTGCTTTACCCATTGCAGCCCCGAAAGCGACGTCGCCTTTGCTTGGCAGCTTTCGCTCAGCCGGCCAGAAACTTAGCTCTGTGATGCCTTGTGGCGATGCCAACGGCGCGATTCCTCTGGCCTACACCTTGCGCGACACCATTGCGGATGCCGAACAGGCGGTGGGCGTCTATGTCGCCTATCGGCCCCAACGCCTAATCTTCGAGAATGCGACCGATCACCCGACCCAAATGGTGGAGTCGGCAGCTATGGCCTCGGTCGCGTTGCCGGCACCAAGCTATGTCCCCCAGCTTCCGGCAAAGGTGATCCGCGATCAGGTGCTCAGCCGCGCCCAGCTTGAAACGCTGGTCCACGCGCTCGATGCAACATCGTCCGATCTTACCGGCCGCTACCGGGTGCCTGAACGCGGGCTTGAACTGGTGCCTGATGCCGAAGGCGCCATCTATAGGCGCGGCTTCTTCCTCGGCGATGGCACGGGTGCTGGCAAAGGTCGGCAGCTCGCCTCGATCCTGATGGATCAATGGCTGCGCGGCAGCCGCCGCCATCTCTGGATCAGCGAGAGCAATGCCCTGATCGAGGATGCCCGCCGCGACTGGCAGGCGCTGGGTGGCATCACGCTCGACATCCAGCCTCTATCCAAGATCAAGCCCGAGGCCAGGATCAGGCAGGCTGATGGCATCCTCTTCGCCTCCTATGCCACGCTGCGCAGTGGCACTGGCGAGAAGACCCGCCTCCAGCAATTGCTGGAATGGCTCACCGCGGATTTCGACGGCGTGATCCTGTTCGACGAGGCTCATGCGATGGGCGGTGTCGCAGGTGGTGAAGGCCGGTTCGGTGCCACCAAGGGCTCGCAGCAGGGCATCGTCGGTGTCGAATTGCAGAACCGCCTGCCGCGCGCCCGGGTGATCTACGCCTCGGCCACGGGGGCGTCAGACGTGAACAATCTGGCCTATGCTGTCCGGCTTGGGCTGTGGGGCGAAGGCACGGCGTTCCCCGATCGCACCTCCTTTATCGCCCGCATCCGAGAGGGCGGCATCGCGGCGATGGAATTGGTCGCCCGTGAATTGAAGGCGATGGGCGTCTATACGGCGCGCGCCCTTTCTTACGCTGGCGTCGAATACGACATCCTGGAACACGCGCTGACCCCGCGCCAGATTGCAGACTTCGACGCCTATGCCGATGCCTGGGCGATCATCCACCGCAACCTTGAAGCGGCGCTGGGGGCATCGGGTGTCACCGATCCGCTCGAGGGCAAAACCTTGAATGGTCAGGCGCTGTCGGCGGCGCGCTCGCGCTTCGAGAGCTCGAAGCAGCGTTTCTTCGGCC
Source organism: Novosphingobium umbonatum (assembly GCF_004005905.1). GTDB lineage: Bacteria > Pseudomonadota > Alphaproteobacteria > Sphingomonadales > Sphingomonadaceae > Novosphingobium > Novosphingobium umbonatum. Next base: position 37,035 of record NZ_SACO01000007.1, read on the forward strand.
AGCTCCTGCTCTCGATGAAGCTGCCCTCGCTGCTTCCCGCCATCGAGGATGCGCTGGCCACCGAGCACAGCGTGGTCATCCAACTGGTCTCGACAGCCGAGGCCTTGCTCGACCGGCGCCTGGCCGACCTCTCTGCCGAGGACCGTGCCGAGATCCAGCTCGACCTTTCACCCCGCGAGATCGTTGCGGACTATCTCGACAATGCCTTCCCGACCCGCGCCATGGAAAGCTACTGGGACGAGGATGGCAATGAGCGTTCACGTCCGATTGTCGATGAGGCGGGGAATCCGGTGCATTCGCAGGAGGCCTTGCGGATCAAGGCAGAAACGCTGGAACTGCTGGGCGCACTGCCACCGATCGTCCCGGCACTCGATGCGATCATCTCCCGCTTCGGCACCGATGCGGTGGCCGAGATCACCGGTCGCACGCGCCGCCTGGTGACCTTGCCCGACGGCAGCCAGCGGCTTGAATCGCGCACCGCCAACCAGTCGCTGGCCGATGCCAATGCCTTCATGGGTGGGGCCAAGCGCATCCTCGTCTTCTCGGATGCCGGTGGCACGGGTCGTTCCTACCACGCCAGCCTTGATGCCAAGAACCAGCAGCGCCGAATGCACTTCCTGCTGGAGCCGGGCTGGCGGGCTGATCGCGCCATCCAGGGACTTGGCCGGACCAATCGAACGCATCAGGCGTCGGCGCCAGTGTTCCGCCCCGTCACCACCGATTGCCTCGGCGAACGGCGCTTCATCTCGACCATCGCCCGCCGCCTCGATGCCCTTGGCGCGCTGACACGCGGCCAGCGCCAGACCGGCGGGCAAAACCTGTTCGATCCTGCTGACAATCTCGAGAGCGATTACGCCCGCGAGGCCCTGACGCGTTGGTATCACCTGCTGCATCAGGGCAAGCTCACCAGCATCGGCTTTGCTGATTTTTGCGAGCGTACCGGCCTCCAGCTTGAGCAGGAGGGCTGCCTCACCGACAATCTCCCGCCGATCCAGCGCTGGCTTAACCGCATTCTGGCGCTGCCGATCGCGCTCCAGAACGCCGTCTTCGATGAATTCCTGGGGCTGGTCGAGGCTCGGATCGATGCGGCTCGCAAGGCAGGCACCTTCGATGCCGGCGTCGAGACCTTGGTGGCCGACAAGCTGACCATCATCAAGGAGCGGATCCTGCGCGAGGATGCCAATGGCGCCTCGACCCAGCTTCTGACACTTGAAGCGCAGTGGGCGCCCAAGTTCACGCCGCTTGCCGAGATCGTGAAGCGCATCGGCATCAAGGCCCGGCTGCTGCGCAATGGCCGCTCGTCGCGCGTGGCGGTGCTTATGCCCGATCGCACGCGCCTGATGGACGATGGCACGCCGGTTGCCAGTTTCACGCTGCACCGGCCTGGCGGCCTAAGCTGGCTCACCTCCGACGAACTCGCCGAGAGCCATTGGGACGATTGTGAGCGTGAGGTTTTCGAACAGGCCTGGCAGGCGGAAGCCGATGATCTGGCGACCAAGCCCTATACGGAGCGCTTCTACCTCGCGACCGGCCGCTTGTTGCCGATCTGGAACTTGCTAGGCGATGAGGCGCAAGTCCGCCGTCTTGTCACCCAGGATGGCCGGTCTTTGCTGGGGCGCATTGTGCCCGCCGAAGCGGTCAACATGCTGCTCGACAAGCTGGGTATCGGCGATTGCATCGCGCTATCGCCCGAGCAACTGGTCGATGCGGCGCTAGGCGGCAAGGTCGTGCCCATTGATGTCTTGTCCGGCACCAGCCTCAAGCGCTCCCGCGTCAACGGCGAGCAACGGCTTGAGGTCATCGGCTTTGATCCGCGCGCGCTGCTGTCATGGAAGGCCAAGGGCTGCTTCACCGAGATCATCGCCTATCAGACTCGGCTGTTCATGCCGGTGAGCAGCGCTCGGGAAATCGTGGAGGCGTTGGCGGCTTAGCGGCTGCTCAGAGGTCAGCCATCAAGCCGCAGCGTTGCGTACGCCGCGCTTGATGCGCTTGCCAACAGGTAATGCTGAGCCTTCGTGCCGCGTATCCTGTGCCATGGCCTTCGGTGCCGTCATGCGGAATGATCGCAGAGTTGCGACCTCCTCGGGATGGCGGGCCAGAATTTCGATAAGGCCTACCGCCGCGTCGCTCGGCGGCGTGCGCCCGCTTTCATATTTCTGGAAAGCCCGCTTGCCGCCACCGATGATGATGCCTGCCTCTTCCTGGGTCAGACCCAGCTTCCTGCGCACAGTCTTGATGCGGGCGGCATAGGCCTCGCGCAGTTCCTTGAACGCCTCGTTATAGGCGCGCAGATCCTCGCCGCTGTGAATGGCGTCCCCATCGCCTTCGGGATACCAGCCCGGCACCTCGACGACGCGCGAGAGCGAGCCGACGCACACCGTCTGCGGGCGCGTGTCGCGGCGCAGTTCCTGCCCCGTCTCGGGGTGAATTCGCGTCTCGCTCATTTCAAACCTCCTTGAAGGATGTCAGCACGACATCGATCAGCGTCTCGCCGGCAAACTTCAGATACAACCACAAGCCATCACAGGGGATGTTGTAGGTGTCGTGCCACAGCCGATGGTTCGGCGGATTGTGTGCCGTCTCGGACTTGATGAAATCGCCCGGTTCCAGCGCCTGCACGACATCGACAATATCCTCGAGCGAATAGCCGATCTTCTGGGCATCGCGGGCCGCCTTGCTCGTGATCTCAAGCGTGTCCACATCGGCAAACTTGGCCTGGATCGCTTTGAGGTCATGGTGCGGGGTCCGCTTTACCGGCATGTCTAATACACCTTAAAGGTCATTTTTTCAAGAGGCGCTTTTGCAAGGACGCGCGGGGGAATCGGCGATGCAAACTGTTCGGATTGCTGCCTTAGCGCCCCACGCGCCGTGAGGAAACAAACGCCCAGAGAAAAGGGGAAAGCCATGGGGGCGAGGCCCCCTGGAGGCGAAAGCGTTCCATGATCCGGGCCTCTCGACCCAAGCGCTGGAGCCCCTATCATGCAGTCCACCACCCTGACGCACGCCAGGCTGCGTCTTTCCGAGAGCAACGTCCGCAAGGCCAATGGCGACGCAGGCCTTGAGGCCCTGGCCGCCAGCATCGCCGAACACGGCCTGTTGCAACCCCTGATCGTCAGCCCCTCGGCGGGCAAGAAGACCCTCTACGATGTCCACGCTGGTGGCCGCCGCTGGCGCGCGATCGGTCTGCTGATCGAACGCGGCGTGCTGCCGAAGGATTATGCGATCGACGTGCGCATCTGCGAGAACGAGGATGCCGCCGCGCGCGAGATCAGCCTTGCGGAAAACCTGATCCGCGAAGCTATGACGCCGGCGGATGAGGCGCGGGCCTATCGCGATATTGTCGATGGTGGCGCTGATGCCGAAGCTGTGGCGCGTCGCTTCGGCGTCACCGTCCGCCATGTTCAGGGTCGCTTGCGGCTTGCTGACCTGGCCGAGCCGATCTTCGCGGCGCTCGCCGCTGGCGACATCACGCTGGATGTCGCCATGGCCTATGGCTCGACCGGTGACCGCGAGCGGCAGGCAGCGGCGTGGGAGCGTCTGTCGACGAGCTGGCAGGCCGACAATCCGCAGGCGATCCGCCGTGCGATCGCCGAGGAAAGCCTCTCGTCCGATCACCCCATCGCCCGCTTTCTTGGCGAGGCCGAATACGTCGCCTGCGGTGGTCGGATCGAGCGCGATCTTTTTGCGACCGAGGGCGAAGGCCGGTGGCTCGATGGCGATCTTGCCATGGACCTCGCCGCCAAGAAGCTGGCGCATGAGGCCGAGGTGGCCGAACTCGGCTCCAAGCTCGCCTGGGTGAAGCCCACGCTGGCGACCCATGTCACCTATGACGAGACCAAGGACCTCCACGCCTATTGGCCGCGTCGCGCTGAACCCAGCGCCGAGGCACTGGCCCGTATGGACGAAATCTCCGACCGGATGACCGAGATCGCCGAGATCCTCGACTCGCCCGATGACGGCGATGATGTCGAAGCGCTCGAGGCGGAATACAATTCGCTCGATACCGAGCATGATCGGCTTGCCGACACCGAACTGCTGATCCCCGAAGAGGACAAGCCCACCGTCGGCACCTTCCTCGTGCTCGGCAAGGATGGTCAGCCGCGCCTGCTGGAAACCTATTACACCTCGGTCAAGCCCGCGCGGCGGCCATCTGCATCGAGCGAACCCGTGGGCGGGGCCGAGATCGAGGGCGAGGAACCTGCGCCTTCGGCCAGCCTCCCACGCTCGCTCGAAGAGCAGATGGCCAAGGATCGTCGCGACGTGCTGGCGCTCCACATCGCCCATGATCCGGCGTTGGCGCTCGATCTGGCGATCTTCAGCCTGGCCCGCGACCATGCCGGTCATTTCGGCTACTCCGACACGGGCTGCACCATCCGCATCACAGACCGCAACGAGCCATCGGGCCTGACCGGCATTCCGGCGAGCCTCGCTGTGACCGAACTCGAACAGCAGCGCGCCAGCCTGCCCAATGACTGGGCAAGCGAAGAGGACAGCTTCGCCTCCTTCCTCGCCTTCCGGTCGCTGGACGATGGCGTGAAGGCGGGCTGGCTCGCCTATGCCGTCAGCCAGAGCCTCAAGGCGAGCCTTGCCAGTGGCACGCACGCCTGCACCTTCCAGAGCCGCCTGGGCGCCGAGATCGGCATCGACATGGCCCAGCACTGGCGGCCGGGTGCGGAAAACTTCTTCGACCGGATCAAGAAGGCGCAGATCCTCAGCATACTCGGGCAATTCGATTCCGAAATCGCCCTGCGCTATGCGGCGGCGAAGAAGTCCGAACTGGCAACGGCTGCTGCGCGCCTTTGTTCGGGCGACACGATCATCGAGCCGGAGATCAAGGCCAAGGCGCTCGCCTGGGTGCCCGATGCGATGCGCTTTGACGGCGTTGCTGGTGATCTGATCGACAGCGGGATGGCCCTCGACGACAGAAATGAGGATGCCGGGGACGTTCCGCTCGACGCGGCCAACCAGAACGATGCCGACGACCCGCTCGGCCAAGCGGCCTGACCCTCAACCTCGAACAGCCACCGAACCGATCCTCCTTCCGCGTCAGAGCGGGAGGAGGATGGCGAACCTGCGAGCAAGGCTCGGATCAGGAGGAGACCATCCCATGAAGCCCCGTCACGACATCTACGCCACCGTCACCGCCCAGCTTGTCGCCGCGATCGAATCCGGCGCGGGCGAATGGCGGATGCCCTGGCACCATTCCGGCGCGCCTGTCATGCGCCCGACCAGCGTGGCTGGCCGGCGCTATTCCGGCATCAACCGCCTTGTCCTCTGGGCTACCGCCGATGCCTGCGGCTACGCCTCGGGCATTTGGGCGACCTATCAGCAATGGCGCGCCCATGGCGGCCAGGTGCGGAAGGGTGAGATCGGCACCCATGTCATCCTCTGGAAGAAGGTCGAGCGCGGTGACGCTGCTGCGGAAGCGGGCGGCGACGGCGACAGCCGTGCCCGCTTCTTTGCGCGCAGCTTCGTCGTCTTCAACCGCGATCAGGTGGACGGCGCCGAAGATGCCGCCGACAAGGAGGTTGCGCCCATCACCACCTCGGTCGCCGATGCGCTGGCCTTCCTCGAAGGGCTCGGCGTCCCGGTCGAGTACGGCCTGCATGACGCCTATTACCGCCCCGACATCGACAAGGTATTCATGCCCGAGCGCACGGCTTTCGACCATGACCTCGACCTTGTGTCCACACTCGCACATGAGGTCACCCACGCGAGTGGACATGTGAACAGGTTAGCCCGTGAAACGCTGCGCGACTATCACAAGGAGCGCAGCATTCGCGCGCGCGAAGAACTCGTGGCCGAGCTAGGCGCCAGCTACCTGATGGCAGATCTGGGCCTCGCTTATACTCCGAGGCCCGACCATGCCGCCTACCTCTCCAGTTGGTTGGGCGCCTTGCGCCACGATCCCAAGGCGATCTTCAACGCCGCCGCGCAAGCGCAGGCCGCCGCCGACTGGATTCACGCGGCGCACAAGGCTGCGATTGCGCCGATGGCGATTGCGGCATGAGGCAGGCCACAGCGACCGCGCGCCTCTGGCCCGATGGCGCACAGGTTGCTTGTCGTCCATTGTCAGGCATTCCGCCTGTCGAATGGCTTCAAGCCTACGTGGCTATGGTGGCGTCGATCCGCACCGGCATGGTCCGAGAGATGCCATCCTTCGCGCCCGTCCACCGCTGGCGCGGGACGGCGCACAGGGTGCTGCTGCGCAATCCCTATGCCGACATCGGCCTGACCTGCTTCGACGGGCAAGCCGCCGTCTGGCTCGGTGAGCGGATCGACCGTCACTATCGCATCCGCTGTGAATGGAGCGATGTCTCTGGGCCGGCCCGTCACTGGCTCGCCAGCATCGCGCCGACTTTTGCGGCCTGCGCCGAGCGCCTTGGCTTTGTCCCCATCGACACACCCATCGATCAGCCTTGGCTCGAAGCCGCCTGATCGCGTGTCTTCAGGAGATCCCCATGTCCCAACAGCCCACTTCTGGCGAATGGCGCGAAGGCAGCCTTGTTCGCACGACCGCCGACTGGCCCTTCGACTGGATCGCTGAAATCGCGGCGATCGACCCTTTGACCCACAGCTATACCTGCATCGGCACGGTCCGGCAGGCCGGAACCCGCCGCTATGATGAGGCGCTGGCCAACCTGCGCCTTATGACCCGAGCGCCCGCCATGCTCCGGATCCTGAAAGCCATTTCGCAGGTGCTCGACATGAGTGACCCTGACCACGATGCCTTTGCCGATAGCGCCGCGGATTGCCTTGATGCGCTGCTTGAGCAGCAGGAGCCGCTGCGGCATTTGTTGGACGAATTTGGTTTTGCTCATCATCAACCATCTATGCCAGCCAATCTCGGGGCACCTCTCACAGGCCATCGGGCTTGATCGAAAGCGATAAGGGTCGTCGGAAACGACCAGAATACGCAGTTCACCAGTGTCGTCGCGATTGTCCGGATTCGACAGGGGCAGCCGTCCAAGGCTTATACGGTAATGAGCACTTTATTCCGTTAGGGGGGCTAAGAAACTGGCCAACACCCTCTTGGAGCCTCTTTCGCCAAAGTCAGCGGTGACTCTGTCCGCCTCAATGTGGATGACGACTCCCTCCCCAAATTTTGCATGCTTCACCCGCCCTTGGAGTTTTAGCCGGCCGTCCGACGAGCACTCATCGGAGGGGCCGTCCATTGGGATCGCGGCAAGCTCCGCCCGCTCGAATTTCCGGATTGCATCGGATTTGCCCCAGAAATCACAGCTGAAATTGTTGAGGTGGCGATCGGTTCGATCAGGCTTGGCTTCAAATTCCTCCGGTATGGTCGAGCCATCCCCGCCCGACTTGAGGAACTCACGGACAGATTGCAGCGCCAGCATTCGAAGGTGATCCCAATGTCTGAACAGGGTTTCCTGTCGCTGTTCCTCTAGCTTTGCGGCACTCGGTTTCCGCGTCGGTTGCGGCCGCGTGTAATCGGGGCGCATGTCGACGACGTGGAAGAAAGTGATCGCTCCAAACGTCCATGAGGCGTCAGCAGTGGCCCGCCATCGATAACCAACGCGAACCTCAACCCGGTCCCCGAAGCGATACGGCGGAGTAATCTGATCGTCAATTTGGAGAAGTTGAACCTCCTTTTCCTGCTCTTCGACCTGCCGCTTCATGTCACGAACAGCGTACACCAGATCATGGCCGGAACTCCAAGCCCGGCTCTTCGTCTCGGATCGCTTGGTCGCGGCCTTCGCCTTAGCGTAGTTCGCCAGATCCTGCTCGTACCGACGCAGGTGGGTGGCGATGTGCGAGCCGGAACTCGACAGATCCAGGCCGTGTAGGGCGGTGGGTCGGCCCTCGTCCAAGGCCTGATCCACGCGTTGCTCGACCTCGCGAATATCGATCATCTTGATTGCCGTCATCTCGTGTTGAGAAAGATAGAGACTGCTCATTTAGCCTGTTCCCGAAGCTGGCGCGCGCAGAAGTTCAGAAGATCTTCTCGAATGACCATCGTAGCCGTGTCTCTTCCGGCATTCCAGACCTGACGTCTGGCCGCAACGGGTTCGATTGCTGTCAACCTCCCAAAACGGTAGACTGCTCGCCTTATTCCAAATTTTGCCATAGTCGCGGTTCGGCATGTCTGACCGAAGCGCCATTACGCTGTCGCTGCTTGCTTCTTTCGCCGCGTTGCCTTCGGCTTCGCGGCAGGCGCAGGAGCGACCTCGACCACTGCCTTCGGCTTGCGACCAAGACCGATCTTCACAGCCAGTTCCTTGCGCTTGGCTGCATAGTCGGGCGCGACCATGGGATAGTCGGCGACCAAGTTCCAACGGGTGCGATATTCTGCGGGGCTGATCCCATGGTCGGTTGAGAGATGCCGCTTGAGCATCTTCATCTTGGCCCCGCATTCGAGGCAGGCGATGGCATCGGGCTTGACCGACGAGCGCACCGAGACGGCAGGCTCGCGCTTCTCTTCCACCGGTGCGGGAGCCTGACCCAAGCCCGCAAGCGAGGCATAGACCGACTGGATCAGCACGGGCAGTTGGTCAGTGGCAACGGCGTTGTGACTGACATGGGCGGAAACAATATCGGCAGCCAGCGTCAGCAGCGTTTCATCGGCCATGGAAATAACGTCCTCATCCGTTCAGAGACGCCACTTGCATAGCGCAATATTTCCCAGTCACGAGGGGGCAATCAGGCAATACCCCCAACAAATCCCTTCGTTTCGCCGCGATGGGGCAGCGCGAGGCGCATCGCGCCCTTGCAGCCACGTTGCTTGCATCGGGCACGGGCCTGCACTTCCGACAACCACAGGTGCCCGAAATCGCCCAGAGCCAGCAATTGCGCCGGGGTCAGGAAGCGCACCTTGCCGCAGGTGCGGCAGGTGAGTTCGAGCCGTGCGTCGGCATCGAGGTCGCGCAACTGGATGGCATCGAGCCAACTCACCAGTTGTCCTCCGCTTCTGGAATGCGCGTGTAGCTGATCTTCGACCCGACATTCCCACCGGCAGGCGGCGCCCAAGGGCCGACGCTCACCACCGTCTGGCCGAAGCGGGAATTGAGACCATCCATGGTCCGGCTCAGCGCCTCGCAGCGCTGCCGCTCCTTGTCGTCATTGGCGAACAGATCGGGCTGGCGCGCCGTATCGAGCGTCAATTCGCCCAAGGTCACGCTGACCCGCATGATCTTCGTCGTCGGGGGAATAACAGCCGTCACGCGCTCCCACAGTTCACTCAGCGCGGCAAGAATGGCCATGTCGTCCTGAACTTCACCCAAGGGCGCCATATTGCCCCAGCCACGCTCAAAGCCCTTGAGCCAGAGATAGAGTGCCGAGGCGTAGAAATTGGACCGCCGCATCCGCCGCGCGGCCTTTACCAGCAGGAGACGGGCAATGGCGCGGGCATCATCCAAACTTCGCTGGTCAGGCGGCAGCACACGGGCATGGCCGAACATGTTCCGCTCCGTCTCAGGCGCCTCCACGGCATAGCCATGGAGCGCATACCACAGTCGCTCCCCCGTCACGTTGCGCCAGATCGCCCGCATCTGCTTGGGCTGTAGGGCCAGCAAGCCGGGCACATCCCCAACGCGGGCAGCGGCAAGCCGCTTGACCATTGACCGCCCGATGCCGGGAATGTCCTCCAGCTTGAGCCGGGCAAGCTGGGCCGGAACGTCTTCGGGATACCAGATCGTCAGGCCATCGGGCTTCTTCGTGTCGCTGGCGATCTTGGCCAGATGCCGGTTGGCGGCAAAGCCGATCGAGCAGGTCAGCGTAGCGCCGATGTTATAGCGGATCGTGTTCTTGATCCGCTGGGCCAGATCAGTAGGTTCGCCCCGCTGGGTCTCGTCCAGCCAGCACGAAACCTCGTCGATCGATTTCACCTGATCGACCGGTATCACCGATCCGATTTCGGAGATCAGGGCATTGTGCGCTCTGCGATAGAGGTCCGGTTTTTGCGGCACGAGAACGATGTCGCGGCATAGTCGCCGCGCCTCATCGACCATCATGATGTTTTTCACGCCGCGCGCTTTCGCTTCGCGCGAACACGCGATGATGCAGGTGCGCCCTCCGCCGGCATAGGGGATCACGCCAACTGGCCGCCCCCGCAGGTGAGGGTCGCGCAATTGCTCGACGGATGCAAAGAATCCATCGAAATCAAGGTAAAGGTGTTCAATCGTCGTTGGTTTTCGCATGGGCTCCAGCCCGAATCGGGTGAGCCACAAATGAGAACATAATGGGAACTTGCAAGCAATAGGGCCGCGCCCGAGGTGGCACAGACGTAAGCGTCCGGCCTGAGCCGTTGGCATGAGCGCTCCAGCGGCGGTTCTCATGTAATGGAATCAGGAGGGCGGTAGGCTTCGACCGCCCCCGCATCGACGATGGCGCGGGTTCGCGATTTAAGCACCGCCATCCCTTCCTCAACCGTCGCCGTTATCACTGCGGGCGGCCGCTCTTCTGAGGGCAATCGAAGAAGGGCGACAAACCGCTCGCCAGTTTCTCGCCAGCTTATCTCATAAGCCCCGTAACGTTCACTATAAATGACCATTCTGCGTTCATAGCTCTGATCATTCTAATCAGGCTACACATTTTCTGTGGCAGTCGTCGACCAGTTCCAAGGCAGCAGTTCATCGATCCTACTAATAGGATACCCATAGCCAATTCGTTCGAGCACATCGGCCAGCCAGGCCTGAGGATTTACACCGTTGAGCTTGGCGGTCTCCAGCAGGGAGTAGATCGCAGCGGCGCGCTCTCCGCCGCAATCAGTGGCCGCAGTATGGACAGACCATGACGCGGTGGGCCGGGCGCGGCCTGATGGGAATGCTGCCGTTCGAGTGAAGCATTGCGCCTGCGGGCATCGATCGACGCTCCCCCATGTGGCGAAGAGTGGAGGTGGAGGCGGCGGTGCGAGCAATTCCGCTCGCCCGAAAGGTTACGCCTCATGCTCACAGACAGCGAACGCTTCGCCTTCACAGCCAGGCGCATTCACGGCTTTGACAGCACCGGGAATGCCTATGACGCAACCCAGACCGATGATCGGATCGCCAGCGGCGACACGCTGCTGATCCTGCCGGAGGGTGTTGTCGGCGTGGCCCATTGCTGGCCCTTCGCCGTCACGCAAGCGGCGGGCAAGCTCCATGGCGTTCAACCCAAGGCGCATGAAACGCTGGGCGACTTCGCCGCCGCTTTCAACCTGACCACCGCCGACATCGAGGCTGCCATCGCGCTGGCCCAAGCGCTCGGCTTCACTATCGATCCCGCGCTGTCCGCGCTCCTTGCGCTCACCGCCTGACGCCCACCCACCGGAGAACCATCATGCTGACCACCGCCACGTCGGCGGGCGCAGACGCGCGCCTGGAACAGATTGCCCGGCTCAATGATCGCACTCGCCTTGGCCTCGACCGCAGCGCTCGCATCGTCATCACCCGCAATTGCCTCGAGCGCCTGGCCGAGAGCGAGGGCGCGCCCGAGGAAACCATCGTGCTGCAAGCCCGCCTGATGGCGGCCTTTCGCCATTGCACCTTCTCGGAAGACAGCCCCGAGCGGGACTTTGCCGCGATCGAGTTTCTCGGCCGCAAAGTGTGGATGAAGATCGATTATTACGACGCGGCGATGGAATTCGGCTCGGAGGATCCTGCCGATGCCTCGATCACCACGCGGGTGATGACCATCCTGCTGCCCGAGGATTACTGATGTGCGGGCAGCTTGTCGTCGACCGCGCCCACGAAAGGTTCGGCGCCGAGGTCACCATCGCCGACCTCGCGCGCCATTCCTTTCCCGACTTCAATTGCAACCTCGTCCATATTTACGAGGTCTGGGAAAGGCTTGAAGAAGACTGGCGTTTCGAGCTCGATCGTGATGCCAGCACGCTGGAATATGCCACGGGCGTATCCGCGCGTTTCAAGGACGGCTCGACCCTCCACATCAGCGCCTGGGCTGATTGTTGCGACGGCTCTGGCTGCCGCCATTGCCGTGGCTGACCCCATCCTTTCAGGAGCTTGTCAGAATGCGCTTTCAACCCACCGCCGAGACGCTGGCCATCGTTGCCCGCCTCGGGGGGCATTGGAATGGCCGCTATGCGCTTGTGCCATGCCCGGCGCATGAGGATCGCACGCCCAGCCTCTCGATCCGGCAAGGGCAGCATTCGATCCTCGTCCATTGCTTTGCCGGATGCGATGGCGGGGATGTCATGCGGGCCATCCGGCAAGTGCTGGGGCATCCAGTTGGCAGCCAGCGGGCTTTGCCCGTGCCGGCCAATGATCGGACCGCGCCCTTTCAGCGGCTCTGGTCCGAAGGGGTAGCGATAACGGGAACACTCGCCCACCGCTATCTGCGCGAGATCCGGGGCATCACCGTGATCCCGCCCGATGTACGGTTCCATCCAGCGTGCCCAATGGGGCGCGGCCCATCGCCCAGACGCCTGCCAGCCTTGCTGGTCGGCGTCTTTCGAGCGCAGCGCGTCATTGCTATCCAGCGCCTGTTTTTGGACCCCGTAACCGGCCAGCGCACGCATCGCATGATGCTGGGCCATTCGCGCGGCGGATCCTGGCCCGCCAGTTTCGCGGGCGCCACCATGCGGATTGCGGAGGGCTTTGAGACGGCCTGCGCCTATCGCCAACTTACAGGCCGCGAGGCTGGCACCTGCTTTGGCCTGCGCAACTTTGCTGGCTTCGCCGTCGGTTCCGGCATTCGGCAGGTCGTCCTCCTGCCCGATAACGACCAGGAGGGAATGCAGGCGGCCTGCGCTGCGGTTGCTGCGCGGCAAGCACCCGATCAGCCCTTCAGGCTTGAGCGCTGCCCCTCTGGTTTCAACGATTGGGCGGAGATGACACGTCCACCTGTTCACATGTCCACGGCCTCATAGGTCCACATGTGGACATGTGGACGATGCCACAGGTGGCAAAGCCGAGAGGGTGATGGGCGGGTGAACCCGAAAGGAGACACTAGACCATGTTCACCGCTCCCGCCCTGCCAGCGCCCAATGCTCTTGCCGATCCCGGCTTTCTCGCCAGCGCGGCTGGCGAAAGCTGGATCGAGGCGCTGGCCGAGAACTTCCCGCACACCTGCTATTGGCGGGATCGTTCCGATTGTTGGTCGCTCAAAAGCCTCAACGCCTTGGCCGCCCGGATCATCGATGCCCGCTATGACGGCAATGCTATCGAGGATGCCATGGAGGCCGAATTCCCGCCCTCCGAACCTTACCAGACCTGGTATCATGAGGTGGCGCCGCAAATGCGCTCGTTCCTGCGCGAGGCAGACCTCGACGAAGACAGCGAGGCCATCAACGCCATTCGCTACGCTTGGGAGGATCGTGCCGCCGAACGCGACGACAGCAGCGTGACCGATCTCTTCGCCAGCTATGACCATTGCGAATTGCTGTTCCGCTTCAGTGCCGAGCGCTGGCTCGATGATGCGCTGGTCTTCTCGCATCGCCCTTGGCCTCAGGCCAGCGAGCTTGCCGTCACCGCCAATCTGCAATTTGCGCTGAACAACCTCGGCTACACCATCGGGGAGTTCCGAAAGGCCTGTGGCAACCGCCATCCGGCCGACCGCGCCCTGTCACGCCATGCGCGGCGGCGGCGCGCGCCGATCATCAGCCACGAGCAGCTTGCCGAAATCATCGACAATGCCTGCTCCACCTCGTTCCTCTTCTGCCTCTATGCGATCGTGCCGATCCCGGACCTGATCGCGCTCGACCTCAGCCGCCCCGTCACTTTCGAGAAATGCTGGGTGGCGACGATGGATCCGATCAACGGCACCTTCTTCGACGTGCCGACCAATGAACCCGTGACCGTGAAGCCGGAGGATGGGCGTTTCCTGTCTGGAGGGCATCTGCGCTGGTCACCGGAGAACATCTGCGGACTGCACACGCCTTACTACCATGCGTCTGTGCGGAATGGCTGACCCTGTCTCGTGATCCGCCGAGGATGGAGCCAAGCGGGTGGAGGATGAGTGTCATGGGCGCAGGCGCCCAGAGACGCATCCCACCCTGTGGCCCATTGCAATGCAAGACGGGGCCTTTGCCAAAGGAAAACACCATGAACATCGGCACCATTCGCGCCAACGATCGCGGCGCGCTGACCGGCAGCATCGCCACGCTGACCGTCGCTATGAGCTTCGCCCTGCGCGGGGTGGCCTCGAACCATCCCAATGCCCCGCGCTACGAAATCTGCACGCGCAGCCCCGCCGGTGCCGCCGTCCAGATTGGCGCGCTGTGGGAGCAGACCTCGAAGACGACCGGCGAATGCTTCCTCCAAGGCCGGATCGATGATCCCTCGATGGCGCGGCCGCTGCCGATTAGCGCCTTTCGCCAGAGCGACGGCAGTTACAACGTCGCGTGGCTACGCCCCCAGCGCCGTTCCGGCTTTCGCGTGGCGGCCTCGGCCAACGACAATCCCACTTATCTGGACGCGGCCTGACGGTTTGCTGGCCATGCCTCGGGTGATGTTCGCTCGGGGCATCATTCTCCTGCCTGCGGCGCTTGGCCTCGTGGCATGACACTGGCCTTGCTTGGCTCCTGCGACGCGGCGCTGGGCGGCCACCGGGCGAGGAAGAGTTGAGGGGATTGAGGATGGGTGTCTGGGGCCAAGGGGCCAAAGACGCGAACCAACCTTCGGCACCCAGGACGCAAGAGGGTGTCGGGCCAGAGGAGAATACAGCCATGAATATCGGTGAACTGAAGCTCAACGGCGCTGGCGTTTACATGGGCAAGATCCAGACCGCCACGCTCGACCTCGTGGTGGGCCTGCGCCCGGTCAATTCCAGCAACGCCGCCGCCCCCAAGTATGACGTGATGGTCCGCGCCAAGAATGGCCAGTTCATTCCCGTTGGCGGCCTGTGGGAGAAGACCGCGAACAATGGCGGCGGCACTTTCCTTCAGGGGCAGATCGACGATCCCAGCTTCGAGGCGCCGCTGTCGATCGCACTGTTCGCGCAGGCCGACGGCGCGCTTAACATCGCTTGGTCGCGCCCGCGTCGCCGGGCGGAGGCTGGCTTTGCCGATACGGCGGTGATGGGCGCGGCCAATGATGGGTTCGGCGCTGGTGAGGACGATCGCCGGGAGGCTTCGCCCTTTGGCGATCTCGAACCGGGTCTTGCCAAGGCGGCCTGACGCCAACCTCCAGAATGCTTGTTCCTATGGGCGGCCCGTCTCGCGACGGGTCGCCTATTTTCGTTCAATGCTTGGTGGGATCTTCGAGGTCGGGCCGAACCAGATCAACATAGCTGACGCCGAGCGCCAAGGACAGCTCGTAGAGCGTGATGACGGTCGGATTGCGCCGTCCACGCTCCAAGCTGCTGAGATATTGCTGGCTGAAGCCAGAACGCTCCTCGACCTGCTCCTGAGTCAGACCTTTATCCCGACGCAGGCGCGCGAAATTCCGGCCAACCAGTTTACGCATGTCCATGCGCAGCAGGATCGCGATTTACATACTTTGAGTTTATCAACTTCTCTATTCGTCAAGGGGAAGCATTGATTCCCCAGCGATTGGCTTCGCAAGCCGGTAATGGTGCTGCTCCCGACCAGATTACGTCGTTCCGATGCGGTGCTGGGAATGTCGGTTCACCCCGACACCTTCCGTTCACGGCTCCTCGAACTGCGAGCCTAGGCCGCTGACAAAGCCGACCTCCGCTGACCTAGTTTCCGTCGTCAAAAGCTATTCGCCTGAAAATCAGCTTGCCTCCTGACTTTATGACAAAACTGACCTAAGCAAGAAACAGGACCAGAAAGGGAACGGATGACGCGCAAACTTTTCGTGATCGGCAATGGCTTCGATCTGCATCATGGCATTCGGTCAGGATACAGCGATTTCGGCCGCTATGTGAAGTCGGCCGATCCGGACGTCTACGCCCTCATCGAGGAATATCTTGGCATCGATGATGACTTCTGGAAAACCTTCGAGGAGCGACTTGCTAGCTTCGACTCCGACACAGTGATCGATAATGCCGAGCAATTTCTGGTGTCCTATGGTTCGGATGACTGGAAAGACTCGGCCCATCATGATTTCGAATACGAGATCGAGCGGGTGGTCAGCGGGCTAGCGGATGGCATGCGGGGCCGATTCGCCAAGTGGATCCGCCAGCTGGCGATGCCGGCGGCAGGCAGCTTTACGGCAGTTCGCTGCATCGATCCGACCGCCGCTTTCCTGAATTTCAACTACACGCCCACGCTTCAGCAACTCTATGGGGTGCCGGATAGCAACGTGCTGCACATCCATGGCCAGGCATCTGACCAGGATGCGCAGATCGTCCTGGGACATGGCTGGGATCGGAGCGCCGAGGACAGGCTCTCAAACAGCGTTGACGAAGACACGGACACGCGCGTTGCCGGTGGTTATCGGCTCATCGATGACTATTTCGCCCGGACCTTCAAACCGACCGAGCAGATCATCAAACGAAATCGATCGTGGTTCGACAATCTCGTTGACGTTAGCGAAGTCTTTGTGCTCGGTCACTCGCTCTCTGATGTTGATGAATCGTACCTTCGTGAGGTCGCCAGTCACGTCGATCCAGCGGCGCGGTGGACCGTCAGCTACCGCAGCTCCCTGACGCACACCTGCGAGCGCTTCGCGAATTTTGCTGTGCCACGATGTACCGTCACCTTTGCCGGCCTCGCGTCGCTGTAATGTCAGGGGTATCACTGGCTCCGGCCTGAGACTCGTCACTTCGCGTGAGCAACCCATGCGTATCTTCATCGATGAGTCGGGAAATTTCAGCGGGACGGGCGACGCAAGGTCCGCAGTGTCCGCCATAGGCGCGCTTTAGCTCGAAAGCGCGACGCTGCCACGCTTGTTCGGAAAATAAGCAAGGCTTCGAGCCAATTTACCAAGAAGCAGGACGGGTGAGGTCAAGGGTAGCGGCCTCGATGAATGCCAGATCGCAGAACCCGACCAGTATACGCAGTTTAGCAAATGGTGCTTGAGAGTCCCATCACCCCGCAACTCGTGACGGACAACGCCCGGCAGGCCATCACTGTTTCATCTAGCGCAGGGGTCATTCGGCAATGGAGGATAGCCCCAGACTGGCGATTTATGCCGATGGTGATCTATTCAAGCATCTCACCCCTCGCTCTGCCAGCAGAGGCAGCGCGATCATCAATCCCGCATTGCCAATCTGGATCAGGGCCACGATGCCAGCATCTTGCACCACGCCTTTGACCAGCAACAGCATGCCCGCGATCAGGATGCCGTGCAGGGTCAACCCTAAGGCAACCACAGCCACAACAACCGCCTTGGTCCACAAACGCGCCCCCACCAGCACCCAAAATGCCAAAGGCAGGAACACTGCCACAGCGGTGAGCAGGCCCGGATTGTAAACGCCGCCATCGGCCAAAGCTCGCCCGATATGCGCCAGCATGTTGACTGCGATCACGCCATAAAGGCCAAGGCCCGCCCATGGGTGGCGCTTGGCCAGCCATGCACCAAGGGGCGCGGCAATCCAGAACAGGGGTACGTTTACTGCGGTGAACACCGCCCCCGGCACGGGGCAAACCGGGTAAAGGCCCGGAAAGCCGAACATCGCGCAGAACGCCTTGGGGAAGGCATCGGCATCCCCGTGGATGTCCAAGCCATATTCCTCGACATTGTGGACCAGATAGGCCGCCACCCCCACCCAAGACAGCCAGCCCCAATCACGCCAGCGCGCAACAGACCGATCCATGCGCAAGGCATTGCCCGCCAGCAAAGCCACCAGCGGGATGGCGGCCACCAAACCGATCCACGGGAATGCTGTGTCGAGCAGTGCCATGCCTCTCTCCTAACCCAAAGCTTCGGCGGGGCCAAAGAACTCATAGTGGCGGTTTTCTGCTGGCAGGCCAATTTCGGCCAGCGCCTTGTTCACAAAACCCATGAAGGGCTTGGGACCAAGGAAATAGGCATCCGCATCAACCGGCACCCATGCCTGAAGCTGGTCCAGCGAGGGGCGGCCCGAGAGGCCATCGCGGTGCTCGCCCTGCTCATACACCACATAGGCGGAGAATCGTGGATGGGCCGCCCAGCCATCGATAAGATCGCCAAAGGCGTGGACATCGCCGTTCCGGGCATAGTGGATGAAGATCACATCGCGCTTACCCGCCGCCAGCGCGGCCTGCGCCATGGCCAGCGTGGGAGTGATGCCCACGCCGCCGCTGATCAGCGCCAAAGGCGCATCGCCATCGCGCAGCACAAATTCGCCAGCGGGCGGGAACACCTCCAGCGTGTCGCCCACCTGAACATGGTCATGCAGATGGTTGGACACCAGCCCGCCCTTCTCGCGCTTCACGCTGATGCGCAGGGTCTGGCCATCGGCCATTTGCGAGAGCGAGTAGTTGCGCCGCACCTCCTGCCCGTCAATCGTCAGGCGCAGGCCCAGATATTGCCCCGGCTGATAGGCCACCACCGCCCCGCCATCGACAGGCTCCAGCGTGAAGGAGGTGATCTCCGCGCTCTCGGCCACTTTGTGCGCGACGCGGAAATCGCGCCCCCCGCGCCAGCCACCGGGCGCTGCGGCAAGGCGTTCATATTCCGCCGCCTCGGCCCCGATCAAGATGTTGGCCAATTGCCAATAGGCCTCGCCCCACGCTTCGATCACGGCATCGGTGGCAATCTCCTCACCCAAAACTTCGCGGATGGCGCGCAGCAGGCAGGCGTCCACGATGGGGTAATGTTCGGGCAGGATTTGCAGCGCGACATGCTTCTGGATGATCTGCGCGGGCAAGGCACCCAGCGCGCCCAGATTGTCGATATGGCGGGCGTATTGCAGCACCGCATTGGCCAGCGCGCGCGGCTGTGTGCCATGGGCCTGATGCGCCTGATTGAACAGGGGGCGCACCTGCGCATATTCGCTCAGCATCATCGTGTAGAAATGGGTGGTCAGCGCCTCGCCGCCGGTTTCCAGCAGCGGCACGGTGGCTTTGATGATGGCGGTCTGTTCAGCGCTCAGCATGGGGTATGTCCTTGGGTTTGTGGTGTCGATCCGACTCGTAATCATGCATCTCAAATGCTAGATATAGCCGAAGGCATAATGATGCAAATGAAATGCACCTTTAAGGACACAACCTATGCGCCTGACCCGTTTCTCCGATTATGCCGTGCGCGTGATGCTCTATCTCGCCACGCATCCAGACCGCCTCTGCTCCGTCGGCGAAATCGCAAAGGCTTACGATATATCGCAAAATCATCTGATGAAGGTGGTGAGCGATCTTGCCGCTCATGGCTATGTCGAGGCTTTGCGCGGCCGCAACGGCGGGCTTCGCCTTGCCCGCCCCGCGCCCGACATCAACATCGGCCGCCTGATCCGCCACACCGAGGGCGAGATCGATCTGGTGGGCTGCTCGGAATGCAAGCTCAACGGAGCCTGTAGCCTGCCCGATCCGCTCGATCAGGCGCTGACCGCCTTCTTTGCGGTGCTGGAACGTTACACTCTGGCCGATGTGCTGGGCGACAAGGCAGAGCGCCTCCTTGCGCGGTTGAATTGAATGGGCAGCGTTTCACCAATGACTGGTTCCGAAGTAACGTGACTCACCCAGAAGCGACGGCGACCGGCGAATTTGTCCCACCCTCAGCCTTTGCCGTCATCGGCTAATTCCCCTGACCATCAGATGACTTCGGTAGGAGCAACAGGTCCGCAGCATTGATGCCCAGCCCCTTGGCGAGCCGGTCGACCACATCAATGCTGGCGGAATAGACGCAGCGTTCTAGTGCGCTGATGTAGGTCCGATCAATGTCAGCCCGATAGGCGAGCTCTTCCTGCGACAAGCCAGCGGCCTGCCGGTGTCGGCGCAGATTGGCGGCAAATATCTCCTGGATCTCCATGACCCGGAAAAGCCGCTCTTGATGAGTATTTAACCACGGAGTATTCTCGACAAACAACGCCGTGGGGTTCCGCTTGCAATGTTCCAGTTCCGATTGAAGTCCCGCTTGGGGTCATGCTTCTCTGCGCAGTCGGCGCGGGGCCGCTGCAAGATGGGGTCGGAAGGTCCGGCGGGTCTTATCTATAGTGCGGCATATGGTTGGCCAGTTGATAACGCGACCTCGCCGTCCCAACCTCCCTCGCGGGAACTTCTTCCGCTGGCGCGGAAACCTGTCAGCCTTTGGACGTCACACCTCCTGCGCTGCCCAGCGGAAATCAGTGCCATCGGCCCACATGCGATGGAGGATGACCCCCATCTTGCGGGCCAAGGCTACGACCGCCTTCTTCCTGCCGCGGCGCTTGGCAAGGCGCATTGCCCAAGATCTCAAAGCCGATGGTTTCGCGACGCGGGTCATCAGCACTTGGGCGGCCTCAAAGAGCGAGGCGCGCATCATGGCGTCGCCCGCTTTGGATATTCGGCCAGTCCAATCGACTTCGCCGGATTGGTATCGCTTCGGAGTGAGGCCGAGGTGCGCCCCAACGGTGCGAGATCGGCTGAAGCGCGATGGCACGTCGATCGCAACTCGGAAATTCATGGCCACGACGGCACCGACGCCGGGCATGGTCATCAGCCGGCGGCAGACGGGATCCTCTTTGACGACCCGCAGCAGGATGCCGTGCAGTTCATCATACTGTCGGCGCATAGCGTTCCGCGCGATCAGCATGGGTTCCACCACCTCGGCCAAGAAAGCGTCGAAGGCAGCGAGGTCGCGAATTCGCTCATCGAAGGCCTTGGGCGTGACCTTGCCCACCTTCAAGCCAAAGTTTTTGAGGAGGCCCCGCAGGTCAGCCTCGATGTCCAAGAGCTTGGACTTGAGGACTTTGCGCGCCTGAAGCAGCACATTGAGCCGTTGGCTGCGGTCAGACTTGATGTGAACAGGCTTGAACAGCCCGACGCGCATCATCAGCGCGAGACCGCGCGCGTCGTTCCGGTCGGTCTTGTTCATGGTCTGCGCCCGCAGCACTTGCGCCATATGGCGCGCTTCGACGCAAACCACCGGCAGGCCCGCTTCGGCCAGCGCAGAATAGATGTGCTGCGAAAGCGGTCCAGCTTCCAGCCCAACGCGCTCAAGGTCTGCCGCCAAGGGGCGCAGCGCCGCCACAAGGTCTTCCGCCTCGCTGGGCACCTTCAGTTCGCGAATGATCTCACCGACAGCATCGACAACGCAGATGCTCGTCAGGTTCAGGGAAACGTCCAGTCCTGCAAAATAGGCCATTTCGAGTCTCCATGTTTTGATGGAGCCACATTCAGATGGGGCACGCCGCGACGAATACCACCATCTATAATATGTAAATGATCTTGCAGGACGATCCCTCGGCCCCTCGTGGTGGCCAATCCGCGTTAAGTTTCGGCTTCCCGAGCGTTGTAACGCCTGTTTGCTAATCTGCGCTTGTCAGAACAGCCCTGCCAAAGGCCTCACATCATGAACGATCAACGCATTCCGCTCACCCACGCCGACTATCAGGCAATCAGTGCCACACTGGGCGAGATAAAGTCCCGACTCTCCGACGCTGGGGATCTGATGGCAGCCATGCACATCGATCATGCGCTGCAATGCCTTGATCCCGAAAATCCGCTCAACCAGCAGGCCACCGCTCAGGCCTGAACTTCCAGTGGGCACCGACGCGGCTGTTTTGGCGCGCCCGTTCCGTTTCGGATAGGCGCAGCATCCCGGTGACGATCAGCTTGTTGCCCCATGGAGCTTCGAGGCGACCGCCTGCCGGGTTTCATGCCAAGGGTGGAAAGCTGCGGGTCGAAGCCAAGCCATGCTCCGGACCCTTTGTCTGGCGACCATTGAGCGCCAGCGCGAGAGCGTACGGGCAAGCTAACCCTTGGCAAGCGCCAAGCATGGCACCTGATTCCAGGGCGGCCCGACAGCCAAGCACAACCTTGGTCACACATCTCCGGGCAATCTGACCGGCAAGCCATCCCGCCAGAGAAGGGATGAACACTACGCCCGCGCGGGACCGCCGCAACCCCCATTTGTCGACCGAGTTCTTCGCTGCGCTCAGGCCCGCACCCCTCGAAAAATGGAGGTTCCCCTGCGCTTCGCTCCGGTGCGGCGGTCCCTCAATCGCGGGCTGCGCTTCAGTTCATCCCGGCGGGAAAGGCTCGCCGGTAAGATCTGGAGACATCCCATGAACAAGGTTTTCCTGTCCGGCCGCATCACCTCCGACATCAGCCGCTTCGGCACCGACAGCAAGGGCGGCGTCAGCTTCACCCTCGTCACCAGCAGGCCGGTCATCAAGGATGGCCAGGTCGTCAAGGGCGACGATGGCTACGCCGAAACCTACGACCAGTTCCACACCATCAAGGCCTTCAACGGCCTCGGCAAGTCGATCGCCAACCACAAGAAGAAGGGTGAAAAGCTGATCGTCACCGGCGAGATCCGCTACACCAAGAACGAGAAGGACGGGCGCACCTTCTACAACACCGAGATCGTCGCCGACGAGATCGAGTTCATCTGACCAAGACGGGCGGCCCCACGGGCCGCCCTTCCTTTTTCGGGAGTAAGCCCATGTTTTACACCTCGGCCTTCGATGAATTCGCCTGCGTCCCCTGCGGCATCACCGTCACCAACCCCGCCATGGTCGCCCGCATCCGCGCCCATGCCGCCACGATAAGCGATTACGAGATCGCCGCCCATCTGGGCAACGCCATCGCCTCTTCGACCGACGCCGCTCACGCCCTTGCCTGGGAACAGAGCCAGCTTGGCGAAGTCAGCGCCGAGACGCTGGTCGACGCCGAATATTTCGAGGAACTGGTCGCCGCCTGGAGCCTGATCGCCAGCGAGCGCGGCATCGACAGTCTGGACGGGCTACTCATCGATGTGGTGGCGTTGCATTGAGTGGCGAGCTGGTAGCGCCGATCGGCGCTGCCAGCGGTCCGCTAAAAGACAAATTCCACTTTGCCGATTACCAAGCGACCGGCTTGTGAACCGAGCCGCTGATCGTGGCGACTGGATCTGAGAATTGCGATGAGACCAACAAGTGCGTTCGCGGTTCGACCTTGAAGTCGGCAAGTCGCTTGAGCTCTACGCTCCCTTTCGGGCGAGGCGGAGCGAGGCCAATGGTCAATCCGCAGTCAGCTTTGGCCATACGAATTGGCGTTAACAGGTCAGAATCATTGGAAATGATCACGGCGCATTGACAGGCCGAGCGGTAAGCATCGCGCAACAGATAAGCGGCAAGATTGACATCCGAGCCTTTTTCTTCGGTCTTGTGGACCCAGGCCTTGTCCAGCGCTCCCGTTACAGGATCAGCCTTCAAGACAGGTTGTCCGCCAGCTTTCATATATCTCCCAGTGGCTGGATCCGTTGCAACCACCACTTGGCTTACAACGGAGCTCATGAAGGTTCCTAAATGAACTTCGACACGAGGAAGGGTCGCCAAGGCATTGAGATAGGCCTGCTGGCGCACTGGTTGATCGGGATCTTGGGGGCGGGCATCGACTTTGGCCGTGAAATAATATATCTTCTCGACGGTATTTTTCGGGAGCAACTGGTCACAGAAGCGCTCCAGATCAAGCCACTTGAACGCGGTGCCCTTCAACAAGCCATAATAGAGGTTGAAGCCGTCGATGTAGACGTGTGTGTCCAAAAGGCTGTCCCGAAAAGAGCAACGGCGGGCTTTCGCCCGCCGTGCGCCCGGCAACCGAAGCTGCCGGGGGAGTAGTGACGATGAGATAGGCTTGCTGGCAGAATTTTTCAATCGCTTTCTTTCTGATCAGCAGGATCATGAGATCGGGACGCCTGCCCGCCAAGGCGGTCACCGCGCTCTATTCCGCCCAAAACCCTGATGGGCTCCGGGCTCCACCGAGCCCCGTGTGGGTCTCGGCCCATTCGGGTGACGATCGCATGGCGCAGGGCGCTTGGGGCACCGTAGCGTACCCCTGAAACCAACAATCTCTTTCTCGTAGTCCTATTATGGCAAGCTGGCCGGGCGCTTGTGCAAGGATGCGCGGTGCCCCCAATTTTGCGGCGGGCCAGCCCACCACAAAATCGGCTCCCCCACGCCCCGCTGGCGCGGCGTCAACCGGGGTCCGTCCGCGCTTTTTGGTCGCATCGCTGTTGCCAAAAACCGGTTCCCACTTTTTGGCGCGATGCTCCGGCGCTCCCGGCTTCCCGGCCAACGTCCCTGACAAGCTGGTCCAGCTCGCCCTCTGACCTCCCGTCATCACGAAGATGACGAACAAGAAGCCTTCTGGAGGTCACCATGACGCAAGCATTCGCCAACTTTGAAGCCCCCTCTGCCTTTTACCGCGAGCAGATCGAAGTCCCCGGCTTTGACACCGCCTTCACCGAGCAGGGCAGTATGGCGCAACTATCCGTCCACGACGAACCCGTCGCCACCGACATGCCCGACCCGCAGGCCGCGCGCGGCGCGATGGAAATGGTGATCGGCACCGTCTTTGACCTCTTCCATGGCACTCGCATGGAGGAATTCGGCCAGGACATCGTCTGGGGCATCGTCAACAGCTTCCACGTCACCTCGCAGCGCATCGAGAAGCGGGAAGATGAAGCCACCAAGAAGCTGGGCGACATGGCCCGCGCCTTTGACCCTTCTGAAATCTACGCCGTCGAACTGGAAGAGACGCAGCGCATTGCCCAGACGCTGATGGACTGCCGCGAGGCCATGGAGGCCATGCGCGACTACGCCGGTGAGATCTACCGCGTCGAAACCGGTCGCCCGTTCTCTTGCCTGAAAGGCACCCGCGTGTCCTCCGGCCTGACCGCAAGCCAGATCGACGCCCGCGACTTCCTCGCCGCCCGCGCAGCCAAGCGCCGCGAAGACCACGCGCCCACTGGCCCGGTGGTGATCTTCTCCGGCGGCACCGACTGGCACGACCACGAACTGCTTTGGCAGGCGCTCGACGAGACCCACACCCGCGTGCCCCACATGATCCTCGCCACCACAGCCCAGCACAAAGGCTGCGACCAGATCGCCCACGCCTGGGCCGCCGCGCGCGGCGTCAAGACCGTCCGCTTCACCCTCAACCGGGCACTGGGCAAGCGCGCAGGCTTCGTCCGTAACGAGCAACTGATGAACCTCAAGCCGGTCCACGCCATCGTCTGCGAAGGCTCGGGACTCCAGTCCAACCTCTTGAGCCGCGTGCGTGAGGCGAACCTGCCCCACCATGCCTTCGCCCAGCGTCACCAGCGCATCGCTGCCTGACGTTTCGGAGGGCGCCGCTTCCGCGGCGTCCTCCTTCTATTTTTCCGATGGCAGGAGGCACGCGGACGTAGAGGTGGGACAAGCCCACCTCATGCCGCGCGCCTGTTGGAAACGGCGAGAAACACGAAGCTGGCCACAAACCCACATTTGCGGTAATGATGGATCGTTGTAATCGCCAAGAGGTCGTCATGAGCCGCCTGACCATCGACATTACCAGCCAACAGCACCAAAGCCTGAAGGCACTGGCTGCCCTTCAAGGTAAGACGATCAAGCAATATGCGCTCGAACGCCTGTTCCCCGCTGATGCCAGCGGCGATCAGGCTTGGCGCGAATTGCAGGTGCTGCTGGGCGAACGCATCGAGCAGGGCTTGGCCGGACAGACCTCGGCGCTGAGCATCAGTGCCATCGTTGATGAGGAATTGGGCACGGGCCAAGCCTCTTGAGCCACGCCTATGTTCTGACTGCGGCGGCCGAGGCTGATGTCCGGTCGATCATCCGTTACACGCGCCAGCAATGGGGCGAGGCGCAAGTCCGCGCCTATATGGCCAAAATCGAGCAAGGCATCGCTCGTCTCGCGCAAGGCTTGGGCTCTTACCGTGACATGAGCGATATGCATCCCGGCCTGCGGATGGGCCGCTGTGAGCATCACTATGCCTTCTGCCTTGAACGCGACATCGATCCACCGCTGATTGTCGCCATCCTGCATGAGCGGATGGACCTCATTCAGCGGCTCGGCGACCGGCTCTCATTGACTTGAATTGCCATGATGCAGATGGCTGGTCGGCGACTGGGCAGCGGCCAAGAACCCGGTGATCGGCAGCCTTTGCCAAGCATCCACGATCAATCTTAAATGCCCAGTTCCTGAAGGGAGCAGCAGCACACCGAACGCGGAGGACCGCTCAGTGAAGGGGTGGGCTATGGCTAGATAATTCATTTAAAAACAATAGTATGCTTGTTGTATTCCGCCTCCGGAATTGCAAAAATGCGAATTCCGTCGGTAGAATAATAGGCCATGAGTAGGCCTATGTCGAGGCCTTCAATACATAAAGCATTGATATTCATATGAATTGCCATTCCGCAGGTGGAATGGTCATTCCGTCATCATTCCGGCTACGGAAGGCCACCCGCTTGCGCAAGGTCCGTCAGCAAGCTAAACATCGTCCTGCGATAACCGGACCAGGCTTCTCCTTGTGAGGAGCCGTTGTGACCAAACTGATCCAATGCGGCTTGAGCGTCAGCCCGCCGCAATACGAGCGCATCAAACGGCTCGCCCAGCAACACGGCCGTCGTCAGTCCGAGTGCATTCGCTCGATGATCGACTTTGCCCTGCCGCTGTTTGAACTGGGCCAGAAGGTCGATTTCGCCCGGCTGATCACCATGCTCGAGTTCAACACGCTCGCTCTCGACACGCTGGTGCAGAAGGCTGCGCCTGATGAGGCAGACCGCCTGCTCGACCTCGCCATCGAACATGCGCAGACCTACCATGGCGCGTGATGGGGATATCCGTTTCGACCGACGCCCCGTGGCGGTCGAGCATGAATCGGCGCGCGGCGAGATCGTTCGCAACGTCGGGGCCTTCACCCGTGGGTCGCAGCTTATCCGGCTGCGCTACATGATGATGATGGAGGGTCTGCGCTGGCCGATCCTGGCAGCGGTCCTCAGCTTCAGCCTCCTATTAGTCATTCTGCTGGCGCTGCTGATGCGCGAGCATGAGGTTCAGCTTGTTGAGATGCGCCTCTTCGCCGACCTTTGGGATCTGGTCGATCTCGATCCAGGCCATAGCGTCAACCTGACTTTGCCGGACGACAGCGTGGTGCCGATGACCATCGGCGACGTGCCCGACTATCCCGATGTCGCGCAGGCCTGGACCAAATTCGTCCGATGCATGGTCGTGGCTCTGGCCGGTTCGCTGTTCTTCAGTGGCCCGCTGGCGACCTGGTTTGTCCGCCTATCGCAGAGAATAGGCGTCGACATCCTAAAGGAGCGCCACGAGCGCGGTGCCATGCTGGTCAGCGCCGCGGTGCTGACGGGCGAGATTGATGCACATAATGCTGCCGAATTCGACGCCGAATTGGCCGAGAGACACCCCACTATGGCTGCCGACCGCGTGGCTCGCGCCACCATCGCCGAGCGCGTCGCTTTGGGGCTGCATGTGCCCTATGCCATGGCAGGGATCGCCTATCCCTGGCGGCTTGAACAGACCCACGCCATGCTGATCGGCACCACTGGCGCGGGCAAGACGACGCAGCTTCGCAAGCTGGTAACCGAGGCGCGCGAGCGCGGCCAGCGCTGCGTGGTCTTCGACCTCACGGGTGCCTTTGTCGAAGCTTTCTATGAGGAAGGGCGCGACCACATCCTCAACCCGATGGACCAGCGCTGCCCGCCTTGGACTATCTTCAACGATTGCCAGAACTATGCCGATTACATCTCGGCTGCCGCGGCACTGATCCCCAGTGACGGCGGCAATGCCGAACCGTTTTGGGCCATGGCGGCGCGCACGCTCTTTGTCGAAATGTGCGTGAAACTCGCGGCGTCGGGCGAGACCACCAATGGCGCAATAGCCCATCACCTTATGTCTGCCGACCTCAAGGCCGTTCACGCCAAGCTCGCCAACACCATCGCTAGCCCGCTGACTGCCACCGAGGCGGCGCGAATGGCGGAATCCATCCGCGCCGTGTTCAACACCAATGCCCAGGCGATCAGATTCCTGCCTGATCCAGTGCCGGGAGAGCGGCCACCGTTCTCGATCCGGCGCTGGGTGCAAGAGGAGCCGGTTCCGGGTTCGATCCTGTTCATCACCTCGACCCATACCGATCTGACGCTCAACCGCGCGCTTCTCACCCTTTGGATGGATCTGGCGGTCAATGCACTGATGGGAATGCCGCGCACTCGCGATTTGCGCATGTGGTATCTCTTCGACGAGGTCCACGCGCTCCACCGGATGCCGGCGATTGAGCATGGCTTGCAGACCGCTCGCGGCTTCGGCGGGGCCTTCGTGCTTGGGATGCACAGCTTCGACAAGCTGGCGGAAACCTATGGCGAGGAAGGCGCGATCAACCTTGCCTCGCTGGCACGCACCAAGCTGATCCTCGCCACCGCTGACAAAAACACCGCCGAGGTTTGCTCGAACTTCATCGGCTTTCGCGAGGTGCGGGAGACCGATGAGGCCTATTCGATCGGCGCGAGCCGGTCACGCGATGCGGCCACCATCACTCCGCGCACCGAGGTCAAGCCGCTCGTCATCCCCGATGACATCATGAACCTGCCCTCGCTCCACGGCTATGTGAAGTTTCCCGAGGGCTTTCCGGCAGCACGCATCCGCCTTGTCTGGCGCGACTATCCCAAAATCGCCGAACCCTTCCTGCGCAAGAGCGATATGCAATTGGCTGCCTACGCTCCTCCGGGTGAAGGCGATGAAGAAGCCGCTGGCGGTGATGGTGGGCCAGCGCCTGTCGTTGGGTCAGCCGAGCGGGCGATGGCCGAGCCCGAGACCGAACAAGATGCTCGGCAAGAGGATGCCGAACGCCAGCCAATCGATGGGATCGATCCCCGCGAGATGACGACAGCGGAGGTCCAGGCCGATACGCGCGCAGAAGGGAAATCCCAGACCAAGGCAGAGGACGACGCGCCTGCCAATGCCAAAGATGCTGGCAATCTGCGCGACAGCTTACGCCGCCCGCGTTCGGCGCCGATGCGGGATGGAGCCGTTTCAACGCGCGAGGAGAAGGGCAGGGACGAGCAATCCTCATTGATGAAGCCCAACGTCCATTCCTCGCCCCAACGCCGCGAACAGCAGATCACCATCGAGGAGCGGACCGGCCAGTCCTTCACCGATCCGGCCGAGAAACACAGCCATCGTGCGGCCCGAGAGGATCATGAGGCATCGCCCGATCTTGGCGATGACATGGATATGGGGCTCTGACCCGTGCTCTCGGTTGCATCTGTGCGTTCCGCGGGCGGCGCTGCAAACTATTTTGCCAAGGATGACTATTACGTTGGCGAGCACGCCAGCGAGGTCAGTGGCTGGGGTGGAAACGGCGCCGCCGAACTCGGCCTTTCCGGTGAGGTAGAGAAAAAGGCCTTCGAGGATCTCCTCAAGGGCCGCTTACCCGACGGTGAGCAAGTCGGTGATCCCGAAAGGCGCAGAGCGGGTATTGACCTGACGTTCTCCATGCCAAAATCCGCCAGTGTCCTTGCCTATGTCGCAGGAGATGAGCGCCTGCTCGCCGCCCACATGCAGGCGGTTCGTCAGACGATGGGGTGGGTCGAGAAGACCTTCGCCGAGGGGCGGTCCTATGTGGACAATCCCAAAGGCGATCCCATCCGTACCGGGCATCTGACCTATGCCTTGTTCCAGCATGACACGAGCCGCAAGCTCGACCCGCAGGCGCATATCCATGTGGTCATCGCCAATCTGACCAAGGTTGCAGGCAACTGGCAGGCCCTGTTCAACGACGAACTCTGGAAGAACAATTCCCTGATCGGCAGCGTCTATCACGCATCCTTGCGGGCGATCGTCGAAGAACTCGGCTATCAGACCCTTCAGACCGGAAAGCACGGCCAGTTCGAGATCGAGGGCATTCCCAAGGACATTCTCACGGCCTTCAGCCAGCGGCGCGAGGACATTCTTGCCAAGGCATCAGACCTTGGGCGCGATGGCCGAAATCCCGAACTGATGCGCGAGATCACCAAGCGCACCCGCGATGACAAGATCAATCTGGACGACCGCGATGGTCTTCGCGCGGAGTGGGGGGAGCGGGCTGCGGCGTTGGGGTTTGATGGCAAGGCCGTCGTTACCGAGGCCGAGGCGAGGGTGGGGCTGGCAGCGCGTAGGCCTTTCGGGGCCGGGGCTGTGCGCCATGTGATGGAAGCAGCGGCCGGTTGGGGAGAAGCGCTGCGTGAATGGCTCAAGCCTGGAGATCCGTTGCTCACGCGGGGCTTGGCGCGGTTGGGACTGTCCTCCGCTGAAATCGGCGCCGAAATGGCGGTCGCTTCTGCGGTTCGCATCTTGGGGCAACGTGAGGCAGCCTTTCCGATCCACGAGGTCTCCCGTACAGCGCTGAATCTGGGGCTTTCAGGTGTGACCATCGAGCATGTCGAGGCGCGAGTCCAGGCTCTCGCGCACAAGGGCCTTCTGATCTTTGGCAGTGTGGGTCGACCCGACGGGACCACCACCCATGTCACGACACCCGAGCATATCGCGCAAGAGAGGCGCTTGCTTGAAGGGCTCGATGCCGGGCGGGGAAACGCACCGATAGTTCTCCCTGCAGATCAGGCCGCCATCCGCCTCCAGCAGCAAGCCGGTTCGCGACCGCTCAATGAGGAGCAGTTGGGCGCCGGCATCATGGCGCTGTCGAGCAGCGACCGTGTTGTGGTGATCCAGGGTGTGGCCGGGGCAGGCAAGACCACGCTCGTTTCGACACTGGCGCAAGTTGCTCGAGGCGAGGGGCGGCAGGTGCTTGGCCTTGCGCAGGCTAATACCATGGTGGAGATGTTGAAAAGCGAGGCGAGAATCGAGGCCCGGACAGTCTCGTCTTTCGTGAACCAGCATCTGCGTGCGGCTTTGGCAGGCCAAGGGGCAGGCTTTGACGCATCCCGCGCCATGCTCAAGGGCACAATGCTGATCCTCGATGAGGCCTCGCTCGTAGCGAACAAGCCGATGAATGATCTGGTGACCATCGCCAATCGACTGGGGGTGGATCGACTGGTGATGATCGGAGATCGTGCGCAGTTGCAGCCGATCGATGCCGGCAAGGCCTTCACCCTGATCCAGCAGCACCGGCCCGCACTGACCGAACTTCAGACCAGCCAGCGGCAAAGGACGGAGAGCATGAAAGCGGTCGCTGCGCTCACCCGATCGGGCCATTTCGCGTCTGCCTTCAAGGTTATGGGGGATCGCGTTGTAAGTGCAGGGAGTGATTTTCGGGAAGCGGCAGCCCGCAAGTGGCTGGAACTATCGGCTGAGGACCGTGAGCGAACCGCGCTCTATGCCTCCGGCCGTGAGAGCCGCGCAGTGCTCAATGCGCTGGTACAGGAAGGCCTGAAGGCCGAGGGTTCGCTCAGCGGAGAGGGTATGGCCATCACCCGCCTTGAAAGCCTTCATCTCACCCGCGAGGAATTGCGCTTCGCCCAGAATTATCGGACCGGCCAGGTTCTGGAAGTGATCGGTAAGCATCGGCCCGCTGGTTTGGATGCTGGCACCTATGAAGTGACCCGCGTTTCTACCAAGGGTGTCGTCAGCCTGCGCGATAGCGAAGGGCGGACCATCAAGTTCAGGCCTGATCGCCTTGATCCCAGCGACAAGCATGACAGCCTGACTCTCTCCCAGCGCGAGAACCTGGTCCTTTATGAAGGCGATCGCATTCGCTGGACTGCCAATGACAAGCAGCGGGGTTTGCTCAATTCCGCTGAGGCGCGGGTTGTCACCATCACACGTGAGGGTGTGGAGATGCGGACAGGTGAAGGTGTGAACATGTTGCTGCCGCATGGCGACAAGATGCTCTCACGCCTCGGCCTCGCTTACGCAATCAATATGCATCAGGCGCAGGGCATGACGACCGACAATGGCATCGGCGTCATGCATTCTGCCGAGCGCCATCTCTCCAACCAACGCCTGACCCATGTGATGGCCACCCGCGTTCGCGACGAGCTGACCGTCTTCACTGACGATCGCGCCGCCCTGCTGCGCGCGGTCGAGAGCAACGCTGGGGACAAGGCCAGCGCGCTTGAACATGTCGGCAGGGCTCCAAGCGCAGCATCACCAGACGGCCGAGGCCGAGGCGAAGGGACGCCGGCAAGTGCAGGTGATGGCGCGCGCAATGTTACTTTCGCGATCGATCCTGCGACGATCCGCAGCCGACTAGGTCGGCAAGCATCGCCTGTGCCTCAGCCTGAGCAGCCCACCATCGGCCCGGAAAAATCGATGGAGTTGGGACTCTGACCCGGGCCGGCGTCATGTCGGCCGCTCTTCCGCGGGCGGGGCCTCACCATGGGGAATGGCCTCACGCCTGCTCAACTCTGGGCAGTGTTCTCACTGATGCAAAGGATGATTTATGCGGATTTCTGCAAAAGACACGATTTGTGGCCTGCGTCCGGCGAAACTCAAGGACCTGTTTGCCAGGAATGATTTCAGCACACTGCGTGCTGCCAAGAAGCTGGGTATAGATGTGCGTCAGGCGAGCGAGACGCTGATTGCCTTGTGTGAAGCAGGTTGGATTTGTTTCAACGGCACACGCGATTATATCGACCATTGGATGGTCTCTGACCGGGGCCACCGGCTCCTTGCAACGCCGCTTGTGCCGCGCTTTCCGCGTGAGGAAGGTCGCCGCATTGTGGACGAAGTGATTGAAATGGCGAGAGCCATCAACAGTGAACCGGAGCGTTCTCGGCGGATCAAGGAGATCCGGCTCTTTGGCAGTGTGCTCACTGGTTCGTACGATGAAACCGTTGGCGATGTTGATATGGTGGTGCTGGTTGAACGGCGCGTCCTGCCCAGCGATGTCTTTAAGGAACTGGAACATGCCGAATGCAAGGAGGCGCCTGTGGGCATGGACTATGTCGACCAGCTCTTCTGGTCCCGCAAGCAGATCCTGCGACGCTTGAAAAAGGTGTCCCGCAAGCTTTCCCTTCATGACGAGGATGACCTGCGCGCGCTCAATGCACCTTATCAGATGGTCTATGCCTATGACGTCGAGAAGGAGCGTGAAGTGCCCTTCGATACCGCGGTAAAAGAGGCAGAATTCTCAACTGATACTGCTGAAACGGCGAGCGATTTCAACTGGCTCGCCAAGCGCCATGGAGACAGAATCGATTTTCCGGAAATGCCTGCCAAGGCGCCTAGAGAGGCCTATGTCAGTGCGAGCGCATTACAACAGGCGTTGCATATGTGGCTGCGCGGTGCGCCGATCGAACTGATCGCCAAGACTGTCGGCATGTCCAAATCCGGCGTGTCGGCTTATCTGGCCAGTTGCCATTCACGACGGCCCGTCGATTTCAAATTCGACAGCAGTTTTCGGGCAACGGTGAGCCAGGCACTGGAGCCACAGCGTGATTACTGGATTGGCGTTAAACTCGACGTTTTGGCACCCCGGCAAGTCATGATCGAAGTCAATGCTAAACGATCGGACAACCGGAGCATTGTCGGCAATGCCCGCCTTGGCGTGAACCACGATATCGTTTGCGAGGGCGATAGCCGCATATTCCCAACGCTTGTGAAGATCGTCGACTTCGCGTTGCGCTGGTACAGGCATATGGGCAAGCACTTCGGCGAGTTGCGCTGCATGGTCTCGACCGCCTTTTCTCCAGAGGACAAGCCCGAGTCTCTGGTCGCGCCATGGCCCATCGAATTTGGCATTCTGGAGCCTTCGATGGATGAGGCTTTGCGCAAGCGAGTCTCGGTCGCAACCATGGCATCGCCTGCAATGCTCGAGCTTACCATGACTGAGCGGATCCAGATCAAACAGTATGAGGAACGGGGCAGCCATTTCTTCAAAACCCGCAGCATCCTCGGGCGTGAAGCAAGGAAGCTGGCGTCGCTGGCACATACCATCGCCGCCAAGCGGCGACCGATGGCTGGTCTCGATGAAACGCTACGATTCTATCATTACATCGAGCCTGCCCGCCAAGCCTCCTAACCCAAGCTGGTGGAGGTCAGTTTTCGGCAGGGACGAACCTGGCCTCCATTGGATCATACCGAACCTGTGTGACGCTTCCGTCACTGATCCGGGAGATCAGGTCGTCGATCGCCTGGAACGGGATCAGGAACCATTCGCGCGGCTGGACGGTCCGGCCGAAGCGATCACCGGCAGCCAGGTCAAGCCGGGCCGCCGCCAAGGCTTTATGGATTAGGCCCTCCATTTTGGTGCGGTTTATGTTGAAGAGCTGGTATTCGGCGACAACCTCGACATCAGCCAGCAGGAAGGTCGGGTCATTGCGCGCATTGGCCACACGATGCGCGACGCTCTGGCCTGTCACGCCGATCTTATGGATCAGTTCCCGGTGCTCGGCGACATAGGGGTGGGCCGACTTGCTGCGCAGGACGTAAATCGTCCCACTGGCTAGATCATCAGGCTCGGCCACATCGCCAAACAGCGGGCCTGCACTCAAGTCTGTGATACGCCGCGCAGTCTCATCGCGATAGAGCGCCTTTTGGAACGACCGGGCCAGCATGGTGACTTCGGTGCCATTGTCATAGATGACTCGCACGCGCCGATCCTTGCGTTCGTAATCCGTGACAAATTCATCAGATGTATCGGCGATCATGGCCATCTGCCCGGCCACAATGAAAAGCTTGCCAGGATGAATCTCGGCAAGGGTAACCTCGGTCTGGTCAATCACCTTGGCCTGTCGCGCACCCTTTGCCAGTTCGGCCTGCACCCTGTCAAATTGCGGCTTGAAGGTCTCGAAATCCTCGCACTTTTCGCGATTGGCGATTTCTTCGGCTGCGCGCTTTTCTGCACGGGGAGGCACGTGGCGCAACTGGGTGATGTCGTCAGATGCTCCGGGAGCAATGCCAAGTTCCGCTAGCAGGGCATCGTCGCCCAATTCTTGGGGCGCTGCGGCTTCTTGGCCATTGCCATCCAGTAGGCCCTCACGATCAAGACTGGCCAGCAATTCGCGCGCTTCCGGAAGGCTGCGCAGGCGGTCTAGCCGCACCGCATAGAGGCGCTCGAAAATGTCACGGTCATCGCCGTGTCTTGGCAAATGCCCATGCTCAGCCACAAAGCGCTGGATGTCCTCAAAGCCAGCAATGATCCGCTCCTGAAGCGGCGTCAGTGCGCGCTTGGGTTCAGGTGCCGTCTCGACGCCGAGTTCGGCCAACAGTTCAAGATCGCTCAGCTCAGCCATCGGCCGCTGCCTTTGCCGCATGGCGTTGCAGGAACGCGATGCCTTCGGCCATCTTGCGCTCCCAGGCGTCCTGCGCGGTCAGCGAGGGCAGGCGTCCTCGCTCACGCTTGAATTCCAGCGCGCGTTCGGCCAGCATTCGTGCGTCTTCATAGGTTAGCTTTTCTTTCTTGGCGTTGATGATCGCCTGCACCTGAATCAGGGTCTTTTCATCCATCGCCTTGGCCAGCACGGCATAGGTCGCGTCGAACGGATTGACCCGGTCGATCAGGTCGATGTCGAGATCAGTAACGCTCAGCGCAAATTTGCGCACACCGTCGATGAAGGCGGTGCTGCCCGTAAACTCTCCATCAACCACATCGCCGACCATGGCAGCTTTGGCCTGCTGGGTCAGGGTTAGGGCGGCAATGGCGTGCTGACGAACCGCCTCCTGATCTTCGTCACTCAATTCAGGAAACTTTTCGCGGATGATCTTGCCCATTTTCAACTGGGTCAGCTCTTCGGGCACCACCTCGGTGTCGAACATTCCGCGCTCGAGAATGGATTTGTCCTGCACAAAGCTGGCGATCACTTCGTTCAGATCCTCGCGGCAGATTCGCGTTGCCTCGATGCTGGTTGGCAGCTTGAGGCCCTTGATTTCGAAATGCATCTGGCCCTGTGAATTGACGCCAATGTTGGTGGCGCCTTCCTGATAGCCATCAGGGCCATATTCAAAACCGGGCTTGGGGCCAGCATCCTTGGGCGTGAATTCGAAACGGGGCGCCAGCACCTGCTCCATCAGCAGGCTGGCCGCGATCGCCTTCAAGTAATCGTTGATCGCATCCACCACCAGCGGATCGTCCGCAGCCGGTTCCGCGATCAGATTGGTGAAGCGCGCCCGCGTCTTGCCTGGTGCATCGCGGGTGGCCCGGCCGATGATCTGGATGATTTCCGTAAGGCTGGAACGATAGCCGACGGTCAACGCATGCTCGCACCAGATCCAATCGAAACCTTCCTTCGCCATGCCCAGCGCGATGATCACGTCGACAAAGTCCCGGTCGCTGCGCGCAGCGGCGGATTTCAGCGAGGCGACCACGCGGTCGCGCTTGGAGGCATCGTCATCGACCAGATCTGCCACGCGGATCGTCGCGCCGCCCGCAGTCTTGAGCATGTGGAAGCCGGTCTCTGGATCAACACCCTGCCATTCGCCGAGGTGACCCATGATGTCCTCGGCCTCGCGATGCTTGTCCTTCAGGCTTTCGCGCGAATTGACTGAGGGAATGTGGACGATCGTCTTGACGGTCGGATCCAGCAGCGCCGAGATCTTATCGGTGTAGGGACCGGTGTAGAAGCTGTAGCCGATGTCCAGCACCTTGAGATACTGGTAACCGTTGAGTTGCTCGTAATAGGTGTAGGTGACTGTCTCGAACTTGGCCTCGTCGTCAGGCGCCAGCACGGGGATCGCATCGCCGCGGAAATAGCTGCCGGTCATGGCCACGATATGGGCCTTGTCGCGCCCGATAAGCTGAGCAAGCTGCGCCCCCAGGCGGTTGCCCGCGTCGGCCGAGACATGGTGAAATTCATCGATGGCGATCAGCGCATCGTCGAAAGCCTCGACACCCAATTCGTCAAACGCAAAGCGGAAGGTGGCATGGGTGCAGACCAGCACTCGGGCGTCGCTGGCCAAAAACTCGCCGACCGCCTTCACCTTCGATTTGGCCACCTTGGGATCATCGGCACCCGGCGCGTTGCACAGGTTCCACTGCGGTGCGACTTCCCAATCGGCCCAGAAGCCATGCTTGCTCAGCGGCTCGCTGTTGAAGCTGGCCCCAATCGAGCGTTCCGGCACGCAGACAATGGCCTTTTTCACCCCCTGGTTGGTTAGCTTGTCCAGCGCGATGAACATCAGCGCTCGCGACTTGCCCGAGGCAGGCGGCGACTTGATCAGCAGATATTGCTCGCCGCGCTTGTCAAAGGCACGAGCCTGCATCTCGCGCATACCCAGTTCATTGGGCTTGGCGCTGGCGCCGGTGCCAGCGGGGCGGAATGTGACGGTGGGGATGATGTCGGCATTCTGGGTCATTTGAACAACTCGCTATGGGTTCCGGCGCGCACGAAGACGAGCGTTCCGCCCGGTCCCGCTGTGTCGTCCACTTCGTAGATCAGCAGGAAATCCCCGCCGATATGGCATTCTCTCGTGCCTGCCCATTCGCCTTTCAGCGCGTGGTCTCGCCACTCAGGAGGCAGCGGGGCGTCGTTCGCGATCAGCAGCAGCATGGCCTCTTTGAGCTGGCGCATGTCGTAACGGCCAGACCGCGAGAGACGCTCCCAGTCTTTCCTGAATGCCTTGGCCAAATCGAACGTGCGCGGCAGGGTCGCCGCTTTATCCCTCTTTGCCATCGAGTTCGGCAAACATGGCATCAGGATCGGTAAAGCGGGCGCGGCGCTGGGCGATGATCTCGCGTGCCTCGTCCAGCGCGGCGCGGGTTTCGGCGTTGGGCACCTTCAGCTCCAGCGGGAACGCCTGGTCGACCGCGATCCGGTGGAACAGCAGGCGCACGGCATCGGAAGCCGTCAGCCCCATGGCTGCCAGCGCTTGCGTGGCTTTGGCCTTCAGCTCATTGTCCATGCGGATATGCAGCATGGAGCTTTGAGACGGCACATGAGGTGCGTTCATTGGGAACTCCTGTATCTCAAATGAGAGATACGCCAAAGGCGCCAAAAGTCAACCGAGCACCCCTCATGCCGCAGTCTTGCCGCCGGTCATCTTGGTGTAGAGATCGAACA
The DNA here is from genome assembly GCF_004005905.1 of Novosphingobium umbonatum. GTDB lineage: Bacteria > Pseudomonadota > Alphaproteobacteria > Sphingomonadales > Sphingomonadaceae > Novosphingobium > Novosphingobium umbonatum. The sequence continues at coordinate 74,667 of NZ_SACO01000007.1, forward strand.
GCTTTTCCAGGCGTTCCGTGTCGTTTTTGAACCGTCGGCCAATGTAGATGCGCTCCAGCACCTCGTCATTGCGCTCATGCGCGTGGCGCAGGTTTTCCGGCATTTTCTCTGGATCATAGAGATCCGCGATGGTGGCCGGGAAATGCGCCTCGCGCGCCAACAGGATGTCTTCGGCGCAGCGGGTGAGGTCGGCCTTGTTTTGCTCGGTCAGCTTGGGCACGGGGAAGGTGTTCCAGCAAAGATTTGAGCCGTATCGCAGCCCGTTTCCATGCCTGCCCGAAAGGGTGGTCGCCCAGACAAAGTGGAGGCGAGAAGAGATTAGCGAAATATTATAATGGTCCGCATCAAACATCACATGAGCTAGATGCGTGACGATGACGTGGGGCGGCAGCAGGTCGACAGGAAGGTATGAGCCGTCGGCGGAGCATACTTGTGGAACCACAATCTGCTTTTCGCGTGCTGTATTCCGAAACCGAAATTGATGAGAACGCTTTGCAAGCGTCCGAGCAACTTCGCCACCACCTACTCGGTATGATCTAACCGCAGCAATTTTTTGAGCGATCAGGGGAACAGATTCTGCGAAAGGCAATTCACCATCATCAATCCAAAGGCATTCTGAACGCACTCCTTTGAGCAATTCAGATGTGCCTACGGCGGGTCGGAGTAAGTTAATTGCTCTCGGATTTTGTTCCAAGATTAAAACCCGCTCCGTGTTTTCGACCCTGAGGTGCTGCTCATCGTAGGCTGCATTCCCAGTGATAATTGTAGCTATATCTGAAATTGGCGAGCTTGCTTTTTCGACGATGACCTCGGATCCCGCGACCAGATAGCTATTAATGTGCTCCACGTTACGACGAGAGTCTAAATCATAGATGCTAGATTTCCCGCCTGCGGCTTTTGAAAGGCCGAGGATGGTTACAAAAACACCGGCATTGTTTGATGCATTGTTAGCCCACTTAAAGGGTCTGTATGCGAATTTTATCCGGACACCGCTCTTGATTAGTCGCGGCCAAAGAGTCGGAACATGAGACCCTTGGTTGATAGAACTGGTAGTTACAAATGCCAAGCCGTCTGCTTCATTAAGAAATGAAGTAGCCTTTTCAAAAAAAGCGCAAATATAGTCAAGATTCTTGAATGGGAAATCTCGCCCAAAAACCGCAGCCATATCGGCTTTTTGTCCCTCATCTTGCTTTTTTCCGCCAAGATATGGTGGATTGCCGCAAATATAGGTTTCGCCAGACTGGTGTTCAAAACCGATGGCGGCTTGGTCAAGCGGGCTACCAAAGAGATCATCAGCGTAGATTTTTACGCCTGTGGATTGAACATCCATTAAGCTCAACCAATCCAGCCTCAACGCATTCCCGCAGGTGATCCAGTTCTGGCTGTCCAGAGGCAGGAAATCGGCCAGCGCCTCTTTCTGCCCGCGATAGAGCACATCGCACTGAAACTCGGCGATGATCAGCGCAAGGCGGGCGATCTCAGCGGGGAAGGGGCGCAGTTCGATGCCCCGGAAATTGGTCGCGGGGATCACGCTCTTGCGGTCCGGTTCGCCGCGCCGTGCGTTGATGACTGCCTCGATCTCGCGCATTTGCTTGTAGGCGATCACAAGGAAATTACCGCTGCCGCAAGCCGGGTCAAACACGCGAATGCGCGCCATCCGGTTGCGCAGGTTGAGCAGCTTGCGCGGATTGTCGCCCGCTTCCTCCAGCGCCGCCCGCAGATCGTCGAGGAACAGCGGGTTGAGCACTTTCAGGATGTTGGGCACGCTGGTGTAATGCATGCCCAGCGCGCTGCGCTCATCATCGTCGGCCACAGCCTGGATCATGCTGCCGAAAATATCAGGATTGATCTTCTGCCAGTCCAGATTGCCGATCTGGATCAGATAGGACCGGGCAATGCGGCTGAAGCGCGGCACATCGGTGCTGCCCGAGAAGAGCTGCCCGTTGACGTAAGGGAACACGTCCGCCCAGCGTGGGGTGCCTGCGGCCTTGCGATAGCGGTCATCCAGCTTGCCCTCATGGCGCGTGGGCGTATCCATCGCCTTGAAGATGGTGCTGATCACCTCATGCGTGTTGCTGGAATCGCGTTCCGACATGCGGTCGACCGTGGCCGTGAACAGCCCTTGACCGTTGAAGATGTCGGTATCCTCGGCAAAGAAGCAGAAGATCAGCCGCGCCATGAAATGGTTCATGTCGGCCCGGCGCTCGGCAGCCGCCCAGTCGGGGTTGTCCTTCAGCAATTCGACATAGAGCTTATTGAGTCGGCTCGTCGCCCGGATGTCAAAGGTGCTCTCACGGATCTGCTTGACCGTGGTGATGCCTGCCAGAGGCAGGAACAGGCCGAAGTGATTGGGGAAATCGGCATATTGGCAGGCGACGGTTTCGCCGGTGGCCAACTCTTCTGCCTGAAAGTCCGCACCATCGGTGGCTAGGATGAACTTGGCCTTGGCAGCTTGGGTCTTGGGGCTGGCGCGCAGGGCCTGAAGCGTGGCATCAACCTCGCCCGCGGGGCAGGTGGCTATGTGGATGTTGCTGCGCTGAAGAACGCCGCCAGGCACGTCCGAACCGTTCGACGCCCCAGTGCGCAGCTTCTTGAGCGTGGTGGCTTTGTTTCCGAAGGCCTCCAGAAAGGCATACGGAAATTCCGCCGCATCAAACGCAGCGGAGGCAAGGTCGGTGATGGCTTGTTCGATTTCAACGGCGTTCATGGTTCGACATTAGGTCGATGGTTCGTGGTGGGGCAAGTCGGCGACGCACATTTATTCCGTCTATGGTCACTTCAAGGGGGCGGTCGGAACGATAGGTTGCATAAATCGAAGGATTGAAAGTGGCCGTTCCAGCGGGGGACGCCATAGGAAGCCTCCGACCAGATCACGACGTTCGGAGGCAGCGCCGAGAAGGTCTGGTTAAACGAATAGCTGCCCTTCCGGGCTCTCATGAACAAAGGACTGCAAGCGGCCTTCCCGCGTAACGGTCGCTGCGGCGGGAACGTTAGGGGGAGTGGACGTTGCTTTTCGCGGTAGCGCAGGCATAGTCCCTCCAATGAACACCCTATGCCCCAGAATTTCGCACATAAAGGTGCTGGATTGGATTAAAACGGCCATCATAATGACACCAGTTCTTGCGAATGGCTGCGCACGAGATACCTCGATCAGTGTACGCGACACTGAAAATGTGCTGACATTGACTGCAGAAGCAGCAAATAAGAAGCTTCTTGCAGGCTATTGTATTCGCCCCGATCTTGAAGACAATGCGGAAAAGTGGGCGGGTCAGATCGGAAAAGACGGTTGGATCACTGCGCCAAACGATCAAAAATTTCGCTACCGACTGCTTCCAGCTCCAGAAATTGCATCATTGCCGCGCACAGCTTTGGCGGCCTTCAACAAAGCGCAGGCTGGCGTTAACTGCCACCATCCCATCGTTTTTGAGAAACCTCAGTTCGTTGAGTTCAAGTTTCAGGATAAACGGTATGTCGAGGCGTATGTCAATTTCAGCGACCGATGCCCTTTATGTGGTTATGGGGCAGTAGCTCGATTCCGAAAAACAGAAGGGCAATGGAAAATGGCGCCGGAGGGCATCGAAGGAACCTGGATCAGCTGACCAAAATCAATGTCGCCTTTAGCACCGTGTCCGGAAAGGCGCTTTTCGTCGAAATTTGGTGGTTAGCGGACGTTAGCCTTTGCCGTGCGATAAGACTTCAATGTCCATGACTCCAACAGGCCAACGACAGCTCGCGATCAACCTCGTAGTGAGCGACCCAAAGAAGGCATTATCGATTGCTCGTGCAATTGAAGATCCGTGGTTTAACTGCCAAGCACTGGCCTATATTGCGCGATACTGGCCGAATGACGACTATGAACAACTTCTACGCGAAGCGATCAAAGCGTCAGATTCGCAAGTTGACTGGTACAAGCGCGTCGCAGTGTCGGCATGGCCAATACGCGCGTATTTAGAGCTGGGAAACCCTACCCCGGCAAAAAGGCTCCTAACGCGATACACCGAAGCGGCGAATAACATCGAGAACATGGGCGGACGTTCGGAGGCATTGCTGATGCTCTTCCAGGCGGCCAAGCCATTTGACCGGGACCTGTGGGAGCCTGTTTTCCACGCTTTGGTAAAAGCGACGGAGCCTGCGCTTGCGTGGCGACAAACGAGAAACATAAGGAACGCCATTGCCATGGTCGGGCCGGATGATCCCACGCTTTTGCAAGAGGCGATCAAGTGCCTCACGAATGAAAAGACGATCGCGGCGATTAAACGCGACATCGGCAATCGGAAAGCTGCAGAGCCACGACCATTTTTCTGGCTCGACTGAAAATCCGAACTGTTTTCGCGTCCCGCTCAACTCGCAGCCCATGCTGCCGGGGAACGGCGGCAACTGGGGCGATCCCCACGCGGCGCAGAGGCAGCAGCACGCGACCAGAGCCGGTCGTTCACGGCCCCCTGATCGAACGTCCTGTTTCCCCGAATCGGCCATTCCGCTTTCGGGATCACGCGTGGGTCCGGTTCATGACCGAGAATGGGTGGATAGCTGCCGCCCTGCCTGTCCTGAAAGGCTCTCGTTATTTCGGGTCAGTATTCCCCAGCTGGCACGTGGTTTTAATCCCCTCAACGCTGACAACGGCTGTCTCAGCGGGCAGGACAGGGGTTACGGTCTTGCTACCTTTCCACCTGAATTTAAAATTGACTGGACCAACAAGACGACAAACCGCGCCTTTGCCTTCCGCCGCGCACATCTCGCTGGCCCGCTTGTAGTCATCAACAGTCGAGGGCTCGATAGGCACTGCATCAACCGACGTTGATGCAGTGCCTCCGACGAGGAAGCGTTGGCCAAAGTTCAGTGCGTTCGCTTTCCACCCACCCTTCTTTTCGCCGAGTTTTGCTTCATCAAGCCCCATATTCCTGCCGAGCCGGGTGCAAAAGTCGGCTCTATCGTCGGGGATAGACACAGGCGCAGGAGCTTGGCCCGTTAATGCGACTAAGGCTGTGCAAAGAGCCGAAGCACGAATCAAGCTATTCACGACCTTCTCCGATTAAATACGGGAAACAACTATATTAAAGCTTCAGTCTGCCAATTGTGCAATCGCTTAGCAAGAGTCTTGGCTGGCTGAACGTCGATTTGGGGTCGGTTGCAGAACGGTAGCAATTTTCCAGAAGCGGGGCAAAGCCGCCATCAGCGGCCTGATCTCAGCGGTGCCGGCTGCCGACCAGCTTGTGCCTTTCCAAGGCAGTGCCGGGAATGTCAGTCTACGCCAGACCCGGTCGTTCCTATCCGCGTACATCATCGTCCGGTCGTGTCAGAAGCCACCGAGCACGCTTGTCAAAACGGACGCTCAGCAAATCACCGAAAATTCGGCGCGGCTATCCTTTGATTAGTCCAAACCAAATGGCTGCTTGCCAAATTCCGACACCAATAGTCACAAATGTGCCAAACAGCCCGATAGCCTTTGCGCTGCGGCCTTCAAAAATACGGTCGAGAGTGACTCCCAAACCACGGGAAGCGGTATGAAGCTTTCCGCTAACGAGCTTCTTCATGACGTAGAAGTAAAATCCAACTTTCGCCAAGGTGGAATTATGCATCCTTATGAACTCATTGTTCTGGAAAGCCTGAACTTGCTCCTTCCCATCGAGAAAGTGCCGGTGGACGCCACCATTAAGGTCCCAGAGTGACTTCATCTTGGGATGCGGTGCGTATTTTCCACCGTAGCGGTCAGCCAGCAAGTCGTTCAGGTTCAAGCGGCGCTCGACCGGTATGACCGGTGCGTTAACGCCGCCAAGTACGCGGTAGCGATGTTCAAGATGCTCGAATCCGAACGTGAGGTTTCGCATGTTCCAGTGAACCCAATGCTTGTCGCGGCGGTCCCTGACGAAATCGTAAAAGTCCGTCAGGAGTTTTTTCTCGATTTCATCAAAGTTGTCACGGACCTTTTCGCGCGCGATGTGCAGTTCCTCTGCGATCGCATGCGTAGAGAAGCTGACAGTCTGCTCGGTAGCGTAATGCGTCACTGCTATAGATGTGATTTTAGGCGAAAGCGCATCATTCTCGTCGTAAAGACTCTCGCATGAGTAGTGGATGATGTAGAAGTTTTCTGGTCGCTCTTTCAGTTCTTTAATAAACTGGCCACTGGTGTAGATGCTCAATCTGCCCCTCCCGTGCAATCTCTAGCTATCGGACTCTCAGGTCGAGCTTAAGAGGCCGCCTACGACGCGACAACCTATGATACGAGTTTAGTAGAAATAATTGCGAGAGCCAGCAAGCGGGCTGGAACGTGATCGGTTAGCGCAAGAAGCTTTCGCCCCGCCTCAGCCACGGCCCTGATCCCCATCGTAAATATCGGCGGATAGCTGTAGCTTCGCTTTGCTATAACATGGAGTAAGAGCTTGAAGAAATCCACCGGCTTGTTGATCGGCGCGGGCGCGTCCTACGAACTGGGTATGCCGCTGGTTTGGGAGCTCACCACGGAGTTGAAGAACTTGCTTACGCCTGAGAAGCTGCGTAAGTTTAACGCTGGGTGGCGCGAGCAAGGCGGAGGCTATCCCGACGAGGTAATCGACGATTTCGTCTCGGTCCTTGAACGCTCCGACCTGCATTACGAAGCACTGCTCGGTTACCTGGAGACTCAATGGCGGCGCCAGCGGTCGTTCGCACAGCATTACCACGGGCTCTATTCGTGGTTCGTGCAGATGACCTACTATCTGCTCTACAGCCGTCAGATCAACAACGCCGACTATCTGGCCGGACACCTTCCGCTGTTTGACGGCATCAAGAGCTTAACCGACGGCGGTAAGACGCTACGGATCTTTTCACTGAACCACGATGTAATGATCGAGGCCATCGCAGCGCGTCTGGGGATTCCGCTGCACAGCGGTTTTGGTCCAGCCACGATCACACTGCCATTGCGCGATAAGGCCGGAATTCTCAAGGGCCGGCTCAACGCCGCCGTCCTAGACGAGGCGACGATCGAGCGTGGGGCGATGCCGTTTCCCAATCCACCCGAGCCTGGCATTTACCTGCTGAAGATTCACGGTGCCCTCGACGTTTTCGCCTTCAACGACGGCAAAGACCTTCTCAAGCTCATGCCCGACGGTGATGGCCCTGAAGGCGTCATCGCCGCACTGCGGGCGGCCAATGAGGATCTGCGTTACATCCATCCAGGGTTTCCCAGCGGCCAGGTGGGTGCGCTCAATGAAATTGCCTACGCTGACGATGACGGAGTAATGCAGTTCCTGCGCCGCACCCTACTGGCCGGTGCCTTCAAGTTCGACGTCCGCAGTTCGCAGGTTCTTCCCGTCCGGATGCTCGAACACTTCCGAGCCAACTTGAACTTCGTCGATCGCCTGATCTGCATCGGATATGGCTTTGGCGACCTGCACATCAACACCGCTTTGCGGGAATGGCTCGACGCCTCGGCGGGCCGTAGTCTGGAGATCGTCAATCCGGGGATCCGCGAAATCCCCTCCGGGCTGCTGCATTTGGCCCCTCAAATCACCCTTAGCCAGAGCGGCGCGGCCGACTGGTTCGATGACGAAGCCGGTATCGAGCGCCCGCAAAACCAAATCGTTCTCAAACAGGTCTCGGCAGCTATGCGCAAGTTGGGACCCGTGCGTGGACAGAAGGCTAAGGCCGCGTATTTCGCCCAGCGCCAGCAGAGCGCCAAGGAACGCCTGATGGACCATCTGAAAGGGCTGCCCAAAGTTGGCGGCAAACCTGATCTTGGGGCCATCGAGGATGCCGAAGCCACCGCCCGCAAACTCGCCGCTGATTTCGCGACGACCGAGGAAGAGTTTATGGTAGGTCTCTTGGCTTACCTTGAAGCCGAGCTCCTGGTGCCGGCTCCATCGCAGTGGAAATGACCTCGACCCAATACGACCTGATGGTCCGCAGGCTGGCGGGCGCTGGGCAGGCAAGCGATCGAGACTCTCGTCCCTGTGCGACGCAGCTCGGGCAATAGCTGTACGTCTGCTTCGGACAAGTAGCCGCCGCTCAACCTGTGGCATGGGAAGGGCAACTATGTCCCAGCCCACGACATTCGGTTGTTCGCCGAATGTGGTAAATGAAAGGCGGGCGCCGACACTGCCGCATGGCGCCTTGAACTGCGGGTCTGTAGGCAGTCGTGAAGACATGCCCTTCGGATTTGTTTGCAATATGTTCCTGTTTTGCATATTCTGCTGCTATGTCAAAACTTGATGAAATCACCCAACTCAAGGCTCAGGTCGAGCAATTGACTGCTGAGAATGCAGCCTTGCGCGAGGCTGGCTTCCGTGGGTCGAAGGCCGAAGCGCTGATGGCGCTCGAGTACGATCGTATCCCCACCTTCCTGAAGAGCCATCAGGCCATTGCTTGGCAGCGGAAGATCGCCACGGCGGTGATGATTATCGTGCCGTTTATCTTGGTTGCCGTCGGAGTTTTCGGGGGACTCTATGCCTTTCGGGACCACCAGCAACGTCAAGAAATTGCCGAGCGGCTCGAACGGGTCCATTCTTCCTTCCAGGCAGATACTGCCTTTCAAACCCAGAAATAGGCCACTGCCCCATTAGGGTTTGAGGTCATCACGAATTTTAGCTCCATCGGCGTTTGCAGACGTCGCTCTCGCTTCAAACCCCCGTCTGGCCGCCGCATTATCTCCAGCCACTTGTGCCGCCCCACGCTGGATCGCAGCCCTTGCGGCATCATCGCCTGGCGCATGATGGGCCGTGCCCGACCCAACCTCGGGGTTCTGGGGCGAGTGGCGGTCCGCTGATCCTGCCCCGCGGCGGCTCTGCGGTCGAGGTGTTACCTGCGGCATGGAAAACTCAGCGGGCGCTGGCACGGCACCCATCGCCGCAGCCGGATCCACCAGACCCGCCCGAACCGGCGCCAAGCCCTCGGCCGCATATTGCTCCAGAATGCGCCCGACGATCATGTTACGGACTTCGCGCTGATGGGTGGAGGGTGTGGTGTTGGTGAGTGAGGGCGCGCCCAGATCGCGGAATTCGGGGCTTGCCGCCATTTCGGCATAGCGCGAGGCAATGACCTGGCTCATGTCGTCGGAAATCTGGTAGCCGTTGCTGCGCGAGAGCGAGGCCATGCGTTCGAGGCGCGAGCCGACTTCATCGGAGCGGGTCGCCTGCCGCTCCAACGATTGGGCTTCAGAAAAATCGCGCTCGATGGCGTGGCGCTTTTCGGAAAAGTTCTCGACTCGGTGGAAGGTGCCATCACGCCAGTAGCCGCCATCGGTGAGCGTGATGTCCTGCCCATTGGCATGGTAGCGCGTGACGCTGCTGCCCTGGCTTTGGCTGAGGCTGTCGCTGGTACCATGGGCTTCCTGATCGCTGGTGGTCTTCGTCCACCGATGATCCCACGTGCCCCCAGCGGAAGCTCCGACTTCGGCGCCCAGCACTTTGCCGCCGACACCCGCCTTCGCGCCCGCATTGATCCCAAACGTGCTGGTCTCGGCATGGCCCAGCGAGCGGCCAGAAGTCAGGTTCTCGCCAATCGTGCGGTTGGTGCCGGTATGTTGCTTCGAATCGGTCCCCTGCCGGTCGGACAATGTTGTGGTGTTCCCGCCCTGACCGCCTGTCGCCCCTTCGCTGCCGCTCGCACGGCGCGAGCCGGACGATAGGCTGTCGAGGGTGCGCATGCCCTTGCTCCAGCGCTCGGCCGAGGTCTCCCGCAGCGCATTGGCGCGCGTGTGATATTGCGCGCCGGTCTGCTGAAGGTTGCCGGTGACGCTCTGCATCTCACTGGCCGAGAAGCCGAAGCGACTGATCGCACCACTGGTGTTATAGATGGTGGAGCCATCGGCCATCGTCGAGGTGATCGTGCCATTGTCCCCGCGCATGTTGACTTGCGGGATGGAACTGGCAGCGACATTCCAGGTGGGCGCGGTGTTGACCTGATGGCCGGTCACGTTCTGGAACTGGCTGTTGCCATAGGCATAGTTGCCGGTGGTGCGCTCGACAGCCGCAGCCTCGGCCGCGTGCATCGCGGGTGCCAACATGGCGGTGGTGTTGGACGCGATGGACATGGCGCCTTTGGCCATGCCGGCAGCCATCACCGGCACGAACATGAGGAGGTAGCCGGCCAGCGTTTCCATGTTCTGGTTGACGGAATCGATGCCCGCCATCGTCGCCATCGTCATGCCAGTGGGCGCGAGCGCGGAAAGCTGCGCCGCCGAGTATTGCGTGATGAACATGTGGAGCACCGCATAGATCGGCCCCCAGGAGGCGAGATAGAAGAAGCCCGTGAGGTAGCCCTTCAGCAGTGCCGGCCCGGTCTGCGGAAACAGGAAGAGCGGGAAGACAACCGGGAACATCGCATAGAAGACGATGGTGAGGACAAGGTTCAGTACCGGCACCCAGGTCATCGCCTGCCGCGCCGCCGAGATATAGCTGTTCTGCGCCTGCACATCGGCGTGAAGCGCGGCGAAGGTGTCGCCCCCGCCAGATCCGAAATTGGCCCGCGCCTCCATGAAGGCATTCACCAGGCTGCGCTGCTGGAAGATCGTCTGCGCGCTCATCGAGGTGCCGCCGTAATAGGTCTGCACCATGGTGGGCAGATCGCTCTTGAGTTTGGCCACTGCGCTGGCGGCAGGCAGGTTAGGATAGAAGGCGGGCGCCGCTGCGTTGATCCCAGCGGTGGTCAGCGCCGGAAAGGCCTGAACGATCGCCTGATAGGCGCTCTGGCATCCGATGATCGAAGCGGTGCCACCGCCAGCGGGGATCCACGTCGTCGAGCGCGCCGGCGAGCCCGGTCCGATGGCGGAGAGCAGATCAGGCGAACTCGCCAGTGTCGACCAGCCATTCCCCTGGCCCAGCAGGATGTCATAGAAGGTGCATTGGGCCAGATAGCCCTCGACATTGGCCTTCATGATCGGATCGGCGATCGTGAACTGGCTGGTCAAATCGTTGAGCCGGGTGGGGTAAATCATCCCGCCCGCGCTATAGGTCAGCGCCGAGGGCATGGTGAAAACGCTCTCGGCTGTCTTGGTCAGCCAGTTGTTCATCTGGCTCGAGAAGCTGGCGACCATGGCAAGGCCGATCGGCACATTGGCGACCGCGCCATTGCCCGCCGTCGGGTTGATCGTGTCGGAGACGACCACCGTGGTCGTGGGCACGATCATGCACATGTACATGGCGGTGGCCGAGAGGAACCAGTGGAACAGCACCCGCCAGTTGAGCGAAAAGGCCATGACCAGCAGGCTGTAGCCTAGGCCCATCACCATCACGACTTGCAGCATCGAGCGGAAACCGCCGCCGCCGGTCCAGGCAGCGACGGCGTTGAGCACGTTGACGATATACTGACCGCCCCCGCTGGTGATGACATTGACGGTCATGGGGCTGATCTCACTGAAGGGGGTGCTGGCCGAGCGATCTCTCGAACTGGAGGGCGGCGGTCATCTGGGGGGACATGGTGTTGCGTAGCGTCGCCTCGATGCGGATCGTTCGCTCGAGGATCTGCTCGGTGCGGGTCAGCCGCTCGGAATTATGGACGACCTGCGCGTCCAGCGTCTTGGTCACATCGCGGAGCTGATCCTGCCACTGCTTGAGGGTCAGCGGATCGGCGTTCTGGAAGGAAGATTGGCCGTCAGTCACGAGTCTGTAGAACTGGCCAACGATGGTTTCCAGCAGGTCGACCGAGGTGATTTCGGCAAGGCTGGAAATGTCAGCCGTGTTCATGCCGCCAAAGCTCGCTGCGGCATTGACCACCATGATCTTGTAGAGCGGGATCGTGGTCGCGCCGAGCAGGCCGATCTCTTCCGACGTCAGTTGCTGGTTGCCCTGAATGCGCCCGGCAATGTCGATCAGCAGGTTGTAGACCCGCGTCTTGAGCGCATTGGCGGTGCTGACCGAGAGGCTGGTCTGCGAGGGGTTGAGGCACTTGTCGGTGGTGTCGCAGGCATAGATGGTGACGCTGTTGCCGCCATCGAGCAGCGCGGTGATGAGCGCTGGATCGCCTTGGCCAAGAAACTTGAAGGTTGGGCCTTGGGTGTCGCTGGTGCCGGGCTGGTAGATCACCGTGCCGACAAGGCTCATCAGATATTGTTTGAAGGCGGTGTCGAAGCTTGGGTATTTCTGGCTCAGCATTACCCAAGTGTAATTGTAGGGGCCGGCCGGGATTGTGCTGTCCGAGTTCCCCTTGATGGTCGAACTTTGGCTGCCTCCTGTGCCGCAGCCCTGCTCGGACGATGCCCAGTCAGAGAAAACGCCCTGACTGTTGCCGATGATCTTGCAGAATTGGCTGTCGCGCGCCCCTACCATACCGGCAAGGCCGGCTGCCACCTGTTGGCCTGCCTGACAGGCATCGAGACTGTGCTGGGTGAACTGCTGGACCTTTTGCATCATCTTCTCGATCGAGGTTCCGATCTGCGAGGAGATGGCGTTGATCGCGAGGTCGAAGACGAAGGCCAGCGCGCCATTGGCCGCAGCCTTCATGGCGGCGACGATCTGGTCGGTGTTGATGAAAGAAAAACCGCCCGTGAAAATGTCGATGCCGCCGCAGCCTGCCTTGACGCTGGGCATTTGCAGCGAGCCCAACTGGTAGGTCGTCTGGGCGGGAAAACGGACCCAGAGGTTTCCTCCAGAGTAATAGCCGCCCTGCTGGCCGTTATAGGCAACGGGGCCGGTGGCATTAGCCGCCCCGCCGAGGTTCGAGAAAAACGAATTGAGCTGGCCGTTCACATCAGCCTGCGCAGTCTGGACGCAGAGCAGATTGCCCAGCGCCAGCACCGTGACCGCGCGGGCCAGCCAATGGCGGATCGCTTGGGGCCAGCGCATCAGAAGTCGCTCCCCGGCTTGACGCTGGTGAGGTAGAAGATGCGTTGCAGCACCTCGTCCTCGGCCATGATGCCGTAACCGATCGGGATCGGCTTCTTGAGGTAAGTGTCGAAGAGCACGAGCGCCGGTACCTGACCGCCTTCAAGGCCCATCTTCTCATATTGCCCCTGGTTTACGACATAGCGCGGAAAGGCGGGTGTCGGGCCACCGTCCATCGAGACCGGCAGGACCGAGAGGTGGTATTTGTCCGAGAGCGTTCGGACGATGGGCGAGAACACCTCGCAGGCCCCGCAGGACGACGAGTAGAAGAAGAACAGCCCATAGCGTTCCGAGAGCGAGGCGATGACGGCCTCACGGTCGGTTTTGCGCTGGGCGAGCCATGCGGTCTTGCCCAGCGTGCTGACCGGGCGTTGGAGCGTGTAATCGAGATCGGGGTGCTGCCAGATCGCGCGTTCCCAGACATCGGCAAAGGTCGAGGCGCGGTCGAGTTGCTCGCGCTGGTAGCGGACATAGGCGATGATGTTGTCCGAGGTTGGCTCGAGGATTGCCTTGGCCTTTAGTTCCTCAAGGCGCGCGCCGATCTTGTCGAGCTGCTGTCGGTAGGTTGGAGAGGCGGCGCTGGCCGAGGCCGCCGGCTCGCTGGGCTTGGGTTTCGGGCGCTCGCAGTAGAACCAGGTGCCCAGCTTACGCTCGCCGCAATAGAAGGGATCGCCGGTAACGCTGGACGTGTCCACATGTTCACCTGTGGCGCTGTCCAACTGTTCACGCGTGGACGGGTTCACATCCTCACGATTGGACGTGTCCTCCTGTTCCAGTGTGAGGCTGGCTTGTGGGCTGTCCATCGCCATGAGCGGGCTGGCCGCAAGAAGGCTGACGCCAGCGAGCAAGGCGGCGAACGTGGCGGTGATCGGGCGTGAAGCTTTGCGCATGGCGTCAGGATCCTTGACCATGGGTTTGGTAGTAGGCTTGGACCTTCTGCTGGATCTGGGCGGAGGTCTGGAGCGAGGCGGGCAGCGACACGGCGCTGGTGAAGTCGGCAAAGACTTCCGCGAAATCCATCTTGGAGAGGTCGAGCTTGGAGAACTGGTCGACGGTGAAGCCGGTGCAGGTGGGCGATTGCGGGCTCCCGAAATCCAGCCCCAATTGCGCGCGGCCTTGTTCCTGGATTACGCGGGCGAGCTTGGACTGGTAGCAGCAGTAGCTCTTGCGCATGGTTGTGCAGACGAAGAGGGCTTTTTGCGAGCAATATTCGCCGACATAGTGGCACAGGCCCATGCGGTCCTTGACGTCGAGCTGCATCTCCTCGCCCGAGCACATGAAGAGTGGCAGGAACTGGGTTACAAGGCCAAGCAGCATGGCCGGATTGCCCGAGGCGAGGCCGATGGCGGCCGTGGCGGCCGCAGCGCCGGTCAACAGGCCGGAAACCTTGCCTGCACAGCAATTGACAAGGCCGAACAGCGGCTTGTGGCAGCCGGTGGCATCGCCATCAAAGATCGTCAGCTTGTTGGCGTCAAACTGCTGCTTGGCGTCCTTCATCGCGTTCATCGCGACCAAGGTCTTGGCCAGATCAGGCGCTGGCGAGGTCGGAAGCTGGGTGCAGCTTCCATCGATGCAATAGACGTCCCCGCTGCACGAATAGGCCTGGGTGGTCTGGCTCGTGGCCGGGGTCGTGCATTTGTAGACCTCGCTCTTGACCTGGCAGGCGCCAACCTGCGGGCTGTCGAGGCAGACCTCGTGGTCGAAGCTGCAATTGCTCTTGGCCGACAGCGTTGCGCAGTCGTTCGCATTCGAGAGTGTGCTGCACTGGTAACTCGCCTGCCATTGCCAGCAATCGTGCGTGACCGCGACGCCATTGATGGTGCGAGTTGTTGGCGAGGCCTCGACGCAGACCTGGCTGGGTTGCAGGCAGGTCTGGCCCGTGGGCAGAGCCTTCAGCTTGGCCTGGCAATCGGCATTGTCGACGCTCGAGCCCTGATAGATCTGGATTGGCCCGACATAGGCCGCGCCCGGCACACCCGGCGCCTGATCCTGCGGCGGAGGCTCGAAGCAGAGCGTCGTGTGATTGATGCAATAGGTCTTCGAGGCACTCGCGCCGTAATTGGTCTGCGCGCCGCAATTGTAGGTCGTGTCGGTCTCGGTGAAAACCATGCCGAGGCCCGCGCCGGGCGGCCAGTTGGTGACCGAGGGCTTCTTGGTCTGGCTGACCTGCGTGCAGGAAGACTGGCTGGCGAAACTGCCACAGTCTGAAACCTCGCCCCAATAGAACGTGCCGCCGGTGTTGGGGTTGTAGATGTCCCATTCCGAGGTGTGGCAGGTGTATTGGTAGGCGCTGGTGAACTGGTTGGTCCAGCCAATCGTGCAGGAGAAGCTGCTGTCGGTTTCGGCCGTGCCAATCTGGCAGGAATCGTAATAGGTGCTGCTCGTGCCGCTGCTGGCCGGAATGGGCTGGCAATTGCCCTGTGAACTCCCCACTATCCCGGTGTAGCTCGTCGGGCTGCTCTCGACCTGCTTGGCGCTCGAGAGGCCAAGGCTTGAGGCATCGACCACTGGTCGGTTCGGGTTGGTGACGATGGCATAGGGCTGCGAGGTGACTGCGGCGACCGCGCCGTCCCCTGCAAGGCTGTTCGGGTTGGACAGATACTGGCCTTGCGGCAGATCGGCGCCGCCATAGCCCGGCACGGCATTGGGCGCGGACTGGCTGGTGACATTGCCGGTGACCTGGCCCTGCAACTGGCTGGCAATCGCGCTGGCCGCAGCCTTGGGATCGACGGTCTGGGCGGAAAGTGGCGCGCTAGCGAGCAATGCCCGGCAAGCCAAACCCACCAGCAAGATCGCGCGCCCCCTCATGGCATGCGGTCCAGATTGGCCAGCGCTTGTTTTGCAACCGGCGCGCCCGGGCCACGACCTTGCGCGATGGTCTCGAGCGCGAAATGGGTGGTGACGTTGCCGGCGATGCGGTCATAAGGCGTGGGTCTGCTGGCGCAGTCCTCGCCCGAACACAGGTCGAAGCTGGACGAAGCCGCGACATAGGTGGGCACCGCCTCAATGCCAAAGGCACGGAAAAGCCGCGGATCGATGCTGACATGAGCGCCGGACGTATCGCCGATAGCTTCGTGGAGCGCTGCCATGAAGGGCTTGGGGCCACCGGGCGAGAACCCCCTGAAGACCACCATGCCGCCCGCCTTGGAAACGTCGGCAATCATTCGTTTCAGGGACTCGGGCGGCATCGACAGGCTGGCAAAGGCAATCAGCATCGGGGCAGCTTGCGGGGATGGCGCCATGCTGTGGCCAGCATCCGCCACCAGCGCATCGAGATCGACTGCATCGCCGGTCGGGGCCATTTGAGCTCGAACAGCGGCCTCAGCCTTCACCTTGGCCTGAGAACGCTCGACCAGCGCCTCGACATCCTCAGCCAGATCAGCGTTGGCCTCGGCCTGATGGCCCAGCACCTGGTCGACGAATTGACCGAGGTTGCGGGCATGGGCCTGCGCTGCCTTGTTGATGGCATCGAGATCGAGGCCATCGACCGTGGTCTGGGCCAGCACCGTGCCGACACCGCCGAGGGCGACCAGTGAGCCGAGCAACAGGAGAGATTTGCGCATCTTTGTCCCTCCCATCAGAACGCGCAGCAATTGCGCTTGCGCCACAGGAGGTAGCCCACATCCTCGCCCACCACCGGATAGGTGTGCGAGGTGAGTTGGACAGCCGTAGATCCACCGGGAGGCTGGCAGGCATAGCGGCCTGAGGTGGCCGCGACCGGATTGACCATTTGCAGCCGGTATTGCTGCTTACGCATGATCGGCATGATATATTTGCCGCAGAGGCCCTGATCCCCCATCGTGCCCCAGGCCAGCGCGGTGCGGTGCATCTTGAAGACCATGCGCTCGGCCGCAAGCCGCATCGACTGGTCCATCGTATCGTTGTTACCGATGTTGCCGGTCATCGGATACATCGAGCCATTGCAGCCTGCGCACCAGAAGAGTTGGTCGAGCGGCAGCGCGGCGGTGGCGGCGACGCAATCGGCAGCACAAGCAACCTGCGCCAGCGGAAAATCGAAGACCACGGTCTCAGGATAGACGAGCGCGGCCAGCGTATCATCGTTCCAGGTCGGGTCGATCTCGGTCATATAGGCCAGATCGAAGGAGGCGGATTCAAAGCAGATGAAATCCCCCAGCAGTTCGAGCAGATAGAACAGCGGGTAGACGTAATAATGTGCCTGATACTGGGCGCTCATCTGCGTGTTGCCGCCCTTCTGTGAGGCGGTCGAGACATGGCCGTTGCCCACATACATGCCAGGATTGATCGTCAGCCCGCCAAGGTTGGGGAAGCAGAAGGGCTTGGTCGTCACGTCGATCAGCCGCACCGGCTCCCAGAATCCGAAGGATAGGCCCGGTCGGATGCCGCAGAGGCACACCGGCAGGCTGGGATTGGACGGATCGGGCTTGTCGCTCGGCCAGAGGTGGAAGCCGCCGATCGAGAGCGGAAAGAAGCAGTCCCAGCAGATGTCGCTGATGGGATTGGGGAAATGGCCGTGGCAAGTAGGTGATCCCTGCGCCTGCGCCACCTGCGCCGAACCCAACGCCAGGCTAGCGGCGAGCATCGCCCAGAATTTGCCCAAGCGGCGACGGGGCGCGCGGCGCGCTGCCTTGCCGGTGCGAAGACCACGCCCAAAGCGTTGCCAGAAGACAGGGCGGATGCGCTTCATCGGCGTTCTCCGGCTTGCGGCAGCGCGACTTCGCGGATGTCGAGATGGTCGCCCTGCTGGACGAGCAAAGCGGGCGTATGGGCGATGCCGAACTTGCCCGTGAGGCTCCCCATCTGGTCGAAATAGAACCGGCGCTGGGTTGCCTTCATGAGATCGGTGGGCGAGCCTTTGACCAGCACGATCCAGAGCTTGTCCGGCGCCCCCTGGCGCATGGCCCACTCGCGTTCAGCCGCACTATCCCCATCGATGAAGGCGAAGCTGTGGGCGAGATTGAGATGGGTCAGCGGATTGAATCGCTGGCCCTGTGCGGCAATCAGGTTGCCGCGTGCATCGCGGATGTCCTGAGAGAGCGTGACGCTCGGATCAAAGCTCCAGCGCCTGTCGCTGGTGGCCGGCGTGATCCCTGCCACAGCGTGGGGCCGGCGTACGCTGGCCTGTGCCGCCTCGACAAAGCGCTGGTTCATGGCATCGAGCTTGCCGTTCTGCCGCGCAGCCTCGAGGCGCGCCTTGATGACCGCGAGCAGATCCGGCTCGGCAATCGACCAGGTCGGGCCAAACGTCCCGAAATCGCGGGCGCTCGCCATCATCGGCGCTGAGCCGATCCCCAGCACGGCGAGCAGGATCGAGGCGGGACCGGCGCGCATCACAGAATCGGCGTCCCGATGCCGATCAACCGGTCGCGGCAGACAAAGCCGATCGCGGCATAGCGGCTGTCGAACCCGTCCCTGTGCGGGCTTCCGGCATAGATACAGCCTGGCGGGATTGTGCCAAGCGGGCCGGGCACCAGATCCTCGCCCTGATGGGTCTTGGGCTTCAAGTGGGCGATGGTCTTGCCATTCACCTGCACGGCGTCGCCTGTGCGGGTGACGACATCGCCCGACACGCCATAGGTGATCTTGGCGAAGGGCTTGGGATCAGCCCCGAAATGCTTGATGACCAACGGATCATGACCGGGCGCGAAAACGACATAGTCACCGCGCGCGGGAAAGCGCCCGGTCTCGACCAGCAAAGCCCAGTTGGGGAGCGATTCGCTCGCGTTGATGAGGATGGCGTGGTGATCGTGCCAATCCTTGAGTGCGGACCAGCCAAGCGCTGCGCCGCCGATCAGCGCTATCCCGCCGAGCTTGAGACGCAACGACGACGCGCGCGGTGCCGCGACTGGCGCAGCTTCACTTGCTGCTGCCATGGTCGGCTCCCTTGGCATCGAAGAACTGCTGCATCTGCACGGCGGGGCTCTGAGATGAGGCCGGCTTGGCCAGGCTGGCCGTGACTTCGTCGCGGACTTGGGGCGTGATGTCAGGGACATCGCCAGCGACCACAGCATTGCTCAGCAGCAGAACCTCGCCCTTCGCCGCGTGGCGAGCGACCGCGAGGTTGAGCGCCTTGATGTAGGCGCCGGTTTCCGCCGTGATCTGGTCAGGTGTGGCGCCGCTTCGGGCCTCGGCCTGAACGTAGTCCCGCACGAGGTCGGCCAGTGCCACTTTCCGGATCGTGGTCACGCGCTGCTCGAGGCCGAGCAGCTTGTGCGTGGTCCAGCTTCCCCAGAGCAGGCAAGCGCCGGAAAGGCCCATGGCGAGGATCTGGCGGCGATTGCTGGCAAAGAAGGCCACCAGTGAGCGGCGCCTGCCGGTCACGGCAGCAGGCGTGGGAATTGCTTTGAGCCCCAAGGGCAATTCTCCCTGCGGCAGCGGGTTGTCATCGTGCATCGGAGGGTTTCCCTTTGTCGGAGGCGTCCTCGAAGGCCCGCGCAAAGCCGCCGCGGCGGAAGAAGGCGACAGTCAACAGGATCGCGAAGAAGCCGATAATGACTTGGCTGTCGAACTGGTCGCGGCGGATGGCGTTGGCCGCGACATAGCGGTCTGCGAGATTGGCGAGCTGCGCCATGGTGACGGGCAGCGAGAAGTCGCCGATCGCAAAGAGGATCAGAGCCAGAACGCCGGCAGCGGCCAGCACATTGACGGCAAACCAGCCCGTCAGGCGCAGAGCGCAGGCGGCCACCGCGCCCCAGTTGATGGAGGTGGCTTTCGTGCCGGAGCGCCGCGGGGTCATGGCCGTGCTCCCTTGGCGCTACTATCAAGGCCGTAAGCCACGCATTCGATGGCCTCAGCCATGGTGGCGCCGCGCGCGACTTCGGCCTCGATCCGGGCATAGACGGCGGGGCTCGACGAATAGAGCGTGCCTGAGAAGGGATCGAGCACGAGGCGGCAGACGGTCTGTGTGTCCGGGCCTCGGATCAGCAGGTCGGAATATTCCGTGCCGTTGCGCTTCAAGGAACGCAGCAGCGCGTCGGTGAAATTGTCCATCTCGAAACGGTCGGA
Organism: Novosphingobium umbonatum; assembly: GCF_004005905.1. Lineage (GTDB taxonomy): Bacteria > Pseudomonadota > Alphaproteobacteria > Sphingomonadales > Sphingomonadaceae > Novosphingobium > Novosphingobium umbonatum. The sequence continues at coordinate 94,445 of NZ_SACO01000007.1, forward strand.
CTTGCGGAAATCCGCGATGGTCTCGGGCTTCTGCTGGAGCACCAGCATCCAGTCGGAGTTTTCCAGCGCTGCCTTCGAGCCGCCCGACTTGTAGAAGTCATTAATTGACTGGGTCGCGGTGATGAGCGAGGCGCCATATTTGCGGCAGGTGCGCGAATAGGTCTCGACGAAATCCGCCATCGCGCCCCCCTTCAGCATCGCCCAGGCCTCGTCGATGATGAGCGCCTTGGGGATCTGGCGGTCGAGCTTCCTCATCGTCTGCGAGGCGACGAACATGATCGAGGTCAGGACCACGCTGCGCAGTTCCTCGCGCGAGGAGAGGTCCGACAGCTCGAAAACCGTCAGGTCGGCTGAGAGGTCGAGATTGGTGTCGCCAAGGAAGAACGGGCCATAGGTGCCGGCTTCTGAGAACGGCAGCAGTGCCGTCGCCAGATCGTCGGCCTGCGGATGACCGGCAGCGCGCAGCGCGGCGATGATGCCATCGACCGTGCCCTCGCGCGCTTTCTCGTTCCAGACGCTGTTCACGGCGGCGTCGATCAGCCCGCGCTCAGTGTCGTTGAGGCGGTTCTCGTAGCGCGCCATCTGGCTGATGATGGCTTTGAGCATTGCGAGACAGTCGACCAGATAGTCCTCGTCACCCGCAGCAAGCTCGAGATCGATCATGCGGAACGGGTTGATCGAGATGCCTGAGGAGAGCTTGAACTCGGTGAAGGTGCCGCCCAAGGCCTTGGCCATATGCTCGAAGGAGCGGCCATCATCGATGACGATGGTCTTGGCATTGACCCCGGCAAGGCTGGCGGTCAGATCCTGAAGCAGCACCGATTTGCCCGAGCCGGATTTGCCAGCGATCGCGACATTGTGGTTGCCGGCATTGTTCTGAAAAGGCGACCAGAACTGGGGCTGACCGCGCCGTCCGATGAAAAGCAGGTGCGGGATGGCCCCGCCATTGTATTCGCCCTGGACGGGAGCAAGCGCCGCCACATTGGCCGAGAGCACGGTGCGGAAGCGGCGCATCCGCATGAGATCGCGCGACAGGCCATCGGCCAGCGTCAGCGGGAACGAGGCCAGTAGCCCGCCGGTCTGGAGATAGGTCTCGTCGATCAGATCCCAGCCAGCGGCCTTGTAGATCGCCTTGAGGGTGCGTTCATTCACATCGCCCCGGCCGAGCGGCGAAACCATGGTGACGCTGTAATATATCTGGACCAGCTTCTGCCCCAGACGGACCTGCGCCTGCACATGTTCCCATTCAGCAGATTGCGTCTTGAGGGTGGGAACAAGGCGCGCGGCTTTGCCATCGGCCAGCGCCGTGGTGCGGGTGAATTTCCAGCCTGCCTTGGCTTCGGAGGTTTCGGCCGAGGGGATGATCCCTGCGATCGACTGGAGCACCGGGCACGGCAGGCAGAGCTTGGGATTGAAGATGTCGCCGATGACCTTTTGCGTATCCCAGGGCGCCCAGCGCTCGGGGAAATAACGGACCGACATGGTCCGAACATCGAACTCATGCGGGCTCACGTCGGCCATTTCGGGCGCGCCATCGATCACCAGCCCTGAGGGCCGCAGCGAAGGCGCCTCGAGGATCAGCCGGTCCTTCTCGACGCGGGTGACGAGATCGCGGCGGATGCACTGCTCGTTGATCGGATCGAACGGGCTGTAATCGGGCGCGTCATCGCCCGCGCCCGTCGCAGGGCAGACTACATCGTCGATGAAACGGATGAGTTCGGTTGGGCTGAAGATCCGCGTCTTGACGTTGATCGAATCGAGCGCCGAGGTGATCCCGTCGCGGATGCCAAGCAGTGTCTCGGTATCAACGCCAGAACCCACGCCAACACCCACGGCAAAAAGCACGCGGAATTGGCGCAGATGGAAGGGGCCATCGGTCGCGAGCGATGCCCAGGCACCGCCGCGCAGCAGATCGAGCCGGTAGCGAGCCAGCTTGTTGAACACCGCACCGGCGCGGACGCGCGGCAAGGCCCACTCTTGCAGCTTCTCGGCGATCCGGGGCGAGGCATAATTGATGATCTGGAATTCACAGCCCGCCACCAGCACATCAGAGATGATCGAGGTCAGAATGTCGCCGATGCGCTCATCGGCCCCTATGAGCGGGGCCAGTTCGAGGATGAAGCCTTTCGAGCGGGTGAGATGGAAGATCTGCGTCTCAGCCGCATAGGCGCGGTAGCCGAGGAAGCTGGCGAGCATCGGCACATCGCGTGATTCTGCGCGATGTTCGGGCGCCTCACTGTCGCCGGTGACAAGTTCGATGAGCCGGGCGAGCATGGCGCGTCAGTTCCCCTGCGGCGGGAAGGTCGCCGCGTTGGTCTTCGCTTGCGTTGGCTGGGAGGCCGGAGGCTTTGGCGTGCCGGGCTGTTCTTGGGGCTGGTTCAGGGTCGCCTTCACCTTGTCCTTGATCGCCGCGACCGGATCGCCCGGAGCGATCGGAGCGGCGGCGTCTGCCTTGGGCTTTGCCTGCATCGCTGGCTTGGGCGACGGATCCATCAGCGCCATGTCGGGAGCCAATTCTGCAATGGAAAGCAGGCTCATTTCGGCGCCTGTGCCCATGGCTTTCGCGTCGAGCGACGCGCTGGACAGCTCGGAAGCAAGCGGCGCGTCGACGGGGACAAAACCGGTGGTGCGGGGATGGAGGCGCCCCGAACCATCGCGCCAGGGCAGATAGACGATTTTGAGCACCGGCCGAGCTGGGCCGACAAAAGTCCATGCCTTCTTCTCCTTGAGATTGGGGGCCGCCTGAGTTCCAATGGCAACGGGGTCGTCATTGGGCGTGGGCGCGTTTTTGCTCTCGGCCCCGGCGTCGATCGCGTGGATGGCGCTGTCATCAATGGTGGTCGATGGCGCGCAGGTGCCGCGTGGCGCGCTGCACACGAAACCGCCTTTGACGTTGGAGTGGAACATCGAGCAACCGGCCAGCGGCATCAGGCCGAGCGCGGCGATGATGGAGGACATGCGCATGGGTCAGGCGCCCCCCTTGAGCCAGCTTTCGAGGAATTCACGCGGGCGGAAGCCCAGCAACACCGCGCCATCCTCACGGACCAGCACCGGCGTGCCGGTGAAGCCATGGGCACGGGCGAAGGCCTCGTTGGCGTCGAGGCCGCTGGTGTCGCAGGCGCGTTTCGCGACCTCCTGATCGCCATAGGCCCACTCCATGGCAGCAGCCTTATCCTCGGCGCAGATCACGGCTTCGGAAATCGCCCGCGTGCCGAGGATCGAGATCGGCCGCTCGGTGACGCGAACACCTATGGCCTTGAGGGTCTGGTGCAGCGCGCGACAATAGCCGCAGTGGAAGTCGCTGAAGACCGTGACTTTGGGCGCGTTGGCATTGCCGCTCCCCCATTCGATGGCCCCATTGGCCGGAAGGCTGGCGAGGCTCACCTTTTGAGCGGGGGCCGAGGCCGGCGCCGCAGTGGATTGGGGACGTGATGGCGCGAGGCCCGCGCTGTCGGTCTCCTGCGCCTTGGCCGAGGCGGCCGCGCCGACCAGCATATCAGGATTGATGGCCAGCAGGCGCGCGGCGGTCAGATCCTGGTGCGTCTCCATGTCATAGATCCGCCCGACGATCAGATAACGGGCCGAGGGATCGATGTAGAAGAGGTTGGTCCCCGCCTGCACCTCGCAGATGCCGGGGATTTGTCCGCAATCGACCTTAGTGACGGCGGTGCGCGGCAGGCGCTGGGTCAAAGCCCGCATCGCTGCCGCATCCCTCGCCAGAGCAGGACGAGCGCGCGTTGCCGTCGCGGCGCGGGCCTCGGCGATGGTCGGCAAAGTGCTCAGCACAAGCCCGAGCATGGGCAGCAGGCGCAGAAAGGATCGGGAGTGAGACACGCAAGGGGGTTCCTTCAATTGCGGATGAAGACGCCGTCGAGGAACACGACCTCGACATCGAGGCCGGTCGGCATTTCGACGACGGGCTGGTACTGCTCGGCCCGCTCGATCAGATATTTGGAGACCATGTCGCCGGACTGTGCGACGCCCTGACCAAGCCCGCCCTGGGCGATGTCCGAGGGTGAAAGCGTTGAGCGCTGACCGTTCACGCTGACCGTTGGCGAGGTCAGATAGGCCGAGGAGTTGGTCGAGAAGCCGCGCCCGAAACCGCCCAGCACGCCAGCGATGAAGGCCTGACCCACCAGATTGCCCGAGCGGTTGACCACGCGGCCACGCACGCCGGTCTTGCCGCCAAAGGCGATGAAGCCCTTGACCTCGCTTACCGCGACCTTGCCGCCCGGTTGCGGGCAGGTCATGCGCTGGAGCTTCACATAGACCTTCTCGGATGAGAGATCGGCGAGCGCCGCGCCATTGACCATGCAGCCCACGATGTTGGTCTTGAGCAGCTTGCCTTGGGCATAGACCGAGCGTGCGGGGCCGGTGATGCGCAGCACGACGGGCAGCGGGTCGGTCTGGCTCTTGGTGTTGGTCGTGGCATCGACGCCCACCACCACTTTGGCTGTCGCGATTGAATTGGGCGGCAGGTAATTCTCGCTGTCGGTGAACTGGGTCGTTTTGCCCGGCACCATGCGGGTACCCGTCCCGCCCGTATCTCCGCCGAAGGACAGTAGCTTCACTTCGCTCGCACGTAGCGCGCTGGCCGGATCGATAGCTGAGCGGGCCGGATCACCAGCGGGCTGCACCAGTGGCGATCCGCTGGGGATCGAGGAGGACCGCTGATAAGTCGGGGGTGCGCCCGTTCCATAAAGCGCGGTTGGCCCGGCGGTTGCCCGCTGCATCTGGGTCGAGAGCGCGGAAATCTGGGAGCGAAGCTGGTCGTTCTCGGTCTGATAGGCCGAGAGAACCTTGGAGCCATCGGTCTTGAGCGCCTGGTTCTGACCCTGCAAATCCTCGATCTGCTTCTGGAGCTGGTCGAGGCGGACGGAATCGCCCTGCAGCGTCTTGATCTGGTTCCCCTGCGTGGTGAGCTGGTTCTCCGAGAGGGCCATCCATTCCTTGTCGGCCATCGAGCGGTTGACCATGTCATCGGTCGAGATCTTGATTGCCTTGGGATCGTCCTTTTTCTCGGCGCTGCCCGTCTGGGGTGTGGGCGAGGCAAGAATCCACCACATGCCCGCCATCACCAGCACACCGCCCAGACCCCACATGGCGATCTGCTGGCGGCGGCGAGTGACGGCATTGCGGGCGAGATCATCGGCGCCGGTGGGCGACGCGGCGGAGCCGCCTTGCGTGGTGGGTGCGCTCATGGCTGACCTCCCACATCGGCGCTGCGCTGGACAATGAAGGCCGTGGTTGCTTCACCGGGGGCCAGACGCGGATTGGTGATGCTCACCGCGATGGCGTCAGCAGGCGCAACCTTGTCCGCGCTCAGAATAGCGGGCTTGGGGCCGCGATTGGTGATCTTGAGCAGCTTGCCGGTGTAGGAGGCCCCCACATATTGCCCGACCATCTGGACGACCAGCGTCTCGATGTTGACCGGCACTAGCGCGCGCCAGGTGATGTCGAAGCCTTCGACCGGCTTCTGGGCATACATGGCCGCGATCAGGCGGGCCGAGGCATCCTGCGCCGAGAGGCCAGCGGGCCATGTCTCACCGACCGGGTGCGGATGCTCGACATCTGCATTGGCGACAAACACCTGTCGGGCGTCCGAGCCACCCACGGCGCAGATGAATTTGTAGACGAAGCCTTTGCGCGTCGTCCCGAAGAAGGAGATGGTCGGCTTGGAAAAGCCATTCGCTACGGAAAGGTAGATGTCCCCGCGCAGCGGCTCGTTGACCACCTGAAAATCATCGGCAGGATTGGCTGCCTGCACCTTGGAGACCGAGGCGAACTGGTCACCTTTAAGCGAAATGCGGGTCAGATCCTTGGCCGAGGCCTCGCAGTGGACGGTGCCATTGTCGGCCACCAGCAGTGTCTGATCGGCATAAGCGGGCGCAGCACTCGCAAGGCCGACGCCGATCAGGGCGAGGCCAAGGGCGCGCTCAGCCCACCAAAGGCGCGGGGCAAGGCTTGCCCCTGCCGACAATTCCAGAATGGCCATGAAGGAAAACCCTTGTGGGATGGTACCGGGGAATGGGCCACTCACGGCGTTTCCTCCGGCTTGGCGATCATCCCGAAGCCTTTGAGCTTCAGGGAGACGCCGTTGTAGGTCCAGGTGAAGCGGAAGGTGCGATGCTCGGAAGTAACCTCTTTGGAGGCGACGACGGTATGCAGCGTGCCGCCCACCGTGCTGGTCAGCTTGTCGGGATCGACGTGCATCGCATCGAGCGTGAAAAACTGGGTGATCTGCGAGCCTTGCTGCTCGGCCACCACCTTCATCAGTGCCTTCTTGACCTCGCCGCGCGCCTGCTCGTCAGTCACTTCGAGGATGGAATCCATCCAGTAGGTCAGGCTCTGGGGCGAACGATTGAGCGCGACCATCGCCACATCGCGGGTCACCATCTCAAGATAGTCAGGCGAGACCTTGGCGCTGGTCAGCGTGAGCGGGGTGCGCAGGGTCGGGACCAGCACGACCTCGCGGTCCTTGTGGCCGGCAGAGACCACGCTGCCGACCGCAACGAGGCCTAGAACCAGCGAGAGCAGCGCCAGGCCGTTGCGCTGGCGCAGGATGCCTTGCGATTTGTCGTGGGCGAGATCGATGTCCATCTCAGCCCGCCAACACGCGAAGATGGGACGGCGGGAAGCTCTTCATGGCGAAAAACTCGCCAGGAAGGTGCCAGTATCCAAAATGCAGGATCCAGGCCATCGAGCGTCCGGCGCGGAGTTTGCGATAACCGAACCAGGCCACGGTGGAGAACACCAGCCCGATAACGATATGCGAAGCCAGAATGCCCCAGATGAAGGGGGTGACCATCACCAGGAACTCATCCAGCGTCCAGAACCCGATGAGTTCGGGGTCATCCAGATGTTTGGGGATCGCATAGCGTTCCATCGCTGCCCGCCGTCACAAGAGTTTGTGGGGGATCGGGCCGGTCTGCGCGGGGGTGTGGGAGGGGCAAGTTCCCCGCGCAGCCGACCTTCTCGTCAGATGGTCGCGGTGACCATCGCGGTGACGATCGGCACGCCGGTGCCAGCGGCAACGCCCGTGCCGACCGGCACGGCAACCTGCGCCAGCGAGAAGCGACCGGAGGCCAGACCGACGATGCCGCCAGCCAGGCTCAGCACGGTGATCACCTTGCCGCCCGAACCGGACAGGAAGTTGGTGAACTGCGTCAGCGCGGTGTTGAACGAGGTGTCGGTGCCGGCAAAGGCGGCGCCCGGGCCGAGTATGGCCGCCGCCACTACAGCGACGCCGAGATAGGGCAGGATCGAGGCGCATTTGGGCGCCGGCAGAGCAAGGGACGTCATGGGGTAAGTCCTTTCGAGAGGGCCAGGAATGATTTGTTTCCTGTGCCGAACCGAAGGCTCCGCCAGACGGGGACTCACCGACAAGTCGGCTCCCGCCAAATTGGCGCTAAATCAAGTAAATTTCTGAGCTGGAGCGTATGCTCGAACTGATTCGGCCCACAGGGGGTTTCTGATGCGCCCAGCATGGGGCGCAAACGAAGCTGGACCGGTTTCGATCTGGCACATCAATGGGCGCAAAGCGCCCATCTTTGGGCTGAAATCTTGGGGAAACAGGAGTTTGACATGGGGGCTGTCAATGAAAGAGGAACAGACAGGGGATAGTCATCAGCCGCGATCCCAGACCGCGCATCGCTTGAAGATGAGCCCGGCGGCATTCCGGGCGCTCAGCTTGGCGCTGCACAATCTCTCCTCGCGCGAGCTTGAGCTTTGCTCACCCAGACGCCTACTGACCACGGTGCTATCCTCATCAAGGCGCGAAATATTTCATATACCTTTGAGTAAGTTGGATGGCATTTGCCATCATGACGCTCTGGTTGGCGAGGTGGCGATCAACATCCGGATCGATTCCAGAATCAATGATCGGCTGCGTGATTTTCGTGACGATGCGGGCCGTAGGTTAGGCCGATCGGTCAGCGTGATCGAGGCGATCAACGCTTGTGCCCATGTGCTGAACGAGGGTCTTTGAGCCAAAGCAACGACTTTGCCTGAAACTTGACAAAGGTCGCCCTCCCGCGCCGGTATTGGTTAACGCTGCAGCGCGCCGAGGAGAGCTATGACCGAACCTATCACTCCACCTGATGACTATACTATAGTATCCCAAGAAGGGGCCCCCTTGTTATCCGACGCGCCGGTTTCCGGGAGCCATTGCGCCTTGCTGCGGGACCGAATTAACCGCGATGGCCGGTCATTGGCAGAAATCGCTTCATTGGCGGGGATGAGCCGCCGCCAGCTTGGACGTCTCCTTGACGGCCAGAAGCCTTTACGCCTCATCGATCTCAAGCGGCTATCGGCTATCGTCGGGATTGATGCCGCCAAGGCGGTCATTGCCATTGAGGTGATCGGTGATTGGAGCGCTTATGATGAGCCAGTGCTGGAGATCCTCATCCGGATGCTGGCACCCGTTTTTAAGAAGGTGGATGCCAGCGCCGATTTCCCGATGGAGCCTTTGTCAGAGGCGGCTGAAGAAAAGTTCACGACATGGCTCGCTGAGATACTGGTCACCAACCAGAAGCAGATCAGACAGCGCCGTGATGAGTTCGTGAAACTTCCCACCCTCTGAACCCCCCTCGGCCCGCACAGCAAGGGCAAACGGCTGCATTCCCTTCGGGTCGCCAGCAGCCGCAACGAAATGAGGGGTGCCAGAGCTATTCCCTGAGTGGCATGGGCGCGGAAAGCTGCCTTTGCATTGTCACCAGAATGTTCGATACATAGTGGATCGTCTCAGTGATGCGGGGCACACGGCCTGTCGCCCGCACGCGGCCTGCGCCAGCATTATAGGCGGCCAGAGCCAGATCGAAGCGGCCGAATTCATCGAGCAAAGCGCGCAGGTAGCGCGCGCCGCCGCGCATGTTCTCGCGCGGGTCGAGGATGTTGCGCACGCCCAGGATACGGGCGCTGGCGGGCATGAGTTGTGCGAGGCCCGTTGCGCCCTTTGGGCTGACGGCGACTGGATTATATCGACTTTCCTGGATGATGAGGGCGTCGAATAGATGTACCGGCAGCCCCGCTTCGCAAGCGGCCTGAGCCATGGCCGGATACCATATGGCGCGGCGTCGCTCGGCATCTCGGGGGAGGTGAGGGCTGGGGGCGTAAGGCCTGTTTTCGCATTGGCTTTGTTGAAGCATAGTATCGACAGGCGATTGGGGGGAGTCTGGCCTATCCCTGTTGGTTTTCTGAGTTAACGCCCGGACGTGGTGCGCTCTGGTATCAGCCTGAGCCAGGGATTTCTTCGACCCGAGCGCTTCGAAATCGTCGACCAAGCCACGGATCTCTTCGGGGTTGGACTGATGGCCTCCGGTGACTGGACCTATCGACCTAATTACAAACGGTATCTGATCACCGTTCGCAGGGCTGAATGCCTGGAAGTTCACCCGCTGAGCATAGGTTCCGGGAGCTATGGCCATCGACAGAGTGCCGGCCAGCAGAAATCTGAAAATCATTACCCAATCCCAATGAAGGGGGCCGGGTTCGGTTATCGCATAGGCATCATCCCAGTTCGCCGAGCTTTTGCAAGCCTTGCAGCGATAGGTTGACAAGCGACAAGTTGAGCGTTTGCTACATTTCCAAGGTTGGTCTGTGCCAATCCAATTCCAGGTCGGGTCGACGCTGCAATCGCCCCAGAGCCGACATTCATGGGCTTTGGCCGGGGCATCCGAACCGGTCATTGATTCAGGGTCATTGCGGCAAACCGGAATGGTGTTGGCTGGAACAAAACGGCTGTTCGTCGCGTCGGGAGTCGCCGACAAGAGGAGGCGGATAACTGCTCGCACGGCGCGATGCATGGTGCTGCCATTCATTAATTCTTCTCGAAAATAAAATCCTCGCAGTGAGCGATTGCAGCCATCGGCACGCGGCTCGCCATCTTGAAATGTTCTAGATGCGTTCGCATTTTAAGGAGGCGTTTACCGAAAGGGGGTGTGAGGTGCGACAGCTCAATGTTGAGAACGAACTCCGCGACGTTGTTAGCCGGATCATCCTGCAGGTCGAGTTGGCGACCGCTCAAGGGCGCACGGATATCAACCTCGCCCTTGAGGACGCCTTCATTCCAATCCTGAAGTCCGTGTTCAACCTCCCCCATCTCATCAACCTCAATCGGAAGCAGAAAAATTTTCCTGGCATCGATCTGGGCGATGACTACGATCGCATAGCCTTCCAGGTGACGTCCACGACCGCCTTGGAGAAGGTGAAATCCACCGTCACCCAGTTCATGAGCCGGTCCTATTACAACACGTTCGACGAGCTTTACGTCCTGATGCTCGGCAGGAAACAGGCGACGTACAGTCAGAGTGCCGTGGACGCGCTGTTGACGTCCGACTTTTCCTTCGATTGCAAGAAGCACATCATCGATCTTGGCGATATCCTCCGCATGGTGGGCGGATTGCGCCTAGCCGCACAAGAAAGGGTGCTCACGGAGTTCAAGCACATTCTCGGGGAGGTGGACGCCTTCAACAGCATCAGGGCCGAGACTATCGAAGCGCCCACGGCGATCACCACGAACCTCCAGCAGATCAAGCTCCCGAACGCGATCTATGTCGCGGAACTGACGATCAACGACAAGGAAGTCATCGCCCGGGCGAAACAGGAGCTGAACTACCGCGGATACGCGAAGAGCCGCAAGTCGGTCGTCAAAATGGCGCTCCTCCTAAATGACGTGCTTACGGACGCGTGGATCTGCTATGACAATAAACTGTTCTCGTTCATCGACATCCAGGCCAGCGACCTCATCAGCATCGTGGACGAGGGCACCATTGAGCGGCTGGACGTGGCTGATCTGGCCGACTCCGACGAGGTGGACAACGTGAACATCCTCAAGCAGCTTCTTTGGGCAGAGACTCGGCAGATGCTGAAAGGGCGTAATGTCCGATCGCATCCGAAGGACGGCTTCTTCTTCTTTGTGCCGGACGAGGATGGGCAAGAGCTGCGAAAGGAGTCCTGGGTTGGCAAGGCTAGCGCGAGCCGGACTGTATACGCGGTCAAGTACCAGAAGAAGGATCCGGAAAAGGTTCTGTACCATCAGCACCTCTCGTTCGACGTCACCTTTTCGAAATTAGGCGGAGAGTGGTTCGCGCAGATCGTGCCGAGCTGGTACTATTCCTATGATGGCTTCAACCGGTCTTACTGGCATGAGAAGTATCTCTCGAAGCAAAAGCGCCTTGAGCTGAATCTCAGCGTCAGGAACGCGGTCCGCTTCGTGGCCTTCTTTCTAGCGAACAGCAGCGGCGCAGACGGGGGCGAAGAGATGCCGCTCGAATTCGGGTCGCTGCTTCAATTCGACGTGGGCGGGGAAGCCGATGAAACCCTCGATGAGGGCGACGTCTCCCTCGCTGACTATGATGACGATGCGACCGACGAGGAGGTGGCGGCATGAAACTGACGACGCTCGCAGAGCCTTTACTCGAGTTCGGTACCGGCACGCACATTTGCCCACGTACCGGCATCGAGCACATGGGGGTATACGACAAACGCGATGAGTTGCGTCGGACAGAGCTCCGGATCGGGGTCGTGGGCCGGGGCGAAGGCATCGATCTTCTCGATGAATGGCTTGAGAAATGCCGCGATGGCGTGGAGCGCAAAGCGGAGTCGCAGCTCCTCAATCTGTTTCGCGGCTTTGGCGGTGTGAACCAGAGCTATGGCTTCCTAACGCGGCTGATCAACTCGCCCCAATATACTCGGACATTAAAGAAGTCGGACATCACCGGGATCGTGAAGCTCTCATCCCGCGCCAGCCGTGTAGAGAGAGCTGTGGAGCTCTACTACGAACAGATCAGGTTTCTTGCCGAGAACAGATCGGTGGACGTCATCGTCTGCGTGATGCCGAACGAGATGTTCGACTCCATAACTACGGCCGCCAATGACGACGAGAAGGATGAAAGCGAACTCGAACACAACTTTCGGCGGACCCTGAAGGCCAAGTGCATGCATCTCGGCACCCCTCTGCAGCTGGTGCGTGAGAAGACGATCCTGATCACCAAGTTCGCCGGTGATCAGCAGGATCCCGCCACCAAGGCATGGAATTTCTGTACCGCCCTCTACTATAAGGGCAACCGCACCATTCCTTGGCGGCTTGTGGAAGACACGGCCAAGCTGCGGTCATGCTATATCGGCATCGGCTTCTACAAAAGCCGGGACGGTGAGACCGTGTCGTCTAGTCTAGCGCAGGTTTTCGACGAATTCGGGCACGGGATCATCCTGCGCGGCACGCCCGTGTCGATCGATAAGAGGAACCGCCATCCCTATCTTAGCGAGGATCAGGCATACGAACTACTGCGCAACGCACTGGAAGAATATGACCGCGCGCTTGAACACATGCCTGCGCGGATTGTGATCCACAAGTCGAGTCGCTTCCGGGATGGTGAACGCAAGGGATTCCTGCGCGCGCTCGAAGAAAAGGGCATCCGGTCGAAGGATTTCGTTGCGATCACGGACACCGACGTTCGCCTCTTCAGCGACAAAAAATATCCTCCGAAGCGCGGAACGCTCCTCTCCTTTTCGGAAACAGAGGGCATCCTTTACACGCGTGGCACGGTCGACTTCTACAAAACCTATCCAGGGCAGTATGTGCCGAACCCCTTGAAGGTCACGGTTTACGAGCAGGATTCATCACTAGAGAGCATCTGTCACGAGATTCTGGGACTTACAAAGATGAACTGGAACAACACCCAGTTAGATGGACGCCTGCCGATTACGCTCGAATGCGCCAATAAGATCGGCGACATCATGAAGTATGTGAGCGTCAACGAAAAGCCGCAGGTCAGCTACAGCTTCTATATGTGATGTCATAGGATGGATGTGTTGCGTTGTCATCGCCGTCATGCCCTGACACGGATACGCTGACGCAGGCGTTCATAGATTGGCACTTCCGCCTCGTGCGAAATTTCAACAGTCACTGCAAAGGACTGCTGGCCCTCATCACCGGCCCAGCCACCGGCACATCGCACCACAAGATAGTAATTGTCGCCGTAGCCTCGGATATTGCGCGAGAAGCTGACACTGGCACTTTGCAGGCTCGATTTTTCCCGCACTGTCGAATTGGGCAATAGCTTGCAGTTATAGCGGTCTTCCATCTCGGGGAACGGAGCTTCATCGGCTGTACGCCGTCGGAAATGCTCGAAGATCATGTCGGGCTCACAGCCCCTAATGAGCCGGAAGCCCATCGATACACCATTATAATCGAGGCGACTGTGGCGCACAGGCGGATCGAAAGCCAGGCTCACCCGGATGGTGCGGCGGCCCCGTTCGGTCTGGAACAACTCAGGGATAGGTATCTGGTATACTGCAAAATGATCGATCGCGAGTTCATCCTCGGCATAGAGGATCACTCGCGAGTCATTAGAAAAGGCAGCACGTTCTGCATCGACGCGTCCATGACCGAATAGCGCCCGACCAGCTGTATCTCCCAGGGGCGCCAGACGACGGACGCTCTCAGGCGGCGCGACCGCGCTCGTGGCGAGTAGGGCGCGAACGAGGTTGGCAGAAGCATCGGGAAAGCGTGTCAGGATCTGACTTGCCTTGAACGCAACGAGAGGCGCGGCATGGGATGTGCCTGATCGCGCCGCGAAGAGCCGGTCGACAGGACGGTAGTGGAGCGACATCACGCCGGCTTCGGGCCGTACTTCACCGCCCTGGAGGGAGGCGGTAGGGCCATCGTAAATCAGCGTACCACCAATGTCGGTAAAGTCGGGTTTGATCGCACCGCGCACGCCAGGACCAGCGCGCGAGAATGGCGAAGGCTCCAACGCTTCGGTGATTGGACGCACCCCAACATTGTCCTGAGCGCGGGCGCTAAGCCCGTTGCCATGCGCGACGGAACCAACAGTGACGATGTTCATGCCACCGGCCGGTTCGCACAGCCGGTTTTCCGGCTCCATGAGGTAGCCTGGATAGCCTGTGACGGACTCTTCGATGCGCATTCCGCGCCGTGGCTGACGGTTGCCGGCCGCGACGATTATGATGATATCCAGTTCGCGGACCAGTTCATCGAGCGTCTGCGCCCATGGGCCAACCTTGCCGCCCTCGACGACCTTGGTCCGATCACCCAGCGAAATGACGAAAATCCGGCAACCGAATTGCTCATGGAGGCCGGTTATCGCCTCGCGCATCAGCTTTGGCGTGAGACGTCGGTTGGGGAAATTGCCCGTGTGGTCGATCACCTTGGCTGAACACAGGCGCGCGTGCCGGACCAGTTCTCCAGCACCCAATTGCGCACGCAGATCGCCGAAGGTCGCGATGCCACCGACAAAGGTTCCATGCCCATGATCATCGGCTGTACCCAGCGTATCCGGCACGGCGATCGACCCGACTATGATATCCTCAATCAAGGGATGGTCATTGATCCCGCTGTCGATGATCCCGATGAGCGGCGCATTCTCGTCGAGATCCTCCACATCCGGCACATCGCCCAGCGCATCATCGATGTGTTGCGCTGCGAGCAGATCCGGCTCGGGAGGCAGATCAACCTCGGCGATTTCCTCAATTGACAGAAGGGCGCGCGCAATTGCGCCATCGCATTGAAGCCGGACTAGCGTGAGATTGGGGCCGATATGCCGGTCGAGCTCCTCGGCGCCTCGCGCCTCGGCATATCGAACAATGTCGTCGATCTTGCGCTCGCGCAAGGCCCGGCTCCCAAGATCCCAGAGCTCGATATCAACCGTGTATGCCTCGCCGACCTGGAAATCATCGACATCGACCAAGCCCGTTTCGCGGGCACGCATGCCAATGCGATCGCGCGGCGCGACTTCGGCAATCCTCTCCACATTGGCGATGAATGAAGAGAAAGCCGGGTTCTGCCGGCCGGGCTGGACACCCTGGCCATAGGCATCGAGCTTGCGTTGGAACTCCGTCAGTTCATCGTTTGAGGAGAATAGGACGAGCGTGCGATCCTCATCGCTCGAAAGAACGGTCAGGCCGACGCGATTCCATTCCTCCTCGAGCAAAGGCCCGCTCATCTGGACCCGTAGGATCAACGACGGGTCTACAGCATCGGGGCGCCGACGCTGGCGCTGGGTGGCTACAGCCTGACCAAGCTCCTGGCCAAGGCGATCACTGTGCCCGCGCGGATTGCGCTGGGGAGGAGGCCCACCGCCACCGTTCTTGCGACGGGGCAGACGCTCGGGCAGCCGCAACAGCTGCAGGTGATCATAACGCGCCACGCGGCGGAGGTCAGGCGGTCATTCGGTCGGCTCTGCGCCGGCGGCGTCGTTCATCGGCAATGGCATGAAGGAAATCCTGCTCCCTGACCTGTTTTCGTTTGTCGATCACCGACGCCTTGATCGCCTGGACGCAGATGCGATCCAGCTCGGCATAGGAATAGCCCGAAAGCTCTCCGATATGTGCTTGCGGGTCGAAAGCCAGCGCGACATTCTTGAACTTCATCGCGAGGAAACGCGCGATCATGCGGGTCTCCGGTGGATCGAACCATATCACCTCATCGAAGCGTCGCCAGATAGCCGGATCAAGCGATTGATCGAGATTGGTGGCTGCGACCAGAAAACCCTTGGGCTCGATCCGGTCGATGAAGATCAGCAGACTGTTGACAACACGCCGCAGCTCATTGTGCTCGCCACCGTCCTCGCGGGCGCGGGCCAGCGCATCAAATTCGTCAAAGAAGAGGACTGTGGGCTGCTTGCGAGCAAACTCGAACAGTTTGCGGACATTGGTCGCGGTCTCGCCCAGATAGGAGGAGATCAGACGGTCAAGCTTGACGATGTAGAGCGGCATGCCGAGTTCGGCTGCAAAGATCTCAGCGCAGAGCGTCTTACCGCAACCCGGAGGGCCGCAAAACAGCAGCTTGGAACGGACCGGTAAGCCCCGACGGCGGACATCATCGGCCCGCCGAAACTCCCGCAGAAGATCGAGGAAAATACGGATATTCTCACTCGACAGGATGATATCCTGCTTGTTGTGCGTCGGCTCCACCAGTTCGATGAAGTCGGCTGCGGCTTCAGGGAAGGGAATGAGCGGCGCAAGCGCCTTGGGTTTAGTCGGGCGCGATGGCGCTGCATCGAGTGAACGGCGGAGTGAGCGCGCGAGTACGCGATTGTTTTTCTTCTCTTCCTCACCGATGATCTGCTCGGCAACGGCACGGAACTCCTCGTCCTTGCCGTAACTCGCCAGCAATTTCTTCATCAGTTCGCCGCGCGCCATGGGTTCGTATACGCCTTTCCTTGTGTGACAAGCATAGCTGGATTTCCTGAATCTGCCATGATTTCTTGCATGAAATCATGGCAGATAGTGCTGCCTGTCTTACTGTAGCGACTTAGGTCGTTCCCGATCCATCACCAGAAGGATGATAAGTGGTTGCCAGTCCACGCAAAAGCCGTCCTTTCAGAGCGGCAGCTATCCGCCCTTGGCAGTTTGAAACCTGTCATTCCGGTTCGTCCGCCCTTATAGACCTTCGCTGCCATCTCCATCGACATACTCTGCTCGACCATCACGGCGAACGATCCAGCGACCGAATTTCCTTTCAGCCTGATCGACGATCCAGACTGGCAGCAGGAGAGAGGCAAAGAGGGTTGCGGTGGTTTTGACCTCGAAGAGGCCTTTGAAAAGGGCGAGGGCTAAGGCGATGAGGGCCAAGGTCGCGGCCCCCAGTGCGATGGCTTTGACGATGCCAATGTACCTCGGGAGCAAGTGATGACGGACGCGTTCCAATTCATCCTTTGTCCGCATCATTTCCTGCCGCAGAGCGAGGCGATCAGCCATCAGCTTTTCTATCGGCGGGTTGACGGCCTTCATTGCGGCTAGGAGGCGTGCGTCTGCAATTGGCGGTAACTGGTTGTCGTTCATGTCAGGCGCTCAGGGCAAAAATCTTCTCGCTCATGGCGGGGCTGATCTCGCCATGTTCCAGCAGGTATTGGAATAGCGCGCCACCGAGTTTGATGAGCGCGTCCTGTTCCACATCATCGCCTCCGCGGCTCAGGAAGGCCCAAGCGGTCGCGATTGAACGGGCATAGATGCTGTCTAGGCTCTCAGCATCAGGTCGGCCTTCGCCGGTCAGAAGCCAATTTGCGCTGACGCCATAGACTTGGCTGAAGGCAAGGATCGCCGAGGCCGGAGGCTCACGCCCCTTTTCATAATTGACCAAGGCGCCGTGCGAGATGCCGATCGCTTCGGCGACGTCGGTCTGCTTCAGCCCCTTGGCCTTACGGATCTCCAGAAAACGCGCGCCGATGCTCACACAGCACCGCCGCACGATTCAGTCTTGACGAAACTCACAAACATGAGTTACTCCATCCATTGTGAGTTTCTGCCAAACTCCAATCTCAAACTACTACAGAGGTGAAAGTCATGCAATTGCTGACACTCCCCAAACTGGCCGCTCAAAGCGGCTGGCCCGAATCTCGTATTCGACGGATGGTCGCTCGAAAGCAGCTTGCCCACATCCGCGTGAATGGCCGGCTCATGCTGCCGGAGACGGCAATCGACGACTACGTCGCGAAGCATTTTGTCGAAGCAAACGGCTCCGGATCGGCTCAGCCTGCCGGGGCATAGCTGTCGCCAGGATCGAAATCAGATCAGTCGTGACCAGAGGAGGACCTCGATGCGAGGTGCCGACTACAACGAACCGCTTGGAATCGAGCGCGTGTCTATCAGTCAGGCAGTTCAGATCTCCGGTCTGAAGATGCGGACGCTCCAAAATCTCGCTGCCCAAGGTGTCATTCCCGGTGCTGCCAAGCCGGCAGGCCGCTGGACCTTCGATATTGCCCAGCTGCGGCAATGGGCGCGGCAAACACCGGAAAACACACTGCCATGCCGAAAAACATCTTCATTCGTAACGGCGTCTACTGGGGCCGTTTCCAGGTCGCCGGACGTGAGTACCGCAAATCTCTACATGTCCGTGTTGAACCAGCGCGGCGGGCGGAGGCAAAGGCGGCCCAAGCGCTAGAACGCATCCGCGCCCAGATCGAAGACGAGATACGCCATGGGATTACGCCGCCCAAACTATGGGAAGAAGCGGTGATCGCATGGCACGAGCAGGCGCATGCCTCGCTCTCTGAGAAAGCGCTCAAGCGCTATCTGGTTAGCTTGAATCAGTGCCGATCTTGGCTGGATGGGAAGGCGATCCATCAGATCGACGTGGCAAGGCTGCGTGATATGCTGAAAGGGCGGCGAGCGTTGGGTTTGAGCAATGCTACACTCAGGCGCGACCTTACAGCAGTTTCCGCGGTGCTGACCGTGGCGCAGGATGAAGGTTGGATCGAGGACAATCCAGCTCTCATGATCAATCGAAAACGGATGCCTGAGCGGCGAGATCCGATTATGCTGCCGACTGATGCTTCTATTGATGCCATGCTCGAGGAACTCCCCCCCAAAGTCGCCGACATATGCGCTTTCGCGATCGAGACCGGCATGCGTCAGGATGAGATCGTGCAACTCGACTGGAATTGCATAGACCTGGGGCGCAGCATCGCCACGATACATAAGACCAAGGGTAGTAAGCTGCGCGCCGTGCCTTTGACGAGCAAGGCCATTGCGATCCTCAAGCGGCAGCCAAAGTCGCCCCATTCGCTCATCGTCTTTCACCGGTCGGATGGCCAAACGATGGATTGGGTTTCCACTCAGTTCGGAAAAACAGCCCGACGTTTGGCAAAGGCCCCGGCACAAAAACCGGCACAGGGGTCGGCACAAAAGTCGGCACAGTCCCGGCACACTTTTGTGCGCTTCAGATTCCACGATTTGCGGCATCTTTTCGCGGTCAGATACCTGCAAAATGGCGGCTCAATCTACGCACTTCAGGGGATTATGGGTCACACCAGCGTCAAGACCACAGAGATCTATCTGGCCTACCTGACGCCCGATCAGCAGCTCAAGTCCAAGATGGGGTAGGCACAAAAGTCGGCACAGCGCCAACGGTTTTACGCCGGGTGGCGCCAAGAGCGAGGAAAGAGGCTGATGAAAAAATGGCCTAAATCAACAATCTTGGCGGAGACGCCGGGATTCGAACCCGGGGTACCCCAGTTAGGGTACGACGGTTTAGCAAACCGCTGGTTTCAGCCACTCACCCACGTCTCCGGATCGCAGCGGCGAAGCGCGTCTATAGCGGGGGTGTTCTGGTCCGGCAAGGGGGGGAGGCGAATTAATTGAGCCTCCTTGCATTTTCTCTCCGCCTCCTGTGCGAAGGGGCCGAATTTCGGGCTTTTTGCGTGGTTTGATGCCTGTGGATGGCGATGAAACAGGGCAAAAGATGGGGCCAAATGACAGGCGTGCGGGTTGCAGAGGTTGAATTCAGCTTGGCGTAAGGCGTAAACTGCAACAAGCCGGAAAACAGTGCGTTACATTTGTAATGCGCTTGGGCGCGATGGAGGAGGGCGTGATGAGGGACAAGGCAATCAAGGTGGCGCGCAAGGGGTTTTCAGCCTGTGCCAAGGCTGGCCTGCTGTTGGCTCTGATGGGCAGCGCGACGCTGGCGCAGGCGCAGAGTAACAATCCGGTCGATGCCGATCTGGTGCGCGGTGGAGAGGCGCCGCCGCAAATCCGTCAGGCCCCCGCCGGAACCAGTTTCGCCACCCCCAGCGATATGCCCGCCGCGCAGGAAGCGCCCGCCAGTCGTCCGATCACCGTGCCGGGCAATGTGCCCGAAGGCGTGCCCGCCAATGACCGCACCTATCGGGGTGATGATCTGATTGGCGCTGCCGAAGGCGTGTTTGGCAAGGGCGCGAAGGGGCTGGCCTCGGTCATTCAGGAGATTTTGAAAAAGCAGGGCCTGCCCAATGCCTATATCGTGGGCCGTGAAGTGGGCGGGGCCTTTGCCGTGGGACTGCGCTATGGCTCGGGCACCTTGTTCCACAAGACCGAAGGTCAGCGCGATGTCTATTGGACCGGCCCTTCGATCGGTTTCGATGTGGGCGGCAATGCGGCCAAGACCTTTGTGCTGGTCTATAATCTCTATGACACTGAAGATCTTTACCACCGCTATGGCGCGGGCGAAGGGCAGGCCTATGTGGTGGGCGGCTTCAACGTCAGCTATCTGCGGCGCGGAGACAAGGTGTTGATTCCGGTCCGTCTGGGCGTGGGGATGCGTCTGGGGGTCAATGGCGGCTATATGAAGTTTTCCAAGAAACAGAACTGGCTGCCTTTCTGATCTAACCTTTCCGAATCTGGCGCGCAGAGGCGGTTGCGGGACATAATCGCAACCACCCTGCGGTCAGAGGGGCTTTCAGGCTTGCCCCGACTCGGGCGAGAGCGTAAGGGCCGCCCCATTATGCTCAACAACCTGCAACAACAGCCCGCCGACGCGCTGCTCGCGCTGATCAAGCTCCACAATGCGGACCCGCGCGAGGACAAGATTGACCTCGGCGTGGGCGTCTATCGCACCGACACCGGGGCCACCCCCGTGTTTGCCTCGGTGAAAGCGGCCGAAAAGCTGCTGCTCGATACGCAGGATTCCAAGGCCTACCTTGGCCCTGAAGGGGATATGGGCTTTGTCCATGCGCTGATGCCCTATGTGTTCGGCGCGGCCAACCCCAGCTTTGATGGCCGTATCGACGGCATGCAGGCCCCCGGCGGCACCGGCGCTGTGCGTCTGGCCGTGGCTCTGGCCAAGAAGGCAGGCGTGACCGCCATCCACATGGGCACGCCCAGCTGGCCCAACCATGCGCAGATCGCCGCCGACGTTGGCGTGGCGATCAAGGGCTTCAACCATGCCACCAAGGCTGGCGTGGCCGATATGGACGCGCTGCGCGCCACGATCGCGGCTGCCGAAGCGACCGACGCCATCATGCTGCATGGCTGCTGCCACAACCCCACCGGCATTGATTATACCGAAGCCGAATGGGACGAAATCGCCGCCCTGATCGCGGCCAAGGGCATCCTGCCGATCCTCGATCTGGCCTATCAGGGTCTGGGCAAGGGTATGGAAGAAGACGCCTATGGCGTGCGCCGCGTGCTGGCCGCTGTGCCCGAAGCGCTGATCGCCTATAGCTGCGACAAGAACTTTGGCTATTACCGCGACCGCGTTGGCGCGCTTTACGTGCTGACGGAAAGCGCTGCAGAGACCGCCAAGGTGCTGTCGAACGGTGCCGGTCTGGCCCGCGCAGCATGGTCGATGCCGCCAGATCACGGCGGGGCAGTGGTGCGTCTGATCCTGTCGGATGCGGAACTGACCGCTTCCTGGCTGGGCGAGCTCGACGATATGCGCGCCCGCATGAATGAAGTGCGTGCGAAGCTGGGTTCTGCCGGTGTGCAGGGTTCGGTGGACTTCGCGCCCTTCGGCACCCAGAATGGCCTGTTCTCGATCGTTCCCCTGAACGGTGAGCAGGTTCTGGCCATGCGCGAAAAGCACGGCGTTTATATGGCCGGTTCGGGCCGTATCAATGTTGCCGGTCTGACCATGGGCAATATCGACAAGTTCATCGCTGCTGTGGCGGATGTGACGGCTTAATTATTGGGGGGGGCTTCTAGGAGCCTCCGGCGGGCCAAGGGACTCGTCCCTTGGCAATCCCTTTATAAAAAGCGCTTCGTTGGAAAACGGGGCGCTTTTTTTAAAGCCCTGCGGCGCTTCTAGGTTTGCCCTTTCTGCGCCGCAGGCTTTCAATATTCAGGCTGTCGGCCAATGTGTCTGACATGGCGCCACCCATTAATGGGAGCGCGAGGGACGAGTCCCTCGCATCATATCACCCCTTCAACGCCTGCATCCGCTTCAGGTACCGCGCCAGCACATCGATCTCCAGATTGACCTGCTGCCCCACGGCCCATTCGCCCGCATTGGTGACCTTGCCGGTATGCGGGATGATGTTCAGCGCGAAATGGCAGGTACCATCGGCCTGATCGGCTATGTCATTGACGGTGAGCGAGATGCCATCGACGGTAATCGAGCCTTTTTCCGCAATATAGGGCGCCAGATCGGCGGGGGCGGCAATTCCCACCCGCGTTGAATCGCCTGCGGGGCACAGGCCCACGATGGTCCCCACGCCATCGACATGGCCGGTCACGATATGCCCGCCCAGTTCATCGCCCAGTTTCAGTGCCGGTTCCAGATTGAGCACGGTGCCCGCCGCCCAACGACCGGCCACGGTGCGGGCAATCGTCTCGCCCGAAATGTCCACGGCGAACCATGCGTCACCGGCCACCCCGCCCTTGTCCACCACGGTCAGGCATACGCCCGAACAGGCGATGGAGGCGCCCATGGCAATCGTGTCGGGATCGAACGGGCAGGTGATGCGGGCGTGGATATGGTCTTGCCCGCTGGACTGGGTGATCGTGCCAAGGGCGGTGATAATGCCGGTAAACATGAAGGAACAGCCTTTTAGATTTATAGGGCTTCGTAGACTTCTAGCACATCTTTGCCAAGCAGGCGGCGGTCGGTGGCGCGCCAGCGGCCATGGGCATTGGCCAGATGGGCAAGGCCCAGATCGGCAACCCCGCCACGACCCGCCCCGATCAGGATGGGCGCACGATAGAGCAGCAAGCGATCCACCAGACCCGCCCGCAGGAAAGCGGCAGCGGTTTGCGCTCCCCCCTCGACAAACAGATATTGCACATCCGCCATACCATGCACCGCCTCTGGAGAGGGCAAGGCATGCCAACCTTCTGGCACTGCCCCGTCCGTCAGCACCCAGCGTTCAGGGCTGCAATGTTCCAGACCCGCGAGCCTGACGTCCAGCCTTGGCTGATCGGCCCGCAACGTGCCGCCGCCCACCAGAATGGCGTCGGATTGGGCGCGCATCACATGGGTATGGGCGCGGGCTTCGGGGCCTGTAATCCATTGGCTCTCCCCATTGGCCAGCGCGAGGCAGCCATCCAGCGAGAGCGCGAGTTTGAGTGTGATATGGGGGCGGCCCTTGATCCGCTGCATCAGATAGCCCGCCAGACTGGCGCGGGAGGCGGGGCAGTCAACCAGCGTGACCGCAATCCCTGCCGCCTCCAGTCTGGCTATGCCCGCGCCTGCGGTGCGTGGATCGGGGTCGGTGCAGCCGATCACCACCCTCGCCACGCCAGAGGCTGCGACCAGATCGGCACAGGCAGGGCCGCGTGTGGACTTGTGCGCGCAAGGCTCCAGCGTGACGTAAAGTGTTGCCCCCCGAGCATCCACGCCTTCCAGCGCCACTGCTTCGGCATGGGGGCGCCCGCCCGCCTGCGTCCACCCACGAGAGATCACCACCCCGTCGCGGACCAGAATCGCCCCCACGCCGGGGTTGGGGCGCGATAGCGGCCTTGCCCGCCCCGCCAGTCGGGCCGCAGCCTCCAGCCAGCGCCGATCCTGCGGTAATGGGCCCATCCTACTTGGCGGCTTTCACGGCGGCCATATGGTCGGCCTCGGCCTTTTGCGCCTTGGCTTCGGCCTCGCGTTGAGCGGCGGCTTCGCGTTCGATCTTGTCGGTGTCCATGCCCGAAATCTTGCCCAGCATGCGATAGAGACGCTTGGTCTCCTCCTCCGCTTCGGCGCGTTCCTTGGCGCGTTGTTGCTTCACGCGCTCGAACACCAGATTGCTGGCCTTGATTTCCTCGTCGCTGCGATCGGCGCGCCAGCTGTTGATATAGGTGATGCCCGGCATGCGCGGCGGGGCGCGATGTTCTTCGCGGATGATCAGCGAGAGCACCGAGCCGCTGGCCACCAGCGCCGCCAGCGCATAGCCCCAGCGCGCGCGCCCTGCCGCCTGCCATACGGCGACAAAATCGGCCACCGCGCCGGTGGGCGAGACATCTTTCCACATCGATTTTTTGCGTTTGAACACCATGGCCTGCCAGATAGGCGCGAATCACGCCCCGCGCCAGTGGGAGTCTCAGGGCAGTACGCTATAAAGCCCGCGTCCGTTTTGTTTCAGCCAGAGATTGGTGGCGGCCACATCCCCTTCAAACAGGCGGGCGAGGCAGGCGTGAAAGGCGGGCGAATGGTCGAAATGGATCAGATGGGTCACCTCATGCGCCACCACCGCGCGGCGCACCGTATCGGGTGCCATGATCAACCGCCAGTTGAGCCGCACCGCCCCCGTCGAGGAGCATGAACCCCAGCGCGCCTTGGCATTGGACAGGGCCAGCGGCGGCGTGGGCAGGTCAGCGCGGGCGGCGTAAAAGGCCAGATCCTGCGCGAAACATTCCTTCGCCTGCGCATGCAGCCAGCGGGTGACGCGGGGGCCTAGCCCCTCGGCAGGGCCACCCACGATCAGCCGGTCGCCCTCAAGGCGGATCCGGCGCGGGGCGTCTGCTCTGTGGGTGATGAAGACAGTTTCCCCGCGAAAGGGCAGGGCTGTGCCATCACCCATCTCCACCGGCTTGGCAAAACGGGCTTTTTGCTGGGCCAGCCAATCGGCGCGGCTATGGGCAAAGCGCAAGGCTTCGGCGGTGGGCAGCCATTTGGGAATGGTCAGCCGCACCTCGGCCCCGTCGGGCGACAGGCGCAGGGTCAGGCGCTTGGCTTGCGGCAGGCGGCGCAGCACCACCGGCACGGGCTCGCCATGCAGGGTAATCGTAGGCTCCGGCTGGGCTTTGCGGCGCAGCCAGTCGATCACTCGTCCTCTTCCTCGATTTCCATCGGCGCCATGCCTTCGGGCCAGATGATATGCTGGTGCAAAGGGCCCGCCATGCCTTCGGGGATCGCCGCCCCGCGCACGCTGACGCCGGCCTTATGCACGCCCTCGCGGTCGCCGCTCAGCAGATAATGCCAATCGGGCAAAGGCAGATTGTCGGCGCGCAGGCGATAGGCGCAGGTGGTGGGCAGCCAGTCGAGCTTTTCCACATTGCGGCGCGTCAGTTGGATGCAATCGGGCACATGGGATTTGCGATGCTTGTAATCGCTGCATTGCCCGCTGCGCAGGTCGAGCAATTTGCAGGACACATTGGTCATGTAAATGTCGCCGGTGTCCTCATCCTCCACCTTGTGCAAACAGCATTGGCCGCAGCCATCGCACAGGGCCTCCCATTCTTCCTTGTCCAGCTTGGCCAGTGGCAGGGTCCAGAATTGCGCTCTCATTTCACCCAATGCTCCAGATCCTGCGCCACGCCCTGCGGCCCCTTGTCCAGTGTCAGCATGGTGATCGGTTCGCCCTGTGGCCCCATCAGATAGGCAATGCGGCTATGGTCCATCAAATAGCCGCCTGCGGTGGCCTTGCCCTTGGCATAATAGGCGGCGAAGGCCTTGGCCGCCACATCCACCTGCGCCGCGCTGCCGGTCAGGCCGATCAGGCGCGGCGAGAAAGCTGCGGCAAACTGGCCCACCACCGCAGGCGTATCGCGCGCGGGATCGATGGTGATGAAGATCGGGCGCAGCTCATCGGCCTGTTTGGCATGGGTCTTGGCATAAAGATCCAGCCCGCGCATCGCCACCGCCACATCGGTGGGGCAGGCATCGGGGCAGAAAGTATAGCCGAAATAGACAATGCGGTAATGGCCCGCAAAATCGCTCCAGCGCACTTCCTTGCCGGTCTTGTCCACCAGCGTGAAGGGCCCGCCGATCGCCGCGCCCGCCAGCGGGGGCTGATCGGCCGCAGGCTTGCCGCTGCAAGCGGGCAGGATGAGCAGTGCCGCCAGCGCGGCGAATAGCGCGGCGGGGCGTGATGAACGAAAGGGCTTGGTCATAGCGCATTGGTTCATGCTCTGCTAAAGCCTTGGTTGCAAGACGCAGATCATGGCCTTGGGGTGCAAGGGCCGGATCATCAAAGGAGATTGATACTGTGACATCGGGCCGGGTTACATCGGGCAAGGCTATTGGCGGGTGGAAAATCGCCTTTGCCGCCGCGCTCGCTTTTGGAATGGTAATGCCGAACCCCGCGGCGGCCCAATTTTCCAAAAGCTATGAATTTCTGGAAAATGTGCGCAAGAAGGAAGGGCAGAAGGTAACCGACACCCTGTCCGAACCGGGCAGCCAGATGGTCAATACCCGCGACATCACCACCGGCGATACCGCGCTGCATATTGTCACCGCGCGCCGCGATGCCATCTGGATCAGCTTTCTGCTGGCCAAGGGCGCCGATCCCAACATCCGCAACGTAAAGGGCGAAACGCCTTTGGTGGTGGCGGCTTCCTATGGTTTTGGTGAAGGCATTGAATTGCTGATCGCGGGCGGGGCGCGGGTGGATGAGCCCAATTCTACCGGCGAAACGCCGCTGATCTCCGCCGTGCATCGCCGCGATATTGCGATGATGCGCGTGTTGTTGAAGGCGGGCGCCAATCCCGAGCGCGCCGATAGTTCGGGCCGCAGCGCCCGCGATTATGCCAAGCTGGACCGCAGCGGCAATCTGTTGCAGGAAATTGACGCCAACGCCAAGAAGACCGGTGGAGCCGCCCGCTCCTATGGCCCCTCGCTGTGACTCAAATCGCTCTGACAGGACATTTGTGATGACCGACACGCCTCTGGCCGATCTCAGCCTTGAAGACCTGCGCATCGCGCTGGCGCCCGCCGTGGCGCGGGCCGCGGTGTTTGACGGGTGGAGCGAGGAGGCGGTGCGTTCCGCCGCCTTGGAACAGGGTGTGGACGAGGCGGTGGCACTTTACGCCTTTGCCGATGGGGCGATGGCGATGATCACGGCATGGACCGCCCATATTGACGCGGCGATGGTCGAGGCTCTGCCAGCGGAGATGCTGGCGGGGCTTTCGATCCGCGAAAGAATCCGCCGCCAGATCCGTTTCCGTCTGGAGGCACAGGCGGGCATGGAGGAAAGCCTGCGCAGCGCTTTGTCGATCATGGCGCGGCCGCTGAATGTGGCGGCCGCGGCCAAGCTGGCATGGCATAGCGCCGATCTGATGTGGCGTCAGGCGGGCGACCGCGCGGTGGATTACAACCATTACACCAAGCGGATGACTTTATCGGCCATTTATGCCGCGTCCTTGGCCGTCTTTATGGATGACCATAGCGAGGACAAGGCTGAAAGCTGGGCCTTCCTCGACCGGCGGATTGAAGGCGTGATGCGGTTTGAAAAGCTGAAAAGCCAGTTGACCCCCAAGTCGAACATGCATTTCAGCCCGATGCGTCTGTTGGGCCGTTTGCGCTATCCCGCCCATTGATTTGGATCTGGTATTGCGAGTGAGTTGCAATTCAGGGCACAGTCTGGCAGTCAGTTTTCCATGGACTCGCAAACGCCTCTCATGACGCTTGACGCCCTGCCGCTGCGGCGGCGGGCGCAGATTACCGCTGTCGACTGGTCTGCTTTGGTGGACGAGGAAGCGCGGCGTTTGCGGGCCTTGGGGATTGATGTCGGCGCGCAGATCACGGTCTCGCATCGCGGGATCTTTGCGGGCGCAGACCCCTTGGCGGTGCAGATCGGGCGGATGACCGTGGCCCTGCGCCGCGTCCATGCCCGCGCCATGCAGGTGGAAGCATTGTGAACGATTTTTCTCCGGTG
Source organism: Novosphingobium umbonatum (assembly GCF_004005905.1). Classification (GTDB taxonomy): domain Bacteria; phylum Pseudomonadota; class Alphaproteobacteria; order Sphingomonadales; family Sphingomonadaceae; genus Novosphingobium; species Novosphingobium umbonatum. The sequence goes on from NZ_SACO01000007.1 coordinate 121,741, forward strand.
ACTTTGCGTTCCGCCGCTCTGGTGGGCAATCCCAATGCGGGCAAAAGCGCGCTGTTCAACGCGCTGACCGGTGCGCGGCAAAAGATCGCCAATTATCCGGGCGTCACGGTGGAGCGCAAATCGGGCCGCTTGGCCTTGCCCGATGGGGCGAGCGTGGAATTGACCGATCTGCCCGGCTCCTATGGTCTGGATGCCACCAGCCCCGACGAGGAAGTGACCCGCCGCGTCATCCTTGGCGAATTATCGGGCGTGGATGCGCCCGATGTGCTGGTGGTGGTGCTGGATGCCAGCAATCTGGAACAGCATCTGGTTTTCGCGCAGGAAGTGATCGCGCTGGGCAAGCCCTGCGTGGTGGCGCTCAATATGGTCGATCTGGCCGAACGGGATGGCTTGGTGCTGGACCCTACGGCACTGGAAAGCGCGCTGGGCGTGCCGGTGATTCCGACAGTGGCGGTACGTCGGCGCGGTCTTGCGGAATTGACGGCGGCGATTGCGGCGGCCCCTGCGCAAGGCCCAGCCCATCCGCGCGCGAAGCTGGATGAGGTTGAGCGCCGCATGGAAGCGCGCGCCATGGCCGAGGCGATGATCATTTCGGAAAGCGTGAAGCATCGCCTGCATTCGCGGGCCGATGAATTGCTGCTCAACCCGTGGTTGGGGCCAGTGTTCCTGCTGGGCCTGTTGTTCATCGTGTTTCAGGCGGTTTTCGCTTGGGCGGCGCCTTTGCAGGATGGGCTGGAAGGCTTGGTCGGCCTGTTGATCGATGCGGTGAAGGGGGCGATGCCCGCTGGATTGCTGCGCGATTTTATCACCGATGGCGCGCTGGCTGGTGTGGGCGCGGTGGTGGTGTTCCTGCCGCAGATCATCATCCTGTTCTTCTTCATCCTCGTGCTGGAAGCGACCGGCTATATGGCGCGGGCGGCCTTTATCATGGATCGCATGATGGCGGGCGTGGGCCTGTCGGGGCGCAGCTTCATCCCGCTGCTCTCCAGCTTTGCCTGCGCTGTGCCGGGGATCATGGCCACGCGTTCCATCACCGATCCCAAGGACCGGCTGACCACCATCCTGATCGCACCCTTGATGACCTGTTCGGCGCGGCTGCCGGTCTATGCGGTGATTATCGCCGCCTTTATCCCCAATCGTCCGGTGGGGCCGGGGGGCGTGATCGGCCTGCAGGGGCTGGTGCTGCTGGGGCTCTATGTGGCGGGTATTGTTGGCGCGATGGTGGTGGCTCTGGTGCTGCGCCGGTCTGTGACCAAGGGTGCAGCCAGCGGCTTCATTATGGAAATGCCCAAATATCAGCTGCCGCGCCTGCGCGATCTGGGTCTGGGCCTGTTCCAGCGCGCATGGATCTTCCTGCGCCGCGCGGGCACGATGATCTTCCATGTTACAATCATCCTGTGGCTGCTGCTCAATTTCCCCCGTGCCGAGGTGGGCAAGGATCAGGTGGATGCCTCTTTCGCGGGCCATATTGCCAATGGGCTGGCTGTTCTGGTGGAGCCGATCGGCTTTAACCGCGATATTGCTCTGGCGCTGATCCCCTCGATGGCCGCGCGCGAAGTGGCGGTGGCCTCGCTTGCCACCACCTATGCCGTGGCCAGCGATGACGAGGATGCCACCGCGCATCAATTGGCCAGCCAGCTCAAAACCCATTGGAGCCTGCCCACCGCTCTGGCCTTTCTGGCGTGGTTTGTGTTCGCGCCGCAGTGCATTTCCACCATTGCCGTGACCCGGCGGGAAACAAATGGGTGGAAATGGCCTGCCTTCATGCTGGCCTACCTCTTTGGACTGGCTTATGTCTTTGCCGGAATCACCTATTGGGCCGCTCTGGCTCTTGGGTTGTAAGGCATAAGAGGGATAGATGGCAGGCAGCGTCAACAAGGTCATTCTGGTCGGCAATCTGGGCGCCGATCCGGAAGTGAAGTCGTTCCAGAACGGCGGTCGCATTGCCAATCTGCGCATTGCCACCAGCGAAAGCTGGAAGGACCGCGCCACGGGTGAGCGCAAGGAACGCACCGAATGGCATAGCGTGGTGTTGCAGTCGGACGGCCTGATCGGCGTGGCCGAGCGTTTCCTGCGCAAGGGCAGCAAGGTCTATATCGAAGGCAGCCTGCGCACCCGCAAGTGGCAGGACCAGAGCGGGAATGACCGCTACACCACCGAAATCAGCGTGGGCGTTGGCGGTACGCTGACCATGCTGGACGGGCCGCAGGGCGGTTCTGGTGGCGGTGGCGGTATGGGCGGCGGCGCGCGTTCGGGCGGCGGCGACTTTGGCGGTGGCGCTTCGGGTGGTGGTTATGGCGGTGGCCGTAGCGGCGGTTCGGGCGGCGGCTATGGCGGCGGTGCATCGTCGGGCGGGGGCAGCGATTGGGGCCGTACCAGCAGCAGCGGTGGCGGTTTCGGTGACGATCTGGACGATGATATTCCGTTCTGATCGGCGGCAAGCGGACAAAAGAAAAGGGCGGAAGGGGTCAACCTTTCCGCCCTTTTCTTTGGAAGGCCTTAGGCCAGTGCCTTGGCCCTGTCGGTGCCGATCAGCACCTTGCGTTGCGCGTTGGGCATGCCCTGCACCAGATCGCCGAAAAAGCTCTGTAGCGCCGGGAAATAGGGCGTATTGTTGTCGGCCCCGCGCAAGGTGGAGGCGCGCACCAAAGCGCCATCGCCAACATAGCCCTGCATGGCGGCCTTCAGGCGGTCGCGCCTCTGTTGCCCCGCGGTCTGCGGGAAAAATTCGCCAAGGCGGGACCAGTAGACAATGTCCTCCACCCGATCACCGGCTGTTGCGGTCATTTCCACGGCAGGCAGGTTCTGGCCTTTGGGCAGGCTCATATCGATCAATTTGCGATTGCTGATCGAGAAACCGACTGCCGGATAGCAGGATTCAGGCCGGTGCAACTGCAACAGGTCGCTTTGTGAGCGCCCATAGGCGATGAGCAACATAACCGAAGGCAGTTTGCCGGCGGTGTCGCGGAACGTGTGCGACACGATCTCGCTATAGAGCTTGTCTTCCAGACTGCCAGGCACTTTTGGAGCGACGATTTCGGTGTCGAAATCGGTCGTCCATCGGCCGAATTTGCGGGGGATGACCGGATCGAGTTCGGGCCCGTCCAGCAAATTGACCATCCGGCGCGGTTTAAGCGCCTGCGCCCCGCCCAAGGCTGCTGCACAGGCTCCGGCGATCAGAAAATCACGCCGGTCCATGGGCGTCCTTCCTTTTGATAAAGCGTCCATAGACAAAGCGCAGACCCGCATCGAGCCCCATCATGCCCAGCAAAGCCACGGCAAACAGCGCGATGCCGGTCGTAGTATGCAGGAAGCCCTGCGCGACCTCGTCGCCGGCATAATAGGTCAGCAGGATAAGGGTCACCACACGGGCGATATTGACCACCACGGCCAAGGGAATGATCAAGGCGGCCAGCAAGGCGCCATAGCGCCAGGATGCGCTGTGCAAGATATAGATGTAGAATAGCGTGATCGCCGAGAGACCGACGATGGAATTCATGCCCGCGCAGGCATCCTCTACCAGCAATTGATATTGGGCCACCATGATCGACACGCCCTGATTGGCCACCGGATAGCCCAGATGGTGCAGGCCATGGGTGGCCACATAGGACACGAATTCGCGCAAGGGCACCGTCAACCAATCAATCACCCAACCCGGAGGCGGGATCAGAAAGGCGAGGAAACCAAAGGGGAAGAGGTTCGCACGCATCGCAGGCCAGCCATAAAGCCGATAGGCGGCCAGCAAGGCCACGCCGTAGACGCCCAGCATTTCCAGACTGATAAAGTCATAGGCGCGGCCAAAGGTATAGACTGGTAGCACCAGCAACAGCCCCAGCACGATAACCCATGTTTTGGCCGGAGCGCGGCGCGCCGTCAGATCCTTGAGCCGCGTGCTGAGCAACCACAGGCCGGTGGCCAGCACAATCGGCCCATGGGCACCCAATTCGGTGTTCCACACCTGATCGGCCAGCGTAAGGCAGGCTGGCACCAGAACCAGCACCACGGCTAGCAATAAAGGCCAGATTTTTCCTGCTTCTTGCAGCATTGCGCTGATGCGCAATGTCTGCCCATCGCCACTGGCCTCTTGCATCTCGTTCCCTTAATTCGTCACGTAATCGTTGAGATAGCTGCCGATAACCTTGGCACGGTCGGCACGCAACTCGTCGGTTAACGTCTTTAGATCGCTGACGAAGCTGGCATTTTTACGCGCAACGATCAAGGCATAGCGCATGGCCGCGCCAATACGGCGGGCATCGGCGGAAAGGCTGCTGGGCGGCGTATCCACAATCACCAGATCATAGTCGCGCATACAGGCATCCATGCCCATGGAAAATTGGCGGCTGGCCAACAGGTCCTGCGGATTTTCCACCGGCGCGCCGGCGCCCAGAATAGACAGATTTTCCAGACCCGCCGGACGGATGAAATCATGCACGATCAAGTCGGGATTGGCCAGAAAATCGCTGAGGCCGGGCAAGGCGCGAGGGGGAACAAAGAAATTTTGCAGCCCGGGTTCGCGCATATTGCCATCGACCAGCAGGGTGTTCACCCCCGCCAGCGCGAAAGCGGCGGCAAGATTGGCGGCCACAAAGCTGACGCCAACGCCTTCGGTCGCTCCGCAAATAGCCAGCGAGCGGCGACCGTCCTGCAAATGCTTGGCCAGCAAATGGCTGCGCAAGGCGCCGATGCTTTCAGCCTGAATCGACTGGGGGGCGTGCAGCACGGGGACATGGTCGGTGAAGCGCCATTCCCCCTTTGCGTCTTCCGGCTGAAGCAGAATCGGATCGGCCGCATCAGACATTTTGCTTATCCCATTGTATATTAGAGAAAAGTGAGGGCGCGCCCGTTTCTGGATGCGCCCCATCGTTTTGCCTGATTAAAACAGCTTTTCACCAACAACAACCACATCACCATCCTGAACGGGAGCATTAAGGTCCAAACCTTTCATTTCCTGTCCTTTGCGGATGATTTTCACCCGATTTTCCGAACCCAGCTTGGTCAGGCCGCCGCTGCGGGCCAAGGCCTTGCGCAGGTTCATCTCGCGGTCCACCGGATAGGTGCCCGGTGCGCCGACCTGCCCATAGATGTAAAAGGTCTTGGCCGTGGCGACATAGAGCTTGTCACCAGCAACCACCAACGGGTCCTTGTCGCCTTCGCCTGTGGCCACTTCGCTGACCGAAAGGCTGAGTGTTTCACCGCTCTTGCGGGTCAGCGTCAGCACATCCGAACCGGTGGGACGCGTGCCGCCGACGCGGGCCAGAATTTCCGAGACGTGATAGGCGCGGTCAATCGGAACAATGCCCGGCGTGCCCACTTCGCCCAGCACGACGATATAGCGGCTGGCATAGTTGACGATCATGACATTGACCGCGGGATTGGCATAATAGCCGCCCGCCTTCAGCCTTTCACGAATTTCCTCGCGCAGGGCCAGAACGGTTTTGTTTTCGGCGTTTACATTGCCGATATAGGGCAATTGCACCGTGCCATCGACCTGCACCTGCACGCGCGGCTTGTATTCGTCGCGGCCCAGCACGGTTACTTCGATCACGTCACCCGCGCCCAAGGCATAGCCGTCGGTCAGGTTGGACTTGATCGTGGGGGCCGGAGCCTGCGCCAGAGCCAGCGGGGATTGGGCCACGGCGGCCACAGCGGCCAGCCAGCCGAAAGTCTTCATTTTCATAAGCCTGCCTTTCTTCCCTGTTGATGCTGTCAATCGCAAGGGGGTCAAATTTTCACGCGGAAACCGGATTGGACGCTAAAAGAATCATAGTCGTAGAACGTGCCATTGGCGTTGCGCTTGGTGTAACCTGTGGTCAGGTTAAACTGCAGCCTTTCGCTGGGGGTATAGACCAGCGCGAGGCTGCCGTCATAACGCTTGCTGTGGCGCAGCGAGACGGACGAAGCGAGATTGGCGCCATAATATTTTTGCTGCATATAGCTGCCCGCCAAGGTCAGATGCAGGCGGTCGTTCACCGCGAAATCATGGCTGGCCGAATAGGCGCGGTCCACGTGATAGGCGGCCTCGGCAATGGCGTTGGTGACGACTTGCCGCGATGCGCCCAGCTTGCTCTGCACGCGTGAAAGCAGGTCTGCGGTCAGGTCCACGCTCCAGTTAAGGCCGCTGAATGTGGACAGGCCCGGTTGCAGCGTACTCATTTGCACATAGCGCAATTCCACCGATCCGCGCATGCGCGAACCGATGTCGCGGGTGAATTTCCCGCCATAGCTCATAATGTTAAAGCCTGCCTTGCGCCCATCGCTGAGAAAAATGGTCGAGAAGCGCGTTTCGCGGCGGCTGATGAAAGTGTCCAGCGTGCCCAGCGAGGGATGGGCATATTGTATCCCGCCCCCGTAATTGAGTTCCACCCGGTCCATGCTCTTGCGCTGGGCCTGACTGTTGGTGGTGGTTTGATAGCTGGCGTTGATATTGGGGCGCAGGCCTATTTCATCACCGCAAAACAGATTGCCCGATGTGCCGGTCGTCGTTTGTGTGTTGGTGACATTGGCGTTTTGTTCCAGCGCCAGATTGGCCAGATCGCTCTGCCCCCGCGTGTAATTGGCGCCCAGATGCAGGGCGCAGGAGGACACCGCAATGTCGCCATAGGCGTCCAGATCAATCTTTTCGCGGTTGAGACGCGTGTTGCGGCGATAGAGTTGATAGCCGGTGCTGCCGGTCAAACCGACCTTGTTGCGGCCCAGCATGCGCTGAAAGGTAATGTCGGCGCTGGGCAGCGCCTTTTCGTCGGCGGGCACCACCCCGCGTTGGGCAGCAGCAGCAGCGCTGGCATGGGCCACATTGGTGTCATGCGTGACATCCGCGCCCAGCGAGATGTTCAGCACATTGCCTTCGATAGCGGGGCTGGATTGGGCCAGGGCGGTTTGAGAGAAGCCCAAAGTCAATGCCAGACCGATGCTGCTATAGGACAGTCGCTTCACCCCAAAGGCTCCCTTACCCGAAATCAACAAACCTGTGCCGTTTGCTTAAAGCATGGCAAGCAGCGAACATATGGTTAAATTCGTCTCTTGCGACGAATTTCCTCCCACCTTTGCCCCATGCCAGTCCAGCCTTGATGCGCCCAACCTGCCGGATTGGTTCTTATTTTCCGGCAGGGGCCTGTGCAGGCGCCTTGGGTGCAAAGGCAGGGTTGAATTTCACGTTGCGCATGGAAGATCCGACAATCTCGCTGGCCTTATTGGACACCAATTGCGAAATGCGGCGGTTGCGCAAGGTTTCCAAGGCGATCTTTTCGGCTTGATTGGCGGGGATCGGCTCGATCTCGACATCGCGGATATAGTTGAGGCGCATGCCATCGCCTTCGGGCGAGATGAAAATGGCATTGGGCGGCAAGGCAGCCAGCTTTTCAGCAGCCTCGCCGTCAATGGTCAGCGCGTCGATCGTGCCCACCACGCGATTGGCGGCCAGATTATGCTTCTTGAGCAGGGCCAGAGCCTCGGGAAGCGTGTTAATTGGCTCCATTTCCTTGAACAGCGCTTGCGGCGCATTGGGCACGATATACTGGTCCACCACGAAAATGCGGCGTCTGGAGAAGCTGGATGGATGTTCGCTGACATAGACCCGCGCTTCGTCGGTCGAGGGAGCGGGCGCCGAATCGCGCAGCTTGCGCATCAGAGCCTCGACCAGCACCGATTCCTCCGCGCGCTTCAACTGGATAGCGGTCGTCGGTAACTGGTCCAGCTTTTCTGCCTTGGCTGCCTCGGCCAGCAGCTTGCGGGTCACCATGGTCTGCAGCGCGGTGGCGCTGTTTTGCTGACCCGGACCCGCCGATGCGCTTTCCTCTTTCAGCTCGTTCATGGTCACTTCGGTGCCGTTGATCGTGGCAACCACCTGACCTTTGGGCGCGCTGGTTTCACCCTTGTGGCACGCGGCCAGACCCAGCACGGTGCAGCACAGCAGCAAGGAACGCAAAGTCATGATCGTTAATTCACCTTTCGCGCATGCGGGCTGACCGTCATGCTTGTGGTTGAAGTATGGCACGTCAACGCGACATTTGTGATTCGCGGATCGTACATTGACCTCTAGCAACCCATCCATGAAAAATACCCAAATCTGCGTGCGAACCTAAGCCCAGGCTTGCGTTATGTCTACTGATCCCGACATCCGCTATGGAGCATTTCCCCTTGCGCGTTTTCCAGTGGGGTTGGCAAGTTTTCTCGTACAATACCGGGTTTATAGATTAAATTATGGGCAAGAAATGAGCGATCTGCCCAGACTTTTGGGTTCTGGAAGGGTGTTTGCGGTAATTTTGGCAGAATCGGCGCTGTCCAACAACAGGCTTGATCTTCCCATAATTCGATGGTTGGAAAGGGAAGTCCTTGGTTTGTCACGAAAGATGTGTTTGAAGATCATCAATGAAAAATACGGATGCGGCGTAATCCGGGTCGCCTGTGATGTCGGTGTGTCATCGGCTAAGGAGGCTCTGATGAGCGCGCTTTTCATCCCGGTCAGGCTTCAGGCCTGAATGGGTTTTCGTGGCCAGCTCTGCAGGCATGCGCATTGGATAAACAGAACGGGTCAGTCGATATGCTCAATCTACAAGCTGGTCAGACAAAGAAGCGGGTGATGGCGATTGCCTCGGGCGGTGGTCATTGGGAACAGATGATGATGCTGCGCGATGCTTTTGCGGGGCATGATGTAACCTTCGTCACCACGCTGGCGGGGTTGGGTGAAAGATCGGGGCTGTCCAATGTACGGATCGTGCCCGATTGCAACCGTAACAAGCCGGTGCGGGCCTTTTTCGCCCTGCTGCGCATCCTGTGGGTGATTATCTCGCTGCGCCCTCAAGTGATCATTTCCACCGGCGCGCTGCCCGGTGTGATCGCGTTGGCCTTGGGCAAGAGGCTGGGCGCACGCACCATCTGGGTGGACAGCATTGCCAATGCCGAGGAATTTTCCATGGCCGGTGCCTTGGCCCGCAATCACGCGCATCTGTGGATGTCGCAATGGCCTTCGGTCGCCACGGATAATGGCGCCACTTATGCAGGATCGGTGCTATGATTTTCGCGACAGTCGGCACACAGCTGCCCTTTCCCCGCTTTCTGTCGGCGTTGGACGCCATTGCCGCCAAACACGGGCTGGATATTTTCGCCCAGACTTGCGACCCCGGCGCCAGCTATGCACATATGAAAAGCGCGGCCCATTGCGATCCGGCCACGTTTGATGGCCATATCAAAACCGCCGACCGTATCGTGGGCCATGCCGGCATCGGTACGATCCTGAGCGCGCGCAAGGTGCAGAAGCCGGTGATCCTTTATCCCCGCCGCGCCTCGCTGGGTGAACATCGCAACGAGCATCAATTGGCCACGGTCAAATCGCTGGAAAACCGTACGGGCATTTATGTGGCCTATGATGATGAACAGCTCGAAGCCTTGATGCTGCGTGACGATCTGGAGCCTTTGCGTTCGGATGATAGCCCCGCGCGGGCCAGCCTGATTGGCTATTTGCACGATTATATCGGCGCTTGATCGGTTTTCGGGGGTGAATTCAAAAGGGGGCTGGCCGCAAGGCTGGCCCCTTTTATGCGTCATGCTGCGTATGCGTGAAGAAGGGGACTTGGCGGGAACATCTGGCATGATATAACGTTACAAGATTGGGTGGCAGCTTGCGCCTCCCTTTTTGCTGTTACGACCAAAAGGATGTTAACCCCATGCGTTCCCTCCTCCTGCTGGGCGCCGCCTCTGTCGCGCTGATGGCCCAGCCTGCCCTTGCCGCCGTAGACGGGGGTGCAGACGAGGCCGAAACCCCGCCGCCCGCTGCCCAAGCGCCGATTATCGTCACCGCCACACCCTTCCGCCACACTGCCGATGAAACGCCCGCCATTTCCGCCCGCGTCGATGCCGAGCAGATCCGCGCCGCTGGTGGTGCCAGCGTGGCCGATGCGCTGCGCGATATTCCCGGCGTAGCGGCCACCGGCTTTGCCGCCGGCGCGAGCCGTCCGATCATTCGCGGCATGGATTCCAACCGCGTGCGTATGCTGGAAGATGGCACCAGCGCCTCGGACGTGTCCGATATCGGGCCGGACCATGGCATCCCCATCGACCCGCTGGCCGCGCGCAGCATCGAAGTGGTGCGCGGTGCGGCCACCTTGCGCTATGGCAGTCAGGCGATCGGCGGCGTGGTCAACACGATCAACAACCGCGTGCCCACCAGCCTTGGCAAGGACCCCGTTAGCGCCGAGGCCAATCTGGCCTATGGCAGCGTCGCCAATTCGCTGGAAACCTCCGCACTGGCTGATGTGACCTTGGGCAATGTCGCGCTGCATGCCGATGGTTTTCGCCGCCATCAGGGCGATTATGATACGCCCGAAGGCACACAGACCAATTCCTTCTTCCGTGGCAAGGGCGGGGCGCTGGGCGGCTCCTATTTCCTGCCGGATGGGGATAGCCATGTCGGTCTGGCCGTGGTGCATTATGATGCCAAATACGGCATTCCGGCGGGTGATACCTATATCGACATGGCCCAGACCAAGGTGATGAGCCGCAACAGCATTGCCATGGGCAAAGGCTTGCTCAAGACGCTGACGCTGGATGGCTCTTATGCCGATTATGAGCATTCCGAGCGCGACAGCCAAGGCATGGCCATCGCCACTTTCAAGAATCGCGAGGCCAATCTGCGCGGCGAAATGCTGTTCAACGCGATTGGCGCGATCCGCAACACCGCGCTTGGCGTGGAATATCAACATCGCAATTTCTCCGCGCTGGGCGAGGCGAGCGATTATCTCTCCCCCGCCACCTCGCAAAATCTGGCCGCCTATGTCTTTTCCGAGATGGAATTGACCCCCAAGCTGCATCTGGAAGGCAGCGCCCGCGTGGAACAGGTGCGCGTCACCGGCACGCCCTTGAGCGGGGATTTCACCCGCCGCACCTATACGCCCGCCAGCGGGGCCTTGGGCCTGCTTTATACGCTGGCCGACGGGGTGAAGCTGGGCACCACGATCAGCACCACGGGCCGCGCGCCCGCGCTGACCGAATTGTTCGCACGCGGCGCGCATGACGGGCCGATGACATTCGAGACCGGCCATGCCGATCTGAAGGTGGAACGCGCCAAGGCGATCGAGGCCAGCCTGCGCGTCCATCGCGGGCCTTTCCGCTTTGAAGGCAGCCTCTATTTCACATGGTTCCACAATTACATCTATGGCGCGCTATCGGGACGGACCTGCGATGATGCAGGCGCCTGCACCAGCGACCCCGACGGGGAATTGCGCGAATTGTTCTATACCCAAGGCGGCGCCCATTTCCGCGGGGCCGAGGCCGAGGCGAGCTATGATGTGCTGCGCGTGGATGCGGGCACCTTGCTGGTGAAACTGATGGGCGACTTGACCCGCGCCACGCTGGATGCCGGTGGCAATGTGCCCCGCATCCCGCCCTATCGCTTTGGCGGCGGGCTGAACTGGGCGGGCAAACAGGCGCAGGCCGGTTTTACGCTCACCCATTATGGCCGGCAGAATGACTTTGGCGCCTATGACACCGCCACGGCGGGCTATAACGCGCTTAACGCGCAAGTCTCTTGGCAGCCCTTGCGCTCCATGCCGGGGCTGGAACTGTCAATCATCGGCCAGAACCTGACCAATGATGTGCAGCGCATGGCCACCGCCTTTAACAAGGATACGGTGGTGATGCCGGGCCGCTCGGTCCGGCTGATGCTGCGGGTCGCCAGCTTCTGACGCAAAAAGGGCGGGGAAGCCGATGCTATCCCCGCCCTTGATGGCTTAAGCTTAGCCTGCGGCCAGCTTTTTCAGATATTCGGCATAATTGCCCTTGCCGCCCAGACGGGCGATGCATTGCACCAGACCTTCATCACTGATGAAGCCCTGACGCCAGGCGATTTCCTCGGGGCAGGCGATCTTCATGCCCTGACGGCGCTCCAGCGTGGATACGAACTCGGCCGCTTCCAGCAGGCTGTCGGGCGTGCCCGTATCCAGCCATGCAAAGCCGCGACCCATTTCAGCCACTTGCAAAGTGCCCGCTTCCAGATAGGCGCGGTTCACGTCGGTAATTTCCAGCTCGCCACGGGCCGAAGGTTGGATGTTGGCGGCAATGTTCACCACATTGGCGTCATAGAAATAAAGGCCGGTCACCGCCCAGTTCGACTTGGGAACGGGGGGCTTTTCCTCGATGCTGATCGCGCGCTTGTCCGCGTCGAATTCCACCACGCCATAGCGCTCAGGGTCCGACACGTGATAGGCAAAGACCGAGGCGCCTTCCTTGGAAATATGCTCGCGCGATTTGGCCATCAATTCGGGCAGGCCATGGCCGAAAAAGATATTGTCGCCCAGCACCAGACAGGACGGGCCACCTGCCACGAAATCCGCGCCGATCGTATAGGCCTGCGCCAGCCCCTTGGGTTCAGGCTGCACGGCATAGGTCAGCTCCATCCCCCATTGCGAACCATCGCCCAGCAGGTGGCGGAAGCTGGCCGCGTCATGCGGGGTGGTGATGATCAGCACTTCGCGGATGCCGGCCAGCATCAGCGTGGAGAGCGGATAATAGATCATCGGCTTGTCATAAACCGGCATGAGCTGTTTGCTCAGGCTCAGCGTCATCGGATAAAGGCGGGTGCCGCTGCCACCGGCCAGAATAATGCCCTTCATGCCGCTTGTTCCTTTTCCTTGATCAGCCGTGCCACCACCTGGGCCACCGACTGGCGCCAATCAGGCAGGCGCACGCCATAGGCGCGTTCCAGCGCGCCGCATTCCAGACGCGAATTGGCGGGGCGAGCCGCGGGCGTGGGGTAATCCTTGGTGCCAATGGCGTTCACCTTGGCGCTGGGGCCACCCGCTGCCGCGCTGGCTTCGAACACAGCCTTGGCCAGATCGGCCCAGCTGCCTTCGCCGCTGCCGGTCATGTGGAACACGCCGCGCGTGGTTTCGGACGGATGCGCCACCAAGGCTTCCGCCACGGCGATCACCGCATCGGCAATGTCCAGCGCGCTGGTGGGATTGCCGATCTGGTCACCCACCACGCCCAACTCGTCGCGGCTTTCGGCCAGACGCAGCATGGTTTTGACGAAATTGGCGCCAAACGGGCTGTAGACCCAAGCCGTGCGCAGGATCACTGCGCCGGGATGGGCGGCCAGCACCGCCTGTTCGCCCGCTAGCTTGCTCTCGCCATAGACGCCCAGCGGGGCGACAGGGTCGCTTTCCACATAGGGCGCGGGCTTGGTGCCATCGAACACATAATCGGTGGAGATATGAATGACGGGCACCAGCAATTCATGCGCCACGCGGGCCACTTCGCCAGCACCCGCGCCATTGATGGCAAAGGCGGCCTCGCGCTCGCTCTCGGCCTTGTCCACGGCGGTATAGGCAGCGGCGGACACCACCACATCGGGACGCGCCGCACGCAGGGCGGGCTCGATGCTGGCCAGATCGGCCAGATCGAGCGTGGGCCGCCCCAGAGCGATCACCTCATGCTCGCCTCCGGCGCGTTCCAGCAGGGAGGTAACCACCTGCCCTGCCTGTCCGGTGACAACAATCCTCACGCGCTTTTCTCCAGCAGGCCCAGACGTTCGCCCGAATAGCCATCGCGCAGCGGGCCCCACCACCATTCATTATCCAGATACCATTGCACGGTCTTTTCAATGCCCGTGTCAAAATTCTCCAGCGCCTTCCAGCCCAGTTCATTCTCCAGCTTGGTGGCATCGATGGCATAGCGTGCATCATGGCCCGGCCGGTCGGTGACAAAGCGGATCAGGTTTTCACGCGGTTCGTCCGCGGGGCGCAGGCGGTCGAGCACCTGACAGATGCGGCGCACCACATCGATATTCTTGCGCTCGTTGCGGCCACCCACATTATAGGTTTCGCCCAAACGACCGGTGGCGATGATCAGATCCAGCGCGCGGGCATGGTCTTCAACGAACAGCCAGTCGCGGATATTCTCGCCCGCGCCGTAAACGGGCAATTCCTTGCCTTCCAGCGCGTTGAGGATGGTCAGCGGGATCAGCTTTTCGGGGAAGTGGTAAGGGCCGTAATTGTTCGAGCAATTCGACACCACGATGGGCATACCATAGGTGCGGTGCCATGCCTTGGCCAGATGGTCGCTGGCCGCCTTCGACGCCGAATAGGGCGAGGAGGGATCATAAGGCGTGGTTTCGAGGAACAGGGCCTCGGGGTCATGGTCAAGGCTGCCGTAAACCTCGTCGGTCGACACATGCAGGAAGCGGAAAGCGGCCTTGGCCTCGGCTTCCAGCCCGTTCCAGTAATGGCGAGCGGCCTCCAGCAGGGTAAATGTGCCCACCACATTGGTGAGGATGAAATCAGCAGCCCCCGTGATCGAGCGGTCCACATGGCTTTCGGCGGCCAGATGCATGATGCGGTCGGGCTTGAAGGTGTTGACTGCCTTGGCCATCGCCTCGGCATCGCGGATATCGGCATGCAGGAAGCTGTGGTTGGGTTTGCCTTCCACTTCCTTCAGGCTGGCCATATTGCCCGCATAGGTCAGCGCATCGATGGTCAGAACGTCATAGCCCTGCACCAGCACCAGATGGCGCACCAGCGCCGAGCCAATGAATCCGGCGCCGCCGGTAACAATCACGCGCATCTGATCAGTCCTTTACGCTAAAATATTGCGGCAGATCGGCCAGCAGGGGCTGCACCTTGTCCTTGCCCGACAGCGTTTCGCCATCGGCCACGGAAGGCCAGGTAACGCCAATCGCCGGATCGTTCCACAGACAGCCCTTGTCATTTTCGGGGCTGTAATAATTGGTAACCTTATAGGCGACGATCGTGTCGGGAACCAGCGTGCAGAAGCCATGGGCAAAACCGACCGGCACCCAAAGCTGGTTACAATCTTGCGCGGTCAATTCCACGCCGATCCATTGGCCAAACGTGGGCGAATCATGGCGGATATCCACCGCCACGTCGAAAATGGCGCCCTGTACGCAGCGGACCAATTTGCCCTGACCTGCGGGATGGGTTTGGAAATGCAGCCCGCGGATCGTGCCAACCTTGGCCGAGAGCGACTGGTTTTCCTGCACAAATTCTACCGAGCCAGCCACCTGCGAAAAACGGTCTTCGCGGAAGAGTTCTGTGAAGTAGCCACGCTCGTCTCCAAGCTTGCGGGGCACAATTTCAACCGGACCACTGATGCCAAACGTCCGAAGTTCCATGGAATTTCACCGCACCTATTGGGGGCGGGCCGGTTTGGCCCTGCCTGCGGCGGCAGTGATCCGCATTTTCGGCAAAAATGCAACATAAAACCAACGGCTTGAACGGTTGCCATGGTTAAGGTGAGGGTTTGTTGGAAATATCTGCCCGTTTTGTCGGGTGTTGGCCAACCTATTTGGCGCGCCAATGGGGCGGGACGACAAGGGGGGCGGAACTTTGGTCTCCGCCCCCGATCTGATCACCGATTTGGCACGGGGCTGCCGCCCAGAGCCAGATAAAGCGCCACCGTATCGCCCAGCCTTGCCGCGCGGCTTTGCACCCATTGGCTGCGAGCTTGCGCGCGGGCTTCGACCACGGGCAGCAATTGATAGGTGCCCACCGCGCCCAATTCGAACTGGCGTCGGATATTGGCCAGACTTTCCGCCGAGGCGCGATCCCCGCGACCGGCGGCATCCAGCGCATCGCCATCCAGTTTCAGCGCGGTCAGCGTGTCGGACAGATCGGCAAAGGCGGCGAGCGCGGTGGAGCGATATTGCGCCTGCGCCGCCTCCAGCGCGGCCTTGGCGGCATGGCTTTGATGCAGCAGGCTACCGCCGCGCAGCAAGGGCTGGCTGACCCCGCCCAGCAGCGCCCAGAACGGATTGCCGCTGGCGAACATATCGCCAAAGCTGGTGGCGGTGCCGCCATAATTGGCCGAGAGGGTGAAGCTGGGCAGGCGTGCCGCCACGGCCGCCTTGGCATCGGCGGCGGCGCCTTCCAGATTGGCTGCGGCGACCTGCACATCGGGGCGCTGCGCCAAAACCTGCGCGGGCAGGCTGAGCGGCAGGTTCTCGGGCAGATGCAATTCGTCCAGCGCGGGCAGAGGCGGCAGATCGCTGCCCGGTGCCTGCCCCAGATAGGTGGCGATCAGCGCTTCCTCATGCTTGAGGGCGCGTTGCAGCGTGGGCAGTGCGCCTTGCGCTGCGGCCAGTGCAGTTTCTTGGGCTGCCACATCGCTGGTGCCCACTGTGCCGATCTGCGCACGGCGGCGGGTCAGTTCCAGCAGGTCGCTGGCCGCAGCGATGCTTTCCTGCGTGGCGGCCACTTCCTCGATCAAGGCGCCACGGTTGATCACCGCCTGCACCAGATTGGCCACCACCGCCTGTTTGGCCGCATGGCTGCGCAATTTCTGTGCCTTGGCGGCGGCCTGCGCGGATCGCACCTTGGCACCCACCCCGCCGAACACGTCCAGCGTATAGCCTACGCTGACCTGCGCGGTATGCAGCGAATAGAGCATGGCATTGGGGTCATAGAGCGGGCTGGACAGGGCATTGCCCACCCGCGCCCGCGTAACGCCATAGGAGGCGTCCAGTGTGGGACTGCGCGCGCCACCGGCGGCTCTGGCCAATTCCTCGGCCTGACGCAGCAGCGCGTCGGCAGCGGCAATATCGTCGCTGCCTTTCAACGTGGCGGCCACCAAGGCGTCCAGCTTGGCGCTGCCAAAGGCCTGCCACCATTGCGCGGGCACCGGATCGCCCAGAGTGATGCTTTGCGCGGGGCCCTGTTCGGGCGCGATGGGGGCGCTCAACACGCTGGCAGGCGCATTGCCCGCAGCGGTTGGCGGCAGGGGCACCGACACGGCAGGCGCGGCCAGCAGGCCGATCAGCATCAGCGTGCTCATGCCTGTTCTCCCTGATGTGCGGCGCCTTCGTCCGGTTCGATCCGGTTATGGGTGGGCGCGCTGGCATAGCGGTTGGGCGAATGGATCGAGAATTTACCGATCAACAGCGGTAGAACCAGCAGGATCAGCACCGGCGCCAGCGTCATGCCGCCCACCACCACCAGGGCCAGCGGCTTTTGCACCTGCGAGCCGATGCCGGAGGAGACCGCAGCGGGCAGCAGGCCGATAGCCGCCACCAGACAGGTCATGATCACCGGACGCAGCGAATTGCGCGTGGTGACCGCCATGGCGGCGGCGCGGTCCAGCCCTTCATTGAGCGCGGTGTTGAAATTGTTCACCACCAGAATGCCATCCATCACCGCAATGCCGAACAGCGCGATAAAGCCGATCGCCGCCGAGATGGAGAAAGCCGTCCCCGTCAGCGCCAGCGCCAGCACCCCGCCGATGATCGCCATGGGAATGACGCTCAAAGCCAGCAGCGCATCGCGCAGATTGCCGAAATTGGCATAGAGCAGGCCGAAGATGATCAGCAGGCTGATCGGCACCACCACTTTCAAACGCGCCACCGCATTGTCCAGATTGGACAGCTCGCCCGCCCATTCCATCGAATAGCCCGGCGGCAGGTGGACATTCTGGGCAATGCGTGCCTGTGCCTCGGCCACGGCGCTGCCCAGATCGCGGTCGCGCACGGCGAATTTGATCGGCAGATAGCGGCTCTGGTGCTCGCGATAGATGAAGCTGGCGCCCGAGGCGAGGTGGATATTGGCCACTTCGGACAGGGGAACCTGCGTCACGCCGCCGCCCGCATTGGGCGTGGCCACCGTAATGGTGCGGATCGCGTCCAGACTGTTGCGCTGTTCGGGGCGGAAACGCACGATAATCGGGAAGTGGCGGTCGGTATGGGTTTCATACAGATCACCGGGCGATGCGCCGCCGATGGCGGCAGCCACCGTCTGGTTGATGTCATCGGGCGTCAGGCCATAACGGGCGGCCTTTTCGCGGTCGATGTCGATGCGCACCGTGGGCTGGCCCAGAGACTGGAACACGCCCAGATCGGCAATGCCGCGCACCTTGGACATTTGCGCCTGTATCGCATTGCCCAGCTTTTCCAGCGTGGCCAGATCGGGGCCGAACAGTTTCACCGAATTGGCGCCCTTCACACCGCTGGCCGCTTCGGACACGTTATCCTCGATGATTTGCGAGAAGTCGAATTCCACGCCGGGGAAATGCTGGTGCAGATCCTTGCTCATCGCATTGACCAGCTTTTCCTTGTCGACGCCCTTGGGCCATTCATCCTGCGGCTTTAACGGCACGAAATATTCGGTGTTGAAAAAACCGGTCGGGTCGGTGCCATCGTCGGGGCGACCATGGGCAGACAGCACGGCCGTGGTTTCGGGATAGGAGCGGATGCGGCGGCGCACGGCATTGACCGTGGCCTCGCCTTCCTCCAGCGAGATGGTCGCAGGCAGCGAGGCGCGGATATAGAGATTGCCTTCCTCCAGATGCGGAAGGAATTCGATCCCCAAGGCGCGCACCCCGACCATCGCGCCGATGAACAGCAAGGCCGCCCCGCCCAGCGTGATGATCTGGTTGGCCAGTGCAAAGCGGGCCACCGGTTCGTAAACGCGGCGCAGGGCGCGGACGATCACGGTTTCCACCTCGCTCAAACGATCGGGCAACAGCATCATCGACATCACCGGCGCCACGGTGAAAGTGGCGATCAGCCCGCCGGCAATCGCATAGGCATAGGTCTTGGCCATGGGGCCAAAGATATGGCCTTCCACGCCGGTCAGCGTGAAGAGCGGCAGGAAGCTGGCGATGATGATGGCGGCGGCAAAGAAGATGCCGCGGCTCACCTCGCTCGACGCATGCAGGATCGAGGACAGGCGGTTGGCAAAGCTGTAATGCCCGCCATCGCGCTCCACATGCTCGGTGCGTTCAACCATGTGGCGGAAGATGTTTTCCACCATGATCACCGTGGCATCGACCACCAGACCAAAGTCCAGCGCGCCCACCGAAAGCAGATTGGCGCTTTCCCCCTGAAGCGTCAGGATCAGCACCGCAAAGGCCAGCGCGAAGGGAATGGTGGTGGCCACGATCACCGCGCTGCGCAAATCGCCCAAGAGGCCCCATTGCA
The DNA here is from genome assembly GCF_004005905.1 of Novosphingobium umbonatum. Classification (GTDB taxonomy): domain Bacteria; phylum Pseudomonadota; class Alphaproteobacteria; order Sphingomonadales; family Sphingomonadaceae; genus Novosphingobium; species Novosphingobium umbonatum. The sequence continues at coordinate 140,657 of NZ_SACO01000007.1, forward strand.
GCAGGAAGATCAGCGCAATGCCCACCACCAGATTTTCCATCACCGTATGCGTGGTCAATCCGATCAGGTTGGAACGGTCATAGACCTGTTCCAGCTTGACGCCGGGGGGCAGGATGCCGGTGGAATTGATCTTTTCCACCTCGGCCTTCACCGCATTGATGGTCGGCATGGATTGCGATCCGCGCCGCATCAGCACGATGCCTTCGACAATGTCATCCTCGTCATTGAGACCGGCAATGCCCATGCGGGGCTGATTGCCGATCTGCACCTTGGCCACATCGCGCAGCATGACCGGTACGCCATTGTTGGTAGCGACCAGCACGCTTTCGATTTGGGAAGGTGACTGGATCAGGCCGACCGAGCGCACGATGGCGCTTTGCGGGCCGAAATTGATGGTCTGGCCGCCGGTGTTGCCATTGCTTTTCGACAGGGCGGTCAGCACTGCGCCGACGCTGGTTTGATGCGCGGCCAGCTTGGCCGAATCGACCACCACCTCATAGGCGCGCAATTTGCCGCCCACTGCGGTCACGTCCACCACCCCGGGCAAGGCGCGGAACCGGCGTTGCAGCACCCAGTCCTGCAGGGTTTTGAGATCCATCACCGAATAGCCCTTGGGCGCCTTGATCCGGTAGCGATAGATTTCGCCCGTGGGGCTGGTGGGCGACAGGGTGGGCACCGCGCCACCGGGCAGGGCGGGCAATTGCGACAGGCGGTTGATCACCTGCTGCTGGGCCTGTTCAAAGCTCAGGTCATAGCTGAACTGGACCTTCACGTCGGACAGGCCAAACAGGCTGATCGCGCGGATTGCCGTCATATGCGGCATGCCCGCCAATTGCACCTCGACCGGAATGGTGATCGAGCGTTCGACCTCTTCGGCCGACATGCCGCGCGACTGGCTGATGATTTCCACCATCGGCGGCACGGGGTCGGGATAGGCCTCGATGTTGAGATTGTAAAAGGCAATGCCACCGGCCGCCAGCATACCTGCCAGCAGCCCCATGATCAGCACGCGCGAACGCAGTGCAAAGCGGACGGGCGAGTTCATTCGCCGATACCTGCTTCATTGACAAAGATCGCGCCGCTGGTGACCAGCTTTTCTCCGCCCTTCAGGCCCGAGGTGATGGTGGTGCGGCCATTCTGGCTGTCGCCGGTTTTGACATCTACGCTGCGGAAACGGCGCGGGCCGATCTGCACCCAGACGCGGGCCTGATCGCCTTCATGGATCACCGCATTGGCGGCTACCGACAGGCTGGCGGCGGCCAGAGCGGCGCTGGCCTTGTGCAGGATGGTGAAATTGGCGAACATTTGCGGTTTCAGCGCGCCATCGGGATTGGCAATCGTGGCGCGCACCGGCAGGCGGTGGGTCAAGGGATCAAGCGCGCTGGCGATATTGTCCACCGTGGCGATGAAGCTGCGGCCCGGATAGGCGGCTACGCTGACTTCCACCTTGTCGCCCAGATGCACATGGGGCGCATCGCTTTCGGCCAATTGCGCCACCAGCCATACGCTGGAGGGGTTGGCGATGGTCAGCAGCGGGCTGGTGCCACCGGCCTGCACAAATTGGCCCGCCGCCACCGCGCGCGAGGCGATCACGCCGCCGATGGGGGCGTGGAAGGTGGTTTCGGGGTGATAGCCGGAAATGCCGCTGGCGCCTTCCAGACTGGCGATTTCGGCAGGGGTCTTGCCATAAATTTCCAGCTTGTCACGCGCCGCGCCCAAGGCGGCATTGGCGGCGCGCAGGGCGGCCTGTGCGGCAATCGCATCGCTGCGGGCCTGTTCGTAATCGCGCATGGCGCCGCCAGCGGTCTTGTAGATCTGTTCCTGACGTTTCAGATTATCCTGCGCCAGACGGGCGGCCGAGGCCGCGCTGGCTTGGGCGGCGGCGGCGCTGAACAGGGCGTTGCGGGCATCGACCACATCGCTGGTGCGCAGGCGCAGCAGCGGTTGGCCGCGGGTAACGGTGGCGCCTGCGTCCACCAGAACCTGCGTGATCTGGCCCGAGAAGGGCAGGAAGATCGGCGTCGCCTGCGTTTCATTGACCGCAATCATGCCGGTGGCCGCCGTTTGCGTGTCGCCATTGCTGTCGCCCACTTGCTCCAGCTTGATGGTCGACATTTGTTCGGGCGTCAGTTCCACCACGCCCGTTGGCAGGGCCGGCGCTGTGGCCTCGGGCTGGGTCGTATAGGCGCGATAGGCCACCACCGACAGGGCAAGCCCGCCCGCAGCCAGCAGGGAGACAGAGAGCAGGCCAAGCTGGCGCTTGACCGGCAGTGCGAGCACCGGTTCTTGGTAAGTCAATTTGTTCCCCATACCTGCAAATAGGCCACCGATCCGCATCGGGCTTTGCACGGCCAAGTTGCCCCTGCCTTTGCCGCCACCGGCTGAATTTGTCATGAACTATTGCGAGACTCTTTCCCTTTTGTGTCAAAATATGTCTGATCTGGGCGGGATTGACAGGACTTACACCCCTGTCAATAAATGGCGCATCTGGCCGATCTGTTCCGGCCTTTTCCTCCTTGCAGGGTGCTAAATCCATGCGTTCCATCCGTTTTATGGCTTCTTTGGCGGCTATGGCTGCCGGTCTTTCCTGCCTGCATGCGCCCGCTATGGCGCAAACGCCTGCCGCGGCGGTTGCGGAACCTGCGTCTGAATTTGGGGCATGGGGTGTGGATCTTTCCGCGCGCGATCTCTCGGTTAAGCCGGGCGATGATTTCCAGCTCTACACCTCGGGCAGCTGGCTGGCCCGCACCCAGATTCCGGCGGACCGGCCTTCGGTGGGCACTTTCTATGACCTGCGCGAAAAGGCGCAGGATCAGGTCAAGCAGATCATCACCGGTAATAGCGCCAGCCCCTATGGCGCGCTTTATGCCAGCTTTATGGACGAGGCGCGGCTGGAAAGCTTGGGTTTGAAGCCCTTGATGGCCGATCTGGCCAAGGTGAAGGCTCTGGCCAACAAGCGGGACTTTGCCCGTTTCATGGCAGGCACCCATGGTGGTTTTGGCGTGTCGCTGGTGTCGTTTGACATCAGCCCCGATACGGTGAACCCCGAGGTCAATGTGCTGTGGCTGGGGCAGGATGGTCTGGGCCTGCCCGACCGCGACTATTATCTGAAGGACCAGTTCAAGCCCCAGCGCGATGCCTATGCCGCCTATATCGGGCGGGTGATGCAGGCGATTGGCCAGAGTGATCCGGAAGGTTCGGCGGCCAAGGTGCTGGCGTTTGAAACGCAAGTGGCCAAGCTGAGCTGGGAAGCGGATCGGCGCCGCGATATCAGCGCGATCAACAATCCCTATTCCAGCGCGGGCCTTGCCGCCTATGCGCCGGGGATTGATTGGACGGCCTTCTTTGCCGGCGCGCATGTCGCCCCGCAAAAGCGGATGATCGTTTCGGAAAACAGCGCGGTGAAGCAATTGGCGGGGCTTTATGCCGCCACGCCCTTGGCCACGCTGAAATTGTGGCAGAGCTTCCATATGGCCCATCAGGCCTCGCCTTATCTCAACAAGGCGATGGTCGACAGCCGCTTTGCCTTTACCAAGACCCTGTCCGGCGTGTCGGAAATCCGTCCGCGTTGGAAGCGCGGGGTGGATCTGGTCAATGACTCGCTGGGCGAATTGGTGGGTAAGGCCTATGTCGCCCGCTTCTTCGCGCCGGAAGCCAAGGCCAAGATGGAAGTGCTGGTCGGCAATCTGAAACTGGCCATGGCCGACCGGATCAAGGCCAATAGCTGGATGAGCGCGCCGACCAAAGAGGCCGCGCTGCTGAAACTCAGCCGCATGAATGTGATGGTGGGCTATCCCGACAAGTGGCGCGATTACACTGCGCTGAAAATCGCCGGTGATGACCTTTATGGCAATGTCCAGCGGGCAGGGCGCTTCAACGCCGCCTATGCCATGGCCGATCTGGGCAAGAAGGTGGACCACAAGAAGTGGGGCATGAACCCGCAAACGGTGAATGCCTATAATGGCGGGCTGGAGAACAAGATCGTGTTCCCCGCCGCCATTTTGCAGGCGCCTTTCTTCTCGGCCAGCGCGGAGGATGCGGTCAATTATGGCGCGATTGGCGTGGTGATCGGGCATGAGATCAGCCATGGCTTTGACGATCAGGGCCGCAAGATCGATGCCGCAGGCGCGGTGCGCGATTGGTGGACCCCGCAGGACGCCCAGCGTTTCGAGGCCGAGGCCAAAGTGTTTGGCGATCAATATGGCAAATATGAAGCGGCTCCGGGCGCTTTCGTGAATCCGAAACTGACCATGGGCGAGAATATTGCCGATTTCGCCGGTGTGCAGGTGGCGCTGGATGCATGGCATCGCGCGCTGGCGGGCAAGCAGCCGCCGGTGCTGGATGGGGTTACGGGCGAACAGCGCTTTTTCCTCGGCTATGCGCAAGTGTGGCGGGCCAAGGCGCGCGAGGATGCCCTGCGCAATCAGGTGACCACCGATCCGCATAGCCCCGCCCGTTTCCGCAGCTTTGGTCCGCTGCGCAATGTGGAGGCGTGGTATCAGGCGTTTGAGGTGAAGCCTGAGGACAAGCTCTATATTGCTCCTGAGGGTCGCGCGAAGATCTGGTGAGGATGGTGACGATGTGCGGGGCTTGGGTCCCGCACATCGGGCCTTGTCGCCGCGCCGCGTTCGCCACGTCACGAGGGCGAAAAAAAACCCGGCCGGAGCCGGGCTTTGGAAGTTTGGGAGAGGATGCCTAAAAGGCAGTTTCTGGATAGTGCAGTGCAGCATGGATGGCAAGTGCAACGGTTTGCATTTTGCCATTTAGGCTCATTTATTTTCAATCGCACGCCAATGTGGCTGCGCAATCGGTTTAAGCCCTAGGTGCAGTGCAAAAAATCGGTAAGGTCTGGCGCGATTACCCTAGGGGTAAGACCGGAAGATTGTCGATCAAACGCGTCTTGCCGATTCGCGCCGCCACCAACAAACGCGCCGGACGGTTGCCCAGCGAGTCGAGCAGGGTGAGGCTGTCGGCATCGCGCAATTCGGCATAATCCACGCTGGAAAAGCCGCCTTCGATCACGGCTTCGCGCAGCGCGGCTAGGCTGGCCGCCACATCGGCCCCATCACGGATCGCGGCAACGGCGGCCTGCATGGCGCGGGGCAGGGCGACCGCCTGCTGACGCTCTTCAGGCGAAAGATAGGCGTTGCGCGAGGATAGCGCCAAGCCATCCGCCTCACGCACGGTGGGCACGCCGATGATCGCGCCCACATGGGGGCGGGTCAGATCAAGATCGCGCGCCATGCGGCGGATGACCGCCAATTGCTGCCAGTCCTTTTCGCCGAACAGCGCGATATCGGGCTGCACCTGGTTGAACAATTTGCACACTACCGTGGCCACGCCATCGAAATGGCCGGGTCGCGCCGCGCCGCAAAGCCCCTCGCTGACGCCGGAAACCGAGATATTGGTGGCAAAGCCTTCGGGATACATCGCCGCCACATCGGGCGCCCACAGGATGGCCACGCCTTCCTGCGCCAACAGCGCCTGATCCTGCGCCAATTGGCGGGGATAGGCGTCCAGATCCTCGCCCACGCCAAATTGTCGGGGATTAACGAAAATGGAGGCGATCACATGGTCCGCGCGCAGTTTGGCCTCGCGCACCAGCGCTAAGTGTCCGGAATGTAAGGCGCCCATTGTCGGCACCAAAGCCACAGATCCCTTGGCTTTCAACGCGGAAACCCCCGCGCGCAGCATTTCCAGACGATTGATGGTTTGCACCGGCCCTGCCCCTCCGTTAAGGATTTGCGTGATCACTCCTGCCCGCCCTAGGCGCGGTGGGGGCGGCCATCAACGGTTTTTCGGTGCTGATCAAAGTGTCAGGCGCCGGATTTGTCCAACCCCGTGTCGAGAGAGTGCCCCATGTCCAGCCCACACCGCATCGTTTTCGCGAATGAAAAAGGCGGCACGGGCAAATCGACCACGGCGGTGCATATTGCCATCGCTCTGGCCTATCTGGGCGCGCGGGTGGCCGCGCTGGACCTTGACCCGCGCCAGCGCACCTTGCACCGCTATCTGGAAAACCGGATGGAAACCTTGCGCCGCCGTGGCATCGATCTGCCGATGGTGACCAAGTTTGACGTGTTCCGCGGCGAAACGGTCGAAGAACTGGACGCGCAAGTGGCCGATCTGGCGCAGGATGTGGACTATTTCATTTTCGACACGCCGGGCCGCGATGACATGTTCGCCCGCCATGTGGCCACCAGCGCCGATACGCTTGTCACGCCTTTGAACGACAGTTTCGTCGACTTTGACCTGATCGGTCAGGTGGACGCCGAGACGTTCAAGGTGCGCCGCCTGTCTTTCTATGCCGAGCTGATCTGGGAAGCGCGCAAGAAGCGGGCGGTGGCGACCATTCAGGAAAACCGCCGCGAGATGGATTGGGTGGTGGTGCGCAACCGTACCCAGCATATCGAGGCGCGCAATATGCGCCGTATCGACAGCGCCTTGGCTGAACTATCGCGCCGCGTCGGCTTCCGCATCGCGCAGGGCCTGTCCGAACGCGTGATCTATCGCGAGCTGTTCCCTTCGGGCCTCACCCTGCTGGACAAGGGGCATCTGGGCGATCTGGGCACCAGCCATCTGGTGGCGCGACAAGAATTGCGCAAGCTGGTGGCGGGGATGAACCTGCCCGCGCCGCAGAGCCAGCGTGCGGCCCGCGCGGCCGCCGAGGAACAGCCTGTCGCCCCTATGCAGGCTTGAGGCGATGACCAAACTGTTGTTTCTGGCGCTGGTGGGGGTGGTGGCCTGCCGTTGGTGGACGGGGCAATGGCCATGGGTGATCTGGGCGCGGCTGCGCGGGGATGATGGGGCTGCAAAGGCGCGCAACCTGCTGGGTGTTTCGCGCGATGCGGGGCGGGCCGAGATCATTGCCGCGCATAAAAGGCTGATCGTGCAGGTGCATCCCGATAAGGGCGGCGATGTGCGTTTGGTGCATGAGGCCAATGCGGCGCGCGATCTGTTGCTGGCGGGGCTCGCTGGCGAATTGCCCAAGGGGTAGGCGGGATGGCGCCCGATCCGGTCCTGTTTCGCGCCTATGACATTCGCGGCACCTATGGCCAGACTTTGTTTGACCGCGATGCCTATGCGATTGGCCGCGCCGCTGCCTTGATGCTGCGCGAAAATGGCGGGCGCTGTATGGCGGTGGGGCGTGACGGGCGGCTTAGCTCGCCTGCGCTGGAGGCGGCGCTGGTGCAGGGGCTGCGGCATGGCGGGGTGGAGGTGTTGCGGATCGGGTTGGGCCCTACGCCGATGCTTTATTTCGCCGAAGCCTCAATGCCACAGGCCGATGGCGGCATTCAGGTAACCGGCAGCCATAACCCCCGCGATGATAATGGCTTCAAGATAGTGATGGGGGGCGCTGCGCTCTATGGCGCGCAGATTGCGCGTCTGGGCGCCTTGGCGGCGGTTGTTGGCGAAGGTTTGATCGAGGCCTGCGCCACGGATCACGCGATCGACATCGGCGATGCCTATGCTGATCGGTTGCTGGAGGCTTTCGCCGGTTTGGGCGAGGTTGAGCGTGAGCGACTGGCGGCCATGCGCATCGGGTGGGACGCGGGCAATGGTGCGGCAGGTCCCGTGCTGGAGGCCTTGGCGGCTCACCTGCCCGGCGAGCATCATTTGATCTATACCACTGTCGACGGCCATTTTCCGCATCATCATCCTGATCCTTCGCTCCCTGAAAACCTGACAGACTTGACCGCGCTGGTCGCGGCCAAGCGCCTCGATTTCGGAGTCGCCTTTGATGGCGATGGCGACCGGATCGTGGTGGTTGACGGGCAGGGCCGTGCGATCATGGGCGATCAATTGCTGGCCATGCTGGCGCAGGATCTGTTGATCGACCGGCCAGGAGCCTTGATTCTGGGCGATGTCAAAAGCTCGCAAGCCGCGTTTGACGCGATCGAGGCGGCGGGCGGCAGGGTGGCGATGGGGGCCGCCGGACACAGTTTGATTAAATCCACCATGAAACAAGATGGTGCGCTGCTGGCGGGGGAGACCACCGGCCATATTTTCTATGCCGACCGTTTCTATGGTTTTGACGATGCGCTTTATGCGGCTTTGCGCTTTATGGCGGCGCTGGCGCGGCGCGGCGGCAGCGTGGCGGATTGGTTCGATACGCTGCCGCGCAGCCTGTCGACGCCTGAATTGCGCTTTGCTGTGGAGGGGGCGCGCAAGCTGGCTGTGGTGGCAGAGGTGGCGGCAAGGCTGGCGGCGGAGGGCGCGCGGGTCAACACGGTCGATGGCTTGCGGGTGATGCGTGACGGGGGCTGGTGGCTGCTGCGCGCGTCGAACACGCAGGAAATGCTCACCGCGCGGGCGGAAAGCGCAACGCCGGAAGGACTGGCCGCTTTGGTGGCGGAACTGGACGCGCAATTGGCGTTGAGCGGGGTGTTGCGGAGTTGATCGAGCTGCCCCCTGTCATCGCGCAATGGCTGGCGGGGCGGGGCTGGCAGTTGCGGCGGCATCAGGCGCAGGTTGCCGCCTTGGTAATGGGCGGCGAGCATGTTTTGCTGACGGCTGATACGGGCGCGGGCAAGACTTTGGCGGGTTTCCTGCCCACTCTGGTCGATGCGGCGCAGGGGTCTTTGTCCGACGGACTGCACACGCTCTATGTCTCGCCCCTGAAAGCGCTGGCCCATGATGTGCAGCGCGGGTTGATGACGCCGGTTGCGGAAATGGGGCTGGACCTGCGGATCGAGGCGCGCACCGGCGACACCTCCAGCGAGCGCAAGGCCAAACAGCGCAGCAACCCGCCTCATGTTTTGTTGACTACGCCCGAATCCCTGTCCCTGCTGCTGTCCTATCCGGAAAGCGCGGAGATGTTCGCCACCCTGCGCACTGTGGTGGTGGACGAGATCCATGCGCTGGCCGCCAGCAAGCGGGGTGATCTGTTGGCCCTGTCTCTGGCGCGGTTGCAAAGGCTGGCGCCGGAGATGCGCCGGATCGGCCTGTCAGCGACTTTGAGCGATGTGGAAGGTTTCCGCCGTTGGTTGGCGCCTGTGGGTCAGCAGGCCGCTTTGGTGGAGGGGGAGGCGGGCGCGCCCGCGCAAGTGTCCATCCTGTTGCCGCAGGGGGAGCGGATCCCGTGGAGCGGCCATGCGGCCAGCTGGGCCATCCCGCAGATTCTGGACCTGATCCGCAGCCATCGCACCACGTTGATTTTCACCAACACCCGCTTTCTGGCCGAATATACCTTTGGCCTGTTGTGGGAGGGCAATGAGGAGAACCTGCCCATCGGCATCCACCACGGCAGCCTGTCGACCGAGGCCCGGCACAAGGTGGAAGGCGCGATGGCCGAGGGGCGGCTGCGCGCCTTGGTCTGCACCGCCAGCCTCGATCTGGGGGTGGATTGGGGCGACATTGATCTGGTGGTGCAGATGGGCGCCCCCAAGGGTTCCTCGCGCCTGTTGCAGCGCATCGGGCGGGCCAATCACCGGCTCGATTGCCCGTCCAAGGCGGTTTTGGTGCCGGGCAACCGGTTTGAATATCTGGAGGCACTGGCGGCGGTGGCCGCGGTCGAGGCAGGTACGCGCGATGGCGAAGGCTTGCGTGCGGGCAGTTTTGATGTGTTGGCGCAACATGTGCTGGGGCTGGCCTGCGCGGGGCCGTTTGATGGCGGGGCCTTGCTGGAGGAGGTTCGCCTTGCCGCGCCCTATGCCGATCTCTCCGCCGAGGCTTGGAGCCAAGTGTTGGGCTTTGTCTCGACCGGTGGCTATGCCCTGCGCGCCTATGACCGGTTTCGTCGGATAACGCATGGGCGTGACGGCCTATGGCGGCTGACCCATCCCGATCTGGCGCGTAGCCATCGTTTGAATGCGGGCATCATTGTTGATGCCGATATGGTGGAGGTCGGTTTCCGCAATGGCCGCTCGCTGGGGCGGGTGGAGGAGGAATTTGCCGCGCAATTAACGCCGGGGGATACGTTCCGTTTTGCTGGCCTTGATCTGGCGGTCGAAGGCTTTCGCGAGGGCACCTTGCTGGTGAAAGCAGCCAAAAGATCGGCGGCGATCCCCAGTTATAATGGGGCGCGAATTCCGATCTCATCCCATCTGGCCGATCGGGTGCGGGCGATTCTGGCCGATCAGGCGGGGTGGCGGGATTTTCCGCAGGATGTGCGCGAATGGTTGGCGATGCAGGCCAAGGTCTCCACCGTGCCCGCGCCCGATGAACTGCTGGTCGAAAGCTTTCCCCACAAGGACCGGCATTACGCGGTGTTCTATACGTTTGAAGGCTGGCCCGCGAATCAGTCACTGGGTATGTTGTTGACGCGGCGGATGGAGGTGCAGGGGCTGGCGCCCTTGGGTTTTGTCGCCAATGATTATGCTTTGGCGGTCTGGGGCCTCAATCCGGTCGAGTCGCCGCAAGACTTGCTCTCGCCCGATATTCTGGTTGATGAATTTGTCGCCTGGGTCGAGAACTCCTACCTGTTGCGCCGAGCCTTCCGAGAGGCTTCGGTGATCTCGGGCCTGATCGAAAGGCAGATGCCGGGCAAGCGCAAGACCAACCGGCAGGTGACCTTCTCCAGCGATCTGATCTACGATGTGCTGCGCCGCTACGAGCCGGAGCATCTGTTGATGCAGGCTGCATGGGCCGATGCGCGGCAGAAGATGACTGATGTTGACCGGGTCGCGCAGGTTCTGGAGCGGGCAGGGCGCGCGGTGCGGCATTTGCGCCTGTCGCGGGTCAGCCCTTTGGCCGTGCCTACGCTGACCATGATCGGGCGTGAGAGCCTGCCTGCGGGGGCTGCCGATGACGCCCTATTGGTCGAGGCCGAGGATTGGGCCGCTGTCGCCATGGGTGGGACTTAAATCTCGTGGGCAAACAAAAAGGGGCGGATTGCTCCGCCCCTTTCATGCTGTGCTAATCAGTCTGATTACTCGGACTTGGCGTTGGGAGCCTTAGCAAAAGCAGCATAGCGTTCGTTGCCGACGAAGCCGAACTTCGTCACTTCCGAAGCCTTGATCACGTTCAGAACCTTTACGGTCAGGTCGTAACCGGCCTGGGCATCGGGTTCGAACTGCAGTTCGGGTTCCGGCTGCATCTGGGTCGTACCCTTCAGGTTCGACATCAGAATCGCCAGCTCGATCGGGGTGCCGTTCCAGAGGATCTGGTTTTGCGGCGAGACCACAACCTTGTTCTTCACAGGGTCGATCGGGGGCTTAACAGCATTCGGGTTCGGGGTAGGCAGATCGATGTTCACCGCATGGGTCGCCACCGGAATGGTGATGATGAACATGATCAGCAGAACGAGCATAACGTCGATAAGAGGAGTGGTGTTCATCTCCCCCATCGGCTCGCCGTCGTCTTTTCCTGCCGACATAGCCATAGGATTTTACTCCGTTATTCTAGAGTGGCTGGATCAGCCGTTCGGATCGACCGGGGTCGAGATGAAGCCCACAGTGGGGTAACCGGCGCGCTGCACGTTGAAGATCGCACCAGCGACGCAGCGCCAGGGGGCTTCCACGTCGGCACGGATGTGAACCTGGGGAACCTTATCGGGGTTCTCGCGCAGAGCTTCGGCACCGCCTTCGCGCTTCACGATTTCGTCAAGACGCTTGAAAGCCTTGTCGAACAGCTCGGTCGAATCGACGGGAGTGACGTTGTTAAAATACACGCGGCATTCACCGCCACGCTGTGCACCCTCGAAGCCCGGGTCGCCCGCGCTGCGACCAGCAGCGTCGGTGGTGCTGACCGTGATCAGCAGGTTTTCGACCTTGTCCTTCGATTCCTGTGAAACCATCACAGGGATCTTCAGCTTCTGGATCGTCTGGATAGCGACGGGAACTGCGATCAGGAAGATGATCAGCAGCACCAGCATCACGTCCACCAGCGGGGTGGTGTTGATGTCGGACATCGGCTTCTCTTCGCCGCCCGCACCGCCAACAGCCATTGCCATGTTATGATCCTACTCTTGCAATGCCCTCTCGATAAAGAGGAGGGATTGGGGGGAGGGGAGGAGGGAAGCCCTACCGCATGCCGCGCAGGGCTTCCCTTGAAGGTCGGGGCCAAGAATGGCCTTGTCCCCGACCGTTCTCCTCATGTCTTACTTCTTGGCGGCAGGAGCCGGAGCAGCCTTCACCGGGGCAGCAGGCAGAGCCGGCTTGATGGCGCCCTTCGAGTTGATGTAGGCCAGCACGTCCGACGAGAAGCCGTTCAGCAGTTCGTTGATGCGCTTGTTGCGCGACTGCAGGAAGTTGTAGGCAAGCACGGCAGGCACAGCAACGAGCAGACCGATGGCGGTCATGATCAGAGCTTCACCCACGGGACCGGCAACCTTGTCGATCGAAGCCGAACCGGCCAGACCGATGGCGATCAGAGCGCGGTAGATGCCGACCACGGTACCGAACAGACCCACGAAAGGCGCGGTCGAACCCACGGTGGCGAGGAAGGGCAGGCCGCGAGCCAGGAAAGCGCCGATCGAGGCTTCGGTGCGAGCCAGCGAACCATGCACCCAGTCATGGGCTTCGAGCGAGTCAGCCATCTTGCCGTGGTTTTCTTCAGCCAGGATACCGGCTTCCACGATGTCGCGGAACGGGCTCTGCTTGTCGAGCTTGGCAGCGCCTTCCTTCAGCGAACCGGCCTTCCAGAAGGCGCCCAGGTTCTTGTACTGCTTGAAGATCTTGGCCTGGTCCGACCAGCGGGTGAACAGCACAAAGAACGAACCGAACGAGAAGATCGCCATGATCGTCACGGTCGACTGTGCGATGATACCGCCCTGTTCAAGGGCTTCCTTGAAGCCGAACTTGTTCTGCGGAGCCGCGTTGGCGGCGGCGGCGAGAATATCAATAAGCATGCGATGGTCCTCTCAAAGGGCTCTCGAACAGAGAATAGATGTAAATGGCAGCAGGATGGGCACAGCGCCGCAAGCCCGCCAAAAATCAAATGGTCGGCGGATCAATCCTTGGGGATGACCCACTTCACGCGGTTGGAATAGACGCCGGTGGTGGGCTGGCCTTCACCGTCCTTGGCAGGCGCGAAACGGGCGCGGCTGCTTGCATATTTGCAAGTCGCGGCGTCGAGTTCCGAGTTGCCCGAAGACAGGGTGATTTCGCAACCGGTTACGCGGCCATCAGGACCAACCGTCAGCTTGAAGCCGGTGGTGCCCTGCACGCCTTCACGCAGGGGGCGCGAAGGATAGTCTTCCGGCGTTACCCAGTTGGCAGGGTTGCCCTTGGGGGCAGCGCCAACGGGCTGGAAGCGCGGGGCCGGCGGTGCGGGTGCAGCAGGCGGGGCCAGCACAGGGGCAGGCGGAGCCACCGGCGGAGCAACCGCAACGGTTTCGATCGTCGGCGCCGTTACGGGCGCGACGTTAACCGGCGGCGGGGGAGCCACAACCGGCGGCGGAGGCACATCGTCCTTCGGCGGCGGCGGCGGCGGCGGCGGCGGTTTCACTTCGTCCTTGATGTCGACAGTGGTCACCTTCTTCATGATCTTCGTGGCCGCCTCATAAGCAAGCCCGGTGACCAGAGCGTAACCAACTCCCGCGTGAATCAAGGCAACGATGACGATAGCGGTAATACGATTACCGCTCATCTGTTGATCAGCGTAGGCCATTCAGACGCATCACTCCATACAAATGCCCGGGAAAATCCCGGGCCAACCGCGCATCGCATGGCCAAAGGCCAGCCATGCACGGGAAAGCTCAATTCCACCCTGCCGGACAAACCGGATTGTCGTGGGGCCTCCATAATGGAGACTTCCGCGACCTTTTTAGGGTCCTTCCCATAGGGAGGCCCGGTTTTGCCCGAAGCTTAACCACCTTGTTACCCACGTGCAACGGCTTATCGGCAAAACGTTGCAGTTCACGGAAAATTCATAGGTATTAGGCTTAGCAAGGTGCATATTATGCCGCTATACCTGCGGGCCATATGCGCCAACCTCCTCATATACCGGAGTTTTCCGAAATGTTGCCTCGATTCGCGCGTGGGTTACTCCTTGGTTCTGCCGCGTGTCTTACGCTGTCATTAGTGCCCCAGAAAGGTACGGCGCAAGCCCTTACGTCAAATGTCGTACAATCTTATTCCGATCTGGCCGATCTCTCCGATTCGGCGGCAATGGTCGAACAGGTCGAAATCAAATCGGTCATTCCGCTCTTGCCGAATCAGCAGGCTGGCGTGGCCAAAGGGCGGCTGCGCGCCTATGTAGAAGCGCGTCCAATCAATGCCTTGCGTGGCGAAACACTCTATTATCCGCTGGTGCGCTATCTGGTCGATCTGCCGGTCAATGAACAGGGCAAGCTGCCCAAGCTGACCAAAACGCAGGCGGTAATTTTCGCACGCGAGGCCGGTGGCACGCCCGGAGATCTGCAATTGGTCGCGCCGGATGCGCAACTGGCATGGAGCGCCCCGCTGGAGGCCAATCTGCGCTTCATCCTTGGTGAATTAACCGCCCCCGAAGCGCCGCCACGTGTAACCGGAATCTCCATGGCTTTTTACCAGCCTGGTGATTTGGCGGGGGAAGGCGAGACGCAGATGTTCCTGACCACCGCCAATAACAAGCCTGCCGCGATCGTGGTGCAGCATCGCGCGGGCGAGCCTTTGCGCTGGACCGCCAGCTTTGCCGAAGTGGTTGATCCTTCGGTCACGCCGCCTGCGGTCAACACTTTGGGTTGGTATCGACTGGCGTGCTTCCTGCCTACCAGCCTGCCCAGCGCGGTCAATCTGGGCGAAACGCCCGAGGCCAAGGCGCAGGCCGCGCAGGACTATCTGGCGGTGCGCGCCGCTTTGGGCCCCTGCGGGCGTCAGCGTAAATAGGTTGGGTGCAAATAAGCCGACGTAAAATCAACTTCTCGTCCACGCCCCATTGCGGCGCGCTTCATTGCGCCTTAGGGGGGCGTGGCGTGAAAGGAAGTAACATGGTCGAGACGACACAAGCAGCATCCCCCGCGAAGCAACCCTTGCGAATTGCCCTTGCCGGGCTGGGCACGGTGGGCGTGGGCGTTATCAAGCTGATTGAGGCCAACGCAGGCTTGATTGCCCGCCGCGCCGGACGTCCGATTATGATTACCGCCGTTTCGGCCCGCAGCCGTGGGCGCGATCGTGGCATCGATCTGGCCAGCTACGCGTGGGAAGATGACATGACCGCGCTGGCCGCCCGTCCCGACGTGGATGTGGTGGTGGAACTGGTGGGTGGTTCCGATGGACCGGCTCTGGTGCTGGCGCGTAACGCCATTGCGCAGGGCAAGGCGCTGATCACCGCCAACAAGGCGATGATCGCCCATCACGGCATGGCTTTGGCACAGGCGGCCGAGCAGAAGGGCGTGGCCATCCGTTTCGAAGCCGCCGTGGCCGGTGGCATTCCCGTGATCAAGGGCCTGCGCGAAGGCGCGGCGGCCAATCGCGTGGAGCGGATTTTCGGCATCCTCAACGGCACTTGCAACTATATCCTGTCGACCATGGAAGACACGGGCCGCGATTTCGCCGAGGTGTTGGCCGAGGCGCAGGCCAAGGGCTATGCCGAGGCCGATCCCACCTTTGACATCGAAGGGATTGATGCAGCGCATAAGCTGTCGATCCTGTCAGCCATTGCCTTTGGCGCGAAGATCGATTTTGCCAGCGTCGATACGCAGGGCATCAGCCGCATTCTGGCCGCCGATATCGCGCAGGCCGACGCCTTGGGCTATTGCATCCGCCTGATCGGCACCGCCGAGGCTGATGCTGGTCCCGATGGCACGCCCGGCCTGTTCCAGCGCGTCGCGCCGCATCTGGTGCCGGTGGACAATCTGTTGGCCCATGTCGACGGCCCGACCAATGCTGTCGTGGTGGAAGGCAATTTCTCGGGCCGCCTGCTGTTTCAGGGCGCCGGTGCCGGTGATGGCCCGACCGCCAGCGCGGTGGTGGCCGATATTATCGACATCGCGCGCGGCATGGACACCGGCTTTGAAGCCGACATGGCCTTCTCCATCCCCGTCGACGGGTTGGAAGCGATGGCACCCGCGCCCTCGGGCCATCGCATCGGCCGCAGCTATATCCGCTTCCTTGTGGCGGACCGTCCGGGCGTGTTGGCTGAAATCACCGCCGCTATGCGCGATGCGGGCGTTTCCATCGAGAGCCTGATCCAGAAGGGTCAGGCCACGCAGGGCGGTGCGGTGCTGGTGGCGATTGTCACCCATGAAGTGGCCGAGGCCGCCGTGACCGAAGCGCTGCGCTTGCTGGATGGTTCGCCCAGTCTGGTGGCGCAGCCGTTGGTGATGCAGATTCTGGGCAATTAAGCTTTGGCCTGAAAGGGCGTGATGCCCTGAAAGTGTCGTAAGAGAAGCGTCGGGGGGTTGGGCCTCCGGCGCTTCTTTGCTTTCAGGCTCCGGATTGGGTGCGGCACTCGACAGGGGCTGGCGCTACGCTTATGGGCTGTTTCTTGCATAGGTATTCAGACGGGTGATAGGCTAAGCCTGACATATGCTGATGCCAAGCGAAGAGCAGTTTCACAGGAAAGGCCCATCCATGACCCAGACGCCTGCCAGCCAAATTCTTGACCGCGTGCTTGTTTTGGAAATGGTGCGCGTGACCGAGGCGGCGGCGATTGGCGCGGCGCGGATGATCGGGCGGGGTGATGAAAAGGCGGCGGATGCGGCGGCTGTAGAAGCCATGCGGGCCAAGCTCAACGAATTGGACATCGACGGCACGGTGGTGATCGGCGAGGGCGAACGCGACGAGGCGCCCATGCTCTATATTGGCGAGAAGGTGGGCCGCGCGATCGACAAAGGCCCGCGCATCGATATCGCGCTCGATCCGCTGGAAGGCACCACGATCACTGCCAAGGCCGGTCCCAATGCGCTGGCGGTGCTGGCCATTGCCGAAGAGGGCGGGCTGCTGAATGCGCCGGACGTTTATATGGACAAGCTTGCGGTGGGGCCGGGCTATCCCGAAGGCATTATCGATCTCAACAAAAGCGCGACCGAGAATGTGCAGGCGGTGGCCGCGGCCAAGGGGGGGGCGCCCGAGGATATTGTGGTCTGCGTTCTGGACCGCCCGCGCCATGGCGAATTGATTGCCGAATTGCGCGGTATCGGCTGCGGGGTCTATCTGATCGGCGATGGCGATGTGGCTGGCGTTATCGCCACTAGTAACGAGGATACCAACATCGACCTCTATATGGGGCAGGGCGGCGCGCCCGAAGGCGTGCTGGCGGCGGCGGCTCTGCGCTGTGTTGGGGGGCAGATGAAGGGACGTCTGGTGTTCCGCAATGAGGATGAGCGGTTGCGCGCCCGCCAATGGGGCATCACCGATTTGAACAAAATCTATGATCTGACCGATCTGGCCAAGGGTGACTGCATCTTTGCCGCGACCGGCGTCACCGATGGATCGCTGCTCAAAGGGGTCAAGCGGTTGAAGAATGGCCGGATGACCACCGAAAGCGTGGTGATGCGCGCCAGCACCGGCACCATCCGCTGGGTCAAGGGCGACCGCCGCATCATCGTCTGAACTGGGCTTGAAGCGTGGCAAAACTGTCCCTCTGGTGGCCAGTTTGCCCATTCCTATGCATCCCTTTGTTGCAATCGCGCGACTTCTGGCTAGAGGCAGCCGCGTGAGGAACGGCGGGGGATTCGCAGCGCCGTTTAAGGAATCAGGCATGGGCGGCGGATGCTGCGGCCCAGCAATGGAGAAAGCAACGACATGAAGATCATGGCCGGGAACAGCAACCTGCCCTTGGCACGCGCCATCGCAGGCTATCTGGAGCTGCCGCTGACCGAGGCAAGCGTGCGCCGCTTTGCCGACGAGGAAGTCTTTGTCGAGATCCATGAGAATGTGCGCGGCGAAGACGTGTTCGTGGTGCAGTCCACCAGCTTCCCCACCAATGACAACCTGATGGAACTGCTGATCTGCATCGATGCGCTGCGTCGTGCCTCGGCGGCGCGTATCACCGCTGTGGTGCCCTATTTCGGCTATGCCCGTCAGGACCGCAAGCCCGGACCCCGCACGCCGATCTCGGCCAAGCTGGTCGCTAATCTGATGACCACGGCGGGCGCCGACCGCGTTTTGGCGGTGGACCTGCACGCTGGCCAGATTCAGGGCTTCTTTGACATTCCCACCGACAATCTGTTTGCAGCGCCGGTGATGGCCGCCGATATTCTGGCGCGCAATGGCGATGCCGGTCTGATGGTGGTCTCGCCCGACGTGGGCGGCGTGGTGCGCGCCCGCGCGCTGGCCAAGCGTTTGAACAATGCTCCGCTGTCCATCGTCGACAAGCGCCGCGACAAGCCTGGCCAGTCCGAAGTGATGAACATCATCGGTGACGTGAAGGGCCGCACCTGCATCCTGATCGACGATATCATCGATTCGGGCGGTACGCTTTGCAATGCCGCGCAGGCGCTGCTGGATGCCGGTGCGGAAAGCGTGACCGCCTATATCAGCCATGGCGTGTTGTCGGGCGCGGCGGTGTCGCGCGTCAACAATTCGGCGCTGAAGGAACTGGTGATCACCGACACGATCCTGCCCACCGAAGCCACGCAGGCCTCGG
The DNA here is from genome assembly GCF_004005905.1 of Novosphingobium umbonatum. GTDB lineage: Bacteria > Pseudomonadota > Alphaproteobacteria > Sphingomonadales > Sphingomonadaceae > Novosphingobium > Novosphingobium umbonatum. The sequence continues at coordinate 159,110 of NZ_SACO01000007.1, forward strand.
ACAAGATCCGCATCCTGACCATTGCCCCGCTGATCGGCGAAGCGATGCGCCGCATTGCGGATGAAAGCTCGGTGTCGAGCCTGTTTGACTGATGGGATCACGGCGCTGCCCTGTAACGGGGCGGCGCCGCTTCATTGCCAGGGGCGCGCTGCCCCTGGCGTCAGGCGGTTGAGCACCAGCAAGCGGTGCGCCTGACGCGCCTCCAATGTCAGCGTCAGCAGCGCATTGGGCGTTTTCACAAATTGCCGCGGGGTCATGCCGAAGAGCTCGGTGAACTCGCGGGTCATCTGCGCCTGATCGTAATAGCGCAGCACCAGCTCTTCGGCCTCTTGCTCGTCGGCCACGCCCCGCAAATGGCTGGCCATGTCCATGGCCCGCGCGCGGCGCAGCACCTGTTTGGGCGGCATGCCGAAATCGCGATGGATGATGCGCTGCAATTGCCGCATGCTCATGCCGATCTGTTGGGCAAAGGGCGCCAGTTGCGCGGTTGGATCGGCATAGCACAGGGTTTCAAACGCGGTGGTCACCGGATCGGGCAGGGGCCTGCCTTTGCCCTCCACCAGTCGGCGAAAGCTGCGTTCCAGAAATTCCACCCATCCGGCCGGATCCTGAAACCGGCCCAGCCTGTCCAGCATCTCGGCGCTGTTCAACCCTATCGCCTCAAACGGAACAATCCGGTCGACCAGATGCGCGGTGTCGATCCCGAACAGCGCATGGGCCGCGCCGGGGCGTAAAGCCATGCCGACCGAATTGAAACTGCCCGTGACCGAGATGGGCATAAACCGGCTATGCGGGCCAAAGATCAGCGCCGAGGCGTGATGATGTTGCACGCCATCAATGGCATGCATCAGATAATCGCCGGTCAGTTGGATCCGCACCATCGGGCAATCGTTGAACAGGCCCGAATGAAGCTGATAGCCCTCGGGCAGATCGACAGGCGTGGCCGAAATGCGGCTGAGCCAAGGTGCCAGATCCTCGCTGGGCGCGCGGTTGAAGGACATGGGTTGCCCCCCGCGCGAACGGCCTGCCCAAGGTTTGACATGTTCGTCCACCGTGGGGTGGATGGATTTGAGCATTTTCTATGGCGATCCGAAGGCGGTTTTATAAGTCTATTGCCAGGGGCGGGTGGCTCCCGGAGGCAGGCGCTTGAGCATTTCCAGCCTCTTGGCCTGACGCGCCTCCAGCGTCAGGGTCATCAGCGGGTTGGGCGTTTTCATGAACTGGCGCGGGGTCATGCCAAAGAATTCGGTGAATTCCCGCGTCATCTGCGCCTGATCGAAATAGCGCAGGATCAGGTCATCGGCCTCTTTCTCGTCCGCCACGCCGTGCAAATGGCTGGCCATATCCAGCGCACGGGCGCGGCGCAGCACCTGTTTGGGGGCCATGCCGAAGTCGCGATTGATGATGCGTTGTAACTGCCGCATGCTGATGCAAAGTTCCTCGGCAAAGTCGCCGATATTGGCCGCGGGGTTTTCATAGGCCAGATTTTCAAAAGCCGTGGTGACCGGATCGGGCAGGGGGCGGCCCTTGGCCTCGACGATCTGGCGGAAACGGGCCTCGATCGTGTTTACCCAACTGGTGGCATCGGAATAGCGGTTGAGATTGTTGAGCGCGATCTGGCTGTCGAGCCCGACCCGTTCGAAGGGTACGATGCGGTCCACCACTTCGGAGGCCGCCACGCCAAAGATGGCATGGCCCGCACCGGGCCGCAGGGCAAGGCCGATCGAGACAAAGCTACCGGTTACCTTGATGCGCATGAATTTGCTGTGCGGCCCGAAAATCAACGCCGCCGGGCCATAGTCATTGACGCCATCGGCGGTATGGGCCTGCCATTTGCCGCTGAGTTGAATCCGCACCATCGAGCAATCATTGAGCAGGCCGGAGACCAGTTCATAATCATCGGGCAAATCGACCGGCGTGGCATAGACGCGCCCCAGCCATGGTTCGAGGTCTTTGCTGGGCGCACGGTTGAAGGACATCGGTTGCCCCCCGCGCGAACGGCCCGCCCACGGTCTGACTTGATTGTCCACCGTCGGGCGGATGGATTTGAGCATAGAGTTTGCGGCCCCGATTTATTCTTTTGGTCAATTTTGATGCCAATATTTGGCTAAAACTCATACAAAATCGTCATGCTAACGATTTCAACAGAGCTTGACGTGTTTTTGGCTTAACTCTGGTTGTTGTCAATCTAGGGATTCTCATAGATGTGGAGAGACTGCGGGTTAGCCCAATAGTCCCCTTTGGTCGGGCCTGGGCTTATGATTGACCCGCCTGAGGATTTGTATGCATGCTTGACCTTGCCCTGCCCCAAGGGGCAGAAGCGGCGCCATGAAGTTGAACCTTGACGATGACATCGCCCTTGCCCACCGCCTAGCCGATGCGGCAGGTGCGGCTATCCGCCCCTATTTCCGTTCCGGCGTGGCCAGCGAGCGCAAGGAAGATGCCAGTCCGGTCACCCTGGCGGACCGCGCGGCCGAGGAAGCGATCCGCGCCATTCTGGATGTCGAGCGGCCCGATGACACGATCATCGGTGAGGAATTCGGCACCAAGGCGGGCAAGGGCAACCGCACCTGGGTGCTGGACCCGATCGACGGCACGGCGGGCTTTCTGGCGGGGCGGGCCATTTTTGGCACATTGATCGCGCTGCTGGTGGATGGCTGGCCGGTGCTGGGCGTGATTGACCAGCCCATCGCTGGCGAGCGCTGGATCGGCGCTTCGGGCCGTCCCACTTTGTTCAATGGCCAACCGGCCCGCACGCGCCCCTGTCGCCAATTGTCGGACGCCACGATTGCCACCACCGGCCCGCATTATTTCACCGACCATGAAGGCGAGCATTTCATGGCGCTGGCCGCCAAGACCGATTACCGCCGGATGGTGATGGGGGGCGACTGCTATAATTATGCCATGCTGGCCAGCGGTCATCTGGATATCATCTGCGAATCCGGCCTGAAGCTGCATGACTGGGCTGCGCTGGTGCCGGTGGTGGAAGGCGCGGGCGGCGTGATGTGCGATTGGAACGGCGATCCGCTGCATGCTGGTTCGGAAGGCCATGTGCTGGCCTTTGGCGATCCGGCGCGGCAGGAAGAGGCGGTCGAGGCTTTGGTCTGTCATCACCATTGATCTGCTTTGCCTGAGGCGTTCTTTTTCTATGGCACATTGATCGCGGGTGGGGGCAATCCGGCGGTGGAACTGTCCCTGTCCCGCCTGCGTCCGATGGGGGCGGGCCGGGCGCAGGGCTTGCTTTTTGCGCTGGATGATCCCGCTGGTTGCTATCCGGCGATGGTTGCAGGCGATGGCGTGGTGCATGGGTGTTTGATGGCGCGGACACCGGCCTTCTCGGCGCAAGATCTGATGGCGCTGGATAGCTATGAAGGTGCCGATTACCGCCGCATGGCCGTAATGGTTCATGCTGATGGCGCGATGGTGCGGGCATGGGCCTATGTCTGGGCGCGGCCCTTGCCCGATGACGCGCTGCCTTTGCCTGAGGGGGATTTCCTCGCCTATGTTCGGGCCAGCGGGCGGGCGGTTTATCGCGATCCGGCCTAAAGCTTTCCTTGCCAAATGCGGCCCGCTCCTATAACGGCCCGTGCTTCAACCGGTCCGGTCGACCATCCGTCATGGATGATTCGCCTGCCTGCCTGGCCATCTAGGGCTGCCACGGCGCGCGGGACGGACCGATAGATGCAAGGAGACGAAAATGCCCAAGCTCAAGACCAAGAGCGGCGTGAAGAAGCGCTTCAAGCTCACCGCCACCGGCAAGGTGAAGCATGGCGTCGCTGGTAAGCGTCACCGTTTGATGAGCCACAACGCCAAGTACATCCGCCAGAACCGCGGCACCGACGTGATTTCCGACGCTGATGCGAAGGTGATCAAGAAGTGGGCGCCCTACGGGCTGAACTGAGGAGTACTGAAGTATGGCACGTGTCAAAAGGGGTGTTACCACCCGCGCCAAGCACAAGAATATTCTGGAACAGGCCAAGGGTTACCGCGGCCGTCGCAAGAATACGATCCGCGTTGCGCGTCAGGCCGTCGAAAAGGCTGGCCAGTACGCTTACCGCGACCGCAAGGTCAAGAAGCGCACTTTCCGCGCCCTGTGGATCCAGCGTATCAACGCCGCTGTGCGTGAAGCTGGTCTGAGCTATTCGCAGTTCATCCACGGCACCAAGCTGGCCGGCATCGAACTGGACCGCAAGGTTCTGGCTGATCTGGCCATGAACGAAGGTGGCGTGTTCGACGCGATCATCGCTCAGGCAAAGGCTGCTCTGCCCGCCGCCTAATCGCGCGCAAGCAGAACGATCTTGGACAAGGGCGCGGGGGCTTTGGCTCTCGCGCCCTTTTCTTTTTGCGCCGTTTGAGAGGCGGCACCAGCCCGCTCCCCCTGCCCTACCACCCAATAGGGTACACTATATGGGTGGTAGGGCAGGGGGAGCGGGCTGGTGCCCTAATTCCCATACAACCTCTGACTGGCTTGAAACCTTGGGGCGCGGGCCTTAAAGGGGCGGCGATAAATTGCCACAAATTTTGTGCAAACTTCACGCGAAACGGAAAAACCTTACGTGGATTACGAAAGCCTTGGCGCGCAGGCGCTCCAGCAGATCAGCGAAGCGCAAAATCTGGAAGCGCTTGAAGCCTTGCGGGTGGGCCTGCTGGGCAAGAGCGGTTCGATTTCGGCGCTGCTCAAGACTTTGGGCGGGATGAGCCCTGAAGAACGCCAGACCACCGGCCCCAAGATCCATGCTTTGCGTGAAGGCGTGACCAACGCGCTGGCCGACAAGAAGGCCGCGCTGGAAAGTGCTGCTTTGGAAGCCAAGCTGGCCGCCGAGACAGTGGACCTGACTTTGCCCGCGCCCGAGGCTCCGCGTGGCAGCGTGCATCCTGTGTCTCAGGTGATGGACGAACTGGCCGAGATTTTCGCCGATCTGGGCTTTGCCGTGGCCACCGGTCCTGAAATCGAGGACGACTGGCACAATTTCACTGCGCTCAATATGCCCGAAAGCCATCCGGCGCGCGCGATGCATGACACATTCTATATCGACAAGGCGGCCAGCGGATACGAGACCGAGCAGGACATGGTGTTGCGCACCCATACCAGCCCTGTGCAGATCCGCGCGATGCTGGCGGCGGGCGGCAACAAGCCCCTGCGCATCATCGCGCCGGGCCGCGTCTATCGCAGCGATTCCGACGCTACCCATACGCCGATGTTCCATCAGGTCGAAGGTCTGGTGATCGGCAAGGATATCACGCTGGCGCATCTCAAATGGACGCTGGAAACCATGCTCAAGGCTTTCTTTGAGCGGGACGATATCGTTTTGCGCCTGCGCCCCAGCTATTTCCCCTTCACCGAACCCAGCGTTGAGGTCGACACCGGCTATTCCTATGTCGATGGCCGCCGCGTGGTGGGCGGATCGGGCGATGATGCGGGCCATAGCTGGATGGAATTGCTGGGCAGCGGCATGGTCAATGCCCATGTGCTGCGCGCCGGTGGCTATGATCCGGCGGAATGGCAGGGTTTTGCTTTTGGCGTGGGCGTCGATCGCCTCGCCATGCTCAAGTATGGGATGAACGATTTGCGGGCCTTCTTCGATGGCGATGCGCGCTGGTTGGGCCATTACGGCTTCTCCGGCCTTGATGTGCCGACTTTGTCCGGCGGCGTTGGCGTTCAGGCATAAGGGGTTATAGGCGCATGAAATTCTCTCTCTCGTGGCTGAAGGCCCATCTGGAAACCGAGGCCAGCGTCGAACAGATCGCGGCCAAGTTGAACGCCATTGGCCTTGAAGTGGAAGGCATTGAGGACCCTGCGGAAAAGCTCAAAGGCTTCCGCGTGGCCAAGATCCTGACCGCCGACCGCCACCCCAATGCCGACAAGCTGCAAGTGCTCTCGGTCGACACGGGGGAGGGCGCTCCCTTGCAGGTGGTTTGCGGCGCTCCCAATGCGCGGGCCGGTCTGGTGGGCGTGCTGGGTCTGCCGGGCGCCGTGGTGCCGGCCAATGGCATGGTGCTCAAGGTGGCCGCTGTGCGCTCGGTCGAATCCAACGGCATGATGTGTTCCATGCGCGAGCTGGAGCTGGGCGAGGGCCATGACGGCATTATCGAGCTGCCCGAAGACGCTCCGGTGGGCACCGCCTTTGCGGACTATCACGGCGCCGATCCGGTGTTTGACATTTCGGTGACGCCCAACCGCCCCGATTGCATGGGCGTTTATGGCATTGCGCGCGATCTGGCGGCTGCTGGGCTTGGCACGCTGAAGCCGATTGCGACCCCCAACATCGCGGGCAGCTATGCCTGCCCCGTCGAGATCCGCACCGAGGATAGCGATGGCTGCCCCGCTTTCTATGGCCGCGTTATCCGTGGCGTGAAGAATGGCCCCAGCCCCGAATGGCTACAGGCTGCGCTGAAGGCTGCGGGCCAGCGTCCGATCTCGGCCTTGGTGGATATCACCAATTACATCATGCTGACCTATGGCCGCCCAGCCCATGCCTATGATCTGGCCAAGCTGAGCGGCGCGGTGGTGGCGCGTAAGGCGCGTGAGGGCGAGACCTGTCTGGCGCTCAATGGCAAGACCTATGCGCTGAGCGAAAGCATGACCGTGATTGCCGATGAGGCTGGCGTGCATGATATTGCGGGCATTATGGGTGGCGAACATTCGGGCTGCGCCGATGAAACGACCGATGTCCTGCTCGAAATCGCCTATTTCACGCCGGAGGGGATTGCCGCCACGGGGCGCGCGCTGAACCTGACCTCGGACGCGCGGGCGCGGTTTGAACGCGGGGTGGACCCTGCTTTCCTTGATGCGGGGCTGGACCTGCTGTCGGCCATGGTGCTGGAAATCTGCGGCGGCGAGGCATCCGAAGTGGTCCGCGCTGGCGCTGCGCCTGCCACGCCTAAGGTGGTCGCCTTTGATCCTGCTTTGGTGGCCAAGCTGGGCGGGGTGGAGATTGCGGGCGATGAGCAGAAGCGTATCCTTGGCGCGCTGGGCTTTGCGGTAGGGGCGGATTGGTCGGTCACCGTGCCGGGCTGGCGCCCCGATGTGGATGGCGCGGCCGATATTGTCGAGGAAGTGGTGCGTATCCATGGGCTGGACGGTATCACCAGCGTGCCTTTGCCGCGTGAGGATGGTGTGGCCAAGCCCACCGCCACGCCGGTGCAGAAACTGGAGCGCCGTTTGCGCCGCGCTGCTGCGGCGCGCGGGCTGAACGAGGCGATCACATGGTCCTTCTTGCCCGAGGCTCAGGCGGAGCATTTTGCTGAAGGCCCGCTGTGGCGTCTGGCCAATCCGATCAGCGAAGATCTGAAAGTCATGCGCCCCAGCCTGATCCCCGGCTTGCTGGGCGCGGTGGCGCGCAATCTGGCGCGCGGGGGCAGCTCGCTGCGCCTGTTCGAGATCGGCCGCCGCTATTTGCGCGATGCGCAGGGCAAGGGGGCGGAACGCCTGACCCTGTCGGTGGTGCTGGCGGGCGAGCGGACCCCGCGTGGCTGGGCGACGGGTAAGGCGCAGGCCTTTGATGCCTTTGATGCCAAGGCTGAGGCGCTGGCGCTGCTGGCCGAGGCGGGCGCTCCGGTGGACAATCTGCAGATCATGGGTGAGGCGGGCGCGCAGTTCCACCCCGGCCAGTCGGCCACTTTGCGCCTTGGGCCCAAGAATGTGCTGGCGCGTTTTGGTATGCTGCATCCGGCGACGGCCAAGGCGTTTGATCTGGATGGTCCGGTGGCGGTGGCGGAAATCTTCCTTGATGCCATTCCGGCCAAGAAGGGGGCAGCCGGCTTTGCCCGTGTCAATTATGCGCCGCCCGCCCTTCAGGCGGTAAAGCGCGACTTTGCTTTCCTTGCCAAGCTGGAAACGCCCGCTGGCGATCTGTTGCGCGCGATCAAGGGCAGCGACAAGGCCAATATCGTGGCCGCGCGCGTGTTTGACGATTTCCGCGGGGCAGGCGTGGCCGAAGGGCACAAGTCCATCGCCATTGAAGTGACACTGCAACCGCAGGACAAGAGCTATAATGAGGCTGACCTCAAGGCTATCACCGACAAGGTGACGGCGGCAGCGGGTAAGCTGGGCGCGGTTCTGCGCGGATAATCAGGAATAGGGGCGCGGTTTGTCGCCGCGTCCCTATTTACCCCGGTTGGCTGTTATAGCCATGGGCATACCAATTATGCACGGCCCGTTCAGGCACGGGGCTTGGCGCATCGATGCTGGCTTGCACGGCGGTATCCGCGCTGGCCTGCGCGCCGGAAACCGATGGGGCCACACTGGCCGCAGGCTTGGCGGGGCAGGTCAGCTTGCCCAGCTTGGTCTTGTCCAACGGGCGCTGCTCCATGGCGGCGGCGACCATTTCCTCGACACCTTTGGATAAGGGCTGGCGCAGGGCAGGGCTGTCCGGCGCGTCAATCTGCGCGGTGGTCAGGCTGCCATTTTCCGCCACCAGTGTGACGCCGAAGCGGGCGGTTATGGTCAGGCCTTGGGCCACTTGCCAATCCATACCAGCCTCTTTCGGGCGGGCGCTGATGTCCAGGGCCGAACCGCAGGCCATCGCTGCCAAAAATCCGGTGCTATCGGCCTGTTGCAGGCGTGTTTGGGCTATCTCCAGCCCTAGCGGCCAGGCTGCGGGCTGTTCGCTTGATGAGGAACAGGCGGCGAGCAGTGCGAGGGGGGATAGGATGAGCAGGCGTTTCATGGGGAAGAAACTAGGGGGAAATGCTTAATGTGCAATGAGCGGTTGCAGGCCGCCCATCACGCAGCAGGTCGAACCGCCATCAGGTGGCAGGAGAAGGTTGCAAGGGCTGTGCTTTCTGGAAACCTGCCGTCCATCTGGCGGCCAGAGCCACCATCGGCTTTTCGACAAGGTGCCATGACAATGCGGCCACCGGCAGGGTGCAGAAGAAATTGGCCGCCGCAAGCGCCCAGGGATTGGTGAAATGAAAGGCCTGTTGCAACAGGGTCATCACCGGAAAAGCATAGATATACATGCCGTATGAATAGTCATGCCAGTGGGCGGAAAAGGCCTCGTCCTTGACGGTCAGGAAACCAAGGCACAGTAACAGATAGCCGGCGAAAAGCGATTCGATATGGGCATGGATGCCCAAACGGTTTTGCAAAACTGTCAGCCCGAGCAGCACCAGCAGGATGGTCCACGAGAGCTTGATCTTGTCTTTGTAAATATAGGCCGCGATCCCCAACGCGAACACCGTCCATAGACGATCAATACGGGCAAAATTATAGCCCAGACTGCTTTGATCCGTAATGCCAAAGGGTTGCCAGTGCCATGCCAGTACAAAGGCGATGGTTGCGGGGAAGATCACGCGGCTCATCAATTCCTTTTTGGAGAGCCCCGCAAGGAAGATGATCGTGAGCAGGGCATAGCAGCCGATTTCCCAAGGGATGGTCCAAAGCGAGCCATTGATGTTGCACAGCGCGCCTTCGCAATTCACGCCGGTAAGGCTGTAGCTGCCGCCCAGAAACAGGGCGTTTTTCAGCATGAAGCCTTTGGTTTCGCCGCGCAGGTAATCGTGCAGGGGAACGTTGGTGAACAGGCTGCCGATCAGCACGACCAGCACAATCGAAGCGATCAGCCCGGGCCAGATACGCGCCAGTCGGGCGCTGAAAAAGGCCACGGCACTTTGTCGGCGGATCAGGCTAGCATAGACGAGGAAGCCGCTGAGGAAAAAGAAGCCGTCCACCGCAAAATAGGAGATTTTTTCGCCAAGATAGGGCGAGAAAAAGTCCGCATCGGTTTTGCCGATAGTTGCCTCATAAGTATGAGACAGAATGACCGACGATGCCAGAATAAGCCTCGCAAGGTTGAAATTGTTGTTTTTTGTTGAGGCTTCTATAGTGAGCATCGATACCGCCCTTTGGGGTGCGTGCAGCTTGCAAATGCGCGGAAGGCACATGGTGGCGGTCCGGAGCAGTGTTTGGACATGACTTTAGGTTTTATATTAGGCAAAATCTATCTGGTGGTCGAAAAATGTCTTCTCCGGTGAATTACCTAATTTCCAATGAAGCCCTGCAGGCCGAGATATCCCCTTGGGGAGCAGAGCTGCTTTCTCTCAAGAACTCCAATGGCTTGGAGTATATGACCGACGCTGACCCTGCTTTTTGGTCTGGGCATGCGCCGCTACTTTTTCCTATCGTGGGGTCTCTTTCGTGCGATAAATTTAACCACGCGGGGCGTGCCTATGCTCTCCCGCGCCACGGTTTTGCCCGCCGCAGCCAGTTTTCTCTGGTGGAGTCGCGCGGGGACACTGTGACTTTCGCGCTGGAGGACAGCGAGGCAACGCGCGCTGTCTATCCCTTTGCCTTCCGGCTTGAGATGGCTTTCGCTTTGACCGGCGCCACGCTGCATATGACCGCCACGGTGCATAATACCGGCGAGGGCGATCTGCCTTTCAGCTTTGGTTATCACCCCGCCTTTGCATGGCCGCTGCCCGAAGGTGGGGCCAAGGAGCAGCATAGGCTGGTGTTCGAGCAGGACGAACCTGCCCCCATCCATCGTGTCGCCAAGGGTACCGGTGTGTTGCTACCTGAAGTGGAGGCCACGCCGGTACTGGGGCGCGAATTGGTCTTGCGCGAAAGCCTGTTCGAGGCTGACGCGGTGATCTGGAAGGATCTGGCGAGTCGCAAGCTCACTTATGCCTCGCCCGAAGGCCCCGCGTTGGACATCAGTTTCCCCGACACGCCCGATCTTGGCCTGTGGCAAGTGCCCGGTGCCCGCTATATTTGCATCGAGCCTTGGGCCGGCCATGCGGATCCGCAGGGGTTTGATGGCGAGTTTGTCCAGAAACCGGGCATCGTGCTGCTGCCCTCTGGCGGAACACGGGCATTCCGGATGTGTGTAACCTTGCGTTGAGCCCGAACCAAGGAACCTATCTGCCGCGTTGGGTGTTGGTTGGTTGGGTCATCTTGCTGTTGTCGCTTGCCTCCTTGCTATTTTGGGTGAGGGGAGAAGGGCAGCGGCGGGATGCGACCAATACGCGGCTCGTTTATTCAGCTATGGTTCGGCAGCCCCCAGATGAAGTGGCCTCTTGCTTGCATGATGGGCTGCCACTGACGGGCCCGTGGCATGTTGACAGCGAGGGGTCTCGGCATTGGCAGGGATGGAATCCGGCGCGCCATTTGCGGGTCGATCTGGTGCAGGCGGGCGAGTTTTTCCGTGTGACGGTGGGAACACCTTTGGGGCGACCATTGCGGGATCAGGAGGCTTTGGTTCTAGGGCGATGTCTCAAGCCGGAGCAACGCACAGGATAGACGAAAAGCCCGCCACCATGTAAGCGCCGCAGCCATGACCGAGCCTACCTCCAATCGCCGCACCTTTGCCATCATTTCCCACCCTGACGCGGGTAAGACCACGCTGACCGAAAAGCTGTTGCTGAACGGTGGCGCGATCCACTTGGCGGGGCAGGTGAAGGCGCGCGGCGCGGCGCGGCGTGCGCGTTCGGACTGGATGAAGATCGAGCAGCAGCGCGGGATTTCCGTGACCAGCTCGGTGATGACCTTTGCCCGCGAATTTGACGGGCTGGGCGAGATCACCTTCAACCTGCTCGACACGCCGGGCCACGAGGATTTTTCCGAGGACACCTATCGCACGCTGACCGCGGTGGATTCGGCGATCATGGTGATAGACGCGGCCAAGGGTATCGAGCCGCAGACGCGCAAGCTGTTTGAAGTGTGTCGTATGCGCAATGTGCCGATCATCACTTTCGTCAACAAGGTGGACCGCGAAGGCCGCCCTGTTTACGAAATTCTGGATGAAGTGGCCGATGCGCTGGCGCTGGACGTGTCCCCGCAAAGCTGGCCGGTGGGCATGGGCGGTCTGTTCGAGGGTATTCTTGATCTGGCCAGTGGAAGGATCAGCCGCCCCGAAGGCGATAGCCGCGAATTTCTGGGCAAGGTGGACTATGAACCCGTGCCCGCCGAATTCGCCGAGGAGATCGAACTGGGCCAGATGGGCTATCCCGAATTTGATCTGGAAGCCTATCGCCATGGCGATCTGACGCCGGTGTTTTTCGGTTCCGCGCTCAAGAATTTTGGCGTGGCCGAATTGATCGAGGCGATTGCCCGTCTGGCCCCGCCGCCGCGCCCGCAGCCCTCTTCCAATACATTGGGCGAGGCAGGCGTGATTGAGCCGACGGACAAGGAAGTGACCGGCTTCATCTTCAAGGTGCAGGCCAATATGGACCCCATGCACCGCGACCGCATCGCTTTCATGCGTCTGGTCTCGGGCACGTTCAAGCGCGGGATGAAGCTGACCCCTTCGGGTTCGGGCAAGCCGATGGCGGTACATTCGCCCATCCTGTTCTTTGCGCAGGACCGCGAGATTGCCGATGAGGCGATGCCCGGCGACATCATCGGCATTCCCAACCACGGCACTTTGCGCGTGGGCGATACGCTGAGCGAGGCCAACAAGGTGCGCTTTACCGGCCTGCCCAATTTTGCGCCGGAAATCCTGCGCCGCGTGCAGTTGAAGGACCCCACCAAGACCAAGCAGCTGCGCAAGGCTTTGGACGACCTGTCGGAAGAGGGCGTCATTCAGGTGTTCTATCCCGAAATCGGCAGCCAGTGGATTGTCGGCGTGGTGGGGCAGTTGCAGCTTGAAGTGCTGATCAGCCGGTTGGAGGCTGAATATAAGGTAGCCGCCGTGCTGGAAGGCGCGCCATTTGATACCGCCCGCTGGATCAAGGGATCGGACGCCGCGCTGCGCGACTTTGCCGAATTCAACAAGAGCAATCTGGCCAAGGATCGCGATGGCGATCCGGTGTTCATGGCGCGCTCGGTGTGGGATGTGTCCTATCAGCAGGAGCGCAACCCCGAACTGACCTTCTCGGCCACCAAGGAGCGCTGAGTTTAAGTCGCAGCCCTTGGTGACAGAGCGCCAAGGGCTGCAAGCTGTTATTGCATCAGCAAGCGGTGGCCATCGACAAAACGCCACAAGCGGCAGCGGATCAGCATGCCGCAGGCTTTCAACTTTTCATCCAGCCCGTTCAGGGCAGGGCTGGTGAGGATCTTGATCGAGTGGAGGGGGATGGAGGGTAGCAGCGCCCAAGTGCGCAGTAGCCAGACCAGCGACTTGCCCCCGCGCTGTTTGAACAGGGCAAAGCCTTCCGCGTTCAGCCTCTGCCACTTTTTGCGCAATTGCTCCCAATCGGCGCGGGCAGGGTGCCCCACGACCGCCTTGGCCGCATAGCCGATTTTATAGCCCATATCACCCGCGCGCAGGCACCATTCCTTGTCCTCGGACACTTCGGTGCGGAATTCGCCCACATGGGTGAAAACATCGCGCTTGCAGAGCAGATTGGCGGTGACAGTGAATTTCTGCTTTTCCACATAGCTGCGGTTGTCGAAGGCGAAGACCATTTCAAAGCCCTCCGCGCCGTTTTTGGCACGATCCTGCGGGACCAGCACCGTCATCGCGCCCCCGACAAAATCGGCATGTTCCATCGCCTTGACGCCTTCGGACAGCCATTCGCTTTCGGGGATACAGTCTGAATCGGTAAAGGCCAGTATCTCGCCACGGGCGTGGGGCACGGCCGCGTTGCGCGCGGGACCGGCGCCCTTGATCGGGGCATGGATGACTTTCGCGCGGCCGCCCGCCAATTGGCAGACCGCATCCAAGCCCACCGGGGAATTGTTGTCGCCCACGATGATCTCGAAACGGTCGCGCGGATAGGTCTGCGCCATCAAGGCATTGAGGCAGGCATCGAGCCCGTTGAGATCATTGTAATGGGGCACGATCACGCTGACAAAGGGCAGGCTGTTTGGCAGCGACATATTTCAAACTCCGTTTTCAACGCCGTCGGTGTGGCGACCATGCTCTTGTCAGACGGGATGCGTTTTGCGGGTGTTCTGGCCGCCCCGCATCGTCACGGTTAGATGGAATGTCCTTCAAACCTATGACTTCTTAAGGAAACTAGCCTGATTTGTGTTGGTTTATAGAGGGGCGTCGGGGGATATGACAATCATTGATTTTCCACCCCGCTGATCATCCATGCCGCCATTGTGCAGGAGCGGGTGCAAATTTTAAGCAGTCTATCCGGAAAACCACTGCCTAAAATTTAATCACTTGCGCGAGAATCGGGCTTTTGCCCTGCCTTTATCCGTGCAGTGGCCAGCGCGAAGCCGCGAATTTGCGGGATTTCGTAAATTGGCACGCCCCTTGCTGAGTATCTGGCAACCGGCGCTGGGCCGGGATTGGCTAATAGGGGATAGGCATGAAGTTCATCATCGCCATCATCAAGCCGTTCAAGCTTGACGAGGTGCGTGAAGCCCTCGGCGCTCTCGGTGTCGCCGGTCTGACGGTGTCCGAAGTGAAAGGGTTTGGTCGGCAAAAGGGGCAGACCGAGATTTATCGCGGTGCCGAATATTCGACCAACATGCTGCCTAAGGTGAAGATCGAGATCGCCGCCAGCGACGAACTGGCTCCGCGCGTGGTCGAAACGATCCAGCAGGCCGCCAGCACCGAAGCCATCGGCGATGGCAAGATCTTCGTGCTCGAATTGGCTTCCGCAACCCGTATCCGCACCGGCGAAACCGGGGATATCGCGCTGTGACCGGCGCCAGCCTTAGGAGTAAACCCACTATGATCCGCAAGATTTTGTGCGGCGCCGGGGCTATGGGCGCTTCGCTCTTTGCTTCTTCCGCCGCTTTTGCCCAGGCTGCGCTGGTCAAGGCGCCCGATGCTGCTGCTCAGGCCGCTATGGTCAACAAGGGCGACGTGGCATGGATGCTCGTTTCCTCGGCGCTGGTGCTGTTGATGAGCGTGCCTGCTCTGGCGCTGTTCTACGGCGGTCTGGTCCGCACCAAGAATATGCTCAGCCTGTTGATGCAGGTGCTGATGATCGTTTCGGTCGCGGCCCTGTGCTGGGTTGGCTGGGGCTATTCGATGGCCTTCACCTCTTCGGGCAGCCCGTTCCCCGCGCTGTTCGGCGGTCTTTCCAAGGCCTTCCTGATGGGCGTGACGACGTCGACCTATGCGGCGACTTTCTCGAACAACGTCTATCTGCCTGAATATGTTTATGTCATCTTCCAGATGACCTTCGCCTGCATCACCCCCGCGCTGATCGTGGGTGCCTTTGCAGAACGCATCAAGTTCACGCCGTTGATCATCTTCACCGTGCTGTGGCTGACGCTGGTCTATTTCCCGATGGCCCACATGGTGTGGTATTTCGCCGGTCCGGACTTCCTGGCTGACGCTCCCACCGACTCGGGTCTGCTCTATGGCTGGGGTGCTCTGGACTTTGCTGGCGGCACCGTGGTGCATATCAACGCCGGTATCGCTGGTCTGGTTGGCTGCATCATGATCGGCAAGCGTCTGGGCCATGGCAAGGAAGCCACCCCTCCGCACTCGCTGACCATGACCATGATCGGTGCCTCGCTGCTGTGGGTTGGTTGGTTCGGTTTCAACGCCGGTTCGAACCTGGAAGCTAACGGTCTGGCCGCTCTTGCCTTCATCAACACCTTCGTTGCCACCGCTGCCGCTGCTGTCAGCTGGTCGGTTGTCGAACAGGTCAAGCATGGCAAGCCCTCGCTGCTGGGCGCTGCTTCGGGTGCTGTGGCCGGTCTGGTTGCCATCACGCCTGCTTCGGGCTTTGCCCATCCGATGACCTCGGTTGTGCTGGGTCTGGTTGTCTCGCCGATCTGCTTCTTCTTCGTCTCGACCGTGAAGAGCAAGCTCAAGTATGACGACACGCTGGACGTGTTCGGCGTGCATGGTATCGGCGGTATCGTCGGCGCCATCGCCACCGGCATCGTGGCTGACCCCTCGCTGGGCGGTCAGGGCTGGATCGACTACACCGTGTTCCCCGCCGTTGCCGGCAAGTATGACATGGCCGTTCAGGTCATCACCCAGATCAAGGCTGTGCTGGTCACGCTGGTGTGGTCGGGTGTTGGTTCGGCTGTGCTCTACTTCGTGATCGACAAGATCTTCGGTCTGCGTCCTTCGGAAGAAGCCGAGCGCGAAGGTCTGGACATCACCGAACACGGCGAACGCGCCTACAACTACTAAGTTTTTCCAAGTTTGGCGGGTTCGGGAAGGGACTTCCTCCTCTCCTCCTCTCTCTAACCGGACCTGCCATCCGATGTTCCTCCTGCGAACGACCAACTTAAAAGGGCCGGAGCCAGCCGCTCCGGCCCCTTTTTTATGGGCGCAGGAAGGAAGGGTTTACTTGGCCTGCGCGGCCAGCATGTCCATCAACGGGCGCACGGGGCTGACATCATAGCCTGCCTGCAGCGCCTTCATCGTCACCCCGTCCAGATCGGCGCCGGTGCTGGCCTGAGCCAGAGCCCAAAGCAGGGTGGAGCGGGTGCCTGAGCGGCAATAGGCCAGAACCGGCCCTTCATTCTGCTTCAAGGCATCGACCATGGCAGCCACTTGCGTCGGGCTGAAACCGGCATGGCTGATCGGGATTGCGACGTAGGCCATGCCTGCGGCCTTGGCGGCGGCCTCGATCACCTCGCCGGGGGTCTGGTCATCGCTTTCACCCTCGGGGCGGTTGTTGATGATCAGGGCAAAACCGGCTTCGGCAGCCTGTGCCACATCGTCTAGCGTGATCTGCGGGCTGGCAAAGACCCTGTCGGTGAGCTGGCGGAACATGGGGCTTGGCACTCCTTTGCGAAATCGGGCCGAACTGTGTGAAAAACGCGCGGCCGCCAGGGAAATATGGGTGCTGCTGTGCCGAACAGGCGGCCAAGGGGCAAGTTTCCATTGATCCGCAGTGATGCTTTTTGGTCGCCATGGCAGAAAAATGACAAATCGTGGGCTGGGCTTGCGAATCTGTTCGCCATGTCAAAACTTTTGGGCTATGTGGCAAATTGCAGTGGAAAGGGCTGTGCGTCAGGCGCAGCTGCTTGCCCTGTCACCTGATGCGTTTCGTCCACGTATCAGGCGATGTGGTTCAGGGCGAAGCGAAGGTACGTTCGGTTTTATGGGTTTCGATAGAGGACGTCGCGGCAGGGGCCGAGACAAGCGCGACGGGTTCGGCGAAGACAGTTTCGACCCGTTCATGGGCGGTGGCGACCGTTTCGGCGGTGGTGATCGTTTTGGCGGCGGTGGCCGTGGCGGCTTCGGCGGTGGTGACCGCGGTGGCTTTGGCGGTGGTGACCGTGGCGGCTTCGGCGGCGGCGATCGCGGCGGCTTCGGCGGCGGCCCGCGTGGCGGCGGCTTTGGCGGTGGCGCTCCCCGTGGCGGCGGCATGCCTGCCCAGGTGGTTGGCCAGGGCAAGGGCGTGGTCAAGTTCTTCAACGCCCAGAAGGGTTTCGGCTTTATCCAGCGTGAAGATGGCGGCGAAGACGTGTTCGTCCACATCAGCGCTGTTGAGCGCGCCGGTCTGGAAAGCCTGGCTGAAGGTCAGGGTCTGGAATTCACGCTGGTGGATCGCGGCGGCAAGGTATCGGCCAGCGATCTGTCGATCGTGGGCGACGTGATCGCAGCTCCCAAGCGCGAAGCGGCGGCTGCTCCCCAGCGTCAGCTGACGGGCGACAAGGCCACCGGTACGGTCAAGTTCTTCAACGCCATGAAGGGCTTCGGCTTCATCACCCGTGATGACGGCCAGCCCGATGCCTTCGTGCATATCAGCGCTGTCGAGCGTTCGGGTATGCGCGAGCTGGCCGAAGGCGACCGTCTGGAGTTTGATATCGAGGTCGATCGACGAGGCAAGTACTCGGCGGTTAACCTGGTGCCGCGTCAGGGTTAACCCCGCACGCACCGCCCCCGAGGGAAGGGCCTGACCTAAGGGTCGGGTTTGACCGGGGGCCAGCGACAGCATAAACGCGCACAAGTGGCGGCGAGTCTGAACGAATCGGTTCAGGCACGCCGCCATTTCGCGTTTGCGTCACCCGCGCAATCGCGGGATCACCTTGCTGTCGTCCTTGGGGAAATGTTCCTCATTCTGGCAAATGTTCAAACCGGTTGGCCTGTTCGCCCGCCGGCTCCCGATCTGGAAAGCAAAGGAAGTATCGATGTCTATTTCGTCGCTGATGCCTGTTTATCCCCGCTGCGCCTTTCGGCCGGTGCGCGGTGAACATTGCCATCTGATTGGCGAGGATGGCCGCCGATATCTGGACTTTGCCAGCGGTATTGCGGTGAATTTGCTGGGCCACAGCCATGAAGGCCTGATCGGCGCGATCCAGCAACAGGCCGCGACGCTGATGCATGTGTCGAACCTTTATGGCAGCCCGCAGCAGGAAAGCGTGGCCGACCGTTTGGTGGAACTGACCTTTGCCGACACGGTGTTCTTCACCAATTCCGGCGCAGAGGCGGTGGAATGCGCCATCAAGACCGCGCGTGCCTATCACCAGCATGTTGGCAATCTCGACAAATATGAACTGATCACTTTCAAGGAGGCCTTCCATGGCCGCACCTTGGGCACGATCAGCGCCTCGAATCAGGAAAAGATGCATAAGGGCTTCCTGCCCATCCTGCCCGGTTTCAAATATGTCGATTTCGGTGATCTGGAGGCGGTGAAGGCCGCGATTGGCCCCAACACCGGCGGCATTTTGATCGAGCCGATTCAGGGCGAGGGGGGCGTGAAAGTCCCGACCGACGAATTCCTGCAGGCCCTGCGCGCTTTGTGTGACGAGCATGACCTGATGCTGATTTTCGACGAAGTGCAATGCGGCGTGGCCCGCACCGGCACCTTCTTCGCCTATGAACAGTTCGGCGTGGTGCCCGACATTCTGGCCAGCGCCAAGGGCATCGGCGGCGGCTTTCCGCTGGGCGCCTGCCTTGCCACCGAAAAGGCCGCGCGCGGCATGGTGGCGGGCACGCATGGCAGCACCTATGGCGGCAACCCCTTGGGTATGGCTGCGGCCAATGCCGTTCTGGACGCGGTGGCCAATGAGCCCTTCCTCGCCCATGTGCGCGATATGAGCGCGAAGCTGACGGGCCGTCTGGAGCAGTTTATCGGCAATTATCCCGATATGTTCGAACTGGTGCGGGGCCGTGGCCTGATGCTGGGTCTAAAGATGAAGATGGAGCCGCGTCCTTTCGTGGCCCATCTGCGCGACAATCACCAGTTGCTTTGCGTTTCGGCGGGCGACAAGACCATGCGTATCCTGCCCCCGCTGGTGATTGACGAAAGTCATATCGACGAATTCATGGACAAGCTGTCGGCGGGCGCTGCCAGCTATAGCCCCGAGGAAGCGGCATAATGACCCGGCATT
The DNA here is from genome assembly GCF_004005905.1 of Novosphingobium umbonatum. GTDB lineage: Bacteria > Pseudomonadota > Alphaproteobacteria > Sphingomonadales > Sphingomonadaceae > Novosphingobium > Novosphingobium umbonatum. The sequence continues at coordinate 178,257 of NZ_SACO01000007.1, forward strand.
TTCTGAACCTTGCCGATGCGGGCAGCGATGCGCTGCGGGCTATTCTGGCCGATGCGCAGGCTCGCAAGGAAGCGCGCGCCGGTTGGGCCAAGGGGCGGGTCGATGCCGACGCGCCTTTGGCTGACCGCGTGCTGGCGATGATCTTTGAAAAGAACTCCACCCGCACCCGCGTGTCTTTCGACATGGCCATGCGTCAGCTGGGCGGCAGCGCGATTGTGATGGACGCCGGGGGCATGCAATTGGGCCGTGGCGAAACGATTGCCGACACCGCCCGCGTGCTGAGCCGGATGGTGGATGCGATTATGATTCGCACCAATGATCACGCCAAAATCGAGGAGCTGGCCCATTATGCCAGCGTTCCGGTGATCAACGGCCTGACCGATGCTTCGCATCCGTGCCAGATCGTGGCCGACCTGCTGACTCTGGCCGAGCGCGGCGTGAAGCTGGCGGGGATGGAACTGGCTTGGCTGGGCGATGGCAACAATGTGCTCCACTCGCTGATCGAGGCGGCGGGCCTGTTGGGCTTTAACATCCGCGTGGGTGGCCCTGCCGGTTATGAGCCGGACCCTGCCTTTGTGGCCGCCGCCCGCGCTTTGGGCGCGCAGATCAGCTTTACGCAGGATGCCGCAGAAGCCGCGTCCGGCGCGCAGGTCGTCGTCACCGACACTTGGGTGTCCATGGGCCAGCCCGGTGGCGAGGCTGTGATCAAGGCGATGGAGCCCTATCAGGTCAATGCAGCCCTGATGGCCAAGGCCGCGCCAGGCGCCCTGTTCCTCCACTGCCTGCCGGCGCATCGCGGCGAGGAAGTGACCGACGAGGTGATCGATTCGGCACAAAGCGTGGTGTGGGATGAGGCCGAAAACCGTATCCACGGGCAAAAGTCCGTGCTGCGCTGGGCTTTCGGGCAGATCTGATGGATCAAGTTCTGCACTTTACGGTGCCGCAGCGTGACGGGCGCGGGCGGGTGGTCAGGCTGGGGCCGGTGCTGGATCTGGTCCAGTCCGCCCATGACTATCCCCCCGCGATCGGCAAGCTGCTGGCCGAGGCTTTGGTGCTGGCCGCGCTGCTCGGCTCCTTGCTAAAGGACCGTGACAGCCAGTTGACCATGCAGGCCCAGACCGAGGCGGGCGTGGTGGACATGCTGGTCTGCGATTACCGCAATGGTGAATTGCGCGGCTATATCCGCCATGATGAAGCGCGCTATGCTCAACTGCCGGAGGAACCCGCACTGGGTGATCTGCTTGGCAAGGGCTATCTGGCGATCACCTTCGATCTGGCCGTGACGGGGCAGCGCTATCAGGGCGTGGTTCCGTTGGAAGGCGAGAGCCTGAGCGAGGCCTGCGCGCATTATTTCGTGCAATCCGAACAGGTGCCGACCCTGATCCGCGTGGCCAGCCACAAGGGCAAGGATGGGCACTGGGTGGCCGGTGGTCTGCTGATCCAGCATCTGCCCGAGGGCGAAGAGGGGCGCGAGCGTCTCCATGTCCAGCTCGACCATCCGCAATGGGACCATCTGGCCGCGCTGGCGGGGACGACCTCGGACGCGGAATTGACCGATCGTGACTTGCCGCTCGACACTTTGGTGTGGCGCCTGTTCCACGAGGAATCGGAAGTGCGCGTGCTGGAGGATGAGGCGCTGACGCGTGGGTGCCGCTGTTCGCCCGAGCATTACCGCCAGATCCTGAGCCGTTTCGCGCCGGAAGAACTGGCCGAAATGCGCGACGAGGCGGGCGTGATCACGGTGGATTGCGCCTTCTGCTCCAAGCTGTTCCCGATCGAGATTGAAGGAAAGGTTTGACCCATGGGGCCGATTGCCAAGGTTGATGGTCGCAAGGCGGTGGTGTTGCTGTCGGGCGGGCTGGATTCGATGGTTTCCGCAGGGCTGGCGCTTGAGGCGGGCTATGAGCTTTATGCGCTGACCATCAATTACAACCAGCGCCATGCCTGCGAACTGGATGCCGCCACCGTGTTGGCCAAACATCTGGGGGCCAAGCGCCATGTGATCCTGCCTTTGGACCTGCGCCAATTTGGCGGTTCGGCGCTGACAGCGGATATTGATGTGCCCAAGGAAGGGGTGGGGGAAGACATTCCCGTCACCTATGTTCCCGCGCGTAATCTGGTGTTCCTCTCGCTCACTTTGGCCTGGGCCGAGGCTTTGGGCGCGCAGGATGTGTTCATTGGCGTCAATGCGCTGGACTATTCGGGCTATCCCGATTGCCGTCCGGAATTCATTTCGGGCTTTACCGATCTGGCGCGTCTGGCCACCAAGGCGGGGGCAGAGGGCGGTGATTTCACCATCCATGCCCCGCTGCAATTCATGTCCAAGGCGGATATTGCCCGCGAATCGCATCGGCTGGGGCTGGATGCAGGCATGAGCTGGTCCTGTTATGACCCGCAGCCCGATGGCAAGGCTTGCGGGGAATGCGATTCTTGCCGCCTGCGTCTGGGTGGCTTTGCCGAGGCGGGGCTGGTCGACCCGCTGGAATATGCGGTGCGTTAAGGGATGGCGTCGGGGGCGGGCTTAGGCTCGTTCCCGCACCCAGGGCGCCTTGCCCAGATGACTGGCCAGAAAGTCGATCAACACCTGCACCCGCGCTGGCCGCAAACGGCCCGGTGGGGTGACCAGATGCAGCGCAATATCGCTGACACGCCAATCGGGCATGACTTCGACCAGCGCCCCGCTGGCCAGATGGTCCCACACCATGAAATCGGGCTGTAGCGCGATTCCTTGGCCCGCCAGCAGGGCAGGGGTTAATGCATCGGCATTGTTCGCGCCCAGTCGCCCTTGCAGATGGGCGATATAGTCCCCTTCTTGCGCATGGGTGAAACGCCATTGCGCGGGGTTTTCCAGATTGGTGTAGAGCAGGCCGAGATGCATCGAAAGGTCGCGCGGATGTTGGGGCGTGCCATGGGCGGCCAGATAGGCGGGCGAGGCCACCAAGGGCCGCGCGACCTTGCATAGCCGCCGCGCCCTGAGCGAAGAATCCTCCAGCCCCGCGATGCGCAGCACCACATCATGCCCGCCGCCCACCACATCCACCAGCGCGTCGGACAGGTCCAGCTCCACCTGCACCAGCGGATAAGCGGCCAGAAATTCGGTGAGCAAAGGCGCGACATGGCGCAGGCCAAAGCTCATCGGCACGGCCAGCCGCACCAGCCCGCGCGGCACATCGCCTTCATCGCGGGCCTGCGCCTCGGCGGCCTCCCCATCGGCCAGAATGCGCCGCGCCTTGTCCAACACGCTGCGCCCGCTCTCGGTCAGCGCCAGACGGCGGCTGGTACGGTGGAGCAAAGGCACGCCCAGCCGCCCCTCCAGCCGCGCCATGGCTTTGGACACGGTGGGTTTGGACAGGCCCAGCGCCTCGGCGGCGGCGGCGAAGGAGCCGGTGTCCACCACTTTGGCAAAGATCGCCAAGCCTTCCAGATCGGGCAGCGCCATCGGGCGTTAGATCCGGTCGAACACAGAGCCCATGCGCGGGCTGAACAGCCGCTCATAGTTCTTGAGCAGGGCAGTGTCGGTCATGGCAGCCACATAGTCGCAGATGACGCGTGGAGCGCCTCCTGCGGCGTCATAGCGCGCCAGAACCTCGCGCGGCAGCAGGCGGGCAGGATCGGCCTGCATCGCCTCGAACACGGCGACCACCATGGTTTGGCCCTTGAATTCCAGATGCTGCACGGCGGGGCTGGTGATCACCTCGCGCACCACCAATTGTTGCAAGACCGAGAGGAAGGCGCGCTGTGGGCCACGCATCGCCACCCGCCAGCGCAGCAAAGGCTCGGCAAACTCGGGCATTTCCACGAAATCGACGGCGGTGATGAAATGATGGACCAAGCGCCCGATAAAGCGCTTGCGCGTACCCTCGCCGCCGAAAAGGCCTTCGAGCATATGGCCGAACACATCATTCGCGCTCTCGCCCGGATATTTGGCCTTCATCGCGTCCAGAAAGCTGGGGCAATGGTCGGCCACGGCGCGGGCGAAGCTGTCGCGCGTGATCAGGTCCAGCGCGATGGCGTCTTCCAGATCATGCACGCCATAGGCAATGTCGTCGGCCACATCCATAATGCTGCAATCGAGCGATTTATGCAGCGCCTTGCCATGCTTGCCCGGTTGCGGGGTGTGGCTCTGGAACAGGGCGCGGTCTGCGTCAGACAAAGGCTGGCAGATCCACTCCACCACATCAGCCTCGCTATCGAGATAGCATTTGGGTGGCTTGCTGGCGCTTGCATCGATCAGGCGCAGGGTGCTGGGGCCGGAGAGCAGCGCGGGGCGTAGATCGGGATTGGCAACGGCGGAAAAGGCTACTGGATATTTCAGCACGCCCAGCATCATCCGCCGCGACAGATTGGCCCCTGCGCTTTGCGAGAAACTCTCCAGCCGCGCCAGAATGCGTAAGGTTTGCCCATTGCCCTCAAACCCGCCCGCATCGCGCATACAATAGTTCAGCGCCACCTCGCCGCCATGGCCGAAGGGCGGGTGGCCGAAATCATGGGTGCAGCCGATGGCATGGATCAGGCTGCGATCGGGCAGCAGCGGGGCGGCGGAATGCTCGGGCACATCCTTGGCCAATTGGCGGGCAAGGCCACCGGCAATTTGTGCCACTTCCAGTGAATGGGTCAGGCGGGTGCGATAAAAATCGCTGTCCCCCAGATTGAGGATCTGCGTTTTGCCCTGAAGCCTGCGGAAAGAGGCCGAATGGATGACGCGGGCATAATCAATATCGGCATAGTCGCGGGCGTCTTCGGCCTGCGCGGTCCAGCTTTCGCGGCGGTGGGACCAGAGCGGGGATTCGGGGGAGGAATGCATCCGCGGCTTGTAGAGCCATTTGGGCGCTTAGGGGAAGGGAGAGGTGTTGGTTGCGCGAAACGCAACAGTTCTTGGCGCCTTTGCATTTGCGAGAATCATGCTGCAGCGCAATAAGGAACACGCCTTTCAGGCATCCTCTCCCAAACTTCCAAAGGCCAGCCCTCGGGCTGGCCCTTTTTTTGCCCGTCGTGGATGGTGCTCAGGCTTTGCGACGATAGCGGAAATACCAGACCTCATGGCCGTAAACCGTGCGGGCCTTGTGCTCGTAACGGGTTTCGGGCCAGCCGCTGGGGCGCACCTGAAAATGCTTGGGCTCCTGCGCCAGCCATTCAAACTGGTCCTTGTGGCGGCGCATCACCATCAAGGCGTGGCGCAAATAGACATCGTGATCGGTGCCAAAGCGGAATTCGCCACCCGGTTTCAGCTTGGCGGCGAACATATCCACCGGTCCGTCATTCATCATCCGGCGCTTGGCATGGCGCGCCTTGGGCCAGGGATCGGGATGCAGTAGATAGAGGAAAGACAGCGAGCCATCGGGAATGCGGCTGAGCACTTCCAACGCATCACCATGATGGATCCGCACATTGGGCAGAGGCGGATGCTGGGCCACGCCTTCGGAATTGCGCCCGCCATCGACATGGGTCAGCGCCTGCGCCACGCCATTGATGAAAGGTTCGGCGCCGATAAAACCATGGTCGGGCAGCATGTCGGCGCGATAGGCCATATGCTCGCCCCCGCCAAAACCGATCTCGAAATGCAACGGACGGTCTTCGCCAAATAGGCGCTTGGCGGTGACCTCGCCTTCCAGCGGCACGGCGATTTGCGGCAATAGCGTATCCACCAGACCCTGTTGGCCCGCGCGTAAGGGCTTGCCCTTGGAGCGGCCATAGAGCCGGTTCAATGTGGTGGGATCGCCTTCTTTATATGCTGTCATATCGGTGCCTGCTGCGAATTTGCGCCGCCGATGGCAGGCGTTGGGCCAAGGGTCAAGTAGGGCGCAGCCAAGGGCCCTTAAACCACAAACGGCCCACCCCATAGGGGCGGGCCGCTGCGGTTAATCGGGGGTGGGGGACTTCGCTCAGGCGGCGACGGCATCCTCACCGGGATCACGCAGCACATAGCCACGGCCCCACACGGTTTCGATGTAATTTTCGCCGCCGCAGGCATGGGCAAGTTTCTTGCGCAGCTTGCAGATGAAAACGTCGATAATTTTGAGTTCGGGTTCGTCCATGCCGCCATACAGGTGGTTCAGGAACATTTCCTTGGTCAGCGTGGTACCCTTGCGCAGCGAGAGCAGCTCCAGCATGGCATATTCCTTGCCGGTCAGATGCACGCGGGCGCCGTCCACTTCCACCGTCTTGGCGTCCAGATTGACGCAGAGCTTGCCGGTGCGGATAACGCTTTGCGAATGGCCCTTGGAACGGCGGACAACCGCCTGAATACGGGCGATAAGTTCTTCGCGATGGAAAGGCTTGGTCACATAGTCATCGGCGCCAAAGCCGAAGCTGCGGACCTTGCTGTCCATTTCCGAAATGCCCGACAGGATCAGCACCGGCGTTTGCACCTTGGCGACGCGCAGCTTTTTCAGCACGTCATAGCCATGCATGTCGGGCAGGTTGAGATCCAGCAGGATGATATCGTAATCATACAGCTTGCCCAGATCGAGGCCTTCTTCGCCCAGATCGGTCGAGTATACGTTAAAGCCTTCGGTGGTGAGCATCAATTCGATAGCTCGGGCCGTGGTAGGCTCATCTTCTATCAACAAAACGCGCATATGGGTTTGCCCCCTATTAACCCCGGTTTCTGCGGTTGCGACCTCTTCCGGGCACAGCCACCTATTAACCATGCGATAGATGAACGCAAAAGGTTAATTTAGCGTAAAGCGTCAAATCGGAGGCATGAAATGGCTTGTGAATTAGGCATTTAGCCTTAATTCCCCAATTGGCTCATAGGATAGATATTGTGTAAACTATGAGTATTAAAGGAAAAACCGTGAACCGATCCGGCACTTGCGGACCAGCGGACCGGCAGGCCCAGCGGGATGAAAACGTTCGCGCTAAGGGTTAATCGCTCCGCTTCGGCGTAAAGTGCAATCGTTTCCGAAGCGCTGGTTTCGGAAGTTTTTTCGATCAAAATATCTGATTCTGTCGAGCAATCTTGGTTCGCGCGGCAGTGCAAAACGTGGAAATACCAAGCGGGATTTGCGTAAGGTGCCACCTGGTCCAATAGTCGGAGGTCGGCAGGGTCTTTGATGTTAACTCTTTCTATTTCAACACCAATACTGCCAAAGTCCTGCGTAATTCGTGTGGCCAGAATATCTGCGCCCGGCCCTTTTGGTAGCGCCAGCCGCAGCCGCACCCTTTCAGGATGCACCGCATTCCACCGACTGATTCGCTGCATTGCGAGTTTTTGGCGCCCTTCCATGTCATAATCGGACCAGCGCTCGCTCTTGTCATCGCCGCGCAGCGCCATGGGCAGCAGGCGGGTGTTCGGCACGAATCCGGCGATCCCCAGAGCCTGCCCCAAGGCGACGCGGTCGATCACCATGGCCAAGGCCTCGCGGTTGAGGGGCAGGGCGAGGAAGCCCTGCTCATTCTCCACCTTCAACCCGAACAGGCCAGCCACCGGATCAAATCCGGCCTGCAAGCGACTGAGCCGCCCGTTGGGAATGCGTGCAGCATCGGCAAAGCTGCCGCCCAGCACCAGATCGACCCGCCCGGCGCCCAAATCAGCCAGCGCCGCTTCCACCGGTTTTTGCACTAGGGTAACCGGTCGGGTGGTCGCCTGCCAGTTTTCGGGCATGGGTTGGCCGCGTTCCGACGGGGGCAGGGCGGTCAGCCAAAGCAACCCATCCTTACTCTTGATCCGCATCGGACCAGTGCCCCGCCCGCGCCAGCGCAGACCCAGTGCAGGTTCGGCCATCAATTGCAGGAAATCGGGCATGGGGTGGGTCAGGCGGATTTCCACCACGCGGCCCGCCATCGCCCGCACTTCATCCACTACGCCCAGTTCCAGCCCCAGCGGCGTGTCCTTGGTGGCGGCGATGGTCTGACGCAGCGCATTGCGCACCGATTCGCTGGTCAAAGGGCTGCCGTCGGGGGCCGCGCTATCGCGCAGGCGGAAAATATAGCTGAGACCATCATCGGTGACGATCCAGCGGTCGGCGAGGGCGGGCACCACGCGGCCCTGCTCGTCCAGCGCCACCAGCCCTTCTTGCCCCGCGGCCTCCAGCATGTCAGCCGCAACCGGATTGGCGTCCAACTCCCCTTCGCCAATCACCGCCACGCGCAGGGCCTGGTTGGTTTCCTTGTGACAAGCGGTCAGGCTGGCCAGTAGCGCAGCGGCGCAGGTCAGGCTGGAGAATGGGGCCAGCTTGAAAAGAGGGCTCGGCTTCATAGCCTTACCCTACAGCAAGTGTCGCAGCGATCAAACCTTGCGCAGCAAGCCAGCTGTGGGCAGCGCGCTGGCCGGTGTGCGCAGGCGGGTGAAACAGGCATGGGGTTCGGCCGTATGCTGCGGGCGGGCCAATACTGGATCGACCTCTTCATCAAAGGCGATGCCGAAACGGTTGTCCTGCACCCATGCGACTACGCCATCGATCCAGCCCAATTGGCGCAATTCCACCTGTACCGGCAATCCGCAAATGACCCGCAAACTGGCCTCGGCCATCAGGCCGCCGCGCGAGAGGTTGCGGATGCGCACGCTGTGCAAGGCATCACTGCCCTCCACCCGCAGATTGGCCAGCAGGAACAGGCTGTCGCGTCCGGTTCCGCGTTGGGGATTGTCACTGATCGCCATGGCTTGCTTTCTGCCCTCTTCGGCCAAGCCGGTGGGCCCAAGGGGCGCCACGGGCAAGAATCGGCCTTTGAACAGGTTCAGCCTAGGCTGTCCGGCATCAACAAAGCGTTAACATCTACGTGTTTGCTCGTGATGCCGGTTAAGCTTTTGTCGATTAATCGTCGCGCGAAACGCGCTCGCGGCGCTCGTGCGCCTCTTGCGCTTCCACCGTCATCGTCGCGATGGGGCGGGCGATCAGACGGCCAAGGCCGATCGGTTCGCCCGACACTTCGCAATAGCCATATTCATTGGCCTCGATGCGGCGGATGGCCGAATCGATCTTGGCGATCAATTTGCGCTGGCGGTCCCGCGTGCGCAATTCGATGCCCCAATCGGTTTCGGAACTGGCGCGATCATTGAGGTCGGGTTCGCGCAGCGGCCCTTCCTGCAACTGGTTCAGCGTATCGGCCGAAGCGCTCAGGATCAGCTTTTTCCATTGCTGCAGCAGGCGGCGGAAATAGTCCTGCTGCGCCTCGCACATATATTCTTCATCTTCGGAAGGGACGTAGTCTCCGGCCAGAGAACGTCTTGCCTTGACGAGGACGTCGATATCGTCCGCCAGACCACTCGCCATCTTTACCCTCCGTAATGCTGTTACGCCAAATTTTGGCGACACCAGCCCCAGCCACTTTGCCGAGCCGGTATGAAGCGGCCTATAGTTTGCAGCCGAAATCTCCACAAGCGGCAAACTTGATTTCTTTGCGCGCCAATCACCGCAATTTTGCGGATGGGCTTTTACAGAGGCAGGTAAAGTCTAGCCCAAATGGTTACGTGTTAACCCGTATCGGCAAAACCTTGCCGGATATTAACCTTATCTTGACCACGCAGGGCCAGTCTTGGCGCATGATAGCAGAATCAGGAAGCAGGACATGGGTTACAATTGGGCACCGTTCGGACAGGATAACATAGAGGTTAGTGACAAAGCTGCGGCGGCGCTGTTGACGCGCTGTCTGGCGGCGGCCCAGGCGGGCGACACGATCGCCTATTTCGACCTTGGCGTGGTCTATTCCACCGGCAGCCATGGTGTGGGTTGCGATTTGGTCGAAGCGCATAAATGGTTCAATCTGGCGGCGGTGGCTGGACATGAAGAGGCGCAGGTATGCCGCGCCGAAGTGGCCGATGACATGACCGCGCGCGAGATTGCCGAAGCCCAGCGCCGCGCGCGCGAATGGCTGGCAAGCATCGCCCGCAAGGCGGCGTAAACCCTTTCAGCAGCCCTTGCGAAAGGGCGTGCGGGTTTCCAGAAAGTTTTGATCCTGCGCGACGCCGGCGCGTTCGCGTTGCAGGAAATCGGCCACGGCGGCGCGAAAACCGGCATGGGCGATATAATGCGCCGATGTGGTGCGGCATGGCGCATAGCCCCGCGCCAATTTATGCGCCCCTTGCGCGCCAGCCTCGACGCGGGGCAGGCCCAGCGCGATGGCGGCATCAATCGCCTGATAATAGCATAGTTCGAAATGCAGGAAGGGCTTGTCGATCACCGCGCCCCAATAGCGGCCATAGAGCGCGTCCGGCCCGATGAAATTGAGCGCTCCGGCCACCGGCTTGCCCTCGATAAAACCCATGACCAACAGGATGCGTTCCCCCATGCGCTCGCCCAGCAGGTCGAAGGCCTCTCGCGTCAGATAGGGGCGGCCCCATTTGCGGTTGCCGGTGTCCTGATAGAACAGCCAGAAGGCATCCCAATGTTCGGGGCGAATCTGGTCGCCGGTCAGGTGGCGAATCTCCACCCCGTCCTGCGCCTTGGCGCGTTCCTTGCGCAGGTTCTTGCGCTTGTCAGACGAGAGATCGGCCAGAAAATCGTCGAAATGCCGATAATCGCGGTTGGTCCAGTGGAACTGGATATCATGCCGGATCAGCCAGCCCGCCGCTTCAAACAGGGGCACCTGTTCGGGCGCGATGAAAGTGGCATGGGCGGAGGAAAGCTCGGCCTGCGCGCAGACCTGTTCCGCCGCGCGCAGCAGCAGGGGGGCGAGTGCCAAGTCCTGCGTTAAAATGCGCGGGCCGGTGGCGGGGGTGAAAGGGGCGGCGATTTGCAGCTTGGGGTAATATTCCCCGCCAGCCCGCTGCCATGCATCGGCCCAGCTATGATCGAACACATATTCGCCCTGACTATGCGCCTTGATATAGGCGGGCAGGGCGCCCAGCAAAGTGCCATCGGGCCGGTCGATCACGATAGGGGCGGGTGTCCAGCCGCTATTGCCGCCTACACTGCCTGAATCCTCCATGGCGCAAAGGAAAGCATGGGAGGTGAAAGGGTTGGCGCTGGCATCCAGCCCATCCCATGCCGAGGCGGGCAGCTCGCCCACGGAAGGCAGCAATCTCGCTGTCAATCCGCCTGCGCCGTCACCGCCCGCCCCGTCACCCATGGTTTAGTCCCGCACCGCCACAATGGCGTCCACTTCGACCGCCGCGCCCAGGGGCAGCACCGGCACGCCCACCGCGCTGCGGGCATGTTTGCCAGCATCGCCAAACACGGCGGCCATCAATTCGCTGGCACCATTGGCCACTTTGGGCTGGTCGGTGTAATCGCCGGTGGAATTGATGAAAGCGCCCAGCTTCACAATGCGTTCCACGCGGTCCAGCGAGCCCAAAGCGGCCTTCAACTGGGCCAGCAGCATCAGGCCGCAGGCGCGGGCGGCTTCATAGCCCTGTTCGGTGCTGACATTGTCGCCCAGACGGCCGGTGACCAGCGCGCCATCGACGAAAGGCAGCTGGCCCGACACATGGGCCAGGCCGCCAGCCACCACCACCGGTACATAGGCCGCCACGGGGGCCGCCGCCACGGGCAGGGTCAGGCCCAGTTCGGCCAGACGGGCTTCAACAGAATCGCTCATTTCATTCTCCATGCAAAGTTCTTGTGATCCAGGGAAGCGCCTCTGCCCAACTGTCTATACGGGCATGGGCGTGGCCTGCGACATGGGCGCAGGGGATATGCGGGGCCAGCAAAGGTTCGCCGCAAAGATGCAGGCGGTGGATGTCGGGGGTGATTTCGGCGGCCGAGCCATGGTGCTGGGCAATATCGTCGATGAAGACCGCGCGGCTGGGTTGATATTCGGACAGGATGGCGCGGATGGCAGGGCCTTTGGGGCCTTGGTTGGTGAAGACCCGCAAGGAGAGGCCGAAATCGGCCAGTTGCTGGACGCGGGCCTCCTGCCGATGGTTCTCCAGATTGGTGAGGATCACCACATCGGCATCGGTCTGCAGCGTCTTGATCGCCTCCACCGCGCCGGCAATCGGCGTCTGGCGGTGCATTTCGGTGTCGAAGAAAGCGCCGAGCAGCCGCCACATATCGCGTGTTTCCACCGCGCTGCCATCGGGATGGTGCATCGACTTGCTGAAATCATTGCCGTTCATGGTGAAGGTGATGTCATGCACCTGCGCCAGCCAGCTTTTGAACGGGGCGATCATGTGCAGCAACACTTCATCGCAGTCGGAAATAATCAAAGGTCGGCTCATGCCGTCATGCTCCCCAATCGGCATCCATACCGTGGCGGCCCCTATCGGCCAGTTGGGCCTGCGCCGCCACCAGAACTTGCGGTTCAATGTTGAGCGCTTGCGCACAGGCGATGGTGTCCGGTTCATGCGCCAGCACGAAATCGAGCACGGCCACCAGCACACTTTCCTCGTTCAAACGGGCGCGCAGCTCGTCCGGACTGACGCCGGTGAGCGCCAGAAAACGGTCGGCATGGTTTTCATCGGACAGAATCCACCCCAATGCCGAAAGGGCGAGGGTAAATGGATCACTATCTTTCATTTCGCGGTCGCGGAGAATTGTCAGCCTCCTCATATGGCCCTAGAGCCTGCGCCATCGGGGTGGGAATCAGGACGCAGACAGGCGCATGGCAAAGCGGATACTCGTTGTCGAGGACAATGACCTCAATCGCAAGCTGTTCTGCGATGTCCTGAAAAGTCAGGGCTATGTGGTGGAACCGGTGGGTGACGGGCGTGTCGCGCTGGAAAGCGCGCGCAGTTTTGTGCCCGATTTGATCATTATGGACATTCAACTGCCCAATATTTCGGGTCTGGACTTGATCGAGGCGGCCAAGCTGGACCCTGCCTTGCGCCCGATCCCTGTGCTGGCGGTGACCGCCTATGCGGGCAAGGGGGATGAGGAGCGCATCCGTCAGGCTGGTGCGGAAGGCTATCTGGCCAAGCCGGTGTCGATTGGCCCGTTTATGGCGGCGGTGAAAGGCTTGCTGGCGCAGGTGGGGGCGGTGGCGGGTTAAGAGCGGCGGGTTAAGAATCCGCACCGCTTGACTTTTGCCCCCTTTCGCCGCTTTTGCGCCGCAATTGTCGGCCACAGCGCTGACCTGTAAACCTTGCACGAGGAAGCGCATGACCCGCGAAGCCACCGCAGAGACGATTCTCCGTCTGATCGAACCTTTCAACAAGAAGGGCGTTGCCATTGCCGACGCCACCAGCTTTGCCGGCGATCTGGAATTTGACAGCCTGACGGTGATGGATTTCGTTGCCGCCATTGAAGACGAGTTCGACATCATCATTTCCATGAACCAGCAGGCCGAGATCGAGACCTTTGGACAGCTGGTCGATGCCGTGGTGAAGTTGCAGGCCTGATCATGACCGATCTGTTTTCCAAATTCGACCCCATCATCGCCCAGCGCGAGGCTCTGCTTGCCACCGGCGTGACCGATCCGTTCAATCTGGTGATGGAAAAGGTGGTTTCGCCAACGGTCGCCATGTGCAACGGGCGCGAGACGATCCTGCTCGGCACCTATAATTACATGGGCATGACCTTTGACCCCGATGTGATTGCGGCGGGCAAGCAGGCCTTTGACGATTTTGGTTCGGGCACCACGGGCAGCCGCGTGCTGAACGGCACCTATGCCGGGCACAAGGCGGTGGAAGCGGCGCTTTGCGAATTCTATGACATGAAGCACGCCATGGTGTTCTCCACCGGCTATCAGGCCAATCTGGGGATCATCAGCACGATTGCGGGCAAGGGTGACTATATCATCCTCGACATCGACAGCCATGCCTCGATCTGGGACGGCTGCAAGATGGGCAATGCCGAAGTGGTGCCCTTCAAGCATAATGATCTGGCCGCGATGGAAAACCGTCTGCGCCGTCTGCCCGAGGATGCGGGCAAGCTGGTCATTCTGGAAGGCGTCTATTCCATGCTGGGCGATATTGCCCCGCTGAAGGACATGATTGCGGTTGCCAAGAAATATGGCGCGATGGTCTTGGTGGACGAGGCCCATTCGATGGGCTTTATCGGTCCCAACGGGCGCGGCGTGGCCGAGGATCAGGGCTGTCTGGATGATGTCGATTTCGTGATCGGCACTTTCTCCAAGTCGGTGGGCACGGTTGGCGGCTTCTGCGTTTCCAACCATCCCAAGTTCGAGATCATGCGTCTCGTTTGCCGCCCCTATGTGTTCACCGCCAGCCTGCCGCCCAGCGTGGTGGCGACGGCCGCGACCAGCGTGCGCAAGTTGATGCATGCCGCCGACAAGCGGGCGCATCTGTGGGAAAACAGCCGCACCCTGCACAAGGGCCTGCGCGACAAGGGTTTCCAGCTGGGCACCGACGAGCCGCAGAGCGCGATCATTTCGGTGATTATGCCCGATCTGGAACGCGGCGCGGCCATGTGGGAAGCGTTGCTGCATGAAGGGCTTTACGTCAATCTGGCCCGTCCGCCGGCAACGCCGGCTGGTATGACGCTGCTGCGCTGCTCGCTCTGCGCGCTGCATAGCGCCGAACAGGTACAGACGATCATCGGCATGTTCACCCGAGCGGGCGAGCGGGTCGGGATCATCTGATCCCTTTGCCTTGAGGCTATGAAAAAGCCTGCGGTGCTGTCTTTGGCACCGCAGGCTTTTTTGTGGAATGTTTCGGCGTTTATTTCATCGTCGATAAAGATTCCAGCGTCACCCCCGTGCATTCATCCGCCACCGCGCTCTTGTGCCCGCCCAGCATTGCGGCAGCGACAAAGCCCGCCACTACCAAAGCCACGAAGCCCGCCACGGCCAGCGCCAGATATTTGTCGATCCAGGCCTTGATCGGCGCGCCGAACAGGCGGAACAGGATGCCCACGATCAGGAAGCTGATCGAGCGCGAGATGACGCTGGCCAGCACAAATTTGCCGATGGGCATGCCGATGAAACCGGCGGTGATGGTGATCAGCTTGAAGGGGATGGGCGTGGCGCCCTTGGCGATGATGGCGATAAAGCCTGCCTCGCCGCGCAATTTGCAGGCGGCATAGGGGAAGCTGGCCTTGAGATGCAGCGCGTTGAGCAATTGATCGCCCAGCAGCGCAAAGGCATAATGGCCGATCGCATAGCCCAGCAACCCGCCCGCCACCGAGGCCAGCGTGGTGATGATGGCATAGCGAATCGCCTTTTGCGGATTGGCCAGACACATGACGCCCAGCACCGGATGGGGCGGAATCGGGAAGAAACTTGCCTCCATAAAGGCGAAGATCGCTAACCAGATTTCGGCAAAGCGGCCGGTGGCCTTGTCCATGGTCCAATCGTAGAGACGGCGCAGCATCCGCAAATTCCCTGATAGTTGCGCCACTTGCTTAGTGCGGGGCACGGGACGGCGCAAGCGCTAGCGAATA
The DNA here is from genome assembly GCF_004005905.1 of Novosphingobium umbonatum. Classification (GTDB taxonomy): domain Bacteria; phylum Pseudomonadota; class Alphaproteobacteria; order Sphingomonadales; family Sphingomonadaceae; genus Novosphingobium; species Novosphingobium umbonatum. Next base: position 193,478 of record NZ_SACO01000007.1, read on the forward strand.
ACCAAATTGGTTATTTCTCTTGACACCGTGACGCTCATGTGGCACATGTCGGGAAGATCGAAAAATAGTGAGTCGCTCAACAGTGAGGTGGTGCCGGTTTTCTGGACAGGGTGTTAAGCTACTCCCGACCTGAAGGATTGGTACGGGAATGAAGACGACAAGGAAGCGCTACAGCGCTGATTTCAAGGCCAAGGTCGCGCTGGAAGCGATCCGGGGCGATCTGACGCTGGCGGAACTGGCAGCCAAGCATGGCGTACACCACACGATGATCGCGTCCTGTAAACGGCAGGCTATCGACGGGATGGCAGGCACGTTCTCCGGGGCTGGCGATGTGGCTAAGGCCGTCAGCGAGAGCGAGGTCGAAAAGCTGCACGCCAAGATCGGGCAATTGGTCGTCGAGCGGGATTTTTTAGCGAAAGCCTTCGGTCGATGAGCGTGGACCGAAGGCGGGCGATGGTCGAAGCTGCTCACCAACGCCTGTCAATCTCGGCGCAATGCCGCCTGCTGCGGATCAGCCGCTCGTCGTATTATTACGCGCCGGTCCCGGAGACGGACGAGACGCTGGCGCTGATGACGGTGATCGACGAGACCTTCATGGAATGCCCATGGTACGGCAGCCGCCAGATGGCGCGGCACCTGCGGCGTGCCGGGCACGAGGTCGGTCGCCGTCGGGTGCGGCGTCTGATGGCGAAGATGGGGCTGACGCCGATCTACCAGCGCCCCCGCACGAGCGATCCGCACCCGCAGCACCGGATCTATCCATACTTGCTGCGCCAACTGGCGATCGAGCGGCCCAACCACGTGTGGTGCGCAGACGTGACGTACATCCCGATGCGGCGCGGATTCCTGTACCTGGTTGCGATCATGGACTGGGCGACACGCAAGGTGCTCGCTTGGCGGCTGTCGAACACGATGGATGCCGGCTTCTGTGTCGCAGCGCTGGAGGAGGCGCTGGCCCGGTTCGGCAAGCCGGAAATCTTCAACACCGACCAAGGCAGCCAGTTTACGTCGCGGGCTTTCACTACTGTGCTGCGCGAGGCCGAGGTCCGCATCAGCATGGATGGCCGGGGCCGGTGGATGGACAATGTCTTCATTGAGCGGCTTTGGCGGTCCCTGAAATACGAGTGTGTCTATCTCCATGTCTTCGAGACCGGCTCCGAGTTGCGGGCTGGCCTTGGCCGGTGGATTACTTATTACAACACCCAGCGTCCGCACTCGGGCCTGGCCGGAAGAACCCCGGTCGAGGCCTATCGGCGGATCAGACAATCAGATCATGGGGGGCATGCCCCCCATGATCTGATGATCAAACAGGCGGCATGAACGACAACCGGGATTAGCTTAACTCAGCCGCCAAACTGGCCAAGAAGGCGGGACCACCTCACGCCTCCTCAAGTGGTGTTCAACACCTCCACTATGGCACATCAATGCCGTCGGGGGGCGTCCACCCCATCAAGTCCAGAAATCTAGGGGCTATTCAGGTGTGCTCGCGCCGTAGTTCCTAGCCAAGCCAGGCAGGGATTCCACGCTCGCCCCTTACGCCTGCCCACCAGCCAGACGCTGCATAGCCCCATTGTTTCCAAGCGCGCTTTGGCAAATAGCGCATGCAGAGCAGTAAAAAGGTCGCAGGAATGGCGGTTATCTGGAACCAAGGCTTTGTATCGCGCACAACATGGATCTTGTTCCGCTCGTCTAGATAGATAGGTAATTTGGGGCGTTGGCGAATGGGGGCGGCTGACCCCGTAGTACCGCCTTGGCCATGGCATACCCGAGAATCTGGTGCAAAACCCAACTTTAGGCCCATGTTAACGGCACGCAGGCACCATTCCACTTCCTCGCAATAAAGGAAGTAGTCTTCTCGCATCAGGCCAACCTGCTCAACAAATTGTCGATCAACAAGCAGGGAGGCGCCCAAAATATAATTGATGCTAGCTTCAATAGCCAAAGGGTCGATCGACGCTTCGATCCTGGCTCCCATGCCCATGGATTCCGGTCTGGCCAATGCTGCGCGCCACAGGCCGCCAAAGGCCTGGACCTTTCCATCGGGGTGGTACAGTACGCTACCCGCTGCATGCACATCACCTTTTGCCACGCGGCGCATCAAAGCGGACAATGCATCGGCGTCTGGCGTTGTGTCAGGGTTGACGACCCACCATGCCTCGCTGTCTGGGCGCGCCTTTATGCAATGATTTACCCCACCAGCATAACCCAGATTGCTGGGGGCACACAGGCACTCGACTTTTTGCCCGCCCGTTAACTGATGAGGCAGGCAACTAACCAATTCCTGGAATGCAGCTTCACCGCCATTCTCAGTCACGACAACGTCAAAATCAGTATAGGTCGAAAGAGCAAGCGCATCCAAGCAGGTTGCGATTTCCTCCGCATTGCGAAAGGCGATGATGCAAATGCTGACGGTCATGCTTGACGAAGCTCCAGTGTGATTGGGAGTTTGTATTTTTAGATTTTATTTCATTTTATGAATGTAGAATTGTTAGAAGTGCTGGGTTGGGTTTGAGGAGGACTTCGGGATTCTGACCAAGAACCTTCTTTAGTTCGGGTGCATCAAGTTCCCACCATCTACTTGCTTCAATCGCCTCAATCATGTCTGTAGTAAAGCGGTCTCGAAGCTTCTTTGCAGGGTTGCCTGCCACAATCGAATAGGCGGGTATAGGTTTTGTAACAATACTTCCTGCGCCAATGATTGATCCTCGGCCGATAAATTTGCAGCCGGGAAGAATAATGGCATTATGTCCTATCCAAACGTCATCTTCTATAACAAGAGGATCGTCGTAATGAATATTTTTTTCAACAACGCCGAACTTTCTCTCGTAAAGCATTGGGTGTGTGCTGATGGCGTCATAGGGGTGATTGATCGGGACTGTGCGAACGGAATTTGCAATCGAGCAGTATCGTCCTATTTTGATCGGGCCTGGCATCCGCCATTGGTCAAAACATCCATAGCTGTAATAACCTACATCAACCCGATATTTTTCTCGGAAAAGCTTTCTTAGCGGTTGGCTGTCAAACTGACTGCGCTGCCACACTCGAATTTTGAGCTTTTCCAAGAGTGACAAAATCATGGCAGGCCTGCTCCTTGATCGTTGAGGCATCTTGAAGGCTGGATAGACATATAGCCTACCTTTTTCAACTGGATGGTCGGCTGGGTGAGGTGGTCCCGCCTTCTTGGACAGCTTGGCGGCTAAGTTAAGCTAATCCCGGTTGTTGTTATGCGGCCTGTTTGCACATCAGATGGGCACCTCCATTTACTGGTGATTTTTGACGGCAAGGGCACGGTGACGGTGCGCGAGCCCCGCGGCGGGCGCTGAAGAGCGCAATTCCGTCGGCATTTCACAGTGGCCACCTCGGTATGAGGATCGGATTTGGGCCCTCTAGGTGACGGGCACACTGAATAGCCCCTAGTTTTCTAGACGCCTTTGGCTTTCAAAATCTGCTGCCGTTCGAACTCGACGGGCGACAGCATGCCGTTCCTGACGTGCTTGCGCACCGGGTTGTAGAACATCTCGATGTAATCGAACACATCCTGCCGTGCTTCCTCGCGTGTTTTGTAGGTCCGGCGCCGAATGCGTTCGCGTTTGAGCAGGTTGAAGAAGCTCTCTGCCACGGCATTGTCGTGGCAGTTGCCACGTCGGCTCATTGAGTGTTCCAGATTGTGCGCCCTAATGAAGGCAGCCCAATCCATACTGGTGAATTGCGAACCCTGATCCGAGTGTATCAGCACACGGGCTTTGGGTTTTCGGCGCCAGACCGCCATGTGTAAGGCCTGCAGCACCACATCGGTGGTCTGGCGGCTTTGCGCCGACCAGCCCACCACACGGCGCGAATAGAGGTCGAGCAAGACAGCCAGATAGGCAAAGCCCTCCATCGTCTGAATGTAGGTGATGTCCGTCACCCAGGCTCTGTCAGGCACGGCAACATCGAATTGCCGTGCCAGCGTGTTGTCGACAGCAACCGATGGCTTGCCGCCATAGCTACTTGGGCGACGCTTGTAGCCAATTTGCGCCTTGATATCGGCCATTCTCGTCAGCCGCGCCACGCGGTTCGGACAACAGGTCTCGCCTTGATCGAGCCGATCATCGTGCAACTTGCGGTAGCCATAGACCTTGTTGCTGTCATTCCAGGCTTGCCGGATCAGCTTGGTCTGCCGAGCGTCTTCCCGTGCACCCTGGCTCAACGGGTTCTTCTGCCAGGCATAGTAGCTGCTGGGTTGTACAGCCAGGCAAGGTGGACTTGTAACGGATTTGTGCCGGTCACCTGAGCGTTTTATGCTCGCAACAGGAGACCGACGAGATGATGAAGCATAGTGAAGATTTTAAGCGAGAGGCGGTTCGGATCGCGCTGACCAGCGGG
>NZ_SACO01000080.1 GCF_004005905.1 Novosphingobium umbonatum
GTCTCCAAACAGCTTGGAAATTTCGGCGCCGAACCAGCGGTCAATTAGATCCGCTTCCGCAGCCAAGGTCGACCATGAATCACTTAGGTCGACTTTGACAAGGGGGGTCCCATTTGGGGACAGGTTTGCGGAATCAGCGCCGTGCTGTTTGTTTGAGGGAATGTCGTCCGGCGCGTCCATGCGCTGGAAATCTCATATGTGCGCTTGTCTTTCATGGGGAGGGTTAGTGCGGTTGATTTTGTGTCTTGGGCGAAC
>NZ_SACO01000081.1 GCF_004005905.1 Novosphingobium umbonatum
ATGCTATGCATTTCTTTCAGTACAAAGGGCAACTTCACCGCTTCAAGGTGAAAATTGTCTCAATCACGCAAGCGTTTGGCGATGACCCTGCATCCGACCTCGCTATTGGCATGTTGTCGCTGTTTGACGAATATCAATCCGCAGAAATTCAAAAACACGTGACGCGGACGATGCTAGCGAATGCGAAGCAGGGCAATTGGAACGGCCAAACCCCGCCGTTCGGTTACATGACTGTTGCAGTCCCGCAGCCCAAAG
>NZ_SACO01000082.1 GCF_004005905.1 Novosphingobium umbonatum
TCGACTCGGTCGACGAGCAGCCGGACGTAATCGCGCCTTGCTGGCGCGCTCTTATCACGCAGATTTTTTACCATTAGCTCACCGAACTTGTGGATGATTTCCGGCGTGATGCGGCGGTCACCGTCGGTCAATTGCCGTTCCAGTCTCTCGATGTCGATTGCAATCGCGCGCTTTTGAGCGGCGATATTGTTAATCTCTATAGCGATTTGCGGATCGTCAGCTTGGCAAATACCGTTCCTCACAAGCTTGATGACA
>NZ_SACO01000083.1 GCF_004005905.1 Novosphingobium umbonatum
CCTGTCCAACCATGTCTTCAGGAGCGTGCTTAACCGGTCGGGCTGTAAAACATGTTTTGATACCGCCTTGACGACGATGTCGTCGAGCTTTTCCATGGGGATTCGGCGACCGCGACATTCAGTCGTTGCTGCGGTCGCACGGCGACTGCAGGCATAATAACGGTATTGGCCACTTTTGCCTGTGGCAGTGGTCATGCCACCTCCGCAGCCATCGCCGCCGCAACCGCAGACAGCGACACCAGTCAGGAGGTTAGT
>NZ_SACO01000084.1 GCF_004005905.1 Novosphingobium umbonatum
GTACTATGGCCAGTGTTCAACTTGATGCCCCAGCCAGTTCCCTGCGTCAGCGCATGATCGAAGACATGAACATGCGCCGGTTCACGCGGAAGACCCAGTTCGATTACGTGCGGCATGTCGCGAGGTTTGGACTTGTAACGGATTTGTGCCGGTCACCTGAGCGTTTTATGCTCGCAACAGGAGACCGACGAGATGATGAAGCATAGTGAAGATTTTAAGCGAGAGGCGGTTCGGATCGCGCTGACCAGCGGGC
>NZ_SACO01000085.1 GCF_004005905.1 Novosphingobium umbonatum
GCGCAGCGCAGAAACGATGCTGTTCATGGTCGGGATCCCTATGCCCGCCTCGCGCTGTTCGACCTGGAATTGCCGGAGTTCTTCTACCGTCGCAGTATCGGGGGGACGCCCAAGATATGTGGCGAACTGGACTTGTAACGGCTTTGTGCCGGTCACCTATCTCACTATGCCACCTTGGCCTCGAATGCGAGGGGGCTGATGCCGCCCAGATATGAATGGCGCCTACGTGGGTTGTAGAAGCCGTTGATGTACT
>NZ_SACO01000086.1 GCF_004005905.1 Novosphingobium umbonatum
CACTGAGTAGGTCCATGTCGATCACTCCGATGCCTCCCGACTGTCAGCCGGAGGCGAGGAAAGCATGGGTCAATTCTCAGTGAAAATTTACGCCCCTCCCGGGTCAATTCTCAGCGCAACTCAACACGCTTGCTGACGCCTGAGATTATCGCCCGCTTTGCAGGGCATCTCCAGAAGGAGCTTGATGCCCAACACCGGGCCTCGCATGGTCGCCGTGATGAGCTGACCGCAGCATTGCGTGACACCAAAAACA
>NZ_SACO01000087.1 GCF_004005905.1 Novosphingobium umbonatum
TGGCTGCGTTTACAGCGCCACCGGCCACCGGCGCTTACAAAGTTTTCTCCGCATCCGCCGCAAACCACGAGACCACTGAGCAAGTGTTGCGCACGCTTGGCGCCGGACAGCGGGTTACCGGTCTTGTGGACTTGTAACGGATTTGTGCCGGTCACCTGAGCGTTTTATGCTCGCAACAGGAGACCGACGAGATGATGAAGCATAGTGAAGATTTTAAGCGAGAGGCGGTTCGGATCGCGCTGACCAGCGGGC
>NZ_SACO01000088.1 GCF_004005905.1 Novosphingobium umbonatum
GGCAAGCTTGCTTCAGCCCAACCAAGCCACACCAAAGCCCTTTTACCCATAGACCAAGGCGAGCCTCACCGCGGGTCGTACTTGTAAGACTTTCGTACGCCTGTCGGCGCCCGAAACCCTTCGACGAGTACGAACCCGCTGGCGCGGGAGTGGTGCTTTCCTTGAGGTCAGGCCAGTGATCGGCGGTCTGGGTCTAAGTTGAGATCTGGCCCGAGTAGGCAGACCATTGCGGCTCCTTTCAACCAAGGA
>NZ_SACO01000089.1 GCF_004005905.1 Novosphingobium umbonatum
TGCGCATCTCCATACCGGCCAGCGGTCAAAACAGTCCGCACAGCAGGCCTGATACATGACCGCATCCGATCACACCCCGCGCGTCTCCGACAAACCTCGCACGACAGGGGGCATCCATACATGACCCGGGATTTTCATTGAGAATTGACCCGGGTGGGTATGGGTTATGTGCTGCCCATGGCGGTCAAGGTCAAGCTTTGGGTTTATACCTTTCTGGATTTTGGGGTGGCGGAACTGGCCCTGAAGCG
>NZ_SACO01000008.1 GCF_004005905.1 Novosphingobium umbonatum
GCGCAGCGCAGAAACGATGCTGTTCATGGTCGGGATCCCTATGCCCGCCTCGCGCTGTTCGACCTGGAATTGCCGGAGTTCTTCTACCGTCGCAGTATCGGGGGGACGCCCAAGATATGTGGCGAACCTCGCGACATGCCGCACGTAATCGAACTGGGTCTTCCGCGTGAACCGGCGCATGTTCATGTCTTCGATCATGCGCTGACGCAGGGAACTGGCTGGGGCATCAAGTTGAACACTGGCCATAGTACGACTCCTTGGTTGAAAGGAGCCGCAATGGTCTGCCTACTCGGGCCAGATCTCAACTTAGACCCAGACCGCCGATCACTGGCCTGACCTCAAGGAAAGCACCACTCCCGCGCCAGCGGGTTCGTACTCGTCCCAATTCCCGCCCATCCCGCGAAGCGGGCTAAATCGCTGACCCAACGCAGCCTCCCTCGCACCACCCATTACAGGGATTGCAAAGGGCCCCCGCCCTTTGCCCGCCGGAGGCATCATAACGCCAAACCATCCCCCTCCCCCTGTCCTACTTCATCAAAGGGCGTCATACTCGTGGCGCTCTTTCTCATGGTTGGTACGGGTTTAAGAAAAAACAGGCTCTGCGCTTGTGTTTTATCAACTTGCATAAAACACAATCACGCAAGCCATTGATTAGAAAACACTCCCACAATTCCGGCAAAAAGTTAATTCATTAACGGGATTGCAAAGGGACGAGTCCCTTTGCCCGCCGGAGGCAAAAATCCCCCAAAACACACGCAAACGGCACACAACAAAAACCGCCGGAAAGGCATCCCCATCCGGCGGTTGTTGAAAGCAAAAGTCGGGCTAAAGGATTAGCCGACGATCTCTTCGGGCTTGAAGAAATAGGCGATTTCGATCGCGGCGTTTTCTTCGCTGTCCGAACCGTGGACCGAATTGGCTTCGATCGATTCGGCCAGTTCCTTGCGGATGGTGCCAGCGTCGGCGTTGGCGGGGTTGGTGGCGCCCATGATGTCGCGGTTGCGCTTCACGGCGTCTTCGCCTTCCAGCACCTGGACGACCACGGGGCCGGAGATCATGAAGGAAACGAGGTCGTTGAAGAAGGGACGCTCGGCGTGGACGGCATAGAAGCCTTCAGCCTGTTCCTTGGTCATTTGGATGCGCTTGGAAGCCACCACGCGCAGGCCGGCTTCTTCCAGCATCTTGGTGACGGCGCCGGTCAGGTTGCGGCGGGTAGCGTCGGGCTTGATGATCGAAAAGGTGCGGGTAACCGCCATGGTGATATTCCTTGCGTTGGCATAATCGGGCATTGCTGGCTGCGCCGCCCCATGGCGCGCGCCCTAGCGCCTCTGCCCGCGCCTATCAACCCGCTTGCTGCCAGCGGCCCTGCTCCTGCCGGAAAAAGCGGCATTCCCAGCCCTCGCGGCTTTTGAGCAAACGCCATGTTTCGCGCGCGGCCTCGCGTCCTGTCTGACCGAACACCAGCAGCACGCGGTCAAACGCCCCCGCGTCGGGTTCGCGCCAGATGCCATCGGCAAGGGCAAGGAAGCGCGCCTGATTGGCTGGCTCGATTCGGTCGGAGATCAAAATAGGCTGGCGGGCATCATGCGCCCCGCCCGCCACATCATTGGCCAGAAAGCTTGTGCCGCTGGCCTGCCAAAGTGCTTGGGACAGGCGCTGACGCTCCGCTGCTTCCTCGGCGACCACCAGCAGCCGACCGCCAACGGCCAACACTTTGCCCGCCAGCGGAGCCAAGGCGCGCTCTGGCCCGCCTTGCTCCAGAAGGTAGAAGTCGGTTTGCATCGGGGCGGCCTGCCCTGCGCCTTATTCCGCGCCCCGCACGAATTGGTCCAGCAGGCGCACGCCATAGCCGGTCGCGCCCTTGTCCCATGTCGCGCCGGGCTTGTCGGCCCAAACGGTGCCCGCAATGTCCAGATGCGCCCAAGGCGTGCCCTTGTCGATGAAACGGGCAAGGAATTGCGCCGCCGTGATCGAACCGGCAAAGCGGCCGCCGACATTCTTCATATCGGCAATCGGGCTGTCGATCATCTTGTCGTAAACCGCACCCAGCGGGAAACGCCACAGCTTGTCGCCGCTGGTGTTGCCTGCATCCGTCAGGCTGTTGGCCAGAGCATCATCATTGCTGAACAGGCCGGCGTATTCAAAGGCCAGCGCGCCAATGATCGCGCCGGTCAGCGTGGCCAGATCGACGATCTTGGCGGGCTTATACTCCCGCTGCACAAAGGTCAGCGCATCGCACAGCACCAGACGGCCTTCGGCATCGGTATTGATCACTTCGATCGTCTGGCCGGACATGGAGGTCACCACGTCGCCGGGGCGCTGGGCATTGCCGTCGGGCATGTTTTCCACCAGACCGCACACGGCCACCACATTGGCCTTGGCCCCGCGACGCGCCAGCGTGAGCATCGCACCCACCACAGCGCCCGCGCCGCCCATATCCCACTTCATATCCTCCATGCCGCCCGCAGGCTTGATGCTGATGCCGCCAGTGTCGAAGGTCACGCCCTTGCCAACAAAGGCCAGAGGAGCAGCGCCTTCCGCCCCGCCCTTCCATTCCAGCACCAGCAGGCGGGCGGGCCGCACAGATCCCTGCGCCACGCCCAGCAACGCGTTCATGCCCAGCCCCTTCATCTCGGCATCATCCAGCACGCGGATGGCAACGCCGGTACCAGCAAAACGCTGGCGCACCCGTTCCACGAAAGTTTCGGGGTAAAGCACATTGGCAGGCTCGGTCACCAGTTCGCGGGTGAATTCCACGCCCTCGGCCACGGCGCTGGTCGCTTCCCACGCCGCCTCTGCGCCCTCACCAGCGCCCAGCACCGTGACGTTTTCCAGCGAGGCCTTCTGATCATCCTTCAACGTGGTGCGATAGCCGTCCTGCTTCCACAGGCGCAGGCGCAGGCCCAACAGCACACTGGCGGTTTCGGCAGCATTCAAACCTGCAACATCCAGCGCCAGCGACACCACGCCGCCAGTGCGATATTTGGCCGCCACCGCCGCCCCCGCCTTCTCCAGCGAGGCCTGACGATCATCGGCATCGGCCTTACCCACACCCAACAGCGCCACGCGCGCCGCGCCATCGGCGGCAGGCGCAAAGCTTTCCACCAACTGCCCAGCCTTACCCGCAAAGCGCGCAGCCTTGGCCGCGGCCAGCAGGACTGCATCCACCCCGCTATCCCAACCCTGTTCATGCACAAGGCGCACCACAACATCAGCCGAAGGCGCGGCGGCGGAAGCAAAGGTGATCTGCATAGATACTCCTGTCGAACCCTGAACATACGCTGCGACGGACCGAGGTCAAAACAGCGCCTAGATGGATTGCAGTTAGGCATCCCCTCTGCGATAGGCAAGTCATGCTGCCTGCCCTTTGGTTACAAATGCCGCTTTTGCCGCTGGCCCGCCCCGTCCCTTCACGCCAATGGTGCAAGAGATGGCTGCTCTGCGCGCCATTAGGTGCGCCTATGCTGGCCATGACGCCCCTATCGGCCGCCCATGCGCAAACCGCAGCAGGCGTGCCGGTGCAATCATCGACTCCCTTGCTGACTCGCGATGATGCCCAACGCACCGATCCGGCCAATCCGCCTCCGCGTCCGGTTTTCGACAAGAAGCTGATCGATTTCGCCGCCGACGAGGTGGTCTATGACGATGCCGCCGATGTGGTGACCGCCAAAGGCAATGTCTTCCTGCGGCGTGGCGAACAGACCGTGCGCGCCAGCACGGTGCGCTGGAACCGCAAGACGGGGCAGATCATCGCACAGGGCAATCTGCGCGTGGTGGATGCCGAGGGCAACGAGCTGATCACCGAACAGATGGAACTGTCGGACGATCTGGCTTTGGGCATGACGCATAATATGCTGATGCTGATGCGCGAGGGCGGGCGATTGGCCGCCAATGAAGGGCGGCGCGAGGCAGACGGGCGCTTTGTCATGACCAAGGCGGCCTATACCGGCTGCGATGTGGTGGACGAGAAAGGCTGCTCCAAAAGTCCGACGTGGAAAGTCACCGCCCGCAGCGTGGTCTATGACCCCAAGACCAAGCTGGTCCGCTTCAAGGGCGCGAGGCTGTCGCTGTTTGGCGTGTCGATTGTGCCGCTGCCCAATCTGACCATCGCCACCGATGGCCGCGCCCTGCCCGGCTTTCTGGTGCCTGACGCGCGCATTTCGGCCAATAACGGGCTGGAAGTCGCCAGTACATATTACGCCCGCCTGGCCGCCAACCGCGATCTGGCCATCACCGGCTATGCCTTTACCAAGGTGCAACCGATGGCCCGCGTGGTTTATCGTGCATTGGTGGACAAGGGCGCCTATCAGATGACCGGCTATCTCACCCGCTCGACCGCCACCTCGGTCAGCGGCGGGGCGACCAGCCAGCAATGGCGCGGTTATTTCGACACCAATGGCCATTTCCAGCTGTCCGACAAATGGAGCGTGGATTTCTCGGGCCGCTTTGCCTCTGACCGCACCTTCCTGCGCCGCTATTACATCAACAGCGACGACACTTTACGCTCCACCATCAATCTGGAGCATATTGACGATAAAAGCTATTTCTCGCTCTCGGGCTGGGCGTTCCAGACGATGCGGACCACCGGCACGCAAGGGCTGGTGCCAATCGCCCTGCCCATGCTGGATTATCGCCGCCGGTTGAAGGATAATTGGCTGGGCGGCACCATCGAATTGCAGGCCAACAGTCTGGCCATCAGCCGCAGCGCGGGCCAGAACACCCAGCGCGCCTTTACCAGCGCGCAATGGAGCCTGCGCAAGATCACGCCCATGGGCCAGATCGTCACGCTGACCGCGCTGGCCCGCGCGGACGCCTATCACTCCAGCGACAATTATCTGACCAGCACCGAGATCTATCGCGGCACCGCAGGCTGGCAGGGCCGCGTTACGGCAACGAGCGCGGTGGACATCACATGGCCCTTTGTCGGCGCGGCTTTGGGCGGCACGCAGGTGTTGACCCCGCATATCCAGATCGTGTCCACCGCCCCCACCCGCAACATGGCCATCCCCAACGAGGACGCCCGCGCCATCGAGTTGGAAGACACCAATATCTTCGCGCTCAACCGCTTCCCCGGCTATGACCGGATCGAGGATGGCCAGCGCATGACCTATGGCATGGAATGGCAATTGGAACGCCCGCGCTGGAGGGTGAACAGCACAATCGCGCAAAGCTATCGCCTGTCGAGCGAACCCACACTGTTGCCGCAGGGCACCGGCCTGTCGGATCGCATGTCGGACATCGTGGGCCGCAACGAAATCCGCTATCGTGATTTCTTCAAGATCACCCATCGCTACCGCCTCGACCACAACAATTTCTCGATCCGCCGCGTGGAACTGGACGCCGCGATTGGCGATGACAAAACCTATGCCGAGGTCGGCTATGCGCGCCTGAACCGCCAGATCACCTCTGGATTGGAAGATTTGCGTGACAGCAACGAGTTGCGCGCTGCCGGACGAATCGCACTTGCGCGTTACTGGTCGGTGTTCGGCTCGGGCGTGTTCGACCTGTCGGGCAACAGTCTGGTGGCGGGAACGCAAATCTCCTCGTTCCAGCCCTTGCGCTCCCGGCTTGGCGTGTCTTTCCAGTCCGATTGCTTCCAGTTCGATGTCAATTGGCGGCGCGACTATGTGACCATCGGCGACGCGGCCAAGGGCAGCAGTTTTGAACTGCGCTTCTCGCTGCGCAATCTGGGTTTCCATTAAGGCTTCTGGCCATTGGCAGCGGCCATCAAAGTCGCTATCGCAGGGCAAGAGCGGCAAAAATGCAACATGGGCAAGGCTGGGTTCAGCCTGCATGGCGCAGCACAGAATAAAGCGGGTAGTCTTGCTACGCGCATAAACAGGATCGACGGCAAGGTATGCAAGTGAAGAGCAAAGCTGGTTTCCCGCTGCGGCGGTTGTTCACTCCCGCGCTGTTGATGGTGGGTGCCTCTTCGATGGTGCTAGGCTCGATGGCCGATGCTGCCACACGCCGCGCCGCGCCTGCGCCCAAGGCTGCAGCTCCGGCGGCACCCGCAGCTGCTGCCCCCGCCGCCGCGCCGGAAGCTGCACCGACCAATGCTTTCGGCATCGGGCCCAAGGTGACCATGCTGGGCAAGGACAATCCCAATCTGCGCCGCGCAACCGCCATCGTGAATGGCGATATCATCACCGGCACCGATGTGAACCAGCGTCTGGCGCTGATTCTGGCCGCCAATGGTGGCAAGGTGCCCGAGGATGAAATCGAACGCCTGCGCGCGCAGGTTTTGCGCAATCTGATCGACGAAACCCTGCAAATGCAGGAAGCCAAAAATGCCGACATCAAGCTGGACGAAGGCGAAGTAGAGGGCACCTATGCCCGCGTCGCCAACGACAATTTCAAGCAGGACGTGGTTGCGCTCGACGCCTATCTGGCGCGTATCGGCTCCTCGCCTGCTTCCTTGAAGCGCCAGATCCGCGGCGAATTGGCATGGAACCGCGTGCTGCGCCGCAATGTGCAGCCCTTCATCAACGTTTCCCAACAGGAAGTGAAGGAAGTGCTCGAGCGCCTGAAAGCGTCGAAGGGCACGGAAGAATATCACCTTGGCGAAATCTATCTGAGCGCTGCGCCCGATGCCCGCGCCATGGTTTCGGAAAATGCCAACCGCATCATGTCCCAGTTGCGCGAAGGTGGCAGCTTTGCCGCCTATGCCCGTCAATATTCCGAAGCCACCACCAAGGCGGTGGGCGGTGACCTTGGCTGGCTGCGTCTGGCGCAATTGCCACCCGAACTGGCGGCGGCTGCCCGCGACATGTCGCCGGGGCAATTGGTTGGCCCGATCGAATTGCGCGGCGGTTTCTCGATCCTGTTCATGGTGGACAAGCGTCAGGTGCTGATGGCCGATCCTCGCGATGCGCTGCTGGCCTTGAAGCAGATCACGCTGACCCTGCCGCCCAAAATTTCCGAGGCCGATGCCAACAAGAAGATCGAGGAATTTTCCGCCGCGATCAAAGGTGCCAAGGGCTGCGGCGGGGTTGACCCTGTCGCCGCCAAGATCGGCGCGCAAGTGGTGGCCAATGACCAGATCCGCGTGCGCGATCTGCCCACGCCTTTGCAGCAATCCTTGCTGGCGCTGGGTCTGGGTGACAGCACCCCGCCCTTTGGCAGCGTAACCGAAGGCATCCGCATGCTGATGCTGTGCGGGCGCGAAGATCCCAAGGCCGCCAACGAACCGACCTTTGAAGACACGATGGCGCAGATGGAAGACGAGCGCGTCAACAAGCGTGCCCAGATGTATATGCGCGACCTTCGCCGCGACGCGATTATCGAGTATAATTGATGCCATCAAAGCCGCTGGTGCTATCGCTGGGTGATCCGGCGGGCGTTGGGCCAGAATTGATTGTCGCCTCGTGGTTTGCCCGCGATGTTCATTCGCTGGCCCCTTTCTGTGCGCTCGGCGGAGCGCGCTTGCTGGCGGCAGCGGCCAAGAAGCGCGGGCTGGATGTGCCGGTGGTGCAGGTCTCCTCGCTGGAGGAAGTGGCCGCTGTCTTCCCCCGCGCCCTGCCCGTGTTTGGCGCGATCGATGGCGATTATGCACCGGCCCAGCCCTGCAAGGCTGGCGCGCAACTGGCGCTCGATAGCCTGACACAGGCCACTGCTCTGGCCATTTCGGGCGACGCCAGCGCACTGGTGACCGGTCCGATTGCCAAATCGCTTTTGGCCGAGGTTGGCTTTGCGTTCCCGGGGCAGACCGAATTTGTGGCCGATGCCTGCGGTGTAGAGGCGCAGGATGCGGTGATGATGCTGGCGGGGCCTTCGCTGCGCACAGTGCCGCTGACGGTGCATGTGGCCTTGTCCGCAGTGCCCTCGCTGGTGACGCAGGATTTGATCACCCGCCGCGCCCGCATTGTGGCCCGCGCCCTGCAGCGTGATTACGGGCTGGCCCATCCGCGTTTGGCCATTGCCGCGCTGAACCCGCATGCGGGCGAGGATGGCCGCTTTGGTGACGAGGACCAGCGCATTGTCGCCCCCGCCATCGCTACTTTGCGTGCCGAAGGAATTGACGCCACCGGCCCGCATCCCGCCGATGGACTGTTTGCCCCGCGCGGTCGTGCCACATTTGATGCAGCCCTTTGCATGTATCACGATCAGGCTTTGGTGCCGATCAAGGCGCTGGATTTCGACCAAGGCGTCAATGTCACGCTGGGCCTGCCGATCATCCGCACCTCGCCCGACCATGGCACCGCCTTTGGCATTGCAGGCCAAGCCAAGGCCGAAGTAGGCGCCACTGTGGCCGCCATCCGCATGGCCGCGCAATGCGCCCGCCGCCGCGAGAAAGCCGCATGAACGAGACACCCCTGCCCGATCTGCCGCCGCTGCGCGAGGTAATCAACGCGCATGGCCTGTTCGCCACCAAGGCGTTGGGCCAGAACTTCCTGTTCGACGAACAATTGCTCAAACGCATTGCCGCCGTCCCCGGCACCTTGCGGGGCAAAAATGTGCTGGAGGTTGGTCCCGGCCCCGGTGGCCTGACCCGCGCCTTGCTGCGCGCCGGTGCCAAGGTGACCGCGATTGAGATGGACAAGCGCTGCATGGCGCCGCTAGCTGAACTGGGCGAGGCTTTCCCCGGCCAGTTGACGGTGATCGAGGGCGATGCGCTCAAGATCGACCATGCCAGCCTGTTTGGCGATGAACCCTATGCCATCCTTGCCAACCTGCCCTATAATGTGGGCACGGCCCTGTTCACGGGCTGGTTGTCGGGCGAGGCATGGCCGCCGCGCTGGACCTCGCTGACGCTGATGTTCCAGTTGGAAGTGGCCGAGCGGATCGTGGCGGGCACCGATAGCGATGCCTTTGGCCGCCTTGCGGTGCTCAGCCAATGGCGCGCCAAGCCCAAGATCGCGATGAAAGTGCATCGTAGCGCTTTCACCCCGCCGCCCAAGGTGATGAGCGCGATCATCCATGTCACGCCCGAAGACATGCCCGAAGGCGTCTCGGCCCGCATGCTGGAGCGTGTGACCGAGGCCGCCTTTGGTCAGCGCCGCAAGATGCTGCGGCAAAGCCTTAAAGGCCTTCCCGGTGCTTTGGCGGCGTTGGAGACATTGGGCATTGATGCCGCCCGCCGCGCCGAAACTTTAAGCGTCGCCGAATTTGTCAGCATTGCGCGGGTGCTAAGCGCTTAACACCCGCGCTGCTGGCCCGCTTACTCCGCAGGCACCAAAGCTGCCAAAGCCGCCTTCTTCGCCCGCCGCCATGCGTGGAGCAAAGGCTCGGTGTAGCCATTGGGCTGCTCACCACCCTTGAACACCAGATCGCAAGCGGCGCGGAAGGCAAAGCTTTCCTGCCAGCGACCCGCCATCGGCTCATATTCGGCATCGCCCGCGTTCTGGGCATCCACCTTGGCGGCCATGCGTTGCAGCGAGTCCATCACCTGCGCCTCGCTGACCCAGCCATGCAGCAGCCAATTGGCGATATGCTGGCTGGAAATGCGCAAAGTGGCGCGGTCTTCCATCAGGCCGACATCGTGGATGTCCGGAACCTTGGAACAGCCAACCCCCTGATCGATCCAGCGCACGACATAGCCGAGCAGACCTTGCGCATTATTGTCCAGTTCCTCGGCCAGTTCGGCGGCCGAAGGGGCGGTGTTGGCCAAGGGAATGGTCAGCAAAGGCGCCAGATCGGGGATGGCTTGCGCGGCAATCTCGCCCTGACGGACAAAGACATTGCATTGGTGATAATGCGTGGCGTGCAACACTGCCGCCGTGGGCGAAGGCACCCAAGCGGTATTGGCCCCCGCCATGGGATGGGCGATCTTCTGCTCCAGCATCGCGGCCATCTGGTCCGGCGCGGCCCACATGCCCTTGCCAATCTGCGCGCGGCCCGAAAGCCCGCTGGCAAGGCCGATACCCACATTGCGCGCCTCATAGGCGGCAATCCAGGGACTGGCCTTGATCGCATTCTTGCGCAGCATCGGCCCTGCCCGCATCGAGGTGTGGATTTCATCCCCCGTGCGGTCAAGGAAGCCGGTGTTGATGAAGACAATCCGCTCCTTCACCGCTGCAATGCAGGCGGCCAGATTGGCGCTGGTGCGGCGCTCTTCATCCATCACGCCAACCTTGATCGTATGGCGCGACAGGCCCAGCAGATCCTCGACCGCATCGAACAAGGCGCCGGTGAAGGCGACTTCCTCCGGCCCATGCATCTTGGGCTTCACGATATAGATGCTGCCTGCGCGGCTGTTGCGGAACTGGCCCAGCCCCAACAGATCCTGCGCGCCAATCGCGCTGGTGATCACGGCATCCATCAGCCCTTCGAACACCTCGCTGCCATCGGGCAGCAGGATGGCCGGATTGGTCATCAAATGGCCGACATTGCGCACGAACAGCAGGCTGCGCCCCGCCAGCGTCAGTTGCTCGCCATTGTCCAGCGTCCACACGCGATCGGGCGCCAGAGCGCGGGTGATCGTATTGCCGCCCTTGGCAAAAGTCTCGGTCAAGTCACCGCGCATCAGGCCCAGCCAATTGGCATAGGCGGCCAGCTTGTCCTGCGCATCGACCGCCGCGATCGAATCTTCCAGATCGACAATCGCGGTCAACGCCGCTTCCAGCACGATATCGGCAATGCCAGCGCGATCAGTCGCGCCAATCGGATGGGTGCGGTCGAGGCGGATTTCGATATGCAGGCCATTGTGGCGCAGCAGCAAACCATCGCCCCGACGCGCAACCAGCGCCGAAGGATCGGCCAACGTCAGCGCGCCACCATCCCAATCGGCCCAAGACCCGGCTGCCAGCGGCACCGCCTGATCCAGAAAAGCCCGACCGGCAGCAACCACCGCCGCCCCGCGTTCGGCATCATACCCCCCCGCCTTGGCCGCAGGCGCATCCAGCGCGTCCGTGCCATAGAGCGCGTCATACAAGCTGCCCCAGCGCGCATTGGCGGCATTGAGCAGGAAGCGCGCGTTGAGAACCGGCACAACCAGTTGCGGCCCCGCCATAGTGGCGATTTCGGCATCAACCTTTTGCGTGGAAACGGTGAAAGGAGCAGGCTCAGGCACCAGATAGCCAATGCCCTGCAAAAAGGCGCGATAGGCCGCGGCATCGACAACGCCCTGATGCGCGTTGTGCCATCCATCAATCGCGGCCTGCAACGCATCGCGCTTGTCCAACAGGGCGCGGTTCTGCGGCGTGAAACGGGCCAGCAGATCGGCAAAGCCGGTCCAGAATTCGGCGGTATCCAGCCCCAGCGGCGCCAGAACCTTTTCTTCCACGAAATGCGCCAGCGCGGCATCCACGCGCAGACCGGCGCGCTCGCACAGGCTGGAGTTCAATGGCTGGTCATGGGTGGCAGGCATAGGTCTTATCCTCATTCCAACAGGGCGCGCCGGACTAAGCCCAAGCGCAGGCAACACAGTTTGAATGGACACACCGGGGAGGAGGCGACCGATGCTTTTTATGACTCATCCTGCCCCGCTTGGCAAGTGTGCTGTTGCGCCACGGGCCGCATGTCCCATTTGTCCAACTCTGACACGCAATATGGTTAATCAATTCTTTCCAAGTCTTGCACGTCGCCCCGCTCTGTCCAAAAAGAGACATCAGCAAGGGCGCGATAGAGTCGCCACAGGAAAGCCAGACCCATGTTGCGCAATATCCGCCGCCTGTTTGTCATCAAGACTCGGACCGAAGCGTTTCTGGTGATTTTTGCGCTGGCCAATGGCGCGGTGCAGCGCGGACAGGTCTATTTGGGGCAATATCCGGGCATTGGCGGCAAATTGCTGTTTCTGGCCTGCACGGGTTCGGTTTTTCTGGCCGGGGGCAAGATGCTCGACTGCCTGCGCTATGAAGCGCGGGAAAAGGCGATGTCTGGAGCGATTATGCCGGAGGGCGATTTCCGCCGCGCCTGATCCTATCAGGTGGGGGAGATTCTGTTGCTAGGCCCTCCCCCCGAGCCCCCGAATTCCCTTCTGTTACCCGGTGGGTTCAACCGTGTTCTAGGTTTGTAACTTCAGCCCGTTAAGGCCTAGAATTACGCAGCCAGAGCAAGTGCTTCGTTGTCGTTGGCACTTATGAGATTTGAGCCTTGATACGGGTTACTCAGCCCGGGTAAAAACAGCGCTTTTCAACACACGTCGATCCTAGTTCGGCCCCATCAACACCCCCGCGACAACGGAGTTTCCAGACAAAGCTGGAAAAAGTGATGGTGGAGCCGCCGGGTACCGCCCCCGGGTCCGCTGCATCTATTGCACGCCGCAATTTATCACCATAGCCGGTCGAAACCGGCACCCCCGCATATAGGCCCGATTTCGAAAAAGAAAAGGGGGCGGAAAGCATCTTGCCTTCCTCCCCCTTCCAACACGCCAAGGTGTCAGAGATTTAGCTCTTTTTCAGCGCATCACGAATTTCGGCCAGCAGTTCCACTTCGGTGGGGCCGCTAGGCGCGGCAGGGGCTTCGGGCGCCTTGGGCATCAGCTTGTTCGCCTGCTTGACCAGCAGGAAGATCACAAAGGCCAGAATCAGGAAATTGATCACCGCCGTGATGAAACTGCCATAGCCCAGCATGGCCACGCCAGCCTTCTTCAACGCGGCATAATCGGTGGGCGAACCCGTATAGCTTTCAGGGATCGAACCCAGCAGGATGAATTTGCTGGAGAAATCAATGCCGCCCGTCAGCACACCGATCACCGGCATCAACAGGTCATCGGTCAAAGAGGCAACGATCTTGCCGAAAGCGGCGCCCACGATCACACCGACGGCCAGATCCAGCACATTGCCGCGCGCGATGAAGGTCTTGAATTCTTGCAGCATAAATCCCCCTCTTGATGCAAAAGCATATTCCCCGATGCTTGCCATAGGCTTTGGTTAACCACAAGCGCCACCCCATTCCCCTTGCACACAGGCCAAAGCTATGGTTTGCCCAAAGGCCTGTGCTGCAAAGGAAATGCCCATGAGCCGCGAGAAAATTGTCCAGACCTGGCGCGAAAGCGAGGAGCAAGTGGTGTGGCAAGGGCGCTTCATCACCACCAAACAACGCGGCAATTGGGAATATGTCAGCCGCGCGCGCAACATCCGCGCCGCCGTCATTCTGGCCATTGATTCGGACAATCACGTGCTGTTGGTGGAGCAATACCGCGTGCCTTTGGGCCGCCCTGCACTGGAACTGCCCGCAGGCCTGATCGGCGATACCGAGGGCAGCGAGGGTGAGGATGCTCTGGAAGCGGCCAATCGTGAGCTGGAGGAAGAAACCGGCTATCGGGCGGGACGGATGGAGTCGCTAGGCGAATATTTTTCCTCGCCCGGCATGGTTTCGGAAAGCTTCACCCTGCTGCGCGCGCATGATCTGACCAAAGTGGGCGAAGGCGGCGGCGTGGATGATGAGGATATCATCACCCATCGCGTGCCCCTGTCCGACCTGCCCGCCTTCGTCGCCGCCAAACGCGCGGAAGGGCTGGCGGTGGATGTGAAGATGCTCCTCCTCCTCTCGCCCTATCTGCTGGGTCTGGCGTGAGTCACGATCTGACCGGCCAAACCGCGCTGATCACGGGTGCGGGCAGCGGGATTGGCGCGGCGATGGCCCAAGGCTTTGCCGCAGCCGGTGCGCGGGTGCTTGTAACCGACAAGGACGGGGCGGCCGCGCAATCGGTGGCGCGGGACATCGGCGCCCTCTCCTGCCCGCTGGACGTGACGCGGGAGAGCGATTGGGCCGCCGCCACAGCCATGGCAAAAGCAGAACTGGGCGGCCTGTCCATTCTGGTCTGCAATGCCGGTGCGCCGGTGGGCGGATCGGTGGAGGATCTGGACCTTGCCGCATGGCGCCATGCCTTTGCCGTCAACGCCGACGGGGCCTTTCTGGGCATCCGATCCGCCCTGCCCCTGCTACGTGATTCGGCTAAGGCCTCGATCATTGCCGTCTCTTCCATCGCCGCCGTGGCCGCCAGAGGCGATATGGCGGCCTATGGCGCATCAAAATCGGCACTGCTTTCTTTGGTCAAATCGGTGGCTTTGCATTGCGCCCATCATGGCTGGAACATCCGCGCCAATGCCATTTTGCCCGCCTATGTCGACACGCCCATGCTGGACGCGATTGCGCCGCGAATGGACCGTTTGGAGCTGTTGAAAGCCCTTTCGAAGCATATTCCGGCCCGCCGCATCGCCAAAACGCAAGATGTGGTGGAAGCCGCCCTCTATCTGGCCAGCCCTGCCAGCGGCTTTATGACAGGCACGGAAATGCGGTTGGATGGCGGGCTTTCGGCGGGCTGAGGATCGTGCGGAACAAAGCTTTGCACGGTCACGGATACAATGGCCTCTGGACAAGTGCCCCCAAAGCCTGACAAAGCCTGCGCTATGGGAGACGATAGCTACCTCGACGCCATGGATGCCGACAAGATCGCCGCCGCCAAGGCGAAGCGACGTTATCGCGTGACCTCCTTTGACGTGGCCGCCGAAGCCGGTGTCAGCCAGTCCACGGTCAGCCGCGCTTTGGCCGGCGATCCGGTGGTCAGCGAGGCGACCCGCGCCCGTGTGGCCGCTGCTGCCGCCAAGCTGAATTACCATGTGGATGAAAACGCCGCACGCCTGCGCACAGGGCGCACGGGCACTCTGGCGGTGGTGGTGATTTGCCGTCCGGATGAGGACATCAAGAACTTCAACCCGTTCCACTTCGCCCTGATGGGCAGCGTCTGCGCTGCCGCCTCGCGCCGCCGCCATGAAACGCTGGTGTCGTTTCAGGGCGCCGCCGATCGCCTGTGGGGCTTGTATCAGGAACAGCGCAAGGCCGATGGCGTGATCGTCATTGGCACCAGCGAAAACCCCGAAGCATGGGACTATTTCCGCAATCTGGCCAAAGAAGGCGCGCATCTGGTGTGCTGGGGTAGCCCGCATGAGGATCTGGATTGGGTGCGGTCGGACAATGTCGGCGGTGCGCGGATGGCGACGCAACATTTGCTCGATTCCGGCTATCGCAACATCGTGTGCATCGCCTCGCAAACCTCGGCGCAGCGCCAGTTCAAAGAGCGTTATGACGGCTATGCCGAATTGATGGTCGAGCAAGGGCTGGAACCGCGCCTTGTCACTTTTGAAGAAGGCCTCTCGCGTGATGAACAGGGGCGCCGCGCGGCGGTGGAACTGATCCGTTCGGGCCAGCCTTTTGACGCCATCTTCGCCTGCTGTGACGAAATTGCGCTGGGTACTTTGCGCGTCCTGCGCGAACAGGGCATTTCTGTGCCCGAACAGGTGGGCCTGATCGGCTTTGACGGCATCCGCGCCGGTGCGCATTCGGCCCCGCCTCTGTCCTCGGTGGAGCCGGACTTCCAGACCGCCGGTGAAGTGCTGGTGGACCGCCTGCTCTCGGTGATTGCCGAAACGCCCGAAACCAAGCCCCGCGTGCCGGTTCGCCTTTTGCCGCGCAGCAGCAGCCGCCGCTAAGGCAAAACTACCCTTTGGTGCAAGTTTTTCGGCACGCTTTCACGCGTGCATGACGCCTATCCGGTTAAATCAAATACTTACTCCGTATGCCCCCTGAACTATGGTTTCATGCGGATTAAGCTCGGCGCATGTCGAACTGCCGATGGTTCATTGGCGGGATATAAGCGCTTTGCCCCCTATAGAGCTTGCAAGCTTTCGGCTGCGTGGGTTGCCAAACTTACAAATGGAAGCTGGGAGAACGCCGGATAGGGGCCAGCCATATTATGATGCCTTCGCAAACCATTCGCTCGCTACTCAACCGCATCAACCTGTTCATTGCCATCATAAGCCTGACCCTTGGCGGTTCCTTCCTTTATTCTATCAGCGCGATGAGCAGCAGCCTGGAGGAAATCAGCCGCGCCCGCATGCCTTCGGTCAAGGCGCTGGGCGAGATGAACACGATGGCCGCCGATGTGATGCAGGTGCAATCGCAAATGCTGCTGCTGACCAATCCGCAACAGGTGGATGAACTGGTCGGGCGCTCCAACGCCTTGCAAAAGCGGTTGGACGACGAATTCACCGCCTATGTTGCCTATTATCGTGACGATGAAGACCGCAAACGCTTTGGCGCGGCCAAGGAATTATGGGCCAAGGTGAAACAGGATCTGGCCACCGGGCAATCCTATCTGAAGGCCAACCAACTGGGCCAAGCCACCGATCACTTTAACAGCCGCCTTGTGCCCGATGCCGATGCCATGACCAAAATGCTGGGCAGCGCGGGCGAAGACGTCAATTTCGACGCCAATGCCGCGACGGAGGCAGGAGAAAACACCGCCAAAATCGGATGGGCGCTGGCCTCGGTCACCACCTTGCTGGCCATGGCCATGTGTGCGGGCGTTTACTCGCTGTCGCGCAGCCGCATCCTGAAGCCTTTGGGCGAATTGGATGATGGATTGCGCAGCATGGCACAGGGCAATTTCAACGCCGTCCTGCCCAATGCCGACAAGCAGGACGAGATCGGCTCCATCGTCACCTCGGTCGAACGTATTCAGGCGCTGGTGGCGGAAAGGGCCGCTGCCGAAGCCAAAGTCCAGCAACAGGTGGTCGATTCGCTGGGCGAGGGTTTGCGCGAGCTCGCCGCAGGGCACCTCAAGCATCGCATCAACAACCCCTTCCCCGCCGATTATGACAGCCTGCGCGACATGTATAATTCGGCGGTGATCGAATTGGATCAGGTGGTGGGCGATGTCGCCGATTCGGCCCATTCGGTGCAGACCGCCTCGTCCGAACTGTCCTCCGCCTCGGCCGACCTTGCCCATCGCACCGAAACGCAGGCGGCAAGGCTGGAGGCCACTTTGGCCGCCATTCGCAACCTGACGCAAACCGTGCGCGAAACCGCTGGCCATGCCCAGAATATGAAAGGCGGGGCCGATACGGCGCAGATCGAGGCCGAGCAAGGTTCGCAAGTGGCCGCAGCGGCTCGCGATGCGATGAAGGAACTGGCCAATTCCTCTGGCCAAATCACCCAGATCACCGATGTGATCGACGGTATCGCCTTCCAGACCAATTTGTTGGCGCTCAACGCCGGTGTGGAGGCGGCCCGTGCAGGTGATGCGGGTAAAGGCTTTGCGGTGGTGGCCAATGAAGTGCGCGCTCTGGCGCAACGCAGCGCCGATGCGGCCAAGTCGATCAAGGACCTGATCGCGCAATCCAACGCTCATGTCGATCGCGGCGTCAAACTGGTGTCCAGCAGCGGCGAAGCCCTGTCGACCATCGTCGCCAAGGTTTCCGACCTGAAGCAACTGGTCGAGGACATTACCGAGGCCACCGCAGGGCAGGCCAGCGATCTGGAATCACTGAGCGGCGCGGTGGGCGAAATGGAGGTGATGACGCAGCAAAATGCCGCGATGGTGGAGGAAACCTCGGGCGCCGCGCGCCATTTGCAGGAAGATTCCCGCCGCCTGACCGGATTGGTCCAGCGCTTTACCAGTAGCCGGACCAGTATGTCTTCATCGGCCTACACACCGGCACCCGTTCCAGTTGCGCCTATGACCGGGCGAACCAGTTTTGCGATGCCGGTGGTAGAACCAGATGTGTTGCCCATTTCGGGCAACCTCGCCCTGAAACCCACCGCCATGGCTGCGCCGGTGGATGACTGGAGCGAATTTTGAACCGCGAGGGAGTGATTATGGCGCGGGCTGGTCCTTAGCCACCTGCGCCGGAGCGCTGACCACACGGCAGCGCGACAATTGACGATCCGACAGCACGCCGCCCTGCAAGCGGCGCTGATAACCGGCCTGATTGCACCAGGCGGGACGGGGCTGTGCGGCTTCACGGCTTACGACGGGCGTAGCCGAATTGGCAGGGGCAACCGCCACATTCGCAAAGCTTGCCGGAGCGAAAGCTACAAGGGCGATGATCGCCGAAAGAAGGGTTGTTTTGCTCATGCCCATGGGAATCGCAGAAGCCTCGTTAAGGTTCAAGCAGGCATGGTGTATCATTGCGGGAATGGCGCTGGCCAGCCCTGCATTGGCCCAAAGTGGTACAGAAGGCGCAGCAAAGCTTGAAGTTCCCACGCAGGAAAGAACGGAGGACGCGCCAAGGATTAAAGCCCTGACATGGGATGCTTCCTTGACCATGGACGGGCAAACCACCTTTGGCGGCGTGCATCATGCGCAAGGGGTGGCAGGGCTGGCCTTGGTCGGGGTTACCGTGGATGGGCAGGCCTTTGGCGCCAAGGGCTTTTCGGCCAATGTGATGATGGCCGCCTATAATGGGCCGGGCATCAGCGGCCAATTGGGCGATCTGCAAGGCGTCAGCGCCTTTAGTGCCAACCGGATGGTGCGGCCGATCAACGCCTGGGTGATGTGGCAGGGCGACCATTTCGGCGTCAAGGCTGGCATCATGGACACCAACGCCGATTTTGATGAGCAGAATGTCGGCGCGATCTTTTTGAACGGATCGCATGGCATGGGGCCAGATCTGTCGATGGCGGGCGTCAATGGTCTGGGCACCAATCCCTATAGCGCCTTGGGCGTGATCGGCTTTCTGAAAGACGATGCCAGCGGATTGAAGCTGCGCGTGGGCCTGTTCGACGGGCAACCGGGCGATCCGGAAAATCCCACGCGGATTGTGTGGCGGCGCGGGGGCGATGCCGGACGCTTTGTGATGGGAGAATTGGACTGGACCCGCCCCGGTTGGCGGATAGCGGTGGGCGGATGGCACCACAGCGCCCATTTGCCCACCATCGACGGAACGGGCCTGACCGATGGCGCCAGCGGCCAATTCGCTGTGGCCGAGGGCACTTTGCTGGGCGTGCCCATGGGAACCGAAGCGCCAGAGGGCAAGACCTTCCATCTCGACGCATGGCTGCGTTATGGCCGCAGCAAGAGCGCCGCCGCGCCCATTACCGCCTATTACGGCGGCGGCTTGGTCGCGCAGGGCTTTTGGAAGAAATTCCCGCAGGATTCCTTGGGCGTGGCCGTGGCCCATGCCCGCGTGCCATGGATCGAAGGTACCAGCCTTGGCCATGAAACGGTGCTGGAGGCGACCTATCAGCATCCTTGGGGCAAGCATGTGGTGCTGCAACCCAATCTGCAATATCTGCCCCACCCCGGCGGCGATCGGGAACGCCCCTCCGCGCTGGTGTTCGGGCTGAGAGTGACTCTATTGCCCTGATGCAAAAAGAGGCGCCTTGGTCGGGCGCCCCTTTGCAGATTATTTCAAGGCCGAAACGGCAAGGAATTCGGGGATCGGTCCGTTCCATTCGCCCGGCTTGGCAGGCGGATCATTGTCGCGCCAACGGCCATAACGCTCGTCACGGCGAGCTTCTTCGCGGCGCGGTTCGCGGCGAGGCGCGCGCTCCTCACGGCGTTCTTCACGCACAGGACGGTCCTCGCGCGGCGCGCGGGCTTCGACCGGAGCGGCCTCTTCACGCGCCACAGGCTCCTTGCGCGGCGCCTTGTCACGGCGGTTGCGGCCGGAACTTTTGCGATCGTCACTGTCCAGCTTGGCCTCGTCGGCCTGGCTCGTCGATCCTTTGCCCAAATCGACCACCATGACAGGGATCGGCCCACCGGTCAGCTTTTCAACGTTCTGGATCGCTTCCAGATCATCCTCGGTAAACAGGGTGAAAGCGCGGCCCGACGCCCCGCCACGACCGGTACGGCCAATGCGGTGGACATAGTCATCGGGATGCCAAGGCGTGTCAAAGTTGAACACATGACTCACCCCCTTCACGTCCAGCCCGCGCGCGGCAACGTCCGATGCGACCAGAATGCTGATCGAACCGTCCTTGAACCGGTCCAGTTCGGCAATGCGGCTCGACTGATCCATGTCGCCATGGATTTCACCCGCGGCAAAACCATGACGCTTCAGGCTCTTGGCCAATTCGCGCACCGTGGTCTTTTTGTTGGCAAAGATGATCGCCGTGCCCACATTATCGGTGCGCAACAGGTGACGCAAAACCTCGCGCTTCTGCTTGCCGCCAACCTTCACCTTGTGCTGGACAATATTGGTGTTGGTGGTGGCCGGACGCGCAACCTCGATATATTTGGGGTTCGACAGGAAACGATCCGCCAGCTTCTTGATCGGCGGCGGCATCGTGGCCGAAAACAGCAGGGTCTGCCGCTGGGCGGGCAGCTTGGTGCAGATGTTTTCGATATCGGGGATAAAGCCCATATCGAGCATCCGGTCCGCCTCGTCGATCACCAGCAGATTGCAACCGGTCAGCAGGATCTTGCCACGTTCAAACAGGTCCATCAGGCGACCGGGCGTGGCGATCAAAACGTCCACGCCTTCCTGCAAAGCCTTGACCTGATCCCCCATCTGCACGCCGCCAATCAGCAGCGCCATTTTCAGATCGTGGTTCTTGCCATATTTCTCGAAATTCTCGGCCACCTGCGCGGCCAATTCGCGGGTCGGCTCCAAAATCAGGCTGCGCGGCATCAGAGCGCGACGGCGGCCATGGGCCAGCACATCGATCATGGGCAGCACAAAGCTGGCGGTTTTGCCGGTCCCTGTCTGCGCAATGCCGATCAGATCGCGCATCATCAACACCGAGGGGATCGCCTGCGCCTGAATCGGCGTGGGCGTGTCATAGCCAGCGGCAGTGACGCTTTGCAGCAGTTCTTCGGAAAGGCCGAGTTCGGCAAAACTCATAAAATCACAAATGTCCGGATAGGAGGACGGCATCCACGCCCAAAGGGTGCCGAAAAGTATAACCGCCGCCAAGCCAGATGTAAGGCAGCGCGGGCATTGCAGCTTGAGCCGCAAAGGGCGGCAGAGCGCGTTAGCCCCAAGATGCGGCAAAAGTCAAGAATTTCGGCACGGAGGCGTAAAAAGCCTAACGCTTGGCCGACACTTCCACCAAGCTTTTCAGGTCACTGATGCGGCAATTGGCACCTGACCTTGCATGAATCTGGTCCCGCTCGATGCAAAGCTGGCCATCGGCATTCCGCTCGACATAGAAGCCGGAGTAGAAGTCATGGGCGCGGCAGGACTTCTCTAGCCCCGCCGTCAACACGCGCGAATCGCGCAGGATCAGCAACAGCCGGTTGCCTTGCGCATTCTGCACCGCCGCAATCGCCCCCACCGGCAGGCATCTGCCATAAGGGCGCTCTTCCAATCTGGTGGTGGTGGTGCGGCGCTCGATCTGTTCCATTTCAAACAGGACATTGGGCGGCATTCCGGGCGCACCAGGGCCAATGCGGATCGAAAATTGCTGCTGGATCCGCACCTGTTTGGCGGCCGAGTCCAGATTGACGCCGGGAATATGGATGCGATGCAAAAGCCCCCTGCCCCAATCCGCCAGCGGAGACGCAAAACAGCAACTGCCGCCGAGACCGACGACAATTGCCACGCCCACCAGCGCGGCCCTTGGCTTCAGACGCAAAGCGCCTGCCCACCGGAAGGGTAAGGTGATACCTGCCATTGCTTTTCACGGCCCACGCCTTTGGCGTTAACCCGTCAACCTCATCTGTTTCCCTGTCGCCCCCAACATAGTCCGGCACGTTGAACAAGTGCTGAACCCCCGATGGCTGCACCTGATACCCCTTGGCGCGCCCGCTTGGCTTATGCCATAGCCGGTTCATGACCGACAAGCACCTGCAAGCACAAACCGATACCACCGCTAGCTCCATGGCCTTTCTGGAAAAAGCCGCCGCCTTGCTCGGCCCGCGCGGGTTGACGCAGGATGGGGATGTGATGGCGGGCTGGCTGAGTGATTGGCGCGGGCGTTACCATGGTGCGGCGCTGGCACTGGCCTCGCCCGCCGATGCGCAGGAATTGTCGGCGCTGGTAAAGCTATGCGTCGAATATCGCGTGCCGATCGTGCCGCAGGGTGGCAATTCGGGCATGTCGGGCGGGGCCACGCCCGATGCATCGGGGCGCAGCCTGTTGGTATCCTTGCGTCGCATGAACCAGATCGGAGCCATCGATCTGGAAAACCGCCGCGTCACTTGCGGCGCGGGCGTGGTGCTGCAAAATCTGCACGAGGCAGCCGAGGCGCAGGGCTTGCGCTTTCCTCTGACCCTAGGCGGCAAGGGGTCGGCCACGGTGGGCGGGCTGATCTCCACCAATGCGGGCGGCACGCAGGTGCTGCGCCATGGCAATATGGTGGCGCAAGTGCTGGGGCTGGAAGCGGTTCTGCCCGATGGCCAAATCTTTTCCGCGCTGACGCCGCTTAAGAAAGACAATCGCGGCTTTGATTTAAAGCAGCTTTTCATCGGCTCTGAAGGCACATTGGGCATGGTGACCGCGGCCACGCTCAAGCTGATCCCCGCGCTGGCCGAAAGGCGCGTGGTATGGGCCGCGGTAGAGAGCATTCAGGCCGCACGCCGCCTGCTGCTGCATGTGCAGGGCGCGATGGGCGAGGCGCTGGAGGGTTTCGAGGTGATCCCCCACCCCAGCCTTGAAGCCGTGTTCGACTATGCGCCCGATACGCGTAACCCGCTCGATTCGGCGGCGCCGTGGTACACACTGATCGAACTGGTGGCCGATCAGGCGCAGGCCGAATCTCTGGGCGAGCGCGTGGAGGCCATGCTGGGCGAGGCTTTTGAACAAGGCCTTTTGAGCGATGCGGCGATTGCCGCCAATGAAACGCAGGCCGAGGCCTTTTGGGGCATCCGCGAAACCGTACCCATGGCCGAACGCGCCAAGGGACCTGCCAAACAGCATGACATTGCCGTGCCGGTGGAAAAAATGCCCGACTTTATCGTGGCGGCCAGCGACACCATGACCAAAGCCTTCCCCGGATGCCATGCGGTGGCCTTTGGCCATCTGGGCGATGGCAATGTGCATTTTCACGTCATAGCGCCCGAGGGTAGCGACCGCGCCGCATGGGAGGCAGGCGATGGCAAGGCGATCAGCGAAATGGTGCATGATCTGGTCACGCAATGGGGCGGCTCTATCAGCGCGGAACATGGCATCGGGCAATTGAAGGTGGATGATCTGGCCCGACTGGCCGATCCGGCCCGCCTGCATCTTTTACGCAGCGTGAAACAGGCGCTGGACCCGCTGGGCCTGCTCAATCCGGGCAAGCTGATCCCCTGAAACGCGCGCATGGCGTAAAAACGCCCGCTTGCGCGGCGGCGCTGGCATGCTTAAAGCCTGCACATCATTTGTCTCGGGGCCACAACGGACCCATCTTTCGGAGAGTACCCACATGGCCAGCGCGCCGCAGAACGCCGACCTGCCGCTGTTCTACAATGACCTCGTGCCGCTCAACAGCCGCGACCACGCCAATTTCAAGAGCCGCACGACCGACAAGGCCAAGTGGCTGGTGGGTCAGCATGCCGTGCCGCTGACCGTGGAAGAATTCCCGCAGGCCGCGCGTTACTATCCCATCGTGTTCTCGTCGGGCGACCAGCCCGTGCCGCTGGCGCTGATGGGCCTGAACGAAGGCGTGAACGTATTTGTCGATGACGAAGGCAAGTTCCTGCAGGACGCCTATGTCCCCGCCTATGCCCGCCGCTATCCCTTCCTGCTGGCGCGCCTCAGCCCCGATGCCAAGGAATTGTCGCTGTGCTTTGACCCCACCAGCGATCTGCTGGGCGAAGGCGAAGAAGGCGCGCCGCTGTTTGACGGCGAAACCCCCGCCGAAGCCACCAAGGGCATGCTGCAATTCTGCGAAAACTTTGAAGAAGCCGGCGCCCGCAGCGCTGCCTTTGTCGAAGAGCTGAAGAAGCACGGCCTGCTGATGGAAGGCGAAGTGGGCATCCAGCAGGAAGGCAATGACCAGCCTTTCGTCTATCGCGGTTTCCAGATGGTCGATCAGGCCAAGCTGCGCGAAGTGCGCGGTGACGTGCTGCGTGGCTGGAACCAGTCGGGCCTGCTGCCCTTGCTGTTCGCACATCTGTTCAGCCTTGACCTGATGCGCGAAATCTTCGCCCGTCAGGTTGCCCAGGGCAAGGGCCCTGTGGCTCTGCCGCAGGTTGAGCCGGTGGCCTGATAGGCCAACCGATTCTCTGCGAATCCGGCGCCCTTGGTGGCGCTAACAAGGCCCCGTTCCGGTTCGTCCGGGCGGGGTTTTTGTTTGTATTACGCAATTTTGTCGAAATATGCCATTTTGGCGCGATGACTTGATGAAATCTGATAATTCATCATGCAGAACCGATGGATCAGGGCTTGAAAGCCCGCAACTGACAGCGTAAGACTGATCTTGTTCGGACGGTGCTTCCCTCATGGCCCGTCTGGATTTGGTGCATTTATGCACCTCCTCCCTGAACCTTGGCCACCTCGCGCAAGCCGCGAGGTGGTTTTTTTATGCAAAAAGGCAGCTGCTTATTCGGCCGCCTGCGGCAAGGCGTCATCGCCGCCAATCCGCGCGACATCCCGTGCCAGACGCATCACAAGGCGAGTCAACATATCCGCCATCGGGCCAGCCCCATCTCCCAATTCATGCAGCTGCGAATCAAGATAGGCCGCGCGGTCCACCTCGATCTGAATCGCATGCAGGCCTTGCTTGGGCCTGCCATGCCGGTCCAGCACATAGCCCCCCGCATAGGGCCGGTTATGCAAGGCAGGGCAGCCCATTTCACCCAAGGCCGCAAAGGCCCCCGCCACCAGCAGGGGATGGCAAGAGGAACCAAAGCGATCCCCGATCACCAGCTTGGTCCCGCCCAATTCCGGCGGCAAGGGCGGCATGGAATGCAGATCGATCAACAAAGCCGCGCCCCAACGCTGGCGAGTCCCCTCCAGCATCTGGCTCAAGGCATCGTGGTAAGGCTGGTGAATGCCCTCGATTCGCGCGTCCAACATGTCCCGCGTCATCCGGCCGCGCCAGATGTCGCCCATCGCGGGCAATCGGCGGGGCACCAGCCCCAAACCGCTGCGCGCCCTGGCATTAATCGGCGGCACGCCTTGCGCAGGCAGGCCCAGCATGTCCCAATCAACATCCTGCGGGTGGCGGTTAAGGTCTATCATCGCCCGAGGCGCCCGCGCCACCAACAGGGCAGCGCCTGTCGCCTTGGCGATGGCATGGCCCAAGGCATCGACCAGACGGTCCTCCAGTTTGAGTGCCGCGATTTCGGGTTGCCGCATGGATGCCAGCACATCGGGCGCATAGGCTCGGCCCGCATGGGGCACGGCGATGACCACCGGCAGGGCGGAGGGCTCATCACCAAACACTTCAAACGCATGGCCAAAATCGCCAGAACCCGCGGGGATCAACCCTCCCTGCCCTATCAACTGGCGCTTAGGCAGGCCGCCTTGAGGATCCTTTTCGCCTTCTGCATGTTTCATCGGGGCGAGATTGGCCCTGTTTTGCGCCAGTGTCAAAAGCACTGTGTCAAAACCGGTCAGCGACAAAGGCAAAATGGGGCAGGAAAATTTACGCAGACCGCGTTATAAGCGTGGCAACACATAAGAAGAGACAGGCCCCATGATCCGTATCCTGCTAGCCGAAGACGATCTTGCCATGCGCAGCTATCTGGCGCGCGCCTTGGAAAATGCCGGTTATGATGTGGTGGCGGTGGACCGCGGCACGGCGGCCCTGCCCTGGCTGGAACGGGAAAGGTTCGACCTGTTGCTGTCCGACATCGTCATGCCGGAAATGGACGGCATCGAACTGGCGCAGCGCTGCGCAGAGATCAGCCCGCAAACCAAAGTGATCTTCATCACCGGCTTTGCCGCCGTCACATTGAAGGCCAATCGCGAGGCCCCGCAGGCCAAGGTGCTGTCCAAGCCCTTCCACCTGCGCGATCTGGTGCTGGAGGTGCAGCGCGTTTTTGGCCTGCCTTCGCAGGCCAGCATCTGATTTTTCGCCCTCTTGCATTTTTTTTCAAAAAGCCGCTTGCCAGAATCCGGAACCCCCGCTAATGGCACGCACCTGCCCGGCGCTACCACGCTTTAACGAGCTAGCCGGTCAGCCTCTTGATAGAGTGGGCGTATAGCTCAGTGGTAGAGCACTGTGTTGACATCGCAGGGGTCGCAAGTTCAATCCTTGCTACGCCCACCATTCAAAAACCCGCCGATCCGATTGGATCAGGCGGGTTTTTTGTTGCCTTCAAAACAGTTAGGCCCATGCCTCGATCATGCAAGCCATGCAGAAACCACAGGCGCACCTATTGATGCTGCAAGTCGGTATCAATAGTCCTTCAAAATAACCCTTCCCTCCCGCAAAACCTGCCCTTGCGCCGCGCCACACCTATGCTAGGGGATTTGGGCAATATCCACCCCAGGGGAAGTTAGAAAACATGGCCAAGATCAAGGTTGCCAACCCGGTCGTCGAAATTGACGGCGATGAAATGACGAAGATCATCTGGCAGTGGATCCGCGAGCGGCTGATCCTGCCCTATCTCGACATTGACCTGAAGTATTATGACCTCTCGGTGGAAAACCGCGATGCCACCGACGATCAGGTGACGATCGATTCGGCCAATGCCATCAAGCAGTATGGCGTGGGCGTGAAATGCGCCACCATCACGCCGGACGAAGCCCGCGTGGAAGAATTCAACCTGAAGAGCATGTGGAAGTCGCCCAACGGCACGATCCGCAACATTCTGGGCGGCGTTGTGTTCCGCGAACCCATCGTGATTTCGAACGTGCCCCGTCTGGTGCCCGGTTGGACCGACCCCATCGTGGTTGGCCGTCACGCTTTTGGTGACCAGTATCGCGCCACCGACTTCCTCGTCCCCGGTCCGGGCCGCCTGCGCCTGGTGTTCGAAGGCGACGATGGTCAGGTGATCGACCGTGAAGTGTTCAAGTTCCCCTCGGCAGGCGTCGCCATGTCGATGTACAACCTTGACGATTCGATCCGCGACTTCGCCCGCGCCTCGTTCAACTATGGCCTGTCGCTGGGCTGGCCGGTGTATCTGTCGACCAAGAACACCATCATCAAGGCCTATGACGGCCGCTTCAAGGACCTGTTCGCCGAAGTCTTCGCCACCGAAGGTTTCGCCGAAAAGTTCAAGGAAGCCGGCATCACCTACGAACACCGCCTGATCGACGACATGGTGGCTTCGGCTCTCAAGTGGTCGGGCAAGTTCGTCTGGGCTTGCAAGAACTATGACGGTGACGTGCAGTCGGATACCGTTGCGCAGGGCTTCGGCTCGCTGGGTCTGATGACCTCGGTTCTGATGTCGCCCGATGGCAAGACGGTGGAAGCCGAAGCCGCCCACGGCACCGTGACCCGTCACTATCGCCAGCACCAGCAGGGCAAGGCGACCTCGACTAACCCGATCGCCTCGATCTTCGCATGGACCCGCGGCCTGATCTATCGCGGCCGTTTCGACAACACGCCCGAAGTGGTAAAGTTTGCCGAAACGCTGGAACGCGTCTGCATCGAAACCGTGGAAAGCGGCAAGATGACCAAGGACCTCGCGCTGCTGATCGGCCCCGAACAGGGATGGATGACCACGGAAGCCTTCTTCGAAGCCATCGTGCAGAATCTGGAAGCCGAAATGGCCAGCTGGGCGTAAGCTCCGCTCCATCGGATAGAATAAAGGCGGCGCTGGTCTTCGGAGCGGCGCCGTTTTTGTTGGGCCACGGGGGTAAAAGCAGACGGCTAGCAAACGCCAAAGGCAGGCAACAAAAAAGGCGCCCGCACCATTGGCGAGCGCCCATCTTGAGGCCCCTGTTAGAGGCGTTGAGGGCTGTTACCCGCCCTTTTGTTCCCCATCGGCCCGCTTGCGGGCGATAAAGCTCAATTCCTTGATCGCAATCTTGCTGCCTGGATCATCGGCAAGGCTGGCACGATAAGCGGCTTCAGCTCCGGCCAGATCGCCCTTTTCAATCAGCAAGTAGCCAACGCCGCGCAAAGCCGCTGCGTGATAGCGCTTGTTCTCTTCACGCAGAGCAGGCTTTTCAGCCAAAGACGCCGCTTGCTGGTAGGTCGCCAGCGCCTTTACCTTGTCCCCACCCACGCGATAAGCATAGGCCAGTTCCACAAAGTAGCGCGGGTATTCCGGCGAGAGCACGGTCAGTTGCTCCAGCGCTTCCACCGCATCGGCGCGGCGACCAAGCTCGGTAAAGGCGAAGGCGCGTAGATAGAGCGCCTGACACAGATCGGCATCCAGCAATTGTTTGCCACGTTGGCCCTGCTGGCAAGTCACGCGACCGGCCTTTGCCTTGGTCAGCATGGCCAACTGGCCCGACACAGGCTCCAGTATCGCCAGCGCATCACCAGCGCGACCAGCACGCATCAAATCCATGGCAGTTGCCGAAATTTCCGAAAAGACCGGCTGCGACGCCGAAGGGTTCATTTGGGCCACCGAGGCGACCGTCATCGGAACCGGCATATTGCCCGCTTCTGCAGGAACCGACAGGACGGCGCAGGCAGAGGCAGCATAACCTGCCATCAAATACCAAAAGCGCCGTCCTGTCAGAACCATCACTCACTCCCAAACTTCTTCTTGTTGCATTCTGATTAGCTGATTCGCAGACGAATGCAAAACAGAAAATGCAATTGATGTTGCGCATTTTGCAACCATCTAGCCATTCCGCCCCGGTGCAACAAAAATGCCACACTTTGCGCCCGCCCCGCTGCGGAGCCATCCGCCCGTGACATCACGCGCCCCTTGCCCTAGCCTTGCGCCATGTCTGAAGCCTCCTTCTCCCCCTCCTCCTCGCTGGGTGACGCACTGGTCATTCTGGGCGCGGCGGGCATCGTTATCCCTGTTTTCGCCCGTTTCCGCATTACGCCGGTCATCGGCTTCATTCTGGTGGGCTTGCTGGTGGGCCCCTACGGGCTTGGCCGCCATGTATTTGATTATCCGTGGCTTGCCTTTGTCACGATATCCGATCCGGAATCGCTCAAACCCTATGCCGAATTCGGCATCGTGCTGTTGCTGTTCACAGTGGGGCTCGAGCTTTCCTTTGACCGCCTGTGGTCCATGCGAAGGCAAGTGTTTGGATTGGGCGCGGCCGAATTGCTGCTGGGCGGGCTGGTGCTGGCCTTTGCGCTGGCCCTGTTGGGTCAGGGTACAGTCGGCGCAATAGGCTTGGGGCTGGCTCTGGCCATGTCGTCCACCGCCTTGGTTTTGCCCATTGCAGGATCGCATACGGCCGTGGGGCGGGCGGCGCTGGCCATGTTGCTGTTCGAGGACCTCGCACTGGTCCCGATCATCTTTTTGCTGGGCGCCTTGGCACCAAAAGCGGCAGGTGGCTGGTCGGGACTGGCGGACACTTTGCTCTACGGCTTGCTGGTTGTGCTCCTGTTGCTGGTGGTGGGGCGCTATGCCCTGCCCCATCTGTTTGCACAGGCGGCCCGCACCAAAAGCCCCGAGTTGTTTCTATCGGCCAGCCTGCTGGTGGTCATCGTCTCCTCGTTGGCCACGGCGGCCGTTGGCCTGTCGCCCATCGTGGGCGCCCTGATCGCGGGCCTGCTGATCGCCGAAACCGAATATCACACCGAGGTGGAAGGCATTATCTCGCCCTTCAAAGGCTTGGCTTTGGGGGTATTCTTGATCACCATCGGCATGAGCATCGATCTGGCCATGGTCGTCCACCACTGGTTGACCATTATTGTCGCCACCGGCAGCGTGGTCCTGGTCAAAGCGCTGGTCACCGGCTTCCTGCTCCGCCTTTCTGGCGCAAGGCGCGGCGTGGCTACCGAGGCGGGCATTTTGATGGCCAGCCCTTCGGAATCAACCCTGATCGTGCTGGCCGCCGCGACCAGTGCCACGCTAGTTCAGCCGGGAACGGCCCAATTCTGGCAAATCGTTACCGCGCTGGGTCTGACGGTCACACCGCTTTTGGCATGGGCGGGTCGTCGGTTGGGGCGCCGTGTGGAGGACGGCAATCAGGTCGACAGTGAGTTCGAGGAAGATGTGCCCCGCGCCATCATCATCGGATTTGGCCGCGTAGGCCGTTTGGTGGCCGACATGTTGAAAACCCATAATAAGCCATTTCTGGGCGTGGACGCCGATCCGGACATGATCAGCACGGCACTACGCGCCGGATATCCCGCGCTTTTTGGCAATGCCATGTCCGCGCATGTGTTAAACCGCCTCCATCTGGACAAGGCCACCTGCGTCATTCTGACGATGGACGAACCCCGCGCGGCGCAAAGATTGGTGAAAAAGCTGCGCGGTCAATATCCCGATCTACCGATCCTAGTTCGCGCCCGCGACTCTTTGCACGCGGCGGCGCTCTATCGCGCTGGCGCAACCCATGCCACACCTGAAACGCTGGAGGCCACTTTGCAGCTGTCGGAGGCCGTGCTGGTGGAACTGGGCGTGCCCATGGGCTTCGTCATCGCGTCGGTCCATGAAAAGCGCGACGAATTCCGCGACCAGATCATGGAACAAGGCGGGCTGTCGGAACGACCCAAGCTAAAAAGTGCAGCGTTGCGCGACAAGACCAGCAGCTAACGCTTGCCGCGCCAGCCCATGCGTCCTAAGCGCGGCGCATGGCCAAGGCAGATAGATTAGAGCGCATGGACAGCCTGCGCGCCGAACGGGAAGACGACTATCGAGCCGCGCTGATCGAGGCGCTGACGATAGCAGCCGGTGGTTCATGGGGCATGTTTGGCCATACCAAGGATCGCCACGCACAGGCCAAATGGGCTCCCGTTCTGGAAAGTCTGCAAGAACTGGCAGACGAAATCGACACTATGCGCGAAAAGCTGATGATGGAGCCGTTTGAGTTGCATGCTGAATTCTTGGCAGCACGCGGGCCGGTGCCATCCAATGCGCCAGGCGAACCCAAGCAAGCAGCAGCTTGGCTGGCCAAGTTGCAACAAAGCTAATCGGGTATTGGCGCATCATGCGCCTGCCTGTCACACGCGGTTGCAAAGCCATCTTCGTGGCAGAGCGGCCTGAGATTTAGCCTATTCCAACCCAGTGGAACACGTTCACTCGGCAAATCCAATGGCCTGCTAATGTGCCGCCTTTGCCAAACTGCAACAGAGGTATCGGGTGTGAAAAGTCACTGCGGGGCAACCATGCCTTTAAACCGGATGCCCGGCAAATAGCAAAATGCGCGCCTCATCCAGCCGCCGCACCAAAGGCTGATTTCCTAGCCACTCAAGTCGTCTGTTTGCCTCTCTTTTCCAAAATACCGCAAATGCCATCACGCGAAAGGGGCGGAGCCAAAGCCCCGCCCCTCTTTATTGCGAACCATGTTCCGTCACTACGGCCACCAAAGCCGAACCGACGGCCCAGATCATCCTGCGATAATGGCCTTTACCGCCTCAAGCGCCTCGGAAGCCTTGTCCCCATCAGGACCGCCGCCCTGCGCCATATCAGCACGACCACCACCGCCTTTGCCACCCAGCGCCGCCACACCGGCACGCACCAGATCAACAGCGCTAATACGCCCGGTAAGGTCCTCGGTCACAGCTGCAGCAATGCTGGCCTTGCCTTCATTGACCGCGACCATCACGGCAACGCCGCTGACAATGCGCGCCTTGGCCTGATCCAGCAGGCCACGCAATTCCTTGGGGTCCAGCCCTTCCAGCACCTGTCCGGCAAAGGTCACGCCATTGACCATTTCGTCTGCCGCTTGAGCCGCGCCGCCACCTCCCAGAGCCAGCGCCTTCTTGGCTTCCGCCAATTCGCGTTCCAGCTTCTTGCGCTCATCCAGCAAAGCCACAACGCGCGACTCCACTTCATCAGGCGTCGTGCGTAGCGCCGAAGCAACAGCCTTAAGTTGCTCTTCACGTGTTACAAACCACTGACGAGCACCCTCGCCGGTCACGGCCTCGATACGGCGCACGCCGCTGGAAACCGCGCTTTCCGAAACAATGCGAAACACGCCGATGTCGCCCAACGCGCGAACGTGGGTGCCACCGCAAAGCTCGACCGAATAGGCCTTGCCTGCCTGCTGGCTGCCCATGGCCAGCACGCGCACTTCCTCGCCATATTTTTCGCCGAACAGCGCCATGGCACCGGCTTCAATCGCATCTTCAGGCGACATCAAGCGGGTAGACACAGTATCATTGGCGCGGATTTGCGCGTTCACTTCCGCTTCGATGGCGGCAATGTCGTCCGCCGTCAGGCCGGTCGGCTGCGAAAAGTCAAAACGCAGACGTTCCGGTGCGACCTGCGATCCCTTCTGCGTCACATGGTCGCCCAAGCGATTACGCAAAGCGGCATGCAAAAGGTGTGTTGCCGAATGGTTTGCGCGGATAGCATCGCGGCGCGTCACATCAATGGCCAAAGCCACGGCATCGCCCACCGCAATCGTGCCCAAGGCCACTTGCCCATTATGGGCATGCAAACGGCCCAAAGGCTTGGCCGTATCGCTGATATTAACCAACAGGCCATCTGCGCCAGAGATCACGCCGGCATCACCCATCTGACCACCGGATTCACCGTAGAAAGGCGTCTGGTTGGTCAGAATGATCACCGCATCGCCCACCTG
This sequence comes from Novosphingobium umbonatum, assembly GCF_004005905.1. Lineage (GTDB taxonomy): Bacteria > Pseudomonadota > Alphaproteobacteria > Sphingomonadales > Sphingomonadaceae > Novosphingobium > Novosphingobium umbonatum. The sequence goes on from NZ_SACO01000008.1 coordinate 32,157, forward strand.
CGCCGAGGCCACTTCCGCGCCATCCTTCAAAATGGCAACGACCTGTGCCTCGCCGGTGGCGCTGGTATAGCCGGTGAATTCGGTCGCCCCAACCCGTTCGACCAAGTCGAACCAGACCTCGCCAGCAGCGGCTTCACCACTGCCCTTCCAGGCTGCACGGGCGGCTGCCTTCTGTTGGGCCATGGCGGCGTCAAAGCCCTCCTTGTCGACCGTAATGCCCCGCGATCGCAGCGCATCCTCGGTCAGGTCGTAAGGGAAGCCATAAGTATCATAGAGCTTGAATGCCGTCTCGCCTGGAAGCTGCGCACCATCACCCATCGCCTCGGTGGCTTCGTCGAGCAGCTTCAACCCCTTGTCCAGCGTCTGACGGAACTTGGTTTCCTCGCGCTCCAGCACTTCCTGAATCAAGGCCTGCGCACGACCCAATTCTGGATAGGCAGCGCCCATTTCCGTTACCAGCGCTGGCACCAGACGATGCATCAATGGCTGCTTGGCACCCAGCAAATGCGCATGACGCATGGCGCGGCGCATAATGCGGCGCAGCACATAGCCACGCCCTTCATTGCTGGGCAGCACGCCGTCGGCAAGCAAGAAACTGGTCGAACGCAAATGATCGGCAATCACGCGATGGCTAGCACGGGTCTCGCCCTCAGCGCGCACGCCGGTCAGGCTCTCGCTCGCCGCGATCAGCGCCTTGAACGTATCTATGTCATAATTGTCATGCTCACCTTGCAAAACCGCAGCGATACGCTCCAGCCCCATCCCGGTATCGATGCTGGGCTTGGGCAGGTTCAGACGCTGACCATCGGCCTGCTGCTCGAACTGCATGAACACGAGATTCCAGATCTCGATAAACCGATCGCCATCCTCTTCCGGCGATCCGGGAGGCCCGCCCCAGATATGGTCGCCGTGGTCAAAGAAGATTTCACTGCACGGCCCACAAGGACCAGTATCGCCCATCGACCAGAAATTGTCATTGGTCGGAATCCGGATGATGCGATCTTCCGAGAGGCCAGCGATCTTCTGCCACAGGCCAAACGCTTCGTCGTCGGTGTGATAGACTGTGACCAGCAACTTGTCCTTGGGGATCTGCCACTCCTTGGTCAACAGGGTCCAGGCATGGGTGATCGCCTGTTCCTTGAAGTAGTCACCAAAGGAGAAATTACCCAGCATTTCAAAGAAAGTGTGGTGACGCGCGGTATAGCCCACATTGTCGAGGTCATTATGCTTGCCGCCGGCGCGCACGCATTTCTGGCTGCTGGTGGCGCGCGGCAAAGCGCGGGTTTCCAGCCCCGTAAACACATTCTTGAACGGAACCATCCCCGCATTGGTGAACATCAACGTGGGATCGTTGTATGGCACCAGCGGTGCGGATGGCACCACATCATGCCCGTTCGAGCCGAAGTAGTCGAGGAAGGAGCGGCGGATGTCATTCGTCGAGATCATGGTTTCGCCACTAAGCCACACAAGCGCGCCCGACAAGCCGGAAGGCGCAATAACCGTAACAGAATTGCACGATATTTGCGCGTTTCCGCAGTTTGATCTGCCGCCACCGCACCACGTGCCACGAAAAAGGCGCCCGAAGTATGCCTTCGGACGCCTTGCGATGCATCAGTCCTCGTCGGGACCGGCCATCATCTCGACCGCCAAACCTTCGGTCTGGGCCCGGATCGCGGCCTCTATCCGGTCGCGAATTTCGGCATTTTCGCGCAGGAAGGTTTTTGAATTCTCGCGCCCCTGTCCGATGCGGATCGAATCATAGCTGAACCAAGCGCCCGACTTCTCGACAATGCCAGCCTTCACGCCCAGATCGAGAATTTCGCCGATCTTGGAAATGCCCTCGCCATACATGATGTCGAATTCGACCTGCTTGAACGGCGGGGCCACCTTGTTCTTCACCACTTTCACGCGGGTGGCGTTGCCGGTAATCTCGTCGCGATCCTTGATCTGGCCCGTGCGGCGGATGTCCAGACGCACCGAGGCGTAGAATTTCAGAGCATTACCGCCCGTGGTCGTCTCGGGATTGCCATACATCACCCCGATCTTCATGCGGACCTGATTGATGAAAATCACCAGACAGCGCGAACGGCTGATCGAACCGGTCAGCTTGCGCAGCGCCTGACTCATCAAGCGCGCTTGCAGGCCGACATGGCTGTCGCCCATTTCGCCCTCGATTTCCGCGCGGGGCACCAGCGCCGCCACCGAGTCCACCACCAGCACGTCAATCGCGTTGGAGCGCACCAGAGTATCGACGATTTCCAGCGCCTGCTCGCCCGTATCAGGCTGCGAGACGATCAGATTGTCGATATCAACGCCCAGTTTCTTGGCATAGACAGGGTCCAAAGCGTGTTCAGCATCCACAAAAGCGGCCGTACCGCCGCCCTTTTGCGCCTCGGCAATGGCATGCAGCGCCAGCGTGGTCTTGCCCGAGCTTTCCGGACCATAGATTTCCACGATACGCCCGCGCGGCAAGCCGCCAATACCCAAGGCAATATCCAGCCCCAGCGAACCGGTGGGAATGGCCTCCACCTGCATCGCTTCCTTGGCCCCCAGACGCATCGCCGAGCCTTTACCAAAGGCCCGATCGATCTGCGCCAATGCCGCCTCCAGCGCCTTCTGCCGGTCCATGCTATCCTTATCCTTGCTATCTTGTATCAGCTTGAGCTGAGATGCCATGCTTGGACTCCCTTGCTAAGGCGCTGACGCCATACGTCAACATGGCGATATATGTATCGCCTTTGTTCACCATGAACAAGGGGGGAACAAAATTTCTGAAATGCTGGACAATCAAGCCCTTCTTGCCGCATCTCTCGCCAGAACCTCGGCCACCTTCCCCGCGATCTGCGATACGGAAAAAGGCTTAGGTATGAAGTGCATATTCACAATATCGATCTCGCGGCGCAGCTGTTCCTCGGCATAGCCCGACATAAACAGCACCGGCAGATCGGGCAAAAGTTTACGCACAGCTTTTGCCATGGCAGGCCCGTCCATCACCGGCATAACCACGTCAGAAACCAGCAAATCGAACATGCCCGTGCCCGATTCGAGTCGCGCCTTGACCTCGTCATAGCCCTCCTCGCCATCGCTGGCGGTGGTCACATTATAACCCGCCCGCGTCAGCGCTCTTTCGGCCACCACGCGCACGGCATCCTCGTCTTCCACCAACAGGATGTCGCCGCCACCGGCCCATGCGGCCACCTCTTCCTTCACACGCGGCGCTTCTGCCGCAGGCCCATGATGCACCGGCAGATAGATGGTAAATCGCGTGCCCGCTGGAACCCCATCATGGGCCGGGATCGTATCGGCAAAAATGAAGCCGCCCGATTGCTTTACAATGCCATAGACGGTGGACAGGCCCAGACCGGTGCCCTTGCCCTGCTCCTTGGTGGTGAAGAAAGGCTCCCATATCTTGCCCAGAATATCGGGCGGAATGCCGCCGCCGGTATCCTGCACGATCAGCGCCGTATAATCGACCACCGGCATGATCTCGCTGCGCATATTGCGCACCTGCGCCATGGTGACCCGGCGGGTGGCGATCATCAAATGGCCGCTGCCGTCGCCGCCCATCCGCTGGCTGGATTCCTGCATCGCATCGCGCGCATTCACCACCAGATTGACGATAACCTGCTCCAATTGCGTCGGGTCGGCGCGCACTGGCCCCAAATCACGGTCATGGGTCACCTGCAACTGGATCTTCTCGCCGATCAGGCGGCGCAGCATATGGGTGATTTCGCTGACGATATCGGGCAATTGCAAAACCTGCGGGCGCAAAGTCTGCTGGCGGCTAAAAGCCAGCAATTGCCGTGTCAGGCTGGCAGCGCGGTTGGAATTGGCGCGGATCTGCTGAATGTCGTCATAGTCACTGTCGCCGGGCGTATGGCGCAGCAGCATCAGATCACAAGTGCCGATAATAGCGGTCAATACATTGTTGAAATCATGGGCGACACCGCCCGCCAACTGGCCCACCGCCTGCATCTTGGTCGCCTGCGCCACCTGACGCTTCAACCGCTGCTCCTCGGTGCTATCGGTCAGGCCCAGCAGCACGGCTGCCTCGCCCAAACCACGCACGCCCGCCAAGGATAGCGAAACCGTCTCGTCCGGCTGTGCCGACAGCCGCACCGCCACGTCGCCGCTGGTCGCCGCCCCCTGCCCGAAACGGCGTACCGCATCGGACAGCGCTGCCTTATCCTCCTTCACCACCAGATCGATGGGATAGGTCGGCGGCATCTCGCCCTCGCGCCCTGCCGCGCGCATGAAGGCCACATTGGCAAACAGCAAGCGCCCGTCTCGGTCCGCCATCGCCAGGCCCAGCGGCAATTGGGACAGCAAGGCCTCCAGATGGGGCACAGCCGCGCTCGATTCCGCGCCGCCGCCCACGCCCACGCCTTGCTCCACCACCAACATCAGCGAAGGGCTATGCTGCGGGTCGGCCAAAGCGGGGCCTTCCGGATCGGCCAAAGGCAGGTAGAACAGGGTCAAAGGCGCCGCCCGCCTGGCGTCCCGCGCCCAATGGATGCGGTCCTGATCGTCCTGCATGAACAATCCGGCAAATTCCGCGCCCAGCACCGGCTCGCTGCTGTCCCCCATCGCGCGCTGTTCAAAGGCGGTATTGGTGGCGATGATCGCCCCATCCGTGCCCACCAAAGCCGCCGAGAAACCGGCATGGGACAGAACCCGCCCCACCTTGCCCGCCAGATGTTGCGCAAGGTCGGACACCAGATCGGGTGCTACCAAAGGCGTCCAGCGCCACACCAGAAAATCTTCGGCCCGACCAGCGCGGATCACTTCCACCCGCCAGCGGCGCACACCGCCCACGGCGGAATATTCCACCAGATCCACCTCACCCGCGCCATCGCGCCAAGCGACACGCACGGCTTCGGTCAGTTGATCCTGATGCGCGGGGTTAATCGGCAGCAATTGCGGAGGCTGCGTTCCGAACTGGCGCTCATAGGGGGAGTTGGCGCAGACCAGACGCCCCGCCCGATCCACAATGGCCACTGCCAGAGGCGCTGCCCCTGTCGCCGGCTCGATTGCCGCGACCGTCACCGTCCAATCCGGTTCGGACGCAGTGGTTTGCGCCAGAGGCGTCTGACGGCGGGCAACCAGCATAGCGCCCAGCCCCAAAGCTAGCAGGCCCGCAGCAAAAGACGCCACCAGCACCACCTGCCCCGTGGCCAGCCACACCAGACCCAGACTGACCAGCAAGCCACCCAGCCCCATCAGGACAGCGCGATCCCCCGCCATGGCAGGCCCCTTGCGCATTGTCCCGCGCGCCATACAAATCCCCTTAATTCCTAACTCAAGCCCGCAAGCGCCGCTTGCGACGACGCGTCGCCACCATCCGCCGCCATACCAGCGCCGCCACGCAATAGCCCGCCGCCGCCGATACCGAAGCGATGATCGCCAGTCCTACCATCAAGGCTGGCGCGCCATCCGACAACAGCCAATGCATCCACGCCCCCATGCCAGCCCCGCTGGTGAACAGATGGTTGAGCGTGGCTAGATCGGCATGAAAGCCCAGCGCATTGCCCAAAGCAATCGATGCGAGCATAATAAAGGGTGTGGTGGCCGGGTTGGACAGAAAGGTCATGGCTCCGGCCAGCGGAATATTCCCCCGCGTGGGCACGCAAAGCAGCGCCGCCCCAACCAATTGTACGCCCGGTATCAGGGCGAATATCCCGACAAACAGGCCGACCGCCACGCCGCGCGGCACACTGCGGCGGTTAAATCGCCATAGGTCCGCCCGCAGCACCAGATGGGCAAACGGACGGATCAGCACACTTTGTTCCAGACTGTCCCGCGTGGGCAAATGGGTTCGCGCCCAATTTGCCAGAGAGACAAGTCTGGTCTTGCTCACTTGTGCTCTCTCATAATGCGGGCCTGATCACGCTTCCAGTCGCGCTCTTTGACGGTGTTGCGCTTGTCGGCCACATTCTTGCCCTTGCACAGGGCCAGTTCGACCTTCGCCCGCCCGCGACCATTAAAATAGATCGAAAGTGGCACCAAAGTCATGCCCTTGCGCTCCACCGCGCCGGTCAGCTTGGCAATTTCCCGCTCGTGCAGCAGCAATTTGCGCGGGCGCTTGGGCACATGGTTGAAACGGTTGCCATGGCTGAATTCGGGCACATTGGCATTGACCAGCCACACCTGCCCGTCACGCACCTCAGCATAGCTTTCGGCAATCGACCCTTCGCCAAAGCGCAAGCTTTTCACTTCCGTGCCGGTCAGCGCGATCCCCGCCTCATAGCGGTCCTCGATGAAATATTCGAAGCGCGCGCGGCGGTTCTCCGCAACGGTCTTCTTCTTGTCGAATTCTACTGGAGTCGGGCGTGCCATAATATTCCGGCATGTAGGGATCCCAAGCCTTTAGCGAAAGAGGCTTGCCAAGATCTTTTCGCCTGCCTGCGCAAAAAGCGGCAAGCAAAAGGCCCGAAACCGGCACTTTGCCAGATTTCGGGCCTGTTATGTTTTAACGCAGCGACACCACATTGTCGGAACTGCGCGGATCCTTGCGGCTGCCATTATACTGGCTGGCCATCGGCTCATCACTCACTTCCAACGCAAGGCCAGTGCCAAAGCCGTTGAAGCGGGTGCGCATCGCCGCACCATAAGCGCCCAGCATGCCGATTTCGATATAATCGCCCGCCTGAATATCGGCCGGAAGGCGGAAAGGGCCTTCCATGAAGTCGGCATCGTCACAAGTCGGGCCGTAGAAGGAGAAATCCTCCAAACCTTCCTCACGCGCCTCGTTCAGGCAACGCACGGGGAAACGCCAATCGACATGGGCGCAATCATAGAGCGCGCCATAAGCACCCTCGTTGATAAACAGCTCCTTGCCGCGACGCTTGTCCACCTGCACGATCATCGAATTATATTCGGCCGACAGGGCACGGCCCGGTTCGCACCACAATTCCGACGAATAGGACACCGGCAAAGATTCAGCCGCACGGTGGATCACCGAGAAATAGTCCTCCATCGGGGCGGGTTCCATACCGGGATAGATGGACGGGAAACCGCCACCGACATCGATAATGTCCACCGTGACCGAGGCATCGACAATCGCCGCACGCACGCGTTCCAGCGCCTGCACATAGGCAAAGGGCGTCATCGCCTGGCTGCCCACGTGGAAGCAGATGCCAAGGCAATCGGCCACCTGACGCGTTGCCTGCAGCAAAGGTGCCGCATCGGCCAGATCAACGCCGAATTTGGCGGCAAGGCTCAGCTGCGAATATTCGCTGGACACGCGCAGACGCACGCAGAGCGAAAGGTCGCTGGCCACTTCACCATCGGCATCGCGCGTGGCTTCGACGATCTTTTCCAGCTCGTCAAAGCTGTCGAGGCTGAAAGTGCGCACGCCATGGATGTGATAGGCTTCGTGGATGGCCGCAAAGGGCTTGACCGGATGCATGAAGCACAGGGTCGGTTCCGGCCCCAACGTGTCACGCACCAGACGCACTTCCACAATAGAAGCCGTATCGAAATGGGTAATGCCATTGTCCCACAACACGCCCAGCAGATCGGGCGAAGGATTGGCCTTGACCGCATAGAGCGACTTGCCCGGGAACTTCTGAGCGAAGAAACGAGCGGCGCGGCCTGCGGCGGCAGGACGGTTCAGAATGACAGGTTCGGTAGGCGCGAGGGTGCGCGCTACAGACGATGCATCGAGATGAATGGACAACGCAAGGGACCCCCAATAGGCCGTGAAGCCATAATCAAACACAGGACGAAAGCTGCCTTGCGGTTTGGAAGTCCCCATGGGGCAGCGAGGGGGGTGCATTAAGGTCGTTGCATGGGCGGTGCAAGAGAAAATTTGCGTATTGGCACGGGTAGAGGCCAAGTTGCGGATGAAACGCCTTTTCCAGCGGATGAATGCCCCAAAAGGCAAAAGGCGCGAAGCAGAAGGCCATCCCCCTGCCCGCGCCTTTACTGGATAAAAAAGCCTTTTAGCTCAAACGGTCGCGGAAAGTGGTCCAGTCGAAACTCTTCACACATTCCAGCGAATCATCCGCGCTGTTCCATAGCCAGATCGAGGGAAGCGGAACGCCGTTAAACGTGGTGGTTTTCACCATCGAATAATGCGCCTGATCAAGGAAGGCGAAGCGCTGGCCCGGCTCAACCGGCACAGGCAAGCGATAATCGCCGATCACATCTCCCGCCAGGCAGGATGGCCCACCCAGACGCACCGCCTCGCCCTCGTCCAACTCGCCCAACATGGCGGGGCGATAGGGCGCCTCGATCACATCGGGCATGTGGCAAGTGGCGGAAATATCGACAATCGCCACCGGAATGCCGTTGGTATGGGTATCCAGCACCGTGCCAATCAGAATGCCCGCATCCAGCGCCACCGCTTCTCCCGGCTCCAGATAGATCTCGCAACCCGTTTCCGCCTTCACCTTGCGCAGGAAGGCTATCAGATCATCGCGCTGGTAATCGGCGCGGGTGATGTGATGCCCACCGCCAAAATTCAGCCAGGTGATTGGCCCGCCATTCACGGCCAACCATGGCGCGATTCGCGGATAAAGCGCGTTCCACGTGCGCTCCAAAGGTTCAAAATCCTGCTCGCAGAGCGTGTGGAAATGCAGGCCGGTAACGCCTTCCAGATCGGCAAGGCCAATCTGGTCCACCGGAAAGCCCAGACGCGAGCCGGTGGCGCAGGGATCATATTTCTCCACCTCGCCCTCGCGGTGCAGCGGGTTGATACGCAGGCCGATATCGAACTGCTCGCCCAGATCCTGCGCCGCTGCCAGATAGGGCCGCATACGCGCCAATTGGTTGGGCGAATTGAAGATTACATGGTCAGAAATATGGCAAATCTCGCCCATGTCCTCGGCCTTGTAGCCGGCGCAATAGGTGGCAATTTCGCCCTTGTAATAGTCGCGGGCCAAACGCGCTTCCCACAGGCCGCTGGTGCAAACGCCATCGAGATATTCGCCCACGATGGAGGCGACCCGCCACATAGAAAAGGCCTTCATCGCCGCCAGCAGCTTGATGCCACTACGGTCCCGCACATCGGCCAGAACCGCCAGATTGGCCCGCAGCCGCGCCTCGTCCACCACAAAGGCGGGCGAATCCACGCGAGTCAAATCGAAATGGGCAAAGGCGCCGGGGTCGCCTGCACGCGTTTCCATGTCACTTGCTCCTGAAAATCAAAGCCGCGCCCGCTGCGATCAGCGCGAAACCCACCAGATGGTGCCAAGTCGGCCGCTGGCCAAACAGCCACCACGCCACCAGCACAAAGGCGGCAAGGCTAAGTACTTCCTGCATGGTTTTGAGCTGGGCCAGACTATAGGCCCGCGCCCCGATACGATTGGCAGGAATGGCCAGCCAATATTCGAAAAAGGCGATGCCCCAACTGCCCAGCACCACCACCCACAGCGCCTTGTTCGGCACTTTGAGATGGGCATACCATGCAAGGTTCATCAAGATATTCGATCCTGCCAGCAACAGCACTGGCAGGATCATCGCTCGTTCCATCAAAACTCGACCGGACCGGCCAGCTCTTCCACCGTCCACGGCAGGCCATGCTGGTTGAGCATGTCCATGAAGGGATCGGGATCGAACTGCTCGATGTTGAACACGCCCGCGCCGCTCCACACATCCTGCATCACCAAAGCCGCGCCGATCATGGCCGGAACGCCGGTGGTATAGGACACCGCCTGATTGCCGGTTTCCTCATAGCAGGCTTCATGGTCGCAGATATTCTTGATGTAGAACGTCTTCTCGCCGCTACCATCCAGCGCTTCACCCGTGGCGATATCGCCGATATTGGTCTTGCCCTTGGTGGTGGCGCCCAAAGTGCTGGGCTCGGGCAGCACGGCTTTCAGGAACTGGAGCGGGATGATTTCCACGCCATTATAGATCACCGGATCAATGCGGGTCATGCCCACATTCTGCAACACGGTCAGATGCTTGATGTACTCATCACCAAAGGTCATCCAGAAACGGCCACGCTCCAGCTCGGGGATGAACTTGGCGAGGCTTTCCAGCTCCTCGTGATACATCATATACATGTTCTTGGGGCCAACCTGTTCGAAATCGAACGTGACCTTCTTGGCCATGGGCGGGGTTTCCACGAACTGGCCATTTTCCCAGTGGCGCGCGGGCGCGGTCACTTCGCGGATGTTGATTTCGGGGTTGAAATTGGTGGCAAAGGCCTGACCATGGTCGCCGCCGTTGCAGTCCAGAATGTCGAGCTGGCGGATGGTCTTCAGCTTGTGCTTCTTCAGCCACATGGCGAAAACGCTGGTCACGCCGGGGTCGAACCCGCTGCCCAGCAGAGCCGTCAGACCAGCTTCCTTGAAGCGGTCCTGATAGGCCCATTGCCAGTGGTATTCAAACTTGGCCACATCCTTGGGCTCGTAATTGGCCGTGTCCATATAATGCGCGCCAGCGGCAAGGCAGGCGTCCATGATGGTCAGATCCTGATAGGGCAGCGCCAGATTGACCACCAGCTTGGGGCCGATCTGCTTGATCAGCGCGGTCAGGGCAGGAACATCCTCGGCATCGATGGCATAGGTCGCCACATTCACGCCCGTGCGTTCCTTCACGCTGGCGGCAATGGCGTCGCATTTGCTCTTGGTACGGCTTGCCAGATGGATGTCGGGAAAGATGGTGGCGTTCATCGCCATCTTGTGCACAGCAACCGAGCTGACGCCGCCAGCGCCAATCACCAGAACTTTGTTCAAGGCCTAAACTCCTTCAACCGGCCGCGCGCCACTAGCCTTGGCGCAGCCTGAAACCAAAAGTGCCCTATAGAGCCGGATTGTGACAGCACAACAGGCAAGGTGGGCAGGATGGTGTCGCCAAAGCGTCACCGATGCGTCACGCAGGCGCAACAGGGCTGGTTTAGCAATCCCGTCCCAGATGCCGCAGGTTTGGCGGCAGGGGATCATGACAAGATGGCAACAGCGGCCAATATCATCGAACATGCCGTTCTACGCGAAGCTGCCCAGCCCAAGGAACGCCTGCTGGACAAGGCTTTCGCTCTGGCCTTTCGCGGGCTGGTCTATGCCCAGATCTGGGAGGATCCGGTGGTGGATATGGCCGCGCTGGACATCCAGCCCGACAGCCGCATCGTCACCATCGCCAGCGGTTCATGCAACGCGCTGTCCTATCTGACCGCCAATCCGGCGCAGATTACGGCGGTCGATCTCAACACCGCCCATATCGCCCTGGGCAAGCTGAAATATGCCGCCTTCCGCCATCTGCCCGATTATGACGTGCTGCGCCGCTTCTTTGTCGAGGCCGACAGCAAGGCCAATATCGCCGCCTATCACCAATATCTGGCCCCGCATCTGGACGAAACTACCCGCCGCTATTGGGAAGGGCGCGATCTGGTCGGGCGCAAAAGGATCGGTGGCTTTGCCAGCGGCATTTATAAACGCGGATTGCTGGGCAATTTCATCGGCATGGCCCATCGCATCGCGCGGCTCTATGGCGTGGACCTGCGCGTGCTGCTGGAGGCGCGCAGCATAGAGGAGCAGCGCGAAATCTTCGACGCCAGAATCGCGCCCGTATTCGACAAAGCCTTCATCCGCTGGCTGACCAACCAGCCCGCCAGCCTGTTCGGCCTTGGCATTCCCCCTGCCCAATTCGACGCCTTGGCCGGCGATCAACGCATGGCGCATGTTCTGCGCGCAAGGCTGGAAAAGCTGGCCTGCGACTTTTCGGTGCAGGACAATTATTTCGCATGGCAGGCCTTCAACCGCGGCTATGACAAAGGGCCCGATGCCCCTCTGCCCCCCTATCTCCAGCGCGAGAATTACGCGGCGGTGAGGGAGCGGATCGACCGCATCGAATGGCGCCACGTCAATTTCACGCACCATCTGGCCGCCCAACCCGATGCCAGCCTCGACCGTTATATCCTGCTCGACGCGCAGGACTGGATGGATGATACGCAGCTAACCGAGCTATGGAACCAGATCACCCGCACCGCCCGCAACGGCGCGCGCGTGCTGTTCCGCACGGCGGCGGAGGAAACGCTGCTGCCCGGCCGTGTGCCCGATGCCATCCTGTCCCGCTGGGATTACAATGAGGACGAGGCCCGCGCCCTGATCCGCGCCGACCGCTCCTCCATCTATGGCGGCCTCCACCTCTATCGTTTAAAAGGCTGATCTCCATGGCCCCTTCCATGCCGCTTATTGCTCCGGAAGACACCAGCATCGCCCATGGCGAATTGATGGATGGCGTCTATCGCTGGCAACGCCATATCTATGACGCCACGCGCAAATATTTCCTGTTTGGCCGCGACCGGCTGATCGGGCAATTGCAGGTGCCCTATGGCGGGGCGGTGCTGGAAATCGGCTGTGGCACGGGGCGCAATCTGGCGCTGATCGGGCGGCGCTGGCCCAAGGCGCAATTGCACGGGCTGGATATTTCCGCGCTGATGCTGGAATCGGCGCAAAGCCGTTTGGGCATTCGCGCGCAATTGGCGGTGGGCGATGCCTGCGGTTTTGATGCGGAAGCGCTGTTTGGCCGCACCAGTTTTGATCGGGTGGTTATCTCTTTCGCGCTATCGATGATCCCCGACTGGCAGGCAGCCCTGCGCCAAGGCGCCAGCATGCTGGCGGCGGGGGGCGAATTGCATATCGTAGACTTCGGCCCTGCCCATGGCCTGCCCGCCCCCTTGCGCGGTTTGCTCAAGGCATGGCTGCGCCATTTCCATGTCACGCCAAGGCTGGATCTGGTGGAGGTAGCGCGCGACAGTCTGGGCGCCACCGCCCAAGTAGAGGTCGAGGACGGCCCGCTCGGCTATTACCGCCGTCTGGTGATCCGCCGCCCTCGCTAAACCTTTAATCGCGCGTGAAATAGCTGGCCAGTTCCACATGGGTGCTCCAGCGGAACTGGCCCACCGGCCGCAATTCCACCAGACGATAACCGCCCGCCACCAAAGTGGCCGCGTCCCGCGCCCAGCTTGACGGGTTGCAACTGATATAGACCACGTGCTTGACTGTGCTGGCCGCCACGCGCCCCACCTGATCGCGCGCACCGGCACGCGGCGGATCGAGCACCACCCCGCCGAAACGGTTCAACTCATCAGGCAGCAAAGGGTTGCGGAACAGGTCGCGGTGGATGCTATGCACCACCAGCCCGCTGCGCGCCGCGGCCGATTTGCAAGCCAGATGCGCCGCCTGATCGGCCTCTGCCGCCAACACTTTCGCGCCCGCCTTGGCCAGACCATAGGCAAAAGTGCCAAGGCCGGAGAACAGATCGGCCACCGGCGACACGCCTTTCAGCCATTCCACCGCCGCGCCCACCAGCGCCTGCTCGCCATCGAGCGTGGCCTGAAGAAAGGCGCCGGGCGGCAAAGGCACCGAAACGCCCGACAGGTTGACGCTGACGCCATCCGGCTCCCACAGGCTTTCCGGCCCAAAGCCTTGGTCCAGCGAAAGGCGCGCGAGCTTGTTGTCACGGGCGAAGTCCAGCATGGCCTCGGTCTGTTGCAGACCTTCAACGGTCAGCCCCTTGATCGAGACATCCACGCCCTGCTCGGCCAAAGTCAGGTCGATCTCCACCGCCAAACGCCCATCGCGGCGCGACAGCATCCGGCGCAAAGGCCCCAGCAGAGCGGCCAGTTCGGGCACCAGCACGGGGCATTCCTGCAAATCGACCAGCTTGTGCGAACCGGCCTCGCGGAAACCGATCGCCACCGCTCCGCCCACGCGCTGCGCATGGAGACTGGCACGGCGGCGCGATGCGGCGGGGGAGAGATGGGCAGGCGTGACCTTACCCGCTTCCACGCCCTGCCCCGAGGCGGCATAGCTGACCCGCTCAAACACGAAATCGCCCAAAGCGGCATCATCCACATGCTGCAACTGGCATCCGCCGCATTGGCCGTAATGGCGGCAGGCAGGCGCGGCATAATGGGCCCCACGGCGCAGGCTGCCATCGGCCAGCAGCACATCACCGGGTGCCGCGCCAGCCACAAAACCGCCGCTGGCCGTCACGCCATCGCCCTTGGCAGCAAGGCGGATGATCGTCTCTTCGCTCACATATCTCTCCTGTCAGAGGCAGGCGCGATAGGCGCTGGGAATGGATTTGACCAGTTCACCCGCAGAAAAAGGCGCTGGCGTGATACGCGCGGCCTCGCCATGCAGCCATACGCCCTGGCAAGCGGCGTCAAATGGGGTTGCGCCACTGGCCAGCCTGCTGGCAATCGCGCCCGCCAGAACATCGCCCGTGCCCGCCGTGGATAGCCAGCTCGACGCACGCGGCGCCAAGGCCCAGCGACCATCCGGCGCGGCGACCACGGTGTCCGGCCCCTTGGCCACAATCACCATGCCGCTGGCCTGCGCCAAGGCGCGGGCGCGGGTGATCTTGTCCTCGCCACCGGAACCAAAAATCTGCTCCATCGCCGCCAATTCGCCTTCATGCGGCGTGGCAATCGTGGCACGCATCCCCTTGGTCAGCAAATGCAAAGCATCGGCATCCAGCACCAAAGGCTTGCCCGCCTCCACCGCCTGAGCCAGAGCGAAGAAACCTTGCGCATCGCGGCCCAACCCCGGCCCGACCAGCAGGGCCGACAGGCGCGGGTCGCTATAATCCGGCGCGGCGCAGACCAGATCGGGCGGAGTATGTACCGGCGTATGGGCAAACAGCTTCACGTATCCAGCCCCAGCCCCTTGCGCCGAGGTCGCCGCCAGAATGGCCGCGCCGCTCATCGCCCCCGCCACCACGCCCAACATCCCACGGCGATATTTATGCGCATCCGGCGCGGGGGCGGAAAATTCGGGCCGCGCAATCCATCGGCCAGCCCCCTCCACCGCCGCGCAGCCAATCTCCACCAAACGCATGGCACCCATTGCCGCGCAGGCGGGCATCAATCCATGGGCGGGTTTCCACGCACCCAAGGCGATGGTGAGATGATAATCGGGCAAGCCATCATTCCATGCCGCGCCCGTATCGCTGGAAATCCCGCTCGGCACATCCAGCGCAATGCGATAGGCATGGCGCGCGGCCAGCCCATGCAAAAGGGCCAGATCGCTTTCGCCCAGCCCGCGCGTCAGCCCCGTGCCATAAAGGCAGTCGACCAGAACATCGCCAGAGGCGGCCTCAACAACCGCGCCGCGAAATCCCGCCTTGGCCACCTGCGCCGCGGCGCTGCGGGGAGCCGCCGCTTCCACCACAGCCACCTGCCCGCCACGCTGGCGCAAGGTTTCAGCGATGATCCAGCCATCGCCACCATTGTTGCCCGGTCCGCATAGCACGGTCACGCGCCTTTGCGCCCCCGCCATGCGCCACACCCAATCCGCCGCGCCCTGCCCTGCCCGCTGCATCAGCGCTTCCACGCTGACGCCAGCGGCGATCAGGGCATCTTCGGCCCCGCGCATCTGCGCGGTGGACAGGATCTGGCCAGCAGGGCTCATTTCAGCTGGGTGACATCCCGCACCGCGCCCTTGGCGGCGCTGGTGGTCATCGCGGCATAGGCCTTCAACGCCGCCGAAACCTTGCGCGGGCGGTCCTTAGCCGGCTTCCAGCCCTTGGCTTCCTGCGCCACGCGGCGTTCGGCCAGCACCTCGTCCGACACGGCCAGATTGATCGTGCGACCGGGGATGTCGATCTCGATAATGTCGCCGGTTTCCACCAGACCAATCGCCCCGCCTTCCGCCGCTTCGGGCGAGGCATGACCGATCGACAGGCCCGACGTACCGCCCGAGAAGCGACCATCGGTGATCAGCGCGCAGGCCTTGCCCAGCCCCTTCGACTTCAAATAGCTGGTGGGATAGAGCATTTCCTGCATGCCCGGACCGCCGCGCGGCCCTTCATAGCGGATCACCACCACATCACCAGCGACCACCTGACCGGTCAGGATCGCCGTCACCGCCGCATCCTGACTTTCGTAAACCTTGGCTGGGCCGGTGAACTTCAGGATGCTTTCATCCACACCCGCCGTTTTCACAATGCAGCCTTCCAGCGCGATATTGCCGAACAGCACCGCCAGACCGCCATCCTTGCTGAAAGCATGTTCGCAGCTGCGGATCACGCCATTTTCGCGGTCGGTATCCAGCGATTCCCAACGGCGGCTCTGGCTGAAAGCGGTCTGGGTCGGTACGCCACCGGGGGCGGCGCGGAAGAATTCCTGCACCGCCGGATCATTGGTGCGGCCAATATCCCACTGGTCAATCGCGGCACGCAAAGTCGGCGCATGCACCGTGGGCAGATCGCCATGCAACAGGCCACCACGCTCCAATTCGCCAAGGATCGACATGATGCCGCCCGCGCGATGCACATCTTCCATATGCACGTCATTCTTGGCCGGAGCCACCTTCGACAGGCAGGGCACACGGCGCGACAAGCGATCAATATCGGCCATGGTGAAATCGACGCCCGCTTCCTGAGCAGCCGCCAACAGATGCAGCACGGTGTTGGTCGAACCGCCCATGGCAATATCGAGGCTCATGGCATTTTCAAACGCCTCGAACGTGGCGATGGAGCGCGGCAGCACGCTGGCATCATCCTGCTCATAGTAACGCTTGCACAATTCCACCACCAAGCGGCCCGCGCGCAGGAACAATTCCTTGCGGTCGCTATGCGTGGCCAGAGTCGAACCATTGCCCGGCAGCGAAAGGCCCAGCGCCTCGGTCAGGCAGTTCATCGAATTGGCGGTGAACATGCCGCTGCACGACCCGCAGGTGGGGCAGGCCGAACGCTCGATGCTCTGCACTTCCTCGTCGGTATAGCTTTCATCGGCGGCGGCAACCATGGCGTCCACCAGATCCAGCGCGGTTTCCTTGCCACGCAGAACCACCTTGCCCGCTTCCATCGGACCGCCCGACACGAAAACCACGGGGATGTTGAGACGCATGGCGGCCATCAACATACCGGGCGTGATCTTGTCGCAGTTTGAAATGCAGACCATGGCATCGGCGCAATGGCCGTTGACCATATATTCCACGCTATCGGCAATCAGATCGCGCGAAGGCAGCGAATAGAGCATGCCATCATGGCCCATGGCGATGCCGTCATCGATGGCGATGGTGTTGAATTCCTTGGCCACGCCACCGGCAGCCTCGATCTCGCGGGCCACCATCTGGCCCAAGTCCTTCAAATGGACATGGCCCGGCACGAACTGGGTAAAGCTGTTAACCACCGCAATGATCGGCTTGCCGAAATCGCTGTCCTTCATCCCCGTGGCGCGCCACAGGCCACGTGCGCCCGCCATATTGCGGCCGTGGGTGGAGGTGCGTGAACGATAGGCAGGCATGATCGGTCCTTCCGGCAAGACTCAAAGGGGCAAACGGATGGGGCGCCTCTACTATCGGGCGCGGCAAGTGGCAAATGCAAAATTACGTTTGCGGCATATCCAGCGCAATCTTGTTACAAAGGCGCGCCAATCTTTCGGCCCATTGCGCCTGTCCCTCGGCGTCGGCAATCAGGTCCTGCCGAATCTCCACCCCCAGATAGGGGCGACCATCGGCCTCGGCATGGCGGTTCATGGTGGCGTTCAGGATCTTGCCCGAATAGGGCTGCTGATCCCCCACCACCAAGCCTTCGGCCTCCAGCAAGGGAATGGCGATGCGCGCCGCGCGGTCATCCTCGTTATAGAGGATGCCAATATGCCAAGGTCGCTGCTCGTCGCTGGTGGCAAGGCATGGGGTAAAACTATGCAGCGAGAGGATGAGCGCGGGCGGCACATCGTCCAGCAATTGCGACAAGGCCGCGTGATAGGGGCGGAAAAATCGGGCATAACGCGCCTCGAACCCGTCAGCATCCAGCGCATTGCCGGGGATATTATGCCCGTCGCTCACCAGCGGGATAATGCTGGTCTGGCCTTCCTCGCGGTTGAAATCGCAGACAAGGCGGCTGACATTGCCGCAAAAGGCCGCGATCCCTGCGCGCCGGGCCATGATTTCGGCAATCGCGCCCACGCCAATGTCCACGGCAATATGCTGGTTAAGCAAAACCGGATCGATGCCCAGATCGATGCCTTCGGGCACGCGGTTGCTGGCATGGTCGGAAATGATCTGGATGCCGCCAAAGCGGGGCGTGCCGATCAGGCGATAGGCTTCATGTTCGGGCGCGATCATCGCAGGGCTCCTGCCAATTGCCACCAGTCGGGGTGCTTGGCCTCGATGTAAGCCTTGGCCGCATCGCGCTGCGCCTTGCTGTCATACAGCGCAAAACAGGTGGCCCCGCTGCCCGACATGCGCGACAGCCATGCGCCCGTCTGCCCCAGCGCGGCCAGCACATCGCCCACCTGCGGACAGATCGACAAGGCGGGCATTTCCAGATCATTGCGGCCATATAGCGCAATCTCTCGCGCGCTACCCTCGGGCATAGCGCCGCGATCCACCCTGTCCCACGCCTTAAACACCGGTCCGGTCGGCAAAGGCACACGCGGATTGACCAGCAGCACGGGACAGCCAGCCAGATCATCAGGCGCCGCGCTTAACTCGGTTCCCGTGCCGCGCCCGACCATCGCCACACTTTCCACGCAAGCGGGCACATCCGCGCCCAATTTGGACGCCAGCGCATGCCAATGATCGGGCAAGCCATAGGTGCGACCGATCAGTCGAAACACCGCCCCCACATCGGCCGAACCACCGCCCAAGCCCGCCGCCACCGGCAAAACCTTGTCCAGCGACACCAGCCAGCCATGACGGCGCGGCAGCAAGGCCAGCGCGTCGAGCACCAGATTGCCATCTTCCTCCGCCAGCAAGGGCGCGAATTCCCCGCTCAAACGCAAACTATCGCGGTCGGCAGGGGTGACCTGCAACCGGTCGCCCGCATCCACAAAGGCGAACAAGGTCTCCAGCTCGTGATAGCCATCATCACGGCGGCGACGGACATGCAGAGCGAGGTTGATCTTGGCGTAAGCCGTTTCGGTGAGAGGCTGAAACATGCCAGCAGCCATGGCGCGAGCGGCGGCGGGAAACAAGAGGGAGGCTGCCGAAAACTTGGGCGCCGCTGACCAAAACGGCCCCTTGCCAAAAACGGCAACTACGCCCAAGACCGCCGACATGTCTGCCCATCCTGCATCCTTTCCTGCCGACAGCCTTGCCGCTGGCCTTGCCGCTGCGCTGGATTGGTGGCGCGATGCCGGGCTGGACTATGATTTTCAGGACGATCCGCGCGACTGGCTGCCGGTTGAGGAACCGGCGGGCGAGGTGCTGGAGCCGATCCACCCCGCGCTGGCCAAGCCTGTCGCCGCGCCCGAAGAGCAAAAGCCGCAAATGGGCGGCCCGCGCGAGGATTGGCCGCAATCGCTGGCCGATTTCACGCCATGGTGGATGGGCGAGCCCAGCCTTGACCAAGGCCTGACCCATGAACGCGTGCCACCCCGCGGGCCAGCTCATGCCAGACTGATGGTGCTGGTCGCCCATCCCGAAGCCGAGGATGCCGCAGCGGGCCTGTTGCTGGCCGGTGCGCAGGGCAAATTGCTGTCCAGCATGCTGCCCGTGCTGGGGCTGGCTGAGGACGAGGTCTATGTCGCCTCGGTTCTGCCGCGCACCATGCCCTCGCCCGATTGGGCCGGTTTGTTGGCGCAGGGTATCGGGCCAGTGCTGGCCCATCACATCGCTCTGGCCGCTCCCCAACGCCTTTTGGTGCTGGGGCAGAGCATTCTATCGCTTCTTGGCCACGAGCCAGCGCAAAAGACTGCCAAGTTGCGCCTATCTGTCGGACAAGGGCAGCCTGAGCAATTGATAGAGGCTTTGGCCTCTTATGATCTGGGCGTGATGCTGGAACATGCGTCGCGCAAACGCGGCCTGTGGCAGGCGTGGTTGGACTGGACCGCAAGGGTGTAGTCGCGGTCAGGCGGTAATTGATACAAGGGTGACGAATTGTTGACGGGGGTCTGTTTTTCAAAGCGAGCGCAAAAGCGCGTGCGGGTTGCGGCCTGTGCGCTGCTGACCATGGCAGCGCCCTTGCTGGCCCCTGGCGCGGCGAAGGCCAATTCCGCCGCCGCCGATTATTTCATCAGCCGTATCGGCCGCAGCCCTGTGCCCAAACTGCTGACCGAGGACGAGCGCAGCTATTACAAAGACCTGTTCGCCAGCATCAAGAGCCGCGATTGGGCCAAGGTGCAAAGCCTGTTGTCCAGCAAGGCCGATGGCCCGCTGCATAGTGTGGCGCTGGGCGAATATTATCTGGCCGCAGGCTCGCCCAAGGTGGACGGCGCGGCGCTGGCCACTTGGCTGGGTGCCAATGCCAGCCTGCCACAAGCCGAGCAATTGGCCGCGCTGGCCAGCAAGCGCGGGGTGACGGCCCTGCCCACCCTGCCCGCCGCCATGCCGATGCAGGCGCAGCCCAATGCCCCGCGCCGCACTCGCCCGCGCAGCAGCAGTGATGGCACCATGCCCGCCACCATCGCCGGCGGCATCTTGGACAAGATCAAGGCCGATGATGCCACCGGCGCCCGCGTTTTGCTGGACGGTATAGACGCCGCGCTCAGCCCCGAGGCTCGGGCCGAATGGCGGCAGAAAGTGGCATGGGCCTATTATATCGGCAATCAGGACGGCGAGGCTTTCGCGCTGGCCGCCTCTATCGGCGATGGCAGCGTGGCGATGGACGGGCCTTGGCTGGCCGAGGGCGCATGGGTGGCAGGGCTTGCCGCATGGCGTCTGGATGATTGCATGAATGCGGCCGAGGCTTTTGGCCGCACGGCGAAGCAATCGGCCAATAGCGAACTGACCGCCGCCGCCCTGTTCTGGCAATCGCGCGCCTTGGTGCGTTGCCGCCAGCCTGAAGCGGCCAGTGAGCCTTTGCGCGCGGCGGCGCGTCTGGATGAAACGCTCTATGGCATGATGGCGGTGGAGCAATTGGGACTGAAACTGCCCGCCACCCATGCCGCCCCGGACTTTACCGCGCAGGATTGGCAGGCCTTGCGCGAAACGCCCAATGTGCGCACTGCTGTCGCTCTGGCCGAAATTGGCGAGGATGCGCTGGCCGATGATGTGCTGCGCCATCAGGCAAGGCTGGGCGGGGCGCAGGCCTATCAACCACTCGCCCGTCTGGCGCGCGATCTGGGCCTGCCCGCCACGCAATTGTGGATGGCCTATAATGCTCCGGGCGGCGCGGCCCCTGCTCCGGCAAGTCGTTTCCCCACCCCCAAATGGACGCCCGCCACCGGATGGCAGGTCGATCCCGCTCTGGTGCTGGCCCATACGTTGCAGGAAAGCGCTTTCCGCGCCAATGCCGTGTCGGGCGCGGGCGCAAGGGGGCTGATGCAGATCATGCCCGCCGCCGCGCGCGACCATGCCGCCGCCCTGGGCGTATCAGGCAGCGTCAGCGATCTGACCCGCCCCGATGTCAACCTTGCTTTTGGCCAGCAGCATTTGCAGGCGTTGAAGAAATCCGCCTCTACCCAGGGTCTGCTACCCAAGGTGATGGCCGCCTATAATGCAGGGCCCCTGACGGTGGCGCGCTGGAACAGCACCGTGCGTGACAAGGGTGATCCGCTGCTCTGGATGGAATCGCTGCCTTATTGGGAGACGCGTGGCTATGTCGCCACGGTGCTGCGCAATTACTGGATGTACGAGCGGCAGGCGGGCGGCATTTCGGAAAGCCGCGTGGCGCTGGCGCAGGGCCAATGGCCCGGCTTCCCCGGACTGGATGGGGCACAGACCCAGCGTTCCATCCGCGTGGCCAGCAAAGACAGCTCCAACGGCAGCGGCTATTAAGCTGGCCATTGAACAAGGACATTCCCCATGGCCATTGACGAAACCCGCATTTTCAGACCCATCCGCATCGCGCTGCTCACCCTGTCCGACACGCGCACGCCCGAAACCGACACCAGCGGCGACATTCTGGCCGAGCGGATCACCGCCAAGGGCCACCATCTGGCCGCGCGCAAGATCCTGCGCGAAGACGTGCCAGCGCTGGTGGCGCAACTGGACGCGTGGATCGATGCGCCTGATATTGATTGCATCATTTCCACCGGCGGCACGGGCCTGACCGGCCGCGACGTTACGCCAGAGGCGCTGGAGCAATTGCTCGTCTCGCATTCGGGCAAGTTGATCCCCGGCTTTGGCGAAGTCTTCCGCTGGCTCTCGCTCAAAACCATCGGCACCAGCACGGTGCAATCGCGCGCCATGGCGATCATGGCGGGGGGCACCTATATCTTTGCCCTGCCCGGATCAAACGGCGCGGTGAAGGATGGTTGGGACGGCATCCTTGACGAACAATTGGACAGCCGCAACCGGCCCTGCAATTTCGTGGAACTGATGCCGCGCCTGAAAGAAGCCTAAAACAGATAGAGTGCGTCGATTTCCTCTACGCTCAATTCAATATTGAACAGATCGCCCAGCACGCGGCGCCAGTCCGCCGCGCTGGGCAATTCCATGACATCGGCCCGCCCGCCACTATACATCGATAGTCTGCGCCCGTTGAGCGCGGCAAAGCCGCCGTTGGGCAGCACGATGGAAGCGATATGCGCACTGGTAAAACGGGTGTTGGGTTTGGCACTGGTCCAGTGGTTGGACATTTCCAGATCCACCGGCATCACCGGCGCCAGATCGAAACTATATTGCCGCTGCCAATTGGTATGCGGCTGTGCACGGCCATCGGTCGCCCCCACCGGCCCCGCCCGTTCCAGCACCCATTCGCCGGTCGATTCCATCACCCGACTCAACCGATGTTGCGCACCATCGGCGGTTTGCGCAATGGCCCCGTCCGCCAAACGCATCACCGGCACATAGGACCCGCCAAAGCCCGCATCGGCAATCCACACGGCCCCGTCCAGTTCCACCAGACGCAAAGTATGGGTACGCGGTGGCACTACACCTTCAGGGACATTGAGCCAGACCCGGCCCAGTAGCGGGCGGTTGGGAAAGCCCAACTCCTCCAGCGCCGCACCGAACAGCGCATTATGTTCAAAACAATAGCCACCCCGCATCCGCTCGACCAGCTTGGCATGAATCGCGGGAAGTTCCACAGAAATGCCCCGCCCCAGCATCACGTCCATATTTTCAAAGCCGATGGCCATACGATGGGCCAATTGGATTTGTTCAAGAACCTCCAAAGTAACAGCCTTGGGCAGTGGCAATGCAATGCGCTCAAGATAGGCAGCCAGAAAATCGCTGATCATGAATGGCTTTCACATGGGCGGAAGTGCTTCCCCCCCTCTTAATGGTTAATCGCAAGGCTTGCTAGCGCCTTGCGCATTCGTTCCTTTTATGTTCTATGTCCATTATGGTCAATCTCCCCAAACGCGGCCGTGGGGCTGTCACGGCGCAACTCTCCACCCGCTTTGCCCTGCCCGCGCGTGAGGAGGATGGCGACTGGCTGGATATGGCCGAAACGCTCGACGGCCCCGCGCCCAAATTGCGCACCACCGTTACCGAGGAAGCGGCGCGTTCGATCCTGTCGCGCAACAACTCGCCCGATATTCCGTTCGACCGCTCGATCAACGCTTACCGTGGCTGCGAACATGGGTGTATCTATTGCTATGCTAGGCCAACCCATGCCTATCTCGACCTGTCGCCGGGGCTGGATTTTGAAAGCAAGCTCTTCGCCAAGCCCGAGGCGGCGAAATTGTTGCGCAAGACACTAGCGCGCAAGGGCTACACCCCCGCCCCCATCGCCATGGGCACCAACACCGACCCCTATCAACCGATTGAAAGCCAATACCGCCTGACGCGGCAGATCCTCGAACTCTGCCTTGAAACCGGCCATCCGGTGACCATCACCACCAAATCCGACCGCATATTGCAGGACACAGACCTGTTGGCCGCGCTGGCCGCCCGCAAGTTAACGGCGGTGGCGATTTCGGTCACCAGTCTGGATCCGGCCCTGTCGCGCAAGCTGGAACCGCGCGCTGCCAGTCCGGCCAAGCGTCTGGCGGCCGTTCGGCAATTGAGCGCGGCGGGCGTACCAGTGTGGGTGAATGTATCCCCCATCATTCCGGCCATCACCGAGGAATGGATCGAGCGCATTCTGGAAGCGGCCGCCGAGCATGGGGCGCAAGGCGCCAGTTGGATCATGCTGCGCCTGCCGCATGAGGTGGCGCCTCTGTTCCGCGAATGGCTGGAGGTGCATTTCCCCGACAGAGCGGAGAAGGTGATGCATCTGGTGCAATCCATGCGCGGGGGAAAAGACAATAGCAGCGATTTTTTCACCCGCATGAAGCCGCAGGGCGTCTGGGCCGATCTGGTCCGCGCGCGTTTCAACAAGGCCCGCGCAAGGGTGGGACTGAACAACCAAGGGCCGGAGCTGGATTGCAGCCAATTCGTGGCCCCCGACCGGCATGGGCAATTGGCGCTGTTCTAAACCGACAGCCAGCGCGCCTGCATCGCGCCATTTTCAAGATAGGCCCCCACACGCACATGGCCTTCGACGCGCAGCCAGAGCATGTCCAAGCGGTTCAACGCTACTCGCGCCGCGCCGAAATGTGCCCGCGCCGGTGCATCCCGCGCATCAGGCTTTGCAGGAGCTAATGGAGGGGAGGAAAGCTCCTCCCCTGGCGCATCGGCCACGGCATAGCAGGCGCGGCTCATGGGCTGGCTGGCCGTCCATGCCGCATCGCCCAAGGCATCATCGCCATGTAAGCGCACATGGCCCCAAAGCCGCAATTGCATCCGCCCTGCGGCGTCATAGCCATGCAGGCAAATCTGATCATGCGCTGCCATCTGCGCCCATTTCGGGCTACGCCGGTCCAGATTGAAGCCCAACTCCCAAGCCTGAGCATCAAAATGCCGCAAGGTAACCGAGCGCGCCTCTGGCCAGCCATCCGCCGAGAGCGAGGCCAAGGTCATCACCCGCCAGGGGCTCCGCCGCCTTGCCACGCCATCGGCCAGCATGGCCTGCCCGATGGGCAGCCAGCCTTGCGGATCATCCAGCGCCAGCGCCTGCTTCGCCGCCTCGATCACGCCACCAGACGCAAATGCGCCCCCGAACGCGTCGGCTTGAGGGAAACCTGCGCTACGCCATCCAACCCGGCAATCACTTCGGCCAGATCCCCGTCCAGCATGAAATCGCGGCCCAGACGCAGGCGCGGCTCACGCTCTCCGCCGGTTTTCAGCACGACCTCCACGCTGCCCATGCCGCCGCGCGGCAGGATGGTGGCCAATTCGCCAAAGACCTCGGGCCGCGACACTTCCATACTCAGCGTCATCTTGGCCACGGCTTTGACTTCCGACAGATGCTGCGCCCCGCGAATGGTCACGCGCGGCGGTTCCTCCGCGCTGGGGCTGTCCAGTTCCACGGTCAGTAGCACGCAGGCCCCTTCCCGCGCCCAATTGACGAAGGAATCGACCAGACCTTCTTCGAAACAGGAGGCCGAGAAATTGCCCGACTGGTCGGAAAAATCGGCCATAATGAAGTCCTTGCCGCGCTTGGTCTTGCGCTTCTGCACATTCTCCACCATCGCCGCCATCACAGCGCTGGTGCGGCCCGCCACGCCGCCCGCCATCAGGCTGCCATAGCTGCGCGCACCATTGGCGCTGGCGACAGCGCGCCATTGCTCCACCGGATGGGCGGCAAAGTAAAAGCCGAAATTCTCGCGCTCCTTGGCCATTTGATCCGCGCGGGACCAAGGCGCCACCTCGTTCAGCCGGATATTGCCTGCGCCCGCCTCATCCCCGCCAAACAGGCCATGCTGGCCACTGGTGCGGGTGCGCTCGGCCTCGTCAGCCACGGCCAGCAGCATATCGGCATTGGCCAATACCTTGGCGCGGTTAGGCTCCAGCGCGTCAAACGCGCCGCTGGCGGCCAGGCCTTCCAGCATGCGGCGGTTGAGGGACCCTGCAGGCACCCGCCCGAACAGATCGGCCAGATCCTTGAACAGGCCATTGGCCTGCCTTTCGGCCACAACTTGCTCCATCGCCTTTTCGCCCACATTGCGGATGCCCGCCAAGGCATAGCGCACCTGATGGCCGTGGTCGGTCTGTTCGACCATGAACTCCGCCTCGGAATGGTTGAGGCAGGGACCGGCAATCTCGAAACCATTGCGGCGCATGTCGTCGACAAACACCGCCAGCTTTTCCGACTGATGCATATCGAAACACATGGCGGCCGCGTAAAACTCATGCGGGTAATGGGTTTTCATCCATGCGGTTTGATAGGCGAGCAACGCATAGGCCGCGGCGTGGGATTTGTTGAAACCATAGCCAGCGAATTTGTCGATCAAGTCGAACAGTTCATTGGCTTTGGCGGGGGGGATATCCGACAGCCGCCCGCAGCCTTCCACAAAGCGCAGGCGCTGGGCGTCCATTTCGGCCTGCACCTTTTTACCCATCGCGCGGCGCAGCAAGTCTGCATCGCCCAGCGAGTAACCGGCAAGGATCTGCGCGGCCTGCATCACCTGTTCCTGATAAACGAAAATCCCGTAGGTTTCCGCCAGAATGCCGCTCAGCTTTTCATGGGGATATTCAATGCTCTCCAACCCGTTCTTGCGACGGCCAAACAAGGGAATATTGTCCATCGGGCCGGGGCGATAAAGCGAGACGAGCGCGATAATATCCCCGAAATTGGTGGGCTTCACCGCCGCCAGCGTGCGCCGCATGCCTTCGGATTCCAGCTGGAACACGCCCACCGTATCGCCGCGCTTCAGCAATTCATAAACCTGCGCATCATCCCAAGGCAGGGTGGACAGATCAATGCTGATCCCCCGCCGCCCCAGCAGATCCACCGCCTTGCGCAGGATGGAGAGCGTTTTAAGGCCCAGAAAGTCGAATTTGATGAGGCCAGTGTCCTCGACATATTTCATGTCGAATTGCGTCACCGGCATGTCCGAACGCGGATCGCGATAGAGCGGCACCAGTTGCGCCAACGGCCTGTCACCGATCACCACACCGGCGGCATGGGTGGAAGAGTTGCGCGGCATCCCCTCCAATTGCACCGCCAGATCGATCAAGCGCTTTACTTCAGGATCATTGGTATATTCGCGGTGCAGTTCCGGCACGCCATTGAGCGCGCGATCGAGCGTCCAAGGGTCGGTGGGATGGTTGGGCACCATCTTGGTCAAGCGGTCGACCTGACCATAGGACATTTGCAAAATACGGCCCGTGTCGCGCAGCACCGCGCGGGCTTTCAGCTTACCGAAAGTGATGATCTGCGCCACATGGTCCGCGCCATATTTGGCCTGCACATAGCGAATCACCTCGCCGCGCCGCGTTTCGCAAAAGTCGATGTCGAAGTCGGGCATCGACACGCGTTCGGGGTTGAGGAAACGTTCGAACAGCAGGCCCAGTTTGAGCGGATCAAGATCGGTAATGGTAAGCGCCCATGCTACCAGCGAGCCAGCCCCCGAACCGCGCCCCGGCCCCACCGGAATGTCATTCTGCTTGGCCCATTGGATAAAGTCGGCCACGATCAGGAAGTAGCCGGCAAAGCCCATGCGGTTGATAATGGCGGTCTCGAAATCAAGCCGGTCGGCATATTCGATAAAGCTGGCATCAACCCCCAGAGGTGCCAAGGCCTCATAGGCGGCTGCACGCTCTTCGGCAGGCTTGGCCAAGGCCGCGTCCAAGGTCGCCTCGTCCACGCCGGGCCAATAGGGGGCAAGCCGTTTGGCCAGACCTGCGCGGGCATGGTCGACCATCATGCGCGCCTCGCCTTCCTTGTCACCGGCAAGGCTGGGCAGCAGGGGCTTGCGCTTGGGCGGGATGTAGGCGCAGCGCTGCGCCACCACCAAAGTGTTGGCCAAAGCCTCGGGCAGATCGGCGAACAATTGCTCCATCACCGGCGCGGGTTTCACCCAATGCTGCGGGTTGGAACGGGCACGTTCGGGCGCATCGACATGGGTGCTGGCCGCGATGCACAGCATGGCG
The DNA here is from genome assembly GCF_004005905.1 of Novosphingobium umbonatum. Taxonomy (GTDB): domain Bacteria; phylum Pseudomonadota; class Alphaproteobacteria; order Sphingomonadales; family Sphingomonadaceae; genus Novosphingobium; species Novosphingobium umbonatum. Next base: position 59,864 of record NZ_SACO01000008.1, read on the forward strand.
TCATGCGCGACGCAATCCTTGGCATCGGCAAAATGGGCGGGGTTGGTCGCCACCAAAGGCAGATCGCGCGCATAGGCCAGATCGATCAGCGCCTCCTCGCTGCCTTCTTCCGACGGATCATCGGTGCGGGCGATTTCGATATAGAGCCGGTTGCCGAACAGATCCTGCAAATGGTCGGCATAAAGCTCGGCGGCTTCAACCTGCCCTTGCGCCAACAGGCGGGCCAAGGCCCCTTCCCCCGCGCCGGTCAGACAGATCAGCCCTTCGGTATGGCCTTCCAGATCGGACAGGCGCACATGGGGTTCAAATTCCAGCGGGCGCTCTAGATGCGCCTTACTGACCAGATGGCAGAGGTTGAGCCAACCCTTTTCATTTTGCGCCAACAGGGCCAGCGCATCGATCTGCGGGGCGGAGGGCAAGCCGCCCTGCTGCCCGCCTGCGTTGCGCGCCACGGACAACAAAGTGCCCACGATCGGCTGCACCCCCACATCCTTGCACGCGCTGGAAAAGGCTGGCGCACAATAGAGCCCGTTGCGATCCACCACCGCAATCGCGGGAAAGCCCTGTTTTTTGGCCAGTTTGGCCATGGCCTTGGGATCTATCGCACCATCCAGCATCGTATAGCTGGAGAAAACACGCAAAGGGACGAAGGGGGAGAAATCAGCCATAGGGAAGGACTAGGGCGCGCGAGGGGGCGGGTGCAACCACATGGCCCCAGCGCCCTGTTCACAGCATGTGGGCAAGCCTGTGGATAAGGCCACAGGCCTTACAAAAGCGCTTCAATCGCGGCGGCCATCTTTTCCGGCGTCACCTGCGGGGCAAAGCGTTCCACCACCTGCCCCTCGCGGTTGATGAGAAATTTGGTGAAATTCCATTTCACCGCCTTGGTGCCCAAAATGCCCGGCGCGCTATCTTTCAACCATTGCCACAGGGGATCTGTCCCCGCGCCATTCACCTCCACCTTGCCCATCAAGGGGAAGGACAGGCCGAAATTGACGCGGCAGAACTGGTCGATCTCGTCCGCGCTGCCCGGTTCCTGCCCGCCAAACTGGTTGCAGGGGAAAGCGATCACTTCAAAGCCGCGGTCCCCATAATCGCGCCACAGCTTTTCCAGCCCGTCATATTGCGGGGTAAAGCCGCATTTGCTGGCGGTGTTGACCACCAGCAATACCTTGCCCAGTTTGTCGGCCAGATTGATCTGCGTGCCATTGGGCAGGGTGGCGGTGAAATCGGCGATCGTTTTTGCGGTCATAGCAGGCGCCCTTCCTTCAACCGCACCACGCGGTCCATGCGCGCGGCCAATCGCTCATTATGGGTGGCGATCAAGGCCGATGCGCCCTGATCTTTGACCAGACGCAGGAATTCGTCAAACACCAGATCGGCGGTGGCCTCGTCCAGATTGCCGGTGGGTTCATCGGCCAGCACCAAACACGGCGCATTGGCCAAGGCCCGCGCCACAGCCACGCGCTGCTGCTCGCCGCCGGACAATTGGCTGGGCTTGTGCCCCAGCCTCGCCCCCAGCCCCAACGCTTTGAGCAAAGCCTGCCCGCGCTCTTCTGCCTCCGCCCTTGCGCGGCCCGCAACAAGGCCCGCCAGTGTGACATTTTCAACCGCCGTGAAATCAGGCAGCAGATGGTGGAATTGATAGACAAAGCCGATCAGGTCGCGCCGCATATTGGTGCGCTCGTCGCTGCTGGCCGCGCTGGCATCCCGCCCCGCCAACGTGATCTGCCCGCCAAAGCCGCCTTCCAGCAGGCCCACCGCCTGCAACAAGGTGCTCTTGCCCGAACCCGAAGGGCCCAGCAGCGCCACGATCTCGCCCTCGGCAATGGTCAGGTCCACGCCTTTCAGCACATCGACCCGCACCCCACCCTGTTCAAAACTGCGGGTTACGCCCGATAATTGCAGCAGATTACTCATAGCGCAGCACCTGCACAGGATCGGTTCCCGCCGCCTTGAAGGCAGGGAACAGGGTGAACACAAAAGACAGGCCCAAAGCCATTGCCACAATGCCGACAATATCCATCGGATCGGAACGGCTGGGCAGTTCGGTGAGGAAGCGGATTTTCGGGTCCCACAGGTTTTGCCCCGTAACCAATTGCACGAATTGCACGATATTCTGGCGGAAGAACAGGAAGGTATAACCCAAGCCCAGACCGGCACCCGTGCCCAACGCACCAATCGTGCCGCCAATGGCCAGAAATATCTTCATGATCGACCGCCGCGAAGCGCCCATCGTGCGCAGGATAGCAATGTCGCGCGTTTTGGCGCGCACCAGCATAATCAGCGAGGACAGGATATTGAACGCGGCCACCAGCACGATCAGCGAGAGCACGACAAACATTGCCACCCGCTCCACCGCAATCGCTTCAAACAATTGCGCATTCATCGCCTTCCAGTCGGTGATGATCGCGCGTCCCTCCACCGCTTTGGCCAAGGGGGCCAGAATCTCGCTCACCTTGTCAGCATCCTGTGTGGTCACTTCGATCATGCCAATCGTATCGCCCGACAGCAAAAGCGTCTGCGCATCGGCCAGAGGCAGGATCACAAAGGCATTGTCATAATCATAGACGCCCACTTCAAACACCGCCCCGATACGATAGGCCACCTGACGCGGCACCGTGCCAAAGGGTGTATCACGGCCAACCGGATTGATCACCGTGATCGTATCGCCCACCTGCGCGCCCAGATTTTCCGCCAGCCTTGCGCCAATCCCCACCACGCCCGCATCGGGAGCCACCGTGGCGATAGAGCCCGACTTAACCTTGGGCTTCAAAGCGGCAATATCGGGCGCGGTCTGCCCGCGCAGCAGGATGGCCTGCACGCGGCCCTCATAGGTTACCAGCAAGGGCTGCTCGACCAAGGGACTGGCCTTCACCACGCCCTTGGTGGCCCGCGCCTGTGCCAGCACCTGTTCCCAATCATCGATCCGCCCGCCATAGCCCTGTACGATGGCATGGCCATTGAGGCCGACAATCTTGTCCAGCAATTCGGCGCGAAAGCCGTTCATCACGCTCATCACCACCACCAGCGCCGCCACGCCCAGCGCCACCGCCACCAGCGAAATGCCCGCCACCAGCGCGATAAAGGCCTCGCCACGCCCGGGTAACAGGTATCGCTTGGCCACGGTCCATTCAAAAGGGGTAAGAATCACGGGATAAGCCTGATAAGAAGGGTTGCTGGTCAAGGCCTCGTCCTCTAGGCGCGGCGGCGTTGCAGCGCAATGAATGAGCGCGGCACGTCCACCCCTTTGCGCTCCCCCTTGCTTTCATGGGCAAGTGGGGCCAAATGCACCCGCCTTTCCGGCGTCCCTCTTACACAAAGAGTCGCAAACCCGGCATGACCTGCAAAATGACCCAACCCGCCCATACCGCCCTGCCCCTGACCAACGAGCGCGACGAAGCGCCATGGGATGTCGGCCCCGATGGCGACAAGCTGGGTGAGGAATGCGGCGTTTTCGGCGTCATCGGCGCGCGTTCGGCCTCGGCCATGGTGGCGCTGGGCCTGCACGCCCTGCAACATCGCGGTCAGGAAGCGGTCGGCATCACCAGCTATGATGGCGTGGGCGATGCAGGCGATTTCTTCTCGCACCGCGGCATTGGCCATGTGGCCCATGTGTTCAACAATCAGGACATTTTCGCCGATCTGCCCGGATCGATGGCTTCGGGTCATGTGCGCTATTCCACCACGGGCGGTTCTGGCCTGCGCAATATCCAGCCCCTGTTTGCCGATCTGGCCACGGGCGGTTTTTCCATCGCGCATAATGGCAATATTTCCAACGCCATGATGCTCAAGCGTGATCTGGTGCAAAAGGGTTCGATCTTCCAGTCGACCTCCGACACGGAAGTGATCATCCATCTGGTCGCCACCTCGCGCTATCCCACTTTGCTCGATCGCTTCATCGACGCGCTGCGCCTGATCGAAGGGGCCTATTCGCTGATCTGCATGACGCCCGAAGGCATGATCGCCTGCCGCGACCCCTTGGGCATCCGCCCCTTGGTGATGGGCCGCATTGGTGATGCGGTGGTGTTCGCCTCCGAAACCGTGGCGCTGGACGTGGTCGGTGCCGATTTCGAACGTGAAGTCGAACCGGGCGAATTGATTCAGGTCGACCACAAGGGCGTGATTTCCAGCCACCGCCCCTTTGGCGATAACCCCGCACGCCCCTGCATTTTCGAACAGGTCTATTTCAGCCGCCCCGATTCGATCCTTGCCGGTCAGTCGGTTTACCAGTCGCGCCGCCAGATCGGCGTGGAACTGGCCAAAGAAGCCTTTGTCGAGGCCGATATCGTGGTGCCGGTGCCGGATTCGGGCGTGCCCGCCGCGATTGGCTATGCAGCGGAAAGCGGCATTCCCTTTGAACTGGGCATCATCCGCAGCCACTATGTCGGCCGCACCTTCATCCAGCCCGGCGATGGCAAGCGCCATGCCGAGGTCAAGCGCAAGCATAATGCCAACCGCGCTCTGGTGGCGGGCAAGCGTATCGTGCTGATCGACGATTCGATCGTGCGCGGCACTACCTCGCTCAAAATCGTGCAGATGATGCGCGATGCCGGTGCGTCCGAAGTGCATATGCGCATCGCCAGCCCGCCGACCGAAAACTCCTGCTTCTATGGCGTGGATACGCCGGAGCGCAGCAAACTGCTGGCCGCGCGCATGGATCTGGAAGCGATGGCCGATTATATTCAGGCCGACAGCCTGGCCTTTATCTCCATCGACGGCCTCTATCGCGCCGTGGGCCATAGCGAGCGTAACCCCTCCTGCCCGCAATTCTGCGATGCATGCTTTACCGGTGAATATCCCACCCGCCTGACCGACTATTCGGCACAGGTCACCGCTGGCGAAACCGAGGGCTGATCCGATGACGGACTTGACGGGCCAGATCGCGCTGGTCACCGGCGCCAGCAAGGGTATTGGCGCGGCCATTGCCCAAACGCTGGCCAAGGCGGGCGCGCATGTGATTATCACCGCGCGCGATGTGAAAGCCCTGGAAGCGGTGGAACAGGCCATCCATGACGCAGGCGGCACCGCCACCATCGCGCCGATGGAATTGACCGAGAGCGATGCGATTGCCCGTCTGGCCGATGCCGTGGCACAGCGCTGGGGCAAGCTGGACCTGTTGGTGATCAATGCCGCCGTGCTGCCCATGCTGGGCCCGGTGGTCGATCTGGACATGAAGGCGTTTAACAAGGCGGTGGCGACCAATGTCGGTGCCACGCAAGCCTTGCTGGGCGCTTTTGACAAGCTGCTGAAAAAGGCTCCTGCCGGACAGGTGATTGGCCTCACCACTTCGGTGGCGACCAAGCCGCGCGCCTATTGGGGCGCCTATGCCGCTACCAAGGCGGCGCAGGAAGTGCTGCTCGATTGCTATGCGCAGGAAGTGCGCGGCATTTCCAGCGTGCGCGTGGGCATTATCGACCCCGGCGCCACCCGCACCGCCATGCGCGCCAAGGCCTATCCGGGCGAGGACCCCAAAAGCGTGAAGGAACCCCAAGTGGTGGCCGATGCCTTGTTGGCCTTGCTTGCGGAAGATTACGCTAGCCCGCATCGCCTGCGCGTTAACGCATAAAGCTAAACTTCCAGTCATAGATTGGGCGCATTATTCCCGTGTCGCAGGGAGCACCAGCGACACGGCTATGCGGGCTATTGCGCGGCCCGTAGGCTGTCGGGGCCTTTTCCCCAAGGCCCTAGGGCGCGATTGGTGGCCCCGCACCCCCACCACCCGCAGACCACCGGTCGCGCCCCCTTTTCACCCCGCCTTGATAGTCGCATAGGCCGCCAAAGCACGTTGCCGCGCCTCGACATGGCCGACGATCGGCATGGGGTAATTGCAACGGCGGCGCATGATCGGGGTGGGATCATGAATTTCCTCCTCTCCCAGCGCGGAAAGTTCGGGGACATAGCGGCGGATATAGTCACCCGCGTCGAATTTGGGGCTTTGGGTCAAGGGCGCCATGATGCGGGCAAACTGGTTGGCATCCACCCCGCTGCCCGCTGACCACTGCCAATTGACCACATTTTGCGCATAATCGGCATCGACCAGCGTGTCCCAGAACCATTGCTCGCCCACCCGCCAATCGAGCAGCAGATGTTTGATGAGGAAGCTGGCGACGATCATCCGCACGCGATTATGGATCCAGCCCGTCTGCCACAATTGCCGCATGCCGGCATCCACGATGGGATAGCCGGTGCGTCCCTGCTGCCACGCGGCCAGATCCTGCGCATCCTCTCGCCATGGGAAGGCATCGAATGCGGGCTTGGCAGGGCGCGCGCCATAATCGGGGAATTCGGCGATGATATTCTGCCCATAATCACGCCAGCCCAGTTCGGCGCGGAACTGTTCTACCCCTGCTCCGCAACCTTCCACCGCATGCCAGACTTGCGCGGGGCTGATCTCGCCCAGAGCCAGATGGGGGGACAGGCGACTCGTGCCCTCCTCGCTGGGGTAATTGCGACGGTCATTATAGGCACTGGCGCGGTGGGGGGTGAAGGCATCGAGGCGGGCCAATGCTCCTGCCTCACCCGGCGTCCATTCGGCGCGGAAACCGGCGGCCCAATCCGGCTTGGTGGGCAACAGGCACCAATCGCTCAGACGGTCACTGTCGGGCCATGCAGCGGGCACCGCCAATCTGTCCGGCGCGGCAGAGGGCAAGGGCGGGGGCAAGAGTTGCTGCGAGGCGCGCCAAAAAGGCGTGTAGATACGGAAATTGGTGCCTCCGCCTGTCTTCACCGTGCCGGGGGGCAACAGAAAATTGCCATGGTGCAGATGGAGGTTCAGCCCCTCCTTGACCAAGGCCTTTTCCGCATTGCGCCACCAAGGCTCGTAATGATGCAGGGCGTGGATCGTTCGTGCCCCCACCTCCGCCGCCAATTCGGCCAGCACTTGCGGCGATGCACCCCGGCGCAGGATCAGGCGGCTGCCTCGGGCCTCCAACGCTTTGGACAGCGCCCGCAAGCTGCCATCCAGCCACCAGCGCGAGGCCGCGCCCAGCTTGCGATGGCGCGGGGTTTCATCATCCAGCACATAGACGGGGATGACCGGAGCGCCGCTGGAGGCAGCCGCCAGCACAGCGGCCTGATCGGCAAGGCGAAGATCGCGGCGAAACCACAGGAGGATGGAAGTTTGTGTCATCCCCTCTCATAGCAAAACGGCCGCCCCTTGCGGAGCGGCCGATCCTTGCCTGCCCTAAAGGGCAAAAGCGTTACACGTTGGACAAAGGCCCCTGATCCTCGGCGGCATCCACCGTCCAGGTCTGGCCACGGGCAAACAGCTTGGCCAGATTGGCCTGCTTGCCTTCGCGGGCAACCTCGTCCTGCGCCAGAACGGCGCCTTCATAGGTGGGCTTGGGATCATCATAGACCACACCCAGCGCCACGGGGAAGTCCGCCATGGGCAGTTCCACCAGCATATGCGCCACGCTGCGGTTCTTCACGTCATGCACCAGCACATCGGCGGCCTGCCAGTCGCCATCAACAACGTCGACGATCTCCAGATGCAGATGGTCGGTGTTGAGGCGCAGCCCCTGCGTGCCCTTGTTGAACAGCATCGGCTCGCCATCCTTCAGCCAGAGCTGGCGCGTGTCGGCCACGGCCTTTTCGGTGAAATCGGCAAAGCGATCCTTGTTATAGACGATGCAGTTCTGGAAGATTTCCACAAAGGCTGCGCCCTGATGGGCATGGGCGGCCTTCAGAACTTCGGGCAGGTTCTTCGACGTGTCGAAGCCACGCGCCACAAAACGCGCGCCCGCACCCAGCGCAAAGGCGCAAGGCTGCATCGGACGGTCCACGCTGCCCAAAGGCGTTGTCGGGCTGGGCGTGCCTTCGCGGCTCGTGGGCGAATACTGGCCCTTGGTCAGGCCGTAGATCTCGTTGTTGAACAACAGGATCTGCGAATTGATGTTGCGGCGCAGGAAATGCATCGTGTGGTTGCCGCCGATGGACATGCCATCGCCGTCACCGGTCACCAGCCAGATATCCAGTTCGGGATTGGCCAGCTTGATGCCGGTGGCAAAGGCAGGCGCACGACCATGGATCGTGTGGAAGCCATAGGAGGACATGTAATAGGGGAAACGGCTGGAGCAGCCGATGCCCGACACGAACACGGTCTTGGCCGGATCGGCGCCCAGTTCGGGCAGCGTGCGCTGCACCGCCTTCAGGATGGCATAATCACCGCAACCGGGGCACCAGCGCACTTCCTGATCGGATTCCCAGTCCTTGAGGGTGGTCTTGACGGCGACGGGAGTCATATCGTTCATCATTCTTCCCCTTAGGCCAGAGCAGCTTCAATCGCGGCTTCAAGCTCCGCAATCGTGAAGGGCTGACCCGAAACCTTGTTGAGCGGCTTGGCATCGACCAGATATTGATCGCGCAGCACAGTCTTGAACTGGCCGGTGTTCATTTCGGGCACGATGACCTTGTCATAGCCCTTGAGCAAGTCGCCCAGATTGGCGGGCATCGGCCAGATGTGGCGGACATGGATATGGCTGACATCCAGCCCCTTGGCGCGCGCACGGCGCACGGCCTGATGGATCGCGCCATAGGTGCTGCCCCAACCGACCAGCGCCAGCTTGCCAGTGGTCGTGCCCTGGCTGACTTCCTGAGCAGGAACGTGGTGGGCAATGCCATCCACCTTCGCCTTGCGGGCGTCGGTCTGCAACTGGTGTACCGGGGGCGAGTAATCGAGGTCGCCGGTGTCGGGTGCCTTTTCGATACCGCCGATGCGGTGCATCAAATCGGGCGTGCCGGGCTTGATCCACGGGCGAACGCCCTTTTCGTCGCGCTTATAGGGCAGGACCTTGCCACCGGGATTGTTGGTTTCGCTCATGAAGCTGACGGGGAAAGGTTCAAAACCTTCCGGATCAGGCACAGACCAAGGCTCAGCCGCATTGCCGATATAGCCATCGGTCAGCAGCATTACCGGCGTCATGAATTGCACGGCAAGGCGCACCGCCTCAATGGCGCATTCAAACGCATCGGCGGGGCTGCGCGCGGCAATGACCGGCATGGGCGTATCGCCATTGCGGCCATAGACCGCCTGATAGAGATCGCTCTGCTCGGTCTTGGTGGGCAGTCCGGTCGAGGGACCGCCACGCTGCGAGTTGATGATCACCAGCGGCAATTCAGCCATCACGGCAAGCCCCATGGCCTCACCCTTGAGCGCGATGCCGGGGCCGGAGGAGGAGGTAACGCCAAGGCTGCCCGCATAGGACGCGCCGATAGCGGCAGCGATGGCCGCGATTTCGTCCTCCGCCTGGAAGGTGGTGACGCCAAATTCCTTCATCTTGGCCAGATTGTGCAAAATGGCCGAGGCAGGCGTGATGGGATAGCCGCCGAAGAACATCGGCAGTTCGGCCAATTGCGCACCTGCCACCAGACCAAGGCTGATCGCATCGGCGCCGGTGATGGTGCGATAAAGGCCAGGAGCCTGCGGGGCGGGCTCGATGGTCAGCTTCTTGACCTGACCGCCGATTTCCGCCGTCTCGCCATAGGCATGGCCAGCGTTAAGCGCGGCAATGTTCGCTTCGGCCAGAATGGGCTTCTTGGCGAACTTGGCGTTCAGCCAGTCGATCAAAGGCTGGCGCGGGCGGTCGAACATCCACAGGGCAAGGCCCAGCGTCCACATGTTCTTACAACGCAGCGCTTCCTTATTGCCAAGGCCAAAAGGCTTCACCGCCTGCAGCGTCAGCGCGGAAATGTCGAAAGCCAGCAAGGTCCACTTGGCAAGGCTGCCATCTTCGAGCGGATTGACCTCGTATTTGGCCTTTTCAAGGTTGCGCTTGGTGAACTCGCCCGTGTCGGCAATGATCAGGCCGCTGGGCTTCAGATCGGCCAGATTGACCTTCAAAGCAGCCGGATTCATCGCCACCAGCACGTCGGGCTGGTCGCCCGCGGTGGAAACCTCGGTGCTGCCGAAATTGATCTGGAAGGCCGAGACGCCAAACAGCGTGCCCTGCGGCGCGCGGATTTCGGATGGGAAATCGGGGAAGGTCGCCAGATCATTGCCGGCCAGCGCGGTGGACAGCGTGAACTGACCGCCCGTCAACTGCATACCATCGCCCGAATCGCCTGCAAACCGCACAACGACCGTTTCGGGTGTGTTATCCGTCACGCGACCAGCTTCCGAGCCCACATCCATTTGGCCCGCATCCACTTGAGTTGCCATCTTCGTCCTTCCAAACTCGGCCCTGCTCCTACAACGCAGATCCACCGAGAACGACTGCCCCTAAGCGCCAAAACCGCGCCTGTGCAATTGAGAAAAACTGTCAGCCATAAAACCGACAATCCGCCAGACGCCCAAAACCTCTTGCGCCCTCTAGTCAAGTCGCAATCTTCATCCTATCGGCGCCTCCCCACCTGTTTTTACGCTTTGATCCACCGCATGAGGCGCTTATCCTGCCTCTACCGGACCAATGAGAGATTGCCCAAACACATGACCGATCTTGCATCTTTGCCCTATCGCCCCTGCGTTGGCGTCATGCTGGTCAACGCGCAGGGCCGCGTCTTTGTCGGCGCGCGAATCGACCAGCGCGAAAGCGAAGTGGGTCAGGACGGCGATTTCTGGCAAATGCCCCAGGGCGGGATTGACGATGGCGAAGACCTGCGCACCGCCGCCTATCGCGAGCTTTACGAGGAAACCGGCGTGGGCGAATCCCATGCCGTGCTGCTGGCGCAGACCAAAACGGAACTGCTTTATGATTTGCCCGAACATCTGATCGGCAAATTGTGGAAGGGCAAATATCGCGGCCAGCGCCAGCACTGGGTGTTGATGCGCTTTACCGGCCAGGATAGCGACATCAATCTGAACGCCCATAACCCTGCCGAATTCGAGGCATGGAAATGGGTGGATGCCGAAAGCGTGGTCGACCTGATCGTGCCGTTCAAAAAGCGCGTCTACCGTGCCGTGCTGGATGAATTCCGCGCGCTGATCTGATTTAGTTGGTGGAGAAAGCCGCCTTGGCCGCCACATCCTTGGCGGCCACATCGGCGGCGCTCACCACCTTGGGATTAGGACCCTTGGCAATCACCGCCGACAGACGGGTTGCCGCCTCACATTGCGCGCCGCAAATGCCCTGCAGCTTGGCCAGATTGCTCTTGGCCTTATCCAGCGCCCCCTTTTCGGCCAAAGCCTCGCCCTCGCCCGCAATGGCATCCACGTTGGCCGGATCACGGGTCAGCACCACGCGGTAATAATGCAGCGCCTTGCCCTGCATCCCCTGCCGCCGCGCCGCCTCGGCCAGAGCCAGCGTGATACGCCCGCTGCCCGGTTGCACCGCCAAGGCCGCTTCAAAGGCATCAATGGCGCGATCGACCTCACCCGTGGTCAAGGCCGCACGCCCTTCGGCCTCCAGCGCGGCAGCGCGCGGGTTCAACACATCGCCCTGCGCCGAATGCCCACTGCTCGCGCTCACCGCCAAGGCGATGGAGAGAGCAAGCGAGACAGGAGCAAAACGCATCAACAATTCCTTGGCCGTGACAGGGCGTAAGCGCCTAGTGTCTGGTGTGGCATCTAACATGAACGAACCGTTACCACAGGCCGCAAGCTTACAACAAGCGGGCACGGGCAACGAAGAACCCGTCTGTACCATCGGACAGGGGAGAAAAGCGTAAACCGCCGCCCCGTGGCTCGCCCGCAGCGATGGTGAGGGTTTCGGCCTGCATGCGGGGCTGGCGGGCAAGGAAGGCGGTGAATTGCCCCGCGCCTTCCTCATCCAGCAGCGAACAGGTGACAAAGATGATCCGCCCGCCCGGCTTCACCAATTCCACTGCCAGATCGAGCAGCCGCGACTGGATACCGGTCACCCGTGCCAGTTCTGCCTCGGTCAGGCGCCAGCGGCCTTCGGGTTGGCGGCGCCATGTTCCCGTGCCGCTGCAAGGCGCGTCGATCAGCACCGCATCGGCCTTGCCCAGAAAAGGCGCCAGAGCCTCACGCTCGCGGTTGGGGTTCATCAACAGGGTTTGCGCGATAATCACCCCTGCCCGCTCGGCTCGCGGGGCAAGGCGGGACAGGCGCGCGCGATCGACATCGCAGGCAATCAATTGCCCGCGATTGCCCATGGAGGCCGCCAGCGCCAAAGTCTTGCCGCCGCCGCCCGCGCAAAGGTCGACCACCGTTTCGCCGCCCCGCGCATCCACCGCCAGACAGGTCAGTTGCGATCCGCCATCCTGCACCTCGATCTGGCCCGCCTGATAGGCATCCCATTGCTCCACCGGCGTGTTGGCGGGATAGCGCAAGCCTTGCGGGGCCAGCAAAGGCTCGCCCGCCTCGGGCAGGGCCAGCGTGGCGCGATCAGCCTTCAGGGCGTTGACGCGAATATCGAGCGGGGCGCGGCTGAGCAAAGCCTGCGCCGCCTCACCCGTAATACCGCTGACAGCAAGACGCTGCTCCAGCCAGCGCGGGGCGATGCCGGCCTCGGCAGGCTGCTCGCCCGCCTCGATCGGCGCGGGCGCATGGCGGGAACCATCGAACAAAGGCGGTAGAGCAGCATCGCCTTGCGCCAGCCTGAGCAACGCCGCACGCCCCGTTTCCGGCACCGCCCCGCATGCCCGCATAGCGCTATAGACCAGTTCACGCACCGCCCGCCGGTCCTTGCTGCCCGCAAAGCGGCGGGTGCGGAACCATTCGGTGATCACCCGATCCGCCGGTGCCCCGCCGCGCCTTGCGCTGGCGATCACCTCGTCGAGGATCTCTATCGCGGCTTGGACACGGGCTTGGGGGGTCATGGGTTTGCGGTTTTGCCTGACTTGAGAGGGCTGGATATAGAAATGCGAGGGACTCGTCCCTCGCGCTCCCGTTAATTTTGCGTGGCGCAATGGGGCTCGATGTTTTGCCAAATTTGGCAACGCATCAAATATTAAAGCCTACGGCGCAATGTAGTACAACACCCAGCGCCGCAGGCCTTAAACAATCAAATCTGGCACAACCGATTATCGGGATTGCCAAGGGATAAATCCCTTGGCCCGCCGGAGGCCAAACCCAACCCTTAACGCGTCGGATAATTGGGCGCCTCACGCGTGATGGTCACATCATGCACATGGCTTTCCTTCAAACCCGCATTGGTGATCTGCACGAATTTCGCCTTGGTGCGCAGATCGTCAATCGTGGCGCTGCCGGTATAGCCCATGGCCGCCTTGATGCCGCCCACCAACTGATGCACCACATCCTTGGCAGGGCCCTTATAAGGCACCTGACCTTCGATACCTTCAGGCACCAGCTTCATCTGGTCCTTGATGTCCTGCTGGAAATAGCGGTCGGCGCTGCCGCGCGCCATCGCGCCAACCGAGCCCATGCCGCGATAGGCCTTATAGGCGCGGCCCTGATAGATGAAGGTTTCGCCCGGCGCTTCTTCCGTACCGGCCAACAGCGAGCCAACCATGATCGTGCTGGCGCCAGCGGCCAGTGCCTTGGCAGCGTCACCCGATGTGCGCAGGCCGCCGTCACCGATGATCGGCACGCCAGCCTTTTCGGCCGCTTCCGCCGCTTCCATGATGGCGGTCAACTGGGGCACGCCCACACCAGCCACGATGCGCGTGGTGCAGATCGAGCCGGGCCCGATGCCCACCTTCACCGCATCCGCGCCAGCGTCGATCAACGCGCGGGTCGCTTCGGCGGTGGCGACATTGCCCGCCACCACTTGCGCATTGGCGTTCAGCTTCTTCACGCGCTCAACAGCGCGGGCCACGTCACGGTTATGGCCGTGGGCGGTGTCGATGATCACCACGTCACATTCCGCGTCCAGCAGAGCGGCGGTGCGCTCAAAACCCTTGTCGCCCACCGTGGTGGCCGCCGCCACGCGCAGACGCCCAGCGGCATCCTTGGTGGCCGAGGGATAATTCACGGCCTTTTCCATGTCCTTGACCGTGATCAGGCCGATGCAGCGATAGGCATCGTCCACCACCAGCAGCTTTTCAATGCGACGGGCGTGCAACAATTTGCGCGCTTCATCCTGCGACACGCCATGCGAGACGGTGGCCAGATTTTCATGCGTCATCAATTCACGCACCGGCTGCGCGGCATTATCGGCAAAACGCACATCGCGGTTGGTCAGGATACCGACCAGCTTGCCACCGGCCTCCACCACAGGAATGCCGCTGATGCGGTTGGCCTGCATGATAGCGCGGGCCTCGCCCAGCGTGGCATCGGGCGTTATGGTGATGGGATTGACCACCATGCCGCTTTCAAAGCGCTTCACCGCGCGAACCGCGGCGCATTGTTCCTCGATGGTCAGATTGCGGTGCAGCACGCCAATGCCGCCCAATTGCGCCATGACAATCGCCATATCCGCTTCGGTCACCGTGTCCATGGCCGAGGAAATGACGGGGATGTTGAGGGCAATTCCCTTGGTCAGACGCGTGCGCGTATCGGCCATGGAGGGAACGATGTCGGATTCGGCCGGACGCAGCAAAACGTCGTCAAAGGTAAGGCCGAGGGAAATGTCCATGATCGCCACGCTGGTCTCTCATCAAGTCTGTGGGGCAGGCAAGCCGCCCGTGGATTCGTGGCGGCCCATGTAAACAAGCATGACGCAAAGGGCTAGGGGGCTTTTTGCGAGAATTTGATGACAGAGGCGCTTTGAGCGAAAAAATTTTGTCGCCCCCATGCAAAAGCCCGCGCCTATCCTGACAGGACAGCGCGGGCCTTATTATCCGGAAGCCACCTGACAGCGGCCCCGCATCGGCATCAGCACTTGATGAATTTGCCCTTGGCGTCCTTGCAGGGGCCCTTCTTGGCCGGAGCCATCGCAGGGGCCATGGCGGGCGCGGCCGCAGGCTTCATGGTGGGGGCCGCAGGCTTCATCGCGGGGGCAGGCGCTGCGGGCTTCATGGCCGGAGCCATGGCAGGCGCCATCGCCGGACCGGCAGGCTTCATCGCAGGAGCGGCCTTGCCACCGGAAGGCATCGCGCCGGGCGTGCCACACTTGGCAAACTGCCCCTTGGCATTGCGGCAGGGCGAGGCATTGGCTGCAGCAGGCAGGGCCAGAACGGCAACCAGCGCGAGGGGCAGCATCAACTTCTTCATGGCAATCTCCTGTTTCAACTCTGGCCCAAGCGGTAGGGGAGCCGCCCTGTCCGGTTCATGAATGCGGCAACTTGCGCCGCAACTTCAGTAAAGCACAAAGGATCACCGCTGAACATTGGACATATAGGGCTGGAAACGTCCATTATCCGCAAAATATTGCACCAGAGCGACATGGAAAGCCACATCCTCCACCGCCCCGCCCAGTTCCAGCCCAGCCTTCACCACATCACCGGGCCGGTGGTAATCGCCGTCGAAAAACCGCTCCAACCGCGCCAGATCGCCATAGGCGCTGGTCACCATCACCGTAGGCACATCATGCGCCAACAAGGCCCAGCCATCCTGCCGCCTGATATAACGGTTGGGCCCCTCGCCCGGATCCAGCTTGCGATGTTGTTCGCGGGCGACATTGGCGATGCCGGTGTCGAGCGAAGTCAGGCCTTTGCCCACAATGCCCAAAGGCGTTCCGGCAGGAGCAATGGCAAGGGAATCCAGATTGAAGGCCGCCACAATATTCTGCAAAGGCAAGGGCGGATTTTCCGCAAAAGCCTCCGCGCCCAGCAGGCCCCATTCCTCACCCGTGGTCGCCACGAAATAGACATCGCGGTCCAATTGCAGCTTGGCCACCCGCCGCGCCACTTCGATCATGCCCGCCACACCGCTGGCATTATCCACCGCACCATTGCACAAAAGATGCGGCGCGGGCGGCGCGGCGCAAGTGCCGAAATGGTCCCAATGCGCCATCAGCACCACCGCGCCGGCATCGCTATTCTTGCCCGGCAGGCGCGCCACCAGATTATGCGTCAGGATCACCGTCTCACGCGTGGTCGCTTCCAGACTGGCGCTGACATCCAGCAGGCGCGGGGCGAAATCAGGCCTGTCCGCCTCACGTTGCAGGCTGGCCAGAGTGTCGGGCACACCATCCAGCATCTGGTCCAGCGCGGCGGGCGTGACATAGGCCTCCACATCGCCGCCCAAAGCCTCGCTGGCCAAGGCATAGGCCGAGCGACTGCGCTTTTCACTGACCATGGCCAGATTGCGTGGCCCGTCCAGCACCGTCATGACCGCCGCCGCCCCGCCAGCCAGCAAGGCATTTTGCCGCGCCGTATCGCCCAATTGTTCGCCAGCTGGCGGTCGATCAAGGATGACCGCCACCCGCCCCGCCAATTCCGAACGCGGCGGCACAGCCAAGCCCCGCCCGACAAACAACAGCGGCGCGCCCTGAATTAACGCCCTGCGACCAGAGGTCAGCACCAGCACATCCTCTGCCGACACCGGCAGGCTGCGCCCGCGTCGATAGAATTGTGCCACGCCCGCCGCAGGCCGACGCGACACGATACGGACCGGCGCGAACCAAGGGTTGGCAGGCTGGTTGGTGCCCGACACCAGACCGATGTCGTAAAACTGGCGGGCGATATAGCGCAGGCTCTTGGCCTCGCCATCGGTGCCCGGTTCGCGTCCGGCAAAATCATCGCTGGCCAAAATGCGGATATGGGCCAGCAATTGCTCTTGCAGCAATTTGTCCGGCTTGACCTCGGTACGCGCCTGCGCTGTGCCGACCACCAACAAGGCCAATCCGCAAGCCAAACCGACGCCGGAAAGCACCCCTGCCCCCCGCCGCCGGTTCAAACGCCTTATCGCAGCCCAGCCTCGTTTCATCGACGGTGAACCTACACCAACCAAGCCCGCCGACAAGCACCCCATCGTGCCGGAATGGGGATAAATCCCAGCGTTGCATCCATGCATCACCATCGCGGCACGACTGGCGGACAAAGGCTTAAGTCGCGCTCTTTTTCTCGGGTGCGAATTGGTTGATATTCAAATGCAAGGCGTTGATTTTAGACTGCAAGGCAACCTTATCCTGCCCCGCATCCATCGCTTTGACCAATTCGCCGATCGGCCCATGGTCGCCATGCGGATCAAGCGCCATGGGCGCAAGCAGGCTACGAGCCGTCGCGATATCCCCCTGCCCGATCAGCACAATCGCCGCGCGCAAACGCACTTGCGCATCCGAAGGCACCAATACGACCGCCCGCAAGATCCCGTCCTCCGCACCGGCAGGCATCGCGCCACCTTGCGCGCGGGCCAGATCATAGAATTGCACATAGGGCAGTGGGTCATTGGGGGCGAGTTGATTGGCCTTCAACACCAACTGCCGCGCCAGCGCCCAATCCTCCGCCTTGCCGCTCGCTTGCGCCTTTTTCACCGCCACCCGCACGCGATAGGCGCTGGCGCCGGTATTGTCCGGCTCCACGGCCAGCGCGCGCTGCGCGGCAGCATCGGCGGCGGAATAGGCTTTGGCATCAAATTCCATTTCGGCCATCGCGCGCTGCACAAATGGGTCATCCAGATAGCGCGCGGCAATCGGACGGGCCTGCGCGGCAAGCGCCTCGGCCCTTTCCGGCCGGATGCCATGAACAGACTCCATACGAAAGGGCATGATCGCCGCCTCCCCTTCGCGAAGGGGACGCAAGTTTACAGTCGTTGCGGTCTTGATCTTATCCGCCGGAACCAGCCAGCTGGGAAAAGTCGAACGACGGACATAGGTCTCCACTTCATCATCCAACTTGGCAAGGTCGCCGAACACCTTTTCAGCCGCGGCCATAGGCTTCTCGCCACGGCTTAACCGGTCAAGATATTGAAAGAATTGGCCCGGCCTTTTCCCACTGATCAACAGATAGTGGCACAGCAACCAGCCACGGCTGTAAAGCTCGATCTGCTCGTCTTCCTTTGGTGGGTTCTCGTCGGCCTCGATCAGACGTTTAACCTTCCAATGGTGCATGCCTTGGATCGCCCAATCACGATCGGTAACCGGCGCACCGATAATGGCATTGCCCTTGTCGTCAAAAGCCAGAGTCGAAAACAGTTCGGCCAGACCTTCGGTAGCCCAGCGCGGATAGAATGACTGTGTATTCGACAGCAATATGTGATGGGTATATTCGTGAAACATCACCTGGGAAGGCGTCAGCGTTTCACCATTGGACATCGATGCGGGAATGAAGGCAAACGAACCTTCATAGCTGGGCCGGTAAAAGCCGACGACACCGCGACCACCCATCATATTTGAAATTTGCGCTGAACCGGCGGTGACATAGATGGTTGAAGGCATGCCTTCATCCTCCGCCTTCAACAGGCTGCGCAACACCGCATCGAAACGCTCCAGATTGATCGTCCGTTTGCGCAAAACATCGGGGGCCATATTGCCATAGACACGGAAATGGGCGGACTTGGCCTCTTGCCATTCGGCATGGGCAGGCATGGCGGCACCACTCAAAGTCAAGGCCAGACCACCGGCCGTCGAAACACTCTTAATCCACAGCGACAATTTCATGCACACCCTCGCAAGAATCAATTGCCTGACAGGCGTAACCTGACAAAGACCAATTGGACAGAGGGCAGACAGGCCCAAGAAAAAGGGCGGCCAACCCGCAGGTTACCGCCCCTTGTTCTTGCCGGACATGCCAGCGCGTTTTGGCGCGCCTTCAATCCCCGCGCGCGTTACAGCGCGCCTTCAATCCAAGCCTTGAGTTGGCTCTTGGGGGCCGCACCCAGCTTCTGGGCCACGGGCTTGCCGTCCTTGAACACGATCAGCAGCGGGATCGACTGCACGCCAAACTGGCTGGCGATATCGGTGTTCTCCATGATGTCCACCTTGGCGATGGTCACCGAATCGGCCAGTTCGTCGCTGATTTCTTCCAGAGCGGGGCCGATCATCTTGCACGGGCCGCACCAGTCGGCCCAGAAATCCACCACCACCGGCTTGTCAGAAGCCAGAACGTCGGAAGAAAAGCTTGCGTCGGTAACCTTGATGGTGGCCATGGGGTAATCTCCTGAAGTGTTATCGTCTAAATAAGCGCTGCCTTGCGCATGGCAACCGCCCTAAAGCCCCAAACTTTGCTGTTGGGGCAACAAGCGCTCCTTGTGCGGTGCCAGCAAGGCTTCGGGCAAGGCGATCAGACGCGGCCCTTCGGTGTAGAGCACAGAAGCCTCCACCACCCGCCCGGGATAGGCCGCCTCCAGCGCCAGTGCATAGGCGGCCATCTGGCGCAGGATGCTGACGGAAATGTCGTCTGCCTGCTGCGGAGCGCGGCGCGCGGTCTTGAAATCGATCAGACGGATGCGGTCTTTTTCCACCAGCAACCGGTCAATCGTGCCGGCCACCACCTGCCCACCCACCGTGGCGGCAATCGGCACTTCGGCCAAGGCATCAGGCCCAAACAGATCTGCCCATGCAGGGTCCGCCAGCACGTTGAGCGCAGCCTGCACGATTTCTTCACGCGCCTCTTCGCCCAGATCCGCCGCCTGTCGCGCCAGCCATTTCTCAGCCGCAGCCGCGCGGGCATCTTCGGCCACAGGGGGCAAGCGCTCCAACAAGGCGTGGATCAACACGCCGCGCCGCGCCGCCATAGCCCGCGTGGCGCTGCTGGCGCTGGGCGGCTGCGCGCCAGCCTCCTCGCCAAGGCTGGAGGGCGCCAAGGGCCGCGGAGGCCGCGCTTCCTCCGGTGGAGAGCGCAACAGCCAACCGGGCTTGCCTGCGTTGAGGTCAAGCTCCACAGCCTGCGCCGCCCATTGCCCTCCCTCGGCCAGAGAACCAAAGGTCGCAGTGGCACCCCAGATCGGGTCCTCCACCCAAGCCTCGTCGCCAAACATTTCTGCCAGACGCGCAAACCAGCTGCCCGCTGCAGGCTGTTTTTCCTTGGCGCCCAAGGCCCCGCCGATGAACAGCGCCTCCTCCGCCCGCGTCATCGCCACATAGAGCAAGCGCCAATGCTCCTCGGCCTCGGCCTTCGCCGCCAAAGCCTCGGCCTGCGCAATCGGCCCCTGCTTTTCATCCTTTTTCAGGCCGGGCAGCGGGATGATGCGCGGCTCGTCTCCCGCCATCACCATCGGATCGGGGACGGCCAAAGGCGTTCCCATACCCTTGGCCGGATCGCCCGTGGCATCGGCCAGAATAACAATCGGCGCCTGCAAACCCTTGGAACCATGCACGGTCATCACCCGCACCAACCCCGCCGACTTGCCCGCCTCGCGCTTCAACTCGCCATCGCCCGCGTCAAACCAAGCCAGAAAGCCGACAAGGCTGGGCGTGGAGGTGGTAGCATAGGCATAGGCGGCATTGACCAATTCATCGAGCGGGTCATTGGCCTCGCGCCCTAGACGTGCCACCAGAGCCTTGCGCGCCGCCCAAGGCCCCACCAGCAACCAGTGCAACAGGTCAGGCACCGGATCAAAGTCGGCCCGCCCCAACAAGTCCTGCAATTGCACCACGACCGCTGCCGCCTCGCCCGTGGCATGGCGGCGCAAATGGTCCCACAGCTTGGTCTTGCCCTGACGATAGCCATGGGCCAGCAATTGCTCCTGACTCCAGCCAAAGATGGGCGAAACGAGCAGCGCGGCAAGGTTGAGATCATCCAGCGGCTGCGCGGCAAAGCGCAAGGCCGCCACCACATCGCGCACCGCCAAAGGCGCACCCAGACGCAGACGATCCACCCCCGCCACCGGCACCCCCGCCGCATGCAACCGCGCCACGATCAAGCCCGCCAGCTCGCGCCTTTTGCGCACCAGCACCATCACATCATCGGGCGTGGCACGGCGCGGGGGATCGCCCGCCTTGATGCCTTTCACCAGCGGAAAGCCGTGGTCGATCCATGCCTTCACCTGCCGCGCGATGCGGTCGGCCATCTCGCGCTCGGGCTTGGACAGCCAGTTCTGCGCCTCCTCGGCCTCCTCCTCGTCAGCGGCCTCCTCCTTGCCGCCCACAGCCCGCCACAGCACCACCGCACCGGGCCTCACCTCACCCACATGGGGTTCGGGCAAGGCGCCAAGGCCGAAAGCCTCTGGGCCTATATGGGCAATGGCACGGTCCACAAAGTCCAGCACCGTCGCGCCGGTGCGGAAGGAACGCTCCAGCCCCAGTTCCAGCAAGCGTGGCGCCTCGCCCCCGCCGCGATAGCTGGCGGCATTGTCCGCCGCCCCGCCCATCCGGCTGCGCACCCTTTGCCGCGCTTTTTCAAAGTTTTCCGGACTGGTGCCCTGAAACCCGAAAATGGCCTGTTTGTAATCGCCCACCACAAACAGGGTTCTTACCGCATCTTCCGCCGCGCCTTCACCGGCGAAAAATTCCTCGGTCAGCGCCTCGATAATCTGCCATTGCGAGGCATTGGTATCCTGCGCCTCGTCCACCAGAATATGGTCGAAACGGCGGTCCAGCTTATAGCGAATCCAATCCGCCATGTCCGATCGGGCCAGCAGGCGGGCGGCATGGGCGATCTGGTCATCAAAATCGATCAGGCCCTCGCGCGCCTTGGCCTCGTCCCACGCCAAGGCAAAAGCGCGGCCCAGTTCCAGCGCAGGTGCCAACCATTCGGCCAATCGCACCAAGGCCTGCCTTGCGCGGACAGCGGCGATTTTCTCGCCCACGCGGAAGCAATATTCGCCATAACCCGGCGCAATCGCATCCAGATTTTTGAGGTAGGTCGGCTCGCCCTTGGTGCCGAAAATCGCCCCGTAAAGCTTACCCAGTTCTGCAAGTCTCTGCTCTGCCGAAGCCGCTAGCCAATCGCTGATCGGATTGGCCTTCTTCTCCGCCGTAGGGGTCAGATTACCCTTCTTATCAGTCCATTGCTTGACCACATCCAGCACATAATGCACCGAACGGACATCAAACGCATCGTCCTCACACAGCGCCACCACCTGCGCCATGCTGGCATCAGACGGCAGCCCCAGACATTGCTTTACCCGTGGCAGCAAGGGCGGCACCCAGCTTCCCGTGCCAAACCACAGGCTGCGCGCACCGGCGCAGCGCATCAGCCAGCGCTCGACATCCTCCGGTCCCATCCGCAGGCTGAGCGATTCCAGCGCCCGCAACATGCCGTAATCACCCCGCGCCTCGGCATCCAGCAACAGGTCGGCCAGCACTTGGCGGCTTAACAGCGCCTTTTCCTGCTCCTCCATCGGGCGGGCACCGGCATGCAGCCCCGCCTCTTGCGGGAAAGCGGCCAGCAGCCATTGGGAAAAGGCATGGATCGTATCAATGCGCAAACCACCACCGGGGCAATCGAGCACGGCGGCAAACAGGGTGCGCGCGCGGGCTTGCACCTCTGGCGTGATATCCGCGCCAATCGCCTGCAATTCCTGCGCCAGCCTTACCGGATCAGCACGCACCCAACGCGCCAGCGTGGCGTTGATACGCTCGGCCATTTCGGTGGCCCCCGCCTTGGTAAAGGTCAGGCAGAGGATCTGTTCGGGCCGTACCTGCGGTTCCAGCAACAGCCGCAATACGCGCGCGGAGAGCACCTGCGTCTTGCCCGTGCCCGCGCTGGCCGATAGCCAGACTGTCTGGTCCGGCAACACCGCCCGCGCCTGATCACCAAACAGGGGGTGGAGTTTGGCAGGCCCGCTCATGCGTTTTCATCCTCGGCTTCGGGGGCTTCCTCGCCACCCAGCCAACCGATCCATTCGTCCAGACGCATCAATTGGTCATAATCATTATAGCCCTTGATATCGGGCCGCAGCAGGGCGGTAAAAGGTTCACTACCCAACAGATATTTCGCAATCGCCTCGCACAGGAAATCCTGCGTCTTTTCCAGAAATTCATCGCGCGGGATGCCCGATTTCTTGCGCCCTTCCAGCACTGGCTCCTGCGAAAAGCCGAAAGTGCCTTCCTTCGATCGCGCCAAGGACCAATATTCGAAATGGCGCGGATCGCCCGCTACATCGTCGAACCCTCCGCTCTGCGCGATCATGCCGATCAGGCCCAATTGCAGCGCAAAACCCTCCTGCACCATTTTGCCCGAAGGTGGGGTTCCGGTCTTGTAATCCACCACCGCAAGGCTGTCATCGGGCATCATGTCAATCCGGTCGGCGCGGCCATGGATGCGGATGCCGTCAATATGCATGTCGCCACGCACTTCGGTGGCCAGAACCTTGCGCCCTTCCGCGCGCTGCTTGACGATTTCCGCCTCCACCCATTCCAGCGCGGCCAGCAGACGCGGACGCCACAGGCTGCGCGCCAGAGGATGCGCGCTCATTTTGTCCAGCACCTGATGCGCGGTGGGGATCAATTGCCCCTGCCTGGCTCCTGCCTTGTGCCAAATGTCCAAAATCTCATGTACCGCCGTGCCGCGCCATGCTGCGCTGGGCGGGCCGTCCAGCAGGTCCAGCTTGCGCAGGCCCAGAATGGCTTGGGCATAGAATTGGTAAGGGTCGGCGCGGAGCCGGTCGAGGGCGGTAACCGGAATGTCCACCAGACGCTGCTGGGCATCGGGCATGGGCTGCGGGCGCGGATGGGGCGGCACGGCATTGGCCACATCAATATCACGCGCCAGCACCAAAGCCGTCTCTTCGCGATGCTTGCGTGCCAATTCCTCGCCCAGCATGGCCTGCACGCGCAGAACGAAGCGGCTGGGGATCACCGGCGAGCCTTCATCCCGCCTTGCCCAACTGAGCACCACTTCGGGCGCGCCAAGGCATCCGGCAAGGTCATGCGCGGCAAGGCCGATGCGGAATTCCGCCCCCGGCACTCCCAGATGGCGCAATACCGCAGGGGGCAGCAAGGGATCGGGCGAAGGGCTGCCGGGCCAATTGCCCTCGGTTAGCCCGCCGCAGATCACCAGATCGCTGCGGGTCATACGTGCTTCCAGCAGGCCATAGATCGCCACGCGGGGATGGCCGCCCCATGGCGGACGCACCGCCACACCATCCATCGCCAGACGCAAGGCCGCGGCCAGATCGCGGCGGGGCAACACCGTGCCCTCGGCCAAGGCGCCCAGACGCAGATCATCGACAAAACCGGCCAGCGAACGGCCCGCCGCCTCGTTCCACAGATCCTCGCCGCACAAAGCCTCGCCCGCCGCGATGATCGCATCCAGCAGATCGGCCAGCGGCGCATCCTCGGGCAGGGCCAGCAAGGGGCCGACAATAGTCTCTACCTCCGCCCACCATGCGGAAAATTGGGCGGGGCCGCTCTTGCCCTCGATACGGGCGATCAGCGCGCGGATCGGCTCCATGCCAGCAGCGGGGCGCGGCCCGCGCAGGGCCAGATCCAGCCTGCGCAATTGCTCCAGCCATGCACGGCGCGGTTCGCCACGGCGCACCAGAGGATGGCCCAGCAACGCCACCAAAGGCACCGGCGGCGCCCCTTCGCCCGCCACTTCGGCCAGCAGCAATAACAATCGCCCCGGCGCAGTTTGCGGCAAAGCACGGCCCGCCGTATCATCAGCCTGAATGCCCCAGCGCTGCAAATGCGCCACCACGCGGGCGGCGAGGCCTCGATTGGGCGTGACCAAAGCCACGCGCCTTTCAGGCTGTTCCAATGCCTCGCGGATCAGGATGGCTATCGCCTGCGCCTCATGGCCGGGATGCTCGCTTTCCATCAGCCGCACGGCCGACATGCGACGCTGCCTTTCGGGCAGATCCACCCAGCGGGCCGAGGCGCGCGGGGGCAGAAACAGGTTGGAAATGGCGCGGCTGCGTTCCGGCGGCGCGGCGCTGGGGCCGGCGCGATGCCATGGTGCCACTTCGCCCCGCGCCACGCTCATGCGGTTGAGCAGCAGCTTCAAATGATATTGCGGGTGGGTGGGCGCGTCCTCCCGTCCGAAAGGCGCTCCGCCCGCCGCATCGGCCACACCGGCGCGGCCAAGCTCGTCCCACACCTCGTCATCCAGCGTGAGATCGAGATCGGGCAGCACCACCGCCCCTTGCGGCATTTCCGAAACCACGCGCAGCAGGCGGGCCAGCGAGGGCGAGGCGCTGGTGACGCCTGCCGCCACAATCGGGAAAGGCGGCGGATTGTCGCGCCAGATCGCGGCGGCATGGTCAAACAGACCATTGCGCCGCACCGGCGGGTCCACCTCGCCGCGAACCTCCAGTTCGGCGCGCCAATGGGTCTGGATTTTCAGGAAAGCCAGTGTCGATTGCCGCCAATGCTCGGCCTGATCGCCCACCAAGGCCACCACCGGATCGGCCAGCAGATGATCGGGCGCAATGCCCTCCACCGCCAGTCGGTCAATCGTCGCGGCCACTTCGGCGGCGCGGCGCAAACGGGCCGCCCCCTTGGGAGCCGCCTCCCCCTCGACCATGCCGATAATCTCGGCCAGACGCAGCCAGCGGCGGGTTTTATCCACCGCAGGGGGCAGATGTTCGGCCGCGCCCACCGGATCGAGCAGGCTGCCCAAGGCCTCGTCCAGATCGAGATCGCCCACCACCACCATGCGCGGCAGCAGCATGCCCTTATGCGCGGCATCGGTGCCCGCACGCACGAAGGCTTCGGTGATGGTCCGCGCCGCACGCTGGCTGGGCAAGAGCAGCGTCAGCCGCGCCAGCCCCAGATCAGGGTCGCTATAACGCGGGACCAACCCCGCCACCAAAGCATCGGCAAAGCCATGGTGGGCCGGAATGGAGTAAACCTTGGGCTGACGGGCCTTTTGCGGGGTTGGTATGCTCACACGCGGTTCAACAATTCCTCGGTGGGGGCAATGGATTGCGGGGTGCCCACCTCAAACCATTCACCAGTATGCACGATGCCGAACAGACGCCCTTCCTCCAGCGCGCGGTTCCACAGGATGTTGGTGGAAAAGCCGCCTTCGGGCGCATCGCGCAACAGGCGCTGGGACACCAATTGGATGCCGGTGTAAATATAGGGTGCCATGCGGCCCGCCTTGCGGCGGCTGACGCGGCCCAACGGGTCCAGTTGGAAATCGCCCATGCCGCGATAGAGCGGCGCGGCGCTATGGCGCACCATCAACAGCAGCGCATCCATCGCATCGGGGTTCCACGCGGCGGACAATTCGGCAAAGGCGTTGCGCGGGCCATCCAGCCAGACATTATCGCTGTTCACCGCGAAAAAGGGATCGGGCAACAGGCCCGCCTGATGCGCCTTGACCATGCCGCCGCCGGTTTCCAGCAAGACGCCGCGTTCATCCGAAATGGTAACAACGGGCGCCAAACGCTTGGCAACATGGGCCTCGATATGGTCGGCCAGATAATGCACATTGACCACGGCCCTTGCCACGCCCGCCTCGGCCAGACGGTCCAGCGCATGGTCGATCAAGGGCTTGCCCGCGACCGGCACCATCGGCTTGGGACGGGTGGCGGTCAAAGGGCGCATACGCTTGCCAAGACCTGCGGCCAGCACCATGGCGGTGTCGGATGCCAGCTTGCTCATGCGGATAGGCTCCCGCCCTTGGCCGCGCGGATGGCGGCGGGGATATTGGCTTCAAACCAGCGCGCAACCGGCGCCAAAGCGGGGTGGCGCAAATCGCGCTCCATCTGCGCCCAGACGCGGGGGATCAGATCAAGATAGCGCGCCTTGCCATCGCGGCGGGCGAGGCGGACGAAAATGCCCACGATCTTGGCATTACGCTGCGCGCCCAGCAGGGCGTAATCGGCAAGGAAGGCCTCACGCTCGAAACCGGTGGCCGCAAGGTAATAGTCCAGCATCGCCGATTCCAGCTGCGCCGAAACATCGCGGCGCGCATCCTGCAAAAGGCTGACCAGATCATAGGCCGGATGGCCGACCAAAGCGTCCTGAAAATCCAGCAAGCCCTGATCTTTCAGCCCGTCAGACAGCAGCATGATATTTTCGGCATGGTAATCGCGCAAAACGGTGACGCCTGCATCTTGCCTTGCGATCATCGGGGCCAAGGCCTCGCGCCATGCAGCAAGATAGCCCTCCGCATCCACCGAAAGACCAGCAGCGGGGGCATACCATTCGGTGAGCAGCGCGGCTTCACGCAGATAGACCGTCTCGTCATAAGGCGCCCACGGACCTGCGGGCAAACGCGTCAGTGCCACCAGCGCATCGAGCGCGCCTTCATATACCGCCGACTCATCCTGCGGGTTGGCGTCCAGATGGTCGCGCATCCGGCAATCGCCGAAATCCTCCAACAGCACCCAGCCCTGTTCGGCCTGCTGCGCCAAAATGGCGGGCGCACGTAGACCGGCATCAGCCAACCATTGGCCCACGGCAAGGAAAGGCGCCGGGTCCTCATGCGGCGGCGGAGCATGCATCAGCATCGCCGTTGCGCCATCCCCCTGCCGCAAGCGGAAATAGCGGCGGAAGGAAGCGTCGCCCGCCAAGGGCTCCACCACCGCCCCGCCCCAACCGGCGGACTGGACAAATTCGGCAAGGCCTTGCGGCAGATTCGGCTGATGAGCGTTTACAGACATGGCAACCGCCCTAGCCAATCTTCCCCTGCTTCGACAATGGCCCTGCGACCATCTTCCATAAATTCCAGCGTGATGGACAGGCAACCCGCCTCATGCGCAAAGCCGCCCGCATGAGTCGGCCATTCGGCCAACAGAACCCCGCCCGCGCGATAATCTTCCAGCCCCAGTTCCTCCGCCTCGGCAGGATGGGACAGGCGGTAGAAATCGGCGTGAACCAAGGGCAGAGGCAGAGCGTCATAGACCTCGATAATGGCAAAGCTGGGCGAAGGCACCTCGCCCTCATGCCCCATGGCGCGGATGATGGCGCGGGCCAGCGTGGTCTTGCCCGCGCCCAAACCGCCTTCCAGCGCCACCACATCACCCGCCCGCAGGTTCTGCGCGATCTGCGCGCCCCATGCCTCCATCGCCGCCAGATCGGGCAACAGCAATTCCTGCCTCACGCTCATTTCAACTCCACGATTGCCGCCGTGCCCTCACCCGGTTCGGACAGTAGCTCCAGCGAGCCGCCATGCGCCTCGATCAATTGCCGCGCCAAGGGCAGGCCCAGCCCCTGTCGCCGTTCCAGCGCGGTGCCATCGTCCGACACCTTCGCCCCATCCAGCGCGCGGGCCAAAGTGGCCGCATCCATGCCCGGACCATTGTCCGACACCACCAGCCTGATCCGCTCGCCATTATCCTCTTTCATGCGCGATACGGCCACCAGAATGCGCCCGCCCGCAGGGGTGGCCGAAATGGCATTGTCCAGCAAATGGCCAAAGGCGCGGGCCAAGCGGCGCGAATCCCCCCAGATGCGGCCGACAGACTTGCTGCTGCCGCGCAGGTCCAGATCAAGCTGGCCCTGATCTACCTTCGCCGCCCGCTCCTCCACCAGACGGCGGATCATGGCGAAAAGGTCAATATCCTCTCGCGCCAAAGGCAAAAGCCCCGCTTCGGATTGGGAAAGGTCCAGCACATTCTCGATCTGGTCCGACAGACGCTCCACCGAGGACAGGATAGCGCGGACATAATCGCGCCCGTCCTCGCTCAATTCCCCGCCCAGCCCTTCGGCCAGCAATTCGGCAAAACCGCCAATGCTGGTGAGCGGCGTCCGGAATTCATAGCTCATATTGGCAAGGAAGCGCGTCTTGAGCTGATCCGCCTCCACCAGAGCGGCATTGCGTTCGCGCAAGGCATCCTCGGCCTTTTGCGATCCGGTGATGTCCAGAATGGTTAGCAACCCATTGCCATCGGGCAGCGGCACGCCCACAAATTCCAGCGTTCGCCCATCTGCCATGGCCACACGCGCGCCGGTCTGGCGACGTTCCAGCGTGGCGGCGCGCACCACTTCGCCCAAGGATTTGGCCTGCGCAGGCTTGGTCAGGCTGGGGGCGATTTTCACCAACAGGTCGTTGATACGCGGATGTTCGTCCAGCGCTTCAGGCTCCAGCCCCCAGACGGTGGCGAACAGGCGGTTCCACAATTGCATCCGCCCGTCGGGCGCGAAGACGCCCACCGCCTCGAACAGGCTGTCGAATGTGGCGGTGCGGGTGCGCAGCAAAGTATCGCGCATGGCGGCAATGCGCAAAGTCTCGCTGCGGTCCTCCACCACCAGCAACATGCCGCCATCGGGCAAAGGCTGGGTCACTACGCGCAAATGGGTGCCATCGGACAAAGGCCAAGCCTCTTCCTGCGCGGCCGCCGAGGCAAACCAGCCCACGCGCTCCTTGCGCCACGCCCGATAGTCGCGCATTTCCGGCACGCGGCCACGCTCACGGGCAGCATCCAGCAGGCGTTCAAACGAGGGCGCATCGGCCAGATCGGCAGGGCGCAGCGAGAACAAAGCCTGCAAGGTCTGGTTGGCAAAGGTCAGGCGGCGGCGGGAGTCAAATTGCGCCACGCCAGAGGAGAGCAGATCGAGCATCGAGCGCTGCGCCTCGCGGAAGGCACGGAAGTTGCGCGACAGTTCCTCCATCTCCTCCACGTCGATCGCATAGCCCGCCACGCCTTCGGTGCCCAAAGGCAGGTCGGACACGCGAAGCGCGCGGCGCTGGCCATTGATGGTGGCGGCGACCATACGCTCGATCGGGCGGCGCTCCAGCATGGCTTGAGCGGCCACCTGCACTGGCGAGAGGCCATCGACCCGTTCGATCAGTTCCACACCTTCGCCCACCACCTGTTCGGCACTTTGCCCCGCCACCGCGCGGACATAGGCGGAATTGACCAGACGCAGCGTGCCCTTGGGCTCGCGGAACCACATGGGGATGGGCGCAGCCTCGATCAGGCCCACCAAAGCGGCAAAGTCGCCCTTGGCGCGTAAGGCCTCTGCGCGGGCGCTGGCCAGTTGATGTTCGGAATCGCTGGCGTCAAACACCCAGACCTGCGCCGAACCGGCGGGCGCCACTTGCGGATCGGCCAGGCATCCGCGCAAAGCCAGACTGCGCCGCGAACCGCGCGGCGCCAGTGACAGGCGGAAAGGGCGGCCCGTGCGCTGGGTGGTCAACACCGCCTCGCCCAAGGCCTCCAATTGTTCGGATGACAGGCCCAAACCGGCCTGCGCCCCGCTACCTTCCAATTCGTTGAGATAGGTCGGCAGATTTTCAAAACCCAGCCAGGAGGCCAGACGCGGCGAGCCTTCAAGCCGACCATCGCTGCGCACGATCAGCAGTTGCGCGGGGCTTTCCTCGATCATGCGGGCCATTTTTTCGGCCGTCAGCTGCGACTGGCGCGCGGATTGCTGGCTGTTGCGAGCAAAGCTCAAGGCCCGCAAACCTGCCAGCGCCCAAGCCGCCAGCATCAGGCCCAGCATCACCATGGCAAGAGGGGTCAATATCATAGGGCACCAGCTAAGCATCACCGCCGCGCTTGGCAATAGATGCAACGGCTTTGGCCCCAGTTACGCCGGCCTGACGGACAGAGTTGGGTCCGGCTTGGTGGGAATGCGCGGAATTACCCGCGCAACAGCCCCAAAAGCGAACGCCCCGCGAAGGATCTCTCCTGCGCGAGGCGTTGGCATTTACGCTTCAGATCAAGCGATCAATAGCGGTAGTGATCCGCCTTGAACGGGCCAGCCTGCGGCACGCCGATGTAATCAGCCTGCTTCTGGCTCAACTGGGTCAGCTTTACGCCCAGCTTTTCCAGATGCAGCGCGGCTACCTTTTCGTCCAGATGCTTGGGCAGCACGTAAACTTCGTTCTTATATTGCGAAGTCTTGGTGAACAGCTCGATCTGGGCCAAAGTCTGGTTGGTGAAGGAGGCCGACATCACAAAGCTGGGGTGGCCAGTGGCGCAGCCAAGGTTCACCAGACGGCCCTTGGCCAGCACGATGATCTGCTTGCCATCAGGGAAAGTGACCAGATCGGTGCCGGGCTTCACTTCGGTCCAGGTGTAGTTCGACAGGGCCGAAATCTGGATTTCGCTGTCAAAGTGGCCAATGTTGCAAACAATGCTCATCGGCTTCATGGCGGCCATATGCTCGGCGGTGATGACGTCTTCATTGCCGGTGCAGGTCACGAAAATGTCGGCGCGCTTGACCGCATCTTCCATGGTGACGACTTCATAGCCTTCCATCGCGGCCTGCAGCGCGCAGATGGGGTCGATTTCGGTCACCATCACGCGGGCGCCGCCATTGCGCAGCGAAGCGGCCGAACCCTTACCCACGTCACCGAAACCGGCAACGCATGCGACCTTGCCGGCCAGCATCACGTCGGTGGCGCGACGGATGGCGTCGACCAAAGATTCCTTGCAACCATAGAGGTTGTCGAACTTCGACTTGGTGACGCTGTCATTCACATTGATCGCGGGGAAAGGCAGCTTGCCGTCCTTGGCGATGTGATAGAGGCGATGCACGCCTGTGGTGGTTTCTTCCGAAACGCCGCGGATGTTCTTCACGCTTTCGGTCAGATAACCGGGCTTGCGCTTCAGGAAAGCGTTGAGCGCGCGGACGAACTCGATTTCCTCGGCATTGCTGGGTTCAAACAGCTTTTCGCCCGCTTCCACGCGCGCGCCCCACAGGGCGAACATGGTGGCATCGCCGCCATCGTCGAGGATCATATTGGCGGTTTCATCGCCCCAATCGAAGATCGAGCCCACATAGTCCCAATAATCGGCCAGAGATTCGCCCTTGATGGCGAAAACGGGAATGCCCTGCGCGGCGATGGCGGCAGCGGCATGGTCCTGCGTCGAATAGATGTTGCAGGTTGCCCAACGCACCTGCGCGCCCAGCGCCACCAGCGTTTCGATCAGCACGGCGGTCTGGATCGTCATATGCAGCGAACCGGTGATGCGCGCGCCCTTCAAGGGCTGCGCAGCGCCATATTCGGCGCGCAGAGCCATCAGGCCGGGCATTTCGGTTTCGGCAATGGCAATTTCCGCACGGCCAAAGTCGGCAAGGCCGATGTCGGCGATCACATAATCCTGGCTGCTCACCTTGGTGTCTCCTACCGTATATCTGGTTTGCAGCCACGCCTTAACGCAGCCGCCATGTGCCGCCCTTTAGCCGAGCGCATGAGCGCACGCAATGCATATAAAGCTTCCTTTATATGGTTGCCCACATCCTCCGCATTCCTCCCGATGAGGGGCCGCACGCAAGCGAAAATTGAAAGGTAAAAAGCACAAGCGCGGTTGCGGCCGCACTTTGGCTCCCTATATTCCAAGACTGAGCCGGCGGCCCCCGATCCGCACGGCCGATGCAAGGAGAATGACATGACGATCGCCGTTGGTGAAACCCTGCCCGATGTGAAGCTGGTAAAGTCCACCGCAGCCGAGCGCGAGCCGGTGCAAACTGCCGAATATTTCAAGGGCAAGACGGTCGCCCTCTTCTCCGTGCCCGGCGCCTTCACCCCCACTTGCTCGGCCAAGCACCTGCCCGGCTTCGTGGAAAAGGCAGCTGAATTGAAGGCTGCCGGCGTGGACGAAATCATCTGCACCGCCGTCAACGATCCCTTCGTGATGGGCGTTTGGGGTGCGGAAAAGGGCAGCGAAGACATCACCTTCCTGGCCGATGGCAATGGCGACTTTGCCAAGGCGCTGGGCCTGACCATGGACGGCACCGGCTTTGGCCTCGGCCTGCGCGGCCAGCGCTTCGCTCTGGTGGCCAAGGACGGCGTGGTGGACAAGCTCTTCGTCGAAGCCCCGGGTGAATTCAAGGTTTCGGCCGCTGAATATGTGCTGGAAAACCTGTAATCCAGCCTGATACCTAATCAAGCAGCCCCGATAAGCCGATGCGCTTGTCGGGGCTTTTATGTGCGCTCAGGCCACATCGCTCCAACGCGGGTCCGCCCCGATCTGGCGCAAGCGATTGTCCTCCATCCGCGCCAGCAAGGGATTGCGATCCCATGGCGCCAACCGCTGTGCCAAAGCCGCAGCATAGGGCGCCGCCTTGTCATAAATCACCCCCAGCCCGAAGATGGCGGGCACATGGGCATAGGCCAGCGATAGGTCCATCTCCCGACTGTCGCGCAGGAAATCCTCCACCGCGCTCAACACGCCATTGCGCGGCCCACCTTCCTGCACCGCATAGGCAGCCTGATCCCCGCCCCAAAGGCAAAGTTCATCGGGCACCGCAGGCAGATGGCGGCCCGCAGCGTGGCGGGCATGGGACGGAATCCGGTCAGGCTGACCATAGAAATCGCGCCGCCCCCATGGCCAACCCACGTCATGCACAAAGGCCAGAACAGGACGCCCATCACGGTCAGCCAGACTGCTGACCATCCGCAATTCATTGGAAACCGTGTGGTAATTGTGGTCGCCATCCAATATCCATGCGTCCACATCATTCTGCAACCCCACCGCGTCCAGACTATGGGCCGCGACCGATATCACCTGTGGCTGCAACATTTGCCAGTGCAGGAATTCTGCGTCCGGTGCCGGATCGATCACGGTCAAACGCCCGTCGTATTGTTCCAGATAGGGGACGATCTGCCGCGCGATTCCGCCCGGTGCCTGCGTCACCTCCACCACTTCCCGCGCCCGCGCCATAGCCAGACAATCCACGATCAGACTGGCATATTCGGCAACAGAATGCAGGAACGCTTCGGACATCGGGACCAACCTCGCGGCGCGGAATGCAGCCCCCATGCGCAGAGGCCATCCGCAATGCAGATAAAGTCAAATCGTCAACCATCCCCAGCCAAAGCTTAAGTGACGAAACCTAAGCAGGGAACCGGCCAATTATTTGCTCAACATGCCATTTATAGTCCAAAGTTTTTCACCCCTTCAAGCCCCACGCCACACCAAATATGCGCCATTATGGTTAACATGCGCAGGGTCAATATAGCGGCAAGGCAATCGGCACGTCCCCGCTGGTCAAAGCATTGTTCCCGAAAGATTTGGACGTTCCGCCGCTCTGCAAATCCAAACCCTTTACACTGCCCAGCATCGAATTGTCGGACAGGAATACGTCATTGCCGCTACCGACAATACGCACGCCCGATTCCGGATTGCCCAAAACCAGACTGCGGAACATTTTCAGATGCGCCTTGCCCGCAGCGCCCGTGATCCACACGCCCACCGTGTTGTTGAAAAGCGCGCAATCATACATGGTCAACCGACTCTGCGTCGAAACGTCCAGATAGACCCCTGCGGCTACCCCGCTGCTGGCCGCGCAATCCTTTACCGTGACGCCCTTCATCAACACGTCATAGGCCTGCGTGATGGTCACTCCTGTGGCATAGGCGACCCCGCGCGCGGCCGCCTTGCATTGGATGAACAGATTATCGAGGACCACACGGTCCGTTGTTCCCGCCGCAATCGTCAACCTCGCCGTGATGGTGGGCGTGCCATATTCGCCACGAATGGTCAGCGACCGGTCAATCGTGGCCGCGCCATAATAGCCGCTGCCCGATACGATCACCGTTCCGCCAGCCATGGTCTGGGTAATGGCATAAGCCAAAGTGGCGCAGGGCGAGATCGCCTGACAGGAGCCGGAATCAAACCCCTCCTCCGCCACCCAGGTCTGATCGATCAAGGCCCATGCCGGACTGGGCGCGGACAAAGCCGCCGCCGCCAGCCCCACCGATAATCCGCGCCAATGCATATCCCTGCCCTCTGCAACAAAAAAAACCGCGCCAGTTTACGGCGCGGGCCCTTCAGCGTCGAACCCGAGTGGGTTCATTTTGACAGGGTAAAACTACGGAAACCGCAGGAATTATAGGACATATCAGGCCACAAAGCCCAAGATCAGTAGCCCATCAGGCTCAGCACTTCCTTGCGGCTGCGCGGATCGGACAGAAAGGTGCCATAGAGGCGACTGGTCACCATGCCCACGCCCGGCGTGCGCACACCGCGTCCCGTCATGCAACCATGCTGGGCCTCGATCACCACCGCCACGCCATGCGGGTTCAGATTGTCCCAGATGCACTGCGCCACTTGGGCGGTCAGGCGCTCCTGAATCTGCAAACGGCGGGCATAGGCGTGCAGCACGCGGGCCAATTTCGAAATGCCCACCACGCTGTGACGCGGCAGATAGGCAATCGACGCCTTGCCGGTGATGGGAGCCATATGATGTTCGCAATGGCTCTGGAACGGGATGTCTTTCAACAGAACGATCTCGTTATAGCCGCCCACTTCCTCGAACTGGCGGGCCAGATGCTGGGCAGGGTCCTCGTCATAGCCCTGACAATATTCCTTCCACGCGCGCGCCACGCGGGCGGGCGTGTCCAGCAGGCCTTCGCGCTCTGGATCATCGCCCGACCAGCGGATCAGCGTGCGGATCGCCTCCTGCACATCCTGCGGCACGGGAAGCTTGCCCTTGGGCGCCTCGTCGTGATCATGCGCGCTGGCGTGAATATGGCCGTGGTCAGCGGTAAAACTCATCTTGCATATCTCCGCTTGGCGGGGCGTTACGGGGTCTATCCCCTCTCGCGGCATCGCCAGCACTGTTGTGCAGGACCCAAGGCCCTGTCTGCACGCGCTTTTGGCCC
Organism: Novosphingobium umbonatum; assembly: GCF_004005905.1. Classification (GTDB taxonomy): domain Bacteria; phylum Pseudomonadota; class Alphaproteobacteria; order Sphingomonadales; family Sphingomonadaceae; genus Novosphingobium; species Novosphingobium umbonatum. Next base: position 94,943 of record NZ_SACO01000008.1, read on the forward strand.
ATCTGTCGCGCAAAGCAAGTGTAATTGCCCGATCAGGCATGCTGCACCAGCGGGCAAAACTTTCAGGAATGGGAAAAATCGGTCTTGTGGTGCACCCGGAGCGATTCGAACGCCCGGCCCTCAGATTCGTAGTCTGATGCTCTATCCAGCTGAGCTACGGGTGCTTGGGAGACGCGCCTTTAGAAGCGCTCCTCCGGCTTGACAAGGGGAATTTTCAAAATTCTTTCAAAACCCTTATTTTCCGGCCTTTTCCGCGCGCGATCATTCTATCTCCGCCACGCCACTAGGGCTCGCGCCAAAGGATAATCGAGCGGCGGCATGGCCAGAGCAGCCAAATCCTCCACCCCATACCATGCCATATTCTGCCCTTCCTGCGGTTGCGGCGTGCCCTGCCAATGCCGCGCGGCAAAGAGCAGAATCACCACCGAACGCCGCCCTTTGGCCAGCACCGGCTCTGCCGCAAAGCCCACGGCATCCAAGGCGCAAGGGGCCAGCCCTACCCCCAACTCCTCGGCCAGTTCACGCGCGGCGGCCTGCTGCGGGCTTTCGCCCGCCTCGACCTTGCCGCCGGGGAACTCCCATAAACCGCCATGCTGCTTGCCCAAAGGGCGCTGCTGCATCAGCACCCGCCCCTGTTCATCCAGCAAGGCCACTGCCACCACCGGCAACATCATTTGCGCTGCACCATCTGCCATGCGGGCCACTCCTTCTGCCCTCCTCCCCTTGACCATCGCGCCATCGCTGGCAAGCTTGACCGGTATCAAGGACCACCCTTGCCGCAATTGCGAAAAGCAGCACGTCAGGCGTCAATCTCCCCCTCCCCCTTCAGGCGCCGGTTCAGGAGCGATCCCGCGATGAACGATCCAGCACTTACCGAACAACCCATGATCGAGAACCGAACCTTCGACGAAATCCGCTTGGGCGACAGCGCCAGCCTGTCCCACACCCTGTCCGAACAGGATATTCAGGTCTTCGCCGCCGTGTCGGGCGACATCAACCCCGCGCATATGGACCCCGATTATGCAGCGGGCAGCCGGTTTCACCATATTATCGCGCATGGCATGTGGGGCGGCGGGCTGATCTCGGCGGTGCTGGGCACGCGACTGCCCGGTCCCGGCACCATCTATCTGGGCCAAAGCCTGCGTTTCCTGCATCCGGTGGTGCCCGGCGACACGGTGCAGGCCACGGTCACCGTGGCGGAAAAGCGCGCCGAGCATGAGATCGTGCTGCTCGACTGCGCCTGCACCAACCAGCGCGGCGAGATCGTGATCGAGGGCCGCGCCGAGGTGAAAGCGCCCAAGGAAAAGATCCGCCGCCCCCGCGTCGATATGCCTGATGTCTCCGTGATGGCGCATGACGGTTATCGCCATGTGATGGAGCATGCCAAGCAAGGCGCCCCCCTGCCCACCGCCGTTGCCCATCCCTGTACGCCCGCCACGCTGACCGCCGCGCTGGAAGCAGCCGAGGCGGGATTGATCCTGCCCATTCTGGTCGGCCCGCCCGCCCGCATTCAGGCGGCCGCCATTGAGGCGGGACTGGACATCTCCCCCTATCGTCTGGTGGCCAGCGCACACAGCCATGATTCGGCCGCGCAAGCGGTCGCTCTGGTGCGCGCAGGTGAGGCTTGCCTGCTGATGAAAGGCTCGCTCCACACCGATGAATTGATGGGCGCGGTGGTGGCCCATAATGGCGGCCTGCGCACACAAAGGCGGATCAGCCACGCCTATGTGATGGATGTGCCGCGCCACCCTTCGCCTTTGATCATCACCGATGCCGCCATCAACATCACCCCCAGCCTTGCCGAGAAGGCCGATATTATCCGCAATGCCATCGGCCTGGCGCAGGTGCTGGGGATGGCCGAACCCAAGGTGGCCATTCTGGCGGCGGTGGAGGTGGTCAATCCCGAGATGCCCTCCACGCTGGACGCTGCCGCCCTGTGCAAAATGGCGCAGCGCGGGCAGATCACCGGAGGGTTGCTGGACGGACCTTTGGCGCTGGATAATGCGATCAGCATAGCGGCGGCGGCGGAAAAGGGGATCGTGTCCCCCGTGGCCGGTCAGGCCGATATTCTGGTCGTACCCGATCTGGAAGCAGGCAATATGCTGGCCAAACAATTGACCTTTCTGGGCGGGGCCGATGCGGCGGGGATCGTGCTGGGCGCGCAAGTACCGATCATCCTGACCAGCAGGGCCGATAGTCTGCGCACGAGGCTGGCCTCCTGCGCGGTGGCGGTGTTGATGGCGCGGGCGAAAGTTAGTGCACAATGACCGCGATTGCCGCGCTCAACTCTGGCTCCTCCAGCATCAAATTCGCGCTTTACACGCTGGACGAGGCACAGGAACCGCAACTCTCCGCGCGGGGCAAGCTGGAGCGGATCGGGGAAGCCCCCGCCCTGCGCGTGGTCGATGGCCAAGGCGCGCCCTTGATGGCGCAGGAATGGCCCGATGGCGCAGGGCTAACCCATGCCGATTTGCTGAGCCAATTGTTTGAATGGGCGCAAAGCCATCTCGACCAGCGGCAACTCATCGGCATCGGCCATCGCGTGGTGCATGGCGGCGGGCGCTTTATCGAGCCATGCCTTGTGGACGCGCCGGTGCTGGCGGCGCTGGATGAACTCTGCCCCTTGGCGCCTCTGCACCAACCACATAATCTGGCCGCCATCCATGCGATTGCCGATATCGCGCCCCATTTGCCGCAGGTTGCCTGTTTCGACACCGGCTTTCACCATACGCTGCCCGCCGTTGCCACCCGCTTTGCCCTGCCCCGCGCATGGCATGATAAAGGGCTGCGGCGTTACGGGTTCCACGGCCTGTCCTATGCCTATATCGCGCGACAATTGGCGATGGTGGACCCCGCCTTGGCGCAGGGCCGCGTCATCGTGGCGCATCTGGGCAGCGGGGCCAGCCTTTGCGCCATGCAAGGCGGGCAAAGCGTCGATACCAGCATGGGCTTTACCGCGCTGGACGGGCTGATGATGGGGACGCGCTGTGGCAGTCTGGACCCCGGCGTGGTGCTGCATTTGCAGCAACAGGAAGGCCTGTCCGCCGCCGCGGTCGAGCATATGTTCTATCACGACAGTGGACTGCTGGGCGTATCGGGCATTGCCTCGGACATGCGGACGCTGGAGGCCAGCGCAGCGCCCGAAGCCGCTGAAGCCATTGACCTGTTCTGCTGGCGCGTGGTGCGGGAGATCGGCGCTTTGGTGGCCAGCTTGGGCGGGCTGGACGGCATCGTCTTCACCGCTGGCATTGGCGAGAACAGCGCCGCCACCCGCGCCCGCATCACCGCGCGTCTGGGCTGGCTGGGGGCGAAGCTGAACGATAGCGCGAACCAGACCCACGCCCCGATCATCAGCGCGCCCGACAGCGCGCTAAGCCTGCGCGTCATCCCCACCGATGAGGAAAAGATGATCGCGCTGGAAACGCTCTCCGTTTTGAAAGGCCAACATCCATGACCCCTCTGGTCGATCTGCGCGGCAAGCGCGGGCTGATTATCGGCATCGCCAATGAACATTCCATCGCCACCGGATGTGCCCGCGCCTTTGCGCAATGCGGCGCGCGACTGGCGGGTAGCTATTTGAACGAGAAGGCCAAGCCCTTTGTCGAGCCGGTGGCCGAGCAATTGGGTCTGGAATGGATCGCCCCCTGCGATGTGCGGCAGGAGGGCCAGCTTGAAGCCCTGTTCGCCCAAGCGCGGAACAACTGGGGCGGGCTGGATTTCGTCCTGCACTCCATCGCCTTTGCCCCGCGAGAGGATTTGCATGGCCGCGTGGTCGATTGTTCGGCCCAAGGTTTTGGCGAGGCAATGGATGTGTCCTGCCACAGCTTTCTGCGCATGGCCCGTCTGGCCGAACCCTTGATGACGGATGGCGGCTGCCTGCTCTGCGTGACCTTTTATGGTTCCGAAAGGGTGGTGGAACATTACAATCTAATGGGGCCGGTCAAGGCCGCTCTGGAAAGCGCCACGCGCTATATTGCCGCCGAACTGGGCCCCAAGGGCATCCGCGCCCATGCCATTTCCCCCGGCCCGATCGCCACCCGCGCTGCCAGCGGGATCGACAGGTTTGATGAAATGCTGGAACGCGCCGCCGCGCAAGTGCCACAACACCATCTGGTCGATATTGCCGATGTAGGTGCCTTGGCCGCCTTTCTGGCCAGCGATGCGGCAAGGCGGATTACCGGCACGATCATTCCTGTCGATGGCGGGCAACATTTGCTGGCTTGAACGGAACAACCTACGTCAGTTTACCGATAGGTCAGGCTGCAGTGCCTTGACCAGACCCGCGCCATAATACCATCCGAAAGGACAGGATTTTGCGCGGGCTTTTGATAGGGCGGAAAGGAAAGGTTGCGCTGGCAAAGCCGCGCCTTGCCCTGTTGCGCGCCTTGCTGGCCAGCAAAAGCGGGGCAACGCTGGTCGAATTTGCGCTGGTAGCACCGGCCTTTTTCGCGCTGATCGTCGCCATTTTCCAGACCGCCTTCCTGTTTCTGGCAGAACAGGGCCTGCAAACCAGCGCCGATGCCGCCGCCCGCCTGCTGCTGACCGGCCAAACCACCACCAATGCCTATACTGCCGCCCAGTTCAAGACCGCCGCCTGTACGACTCTGCCACCCTTCCTCTCCTGTTCCCGCCTCTATATCGACGTTTCCACCGCCAGCAGTTTTTCCGCCGCCACTCTGGGCGCGCCAACCATCACCTATGACAGCAGCGGCAATGTCACCAACAGCTTCAACTACACCACGGGCAGTTCGGGCCAGATCATCGTTCTGCGCATGATCTACCTCTGGCCAACGCTCACGGGCCCGCTGGGCTTCTCGCTGGTCACCACTGGCAAAAATCAACATCTCGTACTGGCCACCGCGGTGATCAAGGCGGAGCGCTATTGATGCACCCGCACCGGTTATGGCCAGATTTGGTGAAGGACCGGCAAGGGCTGGCCCTCGTCGAATTTGCCATTGTCGCGCCCCTGTTCATCCTGATGTTCCTGTCGGGCTATGTGCTGTTCGATGCCCTGTCCGCCAACCGCAAAGTTACTGCCGTTGCCCGCACTGTCGCCGACCTAACCACCCGCTATAGCTCTGTAACCAGCAGCGACCTCACCACCATCATGGCCGCCTCGACGCAAATCCTGTGGCCCTATTCCAATACGCAAGCCACCGTGCGGGTCAGCGAGATATTGGTTGCCTCAAGCACCAGCGCCACGGTCGTATGGAGCCAGGCCCAGAACACCACCGCGCGTAACGTAGGCAGCACGGTCACTATCCCCAGCGGCCTTGCCTCGACCGGCACCTATCTGGTGCTGGGCGAGGCAGGCTATGCCTATGTCGCGCCCATTTCCTATCGCGGCTTTCGCACCATGTCGCTGAACCAGAGCATTTACATGGTGCCACGCAAGTCCGGATCCATACCGCTGTCCTGATGACTGCCTATTGGGAAAGTCGGACCAAATAAGCCCATTCCTGAACAATCATTCAGACGAATCACACTGCCTTGGCGCTGCGCCTTGATTCGCATCAATGCATGTGAGGTAACCGTATTTCTGCGGATTTTTTGGCAATATTCCCGTCACAATTGGAAATAATCACCAAATCGGATATATGCGCAAACGGTTGCATAATCCATTCGATCAAATTGTTATTTTTCTTTCGGATTTTTTTGACAGACCAGATCAAATCCGACTAGAGATTACATCCGTAATGACGGGAAACCGAAGCTTTCCGGCTATACCGAATGAAGCTTGCTTCGCTACGGTTTTGCCGAGAGCGAAGGGCGTTGCGGCTTGACCGAATGAGGGTTCGCTCTCGCTACGGTCCATGCCGAGCGCCCTTTTTACATTTCCGGCTTCAAAAACCGGTCGTATCTTTATTCATGCCGGATGGACAAACAGATCCGCTGGCGCAATAGGTGGCGCCATGGTCAAACAACGCCACCGCATTACCTCCTACGATGTGGCCGAAGCCGCCGGTGTCAGCCAGTCCACCGTCTCCCGCGCCTTGAGCGGGGACCCGATTGTGGCCGAGGCAACGCGCAACCGCATTCTCGACATCGCCCGCTCGCTCAATTACCACATTGACGCTGCAGCTTCGCGCACGCGCAGCGGGCGGATCGAGACGATTGCCGTGGTGATGGTCTGCCCCGAGCATGAGGATGTGCGGGTGCTCAACCCGTTCCACTATGGCTTGCTGGCCGCCATTTGTTCGGCCGCATCGCAACGCGGGCTGGAAACCATCGTGTCGTTCCAGGGTGCGCGCGACCGGTTGAAAGACAGCTATGAACAGGGCCGCCGCGCGATGGGCATCATCGTGATCGGCACCAGCGAGAATCACACCGCCTGGAATTTCTTCCGCAATTCGGCGCAAAACGGCACGCATATCGTGTGCTGGGGCGCGCCTTATGATGATCTGGACTGGGTGCGGGCCGACAATCATGCGGGCGCGGCGCTGGCGGTGGAGCATCTTCTGGCGCAGGGTTACAAATCCATCGCCTATGTGGGCGACAACAATTGCCCCCAGCGCCAGTTTGCCGAACGCTATGCTGGCTATGTCACGGCAATGGAGCAAGCAGGCAAAACGCCGCGCCTGATCGAAGTGGCCCCCGGCCTGTCGCGTCACGAACAGGGCCGCCGAGCGGCGCAGGCGCTGCTGGCCAGCGGGCAGGCTTTCAACGCCATATTTGCCGCCTGCGACGATCTCGCCTTGGGCGCGATGGCCGTGCTGGAGGAACGCGGCCTGTCCGTGCCGGGCGATGTGGGCGTGGTCGGCTTTGACGGAGTGCGCTCCGGCGCGATTGCGGTGACACCACTCTCCACCATCGAGCCGGACTTTGCCGCAGCAGGCGAAGTGCTGGTCGAACGCATGTTGGCCAGCGTGGCAGGCGAGGTAGCCCCGCGCCGCCGCGTTCCCGTGTCACTGGTGGTGCGTGAAAGCAGCGCAGCGGCGGCCCCGCAAAAGGCCACCGCTGCCTGAATTCAGGCTCCCATCGCCGGATCAGTCACCGCCGCCCAAGCGCCATCGACACGCCCCGCCAAGCGGCGCTGCCATCCATTGGCGCCGGTGATCTGCAAGTCATACCAACCATGCGTCGGCGCCAAGGGCCAGCTTTGCACGCCTCCAGAAACAGGCGCGTCCCAAGCCTTATGCTGCGCAGCATAGGCAGCAGGGTCCACCTTCACCGCCCCGCCTGACACCCGCACCTGCACCGCGCCATCGGCCACCAGCCATTGCACCATAGGCTCTGCCCCCGCATGACCGGCAAAGGCGCGGTGGAAGCCCGCTGGCCCCAGCACGAACAGATCATAGGCCCCATCATGCAGCGCCCAATCGGCGTTGATGCTCTGCCCCGCCTCCACCGTATAGCGGCGCGGCACGCGGTCCAGCGCCAGCTTGTCGTAAACATGGAAAACGCCCGCCAGCCCTTCGCCAGCGGCAAAAGTCAGGCGTAGCTGGCCCTCGACCAAGCCCCCCTGCACTTCCAGACGATAGCGAGCAGGGCATGCCGGTTTCACACCCCCCGCCTGCACCGGATAGGGCTGCTCCATGGGCGCGCTGGCATCGGGCTGTTTGGCAATGGCCTGTGCCCTGGCGCGGCGGGCGGGGGCATCGGCGGCGGCGATTTTCAGAGGCGCAGGGATCGCAGGTTTGACCGCGGGCGCTGCAAAATCAAAAGCGGTGGTCAGATCGCTGCACACCGCCCGCCGCCAAGGACTGATGTTCGGCTCCTTCACGCCAAAGCGCGCCTCCATCAGGCGGATCACCGAAGTATGGTCGGCCACTTCGGAATGCACCTTGCCCCCGCGCGACCATGGCGAAAGCACATACATTGGCACACGCGGCCCCAGCCCATAGGGCCGCCCGCGCAATTCCCGCGCATCCCCCGCCTCCATGCCCGGTGCGCGCAGGCGGTGGTATTCGCCCTCGGTGGACACGGTGCTGGCCCCTGCATAACCGCCCAAGCCATCGGCGTCGGGCGAAGGCGGGGCTGGCGGCGGGACATGGTCAAAGAAGCCGTCATTCTCGTCAAAATTGACCAGCAGCACCGTGCGCGCCCAGACGGCAGGATTGGCAGTCAAAGCCTCGATCACCTGCGCCGTATAGGCCGCCCCTTGCGCGGGGCTGGATGGGCCGGGATGTTCGGAACTCTCCGCCGTGCCGACGATCCAGCTGATTTGCGGCAAGGTTCCCGCCACCACATCGGCCCGCAATCCATCCAGCGCGCGGGTGGATAGGCCCTTTTGCGCCAGAACCTTGTTGGCCCCAGCATCCCCGCGATAGGCGGCGCGATATTGCAGGAAATTGGCCAGCGGATTGTCGCCAAAATTATCCGCCATATCCTGATAAATGCCCCAGCTAACCCCTGCCTCCTCCAAACGCTCCGGATAGGTTTTCCAGAAGAAGCGCGGTTTGGAGGCCGCGTCAGGCTTGGCCAGATCATCGTCGGGATTGTTCAAGGCCGGTCCGCCCCCTCGCCCGAATGGATCATTGGTGCCGGTCCAGTGAAACAGGCGATTGGTGTTGGTGCCGGTCTGCATCGAACAGTGATAGGCATCGCACAGGGTAAACGCCTCGGCCATCGCCCATTGGAAGGGGATATCCTCGCGCTGGTAATAGGCCATGGCGCGCTGGGTCTTGGCCTCGGGCCAATGGGCCATGCGGCCATGGTCCCATGCGGCCTGCGCATCGGCCCATTGATGGGGCGTGCCAATCATGCGCATCAGGGCGAAATCTTCCTGCGTGCGAAGCGGGAATGGCCGCAGGCTGCGCGGCGGTTGCGCGGTGGCGTCGCGCTGGTCCCACACTATGCGCGGGCGACCATCGGGGCCTGCGGGCAAGGGAATAGGGAAGCGATCACCAAAGCCGCGCACACCGGCCATCGTGCCGAAATAATGGTCGAACCCTCGGTTCTCCTGCATCAGCACCACGATATGCGCCACATCGCCCAGAGTGCCGGTGCGCCGGTCCGGCCCGATGGCAGCCGCCCGCGCCAAGGCCGAAGACAGGCTGGCGGGCAGGCTGGCCATGGCCGCCCCCTGCAAGGACTGGCGCAACAAGGAGCGGCGGTCGATCATGGGTCAAGATCCTGTGCAAAGCGGTTGGGTCGCTGGCCGAAATCCGGTTCAGCTTACCCGCCCGCCCTAGGCGCACAAGATGTCAGCCCTACGACATTATGCGACTATCACGAGCTTTTCGGCGGGGTTTTGGGCTTTACCGTCGAAACCGTATTGGTGTTGCCGGGGATCGTGAAACGGACCATCTCCAAATTGGCCGCGCAGGCCTGACCACCCGATGGGCGGTAACTGGACTGATATTGAACATTGTCGGCCGAAACGGTGGCGGACTTGGTAAAAATGAAAGGCGGATAGGAAACCAAAGCCCGCGAATCCACCGCCCGCCCCTTGGCGGTAATGTCGAATTCGATCTGGACCCAGCCTTCAAACCCGTAACGCAGCGCTTCCAACGGGAAGGATGACCCTCCGCCAGAACTGGTCAGCGCAGGCTTGGGGCCAATCAAGGCGCATTGTTCCTGCGTCAGACCCGTCGAGGCAAAATAGGATTGTGCCTGCGCCAAATCGCCTTTGCGCGCGATATCATTGGCAAGGCGCAACTGGGCAAACTGGCGCAGGGGGTGATGCTCGCCCAGGCGTTGGTCCTCGGCCACCTTGCGCAGATTGGTCAGGGCCTGATCGGTTTCGGCCGATTTCGGGCGGCGGGGCGTGCCCAGCAACAGCGCCGTATCCTCCGCCAAAGCGTCATTGGCCAATGGCCCATCGGCGGCCAAAGCCAACATCGCCGGATCATTCACACGGTCGACATCGGATTTGTCGCGATTGGCAGGATGGGGCCGTGCCGCTGTCAGGATGACCAGTGCGGCATGGCGGGCTTCGGCCGGAATCGCAGCACCCCCTGCCAATTCCTGCGCCCGATCGATCGAGGCCAGCACATCGGCCGTGCGCCGCAAATCACTTAAAGCCAGCAGCACTCTTGCGCCCAATTCCGCAGGGCCATCCCCCGCCTTTTGCGCGGATTCGGCCAAGGTCAACCAATCCGTTTTGACCAAAGGCCTCGGTTGATAAGGCTCGATCAGAGGCAAGGCCCATTGCGCGAACCTTTGCCGCAAAGGCTCCATCGGAGACATGCCACCGCCGCCTTCGGATCGGGTGCAGCGCAATTCCACCCGCGCGGCATAGCGGAAAAAGGCCGGAATATTGGCCGCATCCTCCGCCTTCCAGCGCCATCCCTGCACCGCGCGGGCGAAAGTCGCGGCCTTGGCATAGGAACCATTGCCATAAACCGGCTGCGCCCGTGACACGGTACCATCATCGGCAATGGTAAATTCCACCACCGCCACATCGTCCGGCTCCAGCCCGCTTTCCACACCGCAAGCGGGCGGATGGATGAAGCGCGCCGTGCTGAAAGGCGATTTGGGCAAACGCCCTGCCCCCGTCTGCGCCATATAGCGATAGGCCTGATCACGGTCACGCGCCAACATCGCCGCCTGGGCCAGATCGGCGCGGATGAAAGTATCAGACAGGCTCATGGTCGCTTTTTCACCGCCGGTCATGTCATAGGCCTTGCGCAAGGCGGCCATCGCTTCCTTCGCCTGCCCCTGATTAAGCAGCACACGACCGAGCAGATTATACCATGGCGCCAGCACAGGCTTGCCCACATCCGGCTCTTTGCTCAAAATATTCAACGCTTCGTCAATGGCATCCAGCGCCGTGCGACCTCCATCAAAACTGGTCACTTGCGCCAGACGCGCCAGATTGCCCAAACGCGCCGCGCCGGTCTGGGTGGCCAGAGCGGCATGGAGATGCACCAGCGCCGCATCATGGTCCCAACGACGGATGGCCAGAGCCGCCAATTGCCCCTCTGCCTGCCCGACTTCCTGTGCGAAATCCGCCCCCGCAGCACGCAAACGCGGCAGGCCAGCCAGCAGTTGCGTCTCGCCCTGATCAAAATCGCCGGTTTTCACCATGCAATCGCCACGGCGCACCGCTATCGCGGCATAGGGCAAGGAACCGGGCCGGAACCGCCCGTCCTGCGCCAGACCGGCAAAGATCGGCAAAGCCGTGGCGCAATCATTGGCCGCCCATGCATCGGTGGCGGCGTTGAAGCGGCTTTGCAAATCTTGGGTTGAAGGGGCCGAAGGTGCCTGTGCCCAAGCCGTGCCGACATAGGCACAAGAGCCAAGGAAGGACAATAAAGCCGAAGAAGCGCGCATCGAACCATTCCCGTTGGCAAAACAATTTTGTCGTTTTACTAAAAGCCGATGCGCAACTTGTCCAACTGTTTGAAATTCGGCCTATCGATTTTGGGGCTATTTTGGGCCGACCACGCCATGGCCGCGCAGGAAAGCCCGTCCGCGCAGCCCCGCAAGATCATCCTGCTGGGGGCTCGATGGTGCGCGCCCTGCATAGCCGAATTGCGCGACCTGCCGCGTCTGGTCGCCGCCGCCGCGCCGGATCGCATCGCGCTGGCATGGGTGGACCGTCCGCCTGCCTTGCCACCCGCTCTGGCGGCACAGGTCGACATTATCGCCCTGCCACAGGCCCATGCGCTGGCCTTGCGCTTGGGCGGGCAGGGATTTGGCCTGCCGATGGCGGCGATCATGGCTTCGTCTGGCCAATATTGCCGCCCATGGCCACACAGCCTTTCCCCCGAAAGGCTGCCCGACCTTCGCCAAAGCTGCGATTAAAACTCGACCTCCAGCTCTTCCATTTCCTCTGCCTCGGCCAAGGCAGCCTCGCGCCATTCCACCATCGGCGCCCATTGCGCGATGGTCTGGCAATAGGCCGCGCTGGCGGGGCTGACCGGCACAGCATAGGTGATAAAGCGCGTGGTGACCGGCGCATACATGGCGTCCGCAATCGTGGGCTCCGCGCCAAACAGGAAAGGCCCGCCATAGGTGGACAGGCATTCCTGCCAGATCGCCTCGATCCGCTCGATATCAGGACGCGCGCCGGAAAAGACAGGGAATTTCTGGTGGCTAACCTTCAGGTTCATCGGCAAGGCCGAACGTAGATTGGTAAAGCCGGAATGGATCTCGCCGCTGATCGAGCGGCAATGGGCGCGGGCAATCGGATCAGCGGGCAGCAGATGCGCCTGCGGGTATAGTTCGTTCAGATATTCGGCAATGGCCAGAGTGTCCCACACACTGGCCCCCTGATGCGTCAGGCGCGGCACCAGCACCGAAGGGCTGAGCAGCAGCAGTTCGGCGCGGTTGGCGGCATTGTTCTCCACCCGCTTTTCCTCGACCTCCAGCCCCGCCATACGGCACAACAACCAGCCACGCAGGCTCCATGCCGAATAGGTTTTGCTCGAAATCGTCAGCGTGGCCTTGGCCATAGGTCTGCTCCTGTATCCGCGCGGGCCTGCCCTTTGATATGCGTATGGGGCGGGCCTTTGGGGCGACTATACGCCCTGTTTCAGATTTCGCCAGTGCGGCATTGCATAGGTGCAAACAGGGTAAATATCCCGTAAACTGCTTGCCAAGCGCGATGATGCAGCGCAGCATCAGGCATAAAGACCTGCCGCCTGCGCATGATTCTGTCATCGAACCATGCCGGTCGCGCAGAGATCGAACGGGACGTATCATGTTATATCAAGCCTATCAGACCTTTTCCGACATGATGGCGCCATCGCGCCAAATGGCCGCTGGCGCGCTGGCGCTGCGTGACCAGTTCTGGCCGGAACTGGATGACTGGGCTTTCCCGCGCCGCCTGCATGCCCTGTGCGAGACCTTTGCCCTTTCCGCCATAACGCATGAACGCACATCTTTCGGCATTGATACCGCGCAAGTGGGCAACAAAAAGGTGGCCGTGCGTGAGGAAGTGATCACCAATCTGCCCTTTGGCGACCTGTTGCATTTCGCCAAGGACGAGGTGCTGGTGCCCCAGCCCAAGATGCTGGTGGTGGCCCCCTTGTCGGGCCATTATGCCTCGCTGTTGAAAAACACGGTGGAAGTGCTGCTGCGCGACCATGATGTTTACATCACCGATTGGCGCAATGCGCGGGATGTGCCGCTGTCCGCAGGGCGCTTCGGATTGGAAGATTACACCGATTACGTCATCACCTTCCTGCAGGAACTCGGGCCGCGCAGCCATTTGCTGGCCGTGTGCCAGCCCTGCGTTTCGGCGCTGGCGGCGGTGGCGGTAATGTCGGCGGAACGCGATCCCTCCACCCCGCGCAGCCTGACGCTGATGGGCGGGCCGGTCGATGTGCGCGAAGCGCCGACCATCGTCAATGAACTGGCCAATGCCAACAGTTTCGACTGGTTCGAGGCCAATCTGATCAGCCAAGTGCCATGGCGTTACAAGGGCGCCGGGCGCAGCGTCTATCCCGGCTTCCTGCAACTCACCGCCTTTATGTCGATGAACCCGTCTCGCCATTTTGACCAGTTCCGCAAACTCTATCAGGCCCGCGTCGACCAACGTTCTGGCGATGCCCACAAAATCCATGATTTCTATGAAGAATATATGGCCGTACTGGATCTGACGGCGGAATTCTATCTGGAAACCATCGACCAGGTGTTCCAGCGCGCCACTTTGGCCAAGGGCGAGATGATGCATCGCGGGCAATTGGTGGATTGCGGGGCGATCCGCAACACCGCCCTGCTGACCGTCGAGGGCGAGCGGGACGATATTTGCGGCGTGGGCCAGACCGCCGCCGCGCATCGCCTGTGCACGTCTCTACGCCCCCATTTGCGCCGCCACCATTTGCAGCCGGGGGTCGGCCATTATGGCGTCTTCTCCGGCTCCAAATGGGAAAAGCAGATTTACCCGCAGGTGCGCAATCTGGTGCTGGCGATGGGTTAAACCATGATGGGAGTTAAACCATGATGGGAGTTAAGTCATCGGGTGGCTGGCCAGACTGAACAGGCGCTGCGCCTGTGGGTCGACGGATTGGCCGATCACCAAACGCGCGACATGTTCACCCACCATCGGGCCATGCTTGAAACCATGCCCACCGCCCGCAAAGGCCAGCCAGACATTGGCATAATCGGGATGGCGGTCGAGGATGAAATGGGTGTTGGGCGCATCATCGACCTGACACACGCGGCTTTCCATGATCGGCGCGCCCGCCAGAGCGGGGAAGCGCGCAGCGATATAGGCGCGGGAGGCCTTGATCAGTTCCTCACGCGGCATGCGTTCGGCAGTATCGGGGTCCAGCGCCACACGCGGGCCGGGAGCGACAGAATATTTCAGGCCGCGCTCGATGCTGCCAAAGCCCCAGCCGCCACGGATATGGTCATGCCACAAGGGTTGATGCGGCCAACTGAAACGCGGATCGCCCGCCGGCGTGCCGTAATAGAGATATTCGCTGCGCCACACGTTAACGCGCGGCTTGGCGAGGTCTGGAAACAGCTTGCCCGCCCAAGGGCCAACCGCGAAAACATAATTCCCCGCCGACAGGCTGTCTCCGCCATCCAGCTTGAGGTTCAGCAACCGTCCGCCCTTCGCGTCACCGGGCACCGCGCGGGCAAAGCGGGACTGGCCACCCTTTTTCTCAAAGGATTCGATCACCGCCAGCACCGCTTCGCGTGCCTTTACCAGCACCGAACTGGCGGCGGTTTCCACGAAAGCGAAATCCACATCGTCAAACGCCATTTGCGGGAACCGGCGGCGCAATTCGGCACGGTCGGCCAATTCATAGGGCAGTTTCAGATCGTCAAAGATCTGACGCTGCGCCTTCATCCCGTCGGTCCAATGGTCGGTCAGTTCGATCCGCGCACTGGGGTATAACAGCTTGCGCCCGAACTCCGCCTCCCGCGCCCGCCAGCGAGCCAGTGCCTTGACCGACATGGCCGAATAGAACGCCTGATCGCCATAACCCGAACGGATCGAACGCGTCTCGCCCGAGGAGGAAGCGCGCGGGCTGACCGGCCCATATTGGTCAAGGCTGACCACCGACAGGCCCGCCTCGCGCAGGGATAGCGCGGCAAAGGCGCCAAACACCCCTGCCCCCACCACGGCCACATCGGGCGCGCCACCGGCCACCGCCGCCGCCTTGCTTAAAGCAGGGGCCGCCACCAAGGCCCCGCTGGCAGACAGGAAATGGCGACGATGCAACATGGTGAGGCTCCCTTTCAAACAGACCCCGCCCTTGGCGCGCAATGCCCGTGGCGAACAATGCGCCAAACTGCGAAAGGCAAAAAAATGGGTTGGCCTTGGACATGAAAACCAAGACCAACCCTTAGAAGAACGTCCGACGCGGCCGGTGTGTATTGGGAGTGGGACCGCGCCGGACGCCCTCCGGCTTGCGCCGGAGGCTCTGGGAGAGAGGGTTAGAAGAAGCCAAGCTTCTTGGGGCTGTAGCTGACCAGCATGTTCTTGGTCTGTTGATAGTGGTCGAGCATCATCTTGTGGGTTTCGCGGCCAATGCCCGACTGCTTGTAGCCACCGAAAGCGGCATGGGCCGGATAGGCATGGTAGCAATTGGTCCACACACGGCCCGCCTGAATGGCACGGCCAAAGCGGTAGCAGGTGTTGGCATCACGGCTCCACACGCCAGCGCCAAGGCCAAAGGCGGTGTCATTGGCAATGGCCAGCGCTTCTTCCTGCGTCTTGAACGTGGTGGTGGACACCACAGGGCCAAAGATTTCTTCCTGGAAGATGCGCATCTTGTTATGGCCCTTGAACACGGTGGGCTGCACATAGAAGCCGCCCGACAGGTCGCCACCCAGTTGCGCCGCGCCGCCGCCGATCAACACTTGCGCGCCTTCGTCACGGCCAATGTCGATATAGCGCAGGATCTTTTCCTGCTGTTCCTGACTGGCCTGCGCGCCGATCATGGTCGCCATGTCCAGCGGGCTGCCCTGAACGATGGCGGCCACACGGGCCAGCGCCTTTTCCATGAAGCGATCATAGATCGATTCCTGAATGAGCGCGCGGCTGGGGCAGGTGCAGACTTCACCCTGATTGAGCGCGAACATCACAAAGCCTTCGACTGCCTTGTCAAAGAAATCATCGTCAGCGGCACAAACGTCTTCAAAGAAGATGTTGGGGCTCTTGCCGCCCAGTTCCAGCGTGACGGGGATCAGGTTTTCCGAGGCATATTGCATGATCAGGCGACCGGTGCTGGTTTCACCGGTAAAGGCGATCTTGGCGATGCGCTTGGACGAGGCCAAGGGCTTGCCTGCTTCGATGCCAAAGCCGTTGACGATGTTGAGCACGCCCGCAGGCAGCAGATCGGCGATGATTTCGGCCAGCACGAGGATCGAGGCAGGAGTCTGTTCGGCAGGCTTGAGCACCACGCAGTTACCCGCCGCAATCGCAGGAGCCAGCTTCCATGCCGCCATCAGGATCGGGAAGTTCCAGGGAATGATCTGCCCCACCACACCCAAGGGCTCATGGAAGTGATAGGCCATCGTGTCATGGTCGATCTCGCCAATGCTGCCTTCCTGAGCGCGGATGCAACCGGCGAAATAGCGGAAATGGTCAATCGCCAGCGGGATATCAGCGGCGGTCGTTTCGCGGATCGGCTTGCCATTGTCCCATGTCTCGGCCAGCGCCAGCTTGCCCAGATTCGCTTCCAGACGGTCGGCGATGCGCGTCAGCACCAGAGCGCGTTCGGCAGGGCTGGTACGGCCCCAGCCTTCGCGGGCAGCATGGGCAGCGTCCAGCGCCAGTTCAATATCAGCAGCGTCCGAACGAGCCACGCGGCAAACGCTTTGGCCAGTAATGGGCGAGATATTGTCAAAATAGCGGCCAGCGACCGGAGCGACCCAACGACCACCGATGAAATTGTCATAGCTGGCGGCAAAGGGCGAGTTCAATTGCGTGCGCGGAGCGGTCAAAACGTCTTCCATGGTTCATGCTTCTCATCTTCGGGCCTTGCTGGCCGATTTGATGAAAGCTGTGTCCCACGCTTTGCCCTAGCCGCCTAGCGGGGGGCCATAGACGCCCCTGCCCCGCTGTCTCATTCTTGAGACAGGTCCAGCCCGGCTCGTTCCATACGCCGGTAAAAAGTGGCGCGCCCGATGCCCAGCAACTTGGCCGCCGCCGCCACATTCCCCCCGCTACGCGCCAAAGCCTGTCGCAAGGTGGCCCTTTCGCTCGACTCATAGCCCGCCGCACCACCGATCAGATCGTCCAGCGGGCGCGGTGCCAAATCGACCTCATTGCCCAGATGATAGAGCAAGCGCGCGGCGCGTGTCGCCCCCACCACCAGCCCATCACGGTCAACCGCCAGCAAGGCCTGCCCGCGCGCGCCTGCGGCCAGCACGATGCGGCGGCCCGAATAATGACGGCAGAAATAATCCCGCTCGATATGCCGCGCCGCATCCTGCACCAAGGCCCCGATCAGCGAGGCCATACCATCGCCATGGTCCGCCCGCGCGCTTGATACATCCAGCGCGCCCGCAAGCCGCCCTGCGGGATCGAAAATCGGTGCGTCCATACAAGACACCGCTATATTGCGTGCCGAGAAATGCTCATGCCGCTGGATCGTCACCGGACGCGCCTCGACCAGACAGGTGCCAATGCCATTGGTCCCCTCGCTGGCCTCGCTCCAATTGCTGCCCGACACCAGACCGGAGGATTCAAAGAAAGGCGCATCAGCGGCGCTTTTGCGCTCTTGCAGGATGACCCCCTCGCTATCGGCCATGATCACACAGCAACCGGTCAAGCCCACCTGCGCATAGAGACGGTCCAGCACCGGCTCGGCCACCGCCAGCAGATCGCCATGGCTGGCCAGCCTGCGCTGCAACTCGGCCGCCTCCAACCTCTCACCACGCAGGCTACGAGCCGGGTCCAGCCCATGATGCAAGGCCGAACGGCACCAGCTCGCCGCCACCGCCGACAGCGCTGCCTGTGATGAATGGATGGTGCTGAACACCAATGCGCTATGCTTGGAGTCTGATTGCGACACGGACCTCTCCACCACGGCTGGTTCCTACCAGTCCGGTTCCCGCCCTATGGGGAATATGTCCGTATTTCGGCCAAACCACGCCGCTTGGCAAGCCCTTTGCCACAGGTTGAAACCGTTACCGCCCGTGTCGAAATGGCGCCATCGGGGGGATGGTTCCCTATTCCCATTACAATCAGACGCCTTAACGGCGACCCTTCATCCGCGACCACATGGCCCGCACGCGCGCGGTTGCCTCGGCATGGCCGGTACCATCGACATCCATGGCATCATCATAACCGGCGCGGATCACCTTGGCGCGATCTTCCGGTGTGGAATCCACCATCAATGCCACCAGCAGGCGGTTGCGCAGCAGCGGCATATTGCCCTGAAGCACATCGACCATACGGCCCGCATCCATCCCGCCCACGATCAGGCAGTCAAAATCCGAGCGCATACTGGAGAGGAAATGGGTATCATTTTCTGCGTAGCGGAAGTGTTGAACCGAAGAAAAAACACTATCGATCCAATGGTTGCAAAGGAATCGACTGCTGTCACCCAGCGACAGATAACGGACCCGAACTTCCCGGGCAGGGATAAGGTCACGAGCCTCGACTTGCTGCGAAAGCATGATTGCGCTCGCATTAGCACTAAAAGCATAGGCCGATTGATGGTAGTTCATGATCAGTCCCCCACTTGCCGTCGGGCGGGAATTTCGCCAAACCATTCTACTCTCGTCTTTTTTCGCAATCCTTGTGAATTGCTACCGATACATTAACCATAAACTACGTCAGAAGTTCCCCAGCCAATAAGGGTTCCAAACAATTTTTTTGATAACGTAGAATCACTGATCATATTAAGGCGGCATATTAATACTCTACTTCGTGAACCCTACCCCCACCAGAAAAGAGCAGCTCGTCAACGCCGCAGCACGGCCAGAAACATTTCCTTACAATTCAGCAAGCGACAAGCGAGATCACTTGTCTAATGCTGCACTTGCACTTGGCCCGCATGCCAAGAACCTATGGTTAAAGCAGGAATGTATCATGCCTCTGACGGCCAATTCCGGCAAAGATAGACCCTGGCTGCGAGCCGGTTGCTCGCTGGCATTGTTACTATGCGCCCCATCAGTCATCGCCGGTGAAACCTACACACTGAGTCAACTCGAAGATCTGGCGTTAAGCGGCAACCCTGCCCTGCAATCGGCGGCGCGTTCGGTGGATGGCGCGGCTGCGGCTATTCAAACCGCGCGTGCCTATCCCGATCCGCAGGTGGAATATATGGCCGGCTCCACCCGTTATCGCCCCAACGTCAGCGGGGTTTCGGGAGCCTTGGACAGCCTGTCGATCAGCCAGCCGCTGGACCTGCCCTTTCGCCGCAACCCGCGCATTGCCGCTGCCAAGGCCGGACGCGATGCCAGCGCGGCAGCCTATCGCGTGTTCGAGAATGACTGGATTGCCGATCTGCGCCGTGCCTATTTCGATGTGCTGCGGCGGCGGGCGGAAAAGGATAATACCCAGCAAGACCTCTCGCTGATGCAATCGGTCTATACCAAGATCAAATTGCGGGTGGAGCAAGGCGACGCGCCCCGCATCGAACTGATCCGCGCCGAGGCCGATCTGCTCAACGTGCAGAAAAACGCACAGGCCGCCATGCTGCGCGAGGAACAGGCTCTGCTCCAGCTGCGCGCCATGGTCGGCCCGCAATTGCCGGTGGATTACACCGTCACCGGCCAGTTGGACCAACCCTTGCCGCTGCCCCCGCTGGGTGGTCTGGTGGACAAGGCGCTTTCGGCCAATCCCTCGCTCGATCAAGCCCGCGCCCAAAGCGAACAGGCCCGCCACCGGTTGGACTATGAGGAAGCCGGACGCCTGCCCACAGTAACCCTGCGCGCCAATCGTCAGGTGGACCGCGAGATCCGGCAGGATATGATCGGCCTCAACCTGTCCATCCCCCTGTGGGACCGCCGCCTTGGCCCCGTGCGCGAGGCCAAGGCGCAACTGGCGCAGAGCCAATTGGCGCTGGACGCCCAGACCTATGCCATCCGGCAGGATCTGGAAATTGCCCTGCGCCAATATGAAGTGGCGCAGGCGCAGGTGGTGGCTCTGGAAAATGGCGTGGTGGCGCAGGCCCGCGCTGCCGTGGCCGTGGCCGAAACCGCCTATCGCGCGGGCGAGCGCGGGCTGATGGATGTGCTGGACGCCCAGCGCGTGTTCCGTTCCGCCCGCGCTGATCTGATCGCCAGTCGCTTTGAACTGGCCGCCGCCTGGGTGGATATCCAGCGCCTGATCGCCGCACCTTCACAAAACCCCGCTTCCAGCCCGACTCCAGCCAACCGGATCAACCCATGAAAAAGCTGACCTTCCTGCTTATCCCCCTGCTGCTGGCCGGATGCGGCGAGAGCGAGGACAAGCCCTCAGCCAAAGCCCCTGCCGACCCCATGCTGGTAGTGGCGCCCGCGGCTTTGGTGCAGAGGCTGAAAACGGCCAAGGTGGAAACCATGCCGGTGGCCGAAACCCTGCGCGTGGCGGGCCAGATCGATTTTGACGAGAACCGCGTGGCCCGCATTGGCGCCACGGTGACGGGTCGCGTATCGGCTATGGCGGCCAATATCGGGCAGATGGTGGGGCGCGGCACGGTGCTGGCGCAGATTACCAGCACCGATCTGACCACGCAGCAACTGGCCTATGTGCGGGCCAAATCGGCCTATGAATTGAACCGCCGCAATGCCGAACGCGCCAAGACCCTGTTTGCCGCCGATGTGATCTCGGCTGCCGAGTTGCAAAAGCGTGAGAGCGAGTTTCAGGTCTCCGCCGCCGAAATGCGCGCGGCGGCTGACCAACTCCGCCTGCTGGGCGTATCGGGCGCGGCGCTGGGGCAATTGAGCGCAAGGGGCGCGGTCCATTCCGCCTCGCAAGTCACCTCCACCATGAGCGGCGTGGTGGTCGAACGCCATCTCTCGCTGGGGCAAGTGGTGCAGCCTTCGGATGCGCTTTTCGTGGTGGCCGATCTGTCCAAGGTCTGGGCCGTGGCGCAAGTGCCCGAGCAGCAGGTGCGCTTTGTCCGCGTGGGCGAAGTGGTGGATCTGGATATACCCGCGCTGGGCGGGGAAAAGCGCAGCGGCAAGCTGGTGTTTGTGGGCCAGACTGTAGACCCCACCACCCGCACGGTGGTGATCCGCACCGAACTGGACAATGCCAAGGGCGATCTGAAACCCTCCATGCTGGCCACGATGCTGGTCAAGGGCGAGGCGCAGCCGCGTCTGGTGGTGCCTTCCTCCGCCGTGGTGCGCGAAAACAATCTGGACCATGTTTTCGTAGCCGAGGCCAATGGCCACTATCGCCTGCGGCAGGTCAAGCTGGGCGAGGATCAGGCGGGCAAGCGCGTGGTGCTGACCGGCCTGAAGGCTGGCGAGAATGTGGTGGTGGAAGGCAGCTTCTATCTTAACACTGAACGCAACCGGCAGGCGGTGGAAGGGCAATGATCACAGGGCTGATCCGCGCCGCGCTGAAACAGCGGCTGATTGTGGTGGTGGTGGCGCTGGCGCTGCTGGGCTTTGGCTTTGCCGCGGTTCAGCAATTGTCGGTGGACGCTTTCCCCGATGTCACCAATGTGCAGGTGCAGATTGCCACCGAAGCCTCTGGCCGCAGCCCCGAGGAAGTGGAGCGCATGGCCACCGCCCCGATCGAGGTAGCGATGACCGGCCTGCCGGGGCTGGAGGAGATGCGCTCGCTCAACAAGCCGGGTCTGTCGCTGATCACCTTGGTGTTTACCGAGCAGACCAATGTCTATTTCGCCCGCCAATTGGTGATGGAGCGCTTGGCCGAACTGGGGCCGAAACTGACGCCAGGCATTGCGCCGGTGCTGGGCCCTGTCTCCACCGGCCTTGGCGAGGTCTATCAATATACGCTGGACCGGCCCGACGACAAAGGCCGCCAATTGACGCCGGAAGAGCTGACCCAGCGCCGTCTGGTGCAGGACTGGGTGGTGCGCCCGCTGCTGCGATCCATCTCGGGCGTGGCGGAAATCAACTCGCAGGGCGGCTTTCCGCGTCAGTATCAGGTCTTGGTCAACCCTGACCGGTTGCGCCACTATCAGGTGAGCGTGGCCGATGTATTTTCCGCCGTGGCGCGCAACAATGCCAATGCAGGCGGCGGTGTCCTGCCGCAATTTGCCGAACAATATCTGATCCGTGGCGTGGGCCTTGTGAAAAACGAGGAAGATCTGCGCAATATCGTGATCCGCGAGAATGCCAGCCAACCGCTCTATCTGCGCGATGTGGCCGAGGTGAAGATCGGCGCGGGCGTGCGCGAGGGCGCGATCATCCAGAATGGCACCAGCGAGGCCGTGGGCGGCGTGGTGATGATGATGGCGGGCGGCAATGCCAAGCAGATCGTCAGCCGCGTGAAGGAGAAGGTGGAGCAGATCAACAGCAAGGGCATGTTGCCCGATGGCCTGAAAATCGTGCCCTATTACGACCGCTCCGAACTGGTGGACGCCGCGCTGCACACCGTCACCAAGGTGCTGATGGAAGGCATCGTGCTGGTGGTGGTCATCCTCTTCCTGTTCCTTGGCGATATTCGCTCCTCGCTGATCGTGGTGGCCACTTTGGTGCTCACCCCGCTCATCACCTTCATGGCGATGAACAAATTGGGCATCTCGGCCAATCTGATGAGCCTTGGCGGTTTGGCGATTGCCATTGGCCTGATGGTGGACGGATCGGTGGTGGTGGTGGAAAATGCCTTTGCGCAATTGGGCACCTCCGCCGCCAAGGGCCAGACCAAGGCCCGCGTGATCCTGCAGGCTGTGGTGGAAGTGGCCACGCCGGTGATCTTTGGCGTGGGCGTTATCATCCTTGTGTTCCTACCTCTGATGACCTTGCAGGGCATGGAGGGCAAGATGTTTGCCCCGCTGGCCTACACCATCGCCATCGCACTGGCTGTCTCGCTCGTGCTCAGCCTGACCCTGACGCCGGTGCTGTCGACCTATCTGCTGAAAGCGCCCGAGCATGATGGCGACCATGACACCAAGATCATCGCGTGGATGAAAGCGCGTTATCTCAAAATGCTGGGCTGGGCCTTGGGCAATGAACGCAAGACGGTGGCCTATACTCTGGGTGCCCTGCTGTTTGCCGTGGCTCTGTTCCCCTTCCTTGGCACCGCCTTCATTCCCGAAATGAAGGAAGGATCGCTGGTGCCCGGCATCAACCGCGTTCCCAATATCGCGCTGGACGAATCGATCCGTATCGAAATGGAAGCCATGCGTCTGGTGATGCAGGTGCCAGGGGTAAAATCGGCGGTGTCGGGCGTGGGGCGCGGGGAAAGCGCGGCAGACCCGCAAGGTCCCAATGAATCCACCCCCATCGTCAGCCTGAAACCGCGCGACGAATGGCCCGATGGTTGGGATCAGGACGATATTGCCGAAGCCATGCGTGAAAAGCTCAAGGCCCTGCCCGGCATCCAGATCGTGATGGCCCAGCCCATTTCCGACCGCGTGGACGAGATGGTGACCGGCGTACGTTCCGACATTGCCGTCAAGGTGTTTGGCGACGATCTGGAACAGTTGAAGGCCAAGGCCGAAGAAATCGCCCGCGTTGCCCGCTCTTTGAAGGGCGCGGAAGACTTGCGGATCGAAAAGATCAGCGGCCAGCAATATCTCTCGATCGACATCGACCGGCAGGCGGTGGCCCGTTACGGGCTGAATGTGGCGGATGTGAACGACCTGATCGAAACCGCCGTGGGCGGGAAAGCCGCCACCGAAATCTTTGAAGGCGAGCGCCGCTTCCCCGCTGTCGTCCGCCTGCCTGCGGATCGCCGCGCCAATATTCAGGCGATTTCCGATCTGCTGGTGCCCTCCCCCGGCGGCGCGCAGGTGCGTTTGGCCGATGTGGCGCATATTTCGGTGATGGATGGCCCCGCGCAAATCAGCCGTGAAAGCGGCAAGCGCCGCATCGTGATCGGCATGAATGTAAAGGGCCGCGATCTGGGCGGCTTTGTGGCCGAGTTGCAGCAAAAGGTGGGTGCGCAGGTCAAATTGCCCGAAGGCTATTATCTGGAATGGGGTGGACAGTTCCAGAATATGGAACGCGCTCTGGGCCATTTGATGATCATTGTGCCAATCACCGTGGCGGCGATTTTCTTCCTGCTCTTCGTGCTGTTCAACTCGATCCGTCTGGCCAGCCTGATCATCACCGTGCTGCCCTTTGCCAGCATTGGCGGGGTGATCGGCCTGTTTGTCTCGGGCGAATATCTTTCGGTACCGGCTTCGGTGGGCTTTATCGCGCTATGGGGCATTGCGGTGCTCAATGGCGTGGTGCTGGTAAGCTATATCCGGAAACTGCGCGAGGAAGGCATGAGCGTGGCAGAAGCGGTGCGCCATGGGGCCACCATGCGTTTCCGCCCCGTGATGATGACCGCCACCGTGGCCTTGTTGGGGCTGATCCCCTTCCTCTTCTCCACGGGCCCCGGCGCAGAGGTGCAGCGCCCGCTGGCTATTGTGGTGATTGGCGGGATCATCACCTCCACGCTGCTTACGCTTTTGGTCCTACCCACCATTTACCGCTTCTTTGACAGCGAGCCTTTAGAAGCATGAGCCTGCCCACAGGGATTTGCACGATGATCGAGATCAAGGCCGTTATCCGCCCCGCCCGACTGGAACCTCTGCGCGTGGCCTTGCGCCAGTTGCCGGAGTTTCCGGGCATGTCAGTGGTGCGGGTGGATGGATGCAGCGCCACATGGGTCGAGCGCTCTGAGCCCTACACGATCAAGCGTGACCTGCTGGACTATACGCCCAAGGTCATGGTGATGATTGTCGCGCCGGAGGAAGCGGTGGAGAAAATCTGCACCACCATCCATGCACAGGCCCATACGGGGCGAACCGGCGATGGCCTCTTGTGGACCACGCGGATCGACAGTTTCGTGCGGCTGACCAGCGGGGCAGAAGCCGCCGAGTAAGAAAGGCGGGGGATGGTCAAGTCCCCCGCCTTTTCCGTTACAGGCTGATGCCTTCGGGCTGCCATGCGCTGGGCAACAAGCCGTCAGCGCCAAAGATGGCCTCCACCACGCCCTGCGCCCCATGGGCCTGCCACGCGGCGGCCAGTTCATCGGCGCGGGGATCATCCACCTTGCCCCATTTGGCCACATTGTCGCCGCGCAAATGGCGCAGCCAAGCCGCCACGGCCTGATGCAAGGCTGGCGAAGGACGCCCTGCCTGCTGGTTCGCCGCCAGAGTCGCCAGCCAGCGCTGGGGGATCTTCTGGCTGCCATCCATGGCAATCTGGATCAGGCGATGGTTGAGAGCGGGATTGTCGAAACGCTCGATCAAGGCATGGGCATAGGCGGCCAGGTCCATGCCTTCGGGCGCGGGAATGGTGGGCGCGGCTTCATCCAGCATCAGCCCCAACACCAATTGGCGCAGGGCCGGATCGCCCACGGCCTGATGCACATAGCTATGGCCAGCCTCCAGCCCCAGATAGGCCAGCGCCGAATGCGCGCCATTGAGCATACGCAGCTTGGCGGTTTCATAGGGCGCCACATCTTGCACAATCTGCGCGCCCTGCTTTTCCCAAGCGGGGCGCGGACCTGCAAAGGCATCCTCGATCACCCATTGGCTGAAAGGCTCGGTCATCACCACGCCTTCATCGCGCAGGGCCAGCGCGGCTTCCACCTCGGCGCGATCCTCGTCCGTGGTGGCGGGCACGATGCGGTCCACCATGCTGCAGGGGAAGGTGCAATGCTGCGCCACCCAAGCCGAGAGGGCCGCATCGCCTGCCAGATACTCGCCCATCAGGCGCTTCAACTGATGCCCATTATCGGCCAGATTGTCGCAGGAAAGCAGCGTCAAACCGCCAATGCCCGCCGCCATGCGACGTGCCAACGCTTCGGCCAGAATGGGGTAAAAGCCGCCATCGGCCAGCCCCAGATCCAGCCCGCCATCGGCGCGGCGGCAATAACCTTTTTCCGTCACCGTAAAGGTCACGATATGGGTGGTAGGAGCCGACAGCAGGTTGACCAATTCAGCGCGATCCTGCGTCGCCAGCAACACCTTGGCCACGCTGCCAATCACCCGCAGTTTGGTCCCCTCGCCCGATTTCTCGGCCAGAGTGTAGAGCCCGTCCTGCGAGTTCAATTGTTCCCCCACGGCGGGGCTGCGCAGGGAAACTCCCGCGATCAACCAGTCGCCACCATCTGCCTCCATCGCGCGGTCGGTATACCACGCCTGATGCGCACGGGTAAAAGCGCCAAGGCCGAAATGGACGATGCCAATGCTCTTGCCCGCGCGATCATAGGCCGGAAGGGCAGCCGTGGCGGGCAGGTTTTGTGCGGAAAGACGGCTCACAGTTTATAGGCCTTTTTCACGAGATTATAGGTCAGATCCTGCGCGACTTCTGCCGCTTCCCAATCCGCCATGCGGTGTTCGGCGACCATCTGGGCGAGGAAGCCGCAGTCGATGCGGCGGGCCACATCATGGCGTGCGGGGATTGACAGGAAGGCGCGCGTGTCGTCGTTGAAGCCCACGGTGTTGTAGAAGCCCGCCGTTTCGGTGGTGGCATGGCGGAAACGGCGCATGCCTTCGGGGCTGTCGTGGAACCACCAAGCAGGACCCAGCTTCAGACAGGGATAATGGCCTGCCAGCGGCGCCAGTTCGCGCGCATAAACGCTTTCATCCAGCGTGAAGAGGATGATCGAGAGGTTTGCCTCATTGCCATATTTGTCCAGCAAGGGCTTGAGCGCATTGACATAATCGGTGCGCATCGGAATGTCGGCACCCTTGTCGCGGCCCAGCGCTGCAAACAGGGCCTCGTTGTGGTTGCGGAAAGAGCCGGGGTGGATCTGCATGACCAGGCCGTCTTCCAGGCTCATGCCCGCCATCTCGGTCAGCATTTGAGCGCGGAACAATTCTGCCTCGGCGGCGGTGAAACTGCCCTTGGCCACCTTGTCGAACAGGGCCTCGGCCTGCGCGGCAGACAGGTTGGCGGTCTGCGCAGTGGGGTGGCCGTGGTCGGTGCTGGTGGCGCCATGTTGCGCAAAAAAGGCGCGGCGCTGGCGATGGGCGGCCAGATAGCCCTGCCACGTCAGGCAATCCTCGCCGGTAATCTCGCTGAAGCGCTTCAGGTTATCGCGGAAGCCTTCAAACTCGGGGTCAACCACCGGATCGGGGCGATAGGCGGTGACCACCTTGCCACCCCATGCGCCGCTAGCGTTGTCAGCCTGAATGGCGGCGTGATGCTCCAGCGTGTCGAGCGGGCTTTCGGTGGTGGCGATCACCTCGATATTGTAACGCTCGAACAAAGCGCGCGGGCGGAAGGCATCGGTGGCCAGCGCCTCGGTGATCGTGTCGTAATAGAGATCCGCCGTATCCGCGCCCAGCATCTGGGTAAAACCGAACACTTCGCTGAACACCCAATCCGACCACATGCGCGAGGGCGTGCCGCGATAGAGGTGCCAGTTTTCGGCCAGAATGCGCCATGCCTTGCGCGGGTCATAGGTGGCCTTGTGATGGCCAATGCCCAGATCGGCCAGATTGACGCCCTGCGAATAGAGCATGCGGAACAGATAATGGTCAGGCCGCAGCAGCAGTTCGGTGGCATTGCCGAAAGGCTGGTTTTTGGCAAACCAGCTGGGGTCGGTGTGGCCATGCGGGCTGACAATCGGAAGGCCCGCAACGCTGGCGTAAAGCTCGCGGGCGATGGCTCTGATACCGGTGTCAGAAGGCAGGAGTCGGTCGGGATGCAGGTCCAAAGGGCGAGACATGGTTGCTGGTCTTCCTATGACTATACAGAGGTTTAACTGGTAACGCGGGCATAGCGCTCACGTTTGGCCTGCGCAGCACGGCGTGCGGCGGCAATCGCCTTTTCTTCGGTGGCAAACAGCAAGCTGTCAAGCACTGCCGCCAGATGGGCGCGCATCGCAGCCCGCGCGGCCGATGGATCATGGGCGCGCAAAGCGTCCAGCACCGCCTTGTGCTCGTCCACCACCGGCTTGATATTCGCACTGCGCGCCTTTTCATGCAGCAAAGCGCTTTCCGGCGATTGTGCGCGCAATTCCCACAGGCGCTCGATCGCCTCGATGATGGCCGAATTGCGGGTGGCGCGGGCAATAGCCAGATGGAAGGCGCGATCGGCCTTTTCCGTACCATCGGGATTGCGATTCTCGCGCTCGATATCCTCGACCAATGTTTCCAGTTCGGCCAGACCTTCTTCGGTAATCTGGGTAGCCGCCAAAGCCGCCGCCTCGCCTTCAAACAACAGGCGCGCCTCGGTCAATTCAAAGGCCGTGATGTTGAAACCGGGAATGTCTTCCTTGCCGGGCAGGCGCTTCACATAGGCGCCCGAACCCACGCGCACTTCCACCAAACCCTGCACTTCCAACGCGATAACCGCTTCACGCACGGTGGGGCGCGACACGCCGAAAGTCACCGACAATTCACGCTCGGCCGGCAGGCGGTCCCCGACGGCGTAACGCCCGTTGGACAACTCGGCCATCAGCTTGCGCGCCAGATCTTGATAGAGGCGATCTTGGGCGGGCGCGGCATCACTCATCTGTTAACTCCGAAAAATGGCCTTACCACTCACAAGCAAGTTGACAGGCCAACATGGATTGGTCAAGAATGTTTCTATCACAAGCTGACCAATCCGGAAACCGATCCCATGAAAATCACATCAGCCCGCGTAATCGTCACCTGTCCGGGTCGCAACTTTGTCACGCTCAAGATCGAAACCGATCAGGGCGTGTACGGGATTGGCGATGCCACGCTCAATGGCCGTGAAAAGGCCGTGGTCAGCTATCTGGAAGACCACGTCATCCCCTGCATCATCGGCATGGACCCCCGCAATTCCGAAGATATCTGGCAATATCTCTATCGCGGTGCCTATTGGCGCCGTGGCCCCGTCACCATGCGCGCCATTGCCGCGGTGGACGTGGCTCTGTGGGATATCAAGGCCAAGATGGCCAATATGCCACTTTACCAATTGCTGGGCGGCCGCAGCCGTGATGGCGTGATGGTCTATGGCCATGCCAATGGCGGCGATATTGCCGAAACCGTGGATGCGGTGGGCGCCTATATCGACATGGGCTACAAGGCCATCCGCGCGCAGACCGGCGTACCGGGCGTGAAGGATGCCTATGGCGTGGGCCGTGGCAAGCTGTTCTATGAACCGGCCGATGCTGCCCTGCCCAGCCTGACCGGATGGGACACGCGCAAGGCGCTCAACTATGTGCCCAAGCTGTTTGAAAAGCTGCGCGAAACCTATGGCTTCGACCATCATCTGCTGCATGACGGCCACCACCGTTACAGCCCCACCGAGGCCGCGCAATTGGGTAAGGCGCTGGAGCCTTACAGCCTGTTCTGGCTGGAAGACGTGACCCCTGCCGAAAATCAGGAAGCGTTCAAGCTCATCCGCCAGCACACCACCACACCTTTGGCTGTGGGCGAGATTTTCAACACGATCTGGGACGCCAAGGATCTGATCCAGAACCAGTTGATCGACTATATCCGCGCCACCATCGTGGGCGCTGGCGGTATCACCCATCTGCGCCGCATCGCCGATCTGGCCAGCCTGTATCAGATCCGCACCGGCTGCCACGGCGCCACCGACCTTTCGCCGGTCACCATGGGCACGGCGCTGCATTTCGACACTTGGGTGCCCAATTTCGGCATTCAGGAATATATGCGCCACACGCCCGAAACCGACGAAGTCTTCCCGCATGACTATTCGTTCGATCAGGGCATGCTCTATGTTGGCGACACGGTGGGCCATGGCGTCGACATCGACGAAAAGCTGGCAGCCAAATACCCCTACAAGCCGGCCTATCTGCCGGTGGCCCGTCTGGAAGATGGCACGATGTGGAACTGGTAAGAACCGATCACAAAGACCATAAGAAACAAGGGGTAGGATTAGAACAATGACATGGCGCTCGGCGCGGTTGCGCATATTGTTGCTGGTGATGGTGGGTACCATCATCAATTATATCGCACGCAACTCGCTGGGCGTCCTTGCCCCCCAACTCAAGGCCGATCTGGCCATTACGACCCAGCAATATAGCTATATCGTCGGCGCGTTTCAGCTCGCCTATACGGTGATGCAGCCGATTGGCGGGTTGCTGATTGACAAGATTGGCCTGACCGCAGGCTTTGCCCTGTTCGCCGCCGCGTGGAGCCTTGCCAATATGGCGCATGGCTTTGCGCGAGGCTGGCTGTCACTGGCGGCATTCCGCGGCTTGCTGGGCATGGCCGAGGCTGCTGCCATCCCAGCGGGCATGAAAACCATCGGCGAATGGTTCCCTGATCGTGAGCGTTCGGTCGCGGTGGGCTGGTTCAATGCCGGAACCTCGCTAGGCGCGGTGATCGCGCCGGTCATCGCCGCGCTAGTGGCCAAAATCTATGGCTGGCAGGCCGCCTTTATCGTCACCGGCGCGATGGGCCTCGCCTTTGCCGCCGCATGGTATTGGCTTTACCGCTCGCCTGACAAAGCCAGCTATGTGACGCCGCAGGAACTCGATGAAATCCGCGCAGGCCAGCGCCCTGTGCCCGCCAGCGCCAGCACCTTGCGCGCCATCGCCGCCACGCCGCGCTTCTGGGCGATTGCCGTGCCGCGCTTTCTGGCCGAACCGGCTTGGCAGACTTTCTCCTTCTGGATCCC
Organism: Novosphingobium umbonatum; assembly: GCF_004005905.1. Taxonomy (GTDB): domain Bacteria; phylum Pseudomonadota; class Alphaproteobacteria; order Sphingomonadales; family Sphingomonadaceae; genus Novosphingobium; species Novosphingobium umbonatum. The sequence continues at coordinate 125,423 of NZ_SACO01000008.1, forward strand.
GCTCTATCTGGCCAAGGAACGCGGGATGGATATTACCCAGATTGCGCTTTTCGCATGGGTGCCCTTTCTGGCGGCGGATGCGGGCGGCATTCTGGGCGGCTATCTGGCGCCCTTGCTGCAACGCTGGCGGGGCTTCAGTCTGGAAAATTCCCGCATCGCAGGCATTGCCCTTGCCGCCATTTTGATGATTGCGCCCGGCTGCGTGGGCCTTGTTGCCAGCCCCTATGCAGCGATTGCGCTGCTCTCGCTGGGCGGCTTTGCACATCAGATTATCTCTGTCCTCATCAACACCTTGTCCGCCGATGTTTTCCCCAAAGGTGACATTGCCAAGGCCAATGGTCTGGTCGGCATGGCGGGCTGGACCGGCGGCTTGCTCTTCTCGCTGGCCATCGGCCAATTGGCGGACAAGATCGGCTATGCACCGCTGTTCGCCTGCCTTGGCGTTTTCGATCTGATCGGCGCGGTCTGGCTGTTTGGCCTGCGCCGCCACCTCATCCTGCAAAAGGCTTGATCCCCCCATGCAATTGCAACCTCTCCGTAAAGCAAGCCTTGCCCATCCGCCGCTGTTCTCCGTCAGCCAGCAGGACGGCGCCCGCGTCACCCTTGCCGCCGATACCGGTGCCCTCGCCCATATCTTTGTGCCCGAGGAAGACATTATCCGCGTGCTGCTGCTGGCCAAGGGCGAACTGACGCTGCCCCCCAGTTGGGCCGTGGCGCCGGGCCAGACCGACATTGCCGAACCGGGCCGTGACCGGATGAGCATGGAGGGCTTTTCCGCCCCCGCCTACTCGCTGGAGGAAAGCGAGAGCCAGATCATCATCGCCACCGCGCGCCTGCGCCTGACCATCACGCGCAATGGGTTCTTCTGCACATGGGAGCAGGCCGAAGGCGACGCATGGCGCGTCATTGCGCAGGACCGCCCCACGCAGGCCTATAATTTCGGTTGGTGGGATGATGCCGCCTATCACTATGTCACCCGTCAGGATGGCGAGCGCTATTACGCGCTGGGCGAGCGGGCAGGCGCGATGGACCGCGCCGGTCGCCGCTTCCGCCTGACCAATCTGGACCCGATGGGCTATGACGCCAGCGCCGATGACCCGCTGTATAAGTCCATTCCCTATGTGCTGGTGGTCAAAGGTGATGGCGCGGCCCATGGCGTGTTTTACGATACGACCGCCGACCCCGTGTTCGATTTCGGGCATGAGCATGACAATTACCACCCGCATTACCGCTATATCCGCACCGGTGAAGCCGATCTTGATTATTACATGATCGCCGGCCCCGATGCGCGCGAGGTGACCCGCCGCTACACATGGCTGACCGGCCGCCCTGCCCTGCAACCGCGCTGGGCAGTGGGCTATTCCGGCTCCACCATGACCTATACCGATGCGCCCAATGCGCAGGAACGTATGGTCGAATTCATCGAGGGCGTATCGACCCATCAGGTGCCCTGCGAGAGTTTCCACCTCTCCTCAGGCTATACCTCGATTGGCGACAAGCGTTACGTGTTCCACTGGAACCGCGACAAATTCCCCGATGTGGACGCTTTCGTCAAAAGCTATGCCGATGCGGGGGTGGACCTTGTGCCCAACATCAAACCCGCCCTGCTGGTCGACCACCCGCTCTATGCCGAATTGGCCGAAAAGGGCTGGTTCGTCTGCGACGAGGATGGCGACCCCATCATCTGCCAGTTCTGGGACGAGGTGGGTTCCTATGTCGATTTCACCAACCCCGATGCCGCCGCTTGGTGGCGCGGACAGGTGACGCAGCAATTGCTGGAATATGGCATCCGCTCGACGTGGAACGACAATAATGAATATGAAATCTGGGACAAACGCGCCCGTATCGCCGGTTTTGGCACCCCCCGCGCAGCTGCTGCCGAAAGGCCCGTCCAGACGCTGTTGATGATGCGCGCCAGTCGGCAGGCCCAGATTGCCTATCGCCCGGACGCGCGCCCCTATGTCGTCACTCGCAGCGGGATGGCGGGAATGCAACGCTATGCGCAAACATGGTCGGGCGACAATTACACCGATTGGAAAACCATCCGTTACAACCAGAAAATGGGTATCGGGCTGGCTCTGTCGGGCGTATCGAACACGGGCCATGACATTGGCGGCTTTGCCGGTCCCAAGCCGGATCCGGAATTGTTCCTGCGCTGGGTGCAGGCGGGCATCATGATGCCGCGCTTTTCCATCCATAGCTGGAACAGCGACCGCAGCGTCAACGAGCCATGGATGTATCACAATACCACGCCCGCCATTGTGGGCATGATGCAGATGCGGCAGGCCTTGCAGCCTTTCCTGCATGATCTGCTCTGGCGCCATCACGCGCATTACGATGTGGCGCTGCGCCCGCTATGGCTCGATTTCGGCCATGATCCGCGCGCTTGGGAAGATGGCGACAGCCATCTGCTCGGCCCCGACCTGCTGGTGGCTCCGGCGATGGATGAAGGCTTGCGCACCGTCACAACCTATCTGCCGCAAGGCGCCGCCTGGTATGATATCCGCCATGACCAGCGCCATGCGGGTGGTCAGGATGTGGTGCTGGACGCACCGCTCTTTGGCCTGCCGCCCATGCTGGCGCGTGAGGGCAGCGCCATGTTACTGGACATCGCGCCCAGTAGTTTTGGCCGCCGCCCTGCGCAGCCCTGCGTCCTGCTCTATCCGCATCACGGCAATGGGCAGATCGCATGGACCGCCTTTGACGAAAGCGGCGATGCTTGGCCCGATGCCGAACATCCGCCTCTGTGGAAGCTGGATGTGACCACCAGCGCCAACAGCATCGCCATAGAGGCCGCATGGTCAGGCAAATCAGCCGCACCTGCCGCCAGCCTGACCATAGCCCTGCCCGTGGGCGAGACGCGGGCGGTGACTCTCAATGGCGTGGCGGTGGAAACGCAAGCCACCACCGTGCTGGGGCTCGCCCGTCCTGCCGTGGAATGGGTGCTGGGCTAACCCCCCAGCCACCCCGAACAAAAAGGCCGGTCCGCGTTTGCCTCCACGCGAACCGGCCTTTTTCATGCGCCAAAGATAACAGCGTCAGTCGCGCCGACGCCCTGCCATCATCCACCACAAGGCAGCACAGCCCAGCAAGTCCAGCGCGGCAAGGCTGACAAACAGGGGATTATAGCCGAAAGTATCCGCGCTCTGTCCGATCAGGAAGGTGAACAGGATACCCCCGATCCATGCCGCCGATCCGGTCATGCCGCTGGCCGTGGCCACTTGCCGTCCGGGGAACAGGTCGGAACACAGCGTAATCAAAGCGCCATTGAGCATCTGATGCGCAAAGCCGCCAACGCAGAACAGCATGATCGCCATCGTCGGCGTCGACACCAGCCCGATGCAGGCTGGCCCCACCATCAGCAAGGCGCCACAGCTCATGGAAATCTTGCGCGAGGCGATAATGCCCGAACCGCGCCGGATCAGCCAACCGGGCAACACCCCCGCCGCCAGCGAACCGAAATCGGCGGCAAGGAAGGGCATCCAAGCCCATAAAGCCACCGCTTTCAAATCCAGCTTCCACACGCTGACCAGATAGAGCGGGATGAAGAAGTTGAAGGTCTGCCACGCCGGTTCGGCAAAGAAGCGCGGCACGGCAATCGCCCAGAAATGACGATCGCGCAGCATGGCCATCCGGCCCGTAGCGGGGGCGACTTCCGCCTCCACCTGCTGCCCCTGCTCGATCAGGGCGCGTTCGTCATCACCCAGCCGCGCATGTTCCTGCGGGCGACGATAGCAGACCCACCAGCCCAGCGACCACACCAGACTGAGCAGCCCCGACACGACAAAGGCCGAGCGCCAGCCCCACCACAGAATGCAGAAAGCCACCAAAGGCGGGGCGATCATATTGCCAAGGCTGGTGCCCATCTGGAAAGCGCTGGTCGCCAAAGACCTTTCCCGCGCGGGGAACCATTCGGACACCACCTTGGTACCGGCAGGGATAGCCGCCGCTTCATTGGCGCCCAGCAAGCCGCGGAAGAAGGCCAGCCCGACCCAGCCGCCCGATAGGGCATGCAGCGCATTGGCCACAGCCCAGCCCACGGCAAAGATCATAAAGCCGAGCCGCGTGCCCAGCGAGTCCAGCACGGCCCCGGCCACAGTCTGCATCACGGTATAGCTGGCCTGAAACGCCATCACCACCCAGCTATATTGCTGCGTGGTGATATGCAGATCAGCCTTAATCGCGGGGGCGGCCACCGACAGCGTGGAGCGCGCCAGATAGTTCAGCACCGTGCCCAGCGTGACCAGCCCGATAATCCACCAGCGCAAATGTTTGATGGCACGCGGCATGGGATAATCCTTCGTATAGACAGAAAATGGGCGAGGCAGGCGCTTAGCCCCCTCGCCCGCAAATTACTGCGCGTCGATTTCGATCAGCGAGACGCGGGCGGGCGCGCTGCCCGCTGCGAAAGCCAGATCGATCATCCCGCGCGAGGTCACGGTAAAGCTCTGTGCCACTGCGCCTATGCCCGTGGCGGGTGCCTTGGGTTCAAAGCCTTTGAGGCGCGGCTTGCCATTGACCGCCACGTCAAAGGCGCCCTTGGGCACGCCCTCGCCAGCGGCAAACCACAAGGTCACCTTGTAACGTCCGGCGGCGGCGGGGATGTGATAGGCAAAGCTGCCCTGACGATAGGTGGCCACAGCATCACGGTCAGGCGTACCGTCAATCCGCGCTGGCTGGGGCGCGCGGCCGAAATCGGCGGGGCGATCCAGCGAGGCCACCTCGCCGCCTTCAAACCAGGTGTCAGAACCCAACAGGCGGTCCTTGCTCCGCGCCGCCACCAAAGCGCCGCTGTCGATGGCAAAATGCTGCTTACGCTCAGGCGCCAAATTCCACACGATTGCATCGGTCAGATCGCCGCCCTTGGCCACCAGCTTGTTCTCGCCAGCATCCAGCGCCACGGCGGGCCACACGCAAATGCTCTGCGGGCAATTCTGGCGCGTGCCCAGCGAGCGGCCATTGAGCAACAATTCGGTCGTCGGCAGGTTGCTATAGACCTTCACATCGGCCAGCGGCAGCGCGCGGTCCACATAGCGGCGCCCCGTCAGGCGCAGGGTCGGCTTGCCGCTCCAATTGGCGCGATAGAAATACCAGACATCCTTGCGGGTCTTGTGGTCATAGGCGACCAGACCCTTGGTGTTGATATCCTGCGCATCGCCTTCGGTGCGGACGGTGGTGGCAAAGTCGAAGGAGTTCCACAGCCAGCTGGCATAGAGATAGGGCCGCGCCTCAATCTGGGCCAAGGCGGTTTCGTGGATATAGCCTTCATATTCCTCAGGCTGGGCGCTGCCACGTGAATCCGGCAAGCCGCCCAACACATTGTCGGTGTGGATGGTCAAAGCCCCGCCCGCGCCATATTCGGTCACCGACAAAGGCTGCGCAGGGCGTTTGGCATGCAACCTGTCCAGTTGCGGGCCCAGATCGCCCGCCTTGCCGAAATACCATCCGAAATAGCGGTTCGCCCCGCCCAGATCCGCCGCCGGAGCCACTTCGGGAATGGCCACATCCGCGCCGAACAGACGCCCTTCGCAACAGGTGGCCAGAGCGGTGGGGCGCAAAGGGTCCTCGGCCTTGGCCAAGGCCTGCAACTGGCCCAGCAAAGGCATCGGATCGGGCGTCTTGCCATCCTTGCGGCCCGACACAAAGGCGGGCAACGAATTGCCAAAGTCCACCTCGTTGGCAATGCTCCAGATCGCGGTGGCGGGGTGGTTGGTATTCTGGCGGATCAATTCGGTCAGTTGCTGGCGCGCATTGGCTACAAGGCTCGCCTCCGGCTCCAGCTTGCCCCCCACGGTCCATGCCGACACCAGCGGCACTTCATCCCACAGGATCATGCCGGTACGGTCGGCCAGATCATGGATCACCTGCCCGTGCTGATAATGGGTCAGGCGGATGGAATTGACGCCCATATCGCGCAGGGTCGCCACATCCTCCTCGATATCCTGCGCCGAGATCGCCCAGCCCTTGCCATCGCGGTCCTGATGATAGCCAACGCCGCGCAGCTTGTAAGGCTTGCCATTGAGCAGGAAGCCCTTGTCCGCATCAAAGCGCATGGTGCGGATGCCGATATTCTGTTCCACCGTATCGACCACCGCCCCATCAGCGGCGATCACTTCGGCGCGCAGGCGATAGAGATAGGGATCATCGACGCCCTGCCACAAATGCGGATTGGCAAGGGTGAGTTCACTGGCCAGTTCCACCGGCTTGCCCGAAGCCACGCCTTGCGCCAGATTGGCATTGGCCACGGCAGCTCCAACGGCATCGAGCAACGTCAAGCGCACCTGCGCCTTGGCTTCCTTGGCGCCATCATTGGCCAGACGCAGCTTGACCGCCAGTTTCGCGCCCTGCTCGTTCACCTGCGTGGTCGTGGCGTAAAGGCCCGCCCCGCCAAAATCGCCCATATCCACATGCAAAGGCGCAGTGCTGATCAGGCGCACGGGGCGATAGAGGCCGCCATGCACGAAAAAGTCGCCAAACAGGGGCAGGACATCCGCCGTGGCGCTACCCGCCGCAGGCTGGGTGTTGTCGACGCGTACCACCAGCACATTGGACTGGCCCACGCGCAAGGCAGGCGTGGCGTCCAGACGGAAGCGCGAGAAACCCCCGCGATGTTCGCCCAGATATTGCCCGTTGAGCCAGACCTTGGCCACGCGGCTTGCCGCATCGAATTCCAGCCATTGGCGGCGGTTGGCCTGATCGGCAGGCACATCAAAACGCAGGCGATACCAGCCCGCGCCCTGACGCTTGTTCACGCTGGCCGCGGTATTCTTGCCGCCCAGTTGGTGATGGTAATAGCCCACGCTGTTCCAGGTATGGGGCACAGAAACCTGCTGCCACTGGCCATCGGCAAAGTCGGGCTGGATCGCCTCTGGTGGCGCTTCATCGCCCAGAAAGCGCCAGCCATCGGCCAAAGACGTGATGATGCGCCCTTGCGCCACAGGCGCGGCCGCTTTTTTCGGGGCGGCAGCATAGGCGGAGAAAGGCTGGGCCAGAACCATGGCCATGGCCAAGCTGGCGGCCTGCATCATCACGTGCTTTTTCATGTGTTACTTCCTGTCACTTTTCGCAGTAATACCACTGGCCTTCATCCACAGCGCGAATTGATCGAACCATGCATCGCTGGTGGTGCCATTGGGCTGCGAGGCAAAACCATGGCCGCCCGCGCTATAGAGATGGAACTCCACCCCGCTGCCCGACAGGCGCCAGTTATGGATCAAGCTCAGGTCCTGATCCTTGAAAAAACGGTCATCGGCGGCGATCACCGCAAACAAAGGCGGCGCCTTGGGCGGCACATCGCTGCTCTGCGTGGGGCCATAGACCATGCCGACGAAATCGGGGCGCGCATCGACAGCATTGGCCTGCGTGGTGGCCAGCACCGTCATTGCCCCTGCCGAAAAGCCCAGAATGCCCACCTTGGCCGGATCGACATGCAGCGCCGCGGCCTTGCCCCGCACATAGCGGATGGCCGCCTGTGTATCGGCCACGGCATAGGGGCGATTGTCGCTGGCAGGCCGCTCGCCACGCTGGAACAGGCCCGCCAAGGCATTCTTGAAACCGGCGAAACTGTCAGGCAGCGGCAGGGTGCGATATTTGACGATGAACACCCGCACGCCTTGTTTGTCGAGGCGCTTGGCAACGTCAAAGCCTTCATTGTCCATGGCGAGGAATTGATACCCCCCGCCCGGCACCAGCAAGACCGCAGGGGCCGTCGCATCCTTGGGCAGGCTGCTGGGCCATGGCAGGATTTGCGGCGTCACCACATTATAAACCAGACGCTGGTCGGGCGTTTGCTGCGCCCACGCCTCATGCGCAGGGTTTGCGCGGGGCAACGATACGGGCAGATCCACCGCAGGCATCACCGGCGGATTGTTGACCGGCAACACGCCATCCACCCATGCCCCCGGCGCAGCCATGGCCGATGTGGCCCAGAACAGGCTTGCCCAAGCGAGACGTTTCATTTGCCCTTCCCTTCCGCCTTGGCGGCATAATAGCCTGCCAGTACATCAAAGGCTTGTTTATGCTGGCCAGTTTCCGAAATCAGCCCCTTGCGGTTCCAGCCCATCTGGAAATCGGGGTTCTGGCGGCGGGGCGAACGGAAATCCTTCAAGATCCATGGCGACATGCCGCGCAAACTCGGCACGCGGTCAGCCATGGCCAGAGTCTGACGGTAATATTCGGCCTGAAATTCTTCGGAAAATTTCTGCAAATTGGTCGCACTATGGAAGCCTGCCTTGGCATCGGCGCCAAATTCGGAAAAGACCAAGGGCTTGTCGGCGGGGACATTCCACACGCTCTTGGGCAATTCGGCCAGGCGGTCGGGCGTGTACCAACCATTATAGGTGTTGATGGAGAGCACATCCAGATCGGCGGCCAGCGGGTCCGCCATGGTCATGGTCGGCACGGCAGCGCCCTTGTCCCGCTCCACCAGCAAAGCCGCACTGACCAGACGGGTTGGGTCCAGACGGCGTACATCGCCCACCAAAGTGCGCAGGAAGGCGTTGCGGGCGTCATTGACCGGCGTTTCATTGGCAACGCTCCAGATCACCACCGAGGCGCGGTTGCGGTCACGCAGAATATTCTCGGCCAGCATATTGCGGGCGCTGGCCAGAGTGCCCGCGTTTTCCCAAGCCACCATCCAGTAGACGGGAACCTCGCTCCACACCAGCAGGCCCAATTCGTCGGCCACGCGGGTCATCACTTCGGAATGGGGGTAATGCGAAAGGCGCACATAATTGCCATGCAGCCCGTTCTTGATCTCGCCCAGCAAAGCGCGGGCATTGTCCGGCGTGATAATGCGGGCGGGATTGGGGCTGATTTCCTCCTCATGCATGGAAATGCCGCGCAGGAACACCGGCTTGCCATTGAGCAGAATATCCGCGCCCTTGCGCTCGATGGTGCGGAAGCCGACGCGGTCATGCCACTCGTCCTCGCCTGCGCTCAGGCTGACATCATAAAGCTGCGGCTTTTCCGGCGACCAGCGCACCAAGGCACGCGGGGCCGCCATCGTGGCTTTCCAGTCGCCATGGGCATCGGTCTTGCCGGTCAGATCCACCGGCAGGCCAGCAACCTTCAACCGCACCGCCTGACCCGCCGCCGCCGCGCCATCCAGATGCGCGTCCACGGCCAGCTTGCCATCTTTGGTCAGGCGCACCCAAGCGCTGTCCACATAAGTGTCGGGCGTGTGGACCAGACGGATGCCGCGCGTGGCGCCGCCGTAATTTTCCCAATCGGTAACAGTGGGCGGAACCGTGTTGGCACTGGCCTGCGAATCCACGGCGAAGGTGATCTGGTTGTCACCATCGCGCAACTGCTTGGTCACTTCAAAGGCAAAGGGCGTAAAGCCGCCCTCATGCCGCCCCAGAGGCTGGCCATTGATATAAACGGTGGTGGCATAATTGGCCGCGCCAAAGCGCAGGAAATAGCGCCCCTTGCGCGAAGCGGGCGCATCAAAATGGCGCTGGTACCACACCAGCCCCTGATAATGGCGCAACTCTGGCGAAGCGGCCAACCATGAACCGGGCAATGCGGTGGTTTGCGCATGGGCCATGTCGAATTCGAACATGATGCGGTTGTCTTGGGCCATGGTCTTGCGCACATCGATGTCCAGCCAGCGCTGCTGGCCGCGATCGGGCGTTTCGCCATGGAAACCGGCAATGCCGGAGCGGTAGGGATCGATCGACCAATTCCACGTGCCCGACAGGTCCTGCCCGTCGCGCATATCCGCCGACACGAGCAATGGCTCACTGTCTACCGTGGCCAAGGGCAGGTTACTTCCCGCTGTTTCGGCCAGAATAGTGTGACTGCCCGCTACAAGGGCCACCGCCACCGCTCCCAATGCAAAAGCCTTACGCATACCGTCTCCGATAATGAATGTTCTGGCCCTGCTCTCTTGCGGCGGGGCTTGCAGAAAGCCGCCCCCATGGCGGATGTTGGACAGGAAAAGGGGCCGGACAGCCTATGCCATCCGGCCCCCTTGTGATGGGATATTAGAAGTTCAGGCTGGCGCGAATACCGGCATAGCGACGGAAGTCACGCGGCAGGATGGCTTGGGTCGTCATCGCCCCGCCCCAGCTGCCATTGTTGTTGATCAGCGAGGGATAGTATTGCTTGTCAAACAGGTTGTTGACGAAGCCGGTCACTTCCCAGCGCTTGTCCTCGGCACGCAGGCCAAGGTTGAGGTTCACGATCGAATAGGCCTTCTGGAAGGTCTGGGGATCGCGGGCGGCATAATAGACGCTGCTCTGGTGCTGCAGGTTAACCTGAGCCAGACCGCGCAGGCCATCCTTGATCTGGGGCGTATATTCCGCCGTGATCGAGGTCTTGAAGGCAGGCGCCTGCACCGCGCGGGTGCCGGTCAGGTTCTGGCTGGAAGGCGTGCCGACAAAACAGCCCTGCGCGGCTGTCTGGCCAGCAAAGCACTGGGCAGCGGGGAAGGACAGATATTTGGCATCCAGCAGCGCAAACGAGCTGTTGAAGTTGAAATTGCTGCTGGGACGATAGCCAGCATCCACTTCGACACCATGCGTGCCCAGCTTACCCACATTGGTCAGGCGGAAGTTCTGGACGTTATCGATGGTCTCAATCGTCTGCGCCTGCAGGTTTTTGTAGGTGGTGTCGAAATAGGTAACGTTCAGCGTGACCTTGCGGTCAAACAGTTGCGAACGGACGCCAAATTCGATGTCACGCGAGGTTTCAGGCTTGATCGGACCAGCATTAGCGCGGCCCGAGTTAAAGCCGGTGGTCAAGTCATAGGTCTGGCCCTTGTAACCGGTCGAATAGGTCAGGAAGGCATTGACACGCGGGGTGAATTCATAGCGCAGGCTGGCGCGGTAGGTAGCCGCGGTGTCCTGTGCCGTGCCGCTGAAGCGGGCGCTGCCGTTCTGGATATCGTGGAACGTATAGCCGATGCTTTCGTTCTGAATACGGCCGCCGGTGGTCAGCGTGGCATTGGGCAGGAAGTTCCAGTCCGACTGCACGAAAGCGGCAATCTGGCTGGACTTCGACGTGGCATTCCAGTTGGCCAGCGAGAAGGCAGGACCGCGATAGAAGGGACGCTCAAAGTCCACATTGGCGTAGTAAGCACCCAGCGTATAGCGGAAAGGCTTCGAACCATCCGAGAGCAGGCGTACTTCCTGCGTGAACAGGGTCGATTTGAACGTACCGATCTGGACGTTGGTATAGGCTGCTGCGCTCTGAGCGGTTTCGTCGGAGTCGAAATAGTCGTCCAGACGGAACTTGTCATAGGAGGTGATCGTCACCAGCGAGTGATCGCCCAACTGGAATTCGCCGCGGATGTTGCCGCCGCCGCCCTGATACTTGGTGCGCGAGGTGTAATTGATGCTGACGTTCTGGTTATCGGCACCAGCGGTCACACCGGGCAAAGCGGTGGCAATGGTTACGCCCGCGCCGCCACGGAACAGAGCGCCCGCAGCCTGATAGACGATCGGACGGCCAACATTGGTGTTGCCGTTCATATAGTTGAGCGACAGCGTGATCGAAGCGTCCGAGGTCGGCTCCCAACGCAGCTTGGCACGCATATTGCCCGATTCGCGGCCGTTCAGCTTCTGCCCGTTGAACAGGTTGGTGACATTGCCCTTCCACTTGGAATAGGCACCCGACACCACATAGCCCAAGGTGGGGCTGATCGGGCCGGAAACCGAGAAATTGGCGCCATATTCATTGTCAGCGGTCAGGGTGGCATTGGCGCGCACCTTCAACTCGCTGGTCGGGTTGCGGGTGATGATATTGATCAGACCAGCCGAAGCCGCCTTGCCATACAGGGTCGACTGGGGACCGCGCAGCACTTCGATACGCTCTACGTCAGGCAGATCGGTGAAAGCGCGGGCCTGAAACGCCAGCGGCACTTCGTCCACCATCACGGCCACGCTGGGTTCGACGCCGATACCAAAGGCAAAGGTGCCCACGCCGCGCAGCGACACGTTGGCGTTTACGGGGTGTTCGGCGGGGCGGATCGTCAAGGAAGGCGAGACAGCGCCAAGGTCCTGAAACTGACGCACACCGGCAGCAGCCAGCTGACCCGAGCCGAGCACCGTAACGGCCAGCGGCACGTTCTGCACGTTTTCGGCGCGCTTTTGCGCGGTCACGATAATCTCGCCTGCATCAGCCTTGGGCGCGGCTTGCGTCTGGGCGAAAGCAGGCTGGGCCATCATGCCCATGGCGACCACCATGGCACCAAGGCCAACGGAGTTCTGGAAACCCTTCATAACATCCCCTGGGTTGCGTCGGACCACATAGCCCGATCTTCAATGACCCCACCTTATAAACTGGCCTAACCAAAGGCAAGGCCAATTTACACGTGATCCGGCCATTTACCATGAAGACTGCGGCAAATTGGCTACAACACAAAACCGATGCCATTGTCATACCAATTTATGCACAAATCCTTGCGCATACCCATGCGCGACATCCAAATGCCGGATGAACGCGCCTATTCAACCCCGCATCACCCCCGGAAATCAGGCCAATGAGCACAATCCAGCCTCGAAACGGCGCCCGACCTGCAAGGCCAATTTTGGCCTTACCTGTTTGGCGTGACACAACCACCCCATTCCCCAAGGCGCCCATCAAGCAAGGTACACCATCTGGCCAGACAGATTTTCCCATCATGAGAATCCGCAAACATTGCTTCATGCAAAATTAAGCAAAGCCCTCTTGCGCCAACCAAACCTTGTCGATAAAGTTTCATAAAACGCCCATTAAGTTCACATTATGAACGGTGCGACAAAACCGTACAGGGAAGGATCGATTGATGACCTCACACTCCGGCATTTGGCGCCGCAGCGCATCCGTGCTTGCGCTGGGCACCACCATGCTCTCTGCCGCGGCATCGGCGCAGACCGCCGCCCCCGCCAACAATGCTCCGTCAGACCCTGCCATCATCGTGTCGGGCATCCGCCAGAGCCTTGCCAATGCGCTGAACACCAAGCGTAATTCCGATCAGGTGATCGACGCCATCTCGGCCGAGGATGTTGGCAAATTCCCCGACAAGAACATTGGCGAAGCGCTACAGCGCATCACCGGCGTACAGATCAGCCGCGCAGGTGGCGAAGGCTCCTCCGTGTCGATCCGCGGCGTTGACCCCGGCCTGATCCGCGTGGAAGTGAACGGCCAGTCGCAATTGTCGACCTTTGCCGCCGATGTGGCTGGCGCGGCCACCAACCCTGCGGTGGAATTCCGCGACATTCCCGCCGAATTCATCAGCCGCCTTGAAGTGGTCAAATCCGCCACCGCCGACATGACCGAAGGCGGGCTTGGCGGCACGGTGCGGATCGTCACCCGCCGCCCGTTTGACAGCAAGGCGGGCTATCTGGCCGGTTCGGTTCAGGGCGTTTACGGCACGCTGGGCAACCGTCTGGACCCGAAAGTCGCGCTGATCGGCAGCCGCCTGTTTGCCAATGACACTTTGGGCATCCAGCTGTCGGCCACCTATGAAAAGCGCAGCCTGTGGTATGATCAGGCCAAGACCACCGGTTGGCGCAATGTGCGCAAGGTGGGCGCAGCAGCCGCCACTTGCAGCCAGACCGTGCAGACCGGCTGTACCGATCTCAATGGCGATGGCAGCGGTGATTTCTATCCCGATATCCCGCGCTATGCCATGTATCGCGAAAGCACCGAGCGTTATGCGCTGAACAATATCATCGAATGGCGCCCGTCGGACAAGTTCAAGCTGAACCTCGACACGACCTATACGCGCGGCCTGCAAACACTGAACAGCCAGTTGATGCAGATGACCACGTTTGGCGCACAAACCACCGCGCTGACGCTGGACCCCAGCACAGTGATCAATGCCGGCAATGCCGCCGACTATGTCAAATTCGTCGCCCCCGCCACCACCAACCCCACCAGCACCAGCGGCCTTGGCGTCACCTATCGCAACATTCTGGGCACGATCGACCGCCAGAGCTTTACCGGCCAGTTGGGCGCGCAATGGCAGGCGACCGACCGCCTGACGCTGAAGGCACGCGGCGGCTATTCATGGGCCCGCGCCTATAATGACGAAATCGACACGGTCGCCAACCAATATGGCCTGACCTATATCTCGGTCGATTACCGCAATGCCTCTGGCGCGCCCCAGATCGGCATGTCGGCCGATCCCACCTCGCCCACCGGCATCAACAATTTCCAGATCCAGCACAAGCCGCGCCTTAACCTGCAGACCGAAAAGAACCTGCAATTCGATGGCGAATACAAGCTGGACGGCTTTGTAAAGTCGATCAAATTCGGGGTTCAGCGCCGCATTACCAAGCTGAACTCGATCTATCATGACGCAACCGTCACCTATAATGGCTACACCTCCACCGCAGGCGTAGGCTCGATCACCAACCGTACTTGGGTAACCGGTTCGGCGGTGGATGCGGTGTCCTCCACCGGCACCAATGCGGCGATCCTGTCGCAGATCCAGAGCATCGTGAGCCATTATGACCTTGGTGATCACAATTTCTTCAACACCGGCAATCTGGGCTTCAACGGCTATTCGCGCTGGATGAACATGGGCATGGCGGTGGCCAATGCGGCGGGGATTCCCGATGCTACGGGAGCTTCCAGCTGGTCGCCGGGCGCCACCTATGATGTGCGGCAAAAGAATTTGGCGGGCTATGTCTCGGCCAAGCTGGGCTTTGACCTGTTCGGGCGCAATCTGGATCTGGTGATCGGCGCACGCGGCATCAACTTCAAGACTTTGTCCACCGGTTACAAGATCAACACCGTGGCGGGCACCTTTGCCCCCGTGGCCTATACCGGCAACTCCACCTATGTCTTGCCCAGCGCCAACTTGCGTTACGCCCTGGTGGACAACAAGCTGATCCTGCGCGCCACGGCCACCAAGGTTGCCGCCGCGCCCGATCTGTCCAAGATCACGCCCTCGCTCTCGCTCAATTCCACCGCGCTGACCGGCTCGCGCGGCAATCCCGATCTGCGCCCCTATACCGCGCAGCAATATGACCTCGGGCTGGAATGGTATGTCAGCAAGCTGAACTATCTGTCGGCAACCTTGTGGCGCAAGGATATCAACGGCTTCCCCTATCGCCTGGCCACATCGGAGGATTTCAACGGCCAGACCTATGTGATCACCACGTATAAGAACAGCCCTGCTCCGGTGCAGATCAATGGTCTGGAACTGGGCTCGCAATTTGCCTTCAGCTTCCTGCCCGGCCCGCTCAAGCATACCGGTGCCTCGGCCAATTACACCTATGCCAAGGATTCGGGCTTCTCGACGGTGGGCTATTACTCGGGCGTGGCGCTTGGCTTCCCCGGCCTGTCGCGCCACAGCTTCAACACCTCGGTCTATTACGAGGATGATCGCCTGTCGGCCCGCGTTTCCTATAACTGGCGCTCGCGCTATAATATCGGGCTGGAGCGCGACAATCTCAACGCCTTTGGCCATGCCTATGGCCAGTGGGATGCCTCGGCCAGCGTGAAGATCGGCAGCCATCTGACCGCCTTTGTCGATCTGGTGAACATCACCAATGCCCAGCGCACCGAGGATGAAGAAAGCACCTATCGCGTGTCGACGGTGGAAACCTTTGGCCGCCGTGTTTACTTTGGCCTGCGCGGCAAACTGTAAACTGGTCTGACCAAACAAGAGGGAGGCAGCGCATGGCAGGATGCATTTCACGGCTCCTGTCGGGCGCTGCCTTTCTGCTGTCGGCCCCTGCCGCTCTGGCGCGGGATTTCAACCCCGCCGACTGGAGCGCAGAGGCCGAGGCGACCTCCCGATTGCGCATCCAAGGCCACCGGATCAAGATCGACACCCCCAAGGGCTTTACCCTCTGGTATCGTCCAAAGCTTGCCTCCCCCATCCGCATCCGGTTTGAGGCGCGAATGGTGGCCAAGGGCGGCCCCAATGACAGCGTGAGCGACCTCAACGCTTTCTGGATGGCTAGCGATGCCAATGGCGGCAACCCCATTGGCCAGCGCGATGGCAAGTTCGAGGCTTATGACACGCTCCAAACCTATTACGTGGGCATAGGCGGCAACCGCAACAGCACCACCCGCCTGCGCCGCTATATTGCCAAACCGGGCGAGCGCCCCCTGCTGCCGCAGCATGACCGCAAGGATGCGCTGCTGATCCCCAACCGCTGGACGCAGATCACGCTGACCGCCGATGGCCAGACCATCACGGTGGATCGCGATGGCAACCGCCTGTTCACGCTGGACGACCCAGCCCCCTACACCGCCGGATGGTTTGGCCTGCGCACCACATGGAGCCACCTGCTGATCCGCCGCCTGACCATCACCCCGATAAAGGCCCAGCCATGACCGCCACCCGCCGCGATGCTCTCAAATTCGCCAGCCTGATCCCTGCCGCCAGCCTGTTACCCGATGTGGCGCAGGCCGCGCCCGTGGCAAAGCCTGCGAAAGCCCGCTGGCTGGAAAATCGCCCCGCCCTCGATCTGGGTCATAGTTTCGGCATGGCATGGCCGCGCGGCACCCTCTCGCGCAAGGCCAGCTTCGCCGTGGCATCGGGTGGCAAGCCCATCCCCGCCCAAAGCTGGCCCTTGGCCTTTTGGCCCGATGGCTCGGTAAAATGGACCGCCCATGCCCTGCCTGCCAGTTCGGGTCAGGCGGTGCCGGATGACATCACCATCCCCCCCAACCAGCAAGGCCCCGCCCCCGACGATCCGATCCGCATCGAACAGAGCGCGGACAGCCTGCGCCTCACCTGTGGCGGGGTGACATGGGATTTCGCCAAATCGGGCAACATACTCATCCGCTCGGCCAGCATTGGCGGGCGGAGCGTGATGGGGCCGGTAACGCTGGTGGGCCAGATGGCGGCCGATCAGAGTTTTACCGGAACCATCACGCAAGTCACGCTGGAGCAAAGCGGGCCAATCCGCGCCGTAGTCAAAGTGGAAGGCCTCCACCGCCAAGGCCAAGGCGCCAGCCTGCCCTTTACCCTGCGCTTCTATGCCTATGCGGGCGGACAACATCTGCGCGTCGTGCATAGCTTCATCTATGACGGCAACCCTTCGCAGGACACGTTGGCCGCTATTGGCCTGCGCGTTGGCGTGCCGATGCGCGATGCCCCGCATGACCGCCATATCCGTCTAGTCGGCGATGGTCCGCTGTTTGCCGAAGCCGTGCGCCCGCTGACCGGCCTGCGCCGCGATCCGGGCGTGGCTTTCCGGCAGGCGCAGGTCGAAGGCCGCGCCACGCCACCCTTGGCGCAAATGGCCGCTGTGGTGCGCGACAAGCTGGACTATATCCCCACATGGAGCGATTTCTGGCTGGAGCAGCCCAATGCCGATGGCTATCGCATCGAAAAGCGCACCACCGAAGGCCATGCATGGGTCGGCTCTACCGCTGGCCATCGCGCATCGGGTCTGGGCTATGTCGGCGGGCCTAGCGGCGGCGCGGCCTTGGCGCAGCGCTGGTTCTGGCAAACCTATCCCAGCGCCATGGCCATCGAGCACGCTGCTAGCGACCAAGCCAGTCTGACCGCATGGCTATGGAGCCCCCGCGCCGAACCGATGGACCTGCGTCCTTGGCGCGGGGTCAATGGCATGGAGGGTTATGACGCGCAAAATGCGGGTCTGGACATCACTTACGAGGATTACGAACCGGGCTGGGACAGCGCCACCGGCATTGCCAAAACCCACGAGCTGACGCTCTGGGCCTGCGCCGCCACGCCCGATGCCGCCACGCTGCAAGCCATGGCCGATGCCAATGCCGCCTCCCCCCGCCTGATGGCCGCGCCCGAAGATTTGTACAAGGCAGGCGTGTTCGGAGACTGGTCCCTGCCCGACCGTTCAAGCCCCAACCGCACGATTGTCGAGGACCAATTGGAGCGCCTCGTCAATTTCTATGCCGGCGAAGTGGACCGGCGCAGCTGGTATGGTTTCTGGAACCATGGTGACATCATGCACACCTATGATGCCGACCGGCACCAATGGCGCTATGACATCGGCGGCTTTGCATGGGACAATAGCGAACTCTCGCCCGATCTGTGGCTGTGGTATCAGGCCCTGCGCACTGGCGCAGCCCAACCTTTCCGTCTGGCCGAGGCGATGACGCGCCATACCAGCGAGGTGGACACCTATCACCTTGGCCGGTTCAAGGGGCTTGGCACGCGCCACGGGGTGCAGCATTGGGGCGACAGTTCCAAACAGCCCCGCGTGTCCAACGCCATCTATCGCCGCATCTATTTCTACCTCACCGCCGATGATCGCGTGGGCGATCTGATTGCCGATATGGTCGATAGCGACCGCACGCTGGACCATGTGGAGATTGGCCGCAAAGTGCCCAATGCCAAGCCCTATACCGGCCCGAAAGGCACGTTTGAAATGGGCTTTGGCCCCAGCTGGACGGCGGTGGCAGGGGCGTGGCTGACCCAGTGGGAGCGCACAGGACAGCGCCAGTGGCGCGACAGGCTGGTAGCGGGCATGACCAGCATTGGCGCGATGAAACATGGCTGGCTGACCGGCGGCGCGCCTTATGATCCATCCACCCACCGCTTTCTGGGCAAGGGCGAAGAGATAGCGATCAGCCATCTCTCCTCCGTGTTTGGCGCCACAGAGATCAATGCCGAATTGATAGATCTGATCGATCTGCCCGCATACCGGCAGGCATGGGTAGAATTCTGCCAATGGTATAATGCGCCAAAGCCCGACTATCTGGCCAAATTCGGCCCGCCCTTTGGTGCGCGCAACCTGCGCGAGGCCTATGCCCGCATGACCGCCTATGCCGCCCGCGCCCGCAAGGACGAGGCTTTAATGGCCCGCGCGGTGGAGGAATTCTTCTCCGGCGATGAAGGGCTTGGCACATGGGACCACGACCCGCGCGTCAAGCTGGGTAATCAGGTGGAATGGCCGCGCCTGTCCACCAATGCCGCCGCGCAATGGGGGCTGGCCGCGATCCAGATGCTGGCCTTGGCGGGGCCGCAGATCGACACGGCGCGCATCCCCGCCCATCGCAACAGCCCGCAGGAACCCCGGCGCTAAACCTCTGCCCCCTCCCGCCGGATCATCCAGCGGGAGGGGCAAGCATCACTTGGCCACCTTGGCCACTTCCACCGCATAGGTGTGGGTGGTGCCTTCGAAATTGGCGCGGAAAATGATCCATTTGCCATCGGGGGTGAAGGTCATGTTCGGCTCGGTCTTGTAATTGTTGCCGCGCATGTTCACCAGCTTCTCCTGGTCGAAGTAACCCGGCACGATCAGCTTTTCCGCGTCCGCCGTGGGGATTTCGGCATCATCGCCAATCGCGCGCGGGGTGAACAGATAAAGCCATTTGCCATCGGGCGCATGGGCCACCATCTCGCTATCGCCGCCATCGCCGGTAAACAGTTTGAAATCGGGCGACTGGTTGTAATGCACCGACCATTGGTTGCGCTCGACATGATACCATGTGCGCTTGCCGGTCCGCACATTATAGCCCGCCAGCCAGAACACCTGACCGCGCGGGGTTTGCAGATCATACCAGATCGTCTCGCCATCGGGGCTGAAGAATTCATGGCCCGCGATCTCGTTGTTCATCGTGCGAGCATGGACCAATTGCTTGCCCGTGCCATCGATGCGGATGGTCCAGATGCGGTCCACCTCGTGCCATGGCCCTTCATGGCAATACATGATCAGGGCCGGATCGGTGGGGGAAAATTGCACATGGTTGAGCCAGTCCTTGCTGGCCACGATGACCTTGCGCTCGCCGGTCACCAGATTGTGGGTGAACACTTCCATCGGAAAGCCCGCCTGCAACCTGCGGTGCAAGGCGCGGGTCTTGGCATCGGCATAGGTATAGGGCGTGCCGTCGGGCTTGTTCTCGGCATAATTGTTGCCGCCCACCACCGAGGTATTGCCCTGATCGGGGCGGATCAGCGTGCCATCGGGGTTCACCTTGGCGGGCGGCAAAGTAAATTGGCCCAAGAGCAGCGTTTCATCGGCATTGATCGAGCCGATCGAGCCACCCGCCACATCGGCCACTTTCTTCACCTTGCCGGTGTCGACATCCACCGCATAGACCTGAAACGGCCCGCCCGCATCATCGCGCGCGCGACTGGCGTAATAGGCGTTGCGGCTCTTGTGTCCGGTGAACAGCAGGTTGAGATGGGGGCCGGGCACCAGCAGCTTGACCGACCAGTCGGCCATGGAGACAACACTGATCCCGTCGGGCGTCTTGATCACCATCTTGTCGCCCTTGGGGGTAAAGGCGCTTTGCGTGAAATAAAGGTTGGAGGTGCCGCCCTGCGTGCTGATTCGGACGATGCGATGGCCGGTGTCGGCATCTACCCATTCCCTGGCGGGAGCGGCCATGGCGGCGGGTGCCAAGAGCATGGCTCCGGCGGCCAAAAGGCTGGAAATGCGGCGCAAGCCCATCTGATATTCTCCCGATATATGCCTTGCGGCGCATCATTGCCGCTTGTTGGTTTCGTTTTACATAGTATACACCATGATCACAATGTGAATTTTTAGGCGAGCCAGACCAGCAGGTGAACAGGCTCGGGGAAGAGGATGATATGGCCAATCCGGCAGGCACCAGCCCAAGACCGGTCCGCGCGATCAATTTCATCGCCTATGGCGCCAATGACGTGCTGGGCGCAGGCTCGATGGCGGTCATCTCGGCATGGGTGCTGATTTTCTACACCAAGTTCTGCGGCCTTTCCGCAGGGCAGGCCGCGCTGATCTTTGCCGTGGCGCGCATTCTGGATGCTTTTGCCTCGCCCACCATCGGGCATATCTCTGACCATTTCGACCGTTTCGCGCTGGGGCGTCGTTTCGGACGGCGGCGCTTCTTTGTGCTGGCGGCGATCCCGCTGCTGCCCAGCTTTGCTCTGATGTGGCTGCCGGGGCAGACCTTCTGGTATTACCTCGTTTCCTATGTGCTGTTCGAACTGACCTATGCGCTCGAAGTGATCCCCTATGAAACGCTGGCCGCCGAAATGGCCAGCGACTTTGCCACCAAGGCGAAATTCGCCGGCGTGCGCATCCTTTTCGCGCAGGGCTCGGCCATTCTGGCGGGCTTTTTGCCGCTATGGCTGATCAACTGGCTGGGGCGTGACAGTCCCAACACCTTCTTCGTTATGGGCGCCATTTTCGCAGGGCTATTCATGGCCACGGCGGGTTTCCTCTATGCTTTCAGCTGGGAACGCCAGCGCGATGCCCAGCCCGCGCCCACCGGCGTGTCGCCCATCAAGCGCCTGTGGCGCAACCTGTCCTCCACCTTGCGTATCCGCGCCTTTCGCCTGCATCTGGGCATGTATCTGGGCGGCTATATCAGTCAGGATATTTTCAACGCGGCTTTCACCTTCTTTGTGATCTTTGCGCTGGCCGGTTCCACCCAAGTTGCCTCCGGCCTGCTGGGCACGATGTATATTGTGCAATTGGGCGCGGTGATGCTGGCCATCCGCATGGCCCTGCGTGCCAGCCCTGCACAGGCCTATCGCATGGCGGCGGTGTGTTTCGCACTGGGCGTGGTGGCGCTGATCGGCCTGTGGTGGGCGGGGCTGCCCGCCACATCAGGCTGGATCTGGATCGGCATGGGTCTGGTGGGCATGGGCCGCGGGGCGCTCAATTACATCCCCTGGGCCACCTATAATTACATGGCCGATGTGGACGAGATTGTTACCGGCCGCCGCCGCGAAGGCTCTTTTGCCGGCGTAATGACCTTTATCCGCAAGGCAACCCAGGCCGCCGCCGTGGCGCTGGTGGGTCTGTTGATGGATTGGGGCGGCTTTGCCCCCAAAGCCGCTACGCAAAGCGACGGGGCGATCCTGACGCTGGTGCTGGTGATGGGTATCGGCACTTGGGCGATGCTCAGCTTTGGCATTGCGGTATCCACCCGTTTCCGCCTGAACCGCGCCACGCATGATGTGTTGATGGCCGAAATCGAACATTTGCGCAGCGGTGAGACAGAACCCACCAGCCCGCAAGCCAAGGCAGTGGTCGAGGATCTGGCAGGCTGGGATTATGACCAGCTCTGGGGCCGCAACCCTGTGGGAGAAAAGGCATGAAGCGCCTGTTGCTGCTGGCAGGGGCCAGCTTGTCCATCGCGGCGGCACCTGCGCCAAAGCAAGGACCAAAGGAGCCCGCCCCGCGCATCCTGCTGGCGGGCGATTCCACGGTGCAGACCTATTACAAGGCCCGCTATCCGCAAGCTGGCTGGGGCCAGTTTCTGGGCTGCGGCCTCGCCCCGCAAGTGGCCGTCATCAACCGCGCCATCGGCGGCCGCTCGACCAAGAGCTTTATCAATGAAGGCCGCTGGGACCGCCTGATGGGCGAGTTGCAAAAGGGCGATACAGTGCTGATCCAGTTCGGCCATAATGACGCCACCAAGGCCAAACCGGAACGTTTTGCCGATCCGGCCATGTATCGCGACAATCTGCTGCGCTTCATTTGGCAAACGCGCGGGGCTGGCGCTTTCCCTGTGCTGGTCACACCAGTGGCGCGGCGTTCGTTTGATGCGACAGGCAAGGCGCGGGCCGATTTTGCCGAATATTCCGCCGTGATGCGCGAATTGGCAGCATTGACCCAGACGCCCATCATCGATCTGGAGGGCGCATCGCGCAATATGCTGGACCGGATCGGGGCGGATAATGCCAAGGCGCTGTATATGAACCTCGCGCCCAAGGCCTATCCCGCCTTTGCCGCGGGGCTGGCCGACGACACCCATTTTACCGAGTTGGGCGCACGCGCTATGGCGCATCTGGTGGCCGAGCAATTGGCGGGCCTTTCCGTGCCAGCCGCCAAGACGGTTTTGCCCCAGCGCCCCGATCTGGAGCGCACAACGCCACTGGGTTCCTACGCCTGCCACTAACCTCTCACCGGCAGGCGCAAAAAGGGCGGCGGAGCCATCTCGGTCCCGCCGCCCTTTCCTTTGCCCAATTGTCGCTTAACGACGCTGCAAAGCCTCACCCAAAGCGCAGATCGCAAGGCTCTGGCCATAGGGCATGGAGGTGAGCGCGATATCCTTGTAGAACTGCATCGTATCGCCCATTGCCGTGCCGAAAGACACCTGCGTCAACTCGCCATCATCGTTGATGTGGTCGATCACGCCCTGCAAAGCCTTCAGACCCACCGCCTCATAGGCAGGGTCCAGCAGGCCCATACGCACACCCTTCAGGATACCATAGGCAAAGCCCGCCGTGGCCGAGGCTTCCAGATAGGAAGTCGGGTCTATCACCAGCGTGTGCCACAGGCCATTCTCCGCCTGCGTGGAAGCCAAAGTCTTCACCTGCGCCGCCAAAGTATCGATCAGGAAAGTGCGGAAAGCATCGCCTTCGGGCAGGTCCAGCAATTCGATGATTTCAGGAATGGCAATCGTGATCCAGCAATTGCCGCGCGCCCACAAAGCGCCTGCGAAATTATGCCGCCCGTTGAAATCCCAGCCGTGGAACCACAGGCCGGTCTTGGTATCGAACAGATATTTGATATGCACGAGGAACTGGCGCTTGGCCTCCTCGATATAATGCGGGCGGTTCAGCAATTGGCCAAAACGCGCCAGCGGCAACACGCTCATCATCAGCGTGTCATCCCACATTTCGCCGGGGTTTTCATCATTATAGACGATGTGCTGGAACCCGCCTTCCTCGGTCTTGGGCAAGCCATCGGGCGCCATCAGCCACTCGGCCCATTCCTCGATCTGGGCCAGCCAGTCGGCATTGGGCTCGCGCTCATACAGATTGGCCAAAGTCAGGAAAGGCGAGACCGTGTTGATATTCTTGGTCGTGCCGCGTGGCAATTGGTCCAAAAACCACTGACGGATAATGCCCAGCGCCTTTTCATCGCCGGTCTGTTCAAAATAGCGCCACATGCCGAACAGGCCGATGCCATGGGTCCATTCCCAGCCATTCCAGCCCTTGGTGTCAATCACACGGCCATCTTCCAGCCGCAGCAGGAACTCGCCGGTCTCGTCATGGATCGACACGAGATTGTCCATCAAACGATGGATCAGGCCGATTAACTCGGCGCGTTCAGGCAGGTTTGCAGACACTCTTTTCTCCATTTCTCAATTCGATACCGGCAGGGTGGCGGGCGCGGCAACTTGCGCCACATCCACGCCGCCACGGCGGTTTTGCAAGGTGATAAGGCGCACCGTTTCGGGCGCATTGGCGGGGTTGCCGTCGCTGGTGACGGCCAAAGCAATCGTGTTGGCCCCGCGATGATTGAGGATGCCTTCGGGGATCGGGAAAATCCGCTGTGGGCCGACATGGGCGATGAATTGCCCCATGTTCCAGCCGTTGACGAAGATCAGCACTTTATATTGCGCCGCCGAACGCGGCTTGGCTGTGTCGCCAAAGGCCAGCGCCAGCGTGGCATCCTGCCCCTTGGGCACATTCAGCTTTACGTTTGTGCGATACCAATTGGTGCCCGCCGCGCCCTGCGGCAAAGCAGGTCCGGTGGCGCACCACTGGCGATCATCAAAACCGGGAAGATGCCAGCCCATCCGTTCGCCAAATTGCCCGCCATTGTTGGGCGTGCCGCGCGTGCGATCGGCAAAATCCTCGCCTCCGCTGCGGCCCTGAATGCGCCAGTCGAGCGACACGGCAAACGCTGGCCCCGCCAAAGGTTCGAGCGAGGCCGCGATCAGCCCGCGCCCTTCCTTATGCTCGTCCATCGCGGTCAGATCCCAATTGTGCCCATTGTTGCGCACCATGACCGACAGCACATGATCCCCAGCGGCGCGGGCCATATCGGGCATGGCCAAGGTCAGATTGCCGGTGGTGATCGGGCGCGGCATGGCAGCGGGCAAATCCTGCTGACCGATCAGGCGCCCGTCGAGAAACACTTGCACCATCCCCGCCCCGCCCGCGCCATAGGTCAGGCTGAGACGCTGGGCATTGGCATCGCCCTTGAAACGGGCGCGATACCAGACATCGCCCTCGTGGAAACCATAGGGGTCCATGGTCAGGGTCGGCTGTCCGGCGGGCTTCTGGCTCTGGCTGGCATCGGCGCGATGGTCGATGCGCTGCCATGTGTGGTCATCGAAGGCTGGCAAGGCTTCGGGCGTGCCTTCGGCCATGCGCCAGTTTTGCAAGACCGGCAGGTCAATCGGCGCAGGGCCAGCCAGAGGCGCTACTGCCTCCAGCGCTTTGCCCGCCGCCGCGCGCATCGCCACTGGCGCACCATTCCATGTCACGCGCGCGGCCTGCGTCCAGACGCGTAAAGGACTTGGCGCCAATGTATCGCCGGTTAAGGCCAGCGTGCCGCCCTTCTTCACCGCATGGCGCAACAAGGCAGGCCCACAAGCCAGCACGCCATCGGCCTGCCAGCAAGCCGCACCAGCCGCATCATCGCCCAACAGCAAAGTGACCGCCGAACGCCCGCCGCCGCTGATCTCCACCGTGGCCAGCGGGCCATGCGTGTAATCCAGCACCAGATCACCCCGCGCCGCATCCCAAGTGACGCCAACGCCTGCCGGCGCCTTGACCACAGGCCGCGAGCCATAGCGCAGCACAATCCGCCCCGCCTCATCCTTGCGGCCAATCAGCAGCAGCAGCTTGGCCTGCGCGGTCTGGATCTGGCTGGTGGTGTAAACCAGCCTTTGCCCCGCCAGATCAGCCCCCGCCACAATCCATTTGGCATCATAGCCATTCAGCCGGATCGGCGGAAACCGGTAATGCCCGTCGGGCAGATCGGCGGCAAAGGTGAAGCTGGTGTCATCCGTCCAATGGCCCGCCTGATGCGTGGCCAGAATGAAGCGCGTGTCCGTTTCTGGGCTGCGATTGTGATAGAGCCTAATCGCATCGGAGGATGGCACCAGCTTTTGCGCAGGCACCATCGCGGCCAATTCCGGCAAGGCGGCCAGCGTGCCACCAATGGGCTTTAGCGCCAGCGCCTTTTCGCGCAGGGAGCGGTCCTCGGCAATGGCCGCGCCATAGTCATAGGAGGTGAACACCACCGGCGCGGGCAGCCAGCCCCATGATGTGCCGCCATAGCCCATATAGATGCTTTGCAGGCTGATGCCATTCGCCAGATTGGTGCCATAGAACAGCCGCCCATAGCCCGCGCCCGTTTGCTGCGCATTGCAGGCATAGATGCCGTTTGACCCCCAATAATCAAACCAGCCACCGCCAATCTCGGCCAGAAAGCCCGGCGTGGCGGGCGAGGCGGTAGCCCCTCCCCGCGCGCCGCCCGTGCCATAATAGCCCCAGTCCGGCGCGCCATTACCGCGCGAGACTTTGCCATCGGCGGTGCAGGTGCCCCCCGGATAGCCGTCAAACGCATACATATCGACCGGACCATGGACCACACCGGAGACTGGCGATCCATCGGGCACCCATTGCCCGTTGCGCCCCTGATCATTGTGGAAAATCGGCACGGTGATGCCATGGCTGCGCGTCACGGCATAAAGATGGTCCATATAGCGGCGATGGACAGGGCTGGTCTGGGACAGCTCGTTCTCGATCTGGTGCAGGATGACCGGACCATGCGCGCCATTGATCTGGTGCCGCGCGACAATGGCATCGATGGCTGCCAACCATTCATCCGCCGCTTTCAGATAGTCCGGATCATCAGTGCGCGCCCGCGCCTTTTGATTGTTCAGCCAGCCGGGAAAGCCCCCCCGCGCCAATTCCGCATTCACATAGGGGCCAACGCGGGTGATGACATAAAGCCCCTCCTCGCCCGCCATGGTGATGGCGCGTTCCATGTCGCGGATGCCGGCAAAGTCCAGCTCGCCCTGTTTAGGGCTGTGATAGGACCAGTCGAAATAGAAGGTAACCGTGTTGAAACCGCTGGCCTTCAGCTTTTGCAGCACATCGCGCCACAAGTCGGGGCTTGGCAGGCGATAGGGGTGGAATTCCGCCGCCCAGATCGGCACACGCCGACCATCGATCATCAGCGAACGCTGATCAAAGGACACGCGGCCAAATTGCTGCACCGGCGCGGGCGCCACGGGCGGCAAGGCGGTTTGCGCCTGCGCCATGGGGGCCAAGGCGAGCGCCGAACCGGCCAACAAAAGGGGGCGAAAATCCATCGCCATCAGGCCATGTGGAACATGGGGACGAGCGGCCATTCGCAAGGGCGATTATCCGACTGCACCTGCATCAAAGGGGCCATGGAGGCCCACCAGCGCTGCATCACCGGCGATTGCGGCAGGCTCTCGCGCTGGTTGCCCTCGCTCAGCCGCAGAACGGCAAACAGCGCCAGCGTCTCTTCATCCAGAAAGATCGAATAATCGCTGATGCCTGCCTCATGCAGCAGATCCACCAGCTCGGGCCAGATCTCGTCATGCCTTTTGCGATATTCGTCCACCATGCCGGGCAAGAGCTGCATCCTGAATGCCAGCTGTTCCATATCGCCTCCCAAGAATTCCGCATTATGCACATTGATTGCGTATTATGATACATTCGCCCTTGCGTCGCGTCAATCGCGCAAATGGGCAAAACCACGCTGGAATGGGTGATTACAGACCTATGCGGGTCATTTTCAGCCCGTCCACATGGTGAAACAGCATGGCGGGGCGCGCATCCTCCGCCTCCACCGTGGCCACCAGATTATCCACCACCACATCACGCACATCGCGCAGCCACAGCGCCCATGCGGGTACCACGCCAAACATGCTGGGTTCGGGATAGGCACTGGGGACAAGGGGCGGATCAAGCGCGGCATCCTCCGGCGTGCCGCCACCGGCATAGGCCAAATGCAGATCGCGCAGCTCCACATGTTCCACCCGATGATCGGGCAGGCCCACCACCATGGCGGGGAATTCATGGCCAATCCCGCTGGCCTCCACCTGGGCAACGCTCACATGGCGTAACTGGCCGATGGCAGTGCCCTCCGGCCCGCGCAGCCTTGCGCCCAGCCGCAGGAAGATCGGCGCGCTGGTCACCTCGCGCATGGTCAGGCGGCGGGCGGTGATCTGTTCGACACAGGCCCCGTCCACGCATTCAATCGCCAAGCCGCGGCTGCGCTCGAAATGGCAATCCTCGATCAGCACGCGGCGGATGTCGCCATTGGTTTCGGTGCCGATCTTGATCCGGCCCGTCACCTTGTCGCGGTCGGGCGCCAGTTCCTGCTGCCGCCCGAAAGTGCCATCCAGCATCGTGCCCAGATCATAGCCCGACACGCTGCAATGGCGGATAGTGATATCTTCCGACGCGACCTTCCGCCCCAAGGCCAGACTGGTTTTCACCACAATCGCATCATCATTGGGGCTGTTGACGCGGCAATGTTCAACCAGACAATCGCTGACACAGTCCAGATCGATGCCGTCCCTTTCGGTATCAATCGCCAGATCACGCAGCACTATGCCGCAGCACCCCGTGGCCAGAATGGCAAAATGCCCGCCCCCCGCGATGGTGATGCCCAAAATCTCGACATTGCGGCATTCACGCAGGCCAATCGCCTTGTTGCCCAACCCCTGCATCGCGGCATGGCCGGTTTCCAGCGCGGCCACTTCCTCTTCGCTCATCGCGGCCATGGACAAAGGCCGTTCCCCCGCCTGAGCGCGCCAGCGTGAACCGGGGCCGTTGCGGGTCAGGCCCTTGCCCTCGATCCGCCCTTGGCCGGTGATGGCAATATCGCTTTGGCCGATGGCCCAGATCAGGCTGTTGCACCAATGGCTATGGCCAAAATCCTGATAGAGCTGCTCGCCATTATCCTCGGGCAAATCATAGGCGCCGCCATGCAAGACAGGGTCCGCCGCCTCGATCACCGCGCCCGCCGCCAGATGGAGCCTTACGCCCGACAGCATGCGGATGGAGAAACACAGATAGCGCCCCGCCGGCAGCTCCACCACACCCCCGCCCTGCGCATGGGCATGGGCGATAGCTTCGTTAATGGCATGATGGGCCAAAGCCTGCCCGTCACTCGATACCAGCATCAGCGCAGCTCCAGCACGACCAAAGCCTTGGCGGGCAGATCCACGACCAGCTTCCCATCGCGCAGGGCGGCGCCGTTAAAGGCAACCGGCTTCACCCTTACGCCATCGGCAAAGTCATTCACATCCTGCACCCGCGCCGCGGTCAACACCCGCCCGCTCACCGCGCTCGCCTGCACGCCTGACAGGGCGATTTCCAGATGCTGCGCCTTGTCGGGGTCCACATTGACCAGCGCGACATGCACCGCCCCGTCCTTGCCCCGCGCCGCCGCGCCATGCAGCGCGGGCACCACCCATTCGTCCCGCCCGTACCAGATTTTGGGCAGGTCCAGCGGCAGGGAAGTGGCATCCTGAAACGGGCGATACATGTCGAACACGTGGTAGGTCGGCGTCAGCACCATTTGCGCGTCGCGCGTCAGGATCATCGCCTGCAACACATTGACCATCTGGGCGATGTTGGTCATCCGGACGCGGTCGGCATGGCGGATGAACAGATTGATATTCACCCCCGCCAGCAAGGCATCGCGCAGCGAGTTCTGTTGATAGAGAAAGCCCGGATTGGTGCCCGGCTCCACATCGGTCCAGATGCCCCATTCATCCACCGCCAGATTGACCCGCTTGGCCGGATCATATTTGTCCATCACGGCGGCATGTTTGGTCAGCAATTCCTCCATCTTCCATGTCTTGGCCATGGTGCGGGCATAGTCGGTCTCGTTGAAATCCGTGGCCGAACCCTTGGCCTTCCAGTCGCCGGGCAGGGTGTAATAATGCAGGCCGATGCCATCGATCAGCTTGCCCGCCTCGCGCATCATCACTTCGGTCCAGTGCGCATCCGGACCATTGGCGCCGCTGGCGATTTTCTGGATTTTGGTGCCAAAGGCCGGTTTGACAAAGGTGGCATAGCGGCGGGTAACATCAGCGGCATAATCGGCCTTCATATTGCCGCCGCAGCCCCATAATTCATTGCCGATGCCAAAATAGGGCAGCTTCCACGGCGCCTTGCGCCCGTTGCGCGCGCGTTCCTGCGCCAGAGTGCCTTCGGGCGCGGTGATATATTGCACCCATTCTTCCATCTCGCCTGCGGGGGAACTGCCCACATTGCCCGAGATATAGGCCTCCGCGCCGATCAATTCGGCAAAGTCCATGAATTCATGCGTGCCGAATGTGTTGGGCTCGGTCACGCCGCCCCAATGGGTGTTGATTTTCACCGGACGCTTGGCGCGCGGACCAATGCCATCGCGCCAGTGATATTCATCGGCAAAGCAGCCCCCCGGCCAGCGCACCAAGGGCACATGCAGCGCGCGCAAGGCTTCTACCACATCCTTGCGATAGCCTTTGATATTGGGGATTTTGGAATCCGTCCCCACCCAGATCCCGCCATAAATGCCATAGCCCAGATGCTCGGCAAACTGGCTGAAAATGCGGCGGTCGATGGTGGGACCTGTGCTTTCCCCATGCAGCGTGGCCGCTTCCTGCGCCATGGCGGCGGGGGCGTTCGCCAATGCCAGTGCAGAGCCCAGCAAAAGGCGGGTAAGGACGCGAATCATGGCTTCTCCCAACTTGTTATTATATGCATATAGCGACAATATATTTCATATATCGGAAATCAAGCCCATGGAGAGAGCATGCTACGCCCCTATCGAAACCTGCTGTTCGCGCCGCTACTGGCACTGGCCATGGTGAGCCAGAATGCGCCTGCCGCCACCCCGCGCGTGTGGCACTTGAACAGACCAGCGCAGGTAGGCGCCAAGCTGGAAGCGGTGAGCGGCCATGGAACAGCGGTCTATGAAGCAGACGGCGCGCTGTCCTTTCCGGTGGGCGAAGGCAATTGGTTGGTCACGGTGGAACTGGGCGATGCCAAAGCCACCGCCAGCACCACGATCAAGGCCGAGAACCGCCGCCTGATGCTGCTGGATGCGGGCACAAAGCGGGGCGAGACGGTGGTGAAGCGCTTTGTCGTGCATGTGCATAATGCGGATCTGGGCGCGGTGCCGGAGAATGCACCGGGCGCAGCAAAAGTCCGCCTGCGCCCCGATCAGGCCGCCCAGCGCAATTGGGACCATGCGCTCACGCTGGAAATGCTGGGCCGCCCTGCCCTGCGGCAAATCTCCATCGAACCAGCCCAAGTGCCCACGCTGTTTCTGGTGGGCGATTCCATGGTGGCCGACCACCCGACCGAACCGACCGCCAGTTGGGGCCAAATGCTGCCCGCCATGGTCGACGAGAATGTCGCGGTGGCCAATTATGCCGAAAGCGGGGCGACGCTCAAATCTTTCCTCGCCGATCTGCGTCTGGACAAGGCCTTGAGCCTGATGAAAGCGGGCGACTATCTGTTCATCCAGTTCGGCCATAATGACCAGAAAGCGCAATGGCCCCAGACCTATGCCGAGGCGGGCACCACCTATCGCGCCTATCTGGCCGCCTATATTGCCGAGGCACGGCGGCGTGGCGCGTATCCTGTGCTGGTCACCAGCCCCGAAAGGCGCAATTTCGATGCGCAGGGGCATATCGTGCCATCCCTGGGCGATTATCCGCAGGCGATGCGCGCCTTGGGGGCCGAACTCAACGTGCCGGTGATCGACCTCAACCGCGCCAGCATCACGCTTTACGAGGCGCTGGGGCCGGACAAGGCGCCCGAAATGTTCAACGATGGCGGCAAGGATCGCACCCATTACAACAATTGGGGCGCATGGATGGCCGCGCGCATCATCGCCGATGGCATCCGCGCAGCGCTTCCGGCACTGGCCCCTCACCTGACCGTGCCCCGCTTTGATCCGGCCCATCCGCAGGCCATCACCATTCCCGCCAGCAAGGGCAACAGCAGCCAGCGCCCTTTGGGCAATTAAAAAAGGGGCCGCCGGAACAAATGTCCGGCGGCCCTGCTACGCGGGGGAGCGTAAAAGTTCTTTTAGAACTTGGCGTTGATGCCCACCGTCACGGTGCGGCCAATGCGCGAGTCAAACAGGGGGTCCTGACGGCCACTGTCGATATAGAGCACATTGTGTTCGTCGGTGATGTTCGCCACATCCAGCGTCAGCTTGGCGGCCTTGGTCAGATTATAGCTGGCCGAGGCATCGACAAAGGTGGTGGGCTGGTTGGCACGCACGTCGCTGTCATTGGCGCCCGAGGGGATGCCACGGATAAAGCGGTCGCGGTAATTGATCGTGCCGCGGATCGAGAACTTGCTGTTTTCGTAATAGAGCGTGCCGCTGGCCGTGTTGCGCGACATGTCGATCAAATCGGCCACCGCGTTCAAATTGGCCTGCACATTATAGGTGATGTTGGCCGACACGCGGGTGTAATTGGCCAGCATCCCGAAATTGCGCAGAGGTCCGGGCAGGAAGGTGAAGGGCAGTTGAAGGTTGACTTCAAAGCCGTTCAGCTTGCCACCAGGCGTGTTCTGGGCACGGTTGACGGTGAACAGATCCGCCGAATTGGCAGCCGATCCGGCCAACAACGCATCGGGCAGGCCCAACTGGTTGAAAGGCACAAGCGAACTGACCGACTGGATGAAAGTGCCGATATTCTTGTGGAAGAAGGCTACCGACACCAGCGATCCGGGGCGGAAATACCATTCCAGCGCCGCGTCAAACGCGGTGGCGCGGATCGGGTCCAGATAGGGATTGCCGATCGTGGCCGTGCGCGTGGTGGCATTGAACGCACCGCCCGAAGGCAACGAACCCAGTTCAGGGCGGCTCATCACCTTGGATGCCGACAGACGGCCAAGCAGCTTGGGGTTGAACTCCAGCACCACATTGGCCGAGGGCAGCCAGTCGGTATAGCTGCGATCCACCATCGCAGGCACCGCCACCGTGGGATAGGCACCACCGGTAACAGCGGTGGGGATATAGCCCACCGTATGCTGGCGGGTGTTGACCATGCGCAGGCCAATGTCGCCGCGAACGGGGATCGGCAGCTGGTCTTCGAAATTGAACTGGGTCATCGCATAGGCGCCCAGAATTTCCTCACGCACTTCGGGCGAGCCGGTGCCGCATTCCGCGCCGCAGAATTTGAAATTGTCGTAACCGACCGCCTTCTTCCACTTGTCGATATCGGTGGCAAGGAAGCTGGAGAAAGCGCCCGGCGTCAGCAGCGTGTTGAGGCCGGTGATCTGATAGGTGAAATCGGCCACGCTGGTGCCCGCGGGCAGAGCCGTGGTGGCAGTATTGGCCGGAGCAACCGCGCGGACATTGTTCTTGAAAGCGCTCTGGCGATATTGCGCGCCAGCCTTGAAGGTGAAGACCGAGCTAGCCTTCCACGAGGTCTCGGCTTCGAAGCTGAGATTGCGCGTGGTGGCCTTGCGGCTGATGATGTTCCAATTGCCCAGCACGGTGCCATCGGCCAAGCCCGGCGCGTAGCGGAAATTGGCCGGATTGGCGACATCAATGCCATATTTCATGGTGGGGATGCTGGCATTGTTACGGAAATCGATGGTGAAATTGGGCGTGTCGATCGCGTCCAGATTGACGGTCAGGCGCTCCGGATTGTCAAACACCGAACGCGACCAGCCCGCCATTAGATTGACTTCCAGCTTGTCCGTCAAATCGTGGCGCAGGCGCAGATTGCTCTGGGCGAAGGTCGAGATGAAATGGTCGCGCAGGCTTTCCGAACGCAGGTCCACGCCGTTGAACGCGCCATAGAGCAGCGAGCCATTGTCCTTCAATTGCAGGTCGGTGACCGACACCATCGGCTGCCCGTTGTTGTTGGCGTTGCGGGCAAAGGACAAGGCGTCGATGTAATTATCCCAACGGGTTACATCGAAGCGCGAGTAAAGGTTATCAAGGCTGATCTCGGTGCGGTCATCGGGGCGCCACTGGAGGGACAGCGAACCGCCCATGCGCTTGGCATCCTGACGCGAGTTCACATAGCGGGGGATGCGCGGGAAGAAGGCGCCGCCGCCAGCCACATTGGCAATGCCAAGCCGCGACTGGATAAGGTTATAGGCCGCCGTGCTGCTGGTGCGTGGATTGCCGGTGGAGCAATTGGCCGCATCCACGCCCTTGAGCGTGTTATTGACAGGGTTCTGGGTGGCATAGCCCAAGGGCGAGCAGAAGCCGCCATTCACATAGGCAGGCAGGATGTTCACCGCCGAATAGCCCACTTCGCGGATGTTGCGCTTGCTATAGGCAAAAGTGGCCAGCACGCCGAAAGTGCCCGCCTCGTTCTGCTTGGACAGCAGCACGGATACGCGCGGATCCATCTTCTTGCTCAGTTCGTTCCACACGCCCTTGGCCGAAACCGTGGCGACGAAAGGCTTGTGGAAATCCAGCGGATGCGGCGCCTTGAGGTCCACCGTCGCGCCCAGCGAACCTTCCTCGGTATCGGCCGAGGGCGTCTTGCGAACGGCCAGTTCGGAGAAGATTTCGGTGGGGAAGACGTTGAAGTCAAAGCTGCGGCCGGTGTTACCCGCGCCATAAATGTCGGACGAACCGGTCTGGGCGGTGCCTTCCATGCCATTAAGGCGAACGCGGGTGAAAGCCGCACCAAGGCCGCGCACCGAGATATTCTTGCCCTCGCCACCGTCACCACGGGCCAGCGCGATGCCGGGCACGCGCTGCATGGACTCAGCGAGGTTGGAGTCAGGGAACTTGCCCACGTCTTCGGCCTTGATCGAGTCAATGGCGACCGAGGCATTCCGCTTTTCACTTAAAGCCGCGTTGAGCGAGGAGCGGAAACCGGTTACCACGATAGCCGCATCAGAAGCAGGTGCCTCGGGTGCAGCCTGCGCCATGGCCGAAGTGCCCCATGCTGCTGTAAAACCCGCCGCCACCAGCGCCATGGCCGAAGTGGCCACGCGCAATTGTGCTGTAGAAAGTCGCCCCATTTCATCCTCCAATATGTCCCGGTCCAAGCCTTTCCCCAAATCCGCGAGTCGCGTCTGGGCTTGGCCTGTTTGATCATCTTGGTAATGGTCCGGAGTGGCGGCTGTCAACGCACATATTGCAAGCATGTTTCACATATAGGGCAAATTGGCGCAACAAACCGGATTTTTCGCACTGTTGCATAATGCACACACCGCCGCCTCGTTTCACATTGTGTGCATCACGATTGCGTTGCGCCCCAAATTCGCTAGATAGCGAAACTATGGAACAGGACAAAAGCTCGCCCGAAACCGCACTTGAAACAGAGGCTGACGCATCCAGCGACAGCACCACGGTGAAAGGCGCGCAAACGCTGATGCGGGCGCTGGATATTCTGGACGAGGTGATCGACGGACCGATCCGCGCCGCCGATCTGGCGCGCAAGCTGGGCATGAACCGCACCACGGCGCATCGCCTCGCCCATGCGTTGCGCATGCGGGATTATCTGGCGGTCACGCCGGACGGTTTCGCGCTGGGGCCCAAATTGCTGCAACTGGGCGTCTTGGCCAGCGAACAGACCGACTATGTCCGCATTGCCCGCCCCCGCATGGAGGCGCTTTCGGCGCAGACCGGCTTTTGCGTGTTCATCGGCAATCGCGAAGGGAATTGGTCCCGCCACCTTGACCGCGTGACCGGCCGCCAGCGCCTGCGCGTGGCCACCGCGCCGGGCGACCGCCGCCCGATTGCCGAAACCGGTCTGGGCAAGGCGCTGATGCTGGATGACACGGAAGCCAGTTGGAAGAAGCTGTGGAAGCAGGCCCATGCCGAGGAAGGCACGCCGGAAGAATTGGATCGTTTCCTGATGCTGATGCGGCAATATAAGGCCGAGGGCATTGTCCGCCATGACAGCGAATTGGGCGATGGGGTTCGCTCGATTGCAGCACCGGTTCGTAACGCGCGCGGTGCCATTTGTGTCGCGATCAGTATTGCCAGCGCCGCCCATTATCTGACCGAAGATATTGCCGAAGACCTGACGGCGCGCGTCAAGCAATGTGCGGCAGATGTTAGCGCGGCGATTGGCTGGCGACCGTAAGATGGCATAGAGCCCCTGCTGTCTGGCAGGGGCTTTTTGTGGCCAGCCAAGGCCCAAATCCCACTTTCATCTCTGATATCCAAAGACATTCCGGCGGAGCGATAAACAGCCTCCTCCGGAATTTAACCTGTTACCCATCCGACACAGTGTTTCTGTAATATTTCACAATATTTCAAAGCATGGTTGAAACCTCGCAAAATCCGGCGCCATAGGGCTAACACCGATGTAAATTGCGAGCAAAAATCCGGCTCCCGCGCCCGAAAGGCGCGTCCGGATCGCTCTGAGGGGTAATTAAACAACCATGTCCAATTTCACCAACGCTCTTCGTCCCGCGTTGCACTACGGCGTTGCCGCCATGGCCTGCGCCGTGGCTCTGGCCGCCGCTCCCGCCTTTGCGCAGCAGGCACCCAAGCCCGCCGAAGAAGTGAAGGAAATCGTCGTCACCGGCACGCTGTTCCGCCGTACCGACACCGAAACCCCTTCGCCGGTCACCGTGCTGTCGTCGGAATCGCTGGCCCGCGCCGGTATCACCACCGCCTCGGACGCGATCCGCTCGATCTCGGCTGACGGCGCCGGCTCGATCGGCACCGGCTTCCAGAGCGGCTTTTCCGCCGGTGGTTCGGCCGTTTCGCTGCGCGGTCTGGGCGTGTCCTCGACGCTGGTGCTGATCGATGGTCTGCGTTCGACCAACTTCCCGCTGAACGATGACGGCCACAACGCCTATGTCGACCTCAACTCGATCCCCTTCAGCCTGCTGGACAAGATCGAAGTGCTGAAAGACGGCGCATCCTCCAGCTATGGTGCGGATGCCATCGGCGGCGTGGTCAATATCAAGCTGAAGAAGAAGTTTGTGGGCGTTGAAGGCCGCGTTGAAGGCGGCATTTCCGGCCATGGCGATGCCAGCTATCAGCGCGCCCAGCTGACCGCCGGTTTCGGCGATTATGATGAGAAGGGCTATAACTTCTACATCAACGGCGAATATCAGCGCAACGGCCGCGTTTCGAACGCCAGCCGCGGCTTCCCCTATAACACGCTGGACCTGACGCCCATCGGCGGTATCGACAAGAATACCGGCGACTCCTCTATGACCGTCAACGTGCCCACCGCCTATATGATCCGCGGCACGCAGAGCGACCTGAACAACCCGCTGTCGGGTGGTTCGGTGTTCGGCTCCACCTACACGGCGCCCGGTCTGGCGAATTGCTCGCGCGGGACTTTCACCGTGGCGGCGGGCACCGGCTGCAAATATGATCTGGTCGACATGTATCGCCAGATCCAGCCGCTGCAGGAACGCTATTCGGTCAACAGCCGCCTGAGCTTCCGCGTGTCGGATTCGGTGGAAGGCTACATCACCGGCAGCTTCAGCCGCAGCTATGTGTCGATCAGCGGCACGCCTTCGGTTATCCGCAACACCCAGCCCTTCGGCGGCTCGCCCTCGATCGCCTCGTCGAACCCCGGCATCG
Source organism: Novosphingobium umbonatum (assembly GCF_004005905.1). GTDB lineage: Bacteria > Pseudomonadota > Alphaproteobacteria > Sphingomonadales > Sphingomonadaceae > Novosphingobium > Novosphingobium umbonatum. The sequence continues at coordinate 162,553 of NZ_SACO01000008.1, forward strand.
TTCTGCCCGTATATATCTGTTCGTCGGGCGTGAATTGCGCAACGGCTGCTGATCGCACGCTAAACCCGAACAACCCCTATGCCACCGCCTATGCCAATGACCCGAACAATGGTGCGGCCCGCATCTATTACATGTTCGGCGATATCCCCGCAGGCAGCGACCGCACCAATGACGTCTATCGCTTCACCAGCGGCTTTAACGGCAAGATTGGTGACAGCACCGACTGGCGCGTGGAAGGCGTCTATGCGCGCGACAATATGTCGATCACGCAGCATGGCCTGATCAACATCGCCAATCTGATGAAGGCGATCAACACCGGCTCGTATAATTTCGTGAACCCGTCGCTCAACAGTGCCGCCGTTCGCGCCTCTATCGCGCCGGACAAGACCACGCCGTCCTATTCGACCATGTATGGCATCGACGCCTCGATTGCCCGCCCGTTGTTCGAATTGCCCGGTGGCAAGGCCCAGCTGGCCGTGGGTGGCCAGATCCGCGCCGAAAAGCTGGAAAACAACAACCAGAACGTCAATCTCGACACCTATGGCCTGACCACGGCTTCGGCCTTTGGCCAGCACACCGTGTCGGCGGCCTATTTCGAAGTTGACGCTCCGCTGCTGCAACCGCTCGATCTGAACATTTCGGGTCGTTATGACCATTACTCGGAAGGTTTCGGCCGCTTCTCGCCCAAGATGGGCCTGAAGTTCACCCCGTCGAAGGCTTTCGCGATCCGCGGCACCTATTCGGAAGGCTTCCGCGCCCCGACCTTCGCCGAAAGCGGCCCGCGCAGCCAGTATGCCGGCTTCGTGACCACCACCGCGCCCTGTAACTTCATTCTGGCGCATGGCGGTTCGGGCGATCTCACCAAGTGCGGTGCCAATGGCAATTCGTACAACACGTCCTACTCGCTGGGCCGTGGCGTGGTGGGCAACCCCAACCTGAAGCCCGAAACCTCGCGCAGCTTCACGCTGGGCACCATTGTCCAGCCCACGCGCTGGTTCAGCTTCACGGTTGACTATTACAACATCAAGAAGTCGAACCTGATCGTATCGGGCCCCGACATCGGCAAGGCGGTCAGCGCCTATTACAACTCGACCACGCTGGCGGCGGCTCAGGCGGCTGTGGCTGCGGTTGGACCGGGCTATTCGGTGAACACCGTGGACTCGGTTGACCCGCTCTATCCCAACGCCCTGCCCCGCGTGCTGATCATCAACGTGCCCTATGTGAACGCGAACTATTCGCTGACCTCGGGCATCGATGCTTCGGCCACGGTGAACCTGCGTCTGGCCAACAACATCAAGTGGACCAGCCGCGTCGAGGCGACCTATGTGATCAATTATGACCTGCACACCAGCACCGGCGTGCAGAAATATGCGGGCACTTTCGGTCCCTATGACCTGTCCTCGGGCAATGGCACGCCGCGCATCCGTGGCAACTGGCAGAACACGCTGGACATCGGCAAGGTCTCGGTCAGCCTGACCACCTATTATGTGGGCCGTATCAAGGAAGTGGCCACCGATCAGGGCAACCTGTCGACCGCTTGCTCGACCAACCTGTATGGTACGGGCAAGAACTTCTGCTTTGTCAGCCCCTTCATCAACAACGACCTGAACGTGAACGTCAAGGTCACCGACAAGGTCAACTTCTTCACCACCATGAAGAATGTGTTCAACGCCAAGGCTCCGGTGGCTCCCGCCGCCTATGCCAGCGCGCCAAACTTCCTGACCACCTGGCACTATGCCGGCCTGATCGGCCGCGAGTTCCGCGTCGGTATCTCGGCCAAGATGTAATCGCCGCGGCAGGCCTTTGGCGCTCAGCCAGGGGCCCTGCCAAGCGAACAATCAAGGGGCGGCTTTCCATAGGGGAAGCCGCCCCTTTTTTTTGCGTCGAAACCATGACGATCCCATGGCGCTGGTTCGAGGATCGCGAAGCACGCGGTGATGGCGAATAACAAAATTCCGCCAAGTTAGACCATTTTATCTATATTACTTAATGGCTTAAAGCCTAAAATGACTTGCAAATCCTCTCGGAATGTAAAATCTAATACATCGAAGCCGACCAATGAAGCTTCGGCAAAACCGGCGGTTTTGTCTTATTCATACACCCTATGCACAAGGCATTCGCACCAATATTTGCACTAAATTTATGACAATGAGGGCAATCACCCCCCAAGTTGCCATCACACACCCATAATTACATGTGCATTGCTGATAACGCGCGAGGCTAGAAAGCATTTTTTCCGCGAGAGGCAGCCATTATGGCCGAGTATACCAAGTTTGGCGCAGAATTTCTGGTGAATACCCAAACGTCGGGTGAGCAATACGAACCTGTGGTGGCGCGACTGGCCGATGGCGGTTTCGTGATCACGTGGAACGATCAATATGCCGATGCCAACAGCTATGGCGTCAAGGCACAAATCTACAACGCCAATGGCGCAAAGGTCGGCGCCGAATTTCTGGTCAACACCTCTACCTCTCACGAACAAACCAACCCCTCGATCGCCAGCCTTGCCAATGGCAATTTTGTGATCGCGTGGTGCGACAACAGCGGTTCGTTGGGCGATAGTTCCGACTGGGCCATCAAGGCACAGATCTACACCATGGCCGGTGCCAAGGTCGGGGACGAATTCCTTGTCAACACCGCCACCAATGCCGCCCAATGCAACCCGCGCATGGCCAGTCTGGCCAATGGCAATTTTGTCATCGCATGGTGGGACTACAGCGGCCAGATGGGGGATGGCAGCGATGGCGGCCTTGTCGCGCAAATCTATTCCGCCAGCGGCCAGAAAATTGGCGCCAATTTTGCAGTCAATGCATTGACTGTTGAGTTGCGCTGAGAATTGACCCGGGAGGGGCGTAAATTTTCACTGAGAATTGACCCGGGTGGGTATGGGTTATGTGCTGCCCATGGCGGTCAAGGTCAAGCTTTGGGTTTATACCTTTCTGGATTTTGGGGTGGCGGAACTGGCCCTGAAGCGGAAGCTGTCATTGCCGG
>NZ_SACO01000090.1 GCF_004005905.1 Novosphingobium umbonatum
CTTCGCGTTCAGCCATCTCAGCCTTGAGCAACTGGGACAGCATAGGAACGGCCGCGTCGAAGGCAGGTGCGCCTTGCTCGATCAGATCGCCGACAGCCTGAGCCATGCCATACATTTTAAGGCCACGCAGCATCACGACCCCAATTAGCTTCTTGGGGCGGCGCTGGCGGGGTCATGACGCATGACGCATCTCCCTCAGCGTGTCGTAGCGCCCCACATCGGCTTTGGGCTCT
>NZ_SACO01000091.1 GCF_004005905.1 Novosphingobium umbonatum
TGTGTGGTTAGGGGATGTGGTGGAGAGCTTATGGGTTGTGGACATCCCGGCGCGGGGTGGAGCAGCCCGGTAGCTCGTCAGGCTCATAACCTGAAGGTCGCAGGTTCAAATCCTGCCCCCGCAACCATGGCTGTTGAGCCTTGGTTTAGGTTGGGATGTATTTTTTGCGAGGAATGGAGTTGACCGAATCGATGTAGGTGCTTAGAGGCGCCGGACCGGATCGGTGGCTT
>NZ_SACO01000009.1 GCF_004005905.1 Novosphingobium umbonatum
CATGTTCGGGCATCTCAAAATCAACCGCGCTATCGCCACCCGCTATGACCAACTGGCCAGCAGCTTCCTCGGGATGGTCTATCTCGCCACCGCCCGATACTGGCTCAAATTTGTCCACGCTGCCTAGATAGCTTTCAAGTCCGCTTTGGACTTGGCAAAATGCTGTATCATGAAACGAGTGTGAGGATTGCTTGGGTCGGTTGATAAAGCGATTGTTCCCCTCGCCGCAGGTGAGAGTCTGATTTCGGAGCGATGATTTTCTACATGATTTCTTGGAATGACGAAGGTTGCATATCTTTCGTCAGGAATAGGGTATTCATGGGAAAACCTGCCATCGAATTGTCCAGCGATTATTAGATATTCGTAGGATTTTTAAAATCCGATGAGTTTACAAGAATGTTAGTCCAATTCCATCGCATATTGCGGCTATTTTTATTTGGTTGATTGAGCTTGCTGAACTTAACTTCGAGCTGCGCTCCATTTCCTGAGAGGACATCATAACTCGCGTCGTAGTGTTGATTGATCAGCCCGTTCGTCCACGCTGAGACAGCGGCCTCGGCCGCCGAGCATCCCGCGTGTCTCGTTGATGCAAGCAGTTCCAATGCGTCAGCCGCGCTCAAAATGTCGTCTAGCAATTTCTCGTTTGGTAGGTGAACGCCTCGTAACGCTTCCACAGCTGTATAGATGCGATTTAGGTGGTGGACGGAATATGTCTGATTTTTTTCGCTATGTCCCAAAATTGGCATACACGCTCTTGCTTTTTCAATGAAAAGACAATTTGATGGGCCGTAATTGTGGAAAACTCTAGCGCTATGTCAAACCGGCCACAAAAGAGGCGGCCCGTTTCCGGACCGCCTCTTTGTTTTCGCACCAGTACGAAGCGTGATTGGCGCTTCGAGAACTGCCAGCCGAAGCGTGATTAACGCTTCGAGAACTGGAAGCTGCGGCGTGCCTTGGCACGGCCATACTTCTTGCGTTCCACGACGCGGGGGTCGCGGGTCAGGAAGCCGGCAGCCTTTACAGCGCCACGCAGAGCGGGTTCGAACTTGGCCAGAGCCTGGCTGATGCCATGCTTCACAGCGCCAGCCTGACCCGACAGGCCGCCACCCTTGACGGTGCAAACCACGTCATAGGCGCCCGAACGGTCAGCAACGCCAAAGGGCTGGTTGATCACGAGACGCAGGGTAGGACGTGCGAAATACACTTCCTGATCGCGGCCATTGACGGTGATCTTGCCGGTGCCGGGCTTGATCCACACGCGGGCCACGGCGTCCTTACGACGGCCGGTGGCATAGGCGCGGCCCTGGGCGTCGACTTCGCGTTCGCGCAGGGGGGCGGCAGGAGCGGCAGGAGCGCTGGTTTCGGCCAGATCGGCGAGGTTGTTGATGCTATCGGACATTACGCGCCAACCTTGTTCTTGCGGTTACGAGCAGCGACATCGAGCGGCTGGGGCTGGGTGCCACCATGGGGATGCTCGGCGCCAGCATAGAGGTGCAGGGCGCGCATTTGCGCACGGCCCAGAGGACCACGCGGAATCATGCGTTCCACAGCCTTTTCCAGAACGCGCTCGGGGAAGCGGCCTTCCAGAACCTTGGCAGCGGTCACTTCCTTGATACCGCCAGCATAACCGGTGTGCTTGTAGTACACCTTGTTCTTCAGCTTGTTGCCGGTCAGACGCACCTTGTCGGCGTTGATGACCACAACATGGTCACCGCAATCGACGTGGGGCGTGAAGCTCGGCTTGTGCTTGCCGCGCAGCGTGTTGGCGATGATCACGGCCAGACGACCGAGCACCAGACCTTCGGCATCGATCAGATGCCACTTCTTTTCCACGTCAGCCGGTTTGATCGACTGCGTGACCTTGGAAAGAGCCTTCATGGCTTTGAGTTCCCGTCAAGTCAGGGGGCTTGGCCCCTATGAACAGCAATCCCCGCCTTGGCCGCGCCGGAATCGGCACAGACCCCAAGCGGGGGATTGCGCGCCTAATGTTGGAAAGGGGTTCCAGAGTCAAGGTTTCCGGCGCTTTTGACGTAAGGTAAAATAATACCGCGCAGGCATTGCGACTTTCGTGGCAGCCCCTATGCCGGCTCACGATGCGCCTTCAGAGGGGGATCGGCCGCCGAGTGGTCTTTCGGCGCGGCGCGCGAGAGCAGGCATAGAGGTGCCGACAAACGGGCCATAAGTTAGGCCGCGACCGCAAAGGGCTTCGTTTGTCGTCCTATCAACGCTTTAAGGCCAAATTTGGTTCCGCAGGAATTTATCCCTTGCGCGAAAAATCCCCCTGCGTCCCCGATTGCGGCGCGCCCAGACAGTGCAGGCTCCACACCATGGCGACCACCAAAAGCGCCCCCACCAATTGATGGGTAACGGCAATATGCAGCGAAACGCCGGTCATCACCGTGGCAATGCCCAACAGGATTTGCGTGCCCACCGCCGAATGCAGCGCGATGCTGGCAGGTCGGGCGCCGATGGCTTTGAGTCGCCGCGCAACCACCACCACCGCGATCAGCACCGCCAAGGCGAACCAGCGGTGCAGGAAATGGACAATCGCCGGATCATAGGTCAGCGCCTCGACAAATCCGCGGCCGCTTTGCGTGGCACCGGGCCAGATTGCGCCATTCATCAAAGGCCAGTCCTGCGCGACATGGCCCGCGCGCAGGCCAGCCATAAAGGCGCCCCAGATCAATTGCAGTGCCAGAGCCAGCCCCGCCAGCGCGCCAAGGCCGGTCAGCCGCGAACGGGCTTTGCCCCGCGCCAGCGCCTGTAAATCCAGCGCGGTCCATACCAGCCCCGCCAGCGTGAACAGCGCCACACCCAGATGGGTGGCAAGGCGCAGATGGCTGACTTTCACATCCTGCGCGATGCCTGATTTGACCATCCACCAGCCCACCGCGCCCTGCAAAGCGCCCAAAGCCAGCAAAGCCATCAGGCGCGGCTTGTAACCCGCAGGGATCTGTCCGCGCAGCCAGAACAGCAACATCGGCGCGGCAAATACCAGCCCGATGCTGCGCGCCAGCAGGCGATGCACCCATTCCCAGAAGAAGATGCTCTTGTAGGTTTCCAGCGTCATGCCCGCCGGACCATTGATCAGGATATATTGCGGCGTGGCGCGATATTTGGCGAATTCCTCTTCCCACGCCCCTTGGGTAAGCGGAGGCAGCGTGCCGCTGACCGGTTTCCACTCGGTGATGGACACCCCCGATTCGGTCAGCCGCGTGATGCCGCCCACCACCACAATGCCCAGCACCATCGCGGCCACCACCCATAGCCAGCGCGCCACAGCCAGCGGCTTTGCGGTAGAGGGGCGGTAATGGGGCATGGGTTGGCGCTTTCACTCGATAGATAGTTGCCCCAAGCATGGTGGTAAATTTCGCGCAGGACAAGGGCGGCGCAGGGGCAAAGGCTGCGGTTATGTTCGGGGCCTTGTGCAAAATAGCGGAGCTTGCCTCTTGCGTGATGATACATTGTTACATACATGGGGCGGGTGATGATCGGAAACCCCTTCGCCTCGATTCGCGCCAAGCTGGATCATGCCGGTGTGCTGCTGTCCGCGCTGTGCCTTGTGCATTGCGTGTCAGGGCTGGTGCTGGTGTCGCTGCTGGGGCTGGGCGGGGGCGTGCTGCTGGACCCGCGCTTTCACGAGGTGGGGCTGGTGGTAGCCATTGCCGTTGGCGCCTTGGGTCTGGGCTTTGGCGTGGCGCGCCATGGGCAAAGGCTGCCCTTGCTGCTGGGCGCGCTGGGGCTGGGGCTGATGGCGCTGGGGCTGGTGGTGCCGCATGGGCTGGCCGAGGTGGCCGCCACGGTTCCGGGCGTTATTCTGCTGGCCTTTGCCCATATCCGGAACTTGCGCGGCGCGCATTGAAGGTTCATGGGGCTGCCCATGGCTGACAAAATCTCCCTTACCGTCAATGGTGATCCGCGCAGCATCGCGGCGGGCGCCTCCGTGGCCGATCTGGTGGCCGACATCGGGCTCAACCCTGCCAAGGTGGCGGTGGAGCGTAACCGCGTGATCGTGCCGCGCAGCACTTTGGCGCAGGTGGCTTTGGCCGATGGGGATGAATTGGAAATCGTGCATTTTGTGGGAGGTGGCGACGTGACGCCTGATGACACCTGGACCGTGGCGGGGCGTACTTTCCGGTCGCGCCTGATTGTGGGCACCGGCAAGTATAAGGACTTTGCCCAAAACGCCGCCGCTTTGGAGGCTTCGGGCGCGGAAATGGTGACGGTTGCCGTGCGCCGCGTGAATGTGTCGGACCCCAGCGCGCCGATGCTGACCGATTTTATCGACCCCAAAAAGGTCACCTATCTGCCCAACACCGCCGGTTGCTTTACCGCCGATGATGCCATCCGCACCCTGCGTCTGGCGCGCGAGGCGGGCGGTTGGGATCTGGTGAAGCTGGAAGTTTTGGGCGAGGCGCGCACGCTTTACCCCGATATGCGCGAGACGCTCAAAGCCACCGAAGTGCTGGCCAAGGAAGGCTTTGCGCCGATGGTTTACTGCGTGGACGATCCGATTGCCGCCAAGCAATTGGAAGAAGCGGGCGCGGTGGCGATCATGCCTTTGGGCGCGCCGATCGGCAGTGGCCTTGGTATCCAGAACCGCGTGACCATCCGCCTGATTGTCGAAGGCGCCAAGGTTCCCGTGCTGGTGGATGCGGGCGTGGGCACGGCTTCGGATGCGGCGGTGGCGATGGAGCTGGGCGTGGATGGCGTGTTGATGAACACCGCCATTGCCGAGGCGAAAGACCCGATCCGCATGGCCCGTGCGATGCGTCTGGCGGTGGAAGGCGGGCGTGAGGCCTATCTGGCAGGGCGCATGGCCACGCGCAAATATGCCGATCCCAGCAGCCCGCTGGCCGGTCTGATCTGAGCCTTCGCATTAGGTCCGAAACCGGGGTTTTTCGCCATAGTTAACTGGCGCAACTCCGTGTTTCCCCGATGTATGGTTAACGCCATCGCAACGCGATTCGGGCGAAACCTCAGGCACGGCCCAGCGGGGGCCTTGCTTGGGGATTGATGACAATGGCGAATACGGGAATGGCGACGCTGGCAATCGCGGAATTGCGCGAATTTGCGGGCTTCACCCCCTGCGAGCAGCGTTACATCAAGCGCAGCCTTGATGTCGGGCTGGGCCGTCAGGACGCTTTCAAACTATGGGCGCGCGATGCGGCCGAAAGCGCCAGCATCCGCAGCCAATATGCCGTCTATCAGGATCTGAAATCGCTGCGCGGGGAAAAGCCCAGCGAGGGCAGTTTCGACGCGCTGGAAACCTATATGGGCAAGATCGTGCGGCTGACCGCTTTCGATCTGTCGCAGGAAAAGCTGACCGGCTTTTCCGCCTATCGCTTCCTGTATGAACGCCTGTTGGGTGCCGATGTGCGTCCTTGGCTGCCCAGCGCTTTCTGCGCCGCCGCCGCCCTGCCGCATATCAAGCCGGACCGCCGCAAGAAGCTGTTGCAATCGATCAGCGAGGCGGCTGCCACCGCGCAGGGCTGGTCCACCCGCGAACCGGCCTTTTATCCCGAATGGGTGGACAAGGAAGCGGCTTGAGATTTTTCAAAGCTTGGTCAGAGCAAAGCGGCGCCTGTGATGGGCGCCGTTTTTGTTTAAGGGAGTAGCGGGAAAACAACCCTCTCCTGCAACCACAGGATGGAAGGGTAGGCGCAGAGCCAGATCCAGAAGAAGCGGTTGAGGCCGAACAGGCAGGCATTGGCGCCGTGGAAGGTGGCGGCGATCACCAGCGCGAGGATCAGCGTGGGGCGCGTGGCCAGAGCGAGCGGGAAGGCCAGCTCAAACACCATCACCGCCCAACCCATCGCCAGCAACAGGCGCGGGTGCTGCGCCCAGCCACGAATATTCTCCCCCGCAGGATAGGCGGAGAAGCGGAATACATCGCGCAGGGCTTGCCCATTGCGCCAGGCAGGGTTCACCACTTTCACCCAACCGGAGATGAAATAGGACAGGGTGAGCTGCGCGCCCAGATAGCCGAAGGCCAGCTCGCGGTGCTGCGGCATGGCATGGGCGGCGGTGAGGCAGAGCAGGATCAGCAGGCTCATCCGGTCGTACCCGCCATTATAGGGGCCTGCAAAGAAATGCAGGATCACCATATGGTTCACCAGCAACATGGCCAGTAGCCATAACGGCGGTATTGGCAGGCCTAAGGCCGCGCCCACCAGAAGCGCGCTGAGCATAAGGCGCGGGACAAACAGCAGCCTTTCCGCTGGCCTTGCCGCAGGGCGCAAGTGTTCAAGGCTCTGCTGGATGAAAGCCATGCCCATCATCAGCGTGGTGAGTTGCATTGCGCCGTCGAGTGTCACAGCAGATCCTTCACCGCCAGCACGGGCGAGAGATAGGCGACATGGCTGTTCAGCGCGCCATCCTCATCGGGCAGGACAAAGCGCAGGCGCACTTGCAGGAAAGGCGTGGCATCGGCCTGCGGGGCCAGATGGCGGGCGATCCGGCGCAGGATCTCGCTCTGGCTATGCGCGGTGGGGTTTTGCACCAGCCTTTCGCTGCAACTGACCAGAAACAGGCTCTCGTTACGCTCGGCATTCCACAGCATACGGCGCAGCATGGCGGGGAAGGTCAGCCGCTCAGGGCGCGGGCGGAAGGGGCGCCAATCCGCGCTATCGTCAGTTTGCTTGGCCAACAGCACATAATCGAGCCGCGGCGAGGCCGAAACCGCATCAAAGAACCGCCATGACGGGATCAGCGCAGGCAGCACCAGCGCAAGGCTTTTGAAAACAGGCTGAATCAGGCGGATGATCACGCGGGCGATTACAGCGCAGGCCCAACGTCCGCGCTATAGGTTTTATTACAGGAAATGTCCGGAACGGTCGCGCTTGGTGGCCAGATAGCGTTCATTATGCGGATTGGCGGGCAGGGCGTGGGGCACGCGCTCCAGCACGTTGACACCCACCGATTGCAGCACCGCCACCTTGGCAGGATTGTTGGTCATCAACCTGATCGCGCCCACGCCCAGCAAGTCCAGCATGCGCGCCGCGACGGGGAAATCGCGTGCCTCATTGGGCAGGCCAAGGCGGGTGTTGGCATCCACCGTGTCAAAACCCTGATCCTGCAATTGATAGGCGCGCAGCTTGTTGATGAGGCCGATCCCGCGCCCTTCCTGTCGCAGATAGAGCAGGATGCCCCAGCCGCCCTGATTGGCCTCCTGCGCCATGGCGGCAAGAGCGGCATCAAGCTGCGGCCCGCAATCGCATTTCAAACTGCCCAACACGTCGCCGGTCAGGCATTCGGAATGCAGGCGCACCAAAGGCGGCCGGTCGGCATTCTGGCTACCCAGCACCAGCGCAACGTGCTCGCGCAGATCATCACGGCTGCGGAAGGCAACAATCTGTGCGCTGTCGCAAACCGAAACTGGCAGGCGCGCGCGGCTGGCTATGGCCAGATGGCGCGGGTCTTTGAAATCTTCCAGATCCTCCGGCGCCAGCGTGACCGCCGGTTCGACGCCTTTGGCATCCAGCAGGAAAGCGGGCAAAACCCCCGCCAATCGCGCCAGTTCCAGCGCTGCCACCGCTGCAGGCAGATCGGCAATCGGCAAAGCGCGGAAAGGGCCCTTCATCGGCGTGGCCAGATCGAGCGCCGGATCGGCAATGGCGCGGGCCAGAGGCAGGTCAAACGCCTCTGCCCCATGGATCAGCACCGGAGCTTCGGGCTCTGCCGCGTCGCGCTGGTTGGCCAGTTTCAACGTGGCGGCGCGCGCAGCCGAGATCAGCATCTGGCCCGAAAGCACATCCCCGCCAAAGCCGGTTTCGGCGGGCAGCAGCACCCATGGCCCGATGGCAATCGCCCAGCCATGGCGCAGCGCATCCAGCGCCAGCGCAACCTTGCGCGAACCTTCGGCCTGCATCAGAGATCAAACTCCGTGATGAGCGGCACATGGTCCGAACATTTTTCCCAATCGCGTGCGTCTTCAAACACGCGATGGGCGCTGGCCTTGGCGGCCACATCGGGCGAGGCCCAGATATGGTCCAGACGGCGGCCCTTGTCATTGGCCCGCCAATCCTTGGCGCGATAGGACCACCATGAATAGGAGCGTTCAGGCGCGGGGATCAATTGGCGGCCCACATCGACAAAGCCATGCGCCGCCTGAAACGCGGCCAAGGTTTCCACCTCGATCGGCGTATGGCTGACGACCTTGAGCAAAGCCTTGTGGCTCCACACATCGCTTTCCAGCGGGGCAATGTTGAAATCGCCGCAGATGATGGTGGGCTGGTCAATCGCGCTCGCCCAATCGGTCATGCGGGCCAGAAAATCCAGCTTCTGGCCGAATTTGGGGTTCACCTCGCGGTCGGGCTCGTCGCCACCGGCGGGGATATAGACATTGTGCAATTCCACGCCGCAGCCATCGATCCGCACGCCCACATGGCGCGCCTCGCCATTGGCTTGCCAATCGTGGCGGCTCACTTCGGTGATGGGAATGCGGCTGACGGTCGCCACGCCGTGATAGCCCTTTTGCCCATGCACCGCCTGATAGGTGTAGCCCAGCGCGGCAAAAGCCTCTGCGGGGAACAGTTCGGCCACCGTCTTGATTTCCTGCAGGCAGAGCACATCGGGCGCATGTTCGGCCAGATAGCGTTCCACCAGCGGCATCCGCAGCCGCACCGAATTGATGTTCCATGTTGCAATCGAGATCATGGCGGCAGGCTTTAGGGGAGGCCGCAGAAGATGGCAAAGAATTTGGGGCGGCGCGCCATGCCGGACAAAGAAAACCCCCGCTTCCCGGGGGCAGAGGGAAGCGAGGGTTCGGTTTGCGTTCGTCACGCTGACAGACGGATCTGATGTGAAGAGCGGGCAACAGGGGGGAAACCCGCTTGCGTCCGTTCTGTCGAGAACCGGTATAGGGGGGCTGTGCTTTCCCGCTTATGAATGGGAATGGCAGCATTGTCGCAGATTGTCGCATATTCGTCGCGCGCCAGAGTCCATTGGTCGCAGGCAGGCGTTATGGGCGCATAAAAAAGCCCGCCAGTGGGGCGGGCCTTTCACGCAGGTTTCGGCGGGGTCAGCGGCCGAAGGAATTGTTCAGCACGCGGAACAGGCTGTCTTCCAGCGGGATGCCATAGCGGTGATTCGCCAGACGAATCGTGGTGCGGCGATTTTGCGCATCGGTGGTTTGCCATGCCATCAATTCCAGCCCGCCCGGCGCGCTGACCTTGCGGGCAAAGCTCATCATCATCACGCCATATTCGGGGTGGCTGCGGTCCTCGACGCGGATCAGCACGCTTTGCCCGTCGGGGCTGGGCATCAGCTTGCCATATTGCATCACGTCTTTGGCCGGGTTCAGCAGCGCGCCCAGGGGGCTTTTACCAATCGGCCAGCGCTGGGTCTGCTTCACTTCCGAATCGACAATGGTCAAAGCCTTGCCGTCCGAAACGATCAACACCGGATAGCCGCGCTGATATTGGAAGCGGATCTTGCCCGGGCGCTTCAGGCTGATCGTGCCGCTCACCTGTTGGCCGCTCGATTCGCTGCGCTGGGTGAAATCGGCGCGCAGAGTCTCGATCTCGCGCAGGGCGGCCACGGCATGGGCCAGATCGCTGTCATTGGCCTGTGCACACGCGGGCGCCGCATACAAGGAAAGGGCCGCCGGTCCCGCAACCAGCAGCCCCTTGGCCAGATGGGTAAGCGTGAGCGGCAGCAGCTTTACACGAAAGGTCAAAGCCGATGCGCCCCGATTCGCGACAAGGTTTTTCAGATGCTTCACGGCCGATGCTTTAACCGGCGGGCGGATGAACCGCCCCTGAATTCCTAAAAAACCCTAATCGCGCAATGCTTACTTGATCTTGGCTTCCTTGAACTCGACGTGCTTGCGCACAACGGGATCGTACTTCTTGAACGAGAACTTCTCGGTCGTGTTGCGCGGGTTCTTCTTGGTCACATAGAAGAAGCCGGTGTCGGCGGTCGAAACCAGCCGGATCTTGACGGTTGCGGGCTTTGCCACGGTGCTTTCCTTATTTCCCAACGAACCCGGCGAAGCCAACCACCCGAGGGCGGCGCAACAACCAAGTTTTCAAAGTAAATCCAAACAGGCGGGGGAAGCGGTTTAACCATCGTCCCCTGCAAGAGCGCAGCCCCTTGCGACAGCAGCGCCCCAGAGTCAAGCAAGAAGCTGCGTATCAGGCCATATGCGAGAGCGCATAGATCGCCGCAGCGCCTGCCAGAATGCGATAAATGGCAAAAGGGGTGAAACCATGGCGGCCCACATAGGCCACAAAGCCCTTGATCACCGCCAGGGCGACGACAAAGGACACCACAAAGCCCACCGCGATCTCGTTGACGCCCACCGCCGAGCTGCCGCTCATCAATTCATGGCGATGGCTGGCCAATTGCAGCACCGTGGCGCCCAGCATGGTGGGTATCGCCAGAAAGAAGCTGAATTCGGCCGCCGTGGCGCGGTTGATGCCCATGCACAGCGCGCCCATGATCGTGGCGCCCGAACGCGACACGCCCGGAATCATCGCCAGACATTGCATGAAGCCCACGCCCAGCGCCTTCTTGGTCGATAGCTGGCCCAGCCCTTCATACTCACCGGGCTTTACCACGCGCTCAATGGCCAGAATCGCTACACCGCCCACCAGCAGCGCCCATGCCACCACCATCGGGCTTTCCAACAGCACATCGATCTTTTTCTTGAAGATCAGCCCCAGCACCACCGCAGGGATGAAGGCCACCAGTAGATTGACCAGAAAGCGGATCGCCAAAGGCTCGCGCCGGATCAGCCCCTGCAGCACGGCCCAGAAGGTGCGCCAGTAATGGACCACCACCGCCAGAATCGCGCCCAGCTGGATGACAATGTCAAACACCGCCCATTGCGAATCATCATAGCCAAAGAATTTGGCCGCCAGAATGAGATGGCCGGTGGAGGAGACCGGCAGGAACTCGGTCAAGCCTTCGACAATGCCGAGCAGGCCCGCGGTAAGAAGCAGCGACATGGGGGAGCTTAGTCCTTATTATCAGGCAGATAGCCGTTAAGTCGCTGACATGATTACCTTACAGGCGCGACTCGTCAAATTGCAAACTTGCAAGGCGGGCATAAAGGCCGCCCGCGCGGGAGAGGTCTTCGTGGCGGCCCACTTCCACAATGCGCCCACCTTCCATCACCACGATGCGGTCGGCCTGACGCACCGTGGCCAGACGATGCGCGATGACCAGAGTGGTGCGGCCCTGCATCAGATGCTCCAGCGCTTCCTGCACCAAAGCCTCGCTTTCGGCGTCCAGCGCGCTGGTGGCCTCGTCCAGCAGCAGGATCGGCGCGTCGCGCAGGATGGCGCGGGCAATGGCGATGCGCTGGCGCTGGCCGCCCGACAGGCGGGCGCCATTCTCGCCAAGGAAGGTGTCCAAGCCTTCGGGCAGTTCGCGCAGGAAGCTTTCGGCATTGGCGGCACGGGCGGCGGCCCAGATCGCCTCGTCGCTGGCATCCCAATTGCCATAGCGCAGATTGTCGCGGGCGCTGGCGGCGAACAGCACGCCTTCCTGCGGCACCAGCGCCATGCGTTCGCGGATTGCGGCAGGGTCGGCATGGGTCAATGGCACGCCGTCCAGCTTGATGATGCCACCCTGCGGATCATAGAAACGCTCGGCCAGTTGGAAAATGGTGGATTTGCCCGCGCCGGAGGGGCCGACAATCGCCACCGTCTCGCCCGGCTCGATCTTCAGATCAAAACCGACCAGCGCAGGCACTTCGGGACGGGTGGGATAGCGGAAGGTGACGCTTTCAAAGCTGAGCGCGCCGCGGGCAGGGCTGGGCAGGGCGGTGGGCTTGGCAGGCGCGGCAATCGCGGGGCGCTCGCTCAACAGTTCGGACAGGCGGCTGGCCGCACCAGCGCCGCGCACCAGATCGCCATAGACCTCGCTCAAGGAACCAAAGGCACCGGCGACCAAGGCCCCCGTCAGCACGAATTGCGCGATGATGCCGCCGGAAATCTCGCCGCTGGCCACGCCATTGGCGCCGCGCCACATCAGCAGGACCAGCGCGCCAAACACCAGACCCATCACCACGCTGGTCATGGTTGAACGGATGGTGATGCGGCGGCGGGCGGTTTCAAAGCTGCGCTCCACCGCGCCGGCAAAACGCTCCGCCTCGCGGGTTTCCTGATTGAAGGCTTGCACCACTTTGGCCGCGCCCAGCACTTCGGACACCATCGCGCCAATATCGGCGATCCGGTCCTGGCTGGAGCGCGATTCGCGGCGTAGGCGGCGACCGAACCATACGATGGGACCGACCACCACCGGAATGGCAATCACCAGCATCGCGGTCAGCTTGGGCGCCAGAAAGAACAGGATGACCACGCCGACAATCGCGGTGATCAGATTGCGCAAGGCCACCGAAACGGTCGTGCCCACCACCTGCTCGATCAGCGAGGTGTCCGAGGTCATCCGGCTGGAGATTTCCTTGGGGCTGTTTTCCTCGAAAAAGGCGGGGGGCTGGCGCAGCAGGTTGCGCTGCACCGCAAGGCGGATGTCGGCCACCACGCGCTCACCCAGCCAGGATACGTTGTAAAAGCGCACCGCCGTGCCAATCGCCAGCAGGATCACCATGCCGATCAGCAGCTCGAAATAGAAATTGATCGTCGCCGGATCGCTGCCCCGGGCAAAGCCCTTGTCCACCACCTGACGGAAGCCCCAAGGCACGCTGGCCGTGGTGGCCGAGGTGACGATCAGCGCCGCGCCTGCCGCCGCCAGTCGGCCCGGATATTGCACCGCCGCGCGCCATACCATGCGCAGGGGGCCAAGGCTTTTGCCTTGCTTGGCCTGTTCTGTAGCGTCTGCCGCGCCCGCGCTCTGGCTTGCGTCTTGGGCGGGGCGGGGCGAGTTGGCTGACGACGCGGACATGGTGGATGGCCCTAAACCAAAGTTTAGCCCGTTGGAACAGGCTTTCAAAGCGTTGTTGGCACCTATCTGGCGCCGATGTTCACGTAATTACCCGAAGGCCCCATTGCAACTGGTCCGCAGCATCGCCATTGTATGAGTTATAAGAAGAGAAATTGCCTTTCGGGTCATTCCGCGCAGGGGAAGAGAAAATGCTGTACAATGCCTATGAGATGCAACGTAGCCTGATGTCGGGCGCGAGCGCCATGGCGTCGGTCTGGTCAGAAGTTTTGTCCAATCCTGCCAATCCCTTGTCCGCATTGGGCGTGGGGCAGGTGGCGGCTTCGGCGCTGGATGTGTTTGCCCATGCCGCCATGCCGCGGGGCAAGCCCGCCTTTGCAATCGATTCGGTAGAGGTGGCGGGCGAAAGCTACTCCGTTACGGAATCGATTGTCATGCAGCGCCCTTTCGGCAATCTCCTGCGCTTTAGTCATACTGGATTGGGCAAAGACGCGCCAAAACTGTTGATTGTTGCGCCGATGAGCGGCCACTATGCTACGCTGTTGCGCGGGACGGTGGCGCGTATGGTGCAAAGCAGCGTGGTCTATATCACCGATTGGGCCGATGCCCGTCAGGTGCCTTTGTCCGAAGGCCGCTTCGATCTTGATGACTATATCGACTATGTAATCCGTTTCCTGGAATTTACCGGCAAGGATATCAATGATGAAGGCACCCATGTGCTGGCCGTGTGCCAGCCCTCGGTGCCCACCTATGCCGCCACGGCGATCATGGGCGCCAATGGCCATCCGCAACGCCCGCTGACGCTGACCATGATGGGCGGGCCGGTGGACACGCGTGAGGCGCCCACCAGCGTCAATGACGTGGCGGTCAACCATCCGCTGCCCTGGTTCAAGCATAATGTGATTGCCACCGTGCCGCTGCATTATCCCGGCGCGGGGCGCGAGGTTTACCCCGGTTTCCTGCAATTGGCCGGTTTCATGAGCATGAACCTGCAAAGCCATATGATGAGCCATTGGCAGATGTTCCGCCATCTGGTGGCGGGCGATGGCGAAAGCGCGGATGCCAGCAAGAGTTTTTACGAGGAATATCGCAGCGTCTGCGACATGACGGCGGAATTCTATCTGCAAACCATCGAGCATGTGTTCCAGAAGCATTCGCTGCCCAAGGGCGAATTTGTCCATCGCGGGGCGGTGATCGATCTGGGCGGGATCAAGGATACCGCGCTCTTGGCGGTCGAGGGTGAACGCGACGATATTTCGGGCATCGGCCAGACCAAGGCCGCGCTGAAACTGGCGCATAATCTGCCCGACAGCCACAAGCAGTATCTGCTGGCGGAGGGCGTGGGCCATTACGGCATTTTCAACGGCAGCAAATGGCGCAACCGCATCGCGCCGGTGCTGGAAGCATGGATGGCCCAGCACGCCAAGCGTTGAACCCAACGTCCCAGTGTTCAGATCAACCGGTTCAGCCAGCGCTGGGCCGGTTTTTCTATGGCCCGATGCAGAATGTGGGACGCGGCCAGCACCAGCATTAAATAGGCCACCCATTGGCACCAGCTGATGCGCGGTTCGCCGCCTGCCATGCTGTGCACAAAGGCTAGTTTAAACAGCACAAAGATCAGGAAATGCGATAGATAGGTGGCATAGCTGATCTCGCCCAGCCAATGTAGCACATCGGCCCCCAGCCAGCGCAGCGGCAGCCAGACCTGTTCGCGCGCCAGACAGAGAATCAGTGCGGCCATGGTGGCGGGCACGAAAGCGGCCTCTTCCCAGCCCAAAGTGATGCTCGCCATGGGCAAGGTCAGTGCCGCAAGCGCGGGCAACCAGCCAGAGCCTAGCCCCAAGCCCCAGACAATTCGCAAACCATTGCCCAGCCAGAATTCCAGCAAACAGCGCAACAATCCGGTGCGGGTCACATCCCGCCCCAGCATGCCCCCTGTCTCCACATAGAAATAGGCCCAGAGCAGTGCGAGCAACATCAGCCCGATCAGCCCCAAGGCCCAACGCGGCAGCCGACCCCAAGGCACCAGCACCAGTAGCGGGAACAGCCATGTGGCCGCCATTTCGCAGGAGATCGACCATGCCGGATCGTTCCAGCTAAGCTCGGCGGTAAAGCCCCAGTTCTGCATCAAGAGCAGGTGGAGGGGCAGTTCTGCCCAAGGATAACGCGGCGCCGGACGCCCCGTGGCCAGCAACAGCAGCGCCAGCCCTGCGCAAGCCGCCAGCATCACCCCATGCAGTGGCCAGATCCGCGCTAGTCTGCGCCACCAGAAACGCAGGGCCGCCCCAAGAATCTGTCCCCGCCGCGCCTCGGCCTGCAAACTATCGGCATAGGAGTGCCAGATGACAAAGCCCGACAGGATGAAGAACAAGTCCACCGCCAGATAGCCCTTGCCCGCCGCCAGCATCGCCCAAGGCGGCAGCAAAGGCCCAAGCGCAAGGCGGGTGTGGAACAAGACCACCAGCCAAGCCGCCAGCCCGCGCAGGCCGGTCAGGGCCGCAAATTGGGCGGGTTTCGCGCTCCTCAT
Source organism: Novosphingobium umbonatum (assembly GCF_004005905.1). Lineage (GTDB taxonomy): Bacteria > Pseudomonadota > Alphaproteobacteria > Sphingomonadales > Sphingomonadaceae > Novosphingobium > Novosphingobium umbonatum. The sequence continues at coordinate 15,377 of NZ_SACO01000009.1, forward strand.
GCCACGTCAGGCATAGAATGCGGCCGCGCCACCACCACGCGGCGGGCCAGCGGGTTCAGCCGCATTTCGGTACGGCGGCGCACCTGCTGCACCAGCGCGATTTGCAACGCGATCAGCATATAGATGAAGGGCTGATAGGCGATGCCGACAAAGGCTGCGCCCAGCAGATAGACCAGATGCCCCTGTTGCAGCGCCAGCGCTAGATCGGCATCGCGCCGGTCCTGCGCACCTTCGCTCTTGCGAAGGCGGCGGCGGATGGCTTCGAGTTGCAGCAAGCCGCTGATTTGCAGGATCAGCCACAGCGCCAGGCCCGGCCAGCCCTGTTCGCCCAGCATTTCGAAATAGGCCGAGTGGAAGGCGCGGCCTGCATCGACAATCTTGTTGCTATTGACCTGTACGGTGGCGCCGCTGCCTTCCTCCTGCTTGGTGTTCACCACCAGTTTGTTGCCGCGATAGGAATCAAAACCCCCGCCAAAGGGATGATCGCCCGCATAGGACAGCGTCCATTTCCACACCGCAAGGCGGGTGGAGGCGGATTGGTCGGCCTTGTTGTTCTCGATCGTGCCCATGCGGCTGGAAAAACTGGAGGGCAGCAAGGGCTGCACCGCCAGCCCCGCCAGCGCCAAACCGGCCAGATAGAGCCAGCGATAGCGTACCGAGCGCATCATCAGCACCGCCAGTAGCCCTGCGCAAAGCAGGCCAGTGCGCGCCTCGGTACCCACAGGGATCAACAAAGCGGAAAAGGTCAGCGCATAGGAGAACAGTTTCGTGCGCCAGTCGGGTGGAAAGATCGTCCCATTCTTGCCCAGCCACAGGATCAGCGGGATGATGGCAATCGCCACACAGGCCAGCGTCGAGGCTTCATAAAGGCCGGTGTTATCATTGATGAAAAAGGCCAGTTCGCCATAGCCCCCGCCACCGGCCAGCGTCTTGACCCCGCCGTCAATGATCAGCGCGCCCGCCGCCATCACCATCACCAGCGCTGCAGCCTCTATGCGCAAGGGTGTACGCAGGGTGAAAGGCAGGAAAATGGCAAAAACCAGCGATTTCCACACCCATGCCCATTTGGCCGCTGCCGGATCGGGGAAATCGGCGGTCTGGGTGGTCAAAAAGCAATAGGCCAGCAACAGGACCATAATCCCCTGTCGCATCGAGGCGCGGCTGCCCATTTTGTTGTCGAAAAACACCCAGCCGACCACGGCCAGAAAGAACACCAGCAGCGAGAGCGGCACATGGCTGAGCAGGCCATAGGAGATCTTTTGCGGCGCCAGAATGTCGACATAGAGATAGGCCAGCACCCAGACAAAGGGCCGGCGCAGGCCCGCCAACAAAAAGGCGAGCATGAACAGGGATAGGAATATGTCACGCATCGGGGCGGTGGGACTCGCGGCGTTTCAGGCTTGGTGCCATGCGCCGCGCTTGCGGCCTTTGCGGGACATGGCGGCTTAATTTGGGAATGGAGGAGGGGGCGCCGCCGGGCTGTTCCTCACGCGGGACATGGTCCAGATCCTTGCGCGAGAGCAGGCGGAATGCCGCCAGCAGCAGCAGCGCATGGGTAACGCCCAGCGCGAAAAAGTCGATCATGCGGGCCCCCTTTCCTGTGTGGCCCATAGTCCTAAAGCAAAGCGGTTGACGGGACGTTAAGCCTTTATCTTTAGGAAAAGGCAGCATGACACGGGTTCTGCATATACTCGACCACTCGCTGCCGATGCATAGCGGCTATACTTTCCGCACCCGCGCGATCCTGAAGGCGCAGGAGGGCATGGGCTGGGAGGTGCGTGGCATCACCGGCCTGCGCCACACGGCCAAGGGGGCGGATGAGGAGGAGGCCGAAGGACTGCATTTCCGCCGCACGCGCGGCGCGGCCACAGGGCCGGTGGGTATCCGCGAATGGCGCGAGGTGCGCTTGCTGGCCGATTCGATCGTGGCGGCTTGCAAGGATTGGATGCCCGATATTCTCCACGCCCATTCGCCTGCTTTATGCGGGCTGGCGGGACTGATGGCGGCAAAGCGACTCGGCCTGCCCTTGGTCTATGAAATCCGCGCCTTTTGGGAAGATGCGGCGGTCGGCAATGGCACGGGGCGCGAAGGGGATGTGAAATATCGCCTGACCCGCGCGCTGGAAAATTATGTGGTGGCCAGAGCCGATGCGGTGGTGACCATTTGCGATGGGCTGCGGCAGGATCTGGTGGCGCGGGGCGTGCCGGCGGCCAAGATCAGCCTGATGCCCAACGGGGTGGATCTGGCCATGTTTGGCCAACCGGTGCCGCCCGATCTGGCGCTGGCGGAAAAGCTGGGCTTGATGTCCCATGGTCTGCGTTGCCCGACGATTGGCTTCATTGGCAGCTTCTATGATTATGAAGGCATTGACGATCTGATCGAGGCCATGCCCGCGCTGGTGGCGGCACAGCCCGATGCGCGGCTGTTGCTGGTGGGCGGCGGGCCGATGGAGGAGGTTTTGCGCCAACGCGCGGCTTTCTCGCCCGCCAAAGACGCGATTCGCTTCATGGGCCGCGTGCCGCATAGCGAGGTGGAGACCTATTACGCGCTGTGCGACATCATGGCTTACCCGCGCAAACGCAGCCGTTTGACCGATTTGGTAACTCCGTTAAAACCCCTAGAGGCGATGGCGCAGGACAAGTTGGTGGCTGCATCCGATGTGGGTGGTCACCGCGAATTGATGCAGGACGGGGTGACCGGAACGCTGTTTACGCCTGATAATCCAGCCGCTTGCGCGGCCGCACTGGCCGATCTGCTGGCCGATCGCAGCACATGGGAGGCGCGGCGCAAAGCTGGACAGGCCCATGTGATTTCCGCCCATGATTGGGCCATGAATGCCAGAAATTATCAACTTGTTTACCAAAGGGTGGCACCCAATAAAGTGGTTAACGCCAGGGTGCTTCCCCGATAAAGGCTGCGAGTCGCAGCAGCCCGGGACAGCGCCGGAGCGTAAAACAGCAAAGGGCGCGTCAATCTTGGCAAGGCAACATATCGATCAAGGGCATGACTGGCGGCGGGTGTTGACGCATCCGTTGATGGGCACGCTGGTGCCGGTATGGTTCATGGCCGCTTTTGCGCTATCGGCGCTGGCGGTGCGGGGCGAATTGATCGAGCGACTGGTGCTGGCCTTGCAGATCAACACCATCCTGCCCATGGCCGAGCCGCCGCTTGGCGTGACCGCGCGCTTGCTGATCGCGCTGGGCTTTGGTCTGGTCGGGGCCTTGCTGGGCCATCTGGTGCTGCGCTGGCTGGTGGGCGATGCTGCGCCGCAGGTGCAGGATGACAAGGTGGATTACCGCCGCCGCCGTGCCGGAGACGGCCATCCCGATGCGCCCGCGCGCCGTCCGATCCATGCCCATGATGAATTGGGCGCCTATGGTTTTGACCATACCGGCCATGAGGCCCCCGCCTATGAGCCGGTCCCCTATCAGCCCGAGCCTTCCTATATTCCCGCTCCCGCACCCGCCGCAGCGGTGGAGCCTTTGGTGCTGGATACAGCCTTGCCTTTGGCCCCTGTTCCCGCCGAGCCTGCGCCGCCGCCTCTGGCCGAATTGAACCAGCCTGCGCCGCTCTCGCCGCTCGATCCGGTGCGGGGCACGCCGCTGACGCCCTATGAGGCGCATGACATTTCCTCTGCCCCCGTGCCCAGCCCCGCCCCTCGCGTAAGCGTGGTGGCGCCTGAGGAACCGGAGCCGTTGGAGCCTGCACCGGTCATCTCGGCCAAAGATGCGCTTCCGCTGCGCAACATTCCGCGCATGGTGGACAAGCCTTTGCCGGTGCCGGTTCCCGAATCCGATGCGGCCGAACGGCTAACCTCCGCGCCGCTGGATGCGTTGGGCCATGTGGAATTGATCGAAAGGCTGGCCGTGGCGATGCAGCGCAGGCAGTCGGCTACTGTTGCGGCGCAGCAACAGTCGGGCGTGGTGGAGGCGAATCCTGCTGCGTCGCAACAAGGCTCGATCCCCGCCAATGACCAGACCAGCGCGGCCTTGCGCGCGGCTCTCGCAGGGTTACGGCAGGTTCAATAGTTGCCTGTTCGCGGGCTCGCCGCGCAGCAAATAGTGTGCCTTTGCGGTGAAAATATCCCTTTCCTTGCTACACCTATGGGCCAAAGCGGGACTCTGTTGCCCATTCACGGTTGCAAAATCGCCTTTCAGCCTGCATGGGACATATTGCGTATGTCTGCTGCCTTAAGGCGGTAGGAGATTCGCGCTCCATAACAGGGTTCAGGTCCGAACTGCCGCGGTGCGGTGGGTTCGAGGTATGCAGGATAGATAGTCGATGGGATTTCCAGAGCCCCAGGGCCTCTACAATTCGCGTAACGAGCACGATGCGTGCGGTGTTGGTTTTGTCGCCCATATTAAAGGCGAGAAAAGCCACAAGATTATTACGCAGGCTTTGGAAATTCTTAAAAACATTGACCACCGCGGTGCCGTTGGCGCGGACCCGCTGCTGGGCGATGGCGCGGGCATTCTGATCCAGATCCCCGATGCGCTGCTGCGCGATTGGGCGAATGGCGCTGGCCTGACGCTGCCCCAGCCGGGCGATTATGCCGTGGCCATGTGCTTCCTGCCGCAGGACGAAGCGAGCCGCAATTTTGTGGTCGATACGTTCGAAAAGTTCATCGAGAAGGAAGGCCAGGTCCTGATCGGCTGGCGCGATGTTCCGGTGGACACCGCTACGCTGGGCAAGACCGTGGTCGAATCCATGCCGGTGATCCGTCAGTGCATCATCGCACGCGGCGAGAACACGCCTGACCAGAACGCTTTCGAGCGCAAGATTCTGGCGATCCGCAAGCAGACGCAGAATCCGTTGGCGGCCTTGGCTGAAAAGCATGGCCTGCCAGGGCTCACCGAGCTGTATATGCCCAGCTTCTCCAGCAAGACGATTGTCTACAAGGGTCTGCTGCTGGCGAACCAGGTTGGTGAATGCTACCCTGATCTGCTGAACCCACTTTGCGTGTCGGCTCTGGGTCTGGTGCACCAGCGTTTCTCGACCAACACGTTCCCCAGCTGGAAATTGGCACATCCCTTCCGCTTCATTGCCCATAACGGTGAAATCAACACTGTGCGCGGCAATGTGAACTGGATGAATGCGCGCCGCCGCACCATGCAGTCGGACCTGCTCGGTCCCGATCTGGACAAGATGTGGCCGCTGATCCCGCATGGCCAGTCGGACACGGCCAGCCTCGACAATGCGCTGGAACTGCTGGTGGCCGGTGGCTATCCGCTGGCCCATGCCGTGATGATGCTGATCCCCGAAGCGTGGGCAGGCAATCCGTTGATGGATGCCAAGCGCCGTGCCTTCTATGAATATCACGCCGCGCTGATGGAGCCTTGGGATGGCCCCGCCGCTGTCGCCTTTACCGATGGCAAGCAGATTGGCGCCACGCTGGACCGTAACGGCCTGCGTCCCGCCCGCTTCCTGGTGACCAAGGATGATGTGGTGGTGATGGCTTCGGAAAGCGGCGTTTTGCCGATCGCCGAGGAAGACATCACCCGCAAGTGGCGCCTCCAGCCCGGCAAGATGCTGCTGATCGACTTTGATCAGGGCCGCATCATCGAGGACGAGGAAATCAAGGCCAGCCTCGCCAATGCAGAACCCTATGAGGAATGGCTGGAACAGGCCCAGTATAACCTCAAGGATCTGGAAGTGGTGGAGCCTGAACTGGCGCAGCTGCCGGTGGACACCACCAGCCTGCTCGACCGCCAGCAGGCCTTTGGCTACACGCAGGAAGATGTGTCCAAGTTCCTTGAACCCATGGGCCGCAATGGCGATGATCCGCTGGGTTCGATGGGCACCGACACGCCGATTGCCGTGCTGTCGCGTAAGTCGCGTCTGCTCTATGACTATTTCAAGCAGAACTTCGCGCAGGTGACCAACCCGCCGATCGACCCGATCCGCGAGGAACTGGTCATGTCGCTGGTCAGCATGATCGGGCCGCGCCCCAATCTGCTGGGCCGCGATGCGGGCAGCCACAAGCGTCTGGAAATCGATCAGCCGATCCTGACCAACGAAGATGTGGCCAAGATCCGCAGCGTGGAAGCCGCGCTCGACGGCGCTTTCCGCACCACCACGGTTGACACCACCTGGGACGCTTCGACCGGCGCCGAAGGTCTGGCGCAGGCGATCAAGGAAATGTGCTGGGCGGCCACCGAAGCGGTGCTGGCCGATCACAACATCCTGATCCTGTCTGACCGCGCGCAGGGTCCGGACCGTATCCCTATGCCCGCCCTGCTGGCGACGGCGGCTGTGCATCATCATCTGGTGCGTCAGGGCCTGCGTATGCAGACCGGTCTGGTGGTGGAAACCGGCGAAGCGCGTGAAGTGCATCACTTCTGCGTGCTGGCCGGTTATGGCGCCGAAGCGATCAACCCCTATGTGGCCTTTGAAACGCTGGAAGAAATCCGCGTGAAGAAGGGCATCGAGCTTGACGCCAAGGCGGTGAAGAAGAACTACATCAAGGCCGTGGGCAAGGGCATCCTGAAAGTGATGTCCAAGATGGGCATCAGCACCTACCAGTCCTATTGCGGCGCGCAGATCTTCGACGCCATCGGCCTGTCGAGCGAATTTGTGGATGCCTATTTCACCGGCACCGCCACCACGATCGAAGGCGTGGGCATCAAGGAAATCGCGGAAGAAACCGTGCGTCGCCATGCGGCGGCCTATGGTGACAACCCGATCTACAAGAACATGCTCGATGTGGGCGGCATCTATGGCTATCGCCTGCGCGGCGAGGAACATGCCTGGACGCCCAGCAACATCGCCAGCCTGCAACACGCGGTTCGCGGCAATATTCCTGAAAAGTACAAGGAATTTGCCGAGACGATCAATGATCAGTCGCAGCGCAATCTGACCATCCGTGGTCTGATCGACCTGAAGAAGGCCGACAAGCCGCTGGATATCAGCGAAGTCGAGCCCGCTTCGGAAATCGTGAAGCGTTTTGCCACCGGCGCGATGAGCTATGGCTCGATCAGCTGGGAAGCGCATACCACGCTGGCGATTGCCATGAACCGCATTGGCGGCAAGTCGAACACCGGCGAAGGCGGCGAAGACCCCGCGCGCTTCACTCCGCTGGCCAATGGCGATTCGCTGCGCTCCTCGATCAAGCAGGTGGCTTCCGGCCGCTTTGGCGTGACGACGGAATATCTGGTCAATGCCGACGATATCCAGATCAAGATGGCGCAGGGTGCCAAGCCCGGCGAAGGCGGCCAGCTGCCCGGCGACAAGGTCGACAAGACCATCGGCAAGACCCGTCACTCGACGCCGGGTGTGGGCCTGATCTCGCCGCCGCCGCATCATGACATCTATTCGATCGAAGACTTGGCGCAGCTCATTCACGATCTCAAGAACGTGAACACCGGCGCGCGTATCTCGGTCAAGCTGGTGTCGGAAGTGGGCGTGGGCACTGTGGCCGCAGGCGTGTCGAAGGCACGTGCCGACCATGTGACCATCTCCGGTTACGAAGGCGGCACCGGTGCTTCGCCTCTCACCTCGCTGACCCATGCGGGCAGCCCGTGGGAAATCGGTCTGGCCGAAACCCAGCAGACGTTGCTGCTCAACAACCTGCGTTCGCGCATCTGCGTGCAGGCCGATGGTGGTCTGCGCACGGGCCGTGACGTGGCGGTTGCCGCGCTGTTGGGCGCGGATGAGTTCGGCTTTGCCACCGCGCCGCTGATCGCCGCTGGCTGCATCATGATGCGCAAGTGCCATCTCAACACCTGCCCCGTGGGCGTGGCCACGCAGGACCCCGTCCTGCGCGCCCGCTTCACCGGCCAGCCCGAGCATGTGATCAACTACTTCTTCTTCGTTGCCGAAGAGCTGCGCGCGATCATGGCCGAAATGGGCTTCCGCACCCTTGCCGAAATGGTGGGCCGTGTGGACCGTCTGGAACCCAGCCGTGCCGTGCACCACTGGAAGGCGCAGGGCATCGACCTGTCGCGCCTGCTGCATCAGGTTCCCGAGGGCACTTCGCCCACGCTGAACTGGAGCGAGACGCAGGATCATGGTCTGGGCGGCGCTCTGGACAATGACCTGATCGTGGCCGCTTCGGATGCTCTGGTCGAAGGCAAGCCGGTGCGCATCGAGCGCAAGGTGATCAACGTCAACCGCACCGTCGGCGCGATGCTGTCGGGTGAAGTGGCCAAGCGTTATGGCCATGCGGGTCTGCCTGACAACACGATCCATGTCAGCCTGACCGGCACCGCTGGCCAGTCCTTCGGCGCTTTCCTCGCCCATGGCGTGACGCTGGAGCTGACCGGTGACGGCAATGACTATGTGGGCAAGGGCCTGTCGGGCGGTCGTGTGATCGTGCGCCAGCCTTCCCATGTCGACCGCGATCCGACCCAGAACATCATCGTGGGCAACACGGTGCTCTATGGCGCGATCTCGGGCGAGGCCTTCTTCAACGGCGTGGCAGGTGAACGCTTTGCCGTCCGTAACTCCGGCGCGATTGCCGTGGTGGAAGGCACGGGCGACCATGGCTGCGAATATATGACGGGCGGCGTTGTGGTTGTGCTGGGCAAGACCGGCCGCAATTTTGCAGCCGGCATGTCGGGCGGCGTGGCCTATGTCTATGACGAGGACGGCAAGTTCGGCGAGCTGGTCAACAAGGCGCAGGTGGACCTGTTGCCGATCAGCGCCGAGCGTGACGAGGAGGAAGGTTCGGGCCGTCCGCAGCAGCGCACGGTATCGGTCAACGATCTGGGCATGGGCGACATGCTGCGTCACGACGCGGAACGTCTGCGCATCCTGCTGGAACGCCACCATCTGCACAGCGGCTCCAAGCGCGCCGCGCAGCTGCTGGAAGACTGGGACGCCACGCTGGCCAAGTTCGTCAAGGTGATGCCGCGCGATTACGCCAAGGCGTTGAAGCAGTTCGAGGCCGAGCGCCTTGCTGCGCAAACGGTCGCCGCGGAATAAGGTTCGAGAAGGAAGGATTGAATTATGGGCAAGGAAACCGGCTTTCTCGAGCTTGACCGTCAGGACCGCACCTATGCGGACCCGAAGGAACGCGTGGCGCATTACAAGGAATTCGTGATTCCGCATGCCGAACCCGCGCTGAAGGCGCAGGCTTCGCGCTGCATGAATTGCGGCATTCCTTATTGTCACAATGGCTGTCCGGTGAACAACATTATCCCGGACTGGAACCATCTGGTCTATGAAAGCGATTGGGAGAATGCACTGGAAGTGCTGCATTCGACCAACAATTTCCCCGAGTTCACCGGCCGTATCTGCCCCGCGCCCTGCGAGGCGGCCTGCACGCTGAACATCATTGACCAGCCGGTGACGATCAAGTCGATCGAATGCGCCATTGTCGACAAGGGGTGGGAAAACGGCTGGATCAAGCCGCAGGTTCCCGCCAAGAAGTCGGGCAAGAGCGTGGCGGTGGTCGGCTCTGGCCCCGCCGGTCTGGCTGCTGCCCAGCAGTTGGCGCGCGCAGGCCACTCGGTCACTCTGTTCGAAAAGAACGACCGTATCGGCGGGCTGATGCGTTACGGCATCCCTGACTTCAAGATGGAGAAGCATCTCATCAACCGCCGCATGGTGCAGATGGAGGCCGAAGGCGTCTCCTTCCGCACTTCGGTGGAAGTGGGCGTGCATGTTTCGGTGGAATCGTTGAAGGAAAACTTTGACGCCATCGTGCTGGCAGGCGGTGCGGAAGATCCGCGTCCGCTGAACATTCCGGGCTATGAACTGCCCGGCGTGCGCTTTGCGATGGAATTCCTGACGCAGCAGAACAAGCGCGTGGCGGGCGACGATGAAATCCGCGCCGCGCCGCGTGGCAGCCTGACCGCCACGGGCAAGCATGTGGTGGTGATCGGCGGTGGTGACACCGGCAGCGACTGCGTGGGCACCTCGAACCGTCAGGGCGCCCTGTCGGTGACGCAGCTGGAAATCATGCCGCGTCCTCCTGAAAAGGAAGCCAAGGCGCTGAGCTGGCCGAACTGGCCGCTGAAGCTGCGCACCTCGACCAGCCATGAGGAAGGCGTGGTGCGTGAATTCGCCGTGCTGACCAAGCGCGTTGTGGGCGAAAACGGCATTGTCACCGGTCTGGAATGCGTCCGTGTCGAATGGCAGGGCGGCAAGATGGTGGAAGTGGAAGGCAGCGAGTTCACGCTCAAGGCCGACCTCATTCTGCTGGCCATGGGCTTTGTCGGCCCGCGCAAGGCTGGTCTGCTGGATCAGGCTGGCGTGGAACTGGATGCCCGCGGCAATGTGAAGGCCGACACCAACAGCTATCGCACCAGCGACGAGAAGATCTTTGCCTGCGGCGACATGCGCCGTGGCCAGAGCCTTGTCGTCTGGGCGATCCGTGAAGGCCGTCAGGCCGCCCGTGCGGTGGACGAGGCGCTGATGGGCACGACCCAACTGCCGCGCTGATCCGCGTTGCAACGATAAAGGGGGCGTCTGCCGGCTTGGCCGCAGGCGCCCCTTTTGTTTTGGCCCTTTGGCGCAGCTTGGCGGGGCGGGCGGGGCATCTATGGTGGCAGGCCTGATCCACAAGACGAGAGCCTGCCAATGTTCCTTGACCTGCGCGACCCCCAGCCGCCGCATGAACCATGGAACCCGCCCCCACGCCGCGAACCCCAATTGTCAAAGCGGAACGAGCGGATGGTGCTGGGGTTGGTCGGCTTCAACGTCCTGATGTTGCTGCTGGCACCGATTGCCGGGGCCACGCTGCTGGATGTGGCGATCGCCCTGATCCACGCGATGGCGAAAGGGTAGCGGTTCAAGGCTACCCTCTCGTACCTGCTTACTTCATCGCTTGCGCCAGCTTGCTGTGATAATTGAAATTCACATAGGCAGGGCCGTTATAGGCCTTGGCAAAGGCGCGGCAATCTTCCGGATTGGTCGACAGTTTGGCCATTTCATCCTGCAGATGGTTGACCTCGACATAATTGGCCAGCATTTCATAATGCGCCTTTTCCGAAGCCACGGTGGAGAAGGCAAAGGCAAAGGGCGAGGCGAAATGGAACTCGTCCCAATATTCGCCCATAACCTGAAACTTGCCCCATGAGGCCGACATGAAGGCCGCATCGACAGCGCCCGTGCCAATGGCACCGGCCAGCTTGTCCCAGCTGTTTTCATTATAGCCACCCGCAGCCTTGTTGCTGAAAGTGGTTTCGCCATAGATGCCGCCGGTCAGCTTGTAGAACTTGTGGCGCTCGAACAGGATTTTAGGCTTGCCACTGGCGTCATAACCGCTGCCGCCCGCCTCCACCGAGGCTACCGCCGCGATCTGCTTGACGGACACTTTCAGGCGGGTGGCCAATTCCTTCAACTGATCAGGCGTGATTTTGCCTGCGGCGGGATTGGCATTGGTAAAGGCATTGAGCAGCGCCTTGCGCGAGCCTTCGCCCCAGATGCCGTCGGCCTTGGCGCCGATGGCTTTTTGCAGGTCGGTGATGTTCATGCGCGCTATTTCCCTGTTTGCAGTTTGAAGGGTCAGTCCAGAATGGACAAATGTGGAGAATCTGCGGTTCCTCCAACGTGTTTTCCGTCGCAATCTACGTCAATTATTTGTATATAACAGATATATAGGTAATCTATCCATTATGGATTTGAAGGCGCTGCCATGAAAAAGATTCTCTTCCTTCTCTACCGGGATCTCGATTTTGACGGGCGCGCGGCGCGCATGATCGAGGTGGCGCGTCCTTTGGGGCAGTTGCATGTGCTGGACATGACCTTGCAGCAGGGCGATCTGGTGCGCCCCACAGGTCGACGTTCGGTGCGGTTGCAGCCTTCGTGGAGCCCGCTTCGCCGCCATTGGACCGTGCTGGTGGCCACCTTGCGCGAGGCGCGGCGGCTACGTCCCGACATGATTGTGGCGGAAAATTTCTTCTCGGTTTTTACCGGTTGGTTGGCTGCGCGGATGTTGGGCGTGCCGCTGGTCTATGATTCCTATGAATTGATGCAGCATTTTCCGCAGGAACCGGTGTCGCGTCAGGCCCGCTTCTGGTGCTGGCTGGAACGGAGGATGGCGCGCTATTGCGATTTGGTGATCGCGGCCAATCCCGAACGCGCGGCCCTGATGCAGGAGGCCTGCCAATTGCGGGAGATGCCCGAGGCCATGCGTAATATTCCCATGCAGAGTCAGGCCACCTCAACCGTGGCGTCGAACGCGGCGGAACGCTTTCCCATTCTGCGCAAGGCGAACGAGGAGGAGCGGATTATCCTGTATCAGGGCGATCTGCGCTTTGGGCCAGCGGTGGGCCGTTTCATCGATGTGCTGGACCATTTGCCTGCCCATTATCGTCTGGTGATCGTCGGCGATGGGCCATCGGCCGCCGCCTTGGCGGCGCGCGGCGAGCGTTTTGCGCGTGAAGGGCGCTTTGCCATGCTGGGCAAATTGCCGGTGGTCGATTTGCCGCAGGTCACCGCCTATGCCGATTTGGGGCTGGTGACCTATCCTTTCGACGTGAAGAATCACTATTACGCCGCCCCCAACAAGCTCTACGAATATTCCATGTCGGGCGTGCCGGTGCTGGTGTCGAACACGCCTTCCTTGGCGGCGGTGACGCAGGAATTGCAGCATGGCCTGCTGTTTGACGCGGACGAGGATGCGAAAAGCCTGGCGCTCAAGGTGGAGAAGGCGATGAAGATCCGGCTGGATGCCGAGGATTTCTGCCGCCGCATTGCCGATGAACGCGATAGTGCGATGCTGCGCGTGCGCAAGAAGATGGCGGCCCTGCTAAATCAACAATGGTTGGCCGCCTGAGGCAGGTGGCAGGCGCCAGTCGATGATGCCCCGTCCCTTGTCCTGCAAAAAGGCATTGGTCTGGCTGAAGGGCTTGCTGCCGAAAAAGCCGTGATAGGCCGATAGCGGGCTGGGGTGCGGGGCGCGCAGCAAGAGATGGCGCCCATCCTCCAGCCCCAGCCGATCGGCCTGCTTCTGCGCATGGCTGCCCCACAGGATGAACGCGCAGGGGGCGGGGCCAGCGGCCACGGCGCGGATGCAGGCATCGGTGATGGCTTCCCAACCCTTGCCTGCGTGGCTGGCGGGTTTGGCCTGTTCGACGCTCAGCACATTGTTGAGCAGCAGCACCCCCTGCTGTGCCCAGGATGATAAATCGCCATGGGCCGCGGGGGGCAGGCCAAGGTCGCTGTGCAATTCCTTGAAGATGTTGCGCAGGCTGGGCGGCAATTTGCAGCCCTGCGCCACCGAGAAAGCCAGCCCCTGCGCTTGCCCTGCGCCGTGATAGGGGTCTTGGCCCAGGATCACCACCCTGACCTCTGGCAAAGGCGTGAGCGACAGCGCGGCCAACCTCTGCCCTGCGGGGGGATAGATCACCTTGCCCGCCGCTTCCTCCGCCGCCAGAAAGGCGCGCAGCTCCGTGCCCATCGCGCCATGCCACAGCTCGCCCAAGGCAGGCTCCCAACTGGCGGGCAACAGGTCGGTGCTGGTCATAATCGTCTCGCAGGCTTAAACGGGGCTTTTCACCTCGCACAGATGGGCCTAAGCAGGAAGACATAATGGCTGTCTATTTCCACGAAGAAGATCTCCCCGAAGGCGTGCTGGCTCCCGGCGCGGTTGCGGTGGACACCGAAACCATGGGCCTGATCACGGCCCGCGACCGGCTGTGCGTTGTGCAGATTGCCGACGGGCGGGGGGACGAGCATCTCGTCCGCTTCAAGCCCGGCAGCGATTATGCCGCGCCCAATCTGCGCGCTGTGCTGGCCGATCCGGAGCGGGTGAAGATCTATCACTTCGCCCGTTTCGACATTGCCGCGATCCAGCATTATATGGGCATTACCGCAGCGCCGGTGTTTTGCACCAAGATCGCCAGCAAGCTGGTCCGCACCTATACCGACCGGCATGGTTTGAAGGATTTGGTGCGCGAATTGCTGGGCAAGGAACTGTCCAAGCAACAGCAGTCGAGCGATTGGGGCGGGGCAGACCTGTCCGACGCGCAGCGCGAATATGCCGCCAGCGATGTGCGCTATTTGCATGCCGCCATGGCTATTCTGGTGCAAAGGCTGGAACGCGAAGGGCGGATGGAACTGGCACAGGCCTGTTTCGACTTCCTGCCGCATCGCGCCGCGCTGGATCTGGCCGGTTGGCCCGACCACGATATTTTCAGCCACGAAGCCGCCTGATCCTGCGCCGATGAGTGGCAGCGCCGAAACCCTGCGCAACCGCCGGCGGGCTGATGCCGCGCCCGGCGGGCCGCATGACCGCAAGGTGCGTTTCCTGTTTTCCGCTCTGCCGATTGGCGTGGGCATGATCGGCGCGGTGATGATCATCACGCCGATGTTCCCGCGTGGGGAAGTCAGCTTTCTGCTCGACCGCAACAAGGTGGCCATGGCCAAGGAGCGACTTGCCGTATCACAGGCCCATTATCGCGGGCAGGACAGCCAGGGCCGCGCCTTCTCGCTGACGGCGGGGCAGGCGGTGCAACACTCGGCATCGGTGCCGGTGGTGGTGATGCAGGATCTCTTGGCGCAAATGCAGATGCAGGATGGGCCCAGCGCGGTTTCGGCCACATCGGGCCGGTATGACATCAACCGCGAGCGGATGGACCTGTCGGGCCCCGTACAGTTCAAGGGCGCCGATGGTTATTCCATGGTGACCAGCAGCGTGGCGGTGGATCTGAAATCGCGCCGCGCTTTTGGTTCGGGCGGGGTGCATGGCACGGTGCCTGCGGGCACGTTTAGTGCCGATCGCATCTCGGCCGACCTGCCCGAAAGGCGGGTGGTGCTGGAAGGGCACGCCCGTTTGCGTATGGCCGGTGGCCATATGGTGATCCCGCGATGAAGGCCTGGCTCACGAACGCGCTTCCCGCGCGGGCCTGCTTGGGCTAAGGGCGCTTGCATGTCGCTGATGTCTTTCTCTGCCGCTCTGCGTTCCCGCCGCCTGCAAGGCCTGATTCTGGCCACGGTTCTGGGCGGTTCGGCCAGCGCGATCATGGCGCAGACCAAGCTGGGCGAGCATAATAGCGAGGCGCCGGTCAATTACGCGGCAGACCGCATCGAGGTGCAGGACAAGGCCAACCGCGTGTTGTTGAGCGGCCATGTCGATGTGACGCAGGATGGTTTGCGGATGCAGGCCGCGCAAACGGTGGTGGCCTATATCAACGATGGCGGGGTCAAGATCCAGCGCATCGATGCCACGGGCGGTGTGACCATTACCCGCAGTGACGAACAGGCCACCGGTGAAGTGGCCAATTATGATTTTAACCGCCGAATCATAACTTTGGTTGGCCATGTGACTCTGCGCAATGATCGTGGCAATTCGCAGGGTGAACGTTTGGTGATCGATCTGGATCGCCATCTTTCCAGCTTTGTCGGTGGCGCTGTTTCGGGCGAGGGCGCAAGCTCTGGCCGTGTGGTGGGCAGCTTTAATGTTGCCAAGCGGAGCGATGCCTCCAAGTAAGCGGTTTTTGGCGTAAAACTGCCATTTCATCCTTCATTACTGAAGCAATTGCTGAGTTTTTCTTGAGCTTGGCAGGCGATGTTTCGTGTCCATTGCAGGCGTGTCGCGGTGCGTTGCGGCGTGTTTTTGCGTCTGCGAGAGATGTGGTCTTTGGCTCATCCAATTGAGATAAACAGAAAATTTCCATAAACATCCATTTTAGAGGCTTGATTAATCCATATCGGAGGTTATGCTTTCTGCACTAGCGAAATAGTCGGGAATATTTGATCCATGCGGATGCTTGCTGAGGAAATCGACGTGTCGATCGCCGATTGGGCGTCGCATATTGGTGAAAACATCCCTTTCAAATCGGGCGTGCCGCCGATGCGGATCCTGATTTCGGACTATTCGGGTCATCCATTTCAGGTGCAATTGTCGCGCGAACTGGCGCGGCGTGGCCATTTGGTCATGCATATGTTCTTTGCCGGTTTCCAGACGCCCAAGGGCAATCTGGTGCGACAGGAGCAAGACCCCGAAACTTTTGACATCACCTATGTCAATCTGGGCGAGACCTTCCGCAAAGACAGCTTTGTCCGCCGCCGCCAGCAAGAGGTGCAGGTGGGCGAGTTGATGGCGGCCAAGCTGCGCGGATTTAAGCCCGATCTGGTGATTTCCTCGAATGCGCCGCTCGACACGCAGCGGGTGTTTCAAAAGGCGGCCGATGAAATCGGTGCCAAATTTATCTTCTGGCTGCAGGATATCTATTCCGAAGGCATTTCCCGCGTGGTGCCGCGCAAATTGCCGGTGGTGGGCCATGCGGCGGCGGCTTTCTATCGCTGGCTGGAATTCACCATGCTGCGCAACAGCGACCGCGTTGTGGCGATCACGCAGGATTTCGTGCCGATCCTGACCGCCAAGGGCGTGAAGGCAGAGCAGATCTCGGTGGTGGAAAATTGGGCGCCGCTGGACGAATTGCCGCGTCATGCGCGCGAGAATGACTGGGCCGCCATCCATATGCATCCTTCGGCGCTGCGCTATGTCTATTCGGGCACGCTGGGTTATAAACATGACCCCAGCCTGTTGCATGACATCGCCCGCCGCTTGCCCGAGGCGCATGTCCATGTGTTCTCCGAAGGCGAACCGGCCAGCGCTCTGGCCCGTGAAGTGGCCGAGGCGGGCACGCCCAATCTGACCGTGCATCCCTGGGTTCCCTTTGCCGATTTGCCGCGCATGTTGTCGGGTGCCGACGTCTTTGTGGCGATGATCGAGGAAGAGGCGGGCGTCTATTCGGTGCCGTCCAAGATCCTGACCTATCTTACCGTGGGGCGGCCCATTCTGGCTTCGGTCCCGGCCGAAAATCTGGCTGCACGTTTGATTAGCCATCATGATGCGGGGCGCGTGATGCCCCCTTCGGAGCGCGAAGCCTTTTTGCAGGCTGCAGTCGATCTGGCGCAGAGCGAGGTCCGCCGCCGCGCCATGGGCAACAATGGCCGCGCCTATGCCGAGCGCGCTTTCGACATCACGGCCATCGCGGATCACTTTGAACGAATTTTGGGCGAGATCGCCTGAGCCGCAAATTTCACAGGAGTATTGGGTTCATGAAGACGGCCTTGGTCTTGGGCGCCGGCGGGTTTATTGGTGGCCATCTGGTAAAGCGTTTGAAGCGTGAAGGTTTCTGGGTGCGCGGCGTGGACCTGAAGTTCCACGAACATGCCGAGACCGAAGCCGATGACTTCGTGGTGGCCGACTTGCGCGATCCCTATAACGTGCGTGGTGTGATCGACCGTCGTTTTGATGAAGTGTACCAGCTGGCCGCCGACATGGGTGGTGCGGGCTATATCTTCACCGGCGAACATGATGCCGACATCATGCACAATTCGGCGACGATCAACCTGAACGTGGCCGACAGCGCCTATAAGCGCAACATCAGCCGCGTGTTCTATTCTTCCTCGGCCTGTATGTATCCGGCCTATAATCAGGAAGATCCCACCAATCCCAATTGCAAGGAAGACTCGGCCTATCCGGCCGCGCCCGACAGCGAATATGGCTGGGAAAAGCTGTTTTCCGAACGTCTGTTCCTTGCCTATAACCGCAATTACGGGTTGAAGAACCGCGTGGCGCGTTACCACAACATCTTTGGCCCCGAAGGCACGTGGGATGGCGGCAAGGAAAAGGCTCCCGCTGCCGTCTGCCGCAAGATCGCCCGTGCCACCAGCGGCGATGCGATCGACATCTGGGGTGATGGCGAACAGACCCGTTCTTTCCTTTACGTGGAAGAATGCGTGGAAGGCACCACCCGCCTGCTGCGTTCGGACTTTGAAGGTCCGGTCAACATCGGTTCGGATGAAATGGTCACCATCAACCAGCTGGTGGACTATGTGGCCGATATTGCCGGCAAGAAGATCGAGAAGAATCACATTCCGGGGCCCTTGGGCGTGCGTGGCCGCAACTCGGAAAATTCGCTGATCAAGGAACGTCTGGGCTGGGCGCCTTCGCAGACTTTGCGCGCCGGTCTGGAAAAGACCTATGAATGGATTGAAGCGCAGGTGCGCCGCAATTCGATCTGATAACAGGAGGGGGTGCTTTACGCGCCCCCTTTTGATAAAGGCGAGACGGTGAACGCCCTAGTTGCCAAAATCGGGCCTTTGCTTTCCGCTCTGAGCCGGGCCCCTGCCGATCTGTCCACGGCCGAGGGGCGCGCGCAGGAACGGTTGCGCCGCGCGCGACTGACCACCTTGGCGGCCATGGCTTCCAAGGTCATTTCTGTTGGCACCCAATTGATCAGCGTGCCTTTGACGCTGCCCTATCTGGGCATGGAACGATACGGCTTGTGGATCGTGTTGAGCACGGTCGTTGCCATGCAATCCTGCGTGGATTTGGGGATTGGCAGTGGCATCCTCAATCAAGCCGCCGCTGCCCATGGGCGGGAGGACCGCAGGGCGGTGCGCGTGATTGCATCGAGCGGGTTGATCGCCTTGATGTTACCGGCGCTGCTTTTGTGGACGGGTTTCATGCTATCGCGTGACCATGTGGATTGGTCGGCGCTGTTCCAATTGACCACGCCCGAAGCCAAGCGGGATATTATGCCCACTTTGCAGGTATTTGCCTGTATCTTCGCGCTCTCGATCCCTGCCAATCTGGTTTATCGCGTGCAAATCGGCACCCAGCAGGGTTTCCGCGCCAGCCTTTGGCAATGTCTGGGCAATGCACTGATGTTGCCAGCTATCCTGTTGGTGCTGTGGTGCGACGCGGGCCTGCCTGCGCTGGTAGGCGTGTTTGTCGGCATGCCGGTTCTGGCCAATCTGGCCAATACGCTGCTGTTCTTTGGCTGGCAGAGCCGTGATATCCGCCCCTCGCTAGGCTGGCTGTCCTGGGCCTCGATTGGGCAGGCGCTGCGCCAGGGCGCGGCCTTTATGACGGTGCAAACCGGCAATATCGTCATTTCGGTCTGTGTGCCCATGGTGATTACCCGCGTGTTGGGCACGGCCCATGTGCCCGAATATGCGGTGCCCGAAAGGCTGTTGGCCTTGGTGGTGATGCTGACCTCGATGTATGTGCAGCCCTTGTGGCCGGCCTATCGCGAAGCGCTGGAGCGCGGTGACGGGGCATGGGTGGCGCGTTCCTATCGCCGGACCTTGTTGCAAGTGATCGGCGCGGGCGGGCTGGTGCTGGCGCTGTTGGGGCTGGCCATGCCTTTCATCCTGCATATCTGGGTGGCGGATCGGGTGCAGCCTTCGGCATGGCTGGTCGCGGGCCTGTGCCTGATGAAACTGGGCGAGGCGCTGGTTTTCGTCAATGCCGTAGCGCTTAGCGCGCTGGAGGAGTTGCGTTCCCAATCGATTATGGCGGTGCTTGGCGCTTTCGCCATGACTTGGGGCTTGGCAATGATTTGTGGGCGCTGGGGGGTGGTCTCTATTCCCTGGGCGGGCGCGCTTATTCTGGCCATGGCTTTGTTGATGCCGGGCGGTTGGATTATCCGGCGCCGTTTGCTGGGCAGATATCAGGAGCCATAAGGCGTCATGAAACTTCCTCTGCGTCTTGGCTGGCTGTTATTGCGTCGGCGACTTTTGCGGCAAGTGACTGGTCTGCAGATCCATCCGCTGGCAGTGTCAGACGCGGCCTGCCAATTTTCCAGCCATGTCCGGTTGGAAAACGGGGTTCGCTTTCATGTCTCCTCGATCGGGACCCACAGCTATGTCGCTGCCGGTGGGCGCGTTGCCTATACGGATATCGGCAGTTTTTGCAGCATCGGGCCTGAAGTTATGTTGGGTGGATTGGGGCGGCATCCGGTCGACTGTCTGAGCACGGCTTTGTTGCATAACAACGTGATGGATTCCCTTGAAAAATCGGATGTCATAGATGGGCAGGATGCCCAGACCGACGCCGCCGAAATATCGCACGACCAATTGGCCCGAGTAAAATGCTGCGCTCAAACGGCTAGGCTCGCTGGATGCGTGGTTCGATCCTGGAATGGATTGGTTTGCAGCGCCCGATGACCGACCTGGGCGGCCACTACGCTTTTCGGGCCGAGCGATCGAGTTCTGCCTGACGCTGAAAGGGTAGTTCCAACTCCCGCTGCGGCAAGTGCCGGGTCTGGCGCAGAGCCTGCTCAGGCTGGCCGGTCTGGACTGGCCGGCACCGGATTATACGACGCTGTGCCCACGTCAGAAGAGTTTGTTGGTCGGTCTGGGCGGCAGGCCCAGCGCAGGCGGTCTGCACCTGCTGGTCGACAGCACCGGGATCAAGATGATCGGTGAGGGTGAATGGAAGGCTCGTAAACATGACGTTTCCTACCGTCGCCAGTGGCGCAAGGTGCATATCAGCATCGACGCGGAAACCTTCGATGTCCGGGCGATCGCGGTCATGAGCAATGCCGTCGGTGATGGCCAGACGCTGCCCGACCTTTTGGCGCAGATCCACGAGGATGAGACCATTGTCACCGTCGGTGGCGACGGGGCATATGACACCAGCGGGTGCCACGCGGCCATCGATGCGCGCGGTTCCGATCCAGTTATCCCGGTTCGCCGCAACGGCAAGGCCTGGACCGAGTACGGTCTCGGCGTCCAGGCCCGCAACGAGACCTTGCGCGTGATGAAACGACTGGGCAGGGCAATCTGGAAGAAATGGAGCGGCTACCATCGCCGCAGCCTGGTCGAAACCAAGATGCACTGCTTCAAGCTGCTCGGCCAACACGTCGCCGCGCACACCTTCGAGGGTCAGGTAACCGAGCTTAAAGTCCGTGCAACAATCCTTAATCGCTCCTCACAAATCGGCATTCCGAACATTATCCGCATAGCGTAATAATTACAAGCAATCATAAATTTGCACCATTCAGGCGTTATGCAACAAAGCCTTTGTAACCGCAACGGGGGCTGGAGCGATCCAGCCCCCTTTTCGTATCAGGCCAAA
Organism: Novosphingobium umbonatum; assembly: GCF_004005905.1. Lineage (GTDB taxonomy): Bacteria > Pseudomonadota > Alphaproteobacteria > Sphingomonadales > Sphingomonadaceae > Novosphingobium > Novosphingobium umbonatum. The sequence continues at coordinate 36,141 of NZ_SACO01000009.1, forward strand.
GCGCTGGCGGGCAGCACCAGCGTATTGAGCGAATCCGCCGGCAGATCCACCTCCAGCACCTTGCCCGCCACGCCAAAGCGCACGCGCTGGGCTTGGCCTTGGGCGTTGTTGGCGATGAGCACCAGACTGCCATCAGCGTTGCGGAAGGCCAGATGGTCGTCAAAGCCGAGGAAACTGTCGACCGGAATGGCCCGCGCCCCCACCTGCACATAGGACGAGACATGGCGCATCAGCCAATAGTCCGGCGTCAGGCGCCATGTTTTCGCCTTGGGGTCCACCACGATCAGGCTGTTTTGCGGCCAGCCCCAGCCTGACAGGCCGCCGGTGGGTAGGGCGGCGTTCCAATAGTCCCAGGCGCTGGCGCCGAAAGTGATATAGCGGTGCAGGTTGGTCCAGCCATAGCGGGCATAGTGCCAATCGTTGCTGGCCGTGCCGCATTCCCATTCCGTGCCCCAGATTTCCAGATCGGGCATATGGCGGGCGATTTCGGGCAGGGCGCGCTTGCCATCCCATTGCACGCCCACGCCCTTGATCACGGCGGCGGCCTTGGGATCGGCCATTACTTTTTCCAGCAATGCCGGATTGCCACGTTCCAGTGTGCCGAAAAACACCTTCGTGCCGACCTTGTCCATCTCGCGCCCAAGGAAGGGCAGGAAGCGCGCGAGGCCTTCAGGGGTCCAGCAGCAGGAGGCATAGGGCTGGGCCGAGTTGAATTCATTCTGCGGCATCACTGTGCCGATGGTGATGCCCAGCTTGGCATATTCCTGCACATAGCGGCCAAAATAGCGCGCATAGGCGTCGAAATAGCGATCCTCCTGAATGAAGTGATCCTCGCCCTCATGGCCGGTCTGGTCATCGCGGATGCCGGTATCCTTGCCGCCCGGCCAAGGTTTGGCCATGGCGTAAAAGCCGTTTTTCTTCATCCAGCTGGGAGGGCTCCACGGGCTGGCCCAAAGTTGCAGATCGGGGCGGAAGCTCTGCGCCTCCTTGATGAAGGGGATCAGCGTTTGATGGTCATTGGCGATGGAGAAGCGCTTCAAATCAAAATCGCCCGCCGTTTCGTCATAGGAATACCATCCGCGGGCAAAATCATTGGCGCCCACCGGCGTGCGGCACAGGCTGAAAGCGGCCTGATCGCGGGCGAAAAGCGTGGCCATGGCGGCGTGGCGATCGGCGGGGGTAAGGGCTGACAAGGCGACCCAGCCCAGCTCGTTGAAACAGGCACCAAAGCCGCGCATCGTCTGGCGCGGCTTGGCCAGATTGACCGTGGCATCGATGCCAAAGAAATTGGCCGGATTGGCAGGGGCCAATGCGGGCACCTTGCGGCTCTGCCATGGCGCGTCGGATTGGGTGGAAAACCAGAGCGCGCCGTCCAACGTGCCCTTGTCCGCCGCGCGGGCAGCAACCGGGGCGATCAGGCCCGCACCCATGGCACCTAGGGCGTGACGGCGGGAAAGTTTGGCATTCATGGCTTAACGCACCTCAATCAGAATACGGCGATAGCGGGTGATGGCGGGCTGGCCCTTGGGCGTGTCGGTCACTGCCAAAACCAGATGCGCGGTGCGCACCGGCGGGCAGGTCAATTGCGGCAGGTCCAGCCAGCTTTTGGCGCAGCGCGCGGTGATGGTGACGCTGGTGCGTGCTGCCTTGGGCGCGGCGATGGACAGGGCCGGATTGGGCGATTGGCCATCAAACCCCGCCTCGTCATAGGCGAACCAGCGATAGGTGAGCGCGTTGCCATCGGGATCGCGGCTGGCGCTGGCGTCCAGCTGGATCGTCTCGCCCGCCTTGGCCTTGATCAGCAGCGGCGCCAGCGTACCCAGCCCGTTGACCACCGGCTGCGGCGCATGGTTGGCCTTGGCAAAGGGCTGGATGGTCCAATCCATCCGCGAGGCAAAATCATTTTGAAACGCATCGCGCCAGCGCCAGATGGTGGCGTGGTCGCTGGTATGGCCGTTGACGGTATCGGCGCTGGTCACGCGCATGAAACTGTCGCCGCCTTGGCTGAACAGCTTGCGGCTTTCCCCTGTGGGCTGGCGCAGCAGATAGCGTCCGCCCCAGCCGCCCCAATCGGGACGCTCCGGCGTGTTCAGCCCATTGGGGATCAGGCCAAGGAAAGCGGGCGTGTCGCCTTCCATGATGAACATATAGCGCGGATAGGCCGCTCCCAGCGGGCCCTTGGCGCGGATGTTCTTTTCCAGCCAGTCGTTGGAGACTTTGGTGAAATCGGCCCCTTCGCCGTTGCGATAAAATTGATCGCCCGAAATGCCGGTCCATGTGGCGCTGGCATATTCGGCGCTGTCCTGCCCCGATGGTTTGCCCACCCAGAACAGGGCGGGATATTCGCGGCGCAGGAAGGGGCCGGCGTCATCCTGATCAGAGATGGAATAGATGCGCAGCTTGGCGATCAGTGCGGCAAAGGCTTCGGGTGCGAGCCGCGCTTTGGCATGGGCCAAAGCCTCGGCCAGCGTGTTGCCGCCGCCCCACAGGCCCACCCAGAGCGGGCGTGGATCGGGCTTGGCGGCCGCCTCCAGCAGGGCCAGCGCGGCAGGCGAGGGGGCATCGGGCTTGATCGAGGCCAGACCATAGCCTTCGACCCCGGGCAGGATGCGCTTGGCCAGATCCTCCGCCTTGGGGTAATCGGGCGAATGTTCGCGCAGGCGGCTTGCCACCTTGGCATAAGCGGCCAGCACATGTTGCGCGATATCGGGGCGCACTTTCTCGCGCTGGAAGATCGAGGTGGTGGCGCCAAAGCCTTCGATGTCGATATCATTGGCATAGGTCAGCAGGCGGACCAGCGACATTTGATCGTCGGGTTCATTGCCAATGTCGGACAGGACGAAGACGCGGGCTTTGCCTGCGTCGGGCAATAGGGTGGCCGCTGTGGGTTTAAAGGGCGTGGGTTTGAAAGCGGCGGGGCGGGGAGCGGCTTGCGCGACACCCACCTGTGATAGCGCTATCAAAATTGCGCCTTGTACCCAAGCGCTTGCCTTGAAATGTTCTGCCATCCTCTAACCCTTTTTGATCATCCACAGCGTGATGGCAGAAAACGGGGCCGCCGCCTTCTGCCACAACACTTGTCTTCGTCTATCAAGGCCAGTGATGGCGCTTTAACGCAAGCCCATCACTGCGCCAGATGCGGCTCCACGAAATCGAGGCGGGCCTGATACGGATCCTCGACATGGGCTGCACCCTTGCCATCGATGATTTGCACCGAGTTGTCCGGCGCTGTCAATGATGGTTTCACCGCAGGCCAAGCCGGAACCTTCCCGTCACCATCGGGCTTGCCATATTTGGCAAAATTTACCCAGTAATGATGGGTCAGGCTGGCCACGGGGCTTTCCTCGGCCAAGGGGGCGTCACCCTTGCGCGCGGGCACCGTGTCAAACACATAGGGCAGCTCGCTGGCATGGGCGGCCCCGCCGATCATCTCCTGCAGCTTGGGCACGGCATAGGCAAAGCGATAGAGCCACACCGGCTGTTTCGTGGCCAGCAGGCGGCTGACCGCGCGGGCCGGCTCGATGAACATGCGGTCGGCGCTGACCGCCATGGCGACATGCACGCCCGGCTTGCTGCCATCGGGGTCATAGACCTTGGCTGCCGCCGCCGCATCCGCGCCATAGACGGCATAGGCCTTGGCCTTGTCGGGATCAAAGGCGAAACCATCGGCGGAATTGGCGCCGATGATCACCGGGACCTTGGCAGCAAGGCCAGCGGCGGCAATATCATCGGGCGCGCCCAGAATGGTTTTGCCATCCACCATCGGGCCGGAATAGCCCTTCTGGCCCATGCTCATCATCGACAGGTCGCCGGTGATCCGCGCCTCTGGCAGGGCGCGCAATTGGGCTGCGTTCAGGCCGGGGGCAAATTGCTGACCAATAAGCGCTGCCTTGGCCAAGGTCGGCTGGGGCAGCGTGCCATTGCGCCCGCCGCCGCTTTCCACGATGGCTTGGGCAAACAAGCCGCGTGCGGCAGGGGCCTGCAACAGCATATGCATACTCATGCCGCCTGCGCTTTCGCCAAAGATGGTGACGCGGCTGGCATCACCGCCGAATTTGGCGACATTGGCGCGCACCCATTTGAGCGCGGCGATCTGGTCCATAAAGCCGAAATTGCCGCCCAGCCCTTCGGTCGCCAGCGCCGGATGGGCAAAGAAGCCAAAGCGGCCAAGGCGGTAATTGATGCTGACCAGCACCACCCCGTCACGGGCAAATTGATGCCCCGAATAGACCCCGGGCGAGGAGCCGCCGTTTACAAATCCGCCGCCATGGATCCACACCATCACCGGCAGTTTGTCACCCGCCTTGGCCGAGGCGGGCTTCCACACGTTGAGGTAAAGGCAATCCTCGGCAGGCTGGGTGGTGATCGGGGCGGCGTCGGGCGGGAAGGGGGCCTGTGCGCAATCATGGCCATAGGCGCTGCCATCGCGCACACCCTTCCACGCCACCACCGGTTGCGGCGCGCGCCAGCGGTTGGCGCCGGTGGGCGATGCGGCATAGGGGATGCCCTTGAAGGCGGTGACGCCATTCTCGGTCACGCCCGAAACCGCGCCGCCGGTGACGACCACGGTTTCTGCCGCCATCGCGGGGCTGGCCAGCATGACGCTGGCCAGCAAGAGGGAGATTTGTCGCATCGCGATCAGTCCTTCACCAGCTTGGCTGGCATTTTCACCGTCACGCTCTGGCCCAGACGTTCCGCGTCCTCGCCCAGCGCAAAGCTGTAATCGCCAGCCTTGACCACCCAGCCCTTGGGCGTCCAGTCGGCCAGCAGGCGCGGGTCGATGGTGACCGAGACGGGCTTGGCCTCGCCAGCGGCCAGTTCCACGCGGGCAAAGCCCACCAGACGCTGCTTGGCTTCACCGCCGCGCTTGGTCAGATAGAGCTGGGCCACGGTGGCGCCTGCCTTCTGGCCGGTGTTCTTCACCGTGAAGCTGGCGGTCAAGCCCTTCACATTCAGGCCCCCCTGCTCAAAGCTGGTGTAGGACAGGCCATAGCCGAAGGGGAACAACGCCTTCTGCCCCTTGCGGGCGAACCAGCGATAGCCGACATCGGAACCTTCGATGTTGTAATCGGCGGTCACCTTGGTGTCGGGCGTGGGCGGATCACCCATGAAATTGGGTTCAAAGTCCCAATAACCATCGACCTTTTGGCGCGGCAATTGATCGGCGCTGGCGGGGAAGGTGATCGGCAAGTGGCCCGAAGGGTTGGTTTCGCCAAACAGCACGCTGGCAATCGCATCGCCGCCGCGCATCCCGCCAAACCATGCTTCCAGCACGGCAGCTGCCGAACCCAGCCAAGGCATGGCCACCGGATTGCCGGTTTCCAGCACGACGATGGTGCGCGGATTGGCCGCGGTTACCGCCGCAATCAGCGCGTCCTGGCCGTTGGGTAGGCTGAAATCGGCATGGTCCTGCCCTTCGGTCGACCATTTGGTGGCGAACACAATCGCCACATCCGACTTCTTGGCCTGATCCACCGCATCGGCAATGATCGAGCCATCGCGATAGGTGACTTCGGCATTCTTGGCCTGCGCCTGAATGGCGGTCAGCGGGGCGGTGCCATGGTAATGCTGCGCCGAGAAGGCCGCCCATGGGCCATCGCCGCCCAAGGGGATCGCCGCCTTGGGGCCGCCCACGGGGTTTGTCTGGCTGGAGCCGCCGCCCGACAGCACGCCCGAATTGGCATAGCCGCCGATCACCGCAATCCGCTTGGCATTCTTGGCCAGAGGCAGCACATTGCCGCTATTCTTCAGCAGGACGATGGCCTGCTTGGCGGCTTCCTCGGCCACTTTGGCATGGGCGTCATAATCGATCGCGCCGCCCGGCTTGGCGTCATTCTTGTCCAGCCCTGCGGCATAGATCGCGGTCAGGATGCGCTGGTTCATGTCATCGACGCGGGCGGCCCATTTGGGATCAGCCTTGGCCTTGGCGGCCAGCACGTCGGTGAAGAACACGCCCTTGTCCAGTTCGGCGCCCGATTGCTGGTCCAGACCATTGATGGCGGCCTCCACACCGGGGACCGCGCCCCAGTCGGACATGACAAAGCCCTTCCAGCCCAGATCCTTTTTCAGCACCTTGTTCAGCAGCCAGTCGGAGGCACAGGCCTGATCGCCATTGACCTTGTTATAGGCGCACATCACCGAGAGCGGCTGTCCGCGTTCGATGCCCAACTGGAAAGCCAGAATGTCGCTTTCACGCGCGGCGGGTTCGGCAATGCGGATGTCGACGAATTTGCGGCCGGTTTCCTGACCGTTCAGCGCCCAATGCTTGATGGTGGAGATGATGCCATTGGACTGGATGCCGCGAATGGCTTCACCCACCAGAGTTCCCGACAGCAGCGGGTCTTCGGAGAGATATTCAAAGGTGCGGCCATTGCGCGGGTCACGCGTCAGGTTGACACCGCCTGCCAGCAGCACGTTAAAGCCCTTGGCGCGGGCTTCGGCGCCGATGGTTGCGCCGCCCTTGTAGAGGATTTCGGGGTTCCAGGTTGCGGCCTGTGCCACGCCCGAAGGCATGGCGGTGGAGCCGTCCTTGCGCAGGCCCATCACATAGGCCACGCCCAGCGAGGCGTCCGATTCCTTCAACGCAGGCACGCCAAGGCGGGCGATGCCGGGAATATAGCCAGCGCCAGCCACCGCATCGGCGGGCGGCTTGGGCGCGTTGGGGAACAGGGGCAGCGGCATGATGCCCTTGGTGAGGATGGTCTTTTCCTCGGGCTTCATCGCTTTCACCGTGGCGGCGGCGCGGGCCTGCGCCTTGGCGACATCGGCGGCGGTAGGCGCTTGGGCAAAAGCAGGGGCAGCCAGCGCCAGCAGGCTGGTGGCCGAGGCCAGAAGGACAATTTTACCAGACATGAGGGATCGCTCCGGTAGGTTTCAGGGGGAGGAGTGTTGTAAACAAAAGAAAAAGGGCCGCAACCTTGGCTGCGGCCCTTTCATGGTCAGGCGGTTATCAGAACTTGTAACCGGCCCTGACGCCATAGGTGCGCGGATCTTCAAACGAGGCGGTGCCAAGGAAGGTGCCATTGGCGGTCGCGCTGGTGATCACGATCCGGTTTTCCAGATTCTTGGCGAAAGCGCCGACATAATACTTCTTGTCAGGCGAGTTATAGGTCACCGACAGGTCGGTCTTGCTATAGTTGGGCTGACGGAAGAAGGCGCCATTGCCCACGTCGGTCAGCGCATAGCTGGCCGAGATGCGGGTTGCGGCATTGCCGACGATTTCACCACCATTGGCCAGCGGCTGGGTATAGGTATAGCCCAGCGAGACCACCGACTTGGGGCTGCGGTTCAGCTGAACGCCCGAGAAGTTGGCATTGGCGCCGTTGATGGGCGGGGTGTAATTGCCATAACGGGCGTCAAGGAAGGTGACCATCGCGTTGAACACATGGTTCTGTGCGGGGCGCAGGAAAGCTTCCAGTTCCACACCGTCCACCTTGGCCGTGGCGGCATTGGCCGTCACCTGGCAAGGACCGCCGCAGACATTCTGCACCGAGGACACCTGCAGGCCGTTGTAGTCATAGTGGAAATAGTTGCCGTTGAAGCGCAGCACATAATCAGGCGTATGCACCTTGAAGCCAGCTTCATAAGCGGTCAGCGTTTCGGGCTGATAGTAGAGCGCCGAGGCGGGCAGGGCGCAGCCGGTGCCGGTGCCGGTTTCGCAACCATCGTTGAAACCGCCAGCCTTATAGCCGGTGGCCACGTTGGCATAGAGCAGGCCCACGCCGGGCAGGTCATAGTCCACACCCACGCGCCAGGTCGTCTTGCTGAAATTGCGGCTGGCATTGTTGGTCTGGAATTTGACCAGCGTGCTGCCGATACCGCCAACGGTGGCACCCACGCGGCTCTTGTCATCGCTCGAATAGCGCACACCGGCCGTCAGCTTCAGGCTGTCGGTGAAATTATACGAGCCTTGCGCGAAGACGCCCTTGGTAACAGCCTTGGTAGGATCCTGCGGGAAGCCGAAGCGGTCAAATGCGGCCAGACCGGAGCTGAAAAGACCCGGATCAAGAATGTAGAAGGCAATACCCGACTGTTCCTTGAAGTAGTAGCCGCCGCCCTGAACGAAGAGGGGGCCCTTTTTGTAAGCCAGACGCGCTTCATGGCTGGTTTGCCAATAGCTGCCCGTGAACGTGGTGCGATTACCGCTCAGCGGGTTCGTAGCCGAATTGATGGTGCCCAGCGAATAGCGGTCGAAGGTGCGATAGGAGCCGAGATAGGTGGCAGTCAGGCTATCGCTCACGTTCCAGTCGATCTGGCCCATGATGCCAGCGCCTTTGTTGTGGTTCTTGCCCTGCCATTGTTCATTGCGGTTGCTGGTACGCAGCGCGCCAGACGAAGCGCTGGCATTATACGAGGGCTTGGACAGTACGCCCGCCGAGGGGCTTCCTGCAGCGCTGGAGAAGAAGTTGCTGGTGGGCACAGCGTTCACGCCATAGCCGTCATCCAGCGAATAGTCGGCCTTGACCAAAACCTTCAGGTCCTTGGTGGGTTCCCACAGCGCCGAGAGGCGGGCGGCGAATACGTCCTTGAACGGGCCCCAGTTGAATTTGTCGGTCGAGGCCTTGCGCACATAGGTGTCGCGGCGGTCGTAGGTGACAGCAGCGCGCAGGGCGAAAGTTTCGGTTACCGGCACATTGATGGCGGCCACGGCATTGATGTGGTTATAATTTTCATAGGAAGCATCCACCGATGCGCCCAGCTTGTGCTTGGGCGATGCGGTGATCACATTGACCACACCGGCGGTGGTGTTGCGACCATAGAGCGTGCCCTGCGGACCGCGCAGCACTTCCACGCGCTCGATGTCAAAGAAGGCCACTTCCTGTGCCTGCGGACGGGCCAGATAGATGCCATCCTGCAGGAAGGCGGCCGAGGGGTCGCCCTTTTCGGTGCCGTCGGTGCTGGTCACGCCGCGGATGGTGATCTGCAAGCCGTTGCCGCGCACGATCGACACGTTGGGCACGCTGTCGGCCAGCTGGGTGGTGTTGGTGATGCCCTTGGAAATCAGCTGGTCGCCGCTGACCGCGGTCATCGCGATCGGGGTTTTCGACAGCAGCGTTTCGGTGCGGGTGGCGGTGACGATGATGTCGCCGGTTTCAACCGGCTTGGCCTGCTGGGCCATGGCCGACGTCGACGACATGATGGCAATGGCGGACACAACGCCCGCCAAGGCGAATTTCTTCATACCCCTCTCCTTTGTAGGCGATCTTCTGACCGCTCTGAGGGTTACAATCGGTTACATTTGTCATCGCTGTCAAGCGATGAAGGAGAGGGGGTGGTGAATTAGACATGGCTATGTTGCTGAATTGCAACAAGCGCATATAGATAATTGATTTTTAGGCGGAATATTTCTGAATAATTTCCAGAATCGACAGGGCGACCTGGTCGATATGAAAGCGTTTGAGGAAACAGGGACGCGTCCGGTCGACAAGATTTTTCCGGTCCAGCGGTGTCATTTCCAACCACCTTCGCAACAATCTCGTGGTGCCCGCCTGATCATCCGGCTCGACGATTCCCGCGCCATCGGCAAGGATCTCGCGCCAGATATTGACCTTGTTGCTGATCAAGACCGGCGTGTTGCAGGCCAGCGCTTCGGCGACCACGATGCCGAAATTTTCCTGATGCGAAGGCAGGACAAAGGCCTCGGCCGCGCGGAAGGCGCCATATTTGAGATCGCCCTTCAACATGCCGGGGAAATGCAACCGGTCGGCAATGCCCAGCTTTTGCGCCTGCGCCTGCAACACGGCCACCAGACCCACCTGATCGGGCCCCGCGATCACCAGTTGCAGATCGGGATCGGTGGCGGCCACATCGGCAAAGGCCTGCACCAACAGGTCGCAGCCCTTCTTTTCGTGAATGCGGCTGAGGAACAGCAGATAGCGCTTGTCGCCCAGCGAGGGGAGATGGGCGCGGAAGGCGGCGATCTGGCTGTCTGGATCGCCCTTCACGTCCGAAGTGCCATAGCCGCCCGAAATGCCGTTGAGGCGATAGGGCCAAAAGGCCTTGTCGCACACGATGCCTTCTTCCTCGCACGTGAACAGCACGCGGCGCGCACCGGCCAGCAGCGGCCCTTCGGCCAGCCACCATGACACTTGCTTGATCAGATGTTTGAGCGGGTAGCGGCGGCGGAACCATGGGTCGAGCATGCCATGGCAGAAGCAGAAATAGGGGATGCCCAGATCGCGCAGCGCCACCAGCGCCCCGCGCGTTTGGTAACGCCACAGGCCCGATACGATCACCGCATCATATTTGGGCGCATTCTCGCGCAGCCAGGGCACGAAATCGGGCGAGTAACGATAGGCCGCCCCCAGCGTCTTGCCACGGGGTACGCCCAGAGCGGTGATGGTGCCGGGATAGTCGGGCAGGCTCATCGGGCCTTTGGGGTCCAGACAGACGATGTCATGGCTGTGGCCATTACGGGTCCAGACAATGCCCATGTTGCGCGCGGCCTCGATGGGACCTCCCGCTTCCAGAAATGCCGTTTCCAGGATGTGCAGGATTTTCATGGGCGGTTCCTCTCAGGGGCGGTTCTGTCGGCCATCAGGATGGACAGCAAGTTGGCGGCGGCGCGATCAATATGGAATCTATCGAGAAAACAGGGGCGGGTTGCCGCCCGCATCGCGGCCAGAGCAGCAGGGGGCATGGCCAGAAAGCGCGCCAGCATGGCGGCGGCGGGCGCATTGTCCTGTGTGGCAAGGCCTGCGCCTGCATCCACCACTTCGCGCCAGACATTGACCTCGTTGCCCAACAACACCGGCGTTCCGCAAGCCAGCGCCTCGGCCACCACCACGCCGAAATTTTCCTGATGCGATGTCAGCGCAAAGGCCTGCGCCGCACGATAGGCGCCGAATTTGACATCGCCGGTGACCATGCCGGGGAAATGCACCCGTCCCGCCAGCCCCAGATCCCTGGCCTGCGTTTCCAATGCGCTACGCAGGCCAACCTGATCAGGCCCTGCCACCACCAGATGGAGTTCGGGATCCTCTGCTGCCACCGCGCCAAAAGCGTCGATCAGGATGTCGCAGCCCTTTTTCTCGTGCAGGCGGCTGAGGAAGAGCAGATAGCGCTTGCCCTTTACCGCTGGCAAAGCGCCGTGAAAGGCCTCGATCTGACGCTGGTGGCTGGCCCTGTCTTCGGCTTCGGGCACATCAAGCGTCCCGCAGCCTGCCACCGCGCCGCGCACATGATAGGGCCAGAAGGCATCCTGCGCTTGCAGCATTTCCTCGCGGCAGGTGAACAGCACATTCTGCGCATGACGCAGGTATGCTCCCTCCACCATCCACCACGACAATTGTTTGAGCCAGTGTTTGACCGGATAATAGCGCTCGAACCATGGATCGAGCATGCCATGGGTAAACACGCTGTAGGGGACCCCGATCCGGTGCAGGCCGGTGATCGCTGCCCGCGCCTGATAGCGCCAGAGGCTGGACACAATCACCGCGTCATAGGAGCGCGCATGGGCGTGAAGCCAGGGCACAAGGTCGGGCGAATAGCGATAGATGCCCGAGGGCGTCTTGCGCCGAGGCGCACCCAGCGCGATCAATTCCCCCGGATAATCCCCCAGGTCGGCCTCGCCCGGCAGGTCGAGCGTGACCAGATCCTGCCGATGTCCCGCTCTGGCCCAGGCGTGGCCCAGGCTGCTTGCCACGGCAATCGGGCCACCCGATTCGGCCCGCGCCGTTTCCAGCAGATGCAGGATTTTCATGACGCGGTGACCTTGTCGATAAAGCGGGTACGATCGGCAATCCTTCGCGCTGGATTGCCGGCATAGACCGTCCATGGCTCCAGCCTGCCAAAGCATACGCCCGCACCGCCCAGCACCGCGCCTTCGCCAATATGCGCGCCGGGCCCGACAAAACAGCCCGCCGCGACCCAGGCATGGGGTTCGATGGTGATCGGCTTGGCGTAGATCTGGAAAGTGGCCGAATGGATATCATGCGTGCCCGCCATCAGGCGCGAGAATTGCGAGACAATGGCGTGGTCGCCAATCGTGATCGGCCCCATAGTATAGGCATAGGCCTGCCAGCCCAGAACGGCATGGTCGCCCATGGTCAGATTGGGCGGATACCAGACCCTCGCGCTGCCATAGACGCGTGCGCCCGTGCCCATTTCCGCCCCGAACATCCGCAACAAAAAGCGGCGCCAGCCATACATTTGCGGCGGCGTCCAACTGGCCAGCAGCAGCCATGTGGTGTTCCACAAAAGGCGCAACAGGATGTGGCGATAGCTGAAGCTGCGCAGCCGGCCTTTGGTGCCATAAGTGGTCCCTGCCAGCATATCGGGGTCGGAGGGCGCGATCATGAAAGAGCCATCTTGATATAGCGGTAGAGGAAATTGACGGGCCATAATGGTCCGCCGAAACGGCGGCAGAAATGGAGCCATTCGCGCCAGGGCACGCCCTTGGGATGGCCAAAGATAAAGCGCCGGTTGGCCCAGTTCAGCTTGGACTGGCCCAGTTCAAACGCGATATTGAACGGGGTTGTGCCCACCACATCCATGGTTTGAAACAAGCGGTAACCGGCAAGATTGGCGCGCAGGCCATAATCGATGTCGCCGGTGGAATGGGCGTAATGGGGGGAATGGATGCCAATATCCTCCACCGCGCTGGCGGGTACGATCACCGCATTGCCATTCATGGTGGCGCAGGGCTGTCCGTCATCGGGCGCCAGTTGGAAACGCAGGCGGGACAGCCCCCTTGCCCGCACCATGGCGCCATAGGTGATGGCGCCTGTATCGGGGTCGGCCACCTTGCCCACAGTGATCACCTTGGGGCCATATTCGCGTTCTTTCTGGTGGTGGAATTCGAACATGGCGGCGATGCTGCCCGGGGCGAACATCAAGTCGTCATTCCACCACAGATAGTAATCGGGCTTGTCCTCTATGGCGCGGGTCCATGCGGTTCGCATGCCGCCATTCCACCACAGGTTGCCGGTGCCATCGATGACGGTGACTTCGGCAAAGCTTGCCCGCACGGCATCGCCTGTTCCCTGTGGGCAGGCATCATCCACCAGATAGACGCGGTAATCCAGCCCTTTGGCCGCCTCGCGCAGATCGTGAAGGCGGCGCAGGGTGACCTCCCTGCGGTTAAAGACAGTGGCCAGAACGGCGATCCGCGGTGGGGGCTGGCTTGGTTTCACGCGGAACTCCGCACTAGAGTCGTCTTACTATGGGAATTTTATACTATCTATCTGATATAATTTGATTTTCAAGACAATGGCATCGGATTTTTTCCCTGCCAACGGCGCCATTTGGGCAAAGCTGCCTGTGGCCGCGCGCCATAAGAAGCTGCGCCATATCCGTTGGCAATATACAGGACATAGAACAGCGCAAAGCAGGTGAATTTGTCCGGCGCAAAGCAATTGCCGTTGAAAATGAAGGACAGGAAGACGTAAAGCTTGTACATCTTGTTGAAAGGTCTGAAGAAGAAATAGAGCAAAAATGGTCCGAAGATGCCGTAGTAGAACAAGGCGTTGTAGATCGAGTTCATCAGATATTCGTTGGGCGGCATGCCTGCCCGCGCCGATAGCGGGGTGATGGCATCAATCATCGCGGTGGACAGGGCGCCCAGAGGGTAGCTGGCCAAAAAGTCGCCCATCACGCCCGCCGGACCAAAGATGCGCACGAAAATCGAGAAGTCCCCGTTGGCCTGTCCGGCGGTGCTGAGGCGTTTGGTGATGAACAGATCGTCGCTGGCGGCCATAATGCCCAGGCCGATGATCATGCCTACCACCAGGCAGGCGATGCGATAGCGGGCAAAGGCTGGCATCGTCATCACCGCAACGCTGACCAGCACGCCCAGAAACAGCACAAAGGACAGCGATTGACTCATCAGGCCGGTGGCGACCAGCAGGATATTGGCAAAGGGGTCTCTGCCGCCCAGATGGTGGAAAAAGCCGTTGATCATCAACAGGCCCAGCACTTCAAAGGCCAGATAGCTGGGTTCGGTGAAAGTGGCGGCGGGGCGCAGATGCATGAAGCGCAGGGTCAGTTCGGTGGGGACGGTGTTGTTGCCCTGTGCGTAAAGATCGGCGGGAATCCCGAAATAGATGCCGCGCGACAGGGTCCCCATCTGCACTATGCAAAGGCAGAAAAGGAAAATCGCGATGATGCGGATAGTGCGGGTCACGGCCTTGCTGTTGGGCGCGATGGCAAAATGGCGAACGCCCAGAAAAAAGCTGACCGACAAGGTGTAAAATAGAATTTCGCGCGATATTTTCAGAATATCCTGATTGGGATCGACCGACCTTTCCCAAAGCAGCGGCGTATACATCAAAGGCATAATGAACAAAAAGGCCGGAACATCGCTCAAGCCTTTGGCAAAGACTTTGCCATAGCGAAACAGCATCAACAGGGCGGTCAGCGTGGCAAAGGAGAGCCAATAGCTGGTGCCGACCTCGATCAGCAAGGTGAGCAGCAGGCAAGTTATTTCCAGCTTTCCCATCGTCAGAACAGGCGTTTGGGCTAGCTTGTTCTGGCGGGTAACCTCGGCAGGGTGAAGCATTAGGGACATTGCAGCTATTCCACACCTACGTGATTATGCCTATAATGCTGCACTAGCGATAGAGTCGCGGATGGGTCAAGGGATTGCGCGTATTTTTGCGTAGTATCTGTTTGATTTTTAGAAAATTCTTGGCGAAGCTATAGCTCGGGTATGACGCGCCGCAACAAAATGGCAGCTCTGGTTTGCACGGCATTTCATAGGCCGGTTCGCATTCGGGACTACTGGCGTAATCCTGCGGCATTTGTTTATCATGGTGGGAATATTGTGAGAATATTGACCAAAGCGCATGCCAAATGGCTGCTTATGCTCGTGCTCGCCATCATTCCGGCGGCAGAATTCGGCTTGCGCTTGGCCGGCGCGACCAGCTTTCCGCTCTATCGGGTGGATTCTGCGATCGGCTATTATCCCGCGCCTTCGCAACAGGGCGCCTTGTTCCGCCGCAATGACTGGGCGGTCAATGCGCAATCCATGGGCACCGCGCGCCCCTTCTCGCCCACGGCCGATGCGGTGTTGTTGGTGGGGGACAGCATTGTGTTCGGCGGCAATCCGTTCCGGCAAAAGGACAAGCTGGGGCCGCAACTGGAGCAGGTGGCCAAGGTTCCGGTCTATCCTCTGGCGGCGGGGGGATGGTCGCTCAACAATGAACTGGCCATGATGCGCGCCCATCCCGAATGGCTGGCCACGCCCACCATTGTCTGGGTCAGCGAAAGCGGCGATTTCGGGGAATTGGCGACGCACAGTTCCGCCCTGCAATGGCCTGATCATCCGCCGGTCTCGGCCTTGGCTTATTATGCACAGAAATATGTGCTCAAGCCCAAGGATGTGGTGATGTCGCCGGTAACTGCCGAGGCAACCCGCCGGTGGCAGGCCAATCTGGACTGGTTCCTGCAGCATTATCACGGGCGCCTGATCTGGGTGCTCTATCCCCTGCGTAAAGAGGTTGGCCAGCCCCTACCCGCCGCTTTCGCCCCGCTTTTGGCACGATTGCAGGGGCGGGCAGAGATTGTGACCATTGCCAGGGATCCGCTCTGGAAAGATGCCCTTTATCGCGACACTGAAATCCATCCTTCGGTGGAGGGCAATCGGGTGCTGGCGGAGATTATCGCCCGGCATTTGCGCTAGGCGCCATTTGCGCGCCAGATAGTGGGGTGACGGCCAGTTGCGCCACCAAGTCCTGCAGCCTCTGCGCCTGTGTTGCCACCAGCAGGCGCCGCCCGTCGGGCAGGCGCTGCTGGGCCAGATTCGGTAGCGTGGAGTCAAGGGCGGGACCGGTCCGGTTGTTGTCCTGCGTCAGCATCGCGTCAAAGTTCAAATCGGCAGGCTCGGACGCAACCAGCTTGGCCCCCAGCACCAGATTACCCGCGAAAAGATTGCCCGCCGGATGGCCGAAATTCTCGGGCGTCAGCGTGGCCAGCGCGGGATAATGGCGCAACCACAAGGCGCTCTGATAGGGCACTTTGGCCGCCTTGGCGGCAAATTCCTCGCGGCGACCGGCTTGAAAAGTCAGGCCACGCGCGTCAAAATGCAAAGAGGCACGTTTGGGGGATAGCATCAGATTGCCCGTCGCATGGTTGTCGCGCCCTCCGGCAAAGACGATGCTGTGATCGCCCCCGACCAGAATATTGCCGCTGATATCCGCGCTGCTGAATTGATCGTCCAGATAGATGGCGGAGAGGAAATAGGTCTTCCTCTGCCCGCCAAGGTCGTGGATATAATTGCCCGCCAGCCTTGTCCCCCGCAAGGTCCAGTCTGCGCCCATATAGACCGCGCCCATATCCTCGGCATCGCGTAGGACATGGCTGATCTCGTTACGCTCCACCGCCAGATCATTGCCCCACAGCATGACGCCCGTATGCGGCCCGCCGGTGATCAGGGAATCGCGCAAGGCATTGCCCACGCCTTCCAGTTTCACACCGGGGCGATAGGTCGGGCTTTCCTGCCCGAATTCGGCGACCACGCTGTCGGCAATCACATTGTCGCCACGGGTCAGGCTGGCGCGGTCGCCGCCTTGCAGGATGATGCCGGTCTCGCCGGTCTGCTCGACCACAGTGTGGCGGATCTGCACTTGCTTGCCGCCGCGTACCACCAATCCGTTGCGGCCCGACTGGCGCAAATGGCAATCCTCGATGATGACATCCTGATCCTGCGCAAGGGTCACCAGATCGCCGCTGGCCCGTTCAAAGCCGATATGGCGCAGCGTGACATGGGCCGCGCCTTGCAGGCGCAACAAGGTGGTGGCCACCGCCAGTTCCACCTCGCCGCCGCCCGAGACCGGCGTGAACAGCGCGCGTTTTTGCGCAGGCGGCCAATAGAAGCGCCCCGACTGACCCAATTGCGACACCAGATTGGCGAGGTAGAAATCGGCCTTGGGCTGGCCATCGGGCGGGCTGCGCAAGGGGGCCACCTTGGCGCTATGGCTGGCGGGGTTCAGACCTTGCAGCGGCGCGCTCTCATAGCTCCATACCGTGCCCCAATAGGCGGCCACCCATGCCGCCTGTTCACCCCATAGCGCGGCGGGCATATCGGAGGGCAGGCGCAGCACCGGACCTTGCGCCAATGGCCCTTCGATAACGGCGGTGACGCGGGTCTGCGCGGGCCAGCGGGTGGGATAGAGGCGCTGCCCACCCTGAAACAGCAATAGCCCCTGTTCGCCGGTGTTCACATAGGTGCCATGGGGGATCAAGGCGGGGGTGAAGGGCAGGTCGCCCCATTCCGCCACCCGTGTTCCCGATGGCAGGGGATGGCCGGAAGCATCGCTGGCCTGTGCATCGTTGGCCTGCGCGTCGTTGGCCTGTGCGGGGCGGGTGGGCACGTCGCGCGCGCCACTCAGCCAGCTCGCGCCTTGGTCGGCCCCGCGCAGGATCAGCCGATGCGCGGGCGTGCCGCCATGCGCGGCATCGATCACGATGGGGGCGGACAGCCGGATGCGCCCCGCAGGAAGCACCATTTCCACCGGCTCGCCCGCAGGTAGGCTGTCGCGCAAAGCGGGCAGGGCGGCGATGGCCTGCGCGATTCCTTCAGGCGAGGCGGGGAGTGGTACAACGCGGGCGGCGGCGGTTGTGGGCAGGGCCATGAATGCCAGACTGGAAAGGGCGGCTGTGTGGATTTTCATGGCATGTAATCCTATGGGAAATATGGATATTTATACAGTTCAGGGTGCCTGGGGATCAAGCCTTGCCCGCGCCTTTTTCCGGCATCCCCCGCCAAATCTGTTCCCAAATCGTTCCGCCCGCGCTAGGGTGCGCCGATGATTGCGAAACTGACCGGCACTCTGGATGATTTTGGCCCCGATTGGGCGGTGATCGACGTCAATGGCGTGGGCTATCTGGTGTTCTGCTCCGCCCGCACGCTGGCCGCCTTTGGTGTGCGCGGCGATCGCGTTGTGGTGCATACCGAGATGCAAGTGTCGGAAACCGACATGCGCCTGATCGGCTTTACCAGCGCGGGCGAGAGGGCGTGGTTCCGCCTTTTGACGCAGGTGCAGGGTGTGGGCAGCAAGGTGGCGCTGGCCATCCTGTCCGCGCTGACCGCCGAAGAATTGCAGCGCGCCTGCGCCGGTGGCGACAGCGCCATGGTGGCCCGCGCCAATGGGGTGGGGCCGAAACTGGCGGCGCGCATTGTCAATGAATTGAAGGACAAGGCGGGCGCGATGAGCTTTGGCGGTCTGCCCGCTAGCGTGTCGGTATCGGGCGCCCTGCCCGAGGGCAATCTGGCGGCGGATATTGTTTCGGCGCTGCAAAACCTTGGTTTCAAACCCAATGTGGCGGCGGCGGCGGCGGAAAAGGCGCTGGACGAATTGGGCGAGGCGGCGGGATTGAATGCACTGATCCGCGTGGCGTTGAAGAAGGCGAGTGGGTGATGGTGGGGATTAACTGGACAGACCATGCGCGTTGTATGGTGGCAGCGAACTGGTGGTCCGATCCAAGTCAGTGTTGGTATGAGTGGCAATCGCTGCTGGGTGGCGTTTTAGCAGTTTTAGCGGCTGGTTTGACGATTCTCGTTACGCGCTGTCAGATGAAGCAGGCTGAGCGGCATAAGCAAGATGAGTTGGCATCTGTGCGAGAGCAGATGGAGCAGGTCGAAAATCAGCGATTAGATGAAATTCGTCGTCGTCATAATGCGGCCCGTATCGGGATGCCGTTTGCCGTTTCAGAGATCAGTGCGATGTGCCATTCGATGGCTGATAAACTGTTAGGTGAGATGCAGCGTCTAGATGTTGAAGCCGAGCACGGTGAGCCAGATGAAGTGGCTGTGAATCCTGACATTCTTAAGACGCGCAGACTTGATGAAATCTTGTTTCCAGCATCAGTGGCATCTAGCTTTCGTGAATTTACCGAAACACTGACGAATGATACGGATATATGTCACATCTCGGAACTTATGAGTCAGCTGCAAATTCTGTGTGCTCGCTGGGCGTCTTTTGACTTTTCCGAAATTTTGGCGAAGGATAGATTGCTCAGCCTATTGTTCGATGTCGCCAAAGTTGGCTATCTGAATGACTGCCTTTTTAACTATGTTCGCGGCTTGGAAAGCAAGGGATTTGGTGTTGTTGGAGTGATCTCTTACGAGGACGCATGGAAAGGGATTGGAGAAAAAGTTTTCAGTTTAATTTTTGATCGACCCGATATTTTTGATTTTGGCAAAATCAATGCCATGCTCAAGCGTCGGCGAGAGGATGGCTCATCCCCTTGGCTGGAAAAGTTTGAAGTTGAATGACCGATAACCCCCTCCTTTCCGCCCATCGCCAGATCGAGGATATGGACGCGGCTTTGCGTCCCAAGAGCTTGGCCGAATTTGTGGGTCAGGCCGCCGCCAAGGACAATCTGCGCGTGTTTATCGAAAGCGCGAAGAGCCGCAAGGAGGCGCTGGACCACACCTTGTTCTTCGGCCCGCCCGGCCTTGGCAAGACCACGCTGGCGCAGATTATCGCGCGCGAGCTGGGCGTGAATTTCAAGGCTACCTCCGGCCCCGTGATTGCCAAGACCGGCGATCTGGCCGCGCTGCTCACCAATCTGGAAGAGGGCGATGTGCTGTTCATCGACGAAATCCACCGCCTCAATCCGGTGGTGGAGGAAGTGCTCTATCCCGCGATGGAGGACCGCGCGCTCGATCTGATGATCGGGGAAGGCCCCTCGGCGCGTTCGGTGCGGATCGACCTGCCACCCTTCACGCTGATCGGCGCCACCACACGGCAGGGCCTGCTGCAAACGCCTCTGCGCGACCGATTCGGCATTCCGGTCCGCCTGCAATTCTACAGCGTGGAGGAATTGGAGCGGGTGATCACCCGTGGCGCCAATCTGATGGGCATGAGCATCGAGCCGGAAGGCGCGCGCGAGATTGCCCGCCGTGCGCGGGGCACGCCGCGTGTGGCAGGCCGGTTGCTGCGCCGCGTGCGCGATTTCGCCCATGTCGCGGGCAGCGACCGCGTGACTCAGGCGATTGCGGACAATGCGCTGACCCGTCTGGAGGTGGATAATGCCGGATTGGACGCGCAGGATCGCCGCTACCTGCATATGATCGCCGATATTTACAAAGGCGGGCCGGTGGGGCTGGACACTCTGGCCGCTGGCCTGTCCGAACCGCGCGACACGGTGGAAGAAGTGATCGAGCCCTATCTGATCCAGCTGGGCATGGTGGCGCGCACGGCACGCGGGCGCTGTCTCAATGATCGCGCATGGCAGCATCTGGGGATTACACCGCCCTCGGCGCAGCCACCCGCTGGCGGGTTATTCGATTCGGCTGACGAGGGGTAAAGCGCTTTACCCCTTGGCCGTCTGCCTGTTCCGATCTGATACGAGACCCCCGCGCCCCGCGCCTTTATGGCCAGAGTCCCGTTTCGGGACAGGGTGGCGCGGCCACCTGCCTTGCCCTCGCCTAGCTGTCCGGTGTTGAGTCATTCTCAAGCCGTGGATTGATCCTGCCATGCCGGCGTGCTGGCAAAAGGATCACTCGCAACAGCACGGGTGATGGAAAGAGAGCAAGAGCATGTCGGTTCGGTTGGGCCTGGCCAAAGTGGCTACCTTGATTGCAGGCACGGCGCTGGTGGGCGGCGGTGCGGTGCATTTCGCCGAGAAGCAGAGCGCGACCCATCCCCAATATATCAAGCATGCCAAAGCGCCGCTGATGGCCAAGAAGTCCGCGCCAAAGCCCAAGCCGGTGGTGCATAAAATGGCCGCCGCGCCAAAGATCAAGCCGATCGTCAAGGATGTGCTGCCCGTATCGCCCAAGGCGGCGACCGCGGTGGTCGCTCCCCCGCCTGGCCTGCCCGCTGCCGATTTCACGCCCGCTGATCCGGGCCGCGTGCGCCGTCTGGCCGGTGGCTATGGCGGTGGCGGTTTTGGCGGCTTCATCGGCGGCTTCTTTGGCGCCGGCTCCAGCGGCAGCACCGTGGTGGTGGTCAATAACAATGGCAGCACCAGCGGTTCGAGCGGCAGTTCCAGTTCGTCGAGCGGTGGCTCTTCCTCCTCCTCCTCGTCTTCTTCGTCCAGTTCGTCGTCGTCTAGCAGCGGCGGGGTGAGCACCACGACCACCACGACAACGGGCGGGGTTTCGACCAGCACCAGCACATCGACCTCGACGACGACCGGTGGCACATCGACCACCAGCGGCGCGACCAGCACCTCCACTTCGACCACCAGTGGCGCCACCAGCACCACCAGCGGCGCGGTCAGCACCAGCACGTCGACCACCACCACTACCGGCGGCACCAGCACGACCACGGGGGGCAGCAGCACCTCAACCAACAGTTCGACCAGCACCAGCACGTCGTCGACGACAGGCGGGACCAGCACGACCTCTGGCTGGTGGAACACCAATAGCAGCAGCACCAGCACGACGTCGGGCGCCAGCACCACGACGACCAGCGGCGCAACCACCACCACCACCAGCGGCGCTACTACGACTACGACCACGGGCGGCACCAGCTCGAACGGTTCCACCACCGGCGGCACCGAAGTGCCTGCTCCGCCGATGCTTCTGCTGTTTGGCGGGGCGGCATTGGCGGTGGCGGCGCGCCGGCGGAAACTGGCCAAGGCTTGATCCTTTTGGCGGATTGACGCCAAAGCCGCGCAAAATCCTGTCCTTATCGTCGCGCGCCCCTTCGCCTTTGGCGGCAAAGCTGCTAGAGGCATGGGCGTGTCACCTTTTCCATGGACAGATCTTGTCATCATTATCGGGTTGGTCGTGCTCAATGGCATTTTTGCCATGTCAGAGCTGGCCATTGTCTCGGCGCGGCCGGCGCGTTTGCGGGTATTGGCCGATCGCGGCAATCGCGGGGCTATCGCCGCGCTGGCATTGACCGCTGATCCGGGCAAGCTGCTGTCCACCGCGCAAATCGGCATCACGCTGGTGGCGGTGGTGACGGGTGCCTTTTCCGAAGCCAGCCTGTCGAATCCGGTCGCTGAACGCATGGCGGGCATGGGCCTGCCCTTGCTCTATGCTGATCGTCTGGCCAGCGTGCTGGTGCTGGGCCTTACCACCTTTGTCAGCCTGATCGCGGGCGAATTGGTGCCCAAGCAGATTGCCCTGCGCCATGCCGAAAGGATCGCGGTGATCTCCTCGCCGCCCATGGCGCTGCTGGCGCGCTGGGCGGCGCCTTTGGTCTGGTTGCTGCAATGGTCGTCCGATGGCTTGCTGCACCTGCTGGGCGTCAAGGCGGCGGGCGAACAGCATGTGACGGCGGAGGAACTCCATCTCGTCTTTGCCGAGGCCACGCGTTCGGGCGTGATCGAGGAGGATGAGCGGGCGATTATGACCGGCATTATGCGTCTGGCCGATCGCCCCGTGCGTGAGGTGATGACCCCGCGCACCGATCTGGACTGGATCGACCGCCATGCCAGTGAGGCGGATATCCGCGCCGCGATCAAGGAAAGCCCGCATTCGCTGCTGCCGGTGGGCGATGGTTCACCCGACAATATCATCGGCGTGGTAAAGGTGCGCGAAGTGCTGGCCGCGATGGTGGCGGGCGAGGCGGTGGAGCTGGAGCCCCTGATCCGCAAGGCCGAGATCGTGCCGGACCAGTTGGACGCGATGGATGCCTTGCGCGTGTTGCAGAATTCGGGCCTGTCCATGGCGCTGGTGCATGACGAATATGGCCATCTGGAAGGCGTGGTGACCCCTGCCGATCTGCTCTCTGCGCTGGTGGGCAATTTTGCCAGCCATCAGGACGAGGGCGACCATCCGATGGTGGTGGTGCGCGAGGATGGCTCGTTGTTGATTTCGGGCGCTTTGCCAGCGGACGCTATGGCCGACCGGATCGGTATCGATCTGCCCGAAACGCGCGATTATGCGACGGTGGCGGGCTATGCCCTGTCGATCCTGAAGCGGCTGCCCAAGGAGGGCGACCATTTCCACGATCAGGGCTGGCGTTGGGAAGTGGTGGATATGGACCGGCGCAAGATCGACAAATTGCTGGCCAGCAAGGACGAGGTCGAAGCCGAAGCATAGAAAAACCCCCGCGCGGATCCGCTCCGGCGGGGGTTTTTCTATGCCTGAAAGGCGGCTTATTGCGCGGGCGTGCGGGCCTGCGCTTCGCGGCCATCGCCCTGCGGCGCGGCGATGATCGTCTTGGTCACCTCGCCCTTATCCGCAGTCTGCGTCTTGGGATCGGCCACGGTGGAGCGGATCGAGGGATCAGCGGCGCCAGCCTTGGCCACGGCGCTGCGTTCCACCGCGCTGCGGGCGGGGGCGGGGCCGAACAGGGCCTCGGTCACTTCGGCCTGGCTGTTGCGCGTGGTGGGGCGCGGGGCGCCCGGCTGCGGCGGGGTCAGCGCGAAATCTGGCGGAGCGAACAGGGGGGCCTGACGCTGCACCGCGAATTCATCGGGGCGCACGCGGTTGAACAACCCGCCCGCGCCGCAACCCGACAGCAGGATGCAGGTGGCGCTGGCCAGCAGAATGGCGGAAGATTTGCGCATTGTCGGTTACTTCTCCGGGGCGGCAACGGGGTTGATAGGGGCCGCATCCTTCATGGGGTCGGGCTGTTTCTCGCCGGAAAACAGCGATCGGGCAAGCAGAATAACCACGCCGCAGGTGATGAAGGCATCGGCGAGGTTGAAGATGTAAAAGGGGCGCCAATCGCCAAAATGCAGATCGGCATAATCGACCACATAGCCCAGCCGCACGCGGTCGAGAATATTGCCCAAAGCGCCGCCCAGCACGAGGCCCAGCGCGGCCGTGTCAAAGCGGTTGGCTTCACGCAGCAGCCAGACCAGCACGCCCAGCGCAATCGCGCCTGTCATGCCCACCAGCGCCCAGCGCTGCGCATCCGAACCGGCGGTGAGCAGGCCAAGGCTGACCCCGCGATTTTCCGCCCAGGTGAAATTGAAGAAGGGGATCACCTTCACCTGTTCGCGATAGGGCAGATCGAGCAGGCCGATCATCGCCCATTTGAGCAGTTGATCCGCCACCAGCGCCAGCGCCGCCGCCGCAAAACCCGTGGTGCGGGCGCGGGTCAGGGCAGGGGAAGAGGCAGCGGATTGGCTCATTACGCGGCGTCCATGCCCGACACTACCTGATCGCAACGTGAACAGAGATCGCCATCCTCGGTAACCTCTGGCAGGTGGCGCCAGCAGCGGCCGCATTTGTGGGCTTCGGTTGCAGCTACTGAAGTGAAGATAGCAGGGTGCTCTTTTGGAGCGGCGTGGCCTGCATCAAGGCTGACATCCACGCTGGCGACAATAGCAATCTCTGCTAGATCGGCCCCGCTAAGGCGATTGAAATCAGACAGACTTTCAGCGCGGATTTGGATGCAGGCTTGGAGACTTGAGCCGATTTCCTTCTCGCGGCGCTTTGGTTCAACGACTTGGCTAATGGTTGAGCGAATTTCCCGGAGATAGGTCCACTCAGAGGTGAGGGATTCATCCGCCCACCCAGCATCCACCACCGGCCATTCCAGCAAATGCACGCTGTCAGCCTCGGGGAAGCGGCTCTTCCACACTTCCTCAGCCGTAAACACCAGCACCGGCGCGGCATAGCGGATCAGCGCATGGAGCAAAGTGTCCAGCACGGTGCGATAGGCCATCCGCTTGGGATCGGTGGGCGCATCGCAATAGAGGCAATCCTTGCGGATATCGAAGAAGAAGGCCGAGAGGTCTTCGTTGCAGAAATCGGTCAAAGCGCGGACATAGGTGTTGAAGTCAAAGGCATCCACCGCCGCCTTCAACGTGCCGTCCAGCTTGGCCAGCAGCGCCAGCACATAGCGCTCCAGCTCCGGCATGGCCTCCACAGCCACCTTTTCGGCATCGCTGAAACCGTCCAGCGCGCCCAGCAGATAGCGGAAAGTGTTGCGCAGCTTGCGATACTGGTCGGCCACGCCTTTCAGGATTTCATCGCCAATGCGGTGGTCCTCGGTGTAATCCACCGACAGAGCCCAGAGGCGGACGATATCCGCGCCATAGGTCTCCATCACCTTGATCGGATCGACCGTGTTGCCCAAGGACTTGGACATTTTCATGCCCTTGGCGTCCATGGTGAAACCATGGGTCAACACCGCCTTGTAGGGCGCATGGCCGCGCGTGCCGCAGGCTTCCAGCAAGCTCGACTGGAACCAGCCGCGATGCTGGTCAGAGCCTTCCAGATAGAGATCGGCATGGGGGCCGGTATAACCTTCGGGGCGCAGCAGATCGGGCCAGCGGCCGCTTTCCAGCACAAAGGCATGGGTGGACCCGGAATCGAACCACACGTCCAGAATGTCGGTGACGCGCTCGTAATCCTCAAGGCGGTAATTCTCGCCCAGATAGTCCTGCGCGCGTTCCTCGTCCCATGCGTCCACGCCTTCGGCCTTGATGGCGGCGATGATGCGGGCGTTGACAGCTGCGTCGTTCAGGTAAACGCCGGTTTCACGATGCACGAAAAGCGTGATCGGCACGCCCCATGCGCGCTGGCGGCTCAGCACCCAGTCGGGGCGGCCTTCGACCATGGCGCCAATGCGGTTGCGGCCCTTTTCGGGAATGAAGCGGGTGGCGGCAATCGCGGCCTTGGCGCGTTCGCGCAGAGTATCGGGCGAGAGCAGCGAGCCGAGATCGAACAGATCATCGTCATCGCCCATCGGCTTCAGGTCCTTGTCCATCGGCACGAACCATTGCGGCGTGCAGCGATAGATAACCTTGGCCTTGGAGCGCCAGCTATGCGGATAGGAATGCTTGTAATCCGCGCTGGCCGCCACCAGACCGCCCGCCTCGCGCAGGGCGGTGCAGATCGGGCCGTCGGGCGCGTTGAACTTGGGGTTGATGACGCTGCCTTCCCCGCCCAGCCACAGCCAGTCGGCGCGGTAACGCCCGTCATTTTCCACCGCAAACACCGGCTTGATGCCATAGGATTTGCACAGGGCAAAGTCGTCTTCGCCATGGTCGGGCGCCATATGCACAAAGCCGGTGCCCGAATCGGTGGTGACGAAATCGCCCGCCAGCAAGGGGCGCGGCGTGGCGAAGAAGCCGCCCAGATGATGCATCGGGTGGCGCACCTTCGCGCCGGTCAGCGCGGGGCCCTTCACATACATCAGGAAATCATAGCCATCCTCGTCAATACGCTTGAGGAAGCTGTCGATCAGCGGCTCTGCGATGAGGTATTTTTCCTCGCCCGCCTTGATCTGCAAATAGTCGATCGGGCGGCCAAAGGCCACCGCCTGGTTGGTGGGGATGGTCCATGGCGTGGTGGTCCAGATCACCAGCTTGGTGCCGATCAGCTCGGGGATCTCGGGCGATTCGATGATTTCAAACGCCACGTCGATCTGGGTGGAGGTGATATCCTCATATTCCACCTCGGCCTCGGCCAGCGCGGTTTTTTCCACCGGCGACCACATCACCGGCTTGGCCCCGCGATAAAGCTGGCCGCTTTCGGCGAATTTCAGCAATTCGGCCACGATCGTGCCTTCGGCGGCAAAATCCATGGTCAGATAGGGATTGTCCCAATCACCATTCACGCCAAGGCGCTTCAACTGCTCGCGCTGGGCATCCACCCACTGGCGGGCATAGGCGCGGCATTCGGCGCGGAATTCCTTAGGCGGAACCTCGTCCTTGTTCTTCTTCTTCTTGCGATATTCTTCCTCGACCTTCCATTCGATGGGCAGGCCGTGGCAATCCCAACCGGGCACATAGGGCGCGTCTTTGCCCAGCAGGCTTTGCGTACGCACCACCATGTCCTTCAGGATATGGTTGACCGCATGGCCCACATGGATGTTGCCATTGGCGTAGGGCGGGCCATCGTGAAGAATGAATTTTTTGCGTCCGGCACGTGCATCGCGCAAGCGGCGGTAGAGATCCTGCTCCTGCCAGCCCTTCAGGATAGCCGGCTCCTTTTGGGGCAGGCCGGCCTTCATCGGGAAATCGGTCTTCGGCAGGAAGACGGTCGAACGGAAATCACGCTTTTCGGTCATGGTAGGGTGCCTTAGCGCTCGTTAGCCCTCTGTGCAAATCCCAGAGAGCGAAAATGCGCGCCTAGCAGCGACTCGCCAAAGTTTTGTTAAATCGCGGCGAGAATTTGCCTCGCCTTTTCGCAGTCGCGGCCAATTTGATCGACCAATTCGTCCAGCGAGCCGAATTTCTCCTCACCCCGCAGATAGGCGTGAAAGAACACCTCGATGTCCTGACCATATAGGTCGCCGGAAAAATTGAAGAAATGGGGTTCCAGCAATTCCTTGGGCGGATCAAAATGGGGGCGGATGCCAATATTAGCCGCCCCTTGTACGACACTGTTATCCGGCAGGCGGGCAGACACCGCGTAAATACCATAAGCGGGGCGCAGATAATCACCCAAGGCCAGATTGGCGGTGGGGAAGCCGATGGTACGGCCCAGCTTGTCGCCATGCTGCACCTGTGCGCGGATGGCGAAGGGGCGGGTGAGCAGGCGGGTGGCCGTGGCCATGTCGCCCGCTTGGCAGGCGCGGCGGATGCGGGTGGAGGAAACTACCTCGCCTTCCAACATCACCGGCCCGATGGCGCGGCTTTGCAGGCCCAGCGGGGCGCCCAGTTCTTTCAGGCTGGCAATCGTGCCCGAACGGCCCTTGCCAAAGGTGAAGTCCTCGCCCGTGACCACGCCAGCGGCCCGCAAATGGTCGCATAGCACGCCCTCCACCCAATCGGCGGCGCTGCTGGCGGCCATATCGGCGTCAAAGGCGAAAACCAGCATGGCGTCCGCTCCGGCCTGCGCAAACAAGTCCTGCCTTTGGTCCAGCGTGGACAGGCGGAAAGGGGGCGAGCCGGGGGCGAAATATTCCACCGGATGCGGGGCGAAAGTGGCGACAATCGCGGGCCGCCCTTCCGCCTTGGCCCAGCTTATCGCTTCGCCCACCACGGCCTGATGGCCCAGATGGAAACCGTCGAAATTGCCCAGCGCGATAATCGCGCCTTGCAGATGGGCGGGGATAGGCTGGCGGGAATCGAGGCGGATCATGATGGGCTGGGCCTATACCTGCCGGTGATAGGTGATGAAAGCCAAAGCGGGGGTGCCTTCATGGGAAGGGCTTTCGCGGCGGGCGCTTTCCACCCATTCGGGGCCAAGCGGAGGGAAGAAAGTGTCGCCCTCCAGCACGGCGTCAATACGGGTGAGTTCCACGCGATGGGCTTGGGGCAGGGCCTGGGCATAGATCTGCCCGCCGCCCACAATCGCCACTTCCGGCACATCGCCCGCCAGCGCAAGAGCCTCATCCCAATCGCGCGCGACTTCGGCACCCTTGGCGCTCCAGCCTGTGTCGCGGGTCAGCACGATATGGCGGCGACCGGGCAACAGGCCGGGTAGGGATTCAAAGGTGCGGCGGCCCATGATCATCGGCTTGCCCATGGTCATCGCCTTGAAATGGCGCAGATCCTGCGGGATATGCCAAGGCATGGTGCCATTGGCGCCGATCACGCCATTGGCCGTTACCGCCACCACGATCACCAGTTGCGGCATCAGCCGAGCGTCAGGCGGGTGACATGGCCCATCTTGCGACCGGGCCGCGCTGCCGCCTTGCCATAGAGATGCAGATGGTTGGCCGGATCGGACAGGATGGCGGGCCAGTCATGCGCGTCATCGCCGATCAGGTTTTTCATCTGCGCAGCCTTCACCGCCAGCGTGGGCAGGCCCAAAGGCAGGCCGCAAATGGCGCGGATGTGGTTTTCAAACTGGCTGGTAAGCGCGCCTTCGATCGACCAATGGCCCGAATTATGCACGCGGGGCGCCATCTCGTTGAACACTGGCCCATCTTCGGTGGCGAAGAATTCCAGCGTCAGCACGCCGACATAATCCAGCGCCTCGGCTACTTTGCGGGCCAGATCGCGCGCCTGCTCTACCTGCGCCAGCAGCGCGGGCGGGGTGGGCACGGTGGACGTGTCCAGAATGCCCGCAACATGGATATTCTCGGCGCTTTCCCAGAACTGGATGTCGCCATCGGTACCACGCGCCAGAATGACGCTGAATTCGCCGGAAAAGCGGATGAAGCCTTCATAGATCAAGGGCACATCGGGCAGGTCCAAGCCGTCTGCATCCTGCGGGGACATGATCCGCCACTGGCCCTTGCCATCATAACCATCGCGGCGGGTTTTCAGGATACCGGGCGTGCCGATTTCCGCCATGGCGCGGGCCAGATCTTCCGCATTGTCCACCGCCATGAATGGCGCGGGACGACCGCCCAAGGCTGTAACGAAATTCTTTTCGTTCAGCCGGTCCTGCGCGGTTTCCAAAGCGCGCGGGTGGGGCAGCAAGGGCGTATCGCCCACAGCCGCCAAGGGCCCCACCGGCACATTTTCAAACTCATAGGTCACCACCGCGCAATCGGCGGCAAAAGTAGCCATGGCTTGCGCATCGCCCCAATCGGCGCAGGTAAAGC
This sequence comes from Novosphingobium umbonatum, assembly GCF_004005905.1. Lineage (GTDB taxonomy): Bacteria > Pseudomonadota > Alphaproteobacteria > Sphingomonadales > Sphingomonadaceae > Novosphingobium > Novosphingobium umbonatum. The sequence goes on from NZ_SACO01000009.1 coordinate 65,441, forward strand.
GGGCGCAGACTTCTGCGGCGATGCTGTCGGGTTCTGGCGCGAAAATATGCACGCGATAGCCCAGACGGGCGGCGGCAAAGGCCATCATGCGGCCCAATTGCCCACCGCCCAGAATGCCGATCGTCTCTCCTGGAGCAACCATCTTATCAGACATCGTCAGGGCTTTATGCCTCTACCGGACGTTCGGCGACCGAATCGGTCTGCGCCACGCGATAGGCCTGCACGCGCTCGGCCAGAGCCGGATCGCTGGTGGCCAGAATCTTGGCGGCCAGCAGACCGGCATTGGTTGCGCCAGCCTCGCCAATCGCCAGCGTGCCCACCGGAACGCCAGCGGGCATCTGCACGATCGACAGCAGCGAATCCTGACCCGACAGCGCCTTGGACTGCACCGGCACGCCCAGCACGGGCAGCACGGTCATCGAGGCGACCATACCGGGCAGATGGGCAGCCCCGCCTGCACCGGCGATAATGACCTTGAAGCCCTCATCTTTCGCATTCTTGGCAAAATCGACCAGACGGTCGGGCGTGCGGTGGGCCGAGACGATGCGAACATCATGCTCCACGCCCAGATGCGTCAGAATGTCAGCCGCCTTCTTCATGGTGGCCCAATCAGACTGGGAACCCATAACGATGGAAACGAGAGCGCCGGGACGGGTCATGTTGTCTTACCTTTCCGAGAGGTAGTAGCGATCGAGCGCGTTGAGTTCCGCGTCGAGCTCGAACACGATAGGCTGACCGGTGGGGATTTCCAGATGGAGAATGTCCTCATCCGAAATTCCCGACAGATGCTTGACCAGCGCGCGCAAAGAATTGCCATGCGCGGCCACGATCACCGTGTCGCCAGCCTTCAGCGCGGGGGCGATGGCCTGCTCGTAATAGGGCAGAACGCGGGCGATCGTGTCCTTCAGGCTTTCGGTGTTGGGGATGGCGATGCCAGCATAGCGCGGGTCGGTCGACAGATCGAACGTGTCGCCCTTTTCCTGCGGCGGGGGCGGCACGTCAAAGCTGCGGCGCCAGATCAGCACCTGTTCGTCGCCATGCTTGGCGGCGGTTTCGGCCTTGTCCAGACCGGTCAGCCCGCCATAATGGCGCTCGTTCAGATGCCAGTCCTTGGTTTCGGGGATCCATGCCAGACCGGCCGCTTCCAGCGCCAGATGCAGCGTGCGGATCGCGCGGGTTTGCAGGCTGGTGAAGGCGCGGGTGGGCACAATGCCCTTTTCCTTCATCAAGGCGCCAGCGGCACGGGCCTCGCCCTCGCCCTTTTCGGTCAGATCGACATCCCACCAACCGGTGAAGCGGTTTTCAAGGTTCCATTGGCTTTGGCCGTGGCGGACAAGGATCAGACGAGGCACGGGTCGGGTTCTCCCTCTCAAGTGGCGGTCTTGGCAGCCGGAGCGGTCTGCTCTCAAGCTTTTGGCCCAAGATTTGGAAAGGGGCACTAGCCCCTTGGCGCGCATTTGGAAAGGCGGTTTCGGCCTGTGTTTTGCCAAGCGATTCTATCGGGCGGAAAAGCGGGTGCGAGGGAAGGTCAGTCCTCTTGATTGGCCTGTGCACCCTCGCCTTCATTTTGCAGCGCGCGGGCCTGTGCTTTGCGGCGACGCAGGTTTTCGCGCAGCTTGGCAGCCAATCTTTCTTCGCGCGAAAGCGGGCGCTCGGGGGCGGAAGTGGTCGATTTGTCGGTATTCTCTGGGTTGCTCATGGTGTTTTTCGCCTGTGTTGGCGGTCTTTTGGCTTGGGGGCATGGGGCGCACAAGGGGGGAATGCATTTTTTCTGAAATTGGCCGTTGACATTACCGGCAATGCCAGCCATTAGCGCGCCTCCGCTGCGGCACTGGTCGCAAGCGAAATGACCGTGGTGTGCTGCTGTAGCTCAGTGGTAGAGCGCATCCTTGGTAAGGCTGAGGTCGGGAGTTCAATCCTCCCCAGCAGCACCACGGTTCCTTCCTGACAGATTTGGTTGCCTTGACCCGCTTTTTCAGCGGGTTTTGGCATGTCCGGCTTTCGTCCTCATTCCATAAGGAAAAGGCGCGGCAGGCCTGTGCCCCCGCGCCTCTATTCCAAGCTGTAACTGGCGCTTTACCAGCGCAGCTTGGGCTTCAACACCGCGATAATATAGGTGACCACACCGGCCAGAATCAGCAGCGCGACGATTTCATAGCCGCCATTGCCCAACTGGTTGGAAATGGTGCAGCCAATCGCGGGCGGCAAATAGGCCCAGATCGAGTCCGAAGGTTCCTCTTGCGCGGAACGGTGCAGCAACAGCACGACCAGCCCCGCGAAAACCGCCATCGTCAACCAGTCATACACAGTTTCCATCTTTGACTTCCACCCATTCCTGCATGGGCCACGGGCGGTAAGCCGCCCTCATGGCTTGATAATTTCTGACAAAGGCTAACCTGTCGGCAGGCTTTAAGCCAGTTATGTGCCCTTGCCTATGCTATTCTTCGCGGAAGGCGCGGCTGAACTGGTCACGCAAAGGCTTCATCAGATAGGACAGCAGCGAACGCTCGCCGGTCTGCATGAAGACTTCGACCGGCATGCCTGGCACCAGTTTCAGATCGCCCAGACGCTTCATCTCGGCGGGGGAGACCTCCACCTTGACCTTGTAATAGGGCGCGCCCGTATGATCGTCGGTAAAGCGTTCGGAGGAGATGATCCGCACCTTGCCATTGATTTCGGGCGTGGTGCGGTTGTTGAACGCCGAAAAGCGCAGGCTGGCGGCCTGACCTACCGAGAGCTGGTCGATGTCATAGGGGCTTACGCGGGCTTCTACGGTCAGGTCATCATGGCTGGGCACGATTTCCATGATGGTTTCCATCGGCGGCACCACCCCGCCCACGGTGGAATAGCTCAGTTTCTCCACCGTGCCATCATAGGGCGCGCGCAACAATGAGCGGTTGAGCTGATCCGTGGCCGAAACCGAGCGGACCTTCTGGTCATTGAGCTGCGCTTGCGCGGTGGCCAGTTCGATACCGGCCTGCGAACGGGCGTCCTGCATCAACTGGAAACCGGACTGGCGGATCTCGGCGATCTTGGCGCGCGACTGGGCGATTTGCGCCTCGAACGAGGCCACCGCGCCTTGCAGGTCCACCGCCGAACGTTCGGTCTGGTTGATGCGGTTGATCGTCACCAGATTTTCCGCGCGCAGGCTGCGCAGACCCGCCAGTTCCGGCTCGATCAGCGCGATCTGTTGGCGCGAGGCCTGCTTTTGCGCGATCAGCGAGCTGATCTGCTGCTCGGTCTGGCGTACGCGCTCGTTGATCTGCGACAGCTGGTTGTTGCGCGCGGTGCGGCGCAGGTTGAACAGGCGCTGCGCCTCGGCCATGGCGGCCAGCTTGGCGGGCGTGGGGTTCTGCGTCAATTCGGGCGGGAAATGGATGACGGGGCTGTCATCGCGCTCGGCGGTCAGACGGGCGACCGAGGCCTGTAATTGCTCGTTGGTGCTGCCATAGGCGCTGGCGCTGGCGCTGGACACCGTGTTGTCCAGACGCAGCAAGGGATCGCCCTGCTTCACAATCTGGCCTTCGTGGACAAAGATTTCGGCAATCACCCCGCCATTGGGGTGGGCCACTTTCTTCACCCGCGATTCCACCGTTACCTCGCCCGATCCGATCACCGCCCCGCGCGTGCCGGTCAGCGCCGCCAGCGCCACCAGCAGCGCGACCAGCGCGCCAATCACCATCAGGCCCATGCGAAAGGCGCGCTTCAATCCCTCCTGCGGGTCGAGCAGTTCAAGCGCCGAGGGCTGCTCTTGCGTGGTGGCGGGCAGTTGATAGCTCATGACAATACCTTGGATTCGCCGGAGTCGGACTGGTCTGCATTCGGGGCTTGGCCATTAGCTGGGCCGGAGGCGGGCTTATCGGTGACCGAGGGCTGGCGGCGGGCCTGTGCCCTTTCCCGCACAGCATCGCGGGTGCCGTAATCAAGCACCTTGCCATTTTGCAGCACCAAAACATGGGTGGAAATGCCCACCAAGACGCCCGCCGCGCCCGCCAGCACCACCACCGCGCCTCTTTCGCGGGCGGCAGCCACGGCCATGGCCAATTGCCTTTCGCCGCCGGTATCCTGATGCGCGGTCGGTTCGTCCAGCACCAGCAGGAAGGGGCGGCCATAAAGCGCGCGGGCCAAACCGATACGCTGCGCCTGCGATTGCGAGAGGCGCCGCCCTTCGGCACCGACCCAGGTGGCATAGCCATCGGGCAGGGCGAGGATCATTTCATGGATGCCGGCATCCTGCGCCGCCTGAATAATATCCTGCGGATTGGCATCGGGATCAAAGCCGGACATATTTTCCGCCACCGTACCGTCGAGCAATTCGATGTTCTGTGGCAGATAGCCGATGTGACGCCCCAAGGCCGCCGCATCCCATTGGTCCAGCGTGGCGCCATCCAGCCGGATCTGGCCCAGCGGCGTGGTCCATCCGCCGGTCAAGGTACGCAGCAGGGCCGATTTGCCCACGCCGCCCGGCCCGACCACCGTCAGCACCTGCCCCGCTTCCAGATGGAACGAGATGCCCTGCACCAAAGGCTTGCGCGCGCCTGCGGGAGCCACGGCTAGCCCTTCGCAAGAGAAGGTGGCGCTGGGCGTGGGCAGGCCGACTTTGGGGGCAGGGGCAGGCACCGAGGCCAGCACCATATCCAGACGCGACCAGGCCTGTTCCGCGCTGGCCAAAGCCTGTGCCCTTTCCACACAGCGTAGCAAAGGCAGCAGCGCGGCAAGGCTGCAAGCGGCCGAGGCCACCACCACCGCCGCCGAGGCATGACCTGCAATCTCCAGCCATCCCCCGACCACCGTGACCGCCACCAGCGTGGCCATCATCAGGCCCCGCGCGATGGTTTGCAGGCGCGCGCCGGTCTTGTCATGCGGGATCAGCAGATCGAACAGGCGCTGGTTGGCCAGATGCCACGCCGCCCGCGCCTTGCCGCCCAGACCCAGCGCGCGAATCACATCGGCGCGTCCCATGCTGGCGGCCATCACCGCGTGGCGGCGGCCGATCAGCGGCAAGAGATCGCGGTTCTTGTCGCGTTCCAGCCTCATGGCGCGCCACAGGATAAACACCATCGTCGCCGCGCCCAGCAAAGTGGCCAGCGCCAGCGCGCCATGCATCATCAACAGCACCAGCAGGGTCAGCGGCAGCGCGGCCAGATCAAGCCAAGGCTCGACCTCGCCATGGGCCAGAAAACCGCGCAGCGAATCGACATCGCGGGCAATTTGCGTCTGGTCGGCATCGCCGCCCTTGCCCGCCTGCGCCAAGAGGGCGGTGGCTTCGTCCAGACGGGGCAGCAGGGGAGAGAGCAAAGCCTGCGCCATATGGCCCAGAGTATGCCGCCGCAGCCCCGCCAGAATGCCCCGCGCCACCAGCAAGAGCAGCGCAAGGCCCCCCATGCTCATCAGCGTGGGTACGCTGTGACCGGGAAGCGCCACATCGAACACCAGCAGCACAAACAGCGCCAGTACCACCGGACCAAAGGCCAGAAAGAAACTGGTCAGCAACAAGGCAGGCAGGCCGGACAGCGCCCCGCGACGGGCGGCAAAACCCTCGGCGCTTTGGGCGGGCAACAGAGCCATAAGAAAAACGCTTCCTTCCCCAAGGGGCCATGAGCCCGAAACAGCCGCACCCGCAAATGGATAAGCCAACCATGGTCGCTGTCTGGTTAGCATGGCTTGTGCAAGCATGCTTAACGTTGGCGCAAGTCAAAGGAAAGAGCAGGAAGGGGGCGGAATTGGAACCACAGGCCTGAAATAAAGCCGTTTCGGGCATGATGGGGTGATTTGCTGCAATATAGGCGCGGTAAACGCTCTCCTGGGGGACAACCTTTAGTTTTGCAGCGCACGCACCGCAAAGGCCGCCGCCGCCGCGCGGGTTTCCACGCCCAGCTTGATGAACACCTGCTCCAGATGCTTGTTCACCGTGCGGGGGGAGATATCGAGGATTTCGCTGATCACGCGGTTGGGCTTGCCATGGCTGATCCACAACAGCACCTCGGCCTCGCGCAGGGTCAGGCCGTGGCGGGCCTGTAACAGGGCAATGTCGGCGGCGGGATTTACATCATTGATCCGCACCAGCATCTCGGCCCCGCGCAGGCGGGTGACCAGCACCAGTTCCAGCGTGGCATGGGGCAGGTCGATCCTTATGGTCGCGCCATTCTCCTCGGCGCGGGCCAGACGGGCCAGTGCGGGGGCCAGAGCATCGGGCGCGGGGCCACTGATCCGGCGCCATGCGGGGAAATAATCCTCCAGCAGGCTGCCTGCTTGCGGGGTCCACCATTCGATGCTCTGCCCCTGCGACACCGCGATCAGATGCCGCCCGCTGGCATCCAGCGCGGCCTGGCTGTCCTGTGCCAGACGGGCATTGGCCATATGCACCCGCACCCGCGCCACCAATTCGTTGATGACCAAAGGTTTGCGCACATAATCCACGCTGCCCGCCTCCAGCGCGGCCAGCACATGCTCGCTTTCGGTCAGGCCAGTCATGAAAATGACGGGGACGCGGGCGCTGGCCGGTTGGCGTTTGAGGATGCGGGTGGCCTCGAAGCCGCCCATGCCGGGCATGACGGCATCCATCAGGATCAGATCGGGGGTGATATGGGCCAGCAAGGCCAGCGCTGCCTCGCCGCTGGTGGCGATCAGCACCCGCATGCCTTCGGCCTCCAGCGTATCGGCCAGAAAGCGCAGGGATTCGGGCGTATCATCCACCACCAGCACTGTGTCCGTATGCGCCTGCGGGCTTTGCTGGTCGGGAGCGACGGAGGACAGGGCGCTCATACCTGCAAATCCTGTGTCGCGGCGCGCACTTGCGTGGCCAGACCCGACAGGTCGAACCGGTCAAGGCAGCCCAGCAGGCTGGTTGCCAAAGGCTTGGTTTCGGGCACGGCCTGCTCCAGCGCGCGGATGCTGCGTTCGATCCCGCGCACATGGCCGATGCGCACATCATTTTCGATGTCGGACAGAAAGGGCAGCGCGGCAGCGGGCAGGCGGGTGGTATTAGGGCTGACGGGGGCTTCCTCCTCGGCGGTAGCGCCCTGCCATTGCAGCTCCAATTGGTTGCCCACGACATCGATCAGCGCGTCCAGATCGACCGGTTTGATCAGGAACTGGTCATGGGCAACAAAGCCCGCGCTGCCGGTGTGGATCTCATGCGCGTCGCCCGAAACCATTACAATGCGAATGTCGGCCCCATGCAAATCGCGCAGCCGCCGCGCCACTTCCCAGCCCGACAGGCCGGGCATGGTGACATCCAGCAGCACCAGCTCCGGCTTGTGCTGACGCGCCAGCGCCAAACCCTTGTCGCCATCATTGGCGGTCATGATGGTAAAGCCCAAAGGCTCCAGTAGCCCGCGCAACAGGCCGAGCTGGTCCGGATCATCATCGATCAGCAACACGCTGCGGCTGGGGCCGGCAAAGCCGGTGATCGCCTGCGGGCTGCGCAAGTCCTGAATCGGCGCGGCCACGGGGCCCAGCATCAGCTTGACGGTGAAGGTCGTGCCTTCGCCCTCCTCGCTTTCCACCGACAGATCGCCGCCCAGAATATGTACCAAGGCCTGACTGATGGCGAGGCCCAGCCCGATGCCCTTTTGCCTTTGCGCCTCGGGATGGCTGCCGCGTTCAAAGGGGGCGAACAGCTTGTCCAGATCCTTGGGCGGAATGCCGATCCCGCTATCGGCAATGGTAAAGGTCACCAGTTGCGCGCGATAGGCGACGCGGAAAGTGACATGGCCCGCCTTGGTGAATTTGATGGCATTGGACAAAAGGTTGATCAGGATCTGCCGCAAGCGTTTCTGGTCGGTGCCGACGAAATCGGGCAGGTGACCGCTGGTTTCATAGTTGAACACCAGCCCTTTGGACTGCGCCTGCGGGCGGAACATCTTGGCCAGTTGGTCGAGGAAGCTTTTCAGACGCACCGTGTCTTTGGACAGGCGCAAAACCCCGCTTTCGACATGGCTGATGTCCAGCAGCCCTTCGACCAGATTGGTCAGATGCTCGCTCGAACGGCGGATGATCTTGGCCGCCTCCAACGGGGCGATGTCATGCCCGCGCTCCATCAATTGCGCATAGCCATAGATGGAATTGAGCGGCGAGCGGATTTCATGGCTGACAGAGATGAGATAGCGGCTCTTGGCCAGACTGGCCGCTTCGGCCGATTCCTTGGCCTGCCGCAATTGTTCCAGCGTGGATTGGTGGGCATCCACTTCGGCGCGCAGGCTGGTGACATGGGTTTGCACCTCGCGCATGGCGGCGCGGCGGCTTTGATGTTCCTGCACCAGCACCAGCGCCAGACCCCAGCCCAGCGCCAAGAGCACTGCAAGCAAGCCTCCCAGCACCACTCGCAACACCGGCAAGGAGGTCTGCGCCACATGCGGCACCAGCACCACATAGGCCGCCCCCAGCAAAGCCACCATCGCCAGCGACAATCCGCCCAGTGCCAGTGTCGCCTGCCCCATCCGGCTGTGCAGCCAAGCCGCCAGCCTGTCCGGCAACAGCGCCAGTGCGGATCGCAGCAGGGAGCGGAGAGAGGCGGTCGCTTGCATCCCCGCCATGATGCGCCGCTGGCAGAATGCTGCCATGGGCGGTTTGACGTAGGGAAGCGTTTGAAATCTGGCCGCCCTGCGGAAGTTGTCAGAGTTAACTGCTATAAAGGTTGCAGGTCATGCGGGTAGCGGCCGGCGAGGGATTATAGATCTGCGTATAATCGCGCAGGTCGCGCACCACGAAACTGGCGGTGGTGTGGATCAGGCGGTTCTTGATATAGATGGTGCCGAACAAGGGTTGGTATTCATAATTGAGCTCGACAAAAATCGCGCCAACCCCGCTGGGGGCATTCACCTTATAGCCGGTGTCGCCCATGCCGTTGGGCATGGCGGTGCCGGCATTGGCGGCGGTGGCATCGGTGCCCGCAGTGGTGCTGGTCGTGCCATAGGAGGAATCATAGCCCGTCCCGCTTTTCAGCCCGATGCAGCGTTGCCAATGGATGCGTTGCACCACGCCGGTGTCATAGGATTGCTGCACATTTTCCAGACTGGAGATGATGACGCGCCCATGGGTGGACAGGCCCAGCCCGCTGCCTTGCAGGCGCGCGCCGGTCAGCACGTCATTCATGTCCACCTCGCGGATCTGGGTGGCGGCCAAAGCGCTGCTTAACCCTACGCGGCTGGCATTGTCGGCCAGATTGAGCGCCAATTGGCTGACCTGCAATTGCACGCGGGCGTAATTGGCATATTCGATCCCTGCCGATCCCAGAAAGAACACCAGCGGCAGCGACAGGCTGAACTCGATCAGCGAGGCGCCGCGGCGGCATCGGAACAGGTCGCGCCACAGGCTTTGCATCAACCGCATATCGTGGCGGCCGCATAAGTGGTCTGCCCCGACCATGGCTGGTTTTTCAGCGCAGTGACCGCGGTAAGCGTGACGCTACGCCCCCATCCGATCCATTGGGTAACGGGGAAAAGGCGGGGATAGGTGATCTTGACCGTATAGACCACCGTATCATCGGCATTGCCGCCGCCAGTCAGGCCCGGATCGGCGTCCCATGTTGCATTGCCATTGGTGTCGGTGAAGCATTCGCCGCTGTCATATTGGCCGTTGCCATTGGCGTCCGTAAAGCTTTCGGGCGTGATCGCGCCATAGGAGGCATAGGATTTTCGCGTGGGATAGCCGCTGACAAAGGCGGCATTGCCGTTCAGATTGCGCACCGCCTGCAAGACACCGGCGTCGATGGTGGTGGTATTGGCATTTTCGATCGTGCTGTCGCGGCCCGCTTTCTGCACCGCTCCCGTCAGCACCGCCTGAATATAGGCCTGATAGGCCAGCTCCATCATCCCCATCCCCAGCGTGAGCATGATCGGCAAGACCATGGCAAATTCGACCAAGGCCCCGCCGCGCCGGTCAAGGAACAGGCCGCGCCCGATCATTGCGCGATCCTCAATTTGGCCATTTGCGAGGCGATGGTGGAAAATTGCGTGGCCAGCCCCGCGCCGCTGGTCGAGGATAGCGCCTGGGCGGGTGTGGTGGCGCAGGCTTGCAACTGGCTGGTGGTGCCCATGCCAAGGGCCACCGTCCAGACGCTGATATTGCGCGCCTTTGCCGCCGAACAGGCCGCCAGAAAGCGGGCGTTGTGGTAATCTTTCAAGCTGCCGTAATTGCCGCCCGAAACGCGCTTGTCATAATATTCGATGCCATACATGCCATAGATGGAGGTACTGGGCGCCATATCGCCATCGGTCAGGAACACCAGCACGCGGCGGGGGGCTTCATGCCCGCTCCATGCGGCGGTGTCGGCGGCGAACAGGCCGGTGGGGGACAAGAGCCGTGTGCCCCAGATCATGCCCACATCGTGATAAGTGCCGCCCATCGGTTTGAAATCGGCGGCATTGACATAGGCCGAAATCTGGGCGCGGGTCATGGTTTGCAAACGCGCCACCGGCTTGCCGCAGGAAATTAGGCCGGATTTGAAATAGGTGGCTATGCCCAGATTGGTGTGGCTGGCGCTATCGCCGGTGGACGTGGCATTGGCGGTGCTGTTCAAATTCCATCGCGCATAGATCAGTTCGGGCCACATCGGCTTCCATTGGGTGTTGATATCATTGGTCGGCGCCAGATCGGGGTTGAGGTCATTGGGCAGGGCCGATTGGCTGAAACTGGTTGCGCCTGCGGTGGTGGAGCGCTCTTCGAGGCAGCCGGTCCATTGGCTGGTGGCGTTGGTGGTCTTGCTGGGGTCATCCACGGTGTTGCCGCGGGCAAAGCTGTTCACATTGACCGAGCTGGCCTGATATTGCCAAACCGGCTGTCCATTGTTCCAGCCCGATTGATAACGGGTCTGATAGGTCCAGCTGTTGTTGGTGCTGCTGGCGCCGCCCACCACATAGCCGGAATCAATATCCATCACCGCGCGGCCTGCATTGATGGTGGATGTATAGGTGACAAAGCCATAGCGCACATGGGTGGTGGGATCGGCCGCTGCCGTCATCGTGTCGTAAAAGCTCAGCACTGCCGAGCGTAAGGCGGATATGCGTGATCCCGACGCCTCGGGCACGGCATAGGCGGTGGTGCCCGGATAGCCTGCGACCGAAAGATTGCCGCTGCCGCTGCCATCGGCGGGGCGGGTATAGGCGGTGGCCGGATGGTTGCTGACATAGGCGCTGCAGGTGGTCGAATCGTCCGTCGGCAGGCAGGCCATCGATCCGGTGGTGTCCGGCACGAACATCACATCGACATCGCTGACCTGATATTTGCCCTCGCAACTGGCGTTGAGCGTGATGGAGGGAAAGCCGAAAATCCGCATCAGGCTCATCGGCACGGTGGCATGGGCCGCGCCCATCACCTGCGCATCGCTGCTTTTGCTGGGGGTAAAGCTGATGGCGGTAATGCCATACCAGCCCACGCGGATATTGTTGGCGAAATAGGCATTGGCCGCCGCAGTCGCGGTGGCATCCAGCGTGGTGCTGCTGGTGGTTGTATCCACCATCGCCTTGCGTCCGGCCAGCACGCCGGCATCGCAGGCCTGTTGCAGCCGGGCATTGACCATATAGAGCCGCCCGCCATCAATCGCGCATCCGACAAAGGCCAGCAACAGCGAGGTGATCAAGGCCATGATCGGCAGCGCATTGCCACCTTGTCCGCGCAGTAAGGCGCGGATCAAGGGCATGGGCGGCAGAGATGGACTTCGAATCGGCACGGGCGCGCGGTTTCCTGCGATCCGCCCTGGTCGCATGGCGGCGGTTCGGAACAGGATTATGCCCCTGTTATGGTTGCCAAGCCGCCAGCGCTCCCTAGGGGAATCTGCGTTATCCCAGATGCATGCCTTTCAAATCTTCGGCAGGGGCGGGGCGGGACAGCAGGAAGCCCTGGAAATTGTTGCAGCCACAGGCGGCCAACCGGTCGCGTTGGTGCTGGGTTTCCACCCCTTCGGCCACGATCTCCAGCTTCAACGCCTTGCCCAGACGGACGATGGCGTCGACCAGCCCTTCAGCCTCGTCATTGGCTTCCAGATTATGCACAAAGCTGCGGTCGATCTTGATCTTGTCCACCGAGAAACGCTTGAGCAGGCTGAGGCTGGAATAGCCGGTGCCGAAATCATCGAGCGCGATGGAGAAGCCTTCCTGCTTCAGCATGATGATATTGTCGCGCGTGGTGCCATCATCGCCCAGCAGCGCGGTTTCGGTGATCTCTATTTCGTAACGCGAGGGGTCGACATGGAATTCGGCCACCAATCGCGTCAATGTCCCCATGAACATCGGCGAACGTAATTGCAGGGAGGACACATTGATGGCCACCCGCGTGTTGACCCATGTGCAGGTTTCTTCAAACACGCGGCGGAAAATATATTCGCCCAGATCAAGGATCAGCCCGCTTTCCTCGCATAGCGGAACAAAGATCGAGGGCGGGATCGCCCCGCGTTCGGGATGGGTCCAGCGTACCAGCGCCTCCATCGCGTCAATATGGCCGCGTGCGTCCATCTGGGGCTGATAGACCATTTTCAACCCGCCTTCGGCCAGAGCCTGACGCAGGTCGCTCTCCAGACTGCGGCGCATGCGCAAGGCGGCATCCATATCGGGTTCAAAGAAAGTCACGCGGTTGCGGCCGCCTTCCTTCGATCCATAAAGCGCCATATCGGCCTGCCGCAGCACTTCGGCCGCGTCCAGTTCGGGGTTGGTGATCAGCGTGACGCCGATGGAGACGCCCACTTCCACCGTGCCCGCCTCCAATTGGAACGGGGTCTCGAACAATTTGAGCACGCGCTCGGCCAGATGCGAGGCACCGGCGGCGTTGGTTTCGGGCTGCAGGATGACAAATTCATCGCCGCCCAGACGCGCCACCGTATCGGAATCGCGGCACAGGTCGGTCAGGCGGCGGGCAACCTGCTGGATCAATTCATCCCCTGCATGATGGCCCAAAGTGTCATTCACTTCCTTGAACCGGTCCAGATCAAGGCAATGCACCGCGATCTCGCCATAATAGCGGCGCGACATGGCCAGCATCTGGCGCAGGCGGTCAAACATCATGGCGCGGTTGGCCAATCCGGTCAGCATGTCGTGAAAGGCCAGATGGCGCGCATGGGCCTCGGCGGCGATCAGATCGCTGGCGGCATGGGTGCTTTGCCGCATGAAGAACCACACCGCCACGCCGAAGACAGCGGTAAAGCCGATCAGGATGAAGGGCATGCGGGCGCGCAAATCGCCGATGGGATCGGCAGGCTGCCATTCCAGCAGCGCGGTGACATGGCCCTGCTTGTCGGTCAAAGGCAGGCGCGCGGGCAATTGCGGGCGGTCGCCGGGGGACAGGATGCGGGCTTGGAGCAAATGATGCTGGCGACCAAATTGCTGCACCAGCGCATCGTCCACCGCGATGACGGCTTCGGCACGGGCCAGTTTGCCAGCCTTGCCCGCCTGCGCCACCAGAATGATGCTGGGGTTGCGCGTTCCGGCATCGGCCACGACTCGCCACCCTATGGGGGCATCGGGGCTGGCTGCATGGACCTCCACCTGTCCCGAACCACTCATCGCCCGCAAGGGGGCGGCCAATTGCTGTTCGATCCATCCCTTATTGCCCGCGTTCAATTGCAGGGGCGTATCGGAAGGCGCTGTCAGGCTGGCAAAGCTGCGCTGATAGCTGTCCAGCATCTGCTGCCAGCTTTGCTCTACCACATTGCGTTCATAGGCTTTTCCGCTTTGGGCTATTTCATGGAACAGCAAGAATGAATTGAGCACCAGCATCAGCAGCGCCCCCACCACCAGCATGGCAATAGGGCGGAACAGGCCTGCCCGGCGCTGTTCCTGTGTGGGCGTTACATCCGGCTCCATTCGCCATTCCCCAAATTTTGCGGAACTGTTGGCCTTCGATACTGCCAGCGCGCCGCTTTGTTACATTATTGTAGTCTTGCATAAGGCTCTCGCCTTGCAGAAGGTTTGGCAAAAGCGCCCTGTGTTTAACCTAGGGATGGCAAAAAATTTGTTCAGCATGTCGGGCAAGGATTTGGTGAAAACTGATCCTCCACAATGGGACTCGTGACTTGGCTCCTAGGCACAATGTCCTAGGGATTGCTGCGTGGGTGACCGGTGGGAGGGTTGCGCGCTTTTTCCCCAGATTTGTTGGCAGGCCGCGCCTTTGTCGTTAAGGCGCGCGCAGCCATCAATTGTCTGGCGTTTCAACACTATTGCCATGTTTCATCGGGAAGGACGGGTGTGACCGCCGGTAATCCCACGGGAAAATGGATAAATACGTGCTTGAGCGCGGCCAAGCCTTGGCGTTAAGCCTGTCTAACTTGCAATGGAATTTCAGCCATGACCGCGCCTTTGATTTCCCCTTCGATCCTTTCCGCCGATTTTGCCCGGCTGGGCGAGGAAGTGCGCGCGATTGACGCGGCTGGCGCGGACTGGATCCATGTTGACGTGATGGACGGCCATTTCGTGCCCAATATCACCATCGGCCCGATGGTGGTAAAGGCGCTGCGCCCGCACACCAAAAAGGTGTTTGACGTCCATCTGATGATCTCGCCGGTGGATGGCTATATCGAGGCTTTCGCGCAGGCAGGGTCCGACTACATCACCTTCCACCCCGAAGCAGGCCCCCATGCCCATCGCACGGTGCAGGCCATTCATGGCGCGGGTTGCAAGGCGGGTGTCTCGCTCAATCCGGCCACGCCTGCCAAGATGCTCGACTATCTGATCGATGACATCGATCTGGTGCTGGTGATGAGCGTGAACCCCGGTTTCGGCGGACAGAAGTTCATTTCCAGCCAACTGCGCAAGATCGAGGCGATCCGCAAGATGATCGACAAGACCGGGCGCGACATCCGTCTGGAAGTGGATGGCGGGGTTGATACCACCACTGCCCCGCTTTGCGTGGCCGCTGGCGCGGATGTGCTGGTGGCGGGCACGGCCACATTCCGTGGCGGGCCGGACCAATATGCCGCCAATATCGCGGCGCTTAAGGGAATCGCCTAGGATCATGACGGAAGCCAACGGATCTGCGGAGGGTAATGCCCATATGGGGGACCATAAAGGGCATGGGGCCAAGGCGCGGGCTATTCCGTTGGCGACCAAGGGTCTGGCTGGCGAGGATGTGGTGATTGCTACGCGTGAGGACGAGCCTGCCAGCAGCCTGCCGGATACCGGTCGCGCACTGGCTTTGGTGGATTTTACCCCGCCCTCGGTCACTGCGGGCGAGCGTTTCCTGCGCATGGCCTATCGGCTGGGTCTTTCCGGCCATGCCTTGACCGCGCCTTTCCGCAAGCCCTTGCGCCCGCGCCTGTTGGCTACTGCGGTCAATCCTTTGCCGGGCGACCGCGCGGCAGGGGCGGCTTTGCGGGCAGGCCATTTTCTGGTCCATGGGCTGAAACTGCCCATCGCGCAGATCGATTTTGCCGGTGCGGGCCGTCTGGCCCCGCCGGTGGAGCGGATTGTCCATGGTTTCCATTGGCTGGCCGATCTGGAAGCTGCCGGAACGCCGGAACAGGTCTGCCCTGCGGCGGAACGTGTGCTGTCGGCATGGCTGGCCGCCAACCCCGCCCCGCCGGCCAAGCCGGGCAAGGGCGGTGCGGCATGGACGGTGGGCCATACTGGTACGCGCCTGCTCAACTGGCTGGTGCATGCGCCTCTGTTGATGTCGGGGCCGGACAAGGATCTGCGCCAGCAGACTTTGCAGCTGATCTCCGACACCGCGCGCTGGCTGGACAAACATGTGTCGCGCGGCGAAGATGGCTTGGCCGTGGTGGCGGGCTGGTGCGGGATTGTCGCCGCCGGTCTGTTGCTGCCCGAGGGCCGCGCCCGCCAATTGTATGGCGAGGCGGGGCTGATTGCCGCGCTGGGCGAGATGCTGGGCGATGATGGCGGCTGTATGGCGCGCAGCCCGCTGGCGCAGATGGAGGCGCTGGGCCTGCTGGTGCGTCTGGTGGCCTGCTATCGCGCTTGCCGCCTTGATCCGCCTTCTGCGCTGGAATCGATCATGGCGCTGATGGTGCCGCCTTTGCTGGCGCTGACCCATGGCGATGGCGCGCTGGGCAGCTGGCAGGGTGGCTGGTCGGTGGCGGCGTCCGATGTGTCGGCCTTGGTGGCGGCCACCGGCGTGCGGGCAAGGCCGCTGCGTCAGGTGCGTCAATGGGGCTATCAGCGGGTCAGCGCGGGCAAGAGCCTGTTGCAATTTGACGCCGCCCCGCCGCCTCTGGCCCGCCATGCGCGCCATGGTTGCGCTTCGACGTTGGCCTTTGAATTGAGCCATGCGGGGCAAAGGGTGATCGTCAATTGCGGCGGCGCGGCTTCTGCCGGTGGTCTGATGCCGGTGCGTCTGGAACAGGGCTTGCGCGCAACGGCTGCCCATTCGACGCTGGTGCTGGACGATGCCAATTCCACCGCCGTCTTGATCAATGGCGGGCTGGGCGCGGGCGTGACCGAGGTGGAGATTGACCGCCGCACGCTGGAAGGTGAGCGCGGCGGCAGTGCTGGCCGCACCTGGGGCGCCACGCGGTTGGAGGCCAGCCATGATGGCTATGCCGCCCGCTATGGCCTGACCCATCGCCGCATCCTGATCCTGCGCGATGATGGTACCGAATTGCGCGGCGAAGACCTGCTGGTGCCCACCAGCCGCAAGGGCAAGCGCGGGATGGTGGGCTTTGCCATCCGTTTCCACCTTGGCCCCGGCGTGGAGGTGGGCCTGTCGGAAGACAAGCAGGGCGTGGGCATGGCCCTGCCCGATGGCAGCTATTGGCAATTCCGCAGCGGCAGCGGCGAGATCAGCATCGAGGAATCGATCTGGGCCGATGGTCTGGGCCGTCCCGTTCCGGTGCAGCAATTGGTGATACAGGGCAAAGTGTCGCGCGGGGGCGGCAATTTTGCATGGCTGCTCAAGAAGATGGGGTGATGCTGGCGGCGCCTCTTATGCCGCATCTGCGTATTTTCTGGCGCTAGACCCTTCCCAAATCGCCCAAAATCCTTATGGGGCGCGGCAAAGCGGTGGCCGGAAAGGTCGCCAGCGTCTGCCGTAACGGCCCCCTTTGCGCGACAGGAAGATCCGATGACCGATATTGTCACCATCCGCCGAGCCCTGCTTTCCGTTTCCGACAAGACCGGTCTGGTCGATCTGGGCAAGGCACTGGCTGCCAAGGGTGTGGAACTGGTCTCCACCGGCGGCACGGCCAAGGCTTTGCGCGATGCGGGGCTGGACGTGAAGGATATTTCGGAGCTGACCGGCTTCCCCGAAATGATGGATGGCCGCGTGAAGACGCTGCACCCCAAGGTCCACGGCGGCCTGCTGGCGGTGCGCGACAATGCCGAGCATGTGGCATCGATGAACGAGCACGCAATCGGCGCGATCGATCTGGTGGTGGTGAACCTCTATCCTTTTGTGCAGACCGTGGCCAAGGGCGGCACGCGCGAAGAGATCATCGAAAACATCGACATTGGCGGCCCCAGCATGGTGCGCTCGGCGGCCAAGAACCATGATTTCGTGGCGATTGTTACCGATCCTGCCGATTATGCCATTGTGGCCAGCGGCGAAACCACGCTGGCCCAGCGCCGCAAATTTGCTGCCAAGGCCTATGCGCTGACCGCCAGCTATGATGGCGCGATCAGCCAGTGGTTCGCCCGCGTCGATCAGGGCGAAACCTTCCCCGAAACCTTGGCCATCACCGGCGCCCGCGTCACCGAACTGCGCTATGGCGAGAACCCGCATCAGAAGGCGGCGCTCTATCTGCCCGCAGGGGACGCCACGCAGGGTCTGGCCCAGGCCGTGCAGGTGCAGGGCAAGGAACTGTCCTACAACAATTACAATGACGCCGATGCCGCGCTGGAACTGCTGGCCGAATTCAAGCATGCCGAACCCACTGTGGTGATCGTCAAGCATGCCAACCCCTGCGGTGTGGCCACCGCCTCGACGCTGGTGGAGGCCTATGAAGCCGCGTTCCAATGCGACTCGGTCAGCGCGTTCGGCGGCATCATTGCGGTGAACCGTCCGCTCGATGGGCCCACGGCTGAGGCGATCAGCGGGATCTTCACCGAAGTGGTTGTCGCCCCCGATGCCGATGAAGCGGCCAAGGCGGTGTTCGCCAAGAAGAAGAACCTGCGCCTGTTGCTGATCGGTGAAATTCCCGATGCGAAGCGCGAAGGTCTGGTGGCCAAGCCGATCGCCGGTGGCCTGCTGGTGCAGACCCGCGACAATGGCGCGATCACGTTGGATGACCTGAAGGTCGTCACCAAGCGTCAGCCCACGAGCCAAGAATTGCAGGACGCGCTTTTCGCATGGACCGTGGCCAAGCATGTGAAGTCCAACGCCATCGTCTATGCCAAGGATGGTGTGACGGCGGGCATTGGCGCTGGCCAGATGAACCGCCGCGATTCCTCGCGTATTGCCGCCGCCAAGGCTGCCGAAGCGGCCGAAACCCATGGCTTTGCAGAAACCCGTACCAAGGGCAGCGCAGTGGCTTCCGATGCTTTCTTCCCCTTTGCCGATGGTCTGCTGGCCGCGGTTGAAGCGGGCGCCAGCATGGTGATTCAGCCCGGCGGTTCGATGCGCGATGATGAAGTGATCAAGGCTGCCGACGAGGCCGGTCTGGCCATGGTCTTCACCGGCATGCGCCATTTCCGTCATTGATGAAGACGGCGCTGGCCAAGGGCTGGCGCCCTGTCTTTCCTCCTACAAATGCTGCGCCTGCGTCATTTCGTCGCAGGTGCAGCGCATTCTGCCGCTGGCTCGGCGATTAACCGCCTCTGTTCACTGGACAGTCAGCCGCATTGGGTGAAAGACCCCTTGCGACGCCTCCTGACAGGAATCATGGCATATGGGCCTTTTCAACGCACAACTCTATCGCTCGCTCGCGCTGGGCTTTGTGCTGGGCGGATTGTTGGTGGCGGGCGTGCTGGGCACCGGCCTGCTGGGCGGGGAAAGCCTGATTGCGGCGGCCACTGCCGCTCCGGCTGACGAATAAGCCCGCGATGGCGCCCCGCAGCGCCGTTTTAGCATTCTTTCTGCTGCTGGCCGCTTGTGATTCGGCGCCCGCGGTGCAGGCTTCCGAAAGCGTAACTCTGGCCCCGCCAGCGCAAGTCAGCGCGCAGGAGCCGTCCGGACCGCAACAGGCGGTGTTTGCCGGTGGCTGTTTCTGGGGCGTGGAGGCGGTGTTCTCCCATGTCAAAGGGGTGAGCAGCGCGGTGTCGGGCTATCATGGCGGCACGGCCAACACCGCCAATTATGACAAGGTGGGCGAAGGCACGACCGGCCATGCCGAAGCGGTACGCATCACCTATGATCCCGCGCAGGTGCGCTATGATGATCTGCTGCGCATCTTTTTCTCGGTTGTGATCGACCCCACCCAGACCGACGGGCAAGGCCCCGACCATGGCCCGCAATATCGCGCCGCGCTGGTGCCGATCAATGCCGAGCAGCAGCGTGTTGCCAGTGCCTATCTGGCGCAATTGGGCGCGGCGAAATTATGGCGCGGGCGGATCACCACGCGGATCGAGCCCTATCGCGCGTTCTACGCCGCCGAGGCCTATCATCAGGACTTCATGGTCCATAACCCGACCCATCCCTACATCACCTATTGGGATGTGCCCAAAGTGGAAGCGCTGAAAAAGCTGTTCCCTGCGGCCTATAAGGCGGATTTCACCCCGCGCTGAAACCGGCTATGCAGGCGCGCATGAGTTTGCATCATCATCACGAACATTCCGGCGAAGGGCTGGTGGCGGCGGCACG
Source organism: Novosphingobium umbonatum (assembly GCF_004005905.1). Lineage (GTDB taxonomy): Bacteria > Pseudomonadota > Alphaproteobacteria > Sphingomonadales > Sphingomonadaceae > Novosphingobium > Novosphingobium umbonatum. The sequence continues at coordinate 85,118 of NZ_SACO01000009.1, forward strand.
CGGCGCGCTTGAAAAAGCGGGCGAGCAATGGACCGAGATGCGCAGCGATGTCTATGACGCGCTGGCCGGTCAACCCAAGCCCGCCAGCGCCTATGACATTGCCGAGGCCGTGTCCAAGGCGCGGGACAAGCGCGTGGCGGCCAACAGTGTCTATCGCATATTGGACCTGTTCGTGCGCAACAATCTGGCGCGGCGGGTGGAAAGCGCCAATGCCTATATCGCCAACCCGCATCCGGGCTGTCGGCATGACTGTATCTTCCTGATTTGCGATGGTTGCGGCAAGGCGGTGCATATTGATGACGACCGCCTGACCGGCGCCTTGATCGAGGCCGCGCGCGGGGCTGGCTTTGCCGATGTGCGCCCCGTGGTGGAATTGCGCGGCATGTGCGCCGATTGCAGTGGCGGGGGGGAGTAACTCCCTCCCCCTACATCACCCCATGCATCAACCGGCGGATCGCGCGCGATAGCACCAGCAGCACCAGCCCCACGCCAATGGTCACCAGCCCGATTTGCGTGAACACGCCCATATAGGTGGCAAGGCTGAGCTTGAGATTGGTGACCTGCCCGCCCACCGTATCCACCGTGGCCATTTGCGCCAGCAGGCCCGCACCATATTGCCCCATGGCCAGCGAGAGATACCACGCCCCCATCATCAACCCGACGATGCGCGCGATGGACAATTTGGTGATCATCGACATACCGACGGGCGAAATGCAAAGCTCGGCAATGGAATGGACCACATAGAGGCCCGCCAGCCAGCCCAGACCCACTTGCGCATCCGGCCCCGCCATGCTGCCGCCCAGCACCAGCAGCAGAAAGCCCGCGCCCACCCCGATCAGGCCAAGGCTGAATTTGACAGGGATCGAAGGCTCCCAACCGCGCTGCGCCAGCACGGCCCAGACCGCGCTCATCACTGGCGCCAATGTGACAATGGCGATGGCGTTGAATTGCTGCGTCTGGGGCGCGGACATTTCGAACAGGCCGAACACCGAACGGTCCACATTGCGGTCGGCAAACAAGGTGAGCGAGGAACCGGCCTGTTCAAACAGGCTCCAGAACACGGTGTTGAACACCATCAGGATGATGGCCGCCAGCATCATCTCGAACTCCTGACGGCTGCCCACCCGCCATGACCAGACCAGAATGGCCGGAAGGCTGATCCCAAAAGTGGCGCAGAGCAATTTGCCCATCACCGGTAGGCCCGTCAGATAGCCGATAAAGCCTTCTCCCGCCTGTGGGGCAGGGGTAGCCATCAGATTGGTGAACAGGAAATAGCAGGCCGGAATGGCCAGCAAGGCCCCGCCATAGATCCAGCCCTTGCGGTCGCCGCCTTCACGCACCGGCGTTTCGCCATAGCCCGCCAATTGCCCCTCGCCAAAGCGCAAGGCGGCCCATGCGACCACCATCACCACCCCGGCCACGCCCAGCCCCAGCGGCCAGCCATAGGCATCGGCCAGAAAAGGGCAGGCCAATTGGCCCAGCAAGGAGCCCGAATTGATGCCCATATAGAAAATGGTGAAACCGGCATCGCGGCGCTTGTCGCCATCATCATAAAGCGCGCCGACCATCGTGGCGATATTGGGTTTGAAGAAACCATTGCCCACCGCCACGGCGGACAGCGCCAGCAAGGTGATGGCCAGACGCAGCTCGTCGCGGTCGGCCCCTTCCTGCAGGGCGCCCTTGGGCAGGTGGCGCGCCACCGAGCCTTGCGCGTCAACGAGCAGGATGCTGCCATCCTCCTGCCCCTTGATGGTCAGGCTCTGGCCATGGTCGATCACTTGGCGGGTTTCATTCTTGTCGCTGGTGGGGCCATCGCGGAAATTTGTGATGGTCAACTCGTGCCTTGTCCCGTCATACTCCACCCATGGCTTGGCAGGCGCGCCCCCAAAGGCCAGCGCGAAATAGCCCGCCGCCATCACCAGCGCGCCGAATTTCACCGCGCGCTTGGACCCCAGATATTGGTCCGCCAGCAAGCCACCCACCAAAGGCGTCAGATAGACCAGCGCCGTATAGCCGCCATAGATCCCCGCCGCGACTCGGTCGCCCAGCAGGAAATGTTTGGTGAGATAGAGCACCAGCAGCGCCCGCATGCCGTAATAGCCAAAGCGTTCCCACATCTCGATGGCGAACAGGCGGGCAAGCGGGCGAGGGTGGCCGAACCATTCGGCGGAGCTTGTGGGAGCGTTCATGCGCGGCAAATTAGCGCAAGGCGTGGTTGATGCAAGGTGAGCCGCTGCCTTCGCGGGGCTACGGACTTGTCCGGTTCGCTGTATTATGGCACTAGAGCGCTATGTCCAATACCCGCCCTGTCTATCTCAAATTGCGCGACCTGATCGCTGCGGCGATTATGGATGGAACCTATCCGGAAGGCACGATGTTGCCCTCGGTGCGCAGTCTGGCGGCAGAGCAAGGCGCGAATCCCCTGACCGTGGCCAAGGCCTATCAGCAATTTCAGCTGGACGGACTGGTGGAAGTGCAGCGCGGGGTGGGCATGTTGGTGGCCAAGGGAGCCGCGCAAAAGCTGCGTCAGGCAGAGAAGCGGTTGTTTTTACAAGAAGAATGGCCAGCGGTGCGGGAGAAAATCTGCCGCCTTGGCCTGACAACCGAAGAGCTTTTGGCAGGAAGCGGCACCTCTATACAGTAATGCGAAGCTTTTGCAGAAAGCTTTTCGCGCCAAGCCTGTGTTGCCAAACGAAAAATTCGTTAACATCCGTTTCTAAATGGACCAGACTTACCCGAGGGTGCGCATTGCACAAAGGTTTGATCTTCTGTATCTATTGACATCGAGGTGAGCAAACAAGACTCTCCCAAAGTGCGATAAGGCAAAGGCGTGGGGGGGGCCGCGTCGTTTCAGGGGAAGAACATAATGATCCGATCGGAACTGATTCAGAATCTGGCCAAAGCCAATCCCGAACTGCGTGCCGATGATGTCGAACGCATCGTCGATGTCTTCTTTGACGAGATCGCCCAACGTCTGGCCAGCGGTGGCCGTGTCGAACTGCGTGGCTTTGGCGCTTTCTCCACCCGCGAACGCGATCCGCGCGTGGGCCGTAACCCGCGCACGGGCGAAGCGGTGGAAGTGCCGGGCAAGCGCGTGCCCTTCTTCAAGCCGGGCAAGGAAATGCGCGCCCGCCTGAATGTCGAGGGCTGATGTAAGTTTCAGGCTGCTGACCGCTGCCGATGCAAAGCCCCGTGGCCGTCTGGCTGCGGGGCTTTTGCTTTATGGGCCTTTTTCGCCAAGACTCTTGCCCATCACCGGCCAATCTGTCACAGGCTGCTACCTGCCTTGCGGACGTGGCGGAATGGTAGACGCCAGGGACTTAAAATCCCTTGAGCTTTGCTCGTGCGGGTTCGAGTCCCGCCGTCCGTACCAAGGCGTTTCCCCCTTGGCCATTTTACGCAAAAACCGTTGAAAAGCAGGCGCCCGTACAAAAAGGGGTGGACAGCGCCGCGCCGAACGCCATTGTCCGGCGGCGCGGGAATGCATCGCCCGCATATGGGGTTCGCAACAAGTGGATGACGGGACGGTGAGCAGCACAGATCTGGCGGGCCATCACAAGGGTGCCGGTGCCAGCGCAGGGGTGGATGTGTCGATCATCATGCCCTGCCTCAACGAGATTCAAAGCCTGCCGCATTGCATCGCCAATGCCAAGGAAGCCGCCCATCGCATCGAGGCGCAATATGGGCTGGTGTGCGAGATTGTGATTGCCGACAATGGCAGTACGGATGGGTCACAGGCCTATGCCACCGCGCAGGGGGCGCGGGTCGTGCCGGTGCCGCGTCGTGGCTATGGTGCGGCGCTGATCGGCGGCTGCGAAGGGGGCTATGGGCGCTATCTGTTGATGGGCGATGCCGATGGTTCCTATGACTTTACCGATGGCGTGGCGATGATTGGCCGCCTGATCGCGGGCGCGGATCTATGCATGGGCAGCCGCTTTGCCGGCGGCATTGCCAAGGGCGCGATGCCATGGAAGAATCGCTATATCGGCAATCCGGTACTGACCGGCATTCTCAACCTGTTTTTCCGCAGCGGGATTGAAGACGCGCATTGCGGCATCCGCGCCATCACCAAAGCGGCCTTTCTGGAATGCGGCCTGACCTCCACCGGCATGGAATTTGCCAGCGAGATGGTGGTGAAGGCCTCCTTGCGCGGGCTCAAGATTGACCAGACGCCCGCCACGCTCAGCCCCGACCTGCGCGACCGTGCGCCGCATCTGCGCCCGTGGCGCGATGGCTGGCGGCATTTGCGCTTCTTGCTGATGCTAAGCCCCACATGGGTGTTTGGCGTGCCTGCTTTGCTGACCATGCTGCTGGCGCTGGGCGTGCTGGGGTTGGGCGTGGGCTATGCCATGGGTTGGGTGGCGGGGCCGCGCATTATCGGGCCGGGCTGGACGGTGCTGGCGGGCTTTTTGCTGACTATCGGCCATTTCGCGGGGATTATGGCCATGGCCACGCATTTCTATGGCGTGCGCACCGGTTTCCGCAATTTGAACAATTGGTTCGGCAGGTTGAGCCCCGTGCTGACGCTGGAACATGCTCTGGTGGCAGGCTTGGGGCTGGTGCTGTTCTCTGGCGTGTCGCTGGCGGTGATCGGGTTCCAATGGCATCGCGGGGGCTATCTGCCCTTGCCCTCGGTGCTGCCCTTGGTGATCGCCTCGGCGGCTGGGGCGATTGGCGTGCAGACGGCTTTGGGCGGGTTCCTGCTGGCGATTATTGCGGGCCATGATGCGGCCTTTGTGCCCGATGACGGGACGGGGGGCGACCAGTGAGCCATGATCAGCGCCGCGTATCGCCCGGCCTGTGGCATACGGATTACCTCCAACTGGCGCCTTTAGCCAAATTGCTGGCGGCGCAGGCCTCGGCCCTGCCCCAAGGCGCGGTGATTGTTGACCTCGGCTGTGGCGATATGCCTTATGCTGGGCTGATGCGCGGGCTGGGGCTGGATTATCGCCCTGCCGATATTGACGCGGATGCCGTCGCCAAGGGAAAGCTGCCGATCGGCGGGGATGGCCGTGTGCCTCTGCCCGATGGCGCGGCGGATGCGGTGATGAGCGTGCAGGTGCTGGAGCACGTGCCCGATCTGGACGCCTATTGCGCGGAAATCCGCCGTTTGCTGAAACCCGATGGCACGCTCTTGCTCTCCACCCATGGCAGCTGGTTCTATCACCCCCATCCCGAAGACCACCGCCGCTGGACCCGCACCGGTCTGGCGCTGGACCTGCAAACGCGCGGGATTGTGGTGGAGGAGATGCATTCCATCTGCGGGCCTTTGGCCACCACCACGATGATTCGCCTGACGGCCTTTGCCTTTGTGCTGAAAAAATTCCCGGTGCTGGGGCCTTTGGTGGCGGGGGCGCTGTCGGTGGTGATGAACCTACGCGGCCTGCTGGAGGATGCGGTGACCCCGCGCGTCATGCGTGATGACAATGCTTGTATCTATCTGGTGCGGGCGCGGGTGGCGGCGTGAGCCTGAGAACAGGTCTGGCCTATGGGCTGGTGGCGCTGACCTGCCTTGGCCTGCATAATGGGGTGATGATTGCCACCGATACGGCCATGCGCGGGGCAGGGGCCTTGGCGATCTCCACTGTCGGTTTTGCCGCCTCTTTTGTGCTGGTCTCGCTGGTGGGCTATGCGCTGCATTCCCGCTTCACCTTCCGCGAGGCGATGAGTTTGTCCCGCTATGGCCGCTATGCCTTGGCGATGAGCACCAATACGCCGCTGGCGCTGGGCGTGACATGGGTGCTGCGCGGGCCGGTGGCTTTGCCCATGGTCTACGCCTCGCCTTTGGCTTCATGCCTGATGGTGGGGGCCAATTTCATCCTGTCGCGCTGGGCGATTGCCTCTCCCAAGCCCGAGGCGTGAGTCCGATGCGCGTTCTGATGGTCAGCCATTTTTACGAAAGCCATCTGGGCGGGATAGAGCGCGTGGCGGGCCATGTGCTGCGCCAGATGGCGGCTCTGGGCGCGCAGGTGGAATGGGCGGCCAGCGCGCAGGATGCCCCGCCGCAGGACATGGCTTGCCTGCCCTTGCCCTGCATCAACCCGACCGAGGCCTTGACCGGCCTGCCCATGCCCATCCCCGGCCCGCGCGGGATTATCGCCCTGTGGCGCGCGGTGGGGCGGGCGCAGGCGGCGGTGGTCCATGATGGGCTGTATGTCACCAGCATTCTGGCGCTGGCCATGGCGAAGCTGCGCGGGCGGCCTGTGGTGTTGATCCAGCATATTGCGGGCATTCCCTTTGCCTCGGCGCTGATGCGGGGTGTGATGGCCATGGCCAATGCTGTGGTGACGCGGCCCATGCTGGCGGCGGCGGACAGGCTGGTGTTCATTTCCGACACGGTGCGGCGCGACCTGTTGGGCGATCCGGCGCGGCGCGATTACAGCCTGTTGTTCAACGGGGTGGATGCTGCGGTCTTTACCGCTAACGGTGCGGCGGAGCGCCCAGTAGTGGCCAAGGGCAAGGTGGCCCTCTTCGTCGGCCGCTTTGTGGAGAAAAAGGGCCTGTCGATCCTGCGCGAAGTGGCAAGGCGGCGGCCCGAGGACCAGTTTCTGTTGGCGGGAGCGGGACCTTTGGCGCCGCAGGATTGGGGCCTGCCCAATGTGCATGTGCTGGGCCCGCAGACACCTGAGCAATTGGCGGCGCTGTATCGCGGGGCCGATGTGTTGCTGCTGCCCTCGGTGGGGGAAGGCTATCCTCTGGTGATTCAGGAAGCCATGGCTTGCGGCCTGCCAGTGATTTGCGGCGCGCCCACCCATCTGGCCGATCCGGATGCGGGCGCTTTCCTGCATGGCGTGCCGGTGGCGCTGGAGGATGTGGCCGGTTCAGCCGATCGCGTGGCGCAGGCCTTGGATGCACCCCTGCCCGATGCCGCGCAAAGGGCGGAGATGGCGGCATGGGCGGCGGCGCGCTATGACTGGCGCGCGATGGCGGGGCGGATACTGCAATTGGCCGCCGGTTAGTAGAGGTCGATCACCCCGCAGCCTGCCTTGCCCCATTCGCGGCGGTGCCATGCCAGACGCTTTTCAGTGGTGCGGCCCGGCATCATGTCCAGCGCATGGCCAATGCCAAAGTAAAAGCTGCGGCGAGGCAGGGCCACCGTCTCGCCATGGGCGCAAAGGCGCGGCATGATCGGCAGCAGGTCGTCGTAATTCTCCTCCATCAAACGCAAAGGCCGGTTGGAGAGATTGGCGCGGTTAAACGCCAGATCCAGCGCCAGCGGGGCATCGAATTGCCCGATCACCACATAATCGGCGGCGGTGGTGTCGATCTTGTCGCTGGCCTCGCCAAAGGCGGCGTAGAGCCGATGCGCGAACCATCCCTGCATCGGGATCAGCACCAAAAGGCTGCCCGCCGATAGCGCCAGCAAACCGCCGCGCAGTCTTGGTCGCCAGCCCCCCAGCCGCAGCCAGCCATAGCCGCCCAGCAGCGCCAGATTGCCCAGCGTTTGGTGCAGATAGCGATAGCCGAATCCATGCCCCTGATAGGGCAGGATCACCCCCATCACCACCAGCGGCAAGACCACACCCGCCGCCAGCGCTGCCACTCGCCGGTCCACTTTCGCCGCCAGCGCGCCCAGCAGCGCCAGCAGGAACAGGGCGGGATGGGTCCATGTCGCCATGCGCAGCATGTTGGCCGCCATTTGCGCGCCATTGTCCTGACTGTCGGCCAAGGCATCCATCAGGCGCGAGAGATAGGTGGCCCCGCTGGACACCAGCTTGCTGTCCGGCCCCGACACCAGCCCCAGCGTGACATGCGGCCACCACAGCCAGAACAGGCCAATCGCGCCATAGGCCAACGTATAGAGCGCCAGCCTGCCCCAGCGCTTGTCCGCCCAGAGCAGCGCCAGCCAAGGAGCGACAAACATCGGATGGAACAGAGGCTGATGCAGCCCTGTGGCCACCATGCCCACCATAATCGCCGCCACATCGGCGCGGCGCTCATCGCGCAGAAACAGCCAGAGCCAGACCAGATTGGCCGCCAGATGCAGTGGCATGGCAAAATTGCTCATCGCGGCATAAAGCGCCTGACCCGACAGGGCAAACAGGCCCAGCGCCACACCTTGCGCCTCCTTGTCCGATGGCAGCAGGCGTTGCGCCACACCCCATAGCGCCAGCACCGATACCGCCAAGGCCAGCGGCCCTGTCGCGCTGCCCAAGAAGGCATGGGCCATGGCATTGCCGGGCAGATAGGTGGAAACCCAGGCCACCGGATGGGACAAAGGCATCATGAACACGGTGTTGAGATGGTCTATATCGGCCTGCCAAGCGGGGGGAATCGGCTGGGCGAGTTGGCCGCTGCGATAGATGGCCGCGTCAAAGCTGACCATTTGTTCGTCGCGGCTGAGATCATGGCCCGCCAAAACCCCATAATGGCCCGCCCAGCCCAGCGCGAACAGCGCCCCCGCCAGCACCAAAGGCAGCCAATGGGGCAGGTCCATCGCCCGCATCCGGCGCCAGCGCCAACAGGCCAGCCCCGCCACAGTCCAAACCGCGCCCAAGGCCAGCAACAGCCAGCGATCCTGCAAATGGACATAGAAAACGGTGATTTCCGGATGCTTCTTGGGCACGCTGGCATAAAGCGCGCCAAGCAGCACCGCCCAGCCCGCCAGCAGCCCCAACAGAAAGCGCGGCGAATAGCCGCTCCACAGACCCTTTTTTCCCATGGGCCCCACTCTATCGGCCTTGCGGCAAATGGCCAGAGCTTCAGCATCTTTTACGCAAAGACCCGTAGTTCATGGCCGCGAATTAACCATTCATCAGCCATTTTCCTTCACCACTTGGCGCCAAGCAAGTTTAGCAGGAATGGACTCGATGACGGCGCAGGCCACCACCTTTCTCCCCACGGCTTTGCAAGGCCATCATGGCCCGCATGTGGATGTGGCGATCATCGGCGCGGGGCCTGCGGGGCTGACCGCAGGCTATCTGTTGACCAAGGCGGGTTACAGCGTGGCGATCATCGAACAGGACGAGCGCTATGTCGGCGGGATCAGCCGCACGGTGGAGCATGAAGGCTATCGCTTCGACATTGGCGGCCACCGCTTTTTCTCCAAATCGCAAGCCGTGGTCGATCTGTGGAACGAGATCCTGCCGGATGATTTCATCCAGCGCCCGCGCATGAGCCGCATCCATTACGAGGGAAAATTTTACGCCTATCCCCTGCGCGCCTTTGAGGCTTTGCGCAATCTGGGCCTGTGGCGCTCCACGCTCTGCATGGCCAGTTTCGCGCTGGCCAAGTGGCGCCCGCGCGCGCAGGTGCGATCCTTCGAGGATTGGACCATCAACCAGTTTGGCGAGCGGCTTTATCGCATCTTTTTCAAGACCTATACCGAGAAGGTCTGGGGCATGTCCTGCCACAGCATGAGCGCCGATTGGGCCGCGCAACGCATCAAGGGGCTCAGCCTTGGCAAGGCGGTGCTGGACGGGGTGAAGCGCAGCCTTGGCCTCAACCGCAAGCCCAATGATGGCATGGCCACCAAGACCTTGCTGGAGAGCTTCCGCTACCCTCGCCTTGGCCCCGGCATGATGTGGGAAGCCGCGCGGGACAAGATTATCGCCAGCGGGCGCGGGCAGCTGTTGATGGGCCACGCCCTGAAGCAATTGAGCCAGAGCGCCGATGGCCAATGGCGGATGAGCGCCAGCCATGCAGATGGCGAGGCGGTGATCCATGCTGCCCATGTCATCTCCAGCGCGCCCTTGCAGGAACTGGCCAAGCGCCTGCATCCCTTGCCCGCCAGCCTGCCCGCCGCTTTGGGCCTGCGCTATCGGGATTTCCTGACCGTGGCGCTGAAAATCCGGAAAGCCGACCTTTTCCCCGACAATTGGATCTATATCCATGATGACAAGGTGCAGGTGGGCCGCATCCAGAATTTCCGCTCTTGGTCGCCCGAAATGGTGCCCGAGGCCGATGTGGCCTGCGTGGGGCTGGAATATTTCTGCTTCGAAGGCGATGGCTTGTGGTCCAGCAGCGATGTGGAATTGATCGCACTGGCGACGCGCGAGCTGGCGCAATTGGGGCTGGCGCAGCCCGAAGAGGTGATCGGCGGGGCGGTGGTGCGTCAGGAAAAGGCCTATCCGGTCTATGACGAAACCTATGCCAAACACGTTGCCACGCTGCGGGCCGAATTGGAGGCGGCCTATCCCAGCCTGCATATGGTGGGGCGCAATGGCATGCACCGCTATAACAATCAGGACCATGCGATGATGACCGCCATGCTGAGCGTTGAGAACATTATCGCGGGCGCCAAAATCTACGATATCTGGGCCGTGAACGAGGATGCCGAATATCACGAGGCGGGCGCGGAAGGTGCGCAGCACGGCGTGATCAGCGCGGACCGCGCGGCGGCGCTGGGCTCTTTGCGGGCGGTGCCGGAGCGGGTCGCGGCGTGATCTTTCCGCGCTATCTGGGCGTGAGCGCGCTGGCGCTGGCGGGGGATAGCGCTTGTCTGGCGCTGTTGCTGGGGCTGGGCATGGCGCGCGGGGCTGCGGCGGCGCTGGCCTATCTGGCGGGCGTAGGTTTGCATTGGCTGCTGTCGGCCCGTTTTGTTTTCGCCAGCGCGACAGGTGCGGCGCGTTGGCGGCAGAAGGCCTTGTTTCTGGGCAGCGCTCTGGCGGGCTTGGGGATCACTACTGCGCTGGTGTCGATGCTGGGCGCGGCGGGGGTGGATGTGGCCATCGCCAAGGCGGTGGCGGTGGTGGGCAGTTTTGCGGCCACGTATATCTTACGCCGCAGTATCGTTTTCGGGCAGCCCGCATGAGAGGCGATCTGGGCGATTTCCTGCGCCGCTATCTGCTGGCCTTTGCCATGGTGGCGGTTTTGCTGCTGCTGACCCATGCAGGGGCGATTGCGGCATGGCGCTTGCCCGATCCCGATGATGCTTTGCGTTTGGTCGAATTGCGCGATTGGCTGGGCGGGCAGGGCTGGTATGATGTCACCCAGCACCGGATCGACCCCATGCATGGCGGGGTGGCGATGCATTGGTCGCGGTTGGTGGATCTGCCCTTGGCGGGTGTGGTGCTGGCTTTGCGCCCGATGTTCGGCGCTGCTGTGGCGGAAAGCGCGGCCATGCTGATCGTGCCCATGCTGACCTTGGCGATCATCCTGCTGCTGCTGGCGCGGGTGGCTTGGGAAAGGCTGGGGGCGGAGGCTTCTACGCTTTGCGCCTTGGTGCTGGCCATGTCGGTGCCGGTGGTGATGCAGGTCCGTCCTTTGCGGATTGACCACCATGGCTGGCAGATTGTGGCCGCCGTGCTGGCGATGAATGGTTTGATGACGCGCCATGCCCGTGCGGGGGGCTGGTTGTCGGGCGGAGCGATGGCGCTGGGTCTGGCGATCAGCGTGGAAGGCCTGCCGCTGACGGCTTTGTTTGGTGCGCTTGGCGCGTGGCGCTGGCTGCGCGGGGGCGAGACGAGATTGTGGCTGGTGCATTTTGCGGCTGCGCTGGCGGTGGTGTCGGTGGCCTGTTTTGTAGCGATACGATGGGGCGATGTTGCGCAGCATTGCGATGCGATTGCGCCGGTGCATCTGGCGGTTTTTGCTTGTGGCGCGGCGGGTCTGTGGCTGATGGCGCGGATGGGTTGGCGTGGGTTTGCTCTGATCGCGGGTTTTGCCCTGCTGGGCGGGGCGATGCTGGCGCTTTATTTGGGCGTGGCGCCGCAATGCCGTGCGGGCAGTTTCAACATGCTCGACCCTTTGGTGCGGCAGATGTGGTATGAAGGCGTGCCTGAAGGTCTGCCGATCTGGAAGCAGGACTGGACCACGGCGCTGCAAATTGCCGTGCCGCCTTTGGCGGGTCTGCTGGCCTGTTTCGGCCTGATGCGGGTGTCACAGGGGGAGGAACTGGTGTGGTGGCGCGAATATGCGCTGCTGCTGGGCGGGGCCTTGGTGATCGCGCTGGCTCTGGCGCGGGCAGGGGCGGTGGCGGGGGCCTATGCTGCGGTGCCGCTGGCGTGGATGGTGCAGCAGGGGCTGGCCGGATTGCGCAAGGGGCCGCTGTTGCAAAGGCTGGCGCGCGGGTTGGGGCTGGTGCTGGCCTTAATGCCTTCGGCGCCTATTGCGCTTTATGGTCTGTTGCCCGCGCAAAAACTTTCCGCCGCGCCGGTTTTGGCGCGCAGCGTGGCCGATTGCCGCGTGGCGCAGGGGGCGGCTATTCTGGCGCAGCAAAAGCGCGGTGTGGTGCTGGCGCCGCTGGATCTGGGGCCGGATCTGTTGTTGGCCACACATCATAGCGTGATGGCCACCGGCCACCATCGCGGGGCGCAGGCGATTCATGACAATCTGCTGGCCTTTATCAGCCCGCCCGATCAGGCGCGGCAGGTGATGCGCGCCTATGGCGTGACCTATGTGGCGCTGTGCCCCGCTCTGGCCACGGCGCAGAATTATGCTGCGGGTGGCTTGGCGCAGAGTCTGATCTCTGGCCGCGCTCCTGCATGGTTGGAACCATTACCCAGCGTGTCGGGCGAGGGCCTAAGCGTGTGGCGCGTTAAGCCGGAATAAAGCGCAAGGCCACGCCATTCATGCAATAGCGCAGGCCGGTGGGGCGCGGGCCATCGTCAAACACATGGCCCAGATGGCCGCCGCAACGCGCGCAATGCACTTCGGTACGGGCATAGCCCAATTCGTGATCGGTGCTGGTGCCCACCGCATTGGGTAGCGGGCGCCAGAAACTGGGCCAGCCCGTGCCGCTGTCAAATTTGGTGGCGGCGTCAAACAGGGGCAGCCCATCGGCGGCGCAGGCAAACACCCCCTTGCGATGCTCTTTGAGCAAAGGCGAGGTATAGGGATATTCGGTCTGTTTGCCGCGCAGCACGGCATATTGCTGGGGGCTTAGCCTTTTGCGCCATTCCGCATCGGGCAAGGTCAATGGGAAGGCGGCCATGGCGGGCGAGGGCATCAGCGCGCTGGCCATCAGGCCGGACAAGATCTGGCGTCTATGGAAACGCATGGGCGATTCTCCGGATGGGTTCGCCCCAGTGGACCGCAAGGCGCTTTCTATGGCAAGGGGCCAAAGGTTCCCCCCCCCAACAGAAAGCCCCCTCTTGCCCACATCTGCCGATCTTGCCCGTCTGCGCGCCGATATGGAGGTGCAGGCCCGTGCCTTGGGCTTTGTGGCCATGGGCGTGGCGGGGGCGGAGGAGGATGCCTTGCGCGCGGCGCGGCTGGAGGACTGGCTTTCGGGGGGCAACCATGGCGCGATGGGCTGGATGGCCGACCGCCTGCACCATCGTCGTTCACCCCAAGGCCTGTGGCCCGAAGCCGCCAGCGTGATCGCGCTGGGCATGAGCTATGCTCCGGCGCAGGATCCTTTGGTGTTGGCCGATCATCCCGACCGCGCCCGCATTTCGGTCTATGCCCAAGGCGCGGATTATCATGATGTGGTGAAAAAGGCGCTCAAAGCCTTGGCCCGCTGGCTGGTGGAGCAAGTGGCCAAGCGCAAATTGGGCGAGGCGGGGGTTAAAGTGTTTGTGGACACCGCCCCCGTGATGGAAAAGCCTTTGTCCGCCGCCGCCGGTTTGGGATGGCAGGGCAAACATACCAATATGGTCAGCCGCGAGCATGGCTCATGGCTGTTCCTTGGCGCGATTTACACCACCTTGCCTTTCGCGCCGGATCAGCAAGGGCGCAACCGCTGCGGCTCCTGTTCGGCCTGTCAGGATGCCTGCCCGACACAGGCTTTCCCTGCGCCCTATCAATTGGATGCGAGGCGCTGCGTGTCCTATCTGACCATCGAGCATAAGGGGCCAGTGCCGGAGGAGTTCCGCGTGGCCTTGGGCAATCGCATCTATGGCTGCGATGATTGCCTTGCCGTGTGCCCATGGAACAAATTTGCGCAGACCAGCGCCCGTATGCGCGCCTTTCTGCCTCGGGCTGAATTGGTGGCGCCGCGCTTGGCCGAATTGCTGGCGCTGGATGATGCCGGTTTCCGACAGCTCTTTTCCGGTTCGCCCATCAAACGGATCGGGCGGGACCGGTTCGTCCGCAATTGCCTTTATGCGGCGGGCAATAGCGGCGACAGGGGGTTGGTGCCTTGCATTACCGCGTTAATCGATGACCCCGACGAGGCGGTGGCCGATGCGGCGGCATGGGCTTTGGCCCGCCTGCGCTAAAGCCAGTCGGACGCGGGGGACTGAACCCCCGCGCCCGTTCCTAGACCCCCGCTGACCTAGCGCGCCAGAAGCCCGCGAGCCTGACCCGCGATTTGCGCCAGCATGGCAGGGGTGGTGGGGGCAACACGTTTTGCCCTTTCGATCATGCCGCGCAGCCGCGCCACACCAGAGGCTTGCGCCTCCAGCCAGCCTTGCGCCGCGCTTTGCGGATCGCCGGCCTGTTGCTGCGACATCCGGCGCAGGGCATCCAGTCGCATCTGCTGGAAATCGCGCGCCAGACCACCGACCAACAGGCGTTCCCACGGGTCGGACGGGGCCAGTCTTGCCGCCACGCCTTGCGCCCAATCCAGCCCCAGTGCCGCGCCCAATGCGGTAAAGGCCTTGGCCAGCGCCAGAGGGTCCGCCCCGCTGCTATGCGCCAGCGCGGCCAGACCCACCGCCCCGTCCAGATCGAACAGGCGCAGCACGCTTTCGCTTTCCTCTGCACTGGCGCCCATAATGGTCAGGTCCGAACGCAGGCGGGCGGTGGGCCCTTGCGATTCGGCCATCAACAGGTGGTCCAGCGCGCCCGCCAATTGCGCCACCGCAGGGGCCAATTGCTCCGCCATTTGCGTGGGCGAGGTTAGCGCCACTCCGCCGCGCAACAGGTCGGCCATATGGCCGCGCAGCGCCTGGGCGAGGCGATCAAACAACAGGATGCGTGCAGCCTCGCTCATCTCGGCCTGTTCGATGGCGGCCCAGATCGGGCCAAGGTCAAACAGCTTTTCCGCCGCAAGGAAGGCTGCCGTCACTTCGGCCAGCCCCACGCCCTCTTCCTCGGCCAGTTCAAACGGATGGACAAAGCCCATGCGGTTCACCAACCGGTTGGCAAGGCGGGTGGCCAGAATTTCACGGCGCAGACGGTGGTTGAGAATGTCCTCGCGATAGGTCTCGCGCATGGCGGTGGGGAAGGAGGCGATCAGATCATCCTCCAGCCCTGCATCATCGACCACCGTGGAATGTTCCAGCGCGTCTTGCACCACCAGCTTCGCGCTGGAGAGCAGCACCGCCAATTCGGGGCGGGTAAAGCCTGCCCCTTCGGCGGCGCGGCGCAGGAAGGCATCGGCATCGGCCAGCCCTTCGGTGCGGCGGTCCAGATGGCCGCCTTCCTCCAGCACCTCGATCAGCCGCACATAGCCGGGCACCGCTGCCGCCCCGCCATTTTCGGCAATCGACAGGCCCAAAGCCTGCAACCGGTTATCCTCCAGCACCAGCGCCGAGACATCATCGGTCATGGCGACAAGCAAAGCCACGCGGCCATCTTCGTCCAGACGGCCCGCGCGCTTGGCGCTGGCCAGCGCGATCTTGATATTCACCTCCTTGTCCGAACAATCGACGCCCGCCGAATTGTCGATAAAGTCGGTGTTGCCGCGCCCGCCAACCCCTTGCGTGCCATGCAGCGCGTAATCGATACGCCCCGCCTGTGTGCAGCCCAGATTGGCCCCTTCGCCAATCACGCGGGCGCGCACATCGCGGCCGTTGATGCGGATGGCATCATTGGCCGGATCGCCCACCTGCGCATGGGCCTCTTCGGGTGCCTTGATATAGGTGCCGATCCCGCCAAACCACAGCAGGTCCGCCGGAGCCTTGAGGATGGCGGTCATCAGACTGTCGGGGTCGATCGTGTCGACTTCCAGCCCTAGTATGCTTTGCGCCTCGGGCGAGAGGGGGATCGATTTTTGCGTGCGGGGGAACACGCCGCCGCCTGCCGAAATCAGGCTCTTGTCATAATCATCCCAGCTCGATCGCGGGAGGGCGAACAGGCGGTTGCGCTCTTCCCAAGCCTTGGCCGCATCGGGGGTGGGGTCGATGAAAATATGGCGATGGTCAAACGCGGCTTGAAGCAGGATCGACTTGGACAAGAGCATGCCATTGCCGAACACATCGCCCGACATATCGCCCACGCCCACCACGCGCACGGGATCGCTCTGTACGTCGATGCCCAGTTCGCGGAAATGGCGCTGGACCGAGATCCACGCGCCTTTCGCGGTAATGCCCATCGCCTTGTGGTCATAGCCTTTCGACCCGCCGCTGGCGAAAGCATCATCGAGCCAGAACAGCTTTTCCTCCGCCAGCGCGTTGGCCGTGTCGGAGAAGGTTGCCGTGCCCTTGTCGGCGGCGACCACGAAATAGGGGTCTTCGCCATCGCGGATCACCATGCCTTCGGGATGGGCCACGGCATTATCGACAATATTGTCGGTCAGCGAGAGCAGGGCGCGGATGAACACCTGATAGGAGGCGCGGCCCTCGGCGGCCCATGCCTCGCGGTTCTTGGCCGGATCGGGCAATTGCTTGGGATAGAAGCCGCCCTTCGCGCCGGTGGGCACGATGACGGCATTCTTCACGCGCTGCGCCTTCATCAGGCCCAACACTTCGGTGCGGAAATCGTCGCGTCGGTCGGACCAGCGCAGGCCGCCGCGCGCCACAGGGCCGCTGCGCAGATGGATGCCTTCTACCCGCCGCGAATAGACGAAGATTTCGCGCCATGGCAGCGGCTTGGGCAAGCCGGGTACCAGAGCGGAATCGAATTTGAAGGCCAGTGCCTCTTGCCCCGCAGGCACAAAGGCATTGGTGCGCAAAATGGCCAGCACAGCGGCGCGGAAGGCGCGCAGCAGGCGGTCATCATTGATGCCCGACACATTGGACAGGCCATTGCGGATCACGCTTTCGGCCTCGGCCTCCACCGCCTCGCGCTTGTCGATGCCCGGTTGATGGCGCGCGCGCAGCAGATCGACCAGACCCAGCGTGACGAAACTGGCCCCGCGCAGCGCATCCACCGCGGTGTCTATGCCAAAGCCAAGGCCGGTCTGGCGCAGATAGCGATAGAGCGCGCGCAGCCAATTGGCTTCACGGGCGGACAGGCCCACTTCCACGATCAGCCGGTTGAAAGCATCATTCTCGCCCGCGCCATTGAGCATGGCGGTCAGCGCATCCTCGATAATCGGCGCATGGTTGAGCACGCTGGGCAGGCTTTGCCCCGCAGGCAGCGCCAGCACGATATCATGGATCGAGCCTAGGCTTTCGGGCATGCCATCCTCGTTCACGCTGGTGAGCGGGGTGGGGATGGTGTCGATCACGCGGAAGCCGAAATTTTCCAGCGCGGGCACGACATCGGACAGTTCCAGCGCGCCTTCCTGTTGATAAAGTTTCAGGCGCAGGCGGCCCGCCACATCGCCTTCCAGACGATAGAGGCGCACGGTGCGGCGGTGGAGCGGATCATCGGGCGTTTGCGCCATGCGGCGCAGGCGGGCAATGTCGATCGCCGCCTCGGCAGGGCCGTAAAGGTTGCGATAGGGGATCGGGAAGGCCTCGGCATAGCGCGCGGCCATGGCGGCGGCATCGGCGGGGTCCTCATGGGCGGCAATTTCCGCCTCCACCGCATCGCCCCATCCGCGCAGCATGGCGCGCAAGGCAGCATCCAGCGCGGCCTCGTCGGGCAGCGTGGCGCGCTCGGTGGTGCCCGCATCCGGCCCGCCCGTATCGGGCATGGCCAAAAGGAAGCGCAGCTGGGCCAGATTGGAGCCTTCCAGCTCAAGGCTCCAGTCGATGATCTCGGCCCCTGCCGCGCTGGTCAGCATGTCGGAAATGGCCATGCGCACCTCGGTCGCCACCGCATCGCGCGGCAGCCAGACAAAGGCGAAAACATGCCGGTCGAGCGGGGCGGCCACCACCGCCAATTTGGGGCGCGGACGGTCGATCAGGCTCATCATGGTCAGCGCCACGCGTTCCAGATCGGCATCGGCAAAGGCGATCAACTGGTCATGCGGCAGGCTGGTCAGCGCATGGGTCAGCACCTTGCCCGCATGGCCTTGGGGCGTGAATTCAAACTTGTCCATCAATTGCGCCAATTGCGAACGCATCACCGGCACATGGGTGGGCGGCGAGGCGAGCGAGGCGCTGGTCCAGACGCCGGCATGGATCGACAGGGCCACCACTTGCCCGCCTTCGACCACCGGCATGATGAACAGGTCCAGCGGCACGCGGCGATGGACATGGGCGATGCGGTTGGATTTGAGGATCAGCGGCAGCCGTCCTGCCCCTCCACGCGCCAGCGCATCGTCAAACCAGGCAAAGGTGCGGGCAAAGCTGGCGGGCGACAGCACATCCCATGTGCTCTTGCGGCAAATGCCCAGAGCCAGCGCCTGCGATCCGTCGCGGCGGCGCACCACATGGCCCAATTGCGTCAACATGCCATCGTTGAACCAGCGCAGCAAAGCCGCGCCCTCGGGCCGCTCCATCGCGTTGAGCGTGGCGGCATCCTCCTCCATCGCGCGCTGCATCGCGGGCCAATCGGCCACGGCGGCGCGGACATCGCCCAAGGTGACCGCCAAAGCCGCCGACAGCGCGTTGCGGGTGCGATCGTCGGCGCGGCTGGTTTCGACATAGATCATCGATTCGCGCGGAACGCCCGGCGCCTCGTCATCGGGCAGGTCGGTGATCTTGCCCTTGCCATCGCGCAAAACCCGCACCACCGGATGCAGCAGGCGGTCGATCACCAGCCCATGGGCCGAAATCGTGGTGCAGATCGAATCGACGAGGAAGGGCATATCCTCGTTGACGATGGCGATGCGCATGATCCGCCCCGTTTCCCCCGCCACGGTTTCCAGCGCCATGGCCGTTTTGGCCCTTTCGCGGGTTTGCGATGTGGCCAGCAGGAAACGCGCCGCTTCCAGCAATTGTTCAGGCGGCATTTCGCCATCGCCGGGCAATTGCGCCTCGGCCAATTGGGTGGTCAGCCTTGCCTCCAGCGGGGTGGCTTCGGGCATGTCAGGGGCGGTGTCGGCTGGATTGCTCATATGCGCTCGCTCTCCTCCCGATGGGTTCGGGAACAGGCCGTTGCAGCCAGCGCGGGACGATATTCCCGGCTGTCCGGGGCCTTTTTATCATGACGTCTGAATTGGGTGTTTACTCTCCAACTCTTACCACTTGGTGATGCCATGCCCCTGCGTTTGTAGACAGGGGGCGTGACGAGTTATTCACCGTGTTGTT
This sequence comes from Novosphingobium umbonatum, assembly GCF_004005905.1. Classification (GTDB taxonomy): domain Bacteria; phylum Pseudomonadota; class Alphaproteobacteria; order Sphingomonadales; family Sphingomonadaceae; genus Novosphingobium; species Novosphingobium umbonatum. Next base: position 104,248 of record NZ_SACO01000009.1, read on the forward strand.
GACACTGGTGAAAGTTGCGCGAGATAGGCGGCGGCGCGATCGGCAAAGGGAGTGTCGGGCGCGGCCTTCAGCACCGATTCCCAGCTTTTGCGCGCGGCATCCTCATGGCCCGACAGGATGGCGATCACGCCCGCCTCCACGCCGATTTCGGGGTCTTGCGGAGCAAGGCGGGCGGCGGTTTCGATCTGCACCTGCGCATTGGGCAAATTGCCCATCCGGCGGGACAAGGTGGCCGACAGCAGCCAGACCTGCGGCTCATCGGGCAGATAGGTGCGGGCGCTGGACAGGGCTTTTTCGGCCTCCGTGCTCTGGTTCAAGGCTACCAAGGCCCGCGACCGGTCCAGCGCGATGCCACCGGCCAAAGTGGTCTTGCCCGCGGCCAGCGCGTCGCCTTGCGCGGTGTCGAGCAGGCCCAGCGCGCGGCGGGCATGGGTCTCGCTGATCCCTTGGGCCAGCACGGCATTGCCCGCCATGCCCGCCAGTTGGGAACGCAGCACCATATCGCTGGCCGCCGCATCGCGCCCTGCGGTGAAGGCGGCTTCGGCCTTGGCCCATTGGCCCTGTGCGGCCAGCGCGCTGCCAAGGCAGAGCTGGGGTTGTGCTGTGGCGGAAACCGAGGCGGTGGGCGTGCCGCTGGCGGATGGTCCGGCGGCGGGGGTAGGATGCGCCGCTTCTTCCAGCCAGACGCGGGCGGTGTTGGCCGCCTCGGCCGGATCGCCATCGACCATGTCAAGGCAGGCTTTCAACCGGCTGGGCGGGGTGGGAATGTCAAAGATCACCCCTTTGGGGCGGCGCGGATTGGGCGCTTTGGCGGGGCGGTCCAATTGGGGCAGGTTGAGACCGGCAATGCCTTGGCCCAGCGCGCTGGCCTGGGCAACAAGGGGGAGCAGGATAAGGGCAAGGGGCATGAGGGGCCTTTAGACGAGCGAGCCGATAGTGGTCAGCAGCAAGGCAATATCGCTCTCGCGGCTGAGCCGGTGATCGCCTGCTTTGACCAGAATCGTCTGAACATCATCCGAACGCAGTATGGCCATCAGGCGCTGGCTGATCTGTGGCGGGACGACATCATCCTCCATGCCATGCAACAGGCGGACGGGACAGGTGAGGTCAATGGGCGCTTCGAGTAGGCGGACATTCTGCCCGTCGGCCCAGAATTTGGCGTAGGTGGGCGTGGGTTCCGGCCCATAGGGATTGGGGCGGAAATGGGTCAGGCCGCTGGAGAGCAGGGCCTTGGCATCATCGGGGAAGCCCCATTGGGTAAAGTCCGGCGCGGCGGCAATGCCGACCATGGCCTGCACACGCTGCGGTATGGCCAGCGCCACCAGCAGCATGATCCAGCCCCCCATGCTGGACCCCACCAGCACCAGCGGGCCTTGCGTCAGCGCCTCGATCAAGGCCAGCGTATCATCGCGCCAGCGGGAAAGGCTGCCTTGCGCAAATTCCCCGTCCGAGCGGCCACAGCCCGAATAATCAAGGCAGAGGCAGCCAAGTCCTTGATCCTTGGCCCAGTCATAGGTCGCCAGCGCCTTGGACCCTTGCATGTCGGACATATAGCCCGAGAGGAACACCAGCGTGGGCCGGTCGGCCGTGGCGGGGGGCGTGTGGCGATAGGCAAGGCGCAGGCCATCGGGCAGCGCGTGGAATTGGGCGTCAGTCATGGCTGTCTTTTGGCGCGATGTTTCCTGTCAGTCACGCAGGAAAATGCTTTCGATCGGCAGGCCAAACACATCGGCAAGGCGGAAGGCCAGTGGCAGGGATGGATCATATTTGCCGGTTTCAATCGCATTGACCGACTGGCGTGAAACCTCCAGCCTGTCGGCCAGATCCTGCTGGCTCCAGCCTTTTTCGGCGCGCAGCACGCGCAGGCGGTTGTTCATGACGCTTCATCCGCAGCGGCATTCTGTTCCATGCGGCGAAGCTCAAACCCGTTCCAGATTGCGCCCACGCCCAGCCCCATGAACCAGAAAAAGGCCGCGCCAAAGCCGTGATGCCCAGCGGGCAAGACATCGAAATTCTGCAAAAAGTCCCAGATGGTGGTGACGCCCAGACAGAAGCCGGTGGCGATCAAGGCCTGTCGCACAAACAACATGCGCCAGAACTCGTCCTGCTCCTCCACCAACAGGCGCATCACTGTCCACACCACCCCCAGCACCGGCAGCGCGGGCAGAATGGCAAGCGCGATGTTCCAAGGGGCGGGCGGGGGCGCATGGCGGAACAGCCAGCCCATGGCCAGCATCAGTACCATAAAGCTGCCCATAAACAGGGTGAGGCGGCGGGCATAGCGACGGATGGCGGGGGAATGGGGTTGCGCCATGGAAAGCTCCTTTGTCTGAATGACAAGCTCGCTTTACATCAATGGCGTTGAATTTGTCAAGCGTCCTTTCCATATCTCGCTCTGCCCTCTGCCGCATGGCCTGCTTTTACAAGGTTGAGCCTTGCGCCTTGGCCCGCTAAGGCAGGCTCCATGTCGAACATGCTCAAGATCACCCTGCCCGATGGTTCCATCCGTGAAATGGCGGAAGGCTCCACCCCCTATGATGTCGCCGCCGCGATTGGGCCTGGCCTCGCCAAGGCCGCGATTGCCGCGCGGATTGATGGCGAATTGGTGGATCTCACCCGCCCCTTCACAGGTGATGCGGCGCTGGCGCTGGTGACCGGCAAGGATGAAAAGGACGCGCTGGAACTGGCGCGGCACGATTTTGCCCATGTGCTGGCCGAGGCGGTGCAGGCTTTGTTCCCCGGCACGCAGATCACCTTTGGTCCGGCCACGGATGATGGCTTCTATTACGATTTCGCGCCTGCGGAACGTCCGTTTACCGACGAAGACCTGCCCGCGATTGAGGCGGAGATGCGCAAGATCATCGCCGCCAACAAGCCCCTGCGCCGCGAGGTATGGAGCCGCGAACAGCTGATCAGCCGCTGGAAGCAGCAGGGCGAATCGTTCAAGGCCGAATGGGCCGCCGAATTGCCCGAGGATGAAGAGCTGACGGTTTACTGGTCGGGCGATGACTGGCTGGATATGTGCAAGGGGCCGCATCTGCCCTCCACCGGCAAGCTGGACCCCAATGCCTTCAAGCTGACCCGCGTGTCGGGTGCCTATTGGCGCGGCGACCAGAAGAATGCGATGCTCAGCCGCATCTATGGCACGGGCTGGCTGAACAAGAAGCAACTCGACGCGCATATGCTGCGCCTTGAGGAAGCGGCCAAGCGCGACCATCGCAAGCTGGGTCAGGAAATGGACCTGTTCCACCTGCAAGCCGAGGCCCATGGCAGTGTGTTCTGGCACCCCAAGGGCTATATGATCTGGCGCGAGCTGGAAGCCTATATGCGTCGTGCGATTGATGGCACGGGGTACAAGGAAGTGAAGACGCCGCAGGTGATGGACGCCCGCCAGTGGGAACAGTCCGGCCACTGGGGCAAATATCGCGAAAACATGTTCGTCATCCCCGACGAGGCGCCCAACACCGAGGAAGAAGGCCCGCTGGTATCCGATGATGCCGAGTGGATGGCCTTGAAGCCGATGAACTGCCCCGCGCATGTGCTGATCTTCCGTCAGGGCATCAAGTCCTATCGCGAGCTGCCCCTGCGTCTGGCCGAAATGGGCTGTTGCCACCGCAACGAGCCGCATGGCGCGCTGCATGGCATCATGCGCGTGCGCCAGTTCACGCAGGACGATGGCCATATCTTCTGCCGCGAAGACCAGATCGTGGAGGAGGTGAAGGCCTTCTGCGAGCTGGCCGACCGCGTGTATAAGGATTTCGGTTTCAAATATGAGATCAAGCTGGCGCTGCGCCCCGAAAAGCGTTTCGGCAGCGAGGAAATGTGGGATCTGGCCGAGACGGAGCTGCGCAATGCGGTGGTCAATGCCGGTTTGGCCACGGAAGAATATGGCTGGGAAGAATTGCCGGGCGAAGGCGCGTTTTACGCTCCCAAGCTGGAATGGCATTTGACCGACGCGATTGGCCGGACGTGGCAATGCGGCACGATCCAGTCGGACCGCGTGCTGCCCGAACGTCTGGACGCCAGCTATATTGCCGAGGATGGCGAGAAGCACCGCCCCGTGATGCTGCACCGTGCGATTCTGGGTTCCTATGAACGTTTCATCGGCATTCTGATCGAGCATTTCGCGGGCAAGCTGCCGGTATGGCTGGCCCCTGTTCAGGCGGTGGTGGCCACCATCGTGTCGGATGCCGATGACTATGCCCATGACGCCGTGGCGCAATTGCGCGCCGCGGGCATCCGTGTGGAATCCGACATCCGCAACGAGAAGATCAACTACAAGGTGCGCGAGCACTCGCTGCAAAAGGTCCCCTATCTGCTGGTGGTGGGCAAGCGCGAGGCCGAGGAAGGTACCGTGGCGATCCGCCGTCTGGGCGAACAGGCGCAGAAGGTTGTGCCCTTGGCCGAGGCGATCGCTTTGCTGAAGGGTGAGGCTCTGGCGCCTGACCTGCGCTAAAATCTTTATCGCGCGAACAGGAAGCGGCGGCCTTTGCATAAAAGGCCGCCGTTTTGTTTGGGCCTATTGCGGCTTTCTTAAAGCCTCGTCCCGGATGCGCGTCGCAGGTCCGCTCAGTGTGAGGTTGAACTGGCTGGCGCGGCACTGGCACCCTGAATTGTCGATTATGCTGGCTCGTACCCCCTGATGGCGCTCTGCTGGTAATTCGATCCAGTGTCCACTTTTTCGATCCTCGTCCGAAGCAGATGCGGTGATGGTATGCGTGCTTGGTGTTAAAAATGCCAAGCATAATCATGACTTTATGCCATTATTGCGCTTTTCAGAAGGCGGCTGCCTCGGCTACTATACCCCGGAATCAGGGAGCGGGGGTGCTGCCTGTCTGTGAAATATCGCAAGATGGGGCATGCTTCAGTGGATTTTATCAAATCTGTGATGTCGAAAACGCTGTCTTCTATTGAGCATCGCAAGGATATTGATGGTTTGCGGTGTGTCGCGGTGATGGCGGTTTTGCTTAACCACTTTACCTTTGGTCCTACCGGTGGCGGTTTTGTTGGCGTGGATATTTTCTACGTCATATCAGGGTACTTGATTACTGGAATTCTTCAAAAAGAAATTGACAGGTCGGGAACGGTTTCCATCATCGGCTTTTACGAGCGGCGTGCTCGACGTATTATGCCGGCATTTTTTGCTACGGTCATGATTTGCCTTCTCTACGGCTATGCGGTTCTCATGCCTTCGGAATATTTTTTGCTGGGTAAGCAGGCAATATTCTCGACCATGTTTGTTTCAAATATATTCCTGTATTTAACGACTGACTATTTTTCCGATCTCAGCGTAACTCTTCCGCTTCTTCATACGTGGTCACTGGCTGTTGAAGAGCAGTTTTACATATTTTTCCCGATAGTTTTCTTAATGATGAAACGGAGCTGCGGGAAGACGACGCCATTAATCCTATGGCTCTTGGCCATCTTGTCTTTGGCTCTGTCGCAATGGCAGGTCCTTAATGATAAGGATGCCGCTTTCTATCTCCTTCCAGCGCGCGCGTGGGAGTTGCTGGTTGGCTCGTTATTAGCCGTCGGTGCTGTTCCGCTGGTAGCGGCCCGAATCTGGCGCGAAATGGCGTCGGCCACCGGTTTTATTCTGATCGCTATTGGTGTGTTGATGTATGATCGCAATACCCCCTTTCCAGGCGTGACGGCGCTTCTGCCCTGCCTTGGTACGGGGTTGATCATATGGAGCGGCAGTTTACGCGAAACGACACCTACCTTGGTCGCCCGCGCCCTCTCCGTTGCTCCCGTGCAGTTTGTTGGCCTGATTTCTTATTCTCTTTATATAATTCATTGGCCAATTGTGGTTTTTTATCGAATGCAGGTGCATTATTCATTGAATTTGATGGATAAATGCATTTTGCTGATCTCGTCAATTACGCTGGCGACCCTATTGTGGCGCTGGGTTGAAACACCGTTCCGCAACAAGCTATTGGCTGGAGACCGGCGAGGAATCTTTCGGTTTTCTTGCGCTGGAATGGCCGTGACGGCGGCAATTTCCGGCGCCGTTCTGCTAACCAAAGGCGCTGAGTCCCGCTTGACCCCTGAACAAGTCCGAATCGCATCCTATCTAGACTATGATGATACCGAGCAATTTCGTCGCGGGCGCTGCTTTATCACCTATCGTGAACAGTTCGCGAAGGATTACGACCGGGCGCATTGTTTACAACCTGAGCCTGACCGGCCGAATTATGTCATTTTTGGTGATAGTCACGCCGCAGATTTATGGACTGGCCTCAATCAGGTATTTCCCGACAAGCATTTCATGCAAGCGACCGTCGCTGGTTGCTCGTGGAACGTGTATGGCGTCGACAGAAATTGCAGGGAACTGTTCGACTTTTTTGAAAAGCAATGGCATCCTGATCAGCGCATCGATGGTGTCATCTTGTCATTTCGCTGGAATCCTAAGCTGAAGGACCAGATCCCCCGCTATGTTGCCTTGGCGCGTCGGTTGTCCGGTAAAGTTTATTATGTGGGGCCGAGCGTGGAATATAATTTCTCGCTGCCTCGGGTGTTGGTCAAGTCGGCAATGAAGAACGCCCCCGAATTGGTGGCACGAGATCGCGCCTTTATGGGAGCTTTGGGGCCAAGGGAGCGCGATGAACAGATAAAGTCGGCCGTGTTGACGGCGGGGGCATCCTATGTATCGGCTTATGATGCCTTATGCCCTCGAGATCAATGCGCCACCCTGACCTCCGATCGGGTGCCGGTGCAATTTGATTATGGCCATCTTACCAGCGGTGGGGCGATTCTGGTGGCCAAGGCGTGGAAGGACGGGGGCACTTTCCCCTGATCGACGGGGCTGAAATTGGACGACAAGGATCGATATTGCTTTTTGATCCTTCGTGTACCTGCCGCATTCCCGCTTGACCTCGGCCCTGCATGCCAGCACCTATGGAATGGTTTACATAGAACAGGCTGGAGAGGCAGATATGATCAATCGTCGTGGGTTTATCGGGCAGGCGGGCGCATTGGTTTTGGCCGGTGGGGCGCTGTCGGGCGGTGCTGCTGCATGGGCAAAGGGGGCGGGCAAAGTCCGGCCTTTCGGTATCCAGCTGTGGTCGGTGGCCAAAATGCTGGCCGAGGATTTTGAAGGGACGATTGGTTGGCTGGCCAGCCTTGGCTATCGCGAGCTGGAAACCTATGGCCCCTATCCTTTCAGCGACGAGCGCAATCAGGCCAGTTGGAAAGCGGTCACGCCGGGGCTGGGCTTTTCGGGTAGCGGTTTCTTTGGCCGCAGCGTCACGCAGGTTGGCGCCTTGTTCCGGCAGCATGGCATGCGCGCCCGCTCGATGCATACCGACCTCTATACGCTGCAAACCAACATGGGCGCTTTGGCCGAGGCAGCCCATGCGCTGGGGGCCAGCTATGTGACGCTGCCCAGTCTGGCGGCTGAATTGCCCAAGACGATTGATGATTATAAAAAGGCGGCCGATCTGCTCAACCGGATCGGCGCCGATGCCACGCGCCATGGCGTGCGCTTTGCCTATCACAACCACGGCTATGGCCTGTCGGCGATCAATGGGCAGGTGCCGCTCGATGTGCTGCTGTCCGCGACCGATCCGGCGCATGTGTTCTTTGAACTGGACACCTATTGGACCTTGGCGGGCGGCGCGGATCCGGTCGATTATCTGACCCGTTACAAGGGCCGCTACAAGATGGTCCATCTCAAAGACATGAAGGGCCATCACCGTTTTTCCGGCGATGGTGGCACGTCGAATCAATGGATCGAGATGTTCCAGTATCTGACCTATCTGGGCGATGGTTCGGCCGATATGAAGGGGATTATCGCGGCGGCGGAAAAGTCGGGCGTGGAACATTTCTTTGTCGAGCAGGACCGCGCGGAGGATCTGAAACTGGCGGTGCGGTCGAGCGCGGCCTATCTTAAAGGGCTTGGTTTCCGTTAAAATTCAGGCGGGCGGGGAAACTGTTGGCAAGTGCCCCGCCCCCGCTTGTGGCGTGAAGCCGCGCCCCTCTATCGGGCGGGCATGAGTATCATCGCCACGATCATGAATTCGGCCACCGGCCAGCCCATCCAGAAAATGACTTTCCAGCGCATGCCCAAGCCATGGGTCTCGATCCATCTGGCCAGTGGCGAGATGGTGACCGCCGACCGCGTCCATGTGGGCAAGCCCGCACCGGGCAAATTTGCCGCGCCGGTCGAAGTCTGGGTGACGCCCAAGCGATAGGCTTGCTGCGGGCTTGCGGCGCCCACAAGTTCTCCTTGGCCCGTGCAAACGAAGGCTTGGAGGACAGATTTCAACTTGATCGGTAGATATTCCCCCGTCTGGCGCCCCGCGCCATAAAAAGATACCACAGCGGGCGGTAGGGCTGCATCTGGCCATGCCAAGGCGCGATCGGGGGAATAATGCAGTTCTTCGAGCATTTTGACGGTCTGCACGCCATTGCGGGCCTGTTGGTCGGCCTGTTGGTCGGCCTGACCGGCGTGGGCGGCGGGTCTTTGATGACGCCGCTGCTGGTTTTGATGTTTGGTGTCAATCCGCAAACGGCGGTTGGCACGGACCTGCTTTACGCCTCGATCACCAAGACCACCGGTTCGGCCGTGCATGGCTGGCGCGAGACGGTGGACTGGAAAATCGTGCGCCGTCTGGCCTATGGCAGCGTGCCCGCTGCCCTGATCACGCTGGCGGTGCTGGCGCAGACCGGCAAGGTCAATCCCGCGACTCAGCAGGTGATTCTGGTGGCGCTGGCGGTGCTGCTGGGCCTGACGGCGGTTACGGTGCTGTTCCGCGATTCGCTGCTGCGCTTTGCCGGCGAGATTGACCCCATGCGCCCCCGTTCCAAAGTGGTGGCGGCCACCATCCTGCTGGGCGCGGTGATGGGGGTGACGGTGACCGTGTCCTCAGTGGGTGCGGGGGCGATTGGCGTGACCGTGCTGTTGATGCTCTATCCGCGCCTGCCGGTGGTGAAGGTGGTGGGGTCCGATATCGCCCATGCCGTGCCGCTGACCTTGGTGGCGGGGCTGGGCCATTGGATGATCGGGGATGTGAATGGCGTTCTGCTGGCCAATCTGTTGGTTGGCTCGATCCCCGGTGTGATCGTTGGCAGCCTGCTGTCCACCCATGCGCCTGACAAGGTGCTGCGCCCCTTGCTGGCGGCGGTGCTGGTGGTGTCGGCTTGGCAGCTTTATCTCAAAACGCAAAAGGCTGAAGGCGCAAAGCCCAAGCCTGTCGCTACGGCCAGCGCTTTGGCCAAGTAGGCGGCAAGCGGTGAAGCCTGCCGCCTTATCGGTTTAGGCGCAGGGCTCCATTACCTCGGCCACGGCGGCCACTTCGGCGCGGTCGCCAAGAACCAAGCCGACCCGCTGGTGCAGGCTGGTGGGTTGCAGGTCCAGAATGCGGGTTTGCGCATCGGTGGCCGCGCCGCCCGCCTGTTCGATCAGCATGGCCATCGGATTGGCTTCATACATCAAACGTAGCCGCGCCTTGCCCGCCTTGCGCGCATCGGCGGGATAGAGGAACACGCCGCCGCGTTTCAGGATGCGATGGACATCGGCCACCATCGATCCGGTCCAGCGCATATTGTAATCCTCGCCCAGCGGGCCGTCGCTGCCAGCAATGCGTTCCTCGACATAGCGGGCGATGCCGGGCGTCCATTGGCAACGGCGCGCCATGTTGATGGCAAATTCGCGGTTACCCTGCGGCATTTGCAACGGGCCATCGGTCATGCGCCATGCGCCCACTTCGCGGTCCAGCGTAAATTCATAGACGCCTGTGCCAAGGGTGAGCACCAGCAGCGTCTGCGGCCCATACATGGCATAGCCAGCAGCCACCTGCGTCACGCCGGGCTGGAGGAAGTCTTCCTCGGTGATCTCGCGGCCTTCTGCCTGTGGCGGGGCTTTGAGGACCGAGAAGATCGTGCCCACCGACAGGCCAACGTCAATATTGCTGGAGCCGTCGATCGGATCGAACAGCAGCAGATATTCGCCCTTGGGGTAACGGTTGGGGATGAGGTGGATCGTCTCCATTTCCTCCGACGCCATGGCCGCCAGATGGCCGCCCCATTCATTGGCATCGAGCAGCAATTCATTGGCGATCACGTCCAGCTTTTTCTGGACCTCGCCTTGCACGTTCTCTTGCCCCAGACTGCCCAGCACTTCGCCCAGCGCGCCTTTGGAAATGGCGTGGCCGATGGTCTTGCAGGCGCGGGCGACCGTTTCGATCAGCAGGCGCAATTCGGCCGGAAGGATGTTTTCCTGCCTTTGTTGTTCGATCAGAAACCTTGTCAGGGTCGGGCGTTGGGTCATCTTGAGCGCATTCCTCTTTGGGCTGGCTGCCGTCGGTCGGACTGTGGGACGCGGTTGCAAAAGAGTGCTTTTTCAAGCCTTGCATAGGTATGCATGGCAGAGGCGTTGCTGCATTGCAACAGCTTAGTTGGCCCGTGGGCGATGAATTCGCTTGCGTGAATTTTACGCTTTGTCCGGTGATGACGCAGGGGCTGTCGGTTGCCTTGGGCGCGCGGGTTGTTAGGGTTCGGCCCATGGAACAAAACAGCCTTGCCCGTCAGATCACTGGCGAAACGATCAGTCTGAAACAGATCACCGACCTGCTGCGCGAAGGCACGCCGGTGGCTTTGGTGGAATGCGATCTGGATGAACTGGAACTGGGGCGACTCGATCTCGCCGGATGGCGCTTTGAACGGTGCTGTCTGCGCCGCGCCGATCTGGGCGGGGCAAGGCTGGAGCGCACGCAATGGCGGTCCTGTCGTGGGGCCATGGCCAGCTTTCTGGGTGCGGATTTGACTGATGCGGTTTTCACATCCTGCGACATCAACAATGCGGTTTTGCGCAGCGCCCGCCTGTCCGGCGCTTCCTTCACCGGTTGCAAGCTGACCGGCGCGGACCTGACCGAGGCCAAGACGGTGGAGACACATTTCGAGGAAACCCTGCTCTGCGGGGCCAAGTTGACCGGCTTCTCCTTCCGCCGCCAGACTTTGCGGCGGGTGGACATGTCGCAGGCCGATCTGCGCAAGGCCGATTTCCGCGAGACGGCGTTCGAGGCTTGCAGCCTGCGCGATGCGATGTTGATGGGCGCGCGTTTTGACAAGGCCGATTTGCGCGGGGCCGATCTGGGCGGCCTGCGTCTGGTGGATGCCAGCCTTTATCGCGGCGCCACCATTTCGCGCGATCAGGCGGCCGGTTTGCTGGCCGAACTGGGTTTCAAGCTGGGGTAAGGGCCGGCGGCGCCAATCTCTAAACGCCAAAAGAAAAGGGCGAGACCGAAGCCTCGCCCTTTCCTTCGAAAACCGGTCGGAAAGATCCGACCAGCAGCTTCGCGAAATCTTACTTGATTTCGACGGTGCCGCCGGCTTCTTCGATCTTCTTCTTGATGTCTTCGGCTTCAGCCTTCGACACGCCTTCCTTGATCGCCTTGGGAGCGGCTTCCACCAGGGCCTTGGCTTCGGTCAGGCCCAGGTTGGTGATGGCGCGCACTTCCTTGATGACCTGGATCTTCTTGCCACCGTCGCCGGTCAGCACCACGTCGAATTCGGTCTTTTCTTCAGCGGCTTCAGCAGCAGCGCCGCCAGCAGCAGGAGCCGCAACGGCAACAGCGGCAGCAGCCGACACGCCCCATGCTTCTTCCAGAGCCTTGGCGAGGTCAGCGGCTTCCAGGACGGTCAGAGCCGACAGTTCTTCAACGAGCTTGGCGATATCAGCCATGATTTATACTCCAAATTTGGTTTTGACGGGCGCCTTGCGAAATTGCGGTTGGCGGCCCGAGAAAAGGTTTGCCCGCCAAGGGAACAGCCCCCTGGCGAAACTCGAATGTCTTACGCAGCGTCCTTGTCGGCATAGGCGGCGAACACGCGGGCCAGCTTGGCCGCCGGAGCGGTCGAGAGCTGAGCCAGCTTGGTTGCCGGTGCCTGGACAAGGCCGATAAGCTTGGCGCGCAGTTCGTCCAGCGAGGGCATGGAGGCCAGAGCCTTCACACCGTCAGCGTTCAGAACAACGTTGCCCAATCCGCCACCAACGATCTCGATCTTGTCGGTCGTCTTGGCGAATTCCACCACTGCCTTGGCAGCGGCCACCGGATCCACCGACCATGCAAGGGCGGTAGGGCCGGTGAGGAAATCGCCGAGACCATCGTAGGGCGTTTCCTGGGCGGCAAGCTTGGCAAGACGGTTCTTCGCTACCTTATAGGTACCGCCGGCTTCACGGATCTTGTTACGCAGCGTCGTGGACTGCGCAACGGTCAGACCGAGGTTGCGGGTGACAACCACCACGCCAACTTCGTTGAAGATCGCGTTCAGGCTGGCGACCGATTCGGCTTTCTGCGAACGATCCATGCCTAACTCCTTCATCGTGTTCCGTTTGAGGGCAAGCCCCAAGCGGAGGTCACATTTGGCACGGAGGAGACCCCCGTACCGGCTACTGTTGTCTTGGGTCCGGCGACGCAAAAGCGCGGCCCGCCCAAGGCGAGAAGTCCGTTGACGAAGGGAAGGAGGCGGGTTCGGCAGGCGCGATGCGCCGGATCGAACACCCAAAAGCCGCAAAAGTCCAAAAGTGGAGCCAAGCTGCTAAAAATTCTCGTTTCCCCGCCTAGGTTGGAGATTAAGCAAGAGAGTATCCCTTGCGCCAACTGTCTCGGACGGATGAAACCGACGGGACAAGCCCGCCAGAGTCGAGCGCGCCATTACGCAGATGGGCGCCCGGAGTCAAGCGTCGTGCAAGCGTCGTGCAAGCGGCGCGAAGGCGGGGCGGGCAATCGCAAACGGGCAACTAGGCCAACCTCCTTAGGGTTTCGCTAAGCATATTTGTGCCAGAACAGGCCCGCGCCGCAAGCTGGCGGTGCAGAACACATGATCGAGGCCTTTATGATTCCCGCGTCCAGCCCCCAACTGGCCCTGCATGACCAAGGTTGGGCCGATAAGGTTTTTGCCCGCGTGCCGCCGCGCGTGCTGGACCGGATCGAGCAGGTGCTGATTCTGGCGCTCTGGCTGGTGCTGCTGCGCCGTGTGCTGACGTCGGGCAATGGTTATGCGCCGCTGGCGCTGATTTCGGAATCGGTGATCGTGCTGTTCGTGCTGATCCGCCGCCCGACTCAGGCGATATCCATGCGTCTGGGCGACTGGCTGCTGGCGATGGTGGCCACCGCCGCGCCTTTGATGGTGCAGCCGGTGGCGGATGGCTGGCCAATGGTTGCCCCCTATGCGGTGGGTGTGGTTTTGGCGGGCAATCTGGTACAGGCGGGGGCCAAATTGTCGCTGCGTCGCAGTTTCGGCATTGCTCCGGCCAATCGCGGAGTAAAAAGCGATGGCCTCTACCGCTTTGTGCGCCACCCGATGTATGCGGGCTATCTTTTCGTCCATATCGGCATTTTCGCCCTGATGCCCAGCGCGATGAACCTTGTGATCTATGCGCTGGGTTGGTGGGCGCAAATCCTGCGCTTGCTGGCGGAAGAAGCCCTGCTGGGGCGGGACGAGGCCTATGCTGCCTACATGGGCAAGGTGCGTTGGCGTTTGGTGCCGGGGGTGTTTTGAAACCTCGGATCGGGTGCCCAAATGTGGCGCAAACACATTGACTCACCCCACCCCACCGCCTAAAGGCAGCGGGTTCTATCGCTTCGAGCAAGATTGACCCAGCGCGGGGGTTGGTCGCGGAATGGAAGCGGTGGTTTGCATCTGACGCAAAGGGCTGCTGGCCAAGGATCTTACGGGATTATCCGGTAAGGTGTGGTGCCAAGCGGCCTTTTTGTATTTGGACCTTCGGGTTTGAAAATCAGATGTCGCCATTACCGCGCATGGCAGTTTCACGGGGCCTTGGCCGTCTTTTTTCCGCGAAAAAGATGGGTTTGGCCCGCAATGTAAAGAGGCAAAGTACAGCCCTATGGCAACCCAGCCCATCTCGCGCGCTTCGTCAAAGCGTCGCATCCGCAAGATTTTTGGTGACATTCACGAAGTCGTGCCGATGCCGAACCTGATCGAGGTTCAGCGCGAATCCTATGAGCAGTTCCTGCGCTCCAATCCGGCGATCGGCTATGTGTCGGGTCTGGAAAAGACCCTGCGCAGCGTGTTCCCGATTCGCGACTTTGCTGGCACCAGCGAACTCGATTTCGTGCATTATGAGCTGGAAGAGCCCAAGTACGACATTACCGAGTGCCGTCAGCGTGGCATCACCTATGCCGCCCCGATGAAGGTGACGCTGCGCCTGATCGTGTTCGAGGTGGACGCCGAAACCGAAACCCGCTCCGTGCTCGATATCAAGGAGCAGGACGTGTATATGGGCGACATGCCGCTCATGACCGAGAACGGCACTTTCGTCGTGAACGGCACCGAGCGCGTGATCGTGTCGCAGATGCACCGTTCGCCCGGCGTTCTGTTCGATCATGACCGTGGCAAGACCCATTCGTCCGGCAAGTTCCTGTTCGCCGCCCGCGTGATCCCCTATCGCGGTAGCTGGCTGGACTTTGAATTTGACGCCAAGGACATCGTCAACGTCCGTATCGACCGCAAGCGCAAGCTGCCCGTCACGGCGCTGCTGCATGCTCTGGGTCTGAACGACGAGGAAATCCTCCAGCACTTCTACAACACGCTGGTGTGGAACCGCGCTGCCGGTGGCTGGAAGATCCCCTATACCGCCGAAGCATGGCGCGGTGCGAAGCCCAGCTTCGACATCGTCGACGCCGCCAGCGGTGAGGTGGTGTTTGCCGCCGGTACCAAGATCAGCCCCCGTGCCGCCAACAAGGCGGAAAAGGATGGTCTGAAGGATCTGCTGATCCCCACCGACGAAATCTTTGGTCGCTACAGCGCCAATGACGTGATCAACGAAGCCACCGGCCGCATCTATATCGAAGCGGGCGAGGAAGTGACCGCCGAGAATCTGGCCGCGCTGGACGCTGCCGGTATCGATGTGATCGACCTGCTGGATATTGACCACACCTCGACCGGTCCGTGGATCCGCAACACGCTGCAGGCTGATAAGGCTGCTGATCGCGATCACGCTCTGGCCGACATCTATCGCGTGATGCGCCCTGGCGAACCGCCGACGCGCGAAACCGCTGAAGCGCTGTTTGCCGGCCTGTTCTTCGACGCTGACCGCTATGACCTGTCCGCCGTGGGCCGCGTCAAGCTGAACATGCGCCTTGGTCTGGAATGCGACGACACGATCACCACCCTGCGCACCGAGGATATCCTCGCCGTGGTCAAGGAGCTGGTGAACCTGAAGGATGGCAAGGGCGAAGTCGATGACATCGACAACCTTGGCAACCGTCGCGTGCGTTCGGTGGGCGAGCTGCTGGAAAACCAGTATCGCGTCGGCCTGCTGCGCATGGAACGCGCCGTCAAGGAACGCATGAGCTCGGTTGATGTGTCGACCGTGATGCCGAACGACCTGATCAACGCCAAGCCCGCTGTGGCTGCTGTGCGTGAATTCTTCGGCTCCTCGCAGCTCTCGCAGTTCATGGACCAGACCAACCCGCTGTCCGAAGTGACCCACAAGCGCCGCGTTTCGGCCCTTGGGCCGGGCGGTCTGACGCGTGAACGCGCAGGCTTTGAAGTCCGCGACGTTCACCCTACGCACTATGGCCGTATCTGCCCGATTGAAACGCCTGAAGGCCCGAACATCGGTCTGATCAACTCGCTGTCGACCTTCGCCCGCGTGAACAAATATGGCTTCATCGAAACGCCCTATCGCAAGGTGATCGACGGTAAGGTGACCAAGGATGTGGTCTACCTCTCCGCTATGGAAGAGCAGAAGCACACGGTGGCGCAGGCTTCGGCTGAAACCAACGCTGATGGGTCTTTCGTCGAAGAACTGGTCAGCGCCCGTCAGAACGGCGAATTCGTGATGGCGCCGCGTGAAACCGTGACGCTGATGGACGTCAGCCCCAAGCAGCTCGTCTCGGTTGCCGCCTCGCTCATTCCCTTCCTGGAAAATGACGACGCCAACCGCGCGCTGATGGGCTCGAACATGCAGCGTCAGGCTGTGCCGCTGGTGAAGGCCGATGCGCCTTTCGTCGGCACCGGCATGGAAGAAACCGTGGCGCGCGATTCGGGCGCCGCGATTGCGGCAAGCCGCGCAGGCATCGTCGATCAGGTCGACGCTGCCCGTATCGTGGTGCGCGTTTCGGGCGATATCGAGCCGGGCAAGTCGGGCGTGGACATTTACACGCTGCAGAAGTTCGAACGTTCGAACCAGTCGACCTGCATCAACCAGCGCCCGCTGGTGAAGGTGGGCGATGTGGTCGAAAAGGGCGACATTCTGGCCGATGGTCCCTCGACCGAGCTGGGCGAACTGGCGCTGGGCCGCAACGTGCTGGTCGCGTTCATGCCCTGGAATGGCTACAATTACGAAGACTCCATCCTGATCAGCGAACGCATCGTGAAGGAAGACGTCTTCACCTCGATCCATATCGAGGAATTTGAAGTCATGGCCCGCGACACCAAGCTTGGGCCAGAAGACATCACCCGCGACATCCCGAATGTGGGCGAAGAATCGCTCCGCAACCTCGACGAAGCGGGCATTGTCTACATCGGCGCCGAAGTGCACCCCGGTGACATTCTGGTGGGCAAGATCACGCCCAAGGGCGAAAGCCCGATGACGCCGGAAGAAAAGCTGCTGCGCGCCATCTTCGGTGAAAAGGCCAGCGACGTGCGCGACACCTCGCTGCGTCTGCCCCCCGGTGTGGCCGGCACGATTGTCGACGTGCGCGTCTTCAACCGTCACGGTATCGAAATCGACGACCGTACCCGCGCGATCCAGAACGAGGAAATCGAACGCCTCGCCAAGGACCGTGAGGACGAGCGCGCCATTCTGAACCGCGCCACTTTCAACCGCCTGAAGGACATGCTGATCGGTCAGGTGGCCGCAGCAACGCCCAAGGGTCTGAAGAAGGGCGTGGACATCACCGAGGAACTGCTGGCAGAAGTCGAGCGTCACGAGTGGTGGAAGTTTGCCGTGGCCGACGATGCCCGTCAGGTTCAGCTGGAAGCCGCCAAGGCCCAGTATGATGCCGCGATCAAGGCGATCGTCGAAAAGTTCGAAGACCGTAAGGAAAAGCTGGAGCGCGGCGACGAGCTGGCTCCGGGCGTGCTGAAGATGGTCAAGGTGTTCGTGGCGGTGAAGCGCAAGCTGCAGCCGGGCGACAAGATGGCCGGTCGCCATGGTAACAAGGGGATCATCAGCCGCATCCTGCCGCAGGAAGACATGCCCTTCCTCGAAGACGGTACGCCGGTAGACTTCGTGCTGAACCCGCTGGGTGTGCCTTCGCGTATGAACGTGGGGCAGATCTTTGAAACCCATCTGGGTTGGGCGGCGCGCGGCCTTGGTCGCAAGATCGGGGATGCGCTGGATGCATGGCGTGAAGCCAATCCGAACCCCGAAGCCGGTCAGCCGCCGGAAGCTCTGCGTGAGCTGATGATGGACATCTATGGCGAGAGCTATCACGATGAACTGTCGGGCCGCAGCGATGCCGAACTGGTCGAGCTGGCCCAGAACGTGCGCAAGGGCGTTCCCATGGGTTCGCCGGTGTTCGACGGCGCGGTGGAAGCCGACGTGTCGGCCATGCTGCGCAAGGCGGGGCTGGATGAATCGGGTCAGGTGACCCTGTTCGACGGCCGCACCGGCGAGGCGTTTGACCGCAAGGTGACGGTGGGCATGAAATATGTGCTCAAGCTGCACCACTTGGTCGACGACAAGATCCACGCCCGTTCGATCGGCCCCTACAGCCTTGTTACCCAGCAGCCGCTGGGCGGTAAGGCCCAGTTCGGTGGTCAGCGCTTTGGTGAAATGGAAGTGTGGGCGCTGCAGGCCTATGGCGCGGCTTACACGCTTCAGGAAATGCTCACCGTCAAGTCGGACGACGTGGTGGGCCGCACCAAGGTGTATGAAGCCATCGTCAAGGGCGACGATACGTTTGAAGCCGGTATCCCCGAAAGCTTCAACGTGTTGGTGAAGGAAATGCGCTCGCTGGGTCTGAACGTCGAACTCTCGTCGATGACCGACGAAGATGGCGACGATCTGGCCGAGGCGGCGGAGTAACAGTCAGGGCCGGTGTGGCGGAACGGTAGACGCACCACTCCAGTGGTCCCTCGCAAGAGGGTGCGGGTTCAACTCCCAGCCACCGGCAACTGATTGAGCGCTTTTCGAATTTCCCTCCCAGTGAGGATTACAAAATGAACGACTTGACTAAGTTTACCAACCAGATGGCGAAGCCGGAAACCTTCGATCAGATCCAGATCGGTCTCGCTTCCCCTGAGCGCATCCGCAGCTGGTCTTTCGGCGAGATCAAGAAGCCGGAAACCATCAACTACCGCACGTTCAAGCCCGAGCGTGATGGCCTGTTCTGCGCGCGCATCTTCGGCCCCGTGAAGGACTATGAGTGCCTTTGCGGTAAGTATAAGCGCATGAAGTACAAGGGCGTCGTTTGCGAAAAATGCGGCGTCGAAGTCACCGTGACCAAGGTGCGCCGCGAGCGCATGGGCCATATCGAACTGGCCGCTCCGGTTGCGCATATCTGGTTCCTGAAGTCGCTGCCCTCGCGCATCGGCCTGCTGCTCGACATGCAGTTGAAGCAGCTGGAACGCATCCTCTATTTCGAAGCTTATGTGGTGATCGAGCCGGGCCTGACCCCGCTTGAAAAGTACCAGTTGCTGACCGAAGACGAGCTGCTCGACTATCAGGACGAGTATGGCGAAGACAGCTTCTCGGCCGGTATCGGCGCCGAAGCGGTCAAGCATATGCTGATGAACCTCGACATGGTTCAGGAGCGCGAGGACCTGCTGCAGGAACTGGCGACCACCAAGTCGGAACTGAAGCCCAAGAAGATCATCAAGCGCCTGAAGGTCGTGGAAAGCTTCATCGATTCGGGCAACCGTCCCGAATGGATGATCCTCGATGTGGTGCCGGTTATTCCGCCAGATCTGCGCCCGCTGGTGCCGCTGGACGGTGGCCGTTTCGCCACCTCGGACTTGAACGACCTCTATCGTCGCGTCATCAACCGTAACAACCGTCTGAAGCGCCTCATTGAACTGCGCGCGCCCGACATCATCGTGCGCAACGAAAAGCGCATGTTGCAGGAAGCCGTTGACGCCCTGTTCGACAATGGCCGCCGTGGCCGCGTCATCACCGGTGCCAACAAGCGTCCGCTTAAGTCGCTGTCCGACATGCTCAAGGGCAAGCAGGGCCGCTTCCGTCAGAACCTGCTGGGTAAGCGCGTGGACTATTCGGGCCGTTCGGTCATCGTGACCGGCCCCGAACTGAAGCTGCACCAGTGCGGCCTGCCCAAGAAGATGGCGCTCGAACTGTTCAAGCCCTTCATCTACGCCCGTCTGGACGCCAAGGGTCTTTCCATGACCCTGAAGCAGGCCAAGAAGTGGGTGGAAAAGGAGCGCAAGGAAGTTTGGGACATCCTCGACGAGGTGATCCGCGAACATCCCGTGATGCTCAACCGCGCGCCTACGCTGCACCGTCTGGGCATTCAGGCGTTCGAACCCGTGCTGATCGAGGGTAAGGCGATCCAGCTGCACCCGCTCGTCTGCTCGGCCTTTAACGCCGACTTCGACGGTGACCAGATGGCCGTCCACGTGCCGCTCAGCCTCGAAGCCCAGCTCGAAGCGCGCGTGCTGATGATGTCGACCAACAACATCCTCAGCCCCGCCAACGGCAAGCCGATCATCGTGCCTTCGCAGGACATGGTCTTGGGTATCTATTACCTGTCGATGGATCGCATTGGCGAACCGGGCGAAGGCATGCTGCTGGGCGATATGGCCGAAGTGCATCATGCGCTGGAATCCAAGGCGGTGACGCTGCACTCGAAGATCGTGGCCCGCGTGCCGCAGACCGACGAGAACGGCAAGACCTACCTCAAGCGCTTTGAAACGACGCCGGGCCGCATGCTGATCGGCGAATGCCTGCCCAAGAGCCACAAGGTGCCCTTCGAAATCGTCAACCGTCTTCTGACCAAGAAGGAAATCGGTGACGTGATCGATCAGGTCTATCGTCACACCGGCCAGAAGGACACGGTGCTGTTTGCCGACGCCATCATGGCGCTGGGCTTCCGCAACGCGTTCAAGGCGGGCATTTCCTTCGGCAAGAATGACATGATCATTCCGGATTCGAAGGATGCTCTGGTGGGCGAGACCAAGGAACTGGTGGCTGACTATGAGCAGCAGTATCAGGACGGTCTGATCACGCAGCAGGAAAAGTACAACAAGGTCATCGACGCCTGGAGCCGTTGCGGCGATCAGGTGGCTGCGGCCATGATGGAAGAGCTCAAGGCCTCGCCTGTGGATGCCGAGACCGGCCGTCAAAAGCCGATCAACGCCATCTATATGATGAGCCACTCGGGCGCCCGTGGTAGCCCAACCCAGATGAAGCAGCTGGCCGGTATGCGCGGTCTGATGGCCAAGCCTTCGGGCGAAATCATCGAAACGCCGATCATCTCGAACTTCAAGGAAGGTCTGACCGTTCTTGAATACTTTAACTCGACCCACGGCGCTCGTAAGGGCCTGGCGGATACCGCGTTGAAGACGGCTAACTCGGGTTACCTGACGCGTCGTCTGGTCGACGTTTCGCAGGACTGCGTGGTCATCGTGCAGGATTGCGGCACCGAACGTGCGCTGGAAATGCGCGCGATCGTGCAGGGTGGTTCGACCATCGCCTCGCTGGGCGAGCGTATTCTGGGCCGTACCTTGGCCGAGGATATGGTGCTCAAGGACGGTTCGGTTGTCGCTGCCAAGGGCGAGTTGCTGGACGAAGCGGCTGTGGCCAAGATCGAAGCGGCCGGTATCCAGTCCGCCCGCATCCGTTCGCCGCTGGTTTGCGAAGCCGAGCAGGGCGTTTGCGCCACCTGCTATGGCCGTGACCTTGCCCGCGGTACGCCGGTGAACATCGGTGAAGCGGTTGGCGTTATCGCCGCCCAGTCGATCGGTGAACCCGGCACGCAGCTGACTATGCGTACCTTCCACATCGGTGGCGCCGCGCAGGTGAACGAAACCTCGAACCTCGAAGCGCTCTGCGATGGTCATGTCGAATATCGCGACATCCCCACCATCGTCGACAAGCGCAACCGTCTGCTGAGCCTTGCCCGTAATGGCGAGATCGTGCTGATCGACACCGATGGCCGCGAACGCGCGGTGCACCGTGTGCCCTATGGTACGCATCTGCTGCATAAGACCGGCGCAAGCGTGAAGCAGGGTGAACGTCTGGCTGAATGGGATCCGTTCACCACGCCGATCATCACCGAAAAGTCGGGTATCGTGAAGTATCAGGACTTGATCGACGGCCGCACGCTGACCGAGCAGGTGGACGAAGCAACGGGTATGACCCAGCGCATCATCACCGAAAACCGCTCGACCAGCCGTGGCAAGAAGGAAGACCTGCGTCCTCGCCTGACCCTGCTGGATGAAACCAGCGGCGAAGCGGCGCGCTATATGCTGGCTCCGGGCACCACCCTGTCGGTGGAAGATGGCCAGATGGTGGAATCGGGTGACGTGATCGCCCGTGCATCGCGCGAAGCTGCCAAGACCCGCGACATCACCGGCGGTCTGCCGCGCGTGGCCGAGCTGTTTGAAGCCCGCATCCCCAAGGACAATTCGGTTATCGCCAAGGTTTCCGGCCGTATCGAATTCGTCCGCGACTATAAGGCCAAGCGCAAGATCGCGATTGTGCCGGAGGAAGGGGAACCCGTCGAATATCTCATCCCGAAGTCGAAGGTTATCGACGTTCAGGAAGGCGACTGGGTGAAGAAGGGCGACAACCTGATCTCGGGCTCGCCGAACCCGCATGACATTCTGGAAGTGATGGGTGTTGAGGCTCTGGCCGAATATCTCGTTGCCGAAATTCAGGAAGTCTATCGCTTGCAGGGTGTGAAGATCAACGACAAGCACATCGAGGTGATCGTTCGCCAGATGCTGCAGAAGGTTGAGATCACCAATGGTGGCGACACCACCCTGTTGCCGGGTGAAGAAGTCGATCTGGAAGAAATGAACGAATATAACGCCAAGCTGTCCGAAGGGCAGGTCAAGGCGGAAGGCAAGCCGGTGCTGCTGGGCATCACCAAGGCTTCGCTGCAAACCCGTTCGTTCATCTCGGCGGCCTCGTTCCAGGAAACCACCCGCGTGCTGACGCAGGCGGCGGTTGAAGGGAAGAAGGACAGCCTGATCGGTCTGAAGGAAAACGTCATCGTGGGTCGTTTGATCCCCGCCGGTACCGGCGCGGGTATGAACCGCATCCGCGTGGCCGCCAGCAGCCGTGACGCCGCGCTGCGCGCTTCCTATCGCAAGCTGCAGGAGCATCTGATTGCCCCTACCAGCGCTGCGGAAGAACGCGCTGCTGAACTGGCTCAGGGTGCGGAAGCTGCGGTGTTGACCGATCCTTTGGCGCCGATCGAGGGTGAAACCCACGGGACCGACGCCGATGCCGGTGATTACCTCATCAAGGGTGACGAGGCTGAATAAGCCCCCCGCCTGAGACGGGCCAAGACAGAAACCCCGCCGAGGCGTCACGCTTCGGCGGGGTTTTCTTTTACCCTTAATCGCCGCGTATAGTGCGCAAAAGAAAACGCCCCGCGGATTAGGCGGGGCGTTTGGTAAAGCTCGGAAGGCCTTAAATCAGGCTGCCAGCGAGAAGGGTTCAATCTCGCCGGAGAGATACAGCTTCTTGGCCTTGGCGCGGCTCAGCTTGCCCGAGGAGGTGCGCGGCAGCGTGCGCGGCGGCACCAGTTCCACCACAGCGGGATGGCCCAGAATGCCGCGCACCTTTTCGGCGACGGCATTGCGCAGCTTCAAACGTTCAGCAGGGTCAGACGTGCGGCAATGCACCAGCACGGCGGCGGTTTCCTCGCCTGTCTCGGTCTGCAGGCTGAAAGCGGCAATATCGCCCTGATGGAAGCCGGGCAGCTGTTCCACCGCCCATTCAATATCCTGCGGCCAGTGGTTCTTGCCGTTGATGATGATCATGTCCTTGGCGCGGCCAACGATGAACAGATAGCCTTCGGCATTGACATAGCCCATGTCGCCCGTGTCCAGCCAGCCATCGACCATGCAGGCCTGCGTGGCTTCCTCGTCGCGGTAATAGGAGTGCATGACCGAGGGGCCCTTGCACCATACTTTGCCGATCTGGTGGTCGCCCAGCACAGCGCCCGCGCCATCGCGGATTTCCAGCGCCATATCCAGCACCGGCTTGCCGCAATTGACGATGGCGCGATAGCGGGCAGGGCGCGACAGGTCGCGGGGCTGGCCCGACAGGCGTTCTTCTTCCACCAGTTCGACGCGGATGCCTTCACCCGGCGGCATGATGGTGACGGCCAGAGTCGCCTCGGCCAGACCATAGGAGGGCAGGAAGGCATTGGCCTTGAAACCGGCGGGGGCAAAGGCTTTGACAAAGCCCTGCATCACATCGGGGCGAATCATATCCGCGCCATTGCCCGCCAGACGCCAGCGTGACAGGTCGAAACGCTCGGCCACATTGCTCTGGCTGGAAATGCGGCGGGCGCAAATGTCATAGCCAAAGGTGGGCGAATAGGAGATCGAATTGCCCGGATTGCGGCTGATCATATCCAGCCATGCCAACGGGCGGCGGGCGAAGTCCTCGGTTTTGAGGTAATCGGTCGAAACCTGATTGGCGATGACCGACAGGAAGCAGCCGACCAGACCCATATCGTGATACCAAGGCAGCCAGCTGATGCAGCGGTCATCCTCGCCCACTTCCATGCCCAGCGAATGGCCGCGCAGATTGTTGAGCAGGGCGGCGTGCGTCACCGCCACGCCATGCGGGAAGCGCGTCGAGCCCGAGGAATATTGCAGATAGCAGATGTCATCCGTGCCGGTGGCGGGCAGGGCGCATTCCACCGCGGCTTCGGCGGCCAGCACATCCCAGCCCGAGCCGAGGCAGTTGCCGCCCTTGGCATTATGCGCCGCGGTGGCTGCATCGCCCATATGGGCAATTTCGGGTGGGTAGAAGAACAGGGTCGGGTCGCTGCTGGCCAATTGCACGGCCAGTTGGTCGATATAATTGTCCTTGCCGCCAAAGCTGGTGGGCAAGGGCAGCGGCACCGGCCATGCGCCGGCATAGATCACGCCGCAGAACAGGGCGGCGAAATCGGCGCCGGTTTCGGCCACCAGCGCGATACGGTCACCCTTCTGCACGCCGCGCGCGATCAGGCGAAAGGCAAAGTCCAGCGCGTCAGCGCGCAATTCGCGGAAAGTATAGGCGCGGGCCAGATTGCCGCGCGGATCGTGGAAATTCAGCCCGCGCGTGCCTTGGGCGGCATAGTCCAGCGCCTCGCCAAAAGTGGCGAAATCCGCGAAGCGGCGCGGTAGGGCGCAGGCGTTGGGCGTTGGCACGGGGCCAGCGGCAACGGGGGCTTCAAGCGTGGCGGTCTCGGTCATGGCGTCTTGGACTTTCTAACGGGTCTTGTCGTGATCGGGCTGAGCACAGCCTTCCGGCTCCGCATCACGCGGATAATCGCATTGTCCTTTGGGCCGCGACTGTGGCACGAATATGGCCGATGGATGACAAGAGCCGCCCCGATCGTCGCGAAAAGCGCCCGCCTCGCCCCCTGAATGGGGCAAGGCTGGAGGAAATGGCGCTGGCCTATGTGGCGCGTTTCGCGGTCAGCGAATCCAAGCTGCAATCCTATCTGGCGCGCAAATTTCGTGAACGGGGCTGGGAAGAGGAAGGCGCGGATGTGCCCGCCTTGATCGATGCGCTGGTCGCCCGTTTTGTCAGCGCAGGCTATGTGGATGATGCCAGCTACGCGCGGATGAAAAGCGGCAGCCTGTTGCGGCGCGGCTATGGCCAGCGGCGCATCGGTCAGGCCTTGGGGCAGGACGGGATTGACGAGACGATCCGCGCCGAGGTGACCCCCGACCAAGGCGCGGCGCGGGCGGCGGCTCTGGCCTATGCGCGCAAGAAACGGCTTGGGCCTTATGCGCGGGAAGGGGCTTTGGCCGATCCGGCGATCCGGCAAAAGCAATTGGGGGCCATGTTGCGGGCGGGGCATGATATGGGCGTGGCGCGGGCCATTCTGGATTTTGCGGAGGTGGAAAGCGCAGAGGAATGGGTGGCGCAGGCACAGGATGCCGCGGCCCGAGAAGCGGGGCGGACCGTCTGGGATTGGTAGGGCGCAGGCGTCTTTCGCGCTTTTCCGCTGGCTTACGCGCATCATCGCTTGCCCTTGGCCCCATGCTTGCGCTAGGCGATTGCCCAAATCTCGGGCGCTTTGCCGTGCCCGTAGCGAATCAAGGGAAACGCAAGAGATGATCTTCACCTGGTGGAAAAGCACCACTTTTGGCACATGGCTTGATACCAAGTTCGGTGGCGAGCTGGTTGGAGAGGATCATCAGGGCAATAAATATTATCGCTCCAAGAAGGTGATTCCCGCCGGTGCCAACAGCGCCTTTGCCGGCCGTGAACGCCGCTGGGTGATCTATAACGGCGAAAACGATTCGAGCCGCGTGCCCGCCGAATGGCATGGCTGGCTGCACAATTCCTATGATGCCGTGCCGCAGAGCCATCTGCCCCCGCCGCGCATCTGGGAAGCCGATTACACCCCCAATGCCACTGGCACGGCCAAGGCGCACCGCCCCCACGCGCAGGATCGCCAGAATCCTGCCAAGCGTGCGGGTTATGAAGCCTGGACTCCGGAAGGCTGAACAAAACCATGGCGCAAGCGCGCAAAGCTGGTGCTGCCGCGCTGGCGCTGCCTGTTTTGTTGGGGTCTGTTATGTTGACTTTGGCCGCCTGCAAGGGCGACCAGAGCCAGCCTGACCCCAGCGCTACCGCCACCTCTGTGCCGCAGGGTGTAGCGGCCAGTGGTGCTGTGCCCAATGCGCAGCAGGCGGCCTTGGGCACGCCTTTGGCCGAGCGCGTGGCCGTGATCGGCCTGCTGAACAAGCGCAACAATGAAGCCCATGACTTCGTGCTGAAAGTGGGCGAGGCCAAGCGCTTCGGCAATGTGGTGGTCAAGCTGTCCAGCTGTGAACGCACTGCGCCTTGGGAAACGACTCAGGAAGTGGGCGCCTTCGTTCAGGTGTTTATTGAGGAACGTCTGGGCCTGTCCGACCCTTTGCGTTGGCGGAAAGCCTTTTCAGGCTGGCTGTTCCGCAATTCGCCGGGCCTTAATGTGATGCAGCATCCGGTCTATGATGTCTGGGTCAAGGATTGCGCGATGAAATTCCCCGGCGAGGAAGAAAATCCCGCCGATTTCGCCGCTGCCAAAGCCGCGCCAAAGCCGGTGGCCAGCGAGGCTGCCCCTGCCGAGGAAGCGCCTGCCCCCACTCTGGCCGAAGACACCGAGAACTGAGCCGCGTCGAGCCGCGCCATATAGTCCTTTTGCGTAATCTCTATCGCGCCCAGGGATGCCAAATGGGGCGTGATGAACTGGCAGTCGAGCAATTCGACCCCGCCCATGCGCAAGGCGACCACCAGCCATGCCAGCGCCACTTTTGACGCATTGCTGACGCGGGAAAACATGCTTTCCCCGCAGAATACGCGGTCAAAACCCACGCCATAAAGCCCGCCCACCAATTCATCGCCACGCCAGACCTCGATAGAATGGGCAAGGCCTACCTCATGCAGCGCGCAATAGGAGGCGGCGATGCGGTGGCTGATCCATGTCTGCCCCGATTCGCTGGGGCGCGGGGCGGCGCATTCCTGCACCACGCGGGCAAAGGCGGCGTTGCAGGTGACGGTAAAGCCCCCCTTTCGCAGCGAACGCGCCAGCGAATGCGAGCAGTGGAACCCGTCGAGTGGCAGAATTCCGCGCCTTTTGGGTTCGACCCAGAAAATTTCCGGATCATCGCGCGCATCGGCCATGGGGAACACGCCGCTGCGATAGGCCAGCAGCAGCAGCGAAGGCTCGATCAAAGGCAAATTGGCGCAATCCACAGATAAAATGCTTAGCAGACACGGGGGCTTGGCGAAAAGCGCAGATTGGTCCGCCCATCGGCACTACAGGAATTTTACGCAAATTCTGCGATGAGCGCTTGCCAAGTGGGAAACACCTCCTTAAAGGCCGCCCAACGTGCAGGAGCGTAGCTCAGTTGGTAGAGCATCGGTCTCCAAAACCGAGGGCCGTGGGTTCGAGTCCCTCCGCTCCTGCCAAACTCTTTCCCAACCAACTGAAGCCTTTTACCAAGCCTTGCCAATTACGGCATCGGGCTTAGGGACGTTTGCGTGAATGCAAGCAAACAGGGCTTCTCGATGCAATCCACCTCCGTTCCGACCCTTGCCGATCGCCGCCTGACATGGGCGGCCTTGGCGCTGGCGGTCTTGTCATGCCTGCCGGTGCTGGTGGCGCGCTATCCGCAGATGAGCGATTATCCGGCGCATCTGGCGCGTTATGCGGTGATGCTGGACGGCGGGCGTAGCGCGGATCTGGCGCGTTATTACAGTTTCCAATGGGCATGGACCGGCAATCTGGGCGTGGACATCTTGATCCGCCCCTTTGCCGCGATTTTCGGGCTGGAAGGCGGCGGGCGGGTGATCACCGGCCTGATCCCCGTGTTGACGGGGGCGGGGCTGGTGGCGGTCGATTATGCCCTGCGCCGCCGCGTGACGCTGTCCAGCCTGCTGTCCATGCCCTTTGTCTGGTCGCCGATGATGCTGATCGGCTTGCTCAATTATGCGTTGGGGCAGGCGGGGGCGCTTTGGGCCTTTGCTTTATGGGTGGAAATGGACCGGCGCAAAACGGGTACGCTGACCCGCGCCTTGTGGTTTGTGCCGATTGGCTTGCTGGTCTGGCTGGGGCATATTTCGGCATGGGGCGTGCTGGGCGTGCTGGTGCTGGGCTATGAGCTGGCTATGCGGCGCCATTGGATCGCTTTGCTGGCCCCTTGGCCTTTGCTGGGGCCTGTGGTGGTGATGAAGCTGCTGCCGGGCACCACCAGCGCCTTTTCCTATGGCGCCTATTGGTGGATCTATAAGCAGGCGATCTGGCTGAAAGCCATGCGCGATGTCTACCACGGGCTGGATTACACCTCGCTGATCCTTGTGCTGTTCATCTTCATCGTCGCGCTGCTGATCCGGCGGGTGGATGCCAGGCTGGGTCTGGCCGCGGGCCTGTTGCTGGTGCTGACCATTGCCGTGCCGCGCCATATTTCGGGCGGCGATTATGCCGATTACCGGCTGATCACCACCGGCCTGATGGTCTGTATGCTGGCGGTGGACTGGCGCTTGCCCGCGCATATGCAGAAAGGTGCTCTGGCATTGGCGGCAGGTTTTGAACTGCTGCGCCTGATGGTCACCACGGTGAACTGGCATCAGGATTCCTCGCGGATGGAAGAGATGTTGGTGGCGCTGGACCACATCCCCCAAGGCGCGCGTGTGGCCAGCGCGGTGCTGGTGGAGCGTGAGCATTGGCCACTCAACCATTTCGAACATATTGGCGCCTACGCCGTGGTGCGCCGCCATGCGCTGACCAATGCCAATTTTGCCGTGCCCCATGTGCATATGCTGCAGATGAAACAGGGCGGCCCCAATTTCGACGACCCTTCCCAGCGCCTGCTGCTGACGCATAAGCAGCCGGTGGATCTGGCCAATTTCGCCCCTGCGCATGAGGCCGATTATCTTTGGTATGTGGGCGCGCGCGAACCTGACAGCCTGCCGGCCGGAGCCGTGGTGATCTGGCGCGGGCGCGAGTCGCTGGTGGCGCGATTGGTGCGTTGGAACGCTGCCCCGCCGGAAACGGCAGGAAACTAGGCCCTTTCTACCGCCGCCCTTGCAAAATGGCGCGAACAGGACTAGATCAGCCAGCATCTTCCGACATCGGAGTTCTGCACAGCCCCTCCCGGACCTGATCCGGGGCGGCGCGGAGCCCTAGGCGGAACACAGAGCGCATGCGCGAAGGACGAAACGCAGATGAGTGATCGCAAGCCGGCCAGCCCCGCAGCCCAAGGGAATGCGGATAAAGCTGCCAATGACAAGCCTCGGATCAGCCCCGGCGAGTTTTTCCGTCAGGTGCGTGTCGAGGCGAACAAGGTGGCATGGCCCAGCCGTCAGGAAACGGTGCAGACCGCTATCTTTGTCGGCATTCTGATGACCATTCTGGCGCTTTTCTTCCTTGGCGTGGATTCGCTTTTCGGCTTTGTCGTGCGCAGCCTGCTGTCGCTGGCCTGACGTTTCATACATTTCAAGCATTAGAGGCAGATCATGGCCCGCTGGTATATCATTCACGCCTACTCCGGCTTTGAAAACAAGGTGAAGGAAGCGATCCTGCTGGAGGCTGAACGCCTTGGCCTGTCGCAGCTGGTCGAGCAGGTCGAAGTGCCTGCCGAACAGGTCACCGAAGTCAAGCGCGGCAAGAAGGTTCAGGTCGAACGCAAGACCATGCCCGGCTATGTGCTGGCCAAGCTGACCATGAACGACGATGTGTATCACCTCGTCAAGAACACCGCCAAGGTGACCGGCTTCCTGGGCCATAATGGCAAGCCGCAGGCGATTTCCGAAAAGGATGCTGCGCGCTATTTCGGCCATCGCGAAACCGTGGCCACCACGGTCAAGAAGCATGTGTCGGTCGATTTCGAAATCGGCGATTCGGTTAAGGTGCTGGACGGTCCGTTCAACAGCTTCACCGGCATTGTGGAAGAGCTGGATTTCGACAAGAACCGCGTCAAGGTTTCGGTGTCGATCTTTGGCCGCGCCACGCCGGTCGATCTGGACTTCGAACACGTCGAACTGGCCAAGTAAGCCAGAGCGAAGCGTTTTCAAAAAGGCGCGGGCGGGGGCAACCCTTCCCGCGCCTTTTTGCGTCTGGACGGCGGATCTGCCGCGCCCAAAGAAAAGCGCGGGAGAGTTGCCCCTCCCGCGCATCATGACGTTCAAACAGGTTTAGCGCGCGGCCTTGGCGTCCGCAGCCGTCACCTTGTCCTTATACTTGTTGCCCAGATTGGAGCGGATGTAATTCACCACATCGGCAACCTGCTGGTCGCTCATCATGCGGCCCACGGCGGGCATGCCATGCTTGCCATGCAGCACGATGGACAAAGGATAGAGGCTGGTGGCCAGATTGCTGTTCTTGGCCAGCGCGGGATATTTGCCCGCGCCCTGTGCGCCCTGACCCTGCGGCATGTGGCAACCGGCGCAAACGCGCTTGTAGATCAACTCGCCAGTCGGCTCGCTGAACTTGCCAAGGCTGATAAAGGCGCCGTCGGCATCGCCCTTGCCGCCATCGGTCGGCTTGGCGATCAGGGTGGAAGGCGCGGCATCGGGACGCTGCGCCAGAGCGGGAGAAGCCATGGCAGCCAGCGCCACGGCGGGAACGAGAAGCGAGAGAAGTGTCTTGGTCATGAGGCTTACCCCGCCACTACGCGTTGGTGCAGACGCCCGATAGCATCGAGCGCGGAGGTGATGCCGCCTTCCTGCCAGGCGGGAATATAGGAGGCATGTTCGCCCGCCAGCAGGATGCGACCATCCATCTGGCACAGATTCTTGTAATGCTCCTTGCGCAGATCGTCGGTCCAGCTGCCGAAACAACCCATGGTCCATGGCACGCGGTGCCAGCCCACAGCCACGCCGTTCAGGAATTCATCCTTATATTGCGGGTGGATTTTTGAGCCCCATTCCACGGCGCGCGCCACGCGTTCTTCGGGTGGCAGCGAGGTGAATTCATAGGCAAAGGCACCGAAAGTATAGCCGCCCAGCAGGGTGGAGGGGCCTTGCATGCCATAACGGGTGGAAGGATAGGAGATCTGCGTGATCGGCAGGTCGGTATAGGAAATACCGCCATAGATCTGCTCGTCCTGCTCCCAGAAGCGGCGCTTGAATTCCAGACCCACCTTGAAGCCAGCCTCGTAAGGCACGGCCTGAATAGCGGCCGACATCGAGTCGCTGACATTCATCTCGATCTGGCTGAGCACGGAAAGCGGGATGGTGCAGATGCAATAATCGGCCTTGGCCTGCATGCGCGCGCCGGTCTTGGTGTCCTCATAGGTGACGACCACGCCCTTGGCATCCTGCTGGATCGAGACGACCTTGCTGTTGAGGCGCACGATATCGCCCACATGCTTTTCAAAGCCCTTGGCGACGTTTTCCATGCCGCCTACCGGCTGGAAGATCGCGCTCTGGTGGTCGATGCCCATGCCCGCGGCAATGCCGCTCCACAGGCCCGATTGCAGCACGGTGGACAAAGACATGGGTTCCGAAGCGATCGGCTCGGCGGTCAGGCCGCCACCGGGATTCTTGGCCCAGCCGCGGCGTTCGGCGGAATTATGGCCCTTGCTATAGCTGAGGTCTTTATCGAGCGCGCCAAAGCTGCGGAGCGATTCGATCAGCTTTTCGGCATCATCCTTGGTTACCGCATCGCCCAGTGCGTTCTTGTTCACCGCCTTGGCCAGCAGTTCGGAGATATGGCCCTGATAATCGGCGCTGATCTCACGGAAACGCTGCGGCTTGCCGTCAAACGCCTTGGTGTTATGCAGATAGGCGTTGGTGTTGACCTGCATGAAAGGTTCAAGCTGCACACCCAGCGTGGTGCAATAATGCATCAGGCCATGGTGGTGATAGGGAATGCGCCATGGGCCCGGATTGATGTAATTGCCCGGCGCAAATTGCACATGCTGCGTGGCGCCGCCCAGTTCGGTGAAAGTGTCGCCACCCTTCAACGTCCAGCTGCGCCCGCCGATGCGGTTGTTATATTCCAGCACTTGCACATTATAGCCCGCGCGGCGCAGTTCCAGCGCCGAAACCAGCCCCGCCACGCCCGCGCCCAGCACCAGCACCGAAGCGCCTTTGACATCGCCTTCCAGCTTCACCGGTTTGGTGAAAGTGGTTTCATGGGCTTCGCCCATACTGGACATGGCAAGATACATGGCCGAGGCGCCTGCTGTCTTGCCGATCATGGTCAGCAGGTCGCGCTTGGTCATCTTCGCGACGGGAAAATCGGTCATCGGGTTGTCCCTATTCAAAGACTGGCTTGGTTCACGCAAACGGGCCGGTTCACCGCTATGGGATAGCGGGAATGGACTGCATCGTGCCAAGCGGCGTTGAGGCTGGCAAGCTGCCCGTATTTAACCATAGGTCTTATAGTCGGGCGGCGAGTTGGCCTTATGAAACCCTTCGGCCCCGTTATGAGTTTTGTTGATACGCCAATGTGCTTATTCCGACCCATCGGGCACCCTGTTCATGCAGGAAAGCAACAAAAGCACCTCGCGCCGCGCCGGTAAACATCGCGCGCACGAAAAAGGGGGCAGGTTTCCCCGCCCCCTTCACGCTATCCCGAAGGATAGTGGGATCAGTTACCCGAACCCGGACCGTAGGTGATTTCCACGCGACGGTTCTGCAGTTCACGCACGCCATCGGCGGTCGGAACGCGGGGGTTGGCTTCACCGAAGGCCTGGCTCGAGATCGAACCATCGGCAATGCCCTTGGTGCCCAGATACTGACGCACCGCAGCGTTACGACGGGCCGAGAGGGCCACGTTATACTTGGGCGTGCCCGAACGGTCGGCATAACCGGCCAGAACCACCGGAACCGAGGCGCAATTGCCATAGGCCTGCACCGCGCTGTCCAGAATCGAGGCCGCTTCAGGCGTGATGTCCGACTTATCAAAGTCGAAGAACACGATGTAGGGGCCCTTGTTGCACACCGGAGCCGGAGGCGGCGGAGGCGGCGGAGGGGGCGGCGGAGGCGGAGGGGGCGGCGGAGGCGGCGGCGGCGGGGGAGGCGGCGGCGGAGCCACCGGCTCTGCGCCGAAGTTGTAGGTCAGCGTCGCCAGCAGCGAGTGCGAGCGGAACTTGGCCGTTTCGGCAATGCCGGTCACGCCCACAAAGTCATCGGCGCCATCAGCGCGGAAGTAGCGATACTTCAGGCCGAGGTCGAGATTCTTGGTGATGGGCGCGCGGATGCCAGCCAGCATCTGCCAGGCAAAGCCGGTCGAGCTGTCGCTGACGCTGGCTGCCGGAACGCGGGTCAGGATCGAGGTCTTGACGCGAGCCACACCGGCGCCGGCGCCCAGGAAGCCCTGAAGGCCATTGTCGGGACCGAAGTCGAGCAGGCCATTGACCATGAAGGACAGGGCTTCGGTGCCGCCGCCCAGCTTGCCATTGCCATTGCTGGACGTGCCGGCAGGCGTGGTGAAGCGGAGTTCTTCAGCGCGGCGATAGCTGGCTTCGGATTCCAGACGGAAAGCGCCGAAGTCATAACCGACGATGCCGCCGACGTCGAAACCCTTCTTGGATTCGAACGAACCGATGGTGGTCGCAGCAGCCTTGTTCTTCAGTTCCTGCTTTTCAACGATGGTGGCACCGAGGTCACCTTCGACATACCAGGCCTTGTCCTTGGCCAGAGCCGGAGTTGCCAGGGCCGAGGTGGCCAGCGCCACGCCCAGGGCGAGTTTGCGCATTATAATTCCCCTTATGCGAACGGGTGCAGAGTTACTTTGGTGAAAACACCTTTAACTTGTGCACTGCGTCATGGTTTACCGGCAGGAATGTAAGCTGGCAAGCTTGGATATATCGGGAACAGTTGCGGATTTGTCACATGTTGCAGCGGCTCAGGCGGAGCTGAATTTAGCCCATTCCGGCCGAGGTTATTGCGCCGTAGCGGTGATGAATCTGTGCAAAAGCCCAAAGGGCATCTCGTCGGTTTCGCACAAATCGCTATCCTCGGGAATCGGGTAGGTATGGGTAATGCGCTACAAGATAGTGTGTGCCCGATCCTGCCAAACCATCTAGGTATTGATAGCGGGCCGTGGCAGGAGTAAGCCCACGCCCGCTGGCGATGCCGAGCCTATATCGCCTTACCGGAGTACCATCCATGTCGCTTCTAGAAGCCCGCAAGACTTACAAGCCGTTTGAATATCCCTGGGCTTACGACTTCTGGAAGCTGCAACAGCAAGTGCATTGGCTGCCCGAGGAAGTTCCTCTGGGCGAGGATTGCCGCGATTGGGCGCAGAAATTGTCGGATCACGAACGCAATTTGCTGACGCAGATCTTCCGATTCTTTACGCAGGCCGACGTGGAAGTGCAGGATTGCTACCACGAGAAATATGGCCGCGTGTTCAAGCCGACCGAAGTGAAGATGATGCTGGCCGCTTTCAGCAATATGGAGACGATCCATATCGCGGCCTATTCGCATCTGCTCGACACGATCGGGATGCCGGAAAGCGAATATGGCATGTTCCTCGAATATGAGGAAATGAAGGCCAAGCATGACTATCTGGCCCAGTTCGGGGTGGATACGGACGAGGATATCGCCCGCACTTTGGCCATGTTCGGCGGCTTTACCGAAGGGCTCCAGCTTTTCGCTTCCTTCGCCATGCTGATGAACTTTCCCCGCTTCAACAAGATGAAGGGCATGGGGCAGATCGTGAGCTGGTCGGTGCGCGATGAATCATTGCATTGCGAAGGCATCACCAAGCTGTTCCACGCCTTTGTGCAGGAACGCGGCTGTCTGACCAAAGCGGTGAAGGAAGACATTATCGACTGCTGTCAGAAGACGGTGCGTCTGGAAGATGCCTTTATCGATCTGGCCTTTGAGCAGGGCCCTGTGCCCGGCATGAATGCCAAGGATATCAAGCGCTATATCCGCTTCATTGCCGACTGGCGTCTGGGGCAACTGGGCTTCCAGCCGATCTATATGATCGAGGAGCATCCGCTGCCTTGGTTGCAGCCGCTGCTCAATGGTGTGGAACATGCCAATTTCTTTGAAACC
This sequence comes from Novosphingobium umbonatum, assembly GCF_004005905.1. Taxonomy (GTDB): domain Bacteria; phylum Pseudomonadota; class Alphaproteobacteria; order Sphingomonadales; family Sphingomonadaceae; genus Novosphingobium; species Novosphingobium umbonatum. The sequence continues at coordinate 138,860 of NZ_SACO01000009.1, forward strand.
CGCGCGACCGAATATTCCAAGGGGGCCACGCGTGGCGATTGGAACACGGTGTGGAGCAGCTTTGACGCGCGCCGTCGGGCCAAGAATTCCGATGTGGCGGTGGCGTTGGAGGGTATCGACACCGAAACCGCCGATATGTTCAAGGCGGCGGGTATCGCTGCCGAATAAGCTTTTGATGCATTGGAAAGGGTGGTCAGGCTTCGGCTTGGCCGCCCTTTTTGTTGCCTGCTGTAGGCGTCATACGCGTGTTGCGCGGACAAAGAAAAACGGCCACCCTAAAGGATGGCCGTCTTCTTGAATGCTTTTTCGCGTAAGCTTAGGCAGCGACCAGCGCGCCAGCGTTACGACGACGCATTGCATAGGCAACCGCGCCAAAGCCCAGGATCATCAGGGCCCAGGTGGCGGGTTCAGGAACGGCGAAGCTCAGCGTGAACGAACCCAGCGAAGCCGACGAATACTTGGTGGCGAGGGTGAAGGTGTCACCCGCGGCCACAGCCAGAACCAGCGACTGCAGTTCGGTTGCACCCGAGGACAGCACGTTCAGGTAGGTGTAGGCACCGGTAGCCGTGGCGCCGTTATACAGGCGCACGCCATTGGTGGCGAAGTTCACATTGGTGTCGGCACCAGTGATCGACGAGAACAGCTTGATCGTCAGGGTGCCGGCATAGGGCGCCACATAGGTGAAGGTCGGGGTTTCGGAAACGGCCGTGCCCGACACGGTATAGGTCGAGCCCGTCTGTACGATCGAGGCAGCGTTAGCGGCCGAGGGGGCAGCTGCCACAGTGGCGGCAGCGAGAGCGCCAAGCAGCGCCTTCTTACCCAAGTTCATGAGGAATTCCTTTCAAATCTGCTGACCGAGGGCGTCCCTAACTGGGCCTCCCGAGTAATTGCGTACAAAATTTGATGACGCAGTGCAACAGGTGCTTTTATCGCCCGATGACCAGATTGGGACGATTTGAAAGGAATTCCTTTGGAACACAAAGAGATGACTTGATTTGAAAAACCGCAGTCCAGGTTTAGGGTTAATCCATATTAAAAAGTAGCGCTCTGGACTATTCTGTAAACCTTGCGGGGTGTTAACTATAAAAGCACTTAAGTATTTTTACCTGATTCCTTGCGGCAAATTTCATGATCTGCATAGCGAAGCCACAAGTAAGTGGGCGATCCTTCGTCAGAGAACTGGTAAGAATCCGTAGGGTCGCCAGGTATTTTCGACACGAGATTGTATTTCTTGTCCAAATTGTCCAAGAATCCATCCTGCCAACCTTCGGTCGCTGCCAATTCTTTTACCGTGGATGGCTGCAGTGTCCCGCCCGCATTCAAGGCGGTGCAGGCCAGCAGGCCCAACATCGGTCCCAGACCATCGACATAGGCCTGATCGATTCGGTAATGCAGCGTCGGTTGCAGGCGGGAACGGATTTCGTCCAGCGACTGGCGAATCGCCTGCACAACATCGGCGCGGGTCACCAGCTTGCTTTCACGATCCACCGCGATGATGCCGGCATATTGGCTGATCAGGCTGGCCAGATAGGGGGAGCCGCAAGACAGCGAGGTGATGAAGCGCATCACATCGGGGCCGAATTCCAACCCGCTCACGCTTTGCCCATTCTGGATCAGGTTGGCGATTTCCTCATCGCTCATATTAGGGATCTGCATTCCGTAAATATTACGGCGGATCGAAGGAATACGGTCGATCAATTCGGTCAGGCTGGCGGCCACACCGCCAATCACCAATTGCACACGGATCGAACGGTCCGACAGGCTCTTGATCAATTCGGCGATCGAGGCGCGGAAGGCGGGGTTGAGCGCGCGGTCAAATTCATCGAGGATGATGACCACGCGGGTGTTGGACAGGCGGGCCAGAATGTCGGTGGCGCGGGCCACGGTCAAAGTCTCGCTGCCAGCCAGATCCTCCAGCGTCTTGCCCTGCTCGGCCTCGTCCGAGGTGGGCGTGTAGTCGCGGTGGTAAAGCAATGGAATGTCGCGCAAAATGGCACGGAACGTGTTTTCGAACTCCGCGCCTTCGCTGCAGGAGACATAGCGCACCAGATATTTGGCATTCTGCGCCAGATCGGCCAGAATATTGAGCAGCGAGGTCTTGCCGATGCCGCGCTCGCCATAGATCACCACATGCAGGTGCTGCTCCTCGATCGCGCGGATCAGAGAGCGCAGGATATGCGTGCGACCAGCAAACATTTGCGGGCGGGTGATCGGGCGCGAAGGGGTGAAAGCATCGCGCAAGCGGAAGCGCACCTGATCGAGCGGGCCGCGATGGCCTTCGCGCAACTGGTCGCTGGCCGTGCCCTGAAAGGTGGGCAGGCTATGCTTGGGGCCTGCACCAGCCTGCCGGTTAAAGCGGTTGAAGCCATCGTCCTGAGCGGTGGCATTGTCCTGAAAGGGCGTGTCGGTTTGTTCGTCTGCATGCTTTTTGGAGAACAGACCTTTGAACCAAGTCATTGCAATCAACCTTCTGATCTGGCGCTGGCATCTGGTTGGAAAATAACCACTTAGGTTTTCTGCATTAGATGATTTTCAACCTAGCAGCCGCAGTCCGCTACGCAAGCTTTCGTAAATCCACAACCGAAAAAGCGACCTAAGTGCTAGACCGGAAGTTTGCTTAGTTCTCGTTACCGATGGTGCCCGAATATAGCGATAAAGGGTAAATTTTTTCAATGCTTGGCCCCTTGGTGGCGGGTTGCATTGGTATTGGATGATTATGGACAGCGGCTCGATAGGCGCTCTTGTCCTTCCCGTCGCGTTTGCCCGCCTTGCGCCTTTGATGCAGCAAAGGGCTAAAGCCCAACTTGGGCGAGCAACAGAAATGCTAAAATGTCTACTTCCTCTGTTGAGATTATGCATGGGGCAACAGGGAGTTTCGTTCAAACCAGAGTCAAAGTGCAGGAAAAGGCGCGATTTTGCGCCCGATGCCCCCTGCCTGAAAGACATGGTTTGTGCGGGCGCCCTTCGTCATTTTTCCGCCGGTCCAGCCTGACCGGCCTTTGGTGCAAGGAAATTATCGATGCGCAAGCGTCCCGTTCTGCTCGCTGGTGTGGCCAGCCTTTTGCTCACCACCTCGCCCGCCGTTGCGGCGGAGAGAGTGGCCGAAGATAATGCCGCTGCCGAGGATGGCTCGGCCCAGTCCGACATCACCGTCACCGCCCGCCGCCGCGCCGAAACCGCGCAGAGCGTGCCTCTGGCCATTTCCGTCATCGGCGGCGATGCTATCGAGCGCACCGGTGCCTTCAACGTCAATCGCCTGACGCAATTGGCGCCGACCTTGCAATTCTATTCGTCCAACCCGCGCAATTCTGCCGCCAATATCCGCGGCCTTGGCGCGCCGTTCGGCCTCACCAATGATGGTATCGAACAGGGCGTGGGCATCTATGTGGATGATGTCTATTACAGCCGCGCCGCCAGCAGCACGTTTGACTTTCTGGACGTAAAGCAGTTGGAAGTGCTGCGCGGTCCACAGGGTACGCTGTATGGCAAGAACACCACCGCTGGCGCCATCAATATCACCAGCCGCGCGCCCACCTTCGAACTCGAAGGTCGCGGCGAGGTTTCTTTCGGCAATTATGGCTTCAAACAGGCCAAGCTGGCGGTTTCCGGCCCGCTGTCCGAAAATGTCGCGGCGCGTTTGGCGGTTTCCACCACCGGCCGTAATGGCACGGTCTATAACACCAATTCCAAGGTCTGGACCCAGTCGCAGGACAATATCGGCCTGCGCGGTCAGTTGCTGTGGCGCGCCTCCAGCCTTGTCGATGTGACGCTGGCGGGTGATTACAACACCCAGAACCCGATCTGCTGCGGCACGGTCTATTATGGCTATGGCGCCACCCAGCGCGCCACCGCCCGCCAGTTCCCCGCTTTGGCCGCTGCGCTCAATTACAAGCCCGCCTCCACCAATCCCTATGACCGCGTGACCGATCTGGACACCGAATTGCGCGCCAAGAACAGCACCGGCGGCGCCTCGGCCAAGGTGAAGTGGCAAGTGGGCAAGGGCACGGTGACCAGCATCACCGCATGGCGCTTCTGGAACTGGGACCCGTCGAACGACCGCGATTTCACCGGCCTGCCGATCACCTCGCTCAGCCAGAATCCCAGCAAGCAGAACCAGTTCACGCAGGAACTGCGTTATGGCCTGTCGAGCCGCAATCTCGATCTGCAGATCGGGGCCTTTGCTTTCAACCAGTCGGTGCATACCACCGGCACCCAACAGCAAGGCGCAGCCGCCAGCGTGTTTCTGCTGTCCAGCGCGCAGATTACTGCGGCCTGCAATGCCAGCCCCGCCACTTGCGCCAATGGTTCCAGCGGCATTCTCAATGGCCTGACCGCCAAGAATGACATCCGCCTCAACAACACCAGCCTTGCGCTTTATTCGCAGGCCAGCTGGAAAGTGACCGACCGCTTCACCGTGCAGCCCGGCGTCCGCCTGAACTATGACCAGAAAAAGGGCTGGTACAATTCGGTTGTGACCAATGGCGCGGGCACGCAGGTTTTCACCAGCTCCACCAACAATGCGCTGCTTTCCGCGCAGGCGGGCGTGCTGGCATCACAGCAATTCGCGCCCAAATTCTCCGACTGGAACTTCAGCTACGATCTGACCCTGTCCTATCGTCTGGCCGATGATATCCGCGCCTATGCCACCTATTCCAAGACCTTCAAATCGGGCGGCATCAATCTCAATGGCGTGCCTTCCGATGCCAATGGCAACCCGCTGTTGGCGGCGGCCACGGTGAAGCCGGAATCGGTGCAGCATCTGGAAGCGGGCGTGAAGAGCCAGTTCTTCAACCGCAAGCTGACGCTGAACCTGTCGGCTTTCCGCACCGATATCGACAATTATCAGGCGCAGGTCACCAATGGCGCGCTGGGCGTGCTGCGCGGCTATCTGGCCAATGCCGAAAAGGTGCGCACCGAAGGCGTGGAAATCGACTCCTCCTTCCGCCTGAACGACCGGTTTAACGTCTATGGCAATGCTGCCTATACCGACGCCAAATATCGCCAGTTCACCACCGCGCCTTGCCCGCCGGAACTGTCGGGCGGCACCACGGTGACCGGCACCCAGACCCCGGGTGTGGCTGGCGTGGCCGGCGCGCTCAGCCCCGCCTCCTGCAACATTTCGGGCCAGCGCCTGCCGGGCGTATCGCGCTGGGCCTATAGCTGGGGCGGGGAATATAATCTGCCTGCCCATCTGCTGGGCAAGGATGGTGAGGTCTATGTCGGCTATGACGGTTCCTACCGTTCGGCCTTCTCCTCCAACCCCTCGCTCTCGGCCTATACGTGGATCCATGGCTATGCACTGCATAACATCCGCGCGGGCTATCGCGTGGATCAGGGGATCGACGTCTTCGGCTGGGTCCGCAATCTGACCGGCACGAATTATATCGAACTGCTGACCGTAGCCAGCGGCAACACCGGCCTGATCGCCGCACAATTGGGCGATCCGCGCACCTATGGCGCGACGGTGAAGTTCCAGTTCTAAAGCGAGGAGGGCGGGGGAGGCTTCGTGCTTTTTCCGCCCTTTGGCCCATGGGTGATTGCCCAAGCGGCAATCGCCTCCTAAACAGGCCCTATGCCCGATACGCTCAAGATCACGCTCGCCCAATTGAACCAGTCTGTGGGCGATCTGTCCGGTAATGCCGCCGCCATGCTGGCCGCACGCGAACGTGCCGCCGCCGCAGGGGCAGACCTGATTGCTTTCCCCGAATTGCAGCTGATCGGCTATCCGCCCGAGGATCTGGTGCTGAAACCCAGTCTGGTGGAACGCGCCGCTGCCGAATTGCAGAAGCTGGCGCAGGCCACCGCGCATAAAGGCCCCGCCATGCTGGTGGGCAGCGTGTTTGTGCAGGATGGCGCGCTGCATAATGGCGTTGCGCTGCTGGATCAGGGCAAGGTGCAGGCCACCCGTTTCAAGCATGAGTTGCCCAATTACGGCACGTTTGATGAAATGCGCCTGTTCGCGCCCGGTCCACTGCCCGAACCGATCATCTTCCGTGGCACCATGCTGGGCGTGCCGATTTGCGAAGACATCTGGCACCCCAATGTCTGCCGCCATCTGGCCGATTTCGGCGCGGAAATTTTCCTCTGCCCCAATGGCAGCCCCTATGAGATCGACAAGGATGCCCTGCGTATCGATGGCGTGGCCAAGCGCCGCGCCTCGGCCACGGGGGTTCCGCTGGCCTATGTCAACCGCGTGGGCGGGCAGGACGAGCTGGTGTTCGACGGGGCCAGCTTTGTCGTCAATGGCGATGGCGGCCTTGCGGTGCAGATGAAGGATTGGGAGGAGCAGGAAGTGCTCACCCGCTGGACCAAGACCGCCACCGGCTGGCGTTGCGACCGTGGCGAGATCGAGCAGCAGTCCGAGCAATATGAGGGCATTTACAGCGCGATGGTGCTGGCTTTGCGCGATTATGTGGGGCGCAACCGCTTCCCCGGCGTGGTGCTGGGCCTGTCGGGCGGCATCGATTCGGCACTGGTGGCGGCGATTGCGGTGGACGCTTTGGGCGCGGATAAAGTGTGGTGCGTGATGCTGCCCAGCCGCTACACCAGCACCGAAAGTCTGGTGGATGCTACCGAATGCGCGCAAATGCTGGGCGTGCGTTATGACACCGTGCCGATTGTGCCTGCGGTAAATGCCTATGACGAGATGCTGGGGCCGGTGTTTGCTGGCCGCGCACCGGATCTGACCGAGGAAAATATCCAGAGCCGCATCCGTGGCGTGACGCTGATGGCGCTGTCGAACAAATTCGGCCCGATGTTGCTGACCACCGGCAACAAGAGCGAGATGAGCGTGGGCTATGCCACGATCTATGGCGATATGAACGGCGGCTATAATCCGCTGAAGGACGCCTATAAGCAGACCGTCTTTGCCCTGTCCGCATGGCGCAACCGCCATTTCCCCCGCATCGGCCTTGGCCCCAAGGGGCCGGTGATGCCGGAAAACATCATCTCCAAGCCGCCCTCGGCCGAGCTGCGCCCCGACCAGAAGGACAGCGATTCCCTGCCGCCCTATGACGTGCTGGACCCGATCCTGATGGGGCTGGTCGAGCATGAAAAGTCGGTCGAGCAGCTGGTGGCCGAAGGGTTTGACCGCGATGTGGTGGCCCGCATCGAGCGCCTGCTGCATCTGGCCGAATACAAGCGCCGCCAAGCGCCTCCGGGCGTAAAGCTGGGCAGCCGCAATTTCGGGCGGGATAGAAGGTATCCGATTACGCAGGCGTTTCGAACGGCTTGAGGTTGAGGGTTGAGGTGCCTCCGGCGGGTTAAGGGCGGGGGCCCTTAACAATCCCGATTTTAATATTCATCCGCGAAGCGGCTTTAAATATTAGCCTCCGGCGGTTTGGCCTTGCGCCATACTATTGAAGGGATTGCAAAGGGCCCCCGCCCTTTGCCCGCCGGAGGCAGCTTGTCTTGCCTCCCCCAGCCAATCCGGCCTATAGCGCGCGCCATGACCACCGTAACCCGCTTCGCGCCCAGCCCTACCGGCCTGCTCCACATCGGCAATATCCGCACTGCGCTGCATAACTGGATGCTGGCGCAAAAGGCGGGAGGCAAATTCCTGCTGCGCATTGATGATACCGACACCGCCCGCAGCCGCGAGGATTATGTGGAGGGCATCCGCGCCGATCTGGCCTGGCTGGGCCTGACCTATGCGGGCGAGGAGCGGCAGTCGGCCCGCTTTGCGATCTATGAGCGCCAATTTGCCAAGCTGGTCGAGGCTGGCCGCGTCTATCGCTGCTATGAAACCGCGCAGGAGCTGGACCTGAAGCGCAAGGTGCTGCTCAGCCGTGGCCTGCCCCCGATCTATGATCGCGCGGCTTTGGCGCTGACCGAGGCTGAGCATGAGGCCAAGGCGGCAGCGGGCGAGGCACCGCATTGGCGCTTCCTGCTGGACCGTGACGAGCCGATCACGTGGGACGATGGCGTGCGCGGGGCGCAGAATTTTGATCCGGCCACCATGTCCGATCCGGTGATCCGCCGCGCGGATGGCTCTTGGCTTTATATGCTGCCATCCGTGATCGACGATATCGACATGGGCGTCACGCAAATCCTGCGCGGGGAAGACCATGTGTCCAACACCGCCACGCAGGTGCAGATGTTCACCGCTTTGGGCGCTCCCGTGCCTGCCTTTGCGCATAGCGCGCTGCTGACCGGCACCGAGGGCAAACTGTCGAAGCGCCTCGGTTCGCTGGGCGTGGCCGAATTGCGCGAACAGGGGATCGAGCCGCAGGCGATCATCAGCCTGCTGGCCCGCCTTGGCACCAGCGATCCGGTGGATCCTGCGCTGAGCGTGGAAGAACTGTGCGAGAGTTTCAACCTCTCCCGCTTTGGCCGTGCTCCGGCACGTTTTGACGAGGCCGAACTGGCGCGCGTCAATGCTGGCATCATCCACCGCCTGCCCTTTGCCGCCGTGGCCGATCGCCTGCCCGAAGGTTTGGGCGAGGCGGCATGGGATGCGATCCGTCCCAATCTCAACACCGTGGCCGAAGCTGCCGATTGGTGGGGCGTGATCGAGGGCCCGATCACCGCGCCCGAAGCGGACGAAGAAACGCGCGCCTTCCTGACCCAAGCCGCCGATGTGGCCGAAGGGCTGGACTGGGCCAATGGTCCATGGGCGGCACTGACCGGCGCTTTGAAGGAAGCCACCGGCCGCAAGGGCAAGGCTTTGTTCCTGCCGCTGCGTCTGGCCATCACCGGCATGGAGCATGGGCCGGATATGGGCGCGCTCTTGCCCTTGATCGGGCGTGATGCGGTGGTGGCGCGGTTGCGGGGCTAAAACCTGCCCCGAAAATATAAGCCGCGCCAATCCTCATGCAAAAGGGATTGGCGCGGCGATTTTATTTAGAAACCAGCCTTGATCGTGGCGAAGACCGCGCGCGGTGCGCCGACCATGAAGGTCTGGTTGTCGCCCATATTGCCAAAGCCATTGGTGCCGATCGACGAGATATATTTCACGTCGAACAGGTTGGTGGCGTTGATCTGCAACTCAACCGGCTTAGCGGTGAAGCTGTTGTCCCAGCGATAGCCGATGGTGGCATCGACCATGGTGCGCCCGCCGACATAGCCCAGACCATCGCTGTCGGTTTTCAGGCCGTTGGTATAGGTGAAATAGCGTTTGGACATATAGTTCACAGCCAGACGGCCAAACACCACCTTGTTGTCATAGGCCAGTTCGGCGCGGGCCAGATTCTTGGGCGCGTCCACGGTGGTCTTTCCAGCGGTTTTGACCACCGTGCCGGTGTTGGTCACCACATCGTTGCGATAGGTGCTGTCATTATAGCTGTAGGACAAGGTGCCGGTGAAGCCATGGCCCAGCTTGGCATTGATCAGCGCCTCGATCCCTGCCGAACGCACGCCGCCCACATTGGCCAGCGTGCTGGCGGTGCCCAGAATGCCAACCGAGGTGGAAACCGCCAGCAGGCGGTTGTGGAAGTTGGTCAGATAAGCGCCCAGCGTGGCGTTGATCTTGCTGTCGGCATAGCGATAGCCCGCCTCATACGTGTCCGAGCTTTCCGGCTTCAGCTTGTCCTTGATATAGTCAAAGCCGATCTGCGTGGTGGAGAATGGACCCGACGTGGTGGCCGACTGATAGGCGCGGGTCGATTGGGCGAAACCGGCATAGACTTCGCCGTTCTGGCCCAGCTTATAGGCGGCGCCAATGGTCGGCTGGAACCAGTCACGCGCGGCGATGCGACCCGAAGCGCGTCCACCCGAAATCAGCGGGGTAGCCTTGTTGATGACATTGAAGCCCTTCCAGCCCAGATTGATGGTCAGGGCGTCGAGCTTGATCGTGTCCTGCACGTGATATTGCAGGGTTTCGGTGGCGAATTTGAATTCCCACTGGGTATAGAACGGGTTCACCGGCCAATCGAGCAGGCCCTGGCCTGCATCGGTCCGGCTGGCCACAGCGTAATAGCGGCGGGCCTGGTTAAAGCCATTATGCTCCCACCAACCGCCAAGGGCGACGTGGTGATTGCCCAGATCGCCCGACAGATTGGCGAAATAGCCGGTGCGGTTGATGCCATATTCAGTGGTGCGCAGCGAGAGCGGCACGCCATTGGGGCTGTTGACATAGGGTGTCCACCATAGGCCACGGCCCTTGTTATTGTGGTAATAGGCCTTGGATTCCAGCGTGAAATTGCTGCCGATCGCGCTCTTGGAACCCAGCCACAGCAACGTATCCTTGCGCAGGCCGCCGCCCGAATAATAGGCGTCATCCGCGCTGGTCATGGGCGAGGGCCATGCGGTGCCAGCAGCAGCATTGGTGGCCGTGGCGCCCGAATAGCCATTGTTGGCGGCCACATCGGCCACCTTTACCGCCAGAGCGTAATTGTTCGACAGATTGTCCCAATTATAGCCCAGACGGCCCAGCATTTCGAGGCTCATGTCCTGATAGTCCACCTCGCGGCGGTCCGAATAGCTGGCATAGGCCGACAGGTCGGTCTTGCCGAGGGGCAGCACGGCCTTGGCATTGACCATGTGCTGGCGCTGCTGGCCATAGCCCTTCCACTTGTCGGTGCCGTTGTAGGCATAGGAGACATAGGTGCGAAGGCCATTGGCCGAACCGGCATTGACGCGGATAAAGCCGCGAACCGCGTTGAAGCTGCCATAGGTGCCGCCCAGATCGACCGCGAAATGGTCCACCGGATCAAGGCTGGCAAATTCCACCGTGCCGCCCAGATTGTTGGTGGCCTGCGTGCCCACCGCGCCCGCGCCCTGCGTCACGCGGGTGGAGGCGAGGTTTTCGGTGATGGCGGCGCGGCTGATATGCATACCGTTCAGATTGCCATAGGAAGCATCGCCCAGCGGAATGCCGTCCAGCGTGAAGCCCAGCTGGTTCTGGTTAAAGCCGCGGATCGACACGCGCTGCGCCCATTCATAGGAACCGAAAGGGTCGGCCGACTGGAAATTGACGCTGGGCAGGTTTTCAATCGCCTTCAACGGGCTGGTGCCCGGCGCCAGCACCGCCAGATCGCGGGTGGAAAGCGTTTGGGCCTGACGCACCTCGCCCTTGCCGACCACGACAATGGCTTCGGTTTCCATCGCGGCTTCTGCCACGGGGGCCTCGGCGGTGGTGTCGGCCGCCTGTGCGGCGATAGGCGCAAGGCTGGTGGTGGCAAGCAGAACGAGACTGAAGCGACGCATGGGACCCCCTGTTGGTCGTCTTTGGATATCGGGGGCGGCCTAGCGGGGCTGTGTGACGGCGTGGCGGCGGTTTGAAGGCGCTTTTTTGACAAGGATGACGGTATGATGACCTATGCGTCAGGCAAAATCCCGTGGTCATTACGCAATGGGCGGTAAGCGCTGTATTTACCACGTTTCGTCATAAGCGCCCTGGGTGCGACGCCTGTCCTGTAAGGTTAGGAGTCGCTTATGTCGTCTTTGTCTATTTCTTCCAATGCCCATCATTCGCCCCGCGCGGATATGAACCAGCGTATCGCTTCGGCGGTGACGTCGGGTTCGATCAGCGAGGAGGATGCCAGCGCTTTTTCCACCGCGCTGGATTCGATTGATGCTTCCTTGTCGGACTCGGCCTCGTCGGGCACCGGCAACCGCCTGTCGCCTTCGGATATGAAGACGCGGGTGGATTCGCTGATCGATGAACAGGTCAGCAATGGCACTTTGACCGAGGATCAGGCCTCCGAACTGGAAGCTTTGTTCGCGCAGGGACCCGGGGGGGCTTCCGGCAGCGGATCGAGTGGCAGTGAGGCCGCCAGTTCGGATGCATCGACCAGCACCGATAGCACCAGTACGATCGACGCGCTGGAGGCTTGGGGGGCTGCCGGTATGCAGGGGCCGATGGGGCCGCCTCCTCCGCCGCCGCCATCGGATTCGGATGGTGATTCCGATGATTCGGTCTCGGCAACCAGCAGTTCGTCCAGCAGCACCGCGTCATCGAGCAGCACTTCTGGCACCAGCGGCAGCACGGCGGCTGACGAAATGGCATCCTTGCTCGCCGCGCTGAAAAAGCTGCGCGAAGGCTTGGCGAAGAACAATGGCACCTATTCGGTCAGCGACAGCGCCGCCGCCACCGCAACCAGCCAGAGCGCCAGCACCAACGGGCTGATCATCGACCAGATGGCCTGATCGGGCCAACAGCCATGGAGCATCGGGGCAGGGCGCGCACTCTCACAGGCGCCTTGCCCCTTTGTGTTACCAGCCCAGATGGCGCCCGATAAAGATCAGCGCCAGCGCCCCCACCACCGAGGCAAGGCAGCCCGCAGGGCGCGGCGGGCCATAGACGCCGCGATTGGCGACCATTTCGGCAAAGAGCGATCCGCCCATGCCCAGCAAAATGGTCATGCCCACGCCCATCGGCACAAAGCCGGGATAGAGCCAGCGCGCGACGAGGCCGATGAACAGGCCGGACATCAATGTGCCAAGAATGCGGAACATAGGCGTGGTTTCCGGTTGCAGGTGTTTTATCAGGATAAGACACGTTGGCGCGGTGGGCAAGAGGGCGCGGGAGGGAATCACCGGCCTGTCGAAACATCCGATCCGGTGCCCAATTCCAGAACACAGATGTGGAGAAATATTTCCCGCCTTTGCCCATTTAGCCCCTTGCGCGACCCGCGACCCAAGCATTTCTGGCGCGTCGCGCGGGCTTGGCGCGCTCAGGGTGAAAAGTCCAAAACTGTGGCTTCCGCACAAACGCCTACTTGCGTGATCACGGCGCATTGCGCACAAGGGGTAGTGGTCAGCGCAACCCTCTGCCACCAATACCTAGCTTTTCCGGTTCGGCGCGATTATAGTGCCAGGGCCGGTTCATGGTGGCGGTGGCGCGGGACTGGCCAAGGAATTTCGGGGCATTTGCAAAGGGAAACGGGCGCCAATCGGCGCTGTGGCGATGGGTCACGCAAGGGGCGTGGAGATTGCCGGTTTCCCTTGGCGCGATGCCCGGGGTGAAGCCTTTGTGCCTGTCCGTCCCGCCTTTGGCGCAAGTCGGGCCGGTGTGGAGGAGGCATTTGGGGCGGACAAAGGTGGGCGCGAAATGGATTTGAACGATTCTGATGGGCAAAGGCCGATGGAAACCTTGTTGACGACCGGCGCGCAAGGCGCAGCTGGCCAAGAGGATGCCGCAGCCATGGCTCAAACGGACCAGACCAAGGAGGCGGGCCAACGCCCGGCTATGCCGATGAATGACAAGAGTGATACCGCGCTGGCCGACCTGTTGGTGGCCGCAACTGTAACCGCCGCGCCCGAGGCGCCGGTTTCCGATTCCAAGAAGATCAACCCGCGCCGGTTCAAGATCGTCACCGATCCCGCGCGCGATGCGCTTCTGACCGATTTCGGCAAGGAAACGCTGGACGACCGCTATCTGCTGCCCGACGAGACCTATCAGGATCTCTTCGCCCGCGTGGCCGATGCCTATGCCGACGATCAGGCCCATGCCCAGCGCCTGTATGATTACATCAGCCGCCTGTGGTTCATGCCCGCGACGCCGGTGCTGTCCAATGGCGGCACGGGTCGCGGCCTGCCGATCTCCTGCTATCTCAACACGGTGGAAGACAGCCTGGAAGGCATCGTCAACACCTGGAACGAGAATGTGTGGCTGGCCTCGCGCGGCGGCGGCATCGGCACCTATTGGGGCAAGGTGCGCGGCATTGGCGAGGCGGTGGGCCTCAACGGCAAGACCAGCGGCATTATCCCCTTCGTGCGCGTGATGGACTCGCTGACACTGGCGATCAGCCAGGGCTCGCTGCGCCGTGGTTCGGCGGCGGTCTATCTGGACGTGTCGCATCCCGAAATCGAGGAATTCCTAGAAATCCGCAAGACCAGCGGCGACTTCAACCGCAAGGCGCTGAACCTGCACCATGGCGTGTTGATCACCGACGAATTCATGCAGGCCGTGCGCGATGGCCGCGAGTTCGAGCTGAAGAGCCCCAAGGATGGCAGCGTGCGCGGCAAGGTCGATGCGCGCAGCCTGTTCCAGAAGCTGGTCGAAGTGCGTCTGGCCACGGGCGAGCCCTATCTGGTCTTCTCCGACACGGTGAACCGCATGATGCCGCAGCATCACCGCGATCTCGGCCTGAAGGTTTACACCTCGAACTTGTGCAGCGAAATCACCCTGCCCACCGGCCGTGACCATCTGGGCAATGATCGCACTGCCGTGTGCTGCCTGTCCTCGCTCAATCTGGAAACCTGGGACCAGTGGAACGGCGACAAGCGCTTTATCGAGGACGTTTTGCGCTTCCTCGACAATGTGCTGCAGGACTATATCGACCGCGCGCCCAATGAAATGTCGCGCGCCAAATATGCCGCCATGCGCGAACGCAGCGTGGGCATGGGCGTGATGGGCTTCCACTCGTTCCTGCAATTGAAGGGCATTCCCTTTGAAAGCGCGATGGCCAAGGCGTGGAACCTCAAGATGTTCAAGCATGTCGCCAGCAAGGCGGACGAGGCGAGCATCCTGTTGGCGCAAGAGCGCGGGGCATGCCCCGATGCGGCGGAAATGGGCGTGATGCAGCGTTTCAGCTGCAAGATGGCGATTGCGCCCACCGCCTCGATTTCCATCATCTGCGGCGGCACCAGCGCCTGTATCGAGCCTATTCCGGCCAATATCTACACCCATAAGACGCTTTCGGGCAGCTTTGTGATCAAGAATCCCTATCTGAAGAAGCTGCTGGCGGAAAAGAGCAAGGATTCCACCAATGTGTGGAACTCGATTCTGGAGCATGGCGGCTCGGTCCAGCATCTGGATTTCCTGTCGCCCGATGAAAAGGCTACCTACAAGACCAGCTTTGAAATCGACCAGCGCTGGCTGCTCGAATTCGCCGCCGATCGCACACCCTTCATCGATCAGGCCCAGTCGCTGAACCTCTATATCCCTGCGGACGTGGACAAGTGGGATCTGATGATGCTGCATTTCCAGGCATGGGAAAAGGGCATCAAGTCGCTCTATTACCTGCGTTCCAAGTCGATCCAGCGCGCCGGTTTCGCTGGCGGGGTGGAGGCGGATAACACCGCTGTTGCGCCCAAGATCGAACTGGCCACCACAGATTACGAGGAATGCCTCGCTTGCCAATAGACGGACATCCCGCGGAGACGTAAACTTTTGAGCAAGAGATACGGGCTAGGATCGCAGGATTCCCAGCCCGTTTTCGTGGCGCGCGGTGCAAAGGAGGAGTAACTTAGTCCGCCCAGCAAGGTGCCGTTACGTGGACACGTTAAGAACCGTAAACATGCCCGCATTTCGCATCCGCAAATTTCGAAACTCAACGGGTGACGGCAAGGCTTGGGTTGTAGTCATCACCGATTCCAATGGGTCACCAGCACCGCACTACTATCCCAACCTGTACGCGACCATAAATTACGACCTGATGGGCCGGTCCGCTCACACCATCGACAAGGTCCTTCGTGCCATCGGAATGGCAAAAATGTGGGCTGAAACAGTTGGTAAAGATTTGGACGTTGAGTTGTCCGAAGGCCTATTTCTCAACACCTCAGATGTCATCGACCTCGTGCGCTTCCTTGGCCTCAACGCGGCGCGGCAAAACGCCGAGTACCAAGCGTCGATTGCCGGAGTGACCCGCAATGTTGTTTCGAGCGGAAAGAGGTTTGGCCTGGGTTCTCCCGACAACGAAAAGACGGCGACCGCTACTGCGATTGAAATGGGTAACAGAATCCGCTGGCTTGCAAATTATGCAGAATGGCATCGTCGGCGCCGGTTCGACAACCGGAAGCTGTCTGCGGTCGAATCGCACCTGAACGAGTCGGCGAAAGCTTCGATTGCCGAACTTCGCGCGAAGGCGCCTTCGTCATCATTTCGATGGCACGACGACGAATTGCTCGAAGCTCCCGACATCGAAATCCTCAGGCGCATCGAAGGGGTTTTGCATCCAGATTCGGCAGACAATCCTTTCTCAGCGTCTTTCGTTCGGTGGAGGAATTATCTAGCATGGCGCCTACTATTCGACACGGGCGCGCGTCGCGGAGAAGTATCTTCGGCGGCTACTGATAGCATTTCTGTATCGAAATATAGATTTTCTATTTTTCAATCAAAGACTGTTGCGAGAACTGTTCCAATTATTAGAGATACGGCTGACGCATTTGATCATTTCTTTAATGAATACTGGCTAAATTTGCCTGAAGGTTGCGATGCCCATCGCAATGGTGCGCTGTTTACTGATGTGAAAGGGCAGGCGCTTACTAGCGGAAAATTCCTCAACCGCATCTTTTTGGCCGTTCGCAAGATCATAGGACCACAGCCTTGGAATGTCACTCCACACACGATGCGGCGTGCGTGGAACCATATTCTAAGCGTGAAAATCGACCGTCTCCCAGAAGAAAAGCGCTACTCGCCTGAGCAGGAAGCTCAAATTCGAATTCGTCTTATGGGATGGTCTGAGAATTCTAGGCAAGCAGCTCGGTATAATCGCCGCCACATAAGGGAGCGCTCCGATCGTCTAGCACAAGAGATGATGAATGAAATAAATATGAATAACGAGTAAAATACGCGCATGAGAACGTTGATTGATCTATTAGAAACTCGAAAAATCCGCCTGATGGACGGAAGAATGGTTACTATCGACCTGTGCGGTGTTAATTTTTTAGATAGTGATCAGGGTAGGCATCGATTTGACTATTCTTGGCGTATTCCGGGATTCGAGTGGCACGACTCGTTAGCTGAGGTTCTCATCAGCCTATTGTCGACGCACTCCCTGGCGTACGCGAGCGAGTGTCTGCGGAACTTTAGTTTCATTGTGGAGCACCTTGCAAAAAGTTCTAAGGGCCTACCCTGCACCCTCAATCTTGATCATTTCGAGGATTACCCACAGCATCGCCCAGTTTCCACTTGGCCCTTCATTCAAGCAGTCTTGAACCACTGGGTCCAACGCCGCTTACCCGGGCTCGATCCCCAAATAGCCAGTTTCCTGTCGCAGCCTGAAAAATGGGAGGACAAAGGCAACGGCTGGTATTTTTCGCTTATTGCAAACGACCCTAAGCGTGGTGCATTCACGGAGCAGGAATTGCATAGCGTATATCAAGCGCTCAACCGCGCATACGCGACTGGAGAAATCTCCACGAAGCAATGGGCACTCTGCTTCTTCCTGATCGCCACTGGTGTTCGTCCCATCCAAATTGCGCGGATGAAAGTGAAGGATGTAGTCAGCATCGTTGGTCCTGAAGGCATTGAAATGACTCTTCTGATCACCATAGCGAAGACAAGGGAGGCAACGAAAAGCACTCGGTGGCGGAGGAAGTGTCCGACTCAACTCGCTGAAGTTCTCATTAACTATTTGAAAACGCCTATAATGGCTAATGCATCCCCTGATTCGCCTCTCTTTTTCAGCACGTCAGCAAAGGTAAGCAGCGCCCTTGGTGCTGTATTTCAAATTCTGCAGACGTATTCCGATCGATTGAAGGGACCTATTCCGCTCTTCCCTTACCGTTTCCGCTACACGTTGGGGACAAGGGCAATTGCGTTCGGGGCCCGAGACGAGGAAGTTGCGCGCCTGCTTACCCATACGTCTCTTCACTGTGTCCGCTACTACCGAGCGGCGATGCCGTCCTTGCAGGCTCCTATCGGCGAAGCAATCGGCGGCGAAATGACGATTTTTGCCCGCGCTTTCCAAGGCCGGTTGATCGAAAGTCTCGAGGATGCCACGCGAAAGGGGGATGAAGACGCATTAATCACTGCGTATGAGCATCTAAATGGCCAGGATCTTGGGGCCTGCGGCACGCGCGCGAAATGCCATCAAGACGCGCCGAGGGGTTGTCTGACTTGCAACAAATTCGAACCGTTCAGGGAAGCGCCTTGGGAGGCGCTGCGCGCAGTTTTGGTGAAGGATCGCGACACAGAGAAAAGCGATCGCATTCGAAATATCACACAGGAACAGATTGATGCCGTCGATGACATCATCGCCGAGCGGAAGGATTCGGTGGTATTATGACAGCTATGATCATTCCATTCGTAGGGCGGCAGGAGTTTGGCGCAGATCGGAACCTAGTAGAGTTCATCGCCCATGCTCGCACTTACAAATTTTTTCATGGACCAAATGCTGTCAACTGGGATGAAAACTCTTGGGACCTTCGTCCATTTTTCTCCAAAGCAAGCTCAAACCCGCCAGGCCTTGTCGTTCATTTTACTAATTTTGATACGGCACGGCGAGGAAACCGTTCTGCCGATGCGGTTGATCTAAGGGAGCCATATTTGAGCGCGGCAAAGGCAATGCTTGTAGAGCATCTTCGAATAAATAAAGAAAATGGACCAGGCTCAATGGTTAGTGCTTTGCGAGTTATTGAGAAGGCTTTCTGTGATCTTGGCATAATGCCGAATGTGGGAGATATAACCCCATGTATAATTGACCGAGCTCAGGCCATATTGATTGAGCATTACAGGGATGCTTGGAAGTATGGACGACTGATCGAACGGCTTATTGTTAATGTCATTGCGCCCGCCCAGATTACTAAGCTACCAATCTCATGGAAAACTTCTATCGCATACAAAGCACCGGTCAGAAATGATCGGGTGAACAGCGATGGTGCACGAGGACGCGTAGACAAACTTCCCAACCTAAAGGCGGTTTTCGACCTGGCATCGGTGTTTCATGGCAGTGACTATATTCCTGACCAAATCGTAACTGGGTGGTTCGCACTTGCTATGTTCGCGCCTTCACGTGTGACAGAAGTCCTAGGACTGCCCGTCAATTGTGAAACTGAGATGGACGGGGTCTATGGGTTGAGTTGGCGTCCTCTCAAAGATGGCGCAGCGATGACTAAGTTTGCTGTTACACCTGAAAACGCTCAGATTGCGAAAATAGCGATCAGTCGCCTCAAATCTATAGGAGAGAAGAGCCGTATCGCCCACAAATGGTATGAAGAAAATCCAGGTCAGCTTTATCTGCCGCCGGGATTTGAACATCTTCGCGGTCAACCGCTAACTTTGTGGGAAGCCGCTCAGATCATGGGTCGCAGTATGCCGATCCAGCAGTGTTCGAGTGCAGATCGTGCGCTAATTAGGTGCGGATGGACTGTCGATGAGCGCCGTGCTCACCCTGAGCGCCGCCTCGGCAGAAAATATGTGCTGGTGACGTTCGCGTCGCTTCAGGATTACGCTCTTCGGGAACTACCTGACTCGTTTCCCTTCATCGATCCGCGAAATGGCTTGAAGGGAAGTGACGCTCTATTTTGTCTTCCCGATGAGGTGATGCGTCAAGGCGCGTGCACGAACCATTACATTCCAAGATATTTCACTTACTCACAGATAAAACACGAACTTGGTTCAAAGCCGAGCGGTATCACCGTATTCTCAAGAAATAGGCTCGTGGATCCAGAAACTGAAGAGCCATGGCGTATGAATACGCACCAGCCCAGACACTTGCTGAATACTTTAGTGCAATCGAAATATTTGTCGCAGGAACTTATCGCGTTTTGGTCTGGTCGAAAGAGCGTCAAGCAAAATTCCTCGTACAATCATGTTCCTCAGGAGGCCTTCATTGAGGCGTTTCTCATCTTGGACGATGCTGCGCCGCAGGACATCAAGGTTGTAGGGCCGCTGGCGGAAAAGATTGAAGGCCGCATGAGGAAAGAGTCAATATCTCGAAATACGGCACTTCGGTTGGAAGTAGGGTCTACGATCACCACCCGATATGGGCTTTGTCGCCATGATTACTCATTGATGCCTTGCCCGAAGGATAAAGACTGTATTCGGTGTGGTGAGAACACGTTTATTAAGGGTAATGCAGCCCACTTGAAAGAGGCGGAGCTGCAGCTGGCGGTCGTGCGAAATGCAGCGAAGTTAGCGCAGAACGCAGTGGAGGGCGGGCGCTATGGCGCCAAGCGCTGGGTGGACTTACACAATGAGAAAGCAAGCCGCTGGCAAATGGCAATTGATCGTATGACAGATCCGGCCATTGAAGATGGCACATTGATCACATTGCCACCGACGTTGAAACCCCAAACAAAGGCCGGCCTGTCTGCTGCTATCCGCGCACAAGAAGCTTCAGCCGATGCGGAGGTGGCGGAAAACAACGATTTTGAAGATGATGATTTGCTGGACTTGTGGCCGGACGGAGAGCTGAACTGATGGCTGGAGCTCCTCATTTGAAGCCAAATGACGTTGATTTAGCAGTAATTATCCTTGCAGGTTGGACCACCAAACTAACCTGGGACCTGTTTCTGCGTCAGTTGGCACTCGAACTTGGGCATGGCCACGTCTACTCGAAGGTGGCGATTCTGAAGCACGCGAGAATAAAGGAAGCCTGGAACCAAGCGCGTCGTCGTTTGGCGCAGGAAGTGAAAGAAGTAGGCGAGCGCGGGCAAGGGCGATCGATTGTTGCGCAACTTCGACGGAAGCTTGATGAGGCTCGTGATCAACTTGCGGTGGAACGGGAGCGGAACAATAACCTCATTGAGCAGTTCAAGCGTTGGCAGTACAATGCTGAACGCCATGGCCTCAAGCGTTCCCAGCTCGAAGCAAAGTTGAGTAGACCGTCCAAGTAGGGCCTCTGTATTTCCTGCTGATGGCATCGCTTTTGACCATGCTTGGCGTGAGAGAGTGGTCGGGCTTGGCACGCATGGACAGTCTTGGCGCTTGGATTACGCCCGCCCGCTAAAACCTTGTCAACACTGTCAACTGTCGCGATTGGTGCTCAATGGTTTATGAAGATGCAGGATCAGCGTGGAGCTATTCAAGCTGACCTGCCCCCCGATGATCCCTCAGTCATAACGAGAGCCTAGCGGTTAAATACGATGTGCCCTGCGCCTGCGCAAGCGCGTCGGGCGTGATGGCTTCGTCCTGCTCGAACGCTCGACGCGCTTGTGCAGGCGTCCGATTTCCTAACGACGAGTGGGGCCGGACATGGTTGTAATCGTAGCGCCAGATGGCCAGCTTCCGGCGAGCATCGGCCAGGCTGTCGAACAGCTCCTCATTGAGCAACTCATCGCGTAGCGAGCCGTTGAAGGACTCGATGAACCCGTTCTGCTGGGGCTTACCGGGGTCGATGTAGTGCCATTCTATCTGGTTCTTGGCCGCCCATTCCAGGATGGCCCGACTGGTGAACTCGGTCCCATTGTCGCTGACAATGCAGGCCGGTTTGCCATAGAGCCGCACCAGCGTGTCGAGTTCGCGCGCAACGCGCGCACCGGATATGCTGGTATCGGCTACCAGGCACAGATTTTCCCGGCAGCAGTCATCATTGATGGCCAGAATCCGGAACTTGCGTGAGGCGCCGAAGGTATCGGACACAAAGTCCATCGACCAGCGCGCGCCAGGAGCCAGCGGCACAGGCATCGGTGTGCGGCTGCCCCGCGCCCGTTTGCGGCCACGGCGCCGGCGCACCGACAAGCCTTCCTCCCGATAAAGCCGGTAGAGCTTCTTGTGGTTCATAATCATCCCCTGGCGTTCAAGCATCACGCCGATCCGCCGGTAGCCGAAGCGACGACGCCTGCCCGCGACCTCCTTCATGGCGTCGCGGATGGTGGACTTGTAACGGCTTTGTGCCGGTCACCTATCTCACTATGCCACCTTGGCCTCGAATGCGAGGGGGCTGATGCCGCCCAGATATGAATGGCGCCTACGTGGGTTGTAGAAGCCGTTGATGTACTG